>CAYFGX010000008.1:0-192259 GCA_964342405.1 uncultured Verrucomicrobiota bacterium | reverse complement strand
TGGTGGAGGCGGCGGGAGTTGAACCCGCGTCCTGTGTAAACCGACCGTAAGGCCTCTACATGCTTATTCAGGTAAGATTTTGTCTGTTTGATCCTGCCGACCTGACGCGATGGATCTTACATAGTTCGCATGAAATAAGTTTAAGCCCCTCACGCGCGATCTCCGATCAGAGCCGATCCTGCTGCTGCGTTGTTCCTACCTAGCAGGTGTCAGTTGGACAACGCTCGGGCACTTAGGCCGCGAGAGCTAATTCTTCGTTAGCAGTTATTTTTTGGTCCGATGATTAACGAGGCCAACGTACCATCCTCGGCATGCAACCCCCAGCGTATCTACCCAGTCGAAACCAGTACGCCCCCAACTCTTTTAAGATCGTTCTTCGGTGGCGCTGGGTCAAGAGGTATTTGGGAGCTTAACCACGGATAGCCGGATGCCACGGATTTTGGGAAAGGGGTTATGAGAGGTGTGGATTGCTTACCATGGGTGGTCTTCGGCGTCTCTGAGAAAGCGGGCGGTGAGTTGTTCGCGAGGGAGGTCCAGGAGTTGGAGGAGGCTGTCGACGGCTTGCTCGACGGTGCGGGTGGCGTTGGGGCCGCCCATGTCGGTCTGGACCCAGCCGGGTGAGACGGCGCAGACTGTGATCCCCTTGGGTTCGAGGGCTGCCGCAAGTTGTCGGGTGGCCGCATTGAGGGCGGTCTTGGAGAGGCTGTAGGCCGGGGACCAGTCTTTCATTTCGGTGAGACTTCCCGCGGCGCTGGATAGGTTGATCACGAGTGCTTTCGGACTGCTTGCTAAGAGCGGAACGAGTGCTCGCGTCAGGCGGATGGGGCCAAGGGTGTTGGTAGTGAAGGTTTCGAGAAAGGCTGAGTCGTCAACTGTTAGGATGGATTCGCCGTGGTCGATGAAAATGCCAGCGTTGTTGATGAGGAGATCCAGTGACGCGGTGTGCTGCTGGATGGTGCAGATGGCTTCCTCAATGGAGTGTGTGTCGGTGATGTCGAGCGGGAGCGTTTGGATGTTCGCGTGCTGGGAGAGTTGTTCGTCCTGCTCGAGTTGGGAGTAGGATCGGGGACGTGTTGTCGCGAGCACGTGCCAGCCCAAGGTGGCGAGCTGAAGGGCGGCTTGTCTTCCAATGCCCCGATTGGCACCGGTGATCAGTGCTGTCTTGCGATCTGTGGATTCAGGTGGCATCCGAGTTCAGATCGAGGTTTTTACCCGGGGGGGGTTATGCGCTTTTCTTCAGGGTGAAGAGATCGACTCTAGCGGGTGGTATGTTGGCCAGAACGATCGCGGAGTCTTTGCGTTCGAAATCAGCGAAGTGATGGAAATCTTTTGATCTAAGGTCGTAGGTGAATTGGATGAGTTTCCCTTTCGAACCAAGGACTTGTTTGATCTGGTTCATGATCTTGCGACCAATCGCGATCGGAAGAGACCGAAAGGGGAGACAGGAGACGATGTGATCGATGCGGGTGTTGGTTTCCCCGCTGACTTGGTCGACGATGGATTGAAGTTCGGCCGCGTCTCCTTGAACGATTTTGAGCTGAGGAAAGCGCTTCTTCAGATGAGCGACGAGCTTTGACGACATCTCGACGGTGATGAGTTTGTCGGGGGCAATGCCATGGTCCAGCAGGGCTTGGGTGACGGATCCAGTGCCAGCGCCTAGTTCGACAACCCAACCATCGGATTGGCTGTCGATGTAGGACGCCATCCGTTTCCCGAGAAAGGGTGAACTGGGGAATGCCGCGCCCGTGCCGCTCGGGTTCGCGATGAGTTCTCGGCCAAAGAGGGCCACAGATTTGAGAAGTTTGGTTGGCATCCGATTCCAGTGTAAACCGCAGTAAGTTGAAGGGAGCAGGGATTGAGGTCAACCGAAGAGTTTATGGATTTGTGTTGCGGGAGGTGGTTTTGCTTTGGGCGCTCATCGTATCAAGTGAGGATTTGCTCAAGGCAGGCCTCTGTGTTCGTTTGATCGAGGTCAATCCAGTGGGTCTTGGCTTGTTTGCGGAACCAGGTCCGTTGACGTTTGGCAAATTGCCAAGTTTTGGTTTTGACGAGGGCAATGGTGTCTTTGAGAGATTGTTGTCCGTCGAGAAAGTCAATAACTTGACGGTAACCGAGGGATTGCTTCGCGCTGGGATTGTTGCGGAGACCTTTGTCCAGGAGTGAGCGGGTTTCCTCGACGAGTCCTCGGGCAAACATCTGATCGACGCGGGTATCGATTCGTTGTCGCAAGCCTGCAGTGCTGCGATCAAGGACGAAGAGCGTGGGGCGATCGGGATTTCTGTCCTCGTTCCAGGTGGTTCGTTGGGTGGAGACGGGTTGGCCGGTAAGACGAATGATTTCCAGAGCGCGAATGACGCGACGAGGGTTTTCTTGGTCGATTTGCTGAAACCAGACTGGATCGGTCGACTCGAGTTCCTTCAGAAGCTCCGGAAGCGGGGTTTGTTCAAGTTCCTTGCGCAGGTAGGGGTTGGTGGCCGGGAGATGGTCGAGTCCTTCTAGTAGGCCTCGGAAATAGAGTCCGGTTCCCCCGCAGAAAATCACCGGTCGGTTTCGCGCCTCGATTTGTTGGCGGGCTGCGCTTGCTTGTTCGACGAACTGTTGAACGTCGAAGGATTCATCGAGCGTCGCGATATCGATGAGGTGGTGGGGGATCTCCTGCTGTTCGCTGAGAGATGGTTTCGCGGTGCCTATGTCGAGGCCTTGGTAAACCTGTATGGAATCCACGGAGATGATCTCGCCATGAATTCGTTTCGCGAGTTCGATGGCGAGGGAGCTCTTGCCGACCGCTGTGGGGCCAGCTATGAGGATCGAGTGAGCCACGGAGGTCTTTCGTGAATCCTTTGTTGAGGAGTCGACCAGGAGCTGTCTACGAACTGGTGGAGCTTTCCGGTGTTTCCTCGGGTTGGTTTCGCCAAGACAAGATCAGCAGGAATCCAACACCGGTACAAATGGCGGAATCGGCCACGTTGAAAGCCGGGAAGCCGATCTCTCCGCCTCCTCTTTGGTAGGTATAGAAGTAAAGGAAATCGATGACGTGATTCATGCGGAAGCGATCGATTAAGTTTCCGATGATTCCACCGAGCATCAAACCCATCGCAATCTGTCCGAGAGGGCGATGCACTTCAAAATGATGCCGGTTGAGGAAGAGCGCAATGACCGCGACGACGGCAACGATGGTGAGGATTGTGTTGTTCCCTTTGAACATACTCCAAGCCGCTCCGGTGTTTCCCCAGTGAACCAGTCGAAAGAAGCCATCAATGATCACTCGCTCCTCACCCAGTAGCATGAAGCGTTGGATGAGAATTTTGGTGAACTGGTCAATCGCCAGGATCGCGAAGCCGATGGACAGGATTCGAATATTCTGGCTCTTAGTGGTCGTTGGCATGAGGTGTGGTCAACTGAATGCCCGAGTGTTGGAGGGATTTCAACCTGGAAATAGATATGCGGACTCTTAAAAAACCTATTTCTTGGCAAGCTCGGCGACTCTATCGATCGCCGCTGCGAGTTTTTTGCGGACGATTCGCTGACGTTCCTTGTGGATGATTTTTCCGCCTGCGGCTTCCTTGACGTAGAAACTATCGATGGCGGCGCCGCGTTCCGTGCTAATTTTTGCGACTGACAAATCGAGATCGAGTTCGGCGAGTGTCGTGGCAATGACGTAGAGGAGGCCCAGGCGATCCTCGGTGTCGATATCGATGATCGTTCGGCCTTCTGAGGTGTGGTTGTCAAACTCGATCTTGGTCTCAATCCGTTCGTCTTCCAACGACTGATAGAGTGGGGCGGCTTTGGGCGCTTTGCCAACAAGACGATCTAAGTCGACTTCGTTCATTAGAATCTTGGCGACATTCTTGTGGAATGCTTCGCGTCGGTCTTTTCCGACCAAACCTCCGCCGACTGCATCGACGAGTGAAAAGGTGTCGAGAATGATTCCATCCGTTCGTGAGAAAATATTAGCACTCAGAATATTGATCCCGGAAGCCGCGAGTGCTCCGGAAAGTTTTGCGAAGACTCGAGGGTAATCCCAAGTCACAGCTTGAAACTCGGTATAGCCGCGATTGCGTTCTTGGTGCCAGGTCACGATCGGGTCCAAGGACTGTTCGCTGAGACGGGTTTGCCGGCTCATGAATCGATGGATCCGTTCGAGGTCCGCGCTGATCTGTTCCGGCTTATTGGTCCGGAAGTAGCGATCGGGAAGATGTTCGAAGTGGGCATCGATTTCATCTTGAGCAATTGCTGGAGGAAGGGTGGGTTCAACTTTTCTCCGCAGGTAACCGCGCAATTTACTTTGCGCAATTCGGTGCGTGGTCTCACTCGAGAGAGCTTCGTAGGTTTGGTAGTGGAGGCTGCGGAGGAGACCATCTTTAAAGCCGTTCCACATATCCTTACTGGTACCCATCGAATCAGAGAAAGTCAGGAGTGTCAGCAAGTCCACATGTTCTGCTTCTTTACAGAGGTGGGCGTGTGAGAGAATCACGGATCGGTCGTCCAAGTCTCTTCGCTGCGAAACGGTTGCCATGGTGAGATGCTCTTGGACAAGGAAGGCCAGGGTTCGGATGTCTTTCTTGTCGAGTCCGAGGCGACGCCCAACCTTGAGTGCAATCTTGGCGCCATCGTCTGAGTGATTGTTGCGCTTGTCGTCGGACTTCCCGGTGTCATGGACGATGAGAGCGAGATAGAGAAGATAGGCGCGGTCCAAGCGCTCGAAGATGCGTGTGTATTTTGAATACGGGGCATCCTTTGCGTCCCAGATTCGATCGAGCTGTTCGATGCAAACGATGGTATGCTCGTCTGCCGTGTAGACGTGGTAGAACTCGTGCTGCACTTTGCCGGTAAGCCTGCCGAACTCAGGGATAAATTTCCCCAAGAGGCCGACTTCGTGCATGGCCCGAAGGGTTCGAGCGACGTTGCCTTTCTGCTTCAAGATCTCGACAAACGTTTCTTGTACGTTCTTGTCTTTCACAAAGGCGCGATCGACCAGATTGAGCTGGGAGCGGATCGCGTAGGCGAAATCGGGATGCAGTGACAGGCCTCGTTGCTGAGCCTGGAGAAAGGCACGCATGAGACGACGCGGTTGCTCCTTGAAGGCCCGTGGATTGGCGAGGCGGATCTGGCCGTTGCTGATCTCGAATCCGTCCACCACGATAGGCTTCTGCCGTTTGAGGAGACCCGAGAATTTTTGCAACCTGCCATTGCTAGGGAACAGGGCCATCCGCTGCTCCAGCGTGCGGCTCAGGAGATAAATGTTCCGCAAGTGGGTGTAGACCTCGTGCATGAAGGCTTCGAGACGTTTTGAAGGCGAGGTTTCTTTGAAGCCCAGATAGTAGGCGACTCGCGGCTGGATCGATCTTCGCAGCACCTCTTCCGGGCGATTGGTGAGGTAGTGCATCTCGTTGCGAACGCGCAGCAGGTAATCGTAGGCGGTCGTGAGTTGTTTGTATTCCGCTTGGTCGATGATCTTGGCCTCGAGGAGATCCTCGATGGACTCACATCGTTCTTTGAAGAAGGCCATCCAGAGAAGATTTTGGTAGTCTCTAAGTCCCCCGCAGCCGTTCTTGATGTTGGGTTCTTGCAGGTAGGGTGAGTCACCGTGCTTTTCGCGTCGCACTCTTTGGTCATTGAGTCGTTCCGTAATGTAAGCCCGTTCATGTTTGTTGACGCACTTCGTGATGAGCGTCTTCTTCATCTTGGCGAACAATTCCTCATCCCCGGCAATCAATCGCGTTTCAATGAGTGCCGTCTTGGACTGCACGTCTTCGTTGGCAATTTTGACACAGTCCGGGATAGATCGAGTTACGGGGAGGATCTTGAGCTTGATATCGGTCAAGGAGAGAAAGAATGACTGACAGAACTCGACCAGCCATTCGTGGCGTTTGGATCGTCTGAGATCGTTCTGATCATGCAGAATCATGACATCCAAGTCGCTACAGGGATTGAGCTCTCCTCGACCGTAGCCACCGTAGGCGACGACCGAAAGCCGACTCTTGTCCGTCGCTGGTTTGGGTTGGATGCTGAGGATCTCCCGGTAGAGAGTCTCGACAACGAGATCCAAGATTTTGGCGCGGGCGCGGGCGATGGCCAAGCCTTCCCCTCCCGCCCGATGCTCGATCTTGAGGCGGTGGGACTCGACCTTCAGAAAATTGCGATATTTCGGAAGCTCGACGCTTCCCGAAGGCTTCTTTTTAAGTCGCAGAATCTTTTTGGCACTCGCCTCTGCTTTTTCCAATAGACTTGGCATCTTTCAGCCGCTTAGGGTAGTCAGACATGGAGCTATTGATAAGGAAGTTTTTTTCGCAGGGCCTCTGTGGATAAAAATGAACACTCAAATCCTGGATTTTGCGGAACTTTTGACCGGTGTGGTTGTTGAACGATAGAAAATCGGCGCATGGAGAATGAGATCGACAGCGATGCTGCCTTGATGCTGAAGGTTCAAGAGGGGGACTTTGTCGCTTTCGAGACCTTGGTGGACAAGTATAAGCAGCCGGTGATCAACGTCGTGGCTCGGATCGTGCGGGACACGACGGAGGCAGAGGATCTCGCGCAGAATGTTTTCCTGCAGGTTTACAAGGCGGCGGGTCGTTACAAGGTCACGGCAAAGTTCTCGACCTGGCTTTTCACCATCGCTCGCAACCTCAGCCTCAATGAACTGCGGCGGCGTTCTCGTCATCCGGCGAGTTCTCTGGATGCGACAATGGATCCCGAAGACGAAGAGGCTCCGTCGCGGCAAATTGAAGATCAGGGCGTGGTTTCCGCCTCGGATGAGGCGTTGCAGTCTGAATTAGTCGCCAAAATTGATGAAGTTTTGGGCGAGCTCCCGGTAAATCAACGGACGGCGATCATCCTGGTTAAGGAGAAGGGGCTCTCGTATGAGGATATTGCGGGTATACTGGGGTGTTCTGTCTCGGCGGTGAAATCTCTCATCCATCGCGGTCGAGAAACGATCAAGAGCCGAATCAAGCCTTACTTGGTGAATGGGGTTTGGGATGCGCCGGTAAATTGAAGGGTGTGAAAACGAATCGGAATCGGGTCGAAACTTTTGTGTGTTGACGGTTTTTTAATGATTAGCGAGCGATGAATCAGGATTCTAAATATGATGATTTGTTGGCGACTCGGTGGATCCGAGAGCTTCGCCCTGACGAGCAGGCAGCCTTAGAACGCTTGTTTGCGGAGCAAGCGTCCTATCGAGCCCAGTGGGAAGAGGATGTGGCGATCATCGAAGGTGTTGATCGACTGCCGGATATTCCTGTATCCACCAATTTTACCAGCCAGGTGATGCAGTCTCTGGCTCGACGAGTCGACGGAGCCAGCGAGAAGCCGTCCGAGGAGAAAACGATTCGATGGTGGGCGCGATTGGGCTTTGTGCCACGACTGGGAGTTGGGTTTGCGCTCGTGCTGGCCGTATTTGGGTCGTTTTTGCAGTACAAGCAGGGAGATTCCTCCAAAATGGCGGAGAGCCTAGTGCTCGTCACGGAGTCTGAGACGGTTCCTTCCCTGGAAGAGCTGCAGCATTTCGAGGCGATTCAAATGTTAGCGCAGGTGCCTGTCGACGTGGATTGGGAGCTGATAACCGCGACGGAGTAAGGGGCGGGAGCGAGGAGTTGTTGCCATGTTTGTAAGATGTTTCATCGGTGCCACGCTCTGTTTGCTCCTTTCGTTGTCTTCTCAAGCGGCTGATTCGAAGTGGACGCTGAGAACAGCGGGTGGGCAGGTAAGTTTACCCCCGATTCCCAGTATTGCGCAGTCGCCGGTGAAGTATCTCTCCGATCTTCTATCGTTTTCCGCCGAAAAGCGGGCCGAAGTCTTGACCAAAGAAAAGCCTAGCCGCCGAGCTTTCTGGGAGCGCAAGATTCGAGAATATGAAGCCCTTCCGCAGTCTTTTCGTGAAGCCCGCCTGCGGACGGCCCAGTTGCATTGGTATTTGGCCTTGTTGATTGGGATTCCTGAAGAGTCTCGATCAGCGAGGGTAGAGGCGATTCCTGAGAGCGACCGAGTCCTGGTGAAACGGCGCTTGGAGCAATGGGATAAATTGCCGGCGGATTTGAGGTCGGATATTTTGGATAATATCAAAGTGATGCAGTACTTCGCTCGTTTGGTTTCGAGTTCACCATCACAAAGAGAGGCTCTCTTGAAGACTTCGGCTGAAGCCAGTAATCCAATGAACGACAAAAAGTTGAGCTGGCAAACTTTGTCGCCGCAGCGTCGGCAGCAAATGTTCGATGCCTATGCCCGTTTTTATGAGCTGCCGCCATTGAAGCAAGAAGCGGCTATCGCGAAGATTCCCGTACCGGTTCGCGTGGCACTGAAGGAGCGCCTGAACGAACTGTTGAAGATGCCCTTGGACAAACAAAAGAAATGTCTGATCGCGCTCAATACTTTCACCCAGATGACGCCTGAAGAACGAACGATTTTCCGGGGCAACGCTGATCGATGGCGGGCCATGGACTCGAAGGAGCGTGAGTTTTGGACGCTCTTCGTGAAGCAACTTCCGCCCCTTCCGCCGATGATCCACAACCGTGGCAAATTGATTCAGGATCAGGGTGGCATTAAGTTGAATACTGGGGCCTCTCGTTAGGGTTTTTCTACTTGGTGGCGCTCGCCCCATTGTGCCCTCCTCTCGAAATCGGCTGCCTGTTCGTCCTCTCCCAAGCCTCCTTGTTGGTGCTGAGTTTGGCTTGGTTGAGCAGCGATGAATTGCCTGACATGGAACTTGCGGATCGATGGAGCTTCGGTAGCTTGTTCTTATGAGTTCAATTCAGTCTGGTCAGCAGTCCAAGGGAGTCCCGGGGACTCTCGTCGTGCTCGGCCTATTTGTCTCGGTAATCGCGATTTTCCTGCTCGTTTTTTACGGTAGCCGTCCGAAGATTTCTGGCGGTGGATCGGATGCTGGAGATCGCGCGGCCAGAGAGGCTCTTTTCATCGACACGATGAACACGGGCAAAAACTATCTCGATCAAGGTCGTGCTGCTGCTGAGAAGGCAATCGAGGTCTTCAAAGAGGCTCGGGCCATGAACAATGCTAGCAGCGATGCTCTGTTGAATTTGGCCAATGCTTACCTGTTAGCCAATCAGGCCCAGGAGGCTTCAGAAGCTGCGAGGGCGGCAACGGGTGTGGATCGACAGGATCCGGCTGGTCATTATCTCTTGGGATGTAGTCTCCTGCGGATGGGGGAATTTGAGGAGGCTCTCAAATCGTTGCAAACTGCCAAGGATCTAGACCACACGATCAATGCGGTGAGTTTTCAGCTAGGACGAGCGCACCAAGGGCTAGCCCAGTGGGAAGAGGCAGAAAAGCAGTTTCGTGAGGTGGCTGAGTTTGATCCCGAACACGGTGCGGTGTTCTACAACCTGAGCCAGGTTTTGGTGCGACTCGGAAATGAAGCTGAGGCTGAGAAGCAGTTGACGATGCATCAGCAAGTCTCCGAGAAACTTGGCGCTGTGATCACGGATCCTTCGGTCTTTGAGAAGTGCATCTACACAGAGGCGAGGGTTCCTTTCCGATTGGACCAGCCCGACACTGCGGGTGTCAGCGTTGCTTTTGTGGATGCCACCAGCGAGATTCTGGGTGACTTGCCGAGTCAGTTTCAAGGGCCGGTAGGGGTAATGGACATCGGGCACGACGGGACGCTGGACTTGTTCGCTCGCCACAAAGAAGAGGGCTTCCAATTGTTGCTTCAACGCGAAGGAGAGTTTGTCCCCGAGGGCTTTCCTTATCCTGCCTTGGACGGTGCCGAATACAGCAAGTGCCTCGTGGGGGATCTTCAGCACAAGACGAGTCTGATGGGTGGACGGCAGGAGGATGTCGTGCTGTTGAGCGACAAGGGAACTCAAGTGTTTCGAGTGTCTCCTAGTGGGATGCTGTCTGATTCAAGTCTGTTTGCCCAAATAGCAGGTGTGACGCTCAGCGATGGGCTTTTGACCGATTTAGACACAACCGGAAAACTCGATCTGATTGGTCTGAGTTCGACCAATCGATCGCTGCTGTTCTTGCGAAATCAGGGCAACTTCTCCTTTATCAACCACACGTCGTCAACAAATTTGCCGACCTCGGTCGATGGATTGACCCAGTTCTTTTTCGAGGACTGGGACGGAGATGATCGTGCGGACCTGTGTTTAGTTCATCCTGATCGTTCGCCCACGCTCTGGCTTCGTGAGCGGGAAGGGGGCTTCGTTGAGAGTGAGACGTTTGCGTCCCTTCCGGCTGCATCCTTCGTGGTGATGGGAGATTTGAACAATGATCTGCGGGCCGATGTGGTGTCACTGTCAGGTGCTGCGCTTCACATTATGCTGCAGGGTGAAGAGGAAGCGCAGGTCGTTCAGCTCGGAGAAGCATCGATTGATGGCTTGGAGCTCGTCGATTACGACAATGATGGGTGGTTAGATGTCATCGGTCTGGGAGGCGGAAAGATCCGGACCTGGAGAAACCGAGGATTGGAAGGGTTTCTAGAAACGAGTTCGGCGCTCGGACTTGATAGCTTGGAGCTTGGGACAATTGCTGACCTCAAGTCCGTCGATTTAGACGGCGATTGTGATTCTGACTTTCTACTGACCCTAGAGGATCAAAGCCTAATGGTTTTGCGCAATGAAGGAGGAAACGCGAATCAGCAATTGAAATTGCGCCTCGAGGGTAATCGGTCCAATCCAAGTGCTTTGGGTGTCAAGGTCGAGATTACTTCTGGCGGCCTGCGCTTAATTCGAACCATTCACGAACTTCCGGTTGAGATCGGCCTTGGCAAGCGAGACAAGGTGGATGCGATTGATCCACACTGGAGTGATCTGGTGACGACAACGGATTTTGCGTTGGAAGATTGTTCCCCGCTGGCTGTTCCTGAGTTGGAGTTGCCAACCGGGTCTTGTCCGTATCTTTATGTTTGGGATGGAGAACGCTTTCGCTTTGTTACGGACCTGTTGGGTGCCGCGCCTCTCGGCTTGCCCGTTGCGGCCGGAAAACTGATCGCTGCCGATCCTGACGAATTTGTGTGGCTGGGAGACGAATCGATGGTGCAACCGGTTGAGGATGAGTATGTGCTCCAGATCACGGAGGAACTCCGAGAGGTGCTCTACCTTGATGAGGCGAAACTCGTTGTCGTCGACCACCCTGCGGGCGTTGAGGTCTTTCCCACGAGCAAACTCGTTCCGCGACCGCCCTTTCCTAAGCACGAATTGGTCGCCTTGCATGCGGCGCGAGAGCTCAGGTCGGCGAAGCGAAGTGATGGCAAGGACGTGACGAATGCCCTTCGTGCGATCGATGGTGAGATGCTCTCGCCCGTGGCCTTGCGCGCGCCACAGTTGAGGGGCCTGGCGGAGGCTTACTCTGTCGAGCTAGATTTTGGAGAGCTGCCAGTCGAACGTCCCTTGGTTCTGGCGATGAACGGCTGGCTTCGGTTCGGTGGAGGGATGGCGAACATCGGGGCTTCTCACAATCCGGATCTTCCTTTCCCGTTTCCGGTTCTCGCCGTGGAAAATGGGGATGGTGAATGGGAAGATCTCGATGTCATGGTGGGGGCACCCGCCGGGAAGACGAAGGCTATGATTGTCGATCTGGAAGGAAAGTTGCCAGCGGGGACCAAGCGGCTCAGGTTGAGCATGGCTTTTGAGATTCATTGGGACCGAATTACTTTAATGGAGAAGTATGATGGAGAAGGGGTGAAGCTCCAGACCCTGGCGGCTTCCTCAAGCGATTTGCATTGGCGTGGTTTCAGTGAGTATGAGGAGCTTCCGTGGCATCAACCATTGACACCGAACTATGGTCAAGTGAAGGCGAAAGCCCCTTGGCTCATCACGCCGACGGGTTGGTGTACACGATATGGGCCGGTGGATTCATTGATTGCGGACAAGGATGATCGGCTCGTGGTGATGAACGGGGGCGACGAGTTGACCTTGCGGTTTGATCGCTCAGGGCTCGCGGAACGGGCTGAGAATGCGCAACGAGATGTGTTTCTTTTTACGAGCGGCTGGGACAAAGACGCCGATCCTCATGTCGTTCAAGGCTGGACCGTGAAGCCTTTACCGTGGCACGGAATGGATGATCAACAGTACGGCGTCGAAGAGCGTCCGGTTCGCGCCGGCGAGACCTGGCAGGAGAAATTCAACACTCGCTGGGTCGGCCAGTTTACGCTGGAGAGAAGGCCTGGAAACGCACGGCCCTAGGAACTGGCAGAATAGAAGACACAATGGAACTGACAGAAGAACAAGTTGCTGCGCTCAAGAGCAAGGCCGAGAGTGAGGATGCCGATGCTCAGTACGAGATGGGTTGGCGCCACGCGATTGGGATGGGATTGGCTTTCGATGATGGGGAGGCCCTCCGATGGCTGCGCCTCGCTGCGGACCAGGGTCATCAGCTGGCCCAGAACAACTTGGGCGCTCGATATGCGACGGGTGATGGAGTCGAAAGGGACATTGTTTTGGCCTATGTTTGGTTTTCGAAAGCGGCAGATCAAGGTGATCGCAAGGCGGGGAAAAACCGTGACAGCATGGCCAAAGAGATGACGGAAACCCAAATGCAAGAGGCTCAGGAAGCTCTTAAGAGATCCTGAAGGGGAGCGGTTTCTTACCTCCAACAACGGAATCAGTCGGGCAGGCTTTCTGTCTCGGTATTGTGGCTCCCTGGGGGAATGGCAAGTTCCTGGAGTCCCCGTTTGCTCGCGAGGCGTTCGTAGATGCCCTGAGTCGGCGCGATCCAGACGAAACCCATCCCTTCGAATGTTTGCAGCATTCGCTCGCCGGAGACCGATGTTGCCAGCCAAGATTTACTGCTTTTCTCGACGCGAAAATCCACTGAATCGCTGCGCATCAACACGAAGTTTCCGTCCACCCAAAGTTTATCGTTCACCAGATCTTGGCGCTGGATTTCGCGTCGAGGCACAGGCGAATAGAGTACGGCGATTCCGGTTCCTGAAATTCGGGTTTGGAAAAGGCCCTCATTCCCAAGGACTGCTGAAGAGAGGCTTTTCTGGTGAGTGGCGCTAATATCAAGACCGGCAGTGCCGGCGTAAAAGAGGCCTTTATCCACGACGACGCCCCCTTCGCTTGCGTCAATGCGGTGAAGAAAGAAGTGTCCAAAAGTTGGTTCGAGATAGATTTCGCCCGTGCCGTGGATTTCGTTGACGAAGAGGCTTTCTCCAGAGGTGAACTTCCGGGCCAGGCCTTTGAGAAGCCCCCCTCCGGTGCTGGCCTTTATCTCGAGGTCGCCTTTCATGTAGTAGAGTGCGCCGGGTTCGACACGGACGTGGGATTGCTGAAGACGGATTCGCACCATCTTGAGCTTCATCCCGCTCTGGATCGCGAAGAAGAGGTTTTCTGCGGTCCTTACGTCTGAGGAACCCTCCAGTTGGCGGTATTGCACGACCTCGACGGTCGATCTTTCGTCCGCCTGTACCGAGTCAATGACCTCAAAGTTGTCTTCGTTTGGTGTCCGCAGTGTCATAACCGGATTTAAGGCAAAACTGTTCGACTCGGGAAGTTTAGAATCATCTTCGGATCGTATGAAGAGGAGAGTGCATTGAGCTAGTTGTGGCTGGGTAGTCCGGGGTAAAGGCGCGTTGACTTGGATTTTCGTCTGCTTATATTACCCATGTGTCTGACGACATCAAAAAATCTGCCAAAGAAAAGTTCCTCGCCTTTATTGGTGAAAAGGGGCTTCGGCTGACGACTCAGCGTATGGCGATTATTGATACGGTCTTCAGCACTGAGGAGCATTTTACTGCCGAGCAGCTTCTTGAATGGTCGCGGGAACGTGATCAGTCCGTTTCTCGGGCGACGGTGTATCGGACTTTACCGCTTTTGACGGAAAGTGGTTTGGTGAAGGAGATGGATTTCGGGAAGGACTACAAGTACTACGATCCAAACTACGCTGAGCACCCCAACCACAACCACATCATCTGCCAAGACTGTGACCGCATTGTGGAGTTTGAGAGCGAGAAGATTGAACGGCTTGAGGACGAGATTACGAACAATTTGGGCTTTAGCCTGAAATCTCAGCGCATTCAGATCAACGCGAATTGCGAGGAGCTGAAGAAGATGGGGAGCTGCCGGAATAAGGACTGTCAGTAGGGTCTCGCTGTTTTAGCTCTCAGTTCAATCCAGTCGGAATGGGAGCTGCGAGACCTGGGCGTTTTGCGATTCTGAGTGGTCGCTTGCTTGACTGGCTAGTTCGGTGCTGGGATCTGCGTGAGTCGTCTTTACCAGGGCTAGACCGATCATACCTTTTGCCAGATTCGAATAAGCAGAACTGAGGCAAACCCCAACTCTCTTACCATCGTGTAAAAGGGGTGTGCCGGCTGAGGGCGCCTCGCTCTCGTAACGCAACCCGACCAGACGTCGATTCACCTTTCCCACGCTCTTGATGCGATTGATCACTTCTTGTCCGATGTAGCAACCCTTGGAGTAGCTAATCGTTTGTGACTCGATTCCCAACTCAGGAGCCAGGATGGACGGTTCCATGTCCATTGGGAAACGAGGAATCCCGGCCTCGATTCTGAGCGGGTCCAGACTGTTGGCATGGCACACTGCACCGCCGGCTTCTTCGACACGGTGCTTGAGGAGATCCGCAACTGCCTCGAGGGATTCATTACCGACGAACAGATCGTAGCCACTGGTTCCGATTCGTGGATTACTGGCCACATAAATCTCTCCATAGTCCTGGGTGCTATGTTTTGTGATCTGGTGGCTCGACGCTGGGAGTACCTCTAGGCCCAATTGTTCTGCACTCTTCACGACTTGTTGGGCCAATGGACCCTGAACGGTGAGGAGACCGAAGTGGGGAGCGACATCGACAATCTCAACATCATCGGAAATGATAAAGCTTTCCAATCTTCTTTGGATGTCAGGACCTTGGCCTGGTTCCAGATCGAGAAGAAGCTCGTCTTCGAGTGCGTAGACTTGGGCATCAGACTGAATGATCCCCTTGTTGTTCGTGCAAAGGGTGTAGCAGCCGTTGCCGGGGCGTAGATCGCGGATATTGTTGGTCACTTGACCATTAAGAAAACGATGTCGATCTTCCCCAAGGAGGCAGAGACGATCTCGATTCGAAAGATCGATCAATCCGACGCGCGATCTCAAGTGATGTGATTCCTCGATCAGGCTTTCAGATGACGGGTTTGTGTTCGTTGGATCAGATTGGGACATAAACTCAATTCCACTCAGCTGCAGGAGAGAGTAACGGCGTTCGTGAAGCTTTGCAAATGGGTTGGGAGGGGCCTTAGTTTCCTTGGCGTGAACGCAGTTCGGCTGCCTTTTTCTGGCACAGTTCGAGCACTTCTCTGCCGGCTTGCGAGAGATCCTTTTTCCAGAGCGCGCCGACTGGGATGGGTGGGATTTCATCCAGGGGAAGGCGGCGAACCGGACTGCGTGAGTCGGAGGCGATTCCCTCTATCCCCAGACCAACTCCGACATTTGAGGCGACATACTTTTCGATCAAATCAAGGGAAGATAGTTCGATCAGCGAGGGCCACGAGAGTTCCTGCTTTTCAAGGTACTGCTGAAAGCGTTTGACGATCAGTTCATCTTGATGGAGCGAAATCAAGGTTTCCGAGATCCGATCTTGTTTCCAGAAATGCTCCGCCGATTGGATCATAGATTTGGCCGGCAAGAGCAAGCAGATCCGAACATCTATCAGGTGCGTCTGTTCGAGCCCTGGCGTTGAAACTTCCTCGATAGGCGTGATGGCAAGATCAATGTCTCCCTGAGCCAACAGAGTCTGAAGTTGGCTGTGGTGTCCCTCTTTCAAGGTGAGTTTGACGCTAGGGCATGTCTTGTGAAGATCGCGAATGAACTCAGGGAAATAGCGATCCAAAACCGTCGTCGGTGCGCCGAGCCGGAGGAGTTCGGTGGTGCCCTCTCGAATCTGGTCACAGATCCCATCGATATTTGAGAAGAACGGCTGAATCGCATTGAAGAGTCTTTGCCCCGCTGGACTGAGGGCGAAGGGCCGACGTTGAAAGAGTTTGACGCCTAAATTGTCCTCCAACTGGATGATCTGGCCGCTGACGGCGGGTTGTTGGATACCGTAGGGCATATTGCGAACGGCTCCCATGATCCCGCCGAACTTGGCGACGTAGTAGAAGAGTTCCAAATGATGAATATTCATGGTGAGAATCGTTTGCTCAGTGCTTTGGAGATCTTTAAGGAATGAGCCTTCAGGTGCGTTGCTGGGTCAAGACAGAGAAGGAACGACCGAAATGACTTGGATGGGCAAGCGTTTGAAACGTCTTGAGTTTCTCCGGCATCAGTAAGGGGGACTTGGGTTGATGGGTGATGAGCTCTTGCAGCGTTCTCATTAAGAACGCTTCTTGGGACTGAAGCTCGCAAGTTATCAATCCGGACTCTTGACCGGCAGTCTCGATGGCTGAGAAGTTCACGTGCGCCGTGATGTCTTGCTGCCCTGGGTGTGCGAGGATGTCGGAGCTTTGTCTCTGTTTGTAGTAGGCGCGAAGCGTGCCCTCGTGCCGGTGGGGGGCGAAGAATTCTTCCTGTTTCAAGCCGTAGTCGAATGCAATGAGGTAGCCCTTACCGAGTCTCTTCGCGGCTTCCCGCCACCATTGGCAAGCCGCCGAATGGACCTCTGTTGTGAAGTCCGCTGGCAAATGTGGGCGGAGAGGCTCCGGCGTTGCGTCCGTAAACTGTTTAACGTCGAGCGGAACAGGGGACTCGAAATCTTGCGCCCACCGAAACCTGCCCGAATCCGCTTCGACTCTCCAAGGGTGCCACGAACCACTCGGAGGGTGCCAGAACGTGCGTTCGACCGGAAAGGCGTCCAAGAGCTCATTGCTGAAAATACATCCGTTGATGGAATGTTCTGGAATCGATTCCCAGGATCTGGTCCAAGAAACCACGGATAAATGGGGTTCTAACAATTTCTCCTGAACTGATTGGCGGCGTTCTGACGGCTCTACAACCAGATAGCGGAGTTTCTCGTACTCTCTCGGGTAGAACTGGGCAAAGTACGAAAGAATATCTCGTGCTAGCCGACCATCGTGCGCTCCCGCTTCAACAAGTTCCAACCCTCCAGGGGCCGATAAATCGCGATCAACGAGTGAAAATCGAATTCGTTCAGCAAGCAATTGGCCGAACAATTCGCTAGAACTCACGCTCGTGATAAAATCTCCCTCAGGGCCAACCCTTTCAAAACACTGCGAATAGTAGCCGTCGGAAGGGTGATAGAGTGCAAGGGCCATAAAACGGGAGAAAAGCATCGGCCCGGCCGTTCTAATCTCATTCCGAATCTCATTTGTTAAGCCCGAAATCGCCATCAAATCCTCATCATTCATTCTTCTCTAGCCTCAAGGAAGACAAATAATCAATCTTCTTGATGGAGAGCTTAAAGCGTTCACGTTTAACAACTAACAAAAACAAGTTAGGGAATGAAGATTGCGCTAACCGATCAGAGTAGGAACAGAAATACTTGCATGTTTGATTCCGTTCTGGTTTAAACATCGGCGTTGGGAAGAGGCGTCTCAAAAAACTGGAGAATTCCATTGACATTGAGGTGGCTTTTCACGAAATTGGATGCACACACGGTAATTAGATAAGTACAAAATGAGAACAAAAACGCTACTCATCGCGGCAGTGCTGGGAGCAGTGGGTATCGCTACCGCTTCGGCACAGGTTACCTCGGTTAACGCCGTTGGTTATGTCAACAAATCATTGAACGCAGGTTTGAGCCTAGTTGCCAATCCTTTGAGCAATGGTGGAAATAAGGTTTCGGAAGTCATTCCGAGTGCACCAATTGGAACAGCAATCTTCTTGTTCGATGCGAACACCGGTTTCACGGTGACTCAATTCGTTGGAGTTTGGTCTGACGATGTCGAACTTCCTGTTGGAACAGGTTTCTACTTGCAACTTCCAGAAGCTGCAACGATCACGTTTGTCGGTGAGGTCCTTCAGGGAGACGACAGCAACAAGAGTGTTCCTGCAGGTCTGAGCATCCAAGGCTCTACAACTCCACGTTCAGGTACTTTCACCGAACTTGGTTTCCCAGCTGCAGTTGGTGATACCGTCTTCTTGTTTGACGGAACGGCCTTCGGTGCAACCACCTTCTTGGGTGTCTGGGCTCCTGAAGAACCAGCACTTGCTCCTGGCGATGCACACTTCATCGACAAAGCAGAAGCTGGTGACTGGAACCAAGATTTCGTTATCCAGTAATCTTAGAAACAAACAACTAACCGAAAAATAATACACGAAATGAAGAAACTATTGCTCGCAGCACTTTGTGTAGCAGCCACTCTGAGCGCTAGCGCTCAAGGCACAGTTAGCTTTGCTAACGTTGGTGGTGGTGTGAATGCGCCTGTCTCGGGTCCTGACGGACTTCTCGGAGCCGGGTTCGACGCTCAACTCCAATTAGCTGACGGAACCAACGTTGGCGATCCTGCACCGTTCTTGGCTAACGGTTTGTTCTCCGGTGGCGCCCGAACCATTGACGGCGTTGCTGGTGGTTCAACCGCAGACCTTCAAGTTGCAGTTTTGCAAGGTGGTAGCGTCGTGGGTACATCTGATGTGATCACCGTTACTCTAGGTGGTGCTGGAACGCCTCCTGCACCTCCTGCTGCACTCTCTGGTTTGAGCGCCTTCACGATCGGTGCCGGCGGCGACCCAATCCCTGAGCCATCTACCGTTCTTTTGGCTCTCGTCGGTGGCGCTGCTTTGCTGTTCCGACGACGCAAGTAACATTAATTTGTTCTCATTCGGTCGTCCCTTCACGGGACGGCCATTTTTTTTGTACTGACGAGGTTGACGACAAGGTCAAATCCTCGTTAACGTCTCACTCATGGCGCGTTCGTCTATCGGTTAGGACACGGCCCTCTCAAGGCCGAGAGACGGGTTCGATTCCCGTACGCGCTACCATCTCAATCGATTCTTCCTCAATGATTCCCTTCCAGATCATCTTTAACCCGCTGAGTGCTAAGGAACTCGCCAAGATGCCGAAGGATTTGCAGCTTGAGATCCTGGGAAAGTTCAGAGGATTTCCGCAAGATATGCGCAGTGCGGATATTGATCGATTCGGTAAGTTGGAGCGGCAGGGAAAAAAACTCTACCGCTATCGACTGGGTGATTACCGAGTTTATTTCGAACGAAGTGAACTTGGAGTTGTGATCCACCGCATTCTCAGTCGAAACACGTTGAAAGACTTCTTGTTCCGTTCAAGCTTGCCAACAGGTGAGGATGAAGCTCTTGAACAAAATCCGAAATTCTGGGACTTGATGGACACCAAACAACTGGAAAACACTAGTTCCTAGGGAGCGAGAGAATTCGGTCTTTGCTGGAGAGCGGCTCCCGAATCAGACCACTTCCTCTACTTTGAAAAAGAGCGGAGTGGGGCTAGTCGATTTGTTGGCCTATTTCGACATTCCAATAGGCCACGTCGAGAAAGTGTTTCCAGCTGTCGTGACCATTGGTTCGTAGATTGACCTGCATAAATGGCCGCCATTTCGGTCGAGTTGGCGGGCGAATCAAGCGCATGGACGCTTCTCTGGGGGTTCGATTGGCTTTGCGTGTGTTGCACGGGATACACGAGCAAACGATATTCTCCCAATTCGTGGGTCCATTTCGCTCTCGAGGAATGACATGGTCCAGATTGAGATCACTCCGGTCGAAGGTTTTGCCGCAGTACTGACACGTGTTCTTGTCTCTTTCGAAGATGTTGTGTCGGGTGAATTTGACTTCTTTCTTCGGAAATCTGTCAAAAACAGCCAGCAGAATCACTCGCGGAATCCCAATCTTGAAAGACACCGTCTTAACGGATTCTTGCGAGTCACTTCCCTCCGTAAAGGAACGCCATCCGGAGAAATCAAAGGTTTGGAACTGACCACTCGCGCTCTCGTAGACGACTTCTGCGCGACCCTCAAAAAGAAGCGTCAGCGCTCGTCTCGCAGTGCAGACGTTGACTGCTTGCCAGAGCCGGTTCAAGACCAGCACGGGGCTTTGTAGGATGATTGAGGCCATAAAGAACCTTAGCGGACAGTAAGGTGCTATCATGAGAGGGCAATCCATGTCAACGTGTGGATCGTTAAGGTTTTGCCGCAGAATAGACTCGATTTCGTTTTTTCTTGTTCGTACGCTCTCCTTGTCTGATGCCGAGAAGGCATTGAAAGGACTTGAATGATGAAAATCTGGTTTCAGCGATTCCTACTCTGCCTTGTGCTCACATCTTTCAGCGCTGCTAAGGCTTCTGAAGCGAGTGATGAGTATGTTTCTATCTACAGCTTGATCACGAAGGGCGATGAAATGCTTGGGTCAGGATTACGGGCTGAAGCCGCCCAGTTCTATAGTGATGCCCACCGGAAATTGGTCGCATTTCGTGGTGCTCACCCTGATTGGAATCATCAAGTGGTTCGGTTCCGCCTGAAGTATCTTGGCGAAAAATTGGCTGAACTCCCTGAAACTGTCGTGCCCGAGGTCACTTCGACTTTTGTTCCGTCGTCGTCGACTTCCAATTCTGGACAGCCCGTGCTGGCTTCTCAGAATCGAATGCTGGAAGGGCAGGTCGCTGCGCTCAATGAGCAGATGCGACAACTGACCGCGGATAATTCTTTGCTACTGTCAAAGCTTCGGGAAGCAATGTCTGCCCGCCCCGCCGAGGTTGATCCTTCCCAAGTTCGAAAAGCTGAAAAGAAGATTCTCGAGTTAGAGAAGGAGAACGAGCTCATTGAGTTGCAACTCCAGAAGGCTTTAAAAACGAAACCCGCTCCTCAACCGAAGCAGGCCTCACCTCAGGCTGTCAAGATGCAGCGGGAAGCCGAACGTGCCGCGAAAGAAGTTCGTGAACTGAGGGCTCAGGTCGCGCGAATCAATGCTGATTTGAGTGATGCGAAAGCCGCTAATCAGTCGCTTGAGAAGCAACTGAAGGACCTTAGTGTCGAGCGAGATGATTTGAAGTCCAAGCAACGTCGGGCGTCGAAGGCCTCGGAATCTAAGGAAATGAAGAACCTTCGCCAGGAGAACGCTCGCTTAGCCCAGCGATTGTCTAGCGTAGAGAATGAGTTTGTTCGGTTCAAGGCGGGTGCTGATCGCTCGGCAGAGATCGCAAGTCTCACAAATGAACGCAATGCTCTCCGCCAGCAGGTTCAGAATCTCAGTGGGACGAATGATCAGAGAGATGTGGTTGAAAAGTTGATGCGCGAGAATGCACTGCTCAAACGCCAGGCCAGCCCTACCGAGGTCACTGAAGTGACGCAAGTAACCGACGACGACTTGAAGGACGAGCTGGCTGAGCTGAAGAAAGAGAACCGGAAATTGGCGAATCAGTTGGCTAAGGCCCGCCGGTCGGGTGATCGGGGAGGATGGTTGCCGCGTTTCGGGCGACGGGGGGATCGTGAACAAAGTGTGATTGAGGCCCGGCTGGCTGTGCTTGAAGCGGAGAAGGAGCCTTACAGCTCGGATGAGCTCGCGCTGCTCAAAGGGGCTGCACTGGCGGATCTGGAATTGGATGGTTCAAGTGCTTCGACGAAAGCGGAAACAACACCTCTTGAAGTGTCGCAAGCCGCAGCGGCCCTCGAGGCCGCGGCGCAGACTGCAGCGAGGGCGGGGCAGTTCAATGAGGCTGAACGCAAGTATAACGAGATTTTGGACATGATTCCGAATCATGCGCCTACTCTAGCCAGTCTTGCCCTGACCCAGCTGAAGCAAGGTAAAACGGGCGAGGCAGAAGCAAACTTGGAGATGGCGGTCGATATTGCGCCTGAAAATACCTACGCACTCTTCTTGAGTGGACTCGTGAAGATGAGCCAAGAACGATTTGATGAAGCGGTGACCTTCTTGAGTCGTGCCACGGTCCTAGATCCGGACGACGCCGAGGCGCAGAATCATCTTGGGATCGCCCTTACAGAGGTCGGTCATCGGGGACCTGCTGAGGCCGCGTTGAGAAAAGCGATTCGACTGCGGCCAGGGTATGGCGAAGCACACATCAATCTTGCTGTGGTGTATGCATCTCAGACGCCTCCTTTCAAGGAGTTGGCTAAGTATCATTATCAACAGGCACTCAACTCTGGCCACCCAGAAGATCCCCGGATTCAGCAACTCATTGATAAGAATTGAGAGCTGCTTGGTAGTCTAAGTCTTTTCGCTAAAGCCCGTGCGACAGGTATTTGATTCAATTGAGGTTCCGACTTCAGGTCGTGGTTTGGTCGAAGTTACGGATGCCGTGCGACAGGTGCTGGCTCGGTCGGAATTGGTGCACGGCGCGGTGACGCTGCATATCCGTCATACCTCGGCGTCTTTGTTGATTCAGGAGAATGCCGACCCTGAGGTGCGTGACGACTTGGAGCGATTCTTTGCGAGACTCTGTCCAGATGGCGATGGCCTTTTTCGCCACACCTATGAGGGGCCGGATGATATGCCCGCACATATTCGTACTGCACTGACCTGTGTCAACACAACGATTCCATTTCGGAATGGAGTCTTGGAGTTGGGTACCTGGCAAGGCATTTACCTCTGGGAGCATCGAACGCACCCTCACCATCGCAAGATCACTTTCTATGCTTGTGGGGAATAGGGACGGCCTCGGACCGCGGGATCCTCGGTCTAGGAGAGCGGACCGATTCGCCGCATTCGCTTCGCTTTTCCTTTCTTACGCTTCGGCTCTGGCCGGAATCCAGTTTGTAGGCCCGGAATTGTTCCCCCTGGACCCGAGAATCGAGAATCTCATTGCCGCGGATCTGAATGGTGATGGTTCCCTCGATCTTCTGATCAACAACCCTCGCAGATCCAAGCTCCAGTTGCTCTATAACCAAACGTCCACGGCTCCGACGACCAAGGAGTTACCGGCGATTCGTGGAATCAATGAACTTCCGCCGGATTCTCGCTTTCGAGTGGAGTCCGTGAGCACAGAAGAACGGGTGAGCAGTGTTCGGGTGGTTGATTTCTTTGGGGATGAGCAGGTGGAGATCGTTTACTGTGGAAATCTCGATGAGGTCGTCCTCCTTGAGAGGCGAGACGGTCAAGGTTGGGTAGAACGGGAGTCGTGGCGAATTCCAGGGATTGTTACCGGACGGGACGCACTTCAGGTTGGTGATTTTGACGGAGACGGTCGATCTGAGATCCTTGTGCTGGCAGAAGGGGATTTCCATCTCATTCGACCTCCCCAAGGCTCAAGCCAGGAGAGAACGAGTTTGGTGCAACGTATTCCACACGTGAACGGTGTGAAGGCATTGAAAGTTTTCGATCTTAACGCGGATGGGCGTGATGACCTTCTGAGTGTAGTGTCAGGGAACTCGGGCCATATGCTGGTTCGGTTTGGGAATGAGAACGGTATTGGGAACTCTGATGCTGTGATTGAGTTTGGCGTGAATCGCTTCTTGGGGATGGTGGATCCATCGAGCGGAGTCATGGTGTCCGTTTCGGCGCGCTCGGGAAGAGCAAGCGTCGGGAGACTCCGGAGCGTTCCAGCGCCCGTCGTGAAAGATTCAATTGGAGATGGATTGGCACAGCGAATTGCTTTGCCGAAGCGCCCGATTGCCGGACACACGCTTGCTTGGGCGGACTTGGACGGAAACCAGAGAACCGATCTTGTTTTCGTCGATCCCAAGTCAGGTCGCTTGTTCGTTTCGCTTCAGGACTCTGAGGCGGGCTTCTCGGTACCTCAATCATTTGGGACTTATCAGGATGTCGGGCAATTGGTCGTGGCCGATTGGAATCAAGACGGCGTCTCGGAGATATTTCTCCTAAGCTATGCAGAGGGGCAGGTTGGGGTGACGCAATGGAAATCATCTGGAGTGAAGTTTCCCGTCCCGATTGAGTTAAAGGGCAAGCCTCTTGGCATCGCCGTGGGTTCATTCAGGATGGAGAGGCCAGAGCGGTTAGTTGTTTTGGAGCGTACGGCAGCGGGGCTCGAGATTTGCACCGTCGGTAGCGATCTGGATGTGGTCAGGGAACTAGTGGACTTTTCGATTGATGCGTCTCGGGTCGAAATTCATTTCCACGATGCAAATCAGGATGGGGTGCAGGATCTCGTTCTATTGGCGCCTTATGAACCGCTCCTTGTGCTTCTGCGAAATGCCGAGAACGGTGGGTTTGAGGCTGTGGAGATCGCCTCTGCTTTGAGCGATCTCGATGATCCGTGGATTGGCAAGGTGGACGTTGATGCCGACGGCAAGCGGGAGCTGATCATCCCGCAACGGAATGCCGTCCGAGCTCTGGTGCTGGAGCCTCGCGATGAGGGGGAACGAGACTGGTTTGCCCGTGTCAAGCTTCAGCTCAATGGTGACGAGGCTGGTTCTGTCCTTGGCGGGGTGGTGTCTCTCTCTCAGACCGCGGAAGGTGAGGCCCAAGTCTGTATGCTTGATACGGAAACCGGACGCTTGAATATCCAGGTGAGCGAACCCGGGGGCCGCTGGAAGGCGATTGCTAACCTTGATCTTCCACCCGGAGACTACTTGGGGATGTCGGGTTCTATGGTTCGATTGGGCGACGAGAATGGGATTGCACTAGTTGGAAACGATAGCGTCTTTGTGAAGAGCCTCGGTGGCGAGCAGTGGTCCTTCGAGATCGAAGGCGGCTATGAGACTGATTTAACAGGCGCTTCGCTCGGCTATTGCCTAGGGGGTGATTTTGATCAGGATCAGCTCGTAGATTTCGTGTTTCTTGAAACCGCCAAGCATCACGTTGAGCTAGTGACACGCCGTTCGGACGGAAGTCTTAAACTTGACTACCGTTGGCCCATTTTTGAAAGCCGAACATTCCGAAGTCGACGTAGCGAGCTCCCGGAACCTCGGGAGGCATGGCTTGACGATTTTACGGGTGACGGGCGTTTAGATCTTGTGCTCTTAGTACATGATCGAATTGTTCTGTATCCCCAAGAATGACCTCAGCTCACGTTGTAGCAAGACGGGGCGGCGGTATTGTCCAACAGCATGCAGGAGATTCAGGATCAACTCAGTGACCCCTTTAGCCATTTGGTGTGCGATGATTGGCTGTTGGACCAGTGTGATGCCGGCCATCTGCCGTCGATGATCCGATTCTGGGATACGGATCAGACATCTGTTGTTATTGGTTATGGCAACCATCCGGAGAAGGAAGTTTACCTCTCGAGATGTGCAGCCGAGGGAGTTCCGGTCTATCGGAGGTGTACAGGAGGAGGCACCGTTCTTCTTGGGGCTGGGGTGATCTGTTACAGCCTGTTTCTTCCGTTCTCGGAGCATGAAGCGCTCACGACTGTCAGTGGTGCGAACGATTTCATCATGGAAAGAAATTGTGCGGCTGTAGCAGCAGTCGCTGGGCAGACTGTTGCGGTCCGGGGCTGTACTGATTTGGCGGTGGGAGATCTCAAATTTTCCGGAAATGCGCAACGCCGACGGCGAAAGGCTCTACTCTTTCACGGAACCATGCTGCTGCATTTCGATCTCGCTCTCATGGACAGGCTTCTCCGATTGCCGGGACGGCGTCCTCAATACCGTGGAGACCGACAGCATGCCGAATTTGTTCAGAACCTTGCTCTTGATGCTGAAGCGCTAAAACAATCCTTGAGAGACGCATGGACTGTGCAGGGGAACGTTCTGCGTGTGCCGAGTGATGCGATTGCGTCTTTGGCCACGAGTCGTCGAACGGACGATCGATGGGTTTGTTTGGCTTGAAGGCTGGCCTATCACTTGCTGTCAAAAGGGCTGTAAATGAGAGATTTGTTCCTTCTTGGAAGTGTAAAAACGAGGAAGTGTCCCGCGCTGCTTATCGTTGCGATTGGATTATTGAGTCTGGGCGCTTTTCACGCTGATCTGGTTGCTGCCCCGACAATCTCGGAGTTCATGGCTCGAAACGGGAATGGGTCGACGGATGATGATCGAGACCGATCTGATTGGATTGAGTTGCACAACCCGGACGCTCGCTCCTGGAATCTGGAAGGCTGGGCGCTGACGGACGACCCAGACAACCTCGCGAAATGGGTGTTCCCAGGAATTTCAATTCGTCCCAATGGCTACTTGGTCGTTTTTGCTTCCGGTAAGGATCGGTCGTCGCTTGGAGCTCCGCTTCACACCAATTTCCGATTGGCGAACAATGGTGAGTATCTAGCTCTGTCGAATCCAGACGGCGAAGTAGTTTCTGCCTACGATCCGCGTTTTCCTGAGCAAGAGATCGATGTGAGTTTTGGAACCGGCCAAGCCTCTGGAACCGAGACTGTGATCTTGAGAGCTGGTGTTCCTGCTAGGGCATTCATTCCGACAAACGGAGATTTTGGGCGAGACTGGATTCTAGCCGATTTTGACGACAGTGACTGGCTGAGCGGTCGGACGGCGGTTGGTTATGACTATGGGGCGATCGTGAACTTGGATGTGAGTGCGATGCGGGGACAGAACCCGTCGGTGTACGTGCGAATTCCCTTTCAACTTGCGCCAGACGTGCAGATCGATCAGCTGATCCTTCGAATGCGATACGAAGATGGCTTTGTGGCCTATTTGAATGGTCGACAGATCGCGTCAGCAAATGCAGCGAACACAGTGAGATGGAACTCCACTGCGACTGCAGATCGACCAGACGCTGAGGCTGTGGGAACGGTCGACATTGATATTTCCAGTGCCCGAGATCTACTCCGACCAGGATCCAACCTTCTGGCCGTTCATGGTCTGAACCGGGCGCTCACAAGTTCAGATATCCTGATTGAGCCACAGCTCATCAGTTTCAAAGCGGGGGAACTACAGAATGCCGGCTATCTGTTCTCCCCAACGCCGGGAGAGAAGAATCTCTCTACAGTGCCTGCCGTTTTGCCGGCACCGTTGATTTCTGTCGCGAGCCAGGTTTTTCGCAACTCGTTTGTTGTGAGCCTGCTTTTACCAGAGGCAGTGGGAGGGGACGCGGAGATACGTTTCACGGAGGACGGAACGATTCCTGACCCTGGCTCAAGTTTATATGCAAGCCCTGTTCAGATTGCTGGAACGACTCACCTGCGGGCCCGGGTCTTTCGATCGGACGGGGCAAGTAGTCGAGTCGCCTCTGCGACATACATTCAGGTCGATTCAACCCTTCAAGATTTCTCCTCCGATTTGCCGCTGATTGTGCTCGAGAATTTTGGAGGAGGCAGGCCGCCGCAGAACAGTTTCCAGAACGGAGTGATGTCGATTCTAGAACCTTCGGAAGCAGGGCGAACGGCTCTGCTCAGCGAGCCGACGATTCAGACCCGGGTTGGCTTGAAGGTGCGGGGATCGAGCACGGCTGGTCGACCGAAGCCGTCGCTGTCACTGGAGGCGCGAGGAGACTATGACGAGGAGGTCGGAATCGCACCTCTGGGAATGCCACGGGATTCGGATTGGGTTCTTTGGGGTCCTTACAATTTTGACCTCACGCTGATGCATAATCCGTTCATCTACGAGTTGAGTAATCAGATTGGACGCTATGCGCCCCGCACTCGCTTTGTTGAGGTGTTTCTGAATACCGCGGGTGGTCCTTTGCGGGCGAATGACTATTACGGTGTCTATGCTCTGACCGAAAAAATCAAGCGAGATGATGATCGAGTTGATGTTGATAAACTGTTTCCCGAACACGATCGCGGCCCCGAAGTAGAAGGCGGATATGTTTTGAAAATCGACCGAGCCGATCCAGGAGACTCTGGTTTCTCGGCAGGCGGTCAAACGCTTAGGTATGTCTATCCCAAAGAGGAAGTGATTGAACGGCCAGAACGGAACGCTCAAGAGCAGTTTATCAGAAACTTTATTAGGGATATGGGTGCCGCTCTAAATAGCCGCACTTTTGACGACCCGGAGACTGGCTATGCCAAGTATATCGATGTCGATGCGGCGATTGATCATCATCTCTTAAACGTTGTGGCCTTCAATGTTGATGCCTTGCGATTGAGTGGATACATGTCGGTGCCACGAGGCGGAAAACTTGTCTTTGGCCCGATCTGGGATTTTGATCGAGCGCTTGGTTCCACGGATGGGCGAGATAATGATCCGACGACCTGGCGTTCTCGCTCGGGTGATCGAGGAACGGATTTCTTCAACTATCCCTGGTGGAATCGGATGTTTCGAGATATCGATTTTTTTCAACGCTACATCGATCGATTCCAGGGATTGCGCGAGGCACAATTTAGCGATGCGCACACGGGGCGTTTGATCGACCAAATGGCTGCTGAATTGCGCGAGGCTCAGCAGAGGAATCTGGATCGATGGAATCAGCGTCCTCGTTCCCAGTTTGGAAGAACCTATCAAGGTGAGGTCAATCACATGAAGGACTGGCTCGCGAGAAGGATGCGCTTCATGGAGAGTCAGTTCGTCGATCCACCGGTCTTTGATTCCGGTTCCAGGACTGTTGCTGTCGGGCAAACCATATCCCTTACCTCAAGGGAAGGCGGGGATATTTACTACACCTTAGACGGAACGGATCCTAGGCAGAGTGGAGGAGGTGCTTCCCAATCGGCTACCCGCTACCTTGGACCGATAACGATTGATCGGAGCATGCAGATTATCGCCAGGGTCCAGAATCTTGAGCACTCAAGTCTGACTGGATCCGGTAATCCACCGCGTTCGAGTAACTGGTCGGGCCCGGTGTCGCGAGTCTTCTCCATTCAAGAGGGCCCTGCTCCGGGTGATCTGGAAATCAGTGAGGTGCACTTTAATCCTGAAGCGCCACGCGCTGCTGAGTTGGCTATCGATGCAAATCTAGAGTCCAGTGATTTTGAGTTTGTCGAACTCAGAAATCGAAGCTCTCGGGCTCTTGATTTGACGGGAGTTCGGCTTTCCGTTGGTGTTTCATTTCAGTTTTTGCCCGGGGTCCTGAATACTTTGATGCCCGGTGAATCGTTCGTTCTGGTCAATAACTTGGAGGCGTTTGCGTTGCGTTACGGAAACCTTCCGAATGGCTTCGCGGAGTATCGGGGAAGCTTGAATAACGGTCGAGACCAGCTGGAGTTACTCGCGGCGGATGATACCTTGCTCGAGCGTTTGACCTATGACGATCGTTGGTATCCGGGCACGGACGGTCTAGGGTTTAGCCTTGAACGAGTCGACCGAACCGGGTCGGTGGAGGACGGAGGTAGTGCGGCGGATTTCCGCCCAAGCCATGCGATTGGCGGCTCTCCTGGACAGGCCCGTGCTGGGGAGCTGAGTCCAGTCACTGTAGTGGTGAATGAAGTGCTGAATAACTCGACACCCCCTGCCGTCGATGCCATTGAGTTGATGAATCGAGGCGATGGTCCCGTTGATATTGGTGGTTGGTATTTAACCGATGACCTGCGAGTACCGAAAAAGTTCCAGATTCCTACTGGGCAAGTGCTTGGTCCGGGGGAGATTGTCGTCTATCGCGAGGATGGCCGAGGAGCTTCGGAAGGGCGAGAGCTGGGTTTTGCTCTGAGCTCTCGTGGCGAAGAAATCTATGTGGTGGGCGCGGATGCGGCGGGTAACCTGACGGGCTATATTCAAGGCTTTGAGTTTGGGCCTCTGCCATCGGGACTGACGCAGGGCCCGTGGGTGAATTCGTTGGGAGAGACTTCGGTAGTGCCCTTCGACAGTCCGACGCTTGAGAGGTCCAATGGGAATCCGGCGTTGGGGCCTATTATATTTACCGAAATTCACTATGCCCCGAATGCGGTGGAAGGAGCGACCGGTTCGGCTCAGTATGAGTTTGTCGAACTGACAAACGTCGGCGATTCCGTCGTTCAATTGGGGGGAACAGGCGCCCAATCGTGGCGAATTCGCGGGGGTATTGATTTCGACTTTCCGGAGGGGCTCACTCTGGATCCTGGCGAGTCGGTTCTCATCGTGAAGGGAAACGACGATCGTGAAGCGGATGTCATGGCAGGTTTTCGAGATGCGTGGACTCTGGGACCCGATGTGAAGCTCGCCGGCGTTTTTTCGGGTCGATTGAACAATGGGGGGGATTCCCTGCGGCTGGAGCGCACGGATGAAAGCCTACGCTTTGGGAGTGATTTTGAGTTCTATCTCGTTGATTCCGTGAGCTATCGGACGGCAAGCCCTTGGCCTGAGGTTACGGGGCCGGAAGAAACGTTGCAGCGTCGTCCGCGAGCCCTGTTTGGCAACGATCCGGCAGCTTGGTTTGTTGATCGAGGTCATCCTGGTGAGTACGAGATGGAGAATCCTTCGTTCATCTCCGGAATTTCCGTGGGTGACGAGGGGGTTGTGCTGAGCGTGTCCGTCGAGCGGTTAGGGCGATATGTGGTTGAGAGCAGCCCGAGTTTACTCGATGTCAACTGGTCGCCACTTGAAACTTTCGAGGTGACTTCTATACCCGTTGGCGTGGTTGAGATTCGTGATCGGGAAGCGCTGAGTCGTCAGCGATTCTACCGGGTGCTTGGAGCTACAGATTGAAATGAGTGAGCGCTTCATCGATTCCACGTATGAAGAAATCGATTTCGTCTTCGCTGACCACGAGCGGCGGAACCACCCAGACTCCGAATTTGTCTGACGGCACATAGATGTTCTTCTCTTCCAAGAGATAGGCAGCCAGATCGCTCACGATCGTTTTGCTGTATTTCTCCGTCGCTTTTCTCAGCGGGCGTTTCGTTTTCTGATCTGTCACTAGCTCTAAGGTCCAGAACAGACCAAGCCCTCGGGTATCGCCGACTGCGGGGTGTTTGGATGCGAGTTGATGGAGCTGGTCTTCGAGATAGCGCCCTCGCTGTTTGACTCTCTCGAGAAAGCCGTCGGACTGGAGAACGTCGAGTCCCGCAAGCCCGGCCGCACAGGCGAGTGCATGGCCGGAATGGCTTTGTCCGTGGCCAAAGAGATTGTCCTCAAAGCACTGACTGACCTCTTCTGAAAAGATCGTGGCTGCGAGGGGACAATAGGCTCCGAGGGCTTTTCCCATAATGATCATGTCGGGTTCGATATCATAGTGATCGATCGCGAGAATCTCTCCTGTCCTCCCCATGCCGGTCATCGTTTCGTCGGCAATCAGCAGAATACCCCATCGGTCACACAGCGCCCGTAGTCCTTTCAGGTATGCTTTTGGAGGAGGAATGATTCCGTTGCTGCCCACCACGGGCTCAACCAGCATTGCGGCCACCTTGCTGTTCCCACCCTCGTTTTCGATGATGTAGTCCAGGTAGTCGAGATTGGATTGAACAGGATCGGACGCGCCGTCGAAGGGGGATCTGAAGGCGTTGGCCTCGGGACCAAAGACGACTCCAGGGACGGTGAAGGGTTCTTGAAACCATCGTCGGGGGTCGCCGCTGACAGAGGACGCGCCACTCGTGGTGCCGTGCCAGGATTTATAGCGCGAGATAATCTTGTACGGATAGGGATACTGGGATCCGGCGTCCATTGAGTCCGGTGGGGACTGGAAGGTCTGACAATACTTAAACATCCGTGCCGCCTTGACTGCCGCTTCGACGGCTGCCGCGCCCGAATTGCTCAGAAAGACCTTTTTGTTTGGAGAGCCCGGTGTGATTTGAGCGAGTCTTTGGGCGAGAGCGGCAGTGGGAGCAGTGGCAAAATCGTCGGTGACGTAGATTACAGAGTCGAGCTGACGTTTGATGGCGTCAATGACTTGAGGGTGATTGAAGCCCAAATTGATGCATTCATGGGCGCTTCTGAGGTCAAAGATCTTTCGTTGGTCCTGCGTGTGAATCCAGCAACCTTCGGTGCGCTCTACCGGGATGGGTTGGTAGTCTTTCTGACGGCCCCAGCAGTGCATGAAGTGTTTCGATTGAATGGATGCAAATGGGTCACTCATGGATCTTTTGTGGGGACTGGTTCGCGGATCGGCTCCATTCCCGACCTGCGACTATCGGTGAAGCCTTCGCTTAGGTCACGAAACATCTTCGAAACTTCCTTGTTTCTTGCGTGCCGATTGGGAATTTGTATGGTCTCGGTTCTGATGTCGAAGCCGAGTTTTCCTGCAGCAATGGATGCCCCCGAGGGGGAGGTGGTTGTCTTGAGTGAATCCCTGATGGCCGATACCGTGGAGGCTTCCCGCAAAAGTCCTCGAAAGCGCATGATTCTTCCACTGCATAAATCCCATGGTGATTCGCTTCACCGGATGATGAACATCATGCAGCCTGGAACCTACATTCGACCTCACCGCCACAGCAATCCTCCCAAAGCGGAATCCATCGTGGTGTTACGAGGTGGGCTCTGGTTTGTTGTTTTTTCAGACGAAGGTCAGCTAGAGAAGGCGTGGAAGCTCGCTCCGGGATTGGGTGATTTTGGGGTTGATATCGAGCCGGGTGTCTTTCACTCGTTCCTTGTGACCGAACCGGACACCGTCATCTTTGAAGTGAAGCCAGGTCCCTACGAACGGGCCTCGGACAAAGATTTTGCAGCTTGGGCTCCGGCTGAAGGCGAGAGTGGGGTGGCGAAGTTTCAAGAGCAACTCATGCGAGGCGTGGAGGCCTTGGCCGACTGAGTTTAGGGCGATGACGAACATGCTTGGTGTGGAGATTTCATGTGTGGTAGGGGTATGATTCTTGATTCGATGTTGCAACGGCTTTACGCGAGCCTGGTCAAGGGCCCGAGCCTGAATGCCCGCCCGCATAACAGTCGGCAACGAGTCGATCTGACAGAGATCGATGCTTTCCAAGGATTGAAAGCTGCGAGTGTGATCGAGTCCCTGCTGGGAAGTGCACGATCCGTTGACTGTCCTGCGAAGGTCTCTCGATTCGAAGCTCCGACGAGCCCGGAGCGCGAGTGGACCGCAGACCAAAAACGTGCCCAGGCCGAGTACGCATCTCAATCACGCTTACTTAACAAGTTTCATGATATTTCGATTGATGCGCGGGATTATTTCAATGACCACGGCGAAGATGCCCTTTTTGTGGCCTATCCCATGATCTCGGTTCCAGCGATTCAGGAATTGAATGCGCCGAGCTCGCCGCGGGTCTTAGCTCCGGTGGCCTTTATGCCCGTTTCGCTCGCTGTCAAACGTGGAACTAAGAAAGGCATTCAGCTCAAGGCGACCGGTGAAGGAGCGGACCTCCTTTTTCCGAATCCCGCCTTGTTAGCCTGGGTGGAGCAGCAGTTCGGGAAAGAGATCGAGGATCTATTCGGCGACGAGGAAGGTGAGGATCCTTGGAAAGAACTGCGTGAGATCCTGGGCTTGGTGACCAGTGCGATGGGGATCCGCGATTCGATTATTGCTCCACGACTCCCCATTGAACCGATTCCTAAAATCAAAGACTTGCCCTCCAAACCAACGGTGCTTCCTTGTGCTGTGCTCGGGCTATTCCCGACGACGAATCCGGGTTTGATGCGGGATACCAAGTGGATGATGGGGAAGGAAGAGCAACTTGAGGCCCCGGTGAGCTTGTTCCTCAACCAACGCGTTCTCGAAGTTCGTCCAGAGGAACCGCGCCCAGACTTGCCGGATTCCCCCGAAGGAGAGAAACGAAAGGTCGATAATGGATTTGAGTTTGAATCCCTCGTGACTCAAGCGGATCCCTGCCAGGCAGAAGCGGTCTTACACGCTCGAAGCGATCAGGCAGTTGTCATACACGGGCCACCGGGCACGGGCAAAAGTCAGACGATTGCCAACATCATTGGAGATCATTTGGCCCATGAGAAGCGAGTGCTGTTTGTGTGTGATAAGCGGACAGCGTTGGATGTGGTGAAGTACCGTTTGGATGCCCTGGGATTAGGGGATCTTTGTGGAGTGATTCATGATGTACAAAGGGATCGGCGGGGACTCTACATGGGGATTCGTGAACGACTCGAAGAGCTCAGTGAAGAGCAAGCTCCCAAATCGCCTCTGAGAAGACTCCATAACCTGAATGAAAAACTGAATCACCTTCGCGAGGAACTGCAGGGCTTTTACGACACCCTTCATTCCCATACTGAGGAGGAAGCATCCTTTCATGATTTGGTGGGGGGCTGGATGGCCTTGCGGGTGGACACTGCGGCGGTGTCGGAAGACTTGGTGAGGAAACTGAGTGAGAGTCCGGATTTTGATGATACGCTTGTGGAGGACTTTCTGGCGGACATAGATGAATGCCTCCAACATGCATCGAACGCGGATTTGGGACAGAACCCATTTTATGGGCGCTTGCGACTGACCTTGTCTGAATATATGGCGGGTCATCTGGACGTTCTTCCCCACCTGCTGGAACAAGTCACGGTGGCGGCTCGGGCTCATGACGCTCTACTGACGACGAACCCTTTTGTCTTCGACCGAAAACAGTCGTTGACGATTCAGGGGGAGGAGTTGGGCACGATTGCGGCGCAGTTGAAGTTGTTCAAGGAGCATTGGAAAGAAGGCGTCCTATTGGCAACCGCCCAACTGGATCAAGGGAAATTGGAAGGGATCAGTGGGGAGACTTTACGCCTGAAAGAAGAGGTGAGCCGAATGGGTGATGGGGCAGACCGAGACCTCGAGATGGTTTGCCCACTGGGAAGTCTTCCGTTGGGCCAACTCAATCAACGAATCAGGGAGTTGGAGGAGTATCTTCCTGTCGTTGACCGCTGGACTCGAATTCTTGCCTTTGGGAAACGGAAGCCAGTCGAGGAAATCTTGGGTCCTCTCGGTGTCACGGTCGATCGTCCAGGAATGGAGCGCGTGTTGGATTTTACTCGTGGGCATCGTGCTGCATTGATTATTCAGAGCTTTCTGACTGAAGCCTTGCCTGACATGGCAGAGCATTGTGGTTCTCTGGCGGGGCATGAGTTGGTCTCGATGTTCGAAGCAGTGGCAGCCTCGCTGCAATTGCTCCGCGCCATAGATCGAAGTTCGTTTGCTACTCAGATGCGGCCTCTCCTGAGTGAGGTTGGGAAAAGTCTCGGAGGTATTGAGGGCCTGGAACAACGTCTAGCAGAGAGTCAGGAACGCGTTCCGGCGTTGGATGAATATGGATCAAAGATCGGTGAGCTGAAGCTGTTTGACCAAGAATCCCTCGAGCACTTCCTAGGTGAAGCATACCTCGCTAAGCCCGTGCTTGAAACGGTTGAGGGATGGAAGGGAGCTCTGGATTCACTGGAGGATGTTCTGCGTTTTGAACGTCGCATTGGGGATATGCCGAGTGGTCTGCTGACTGCTGTGAAGAAGCTCGGATGCGCTTCGGTGGAGCCAATGACCGGGGTCAAGCTTTTGAGACTTGTTGCTGCAGAGCAGGAATTGACGAAACGCATACGCTCGGATGAAGCCTTGGTTGATATCACTTCGGAACGAGTCGAAGCCACCCTGAAAGAGTTTGGGCAACGCTTGCAGCAGAAGGAGCAGCTGATTCGTGAGTTGGCGCTGTTCTATTGGCAAGGACGACAGCATGATCGTTTGCTGGCCAGCAATGGTTCACGTCTCAACAGTCTTGGCGCGTCCTTGCGGCAACGCTTGTTCATTCGGGGGAAGCGAGCTCTGAAACTGCGACAGATGATTCAGGCGGGACAGGGAATTGAGGGAGGGGATCCACTCTTTGATTTGTGCCCGGTGTGGATGGCCAGTCCCTCTACGGTTGCCCAGATCTTTCCTCGCGAGGCGCTCTTTGATGTCATCATTTTTGACGAAGCGAGTCAGTGTCGATTGGAGGAGGCCTTGCCTGTTCTGTTGCGGGGTAAGCGAGTGGTGATCGCTGGAGATCCCAAGCAGTTGCCTCCGACTCGGTTCTTTGAGTCCGCGATCGGTGAGTCTGAATATGCGGATGCGGAAAGCTTAGAGGAACTTCAGGAACAGCAGCTCAGCGAAACCGAGGACTTACTCTCGGCAGCCCTGAATCTTGATCTTCAATCGTGCTACCTGGATGTCCATTATCGTTCACAGCATGACGCCCTGATTGGCTTCTCGAACGAAGCCTTTTACCAAAGTCGGCTCCAACCCATCCCGAGTCACCCCCAGGCGGCGCCCGACATCTCACCGCTTAAGGTCTATCGTGTCGATGGAGTCTATCGAGACCGTTCCAATCCAGCGGAGGCAGAGAAAGTGGCGGAGCTAGTCGTTTCCCTGCTTGGCCAGAAGAATTCTCCATCCATTGGGATCGCTTGTTTCAATTTGAATCAGCGTGATTTGATCGTTCGGAGTCTTGAGACTCGGGCGGCTGAAGATAATGGCTTTTCCGCCCGACTCGAGGAGGCTCGGAATCGACAAGGCAAAGGTTCTTTCGAGGGCTTGTTCGTCAAGAACTTAGAAAACGTTCAAGGAGATGAGCGAGATCATATCATCATTAGTACGACATTTGGACCGGCAACGGATGGCAAATTCCGGCGGCATTTCGGAGCTCTCTCGCGAAGTGGTGGCGAGAGACGGCTCAATGTGTTGGTGACTCGAGCTCGGGAGCGGATCCATGTATTTACATCGATCCCCCGGAACGAATATGTGGGGTCGGTCGAAACGGATGAACTGGTGAACGTCACGGGACGTCATTACTTGTATCGGTTCCTAAATTTTGCGGAGACGGTTGAGTCGATTTATGAATCCGATTCCGGCGGAACAGAGGATGAGGCGCTGATGGTGATGGAGGCGCGAAGAGAATTGGCTTCAAGTTCAGTCTCTGTCTTTGCTTCTCGTTTGTCTGATACGGGAGAGGTGTCTGCCGTGAGTGCTTGGGGAAATGAAGGCTTCTGTGTTGATGTTGCCCTTCAGGATCCTCAGGGAGCGAGGAATGTCTCACTCGGTGTGTTCCTCGACTTCAACCGCTATCGGAAGACGGCCGATCCGGTGAAGTGGGAACATTTTCGAAGCGTCATGTTGAAGTCACAGGGTTGGGATATCCGGCGGGTCTGGACTCCCGAGCTCTTTCGCAAGGATCGAGAAGTGATCGATGAGTTGCTTGAGGCGCATCGGAAACACCTTCGTCGTTAGCGGGGCGACAATAGCTCTAGCCGATTCCGGTAGCTCGGTTTGGATCAAGCATTCCTCTTTAGGCGAAGGAATTCGAGTAAGCCGGAAAAGCGTTCTTCATAGCGAATGTTCTTCACGGCGATGGCCATTGCCTTTGGTTGTCCGATCGTAACAACGAGCTTTTTTCCTCGAGTAATCCCGGTGTAGATCAGGTTTCGCTGAAGCATGACGAACTGTTGGGAGGCGATGGGGATCACGACCGAGTTGAATTCTGAGCCCTGCGCCTTGTGGATCGTGATCGCGTAGGCGAGCGAGAGTTCGTCTAGTTCGCCATAGTCGTAGGGCACCTTGCGGGAATCGAAGTTCACTTCGACAAGTTGCTCGGTTGGATCGATGCTCACGATTTGTCCAATGTCACCGTTGAAGACTTCTTTGTCATAGTTGTTCTCAGTTTGAATGACTTTGTCTTGAGGGCGGAATTGCCAGCCGAATCGATCAACCCGCGGTAGTTCAGGGCGGAGAGGGTTTAGGGCTTCTTGGAGCTCCATGTTGATTGAACGAGTTCCAAGGCTGCCGCGATTCATGGGGCACAGCACTTGGATATCGTTCACTGGATGAAATCCGAACTTTTGAGGAATGCGCTCCTTGATCATTTGGAGAAGGGTTTGAATGATTCGCTCGGGATCCTCACGGTCGATCTGAAAAAAGTCGGACTCAGCATCAGCCGGCTGGGATGAGGGGACCAAACCCTGATTGACTTGATGGGCGTTCGTGATGATTTGACTGCCGGACGCCTGACGAAAGATTTCGGTGAGCCGGACGACGGGAGCAACGTCGCTTTCAATAAGGTCGCGAAGAACGGAGCCGGCACCCACTGAGGGGAGTTGGTCAATGTCGCCTACCAGTATCAGATGCCCTTTTCGGGGAATGGCCCGCAGCAAATGTTGCATGAGTAGAATGTCCACCATGGAACATTCGTCGAGCACGACCACGTCGGTATCGAGTGGGCGTGACTCATTCCGTTGGAATCCCCCTTTCTTGGGATCAACTTCAAGCAGTCGATGAATCGTCTTGGCGGTGGATCCCGTCGATTCGCTCATGCGCTTAGCGGCTCGACCCGTTGGGGCACAAAGGAGGAAGTCGACCTGCTTGGCTTTCAGGATCTTCAGAATGGATTGAATGAGCGTCGTTTTCCCAACGCCTGGTCCACCGGTGATGATAGTAGCACGATGGCGGAGGACGGTGTCGATTGCTTGGATTTGTTGCGGTGCAAGCGCGATTCCGATTTTGTCCTGAACCCATTCGATTGCCTTGGAGATCTGAATAGGAGGATAGGAGGCCGGTTGGCGGGCGATGGTGTAGAAACGATCGGCCACCGTGGACTCAGCATGGAGGAAAGCGGGAAGGTAGATGAAACAAGCATCTGAACTCGAAACACTGGTGAGTTCGAGAGATTCCAAACATTGGTCGAGGCCCATTTCGATGATGCTCGCTGCGATTTGTAGGAGCTCCTCTGTTTGTTGAATGAGGAGAGGTCTGGGAAGGCGGCAATGTCCTCTTCCAGAGGCTTCTAGTAGGACATGGTGGATCCCGGCCCTGGCTCGCATGAGGGAGTCGAAGGGGATTCCTGTCTTCTGGGCAATTTGATCTGCTGTCTTGAAACCGATTCCACGAATGTCTCGACACAGGACGTAGGGGTTTGAGCGAACGGTCTCGATCGCTTCGTTTCCGTAGGTCTTGTAGATTCGAACGGCACGGCTGGTACTGACACCGTGAGAATGGAGAAAGACCATGATATCTCGAATGACACGCTGTTCGTCCCAGGCGTCTCGAATCTTTCGGCGCCGAGTGGGGCCAATGCCGTCGATTTCCTCAAGGAGTTTGGAACGATTCTCGATGATATCGATGATCTTCTCTCCGAAATGACCGACAAGCTTCTTGGCGTAAACGGGACCGATTCCTTTTATCATGCCACTCCCTAAATACTTCTCCATCCCTTCTCGCGAACTGGGAGGGGTGCACTTAATCTTCGCGGCTCGCATCTGGAGTCCATGTTCTCGGTCTCGCACCCATTGACCGGAGGCATGGATCCATTCCCCGGCATTGACGGAGGGCAGCTTGCCGACGACGGTGAGGAGATCCCGTCGTCCTTTGGCTTTGACCCGGAGGACAGCGAATCCGGTCTCTTCGTTGAAGAACGTCACGCGTTCAATGAGACCTGCCAGCTCTTCGGATGCTGGGCTGTCTTGAGGCATGGAGCTTTGGTTGGCGTTGTCGACTATCCGTCGATCCAAGCTTCAACACGCGGGGATGAAGCCCTGGATCGTTTCGAGTCGTCAATCTAACTGAAAGGTGAAGATTATCCAGTGAAGAAAAAGCGAGGCTGACCACGTTGCTACCTCGACATCCCCACTTGCTGGCATTCGAGCGGAACCGATGCAGCTTGTCCTGTGGTCCTGCCTATGGTTTTCTCGAAGCACTCCAATAGAGCCAGATGCCGAGCGCAAGGAGGAGAATCATCCACCAGAGGTAACGCAGGCTTCGGGCGGCTGCCTCAGCAAAGGCCAGCGTGATCGGAAACAGAAAGAATAAGAGTGCCCCGAAGCCAATCAAAGCGATCAGCTTCGCCAATGCGCGCTGTCTTCGATCGGGGGGCTGATTCATGTAAGCTTAGCGCGTTCGTGATTTGGGGGGTTGGGCTAATGCGTCGACCGGGATCATGACCTTGGCATCGTCGCCTCCGTCACTCACCACGACCGGGGATTGACCGTCCCATTTTTCCACGATTTGAAGGTCGATAAAGGCTGGATTCTGGCGAAGGGCTTCACCTCGAATACGAATTGACTCTGCCTCGCCTTGGGCGTTGATGACGGCCGTTTCTGCCTCGATTTCCGTCTGACGTTGAACAAATTTCGCCTTCTCCGCTTCTTGCTCCTGGGTCATTTTCTGCTCAATCGCAGCCGTGAGTTCCGGCGACAGGCGAATCCCCTGGAGGGCAATATCAACGAGAGAAATGATGGCTGTTCCATCGTTGGTTTTGCCCAGTTTCTCGCGGGCGCTCTCGAGGGTTCGCGTTTTGATGATTTCTCGTTTCTGAACGATCTCTTCTGCAGTCTCTGTTGCGGCCGCCTCCTTCAGGGCCTCGACGACCCGAGGTTTGATCAGGCTTTGAAAGTAAGTGGGCGTGCGAGGGTCATCACTCTGGTAAGATCTCCAGAGTTCGACGATGGAGGCTTCCGGTACGCTGTAGAGCACGCGGAGCTCAGTGACAACTTGCTGGAGATCGGACGTATAGCACTCGGCTTCAAGTTGCATGGTTTGTTGCCGAACACTCACCTGATGGATTTCTGTGACCAGAGGCAGCTTGAAGGTCAAACCTTCGGGGACAAAGAGATCAGAGGCTTTTCCTAGTGTGACTCGAACACCTCGGTGGCCGGGCTCAACCACGTAGGTGGATTGGGAGCCGAAGATAACGAGAACGAAGACGATGAGCCCGACGCCTATCAGTTTCTGGAGTGCTTGGGGAGACATAGCTTTAGGATAGAAAGGGTTGAAATAGTTTAGCGGTGTATCGTGCGATTACTCTTCGTTTGTCGTTTCTTCGAGAATACGCTTCTCAACCGGCAAGATCAGACCGGCTCCCGTTTGATTTCCACTGATGACTTTTGGTGTTCTTCCATCCCATGTTTGCACGATCTGAAGCTCGATATAGGCAGGGTTCTCTGCCAGTGCTTTTCCGCGAATTCGAATGGAATCGGCTTCGCCCTTTGCGGCGATGATCTTGGTTTGAGCATCAATGCGCGCTTTGTCCTGCGCGAAGATCGCTTTGTTCGCATTTTGCTCCTGGACCATTTTCTGTTCGATCGCGTTCTCAAGCTTGGTTGAGAGAGAAATGTCTTCGAGCGTGATGTCTGCTAAATAGATCAGCGAGCCTACCTTGGCCCGAGCGATCTCGAGTGCCGATGCTTTGACCTGATTCCGTTCTTGCACCGTATTCTGTGCGGTACGCTCTTTGGTGACTTCTTTCAGTGCCTCGTCAACACGTGGATAGACCAGACTCACGAAGGGGTCTCCCTTATATTTCTGGAAGATCTCTACTACGGACTCTTCCGGGATTCGGTAAAGCACATTCACGGTCGTCTCGATCTCTTGAAGATCCTTCGAGATACACGTCGTCTTCATCTGCACGGTCTTTTGCCGAACATTGATCATGCGGATTGTGCTGATGAAGGGGGGCTTGAAACCGATTCCTTCAGGTTTGAAGTTGGGAGAGACCTTTCCGAGGGTGACCTGAATGCCCCGTTGGCCTGGGCGCACGACGTAGGTCAGCTGCGCGCCAATGATTGCGAGGATGAAGATTCCCGCCCCGATGAGCGCTAGTTTGTTGTTTCCGTCTGGTGACATGGATGAGTTTGGTTAGACACTTAAAAAGTTTAGATGAGAGAACTGTCTGAGACGGGTGAGGTCAAGGATTTCCGTGTGTTTCTCCTGGGTGTTCCCAATGACAAGCGCTTGAACTCGGCGTGCCAAAACGGCAAGATGCCCGGCTTTGGTGCATTGAATTTGAGTTTGCTAGCGAGGAGATCCTGAATGGGTAGCGTGTTAATTATTGGAGCCGGCGGCGTGGGGCGTGTGGTGGCACATAAGTGTGCTCAAGATCGTGAGGTGTTCTCGGAGATTTGCCTCGCGAGTCGAACGCTCAGTAAGTGTGACAAGATCGCCGCGGAAATTGGTTCGGAGATTAAGACGGCTTCGCTGGATGCTGATCAGCCTGAGCAGGTGGTGGATTTGATTGAACGAACGAAGGCGGAGGTCTTGATCAATGTCGCTTCTCCGTATCAGAACCTTCCGATCATGGAGGCTTGCGCTCGAACGGGGGTTCATTACGTGGATACGTCGTTGGATGACGAGCGGGATAAAATCAAGTATGACTATGCGGATCAGATGGCGTTTGGAGATCGCTTCAAAGAATCCGGCGCGACAGGGGTGTTGAGCATTGGGTTTGATCCGGGGGTCGTGAATGTTTACTGCGCACACGCCCAGAAGCACCTCTTTGATTCCATCGAGTCCATCGACATTATCGACTGCAATGCCGGAGACCATGGATATCCCTTCGCGACGAATTTCGACCCCGAGACGAATATTCGTGAGATCCTCGCTGATGTGATCGCCTTTGAGGATGGAGCGTTTCGGACGACCAAGGCTCTTGAAACGAAGCGGCAGTTCGACTTTCCGGAGATTGGGCCTCGAGATGCCTATCTCATGACCCATGAAGAAGTGCTTTCCATCGCAGAATATATTCCTGGTGTGAAGAATGTTCGTTTTTGGATGACCTTTACCGAGAAATACCTCACCCATCTCAATGTGCTGGAGAGCATCGGGATGACTTCAATCGATCCGATTCAATTCGAGGGAAATCAGGTTGTGCCGCTCCAGTTCTTGAAGGCGCTACTCCCCGATCCCGCGACATTGGGTCCTCGAACGAAGGGAATTACCTGCATCGGATGTGTCTTCGAGGGAAAGAAGGATGGGCAAACACGAAAGGTATTGGTCTACAACAATTGTGATCACGAGACCTGCTATGCTGAGGTGCAATCACAGGCCGTGTCGTACACGACGGGCGTGCCCGCCGTGCTGGCGGCTCGATTGATTCTGTCCGGGGCTTGGGGGCAGCCGGGTGTTTACTGTCCGGAGCAGCTCGATCCGGATCCGTTCATGGACGGGATTGGTGGGCTGGGTCTACCGTGGAAGGTGAAAGATCTGTAAGATGCAATTCGAGGAATTACCCACACCGTGCTACGTGGTGGATGAGTCCATCCTGGCTCACAACCTCTCGGTTTTGGACGAGGTGCAACAGCGAACGGGAGGCAAGATCATCTTAGCGCTCAAGGGGTTTGCGATGCATCGCGTCTTCCCTCAGATTCACGAAGTGCTCGGGGGAACAACGGCGAGTTCGGTCAACGAGGCGCGCTTGGGACGTGAGATCTTCGGCGGAGAAGTTCATGCTTATGCCCCGGCATACTCGGATGCCGACGTGAGAGAGTTGGTTCCGATTGTGGATCATTTGGTTTTCAATTCCGTCTCGCAGTTTCGTCGCTACGGTGAACAGGTTCGAGGATCAAGGGAGCGGAAGGTCTCCATCGGCTTGCGAATCAATCCTGAATACTCCGAGGTCAAGACAGCGCTTTACGATCCCTGTCGGCAGGGCTCGCGTTTAGGGATTCGACGGAGTGAACTAGACGGAGTTGATCTCGACCTCGTAGATGGATTCCATTTTCACACCATGTGTGAACAGAATTCAGATACCTTGGAGCGAACGGTCGAGAAAGTGGAAGAGAGATTTGCGGATCTTTTCTCAGGTCTGAAATGGTTCAACTTTGGTGGGGGGCATCACATCTCACGAGCGGACTACGATGTGGATCGCTTGTGTCGCGTGATTGAAGGGTTTCAGGAGCGACATGGATTGCAGGTCTACTTGGAACCGGGCGAAGCGATCGCCCTCAATGCGGGGACCTTGGTCGGTTCGGTGCTCGACATTGTGCCCGGTGAGCCGAACAACGTGATTCTTGATCTGTCGGCAACCGCTCACATGCCTGATGTCTTGGAGATGCCCTATCGCCCCGAGATTCAAGGAGCCGGCGCTCCCGGTGAGAAGCCGCATGAATATCAATTGGGTGGCTTAACCTGTCTAGCGGGTGACCAGATTGGTAACTACTCCTTTGATCATCCGTTGTCCGTTGGGGACCGATTAGTTTTTGAGGACATGGCTCATTATACCATGGTAAAAAACACCACCTTCAATGGGGTGCACCTACCGGCGATCGTGCTGCGGACGGCGTCTGGAGCCTACGAGATCGTGAAGCAATTTGGCTACGAGGACTACCGGGATCGTCTTTCGTGAGCAAACATCTGAGAAGCGGGATTTATTAGTCAGAACAGAATATGAGTAAGCGAGTCTTGATCATTGGCGCGGGGGGCGTGGGACGGGTTGTGACCCACAAGTGCGCGCAGCTTCCGGAGATCTTCGGCGAGATCTGCTTGGCGAGCCGAACTCAATCAAAGTGTGATGTCATCGCTAGTGAATTGTCACGTGAGATTGAAACCGCTCAAGTAGATGCTGATCAGGTGCCGGAGTTGGTGGCGCTCATCAAGCGCTTCCAGCCGGATGTTTTGATCAATGTGGCGCTTCCCTATCAGGATCTGACTATCATGGATGCCTGTCTTGAGACGGGCGTGCCTTACGTGGACACGGCGAATTATGAGCCTCGAGATGTTGCCAAGTTTGAATATCATTGGCAGTGGGCGTACCGAGATAGGTTCCGTGATGCGGGTATCACGGCACTTCTTGGCTCCGGGTTCGATCCCGGGGTGACGAACGTATTCTGTGCCTATGCGAACAAGCACCTGTTTGATCGCATCGATACCATTGATATTCTCGACTGCAATGCCGGCGACCATGGGCATCCCTTCGCGACAAATTTCAATCCGGAGATCAATATTCGGGAGATCACGGCCAATGGGCGATACTGGGAAGAAGGGGAGTGGAAAGAAACCGGACCACTTGAGAGGACGTGGGATTTTGACTATCCAGGAGTGGGCGTGAAGCGGTCTTATCTCATGTATCATGAAGAGATCGAGTCACTTTGCCAAAACATTCCAAATGTGAAGCGCATACGATTTTGGATGACGTTCGGGGAGCAATACCTGACCTATCTCAATGTGCTGCAGAATGTCGGTCTAACGAGTATTGAAGCCGTTGAATTCCAAGGCCAATCCATTATTCCCCTCCAGTTCTTGAAGGCGATGTTGCCGGATCCCGGGACCCTCGGCTCTCGGACCAAGGGGCAGACATGTATCGGATGCCTGATCGATGGTGAGAAAGACGGGGAGCGTAAGCGGATTTTTATTCATAATAACTGTGACCACGAAGCGTGCTTTGCCGAGGTCAAAGCGCAGGGGGTTTCTTACACGACCGGGGTCCCGGCGATGATCGGTGCCAAGATGATTCTTGAGAATCGTTGGGCGCGACCTGGTGTGTTTAATATCGAAGAGTTTGATCCAGATCCTTTTATGGAGGATCTCAACCTTTACGGATTGCCTTGGCAGATCAAGGAGTTGGGGACCGAGGCGCTCCCGGTTTAGGGGCTCGCCGCGTTCCTTGTTCGATTTCCTGGGATGAGTGGGCTCGATATCGGATGGGCTCCGGGGAGCAATCTACCTTGAGCCTGTCATGCTTCGCAGTGGCAGTTTCCTCCTGAAGTTCCAGATCCGAGATCGACAACCCAAGCCGATGGTCTACATTCCGTTGCTGTGATTCGAATGGAAGGAGTTTCAATGCAACGAACAAATCCCTCAGGATTCATCTCCGGATTATGGATCGGAGTTTTTCTGCTCCTGCTGCATTCCTTTTCAAGCTGGGCCGCTGACTCAAGCCCCGAGGGAGAGGTTCCCGTTGTCGAAGAGACAAATCCCCGAGAGGAGGCCCGGGCTAAGCTCCTCCAGAATCTTCAGGCGGTCGAGGCGAAAGAAGATCTTGATGCCGATCTGAAAGGGAAACTGCTTGAGGCCTACAAGTCTGCCCAGGGCTTTTTCGAATTGGCGGCCAAGCACAGTGAGCAAGAACAGGCCTTTAAGGCATCCATTTCAACGGCTCCAGAACAGACTCTTGAGTTCCAGAATCAATTGAAGGCTCTGGGTGAAACGGTTGCGACAAATTCCGTGTCCAGCGAGACCTCGGTAGAAGAGCTTGAGCAGCTGCTCACCACCGAACAGGCCGAGCTGGCGACCCGCCAAAGCGAACTTGCTCAGATCGAGGAAAGGGTCAAGCAGCTGAAGGCGCGACCGGACAGCTTGAGGGCCCGCCAGGCCGAAATTACCGAAGCGCTGACCCGCGTTGATGAAGCACTCGAAACCAATGATGCGGGAGTAGATCCTTTACAGTTGTCCTTTGCCGTCGAGTCTGACCTGGAGGCCCAAAGGATGGCGCTGCAGGCGGAGACGACAATGCTCGAGCAGGAGCAACTGAGCCTTTCGCTGCGATCTGCTCGATCCGTTGCCGAACGGGACTTGTATTCCAAGCAAATCATCCAAGCGAAGAAGGAGGTAGAGGCGATTGAAGCGATCTTGATTGAGAAGCGACGATTGCTCGCTGAACAACAGCAACGAGATGCAGAGGAGGCGACTCGTGCGGCGAAGGATAAACATCCACTCCTCGCGGCCTTAGCTGAGGAAGTTTCTCTAGCCTCTCAGGACCACACGGACCTCCAGAGTCAGATCGATGAATCATTGAAGCAACAATTGGATCGGTCGAAGCAGAAAGCCGCAGATGTGAAGAGCAACTTTGATCGTGCCAAGGAACAGATCAGCCTCGTCGGATTGAGCGATTCCTTGGCCGTTTTGCTGCTTGATCAGTGGCGTCGGCTTCCCAATCTACGAACGAACCGAGCAGCCTTGGGGGGGCGCAAGACCCAGATCGGTAGCGTGGGGCTCAAACGGTTTCAACTAGAGGAAGCTCTCCTTGCGCTGCCTGATGTGGGTAACCAGGAAGAGCTTGAGGCCTGGGCTTTGGAGCACTATCCGGAAGCCGCGAAGAATGTTGAGAAACCCGCCATTTGGTCTGACGTCGGAGCACTGGTCGAATCTAAACGCTCGGTCATGTTGACCCTGGTTGCGGACTACAATCGCCTCTTGAAGGCCTTGGGCGATCTGGATTTTGAAGAGAACAAGCTCATCTCTCTGGTAGAGGAGTACACGGGCTTTCTTGAAGAACGATTGTTGTGGATTCCGAGCGCTCCGGCTGTTGGAGTGGCCTTCTTAGGGGATCTTGTCCAGTCAGTGAAGCACCTATCATCGGGGGAGAACCGATCGAAATTGGTGAGTGCGACTCAGCGCCTTTTCGACGATCGACCCGTCTTCACGGGAGCCCTTGGTCTATTGCTCTTGGTCTCGGTCGGTTCGCGGCCCTTGGTGCGTCGAAAAGAACAATCGTATCTGGTAGGGGTCAAACGAATCTCGACGGATTCATTTGGGATCACGATCCGAGCGGCCTTTCTCCTCTTGTTGCAATCCGCGCCCTTTGCTGCCGTCCTCGCCTTGTTGGGAGGGCATTTTGTTGAACGGGAAGCGAACTCTGAGTTGCTACGGGGGCTGGGTGTGAGCCTGCTTTACGTTTCGATCTACATGTTTGGCATTCTGGTTCTCCTGAATGCTTGTCGCCCAAAAGGATTGGGGCAGGTGCACTTTCGCTGGCACAGTGACGTGGCGGGGTTGGTTCGACGGCAGTTGTGGTGGTTTCTTCCCTTGGTGATGGCAACGACGGTTCTCGTTGATTTAACAGAAGAGCTTTCTGATGAGTTCCACCGTTCAGGCCTGGGCCGAGGTTCCTTGGTTCTCTTGCTCGTTGCGAGTTCAGTGTTGGCTGCCCGGTGCTTCCGTCCGGAAGATGGTGTCCTGTCTCGGATCATTCAGCGATCACCGGGTAGTTGGATTGTTCGCATGCAACGATTCTGGTATTGGAGCTTGGTCCTGGTGCCGGTCGGATTGGCGATACTCTCCGTGTTGGGCTACCATCACACCGCGGTACAACTCACTCGACGAGCGGCCATTACGGTCTCCTTTCTCGTCGGTGCATTTGTCGTTCATCAATTGATTTGGCGTTGGTTTGTGGTCAAGGAACGCAAACTTCAGTTGGAGAAATGGCTGGAGCAAAGGCGAGCTGCGGCGGAGGCGAAAAGCTCCGATGGTGAGAGTGAGGAGTCGGGCACGACACTTCCTGAGATCAATGAAGATGAACTCGATCTCAAGTCGCTCAATGAGCAAACGAAGCGGCTGCTGAGCTCGTTGATGAGTTTTTCGATCCTGCTGGGTGTTTGGCTCATCTGGGCGGATGTCTTGCCGGCGCTGAACGTGTTGAATGCGGTTGAACTTTGGGACACCGAAACCGTTGTCGATGGCAAAACACTTCTCCAGCCCGTCACTCTCAATCATGTCGCTCTGGCTTTGATTATCGTGGTGATCACGTCTGTGGTTGTGCGCAATATCTCTGGAATCTTGGAGATTGGAATCTTGCAGAATCTTCCTCTCGCGGCTGGAAGTCGCTATGCGATCGTGTCGGTTGTTCAATACGCTCTGGTGATGTTTGGGGCTGTGTTTGTGTTCAATGTGTTGGGCTTCTCGCTCGCTCAGTTCGGTTGGATGATGGCGGCTTTGAGCGTGGGCTTAGGGTTTGGTTTACAGGAGGTCGTGGCGAATTTCGTGAGTGGCGTGATTCTTTTGGCGGAGCGTCCCATTCGTGTTGGGGATATTGTCACGGTTTCAGATGTGAGTGGCATCGTGACGCGCATTCGGATCCGGGCGACGACAATCACGAATTGGGACCGGCAAGAGCTGGTCGTTCCCAATAAGGAGTTTATCACGGGACGTATTCTGAATTGGACCTTGAGCAACACGGTCAATCGGATCGTTATCGTTGTCGGGGTTGCGTATGGAACGGATACCGACAGAGCTCGGAATATCCTCTTGAAGGTCTGTCATGATCATCCTCTCATTATGGAAGATCCGGGACCCATGGCGACCTTCGAAGGTTTTGATGACAGTACGCTGCGTCTGGTGCTTCGATGTTACTTGCCAAATTTAGACAATCGCCTCTCGACCATCACGGCGCTACATACCGCCATTGATCAGGCCTTTGCTGAGGCCGGAATCGAAATCTCGTTTCCGCAGCAGGACATTCATGTTCGGACGGCATCGCCGGAACTGTTCAAGCCCTCAGATTCTGTCTAGATCACGGGGCGCCCGATTCTTCATCTCGGCTTATGCTCGGAAGGAGACGGAGTGGATTGCCCTAAAACAGGTGAACTCGGTTGACATTTGCCGGGGAGAACCTTTTGCTGCCTGCCTATGGAATTGGATTCGGGATTTTCGGGTTTGGTTGAGTTTGCACCCACCTTCACGCCGCGTCAGTCGATTGCCTATGTGGTGTTCGATTTCGATGGGACGCTTTCGCTGATTCGCCAAGGTTGGCCGGAGGTGATGTTGCCCATGTTTGTCGAGATGCTTCCTCGCAAGGAAGGCGTCTCGATAGAAGCTGATGAGAAAATGCTGCTCGACGACATCATGACCCTGAATGGGAAGCAGACGATTTATCAAATGATGCAGCTCGCTGATCGAATCAAGGAGCGTGGTGGTGAGCCCAAAGAACCGCTTTGGTACAAACACGAGTATCTGCGCCGTTTGGATGAACAGATCGAGACGCGCCTGCAGAGTATTCAGGAGAAAACCTGTGAAGAAGACGAGTTTCTCGTCCACGGCGCCCGTCATCTGTTGGAGCTCCTCAAAAAACTAGGCTTGCCGATGTATCTGGCGAGTGGAACCGATGAGCCATTTGTGAAAAGAGAAGCAGCCTTGTTGGGGGTTGCAGATTATTTTGAGGGGCACATCTATGGCGCTTTGGATGACTATAAATCTTTTTCCAAGAAGATGGTGATCGAGCGAATCCTACGAGAGAACAATATTCCTGGAGACGCTTTACTTTCTTTCGGGGACGGGTACGTCGAGATTGAAAACACCAAAGAGGTTGGCGGCTTGGCTGTGGCTGTCGCGAGTGACGAGGCGAACAATGGATCTGGTCAGATGGATGTTTGGAAGCGCGAGCGATTACTCGGGGTCGGAGCGGACGTGGTGATTCCGGATTATCGGGACATTGATCGCCTCATGGAAGTGGTGTGGCCGCGAAGTGCATGAGGCATGGTTATGGAAAAGACTTACCCTGAACCCCTTGATCTCTCCAGGCTTCGGGTGTTCCCGCTTGAGGAACGGAAGAGCCTAACAACGGCGGAGGGTATTCTGATCGATCCCGAGCAGAGTCCGCCGGCGCTCGACGATCATCTAGATGCGATTTTAGACCGCTGTGCAGAACGTGTCGTGAAGGCGAAAACTCGTGGAGCGAGTATCATGCTGGCCTATGGGGCTCACTTGCTGCGCAACGGAGCTGCTCTGATTTTGGAGCGAATGATGGCCAACGGATGGCTGACTCATTTGGCAACCAATGGCGCCGGGACGATTCACGATTGGGAATACGCCTTTCTGGGGCGTTCCACCGAAAGCGTCCGGGACAATGTGGCAACCGGGACCTTTGGTGCGTGGGATGAAACGGGCCGCTATCTTCATCTCGCCATGATGGCTGGAGGGATTCAGGGCTATGGCTATGGGCGTTCATTGGGGCAATTCATTCATGAGGATGGTCTGTCGGTGCCAGATCGGGAATCACTTGCAGAGGCGATCCGGCGTCAACCATCAGATCCTCTTACTGCGGCTCGTGCCGATTTTATGGCTGGAATCGAGAAAGCTGAGATCTGTCCTGGGGCTCTCGAAGTGCGCCATCAATGGAAACAGGCCTCTATTTTGGCGCATGCCTACAGACACCTGATTCCAGTCTCCGTGCACCCGGGAATCGGTTACGACATCATCTCCAATCATCCGCTCTTCAATGGATCGGTCATTGGGCGAGCTGCTACAACCGATTTCCGGCTGTTCTCGCGCGCTGTAGAAGGTCTGGATGGAGGCGTCCTGCTCTCGGTTGGCTCGGCAATTATGGCGCCGCAAGTGTTCGAAAAGAGTTTGAGTTGCGTGAACAATCTAAGGATTCAGGACGGGCGGCCGACCGTGGAGGGACACGAGATTTTCGTGGTCGATCTACAGGATGGTGGGGGGTGGGATTGGACCCAAGGCGAACCCCCAAAGACGAACCCTGCCTATTACTTGCGGTTTTGCAAGAGCTTTGCCCGCATGGGAGGTGCCATGCACTATGCTCAGTGTGATAACGTGACATTCATTCATCACCTCTATCAAAGACTCAGAGGGAAATGAACAGGCAACGATTTCACGAAATAACGGGGCGGTACTCTGATCTGAAGATCGCGATCGCAGGTGATTTTTGTTTGGATCGTTACTTCGAGATTGATCCAGACTTGGCCGAAGTTTCGATTGAGACGGATTTAGTGGTTCACAACGTGACCCGAGTTCGCACCCAACCCGGGGCAGCTGGGACAATCCTCAATAATTTGGCGGCTTTGGGGATTGGTGCAATTGTGCCCATTGGGTTCTGCGGGGCTGATGGGGAGGGCTGGTTATTGGAGCGTGCGCTACAAGAACGGAAAAATGTTTCCTTGGATCATTTTCTATCCACAGAGGAAAGAAAGACATTTACGTATTCAAAGCCTTTAGTCATGGAGGCAAACGGAGTGCCGCGGGAACTGAATCGATTGGATCAAAAAAATTGGACGCCTACGCCACAGTCGGTTTCAGATCGGTTGGTGGCGTCCATTGAATCGGTAGCTGAAGAATTGGATGCCTTGATCGTGATGGATCAGGTGGATCAACCTGAGACCGGTGTGATTACCAAGCGTGTATTGACCTGCCTAGGGAGTATCGCTGAGCGATATCCAGAGTTGCCGATACTCGCAGACAGTCGACAGGGCCTAACTGAGTATCCTCCGCTCAGTTTCAAGATGAATGCGAACGAGCTTGGTTTGATGTTGAATAGGGATCGAGAGTTGAGCCTCGCCGAAGTATCGATTGAGGTGGAGCGGCTGGCGACGAAGCATCGTCGCCCCGTCTTTGTGACGTTAGCCGAACAAGGGGTGGTCGGTGCCGGGCCCGGAGAGGCGATGGTACACGAGAAGAGTATTCCGGTGCGGGGTGAAATTGATATTGTAGGGGCCGGGGATTCCGTGACGGCGAACCTCGCAGCTGCTCTTGCTGCGAATGCGACCATTGGGGAGTCGCTGAAGATCTCGATGGCGGCTGCTTCGCTTGTTGTGCATCAGCTAGGAACCACGGGAACGGCCTCCTGTGGCGAGATTGAAAACTTGCTGATGGAAGCGTAGGGGCGCTCCATTGACGTCTGCTCGTGGTCCGTTTCTACTATGAACGCGGATTTTGAAGCCCCACTTCACTTCATCCTTCTGATTCGTAATAAGAAGCCTCGAGAATAAGGACTATTGACCGACTACTTTGAGATCTCTAGTGTTTCAGAACTCAGCCAGTTCCACCCGAGTCGCGCGCGAGGCGTGTATTCAGTGACTGGTTGAATTGAGTTCCGTTGTATCAATGAGTCGTATCATCCAATACTTGCGGTTGGGATTGCTGGTCTGTTTGGGAGCGGCTTGCTTGGCGCCCGTTGACTCAGTTGAGGGAGCGCAGAAGCCTATTCTTCTTCAACCTCAGCGTTTTGATACGGGCAGTGGGGTGTGCATGATGTTTTGGCTCCACGGTGAAGACGGGGTGAGGTACCTTTTGGAATCCACAGAAGCCAGTTCAGCAAGACGGCCTTGGGTCAAGTGGGTTCCGGTTGATCTGCATCCTCGAGAGAGTGGGCCGGTTTTATGCATCGATTTTGTCAGTTACCTGCAGGATCTGCGACGATATCGCGCCGTTCCCCTTCCCGATGATTGGGTAGATATTAGGGCGACCCTTCCGGTAGCGACTGAGATGATTTGGATCGATCCGGGTGTATTCGTCATGGGCAGTACGGCGGACGACCCCGATCGCGATGCGGATGAGCACCCACTGACCGTGGTCCGATTGACGAAACGCTATGCTCTCGGTGCCCATGAAGTCACGCAGCGCCAATTCTTACCTGTGATGGGTTACAATCCTTCTCGCTTCAAATTTGATCCGGATCATCCTGTCACAAATGTATTGTGGAAGGATGCTCGCGAGTATTGTCGACGTCTGACCGTGCTGGAACGGGATGCGGGCCTTCTTCCGGAAGGGTATGAGTATCGCTTGCCTACGGAAGCCGAATGGGAATATGGCTGTCGAGCAGGCTCTACGACTCGTTTTCACTACGGGGATGATCCTCGCTTCGAGCTCTTGGGCGCCTATGCATGGTATTCGGCGAATGCAGGGGTTTCCACTCAACCTGTGTTGACCCGCTTACCCAACGCCTGGGGGCTGTATGGGATGCATGGTAATGTTCATGAATGGTGCCTTGACCGGTATGATGCCCTTCCTGGTGGCTATGTTGAAGATCCGCTTGCGACGCCGATTGAGTCCGAGCTGCACATTATTCGCGGTGGCAGTTGGATGGAGCAGGGGAAAGATTGTCGGACTTCCGATCGGCATCGAAACTGGTTTTCGACCTATGTAGGGAACTTAGGCTTTCGGGTGGCTTTGGCGGAGGTTGAGTAGCGGATTCAGACTGACCGGTTCCTATCAGACTCAAGCCAGAGGATTGCTCTGGGTTTGTTTCGCCTGGTAGCGGGAGAGAGCTTCTTCTAAGGAGCGTTTCGAGACCGGCTTGGCGATGTAGTCGTCCATTCCGGATTCGCTGAGCCTGCTCACGATCTCTGATTCGTCGTGGGCAGACATCGCAATAATATGGGGTTGGGTGCACTCGGCTTCTCTAATTCGCTTGCTTGCTTCACAGCCTCCTAGCCCCGGCATCTCAATGTCCATAAACACGATGTCGTATTCGGTTTCGTTGAGCCTTGAAACGGCCTCAAAGCCATCAGCTGCAAGATCAGATCCGTAGCCGAGGGCTTTGAGGAAGCTCTGAGTTACCATCTGGTTGACTGGGTTGTCTTCTGCAACAAGGATTTTCATGTTCTAGTTGGATAAATGCAGGAGGACTCTAGGATTTTGGCGCTGATGCTGTGTTCACGGATCGAGTAAGTCTCTGTCCTACAGTAGGTATTGGTGTAGGGGGAGGTTTAGGAAATTCCTTCCGAGCTGCGATCCCGTAGGCGAAGGGCGATCAGTCGGCAGATGGCCAGCGGCAGAGTTTCTGCTAAGACCTCAGTCGATGTGCTAGGATCTGCCCCATACCGAGCAAAATACCGGGCTCTTCGCGAGGATCGTAGCTTTCCTGTGACGATTGTAGAATCGATCTTTGACTTTAGTTGTCGAAGGGCCACTTGCGCTGCTGCTTCATCTTCGGAGTATTGGAGGCAGTTACCGGGCGCTTTGTGAGGAAATAGTTTCTTATGGACGAGCAGGTTCAGCTCATCGCCAGCTGGAATTCGGTAATAATCAACCCCGGACATGAGCTGGAAATCTTAGAGCTTCGCCGGTTCCTCTAGCTATCGGGTAAAAGGATGATTTTTGTGTTTCTTGATCCTCCCCTTACAGGCTCCCACGGGTTGGCTATCCATTTTCCAAGTACAAGAATCCTTTGGTAGTCTTGCTTCAGAGATGGCTTTTTTTACCCTTTATTGGGCAAAGAGAGCATTCGGATCGAGAGCGAAGGAAGGGTGTGTAGTGAAAACCGAGACTTGCCTATTATTCTCTGCAAGAAAGCTGTTGGCAGCGGGGCAAAAAAAAACTAGAACCCGGGCTGTTTTTGAAATCGATGACACCCGATACGCCCTCATTCCAATCATCTTCCAGTGCCCCTGCAAATCCACGCGGTCAGGCCCACTTTGTAACTCAGATTGCCCGCGAGTTAGGGCTGTCGGAACCTCATGTGAAGGTGACGGCGGGCTTGCTCGCTGACGGAGGAACCGTCCCTTTCATTGCTCGTTACCGTAAGGAAGCCACCGGTTCCTTGGATGAAGTTCAGATTGCTGCCATCCGGGATCGCTTGAATCAGTTGGCGGAACTCGAAAAGCGACGGGAAGCGATTCTGAAGTCGTTAGATGAGCGCAAGCTGTTGACTGATGAATTGCGGAAGAAGGTTCTGGGCGCGGAGACGCTCACTGCACTCGAAGATGTGTTTGCTCCCTATCGCCCGAAACGCCGGACAAGGGCGACCATGGCACGGGACCGGGGACTTGAGCCCCTGGCAGATTGGCTCTTCTACAATCAGGCTTCAAACGCGAGTAGCACCGAGGCGGCGCGCTTTGTCGTCGAAAGTGAGGATAAAGACAAGGCGGTGCCGACGGTGGATGACGCCCTTGCTGGGGCTCGCGACATCTTGGCGGAACGCTTCAGTGACGATCCTGAAGCAAGGCGTCAGGTTCGAAAACGTTATGATGCGGAAGCGATTCTGAGCTCCAAGGTGATTACCGGGCAGGAACAGGATCCAGAGGCCGCCAAATTTCGGGATTACTTCGAATGGTCTGAACCGCTCAGCAAAGTTCCGTCGCATCGATTACTCGCGATGCGACGCGGTGAGAAAGAAGGACATCTCTTGTTGCGTATTCGAATTGATGAAGAGCAGGCCGTCGGATTGTTGCATCGCTTGTTTGTGACCGAGAGTGGCCTTGCCGGGCGTCAAGTAGCGCTCGCCTGCGAGGACAGTTTCAAGCGTTTGCTTTCGGCTTCGCTGGAAACAGAGGCCCGGCTAGCGGGGAAGAAGTTGGCAGACGAGCAGGCGATTCAGGTGTTTGGGGAAAACATTCGTGAGCTTCTCATGGCTGCGCCCCTGGGGCAGAAGTGTGTTCTCGCCATGGATCCGGGATTTCGAACCGGTTGTAAGGTGGTGGTGCTTGATGCGCAAGGAAAGCTGTTGCACGACGAAGTGGTTTTTGCCACTGGCAATTCCGCAAGCCAGGTCGCTCGTGCGCGTGAACAGATGATAGCCATGGTAGACCGCTTCAAAGTGGAGGCGATCGCGATTGGGAACGGGACGGGAAGCCGGGAGACGGAATCCTTTGCTCGTTCCTGTGGTCTATCGGCGGCGATCCCCATTGTCGTGGTCAATGAAAGTGGCGCTTCCATCTACTCGGCTTCCGAGGTGGCGCGTGAAGAATTTCCCGATAAGGACCTCACGGTTCGCGGGGCCGTATCGATTGGGCGACGCTTGATGGATCCCTTGGCAGAATTGGTCAAGCTGGAACCCAAGAGCATCGGGGTGGGTCAGTATCAGCATGACGTCGATCAAAGGCTCTTGAAGGAGAAACTCTCGGACGTTGTGGTTTCGAGTGTGAATCGGGTGGGGGTCGAGGTGAACACCGCGAGCCGACAACTCTTAAGCTACGTAGCCGGGCTCAACGAAACGATTGCAGGCAACATCGTTGCCTATCGAAATGAGAATGGACCGCTGAAATCACGGGCTGAATTGAAGAAGGTGCCTCGCTTGGGGCCTAAAGCATTCGAGCAAGCCGCTGGCTTCCTGCGGATTCGGCAAGCCAAGAATCCTTTGGATTCCAGTGGCGTGCATCCGGAAAGCTATGATGTGGTGAAGCAGATGGCATCGGATCTTGAGTGTAAGGTCCAAGACTTGGTCGAGAAAGGAAACCTACGCGAGCGAGTGCAACTTGAGCAATACGTTGATGACCGCATTGGATTGCCGACCTTGACGGATATCATGGAGGAATTAGCTAAACCGGGACGTGATCCCCGGCAGCGTTTCGAAGCCTTCTCTTTTGACCCGAACGTTGAAAAACCTGCGGATCTCCAGCTCGGGATGAAACTGCCGGGGATTGTTACGAATGTCACCGCGTTCGGCGCTTTCGTGGATGTGGGGGTGCACCAAGATGGATTGGTCCATGTGAGTCAATTGTCGGATGACTTTGTCTCAGACCCGGCCACCGTGGTCAAAGTAGGGCAAAAGGTGAAAGTCACCGTGGTGGAGCTAGACCTGGCTCGAAATCGAATTGGACTTTCGCGCAAGAGCAACCCGGAAATCGGGGGACGCTCGCAGCCTGGGCGGGAAAGGAAACGACCGGACCAAGCGCGCGGACAAAGGGGGCCGCGAGGGCAGCGTCAGCAACAAAGTTTTAGTGGTGGATCCCTAGCGGATGCGTTTGACCAGGCTCTAAAGAAAAAGTCCTAGTCTTCGCTTTTTCGCAGCTTTCGATTGCTGAATTGATTCGACAAGGATAGAACGTCCGCCATGAAGACAGTGCAATCAGAGTGTGTTTACAATGCTGGCGCGGTGCTGGCGGAAGGACCTGTTTGGGATGATCAGTCTCAGCACCTTTATTGGATCGACATTGAGCGAGGCCGTCTATGCCGACTCAATCCCGCCGCAAAGAGTAACACCGAATGGGATCTCGGAATTCGCGTGGGATTTGCTGTGCTGACGACTAAGGGAGATATGCTTGCGGGAACTCAGGAGGGATTGATTCGGTTTTCTTGTGAGACGGGCGAAAGCTCTGCCTATGCGAATCCGGAGGCGGGACTTCCAAATAACCGCTTCAACGACGGTAAATGTGATCTCCAAGGGCGCCTTTGGGCCGGTACGATGTCCGTCGTTGAAACCGAAACCAAGGGAACTCTCTATCGTGTGACTGGGCCAGATGAGGTGAAAGCACAACACGGGCCGGTGACTATCTCGAATGGCTTGGCTTGGTCTGCTGACGCCTCAATGATGTATTACATCGATTCGCCAACCCGTAAGGTTGATGCCTTCGATTTCGACGCTGAAACTGGTGAGATCAGTGGGCAGCGAACTGCCGTTGCGCTAGCCGAAGGTATTGGCTATCCGGATGGAATGACCATTGATGCTGAGGGCAAACTTTGGGTCGCGCTGTGGGAAGGTTGGGGAGTAGGTTGTTTTGATCCTGCGACCGGGGAGATGATCGCCAAAGTGGAAGTGCCCGTGGCCTGCGTGACTTCATGTTGTTTCGGTGGCCCCGACTTGATGGATCTTTATATCACAACCGCCAGTCGCGACCTCACGGAAGAGGATCGACCAAAGCAGCCTCAGGCTGGAGGCATCTTTGTGGCGCGTCCCGGTGTGAAAGGTACGCCGAGCGTTCGCTTCAACGGATAGGCTGTCGACTATGGCAGATGCTGGTCCGTCGCTGATCGATATTGGCGTCAATCTCACTCACAAGTCCTTTCGCTCTGATCTGTCCGAGGTCGTTGATCGGGCACTCGGGGTCGGAGTGAGGCAGATGGTCTTGACCGGTACTTCGGTCGAGGGCAGTCGAGAAGCGTTGGCACTGGCGCGGCAGTATCCGGGCACGATGTTCTCAACCGCTGGCGTTCATCCTCATCATGCCTCGGACTTCACCAGCGAGACCTTGGACCAGTTGAGAGAACTCGCGGCTGAAGAGCCCCTCGTAGCCATTGGCGAATGCGGCCTCGACTTTTTTCGTAACCTCTCGACTCCGGAAGAACAGCAACGTTGTTTTCGGGCTCAACTTGAGGTAGCGGTTGAACTAGGAATGCCAGTCTTCCTGCACGAACGCGATGCCCACGAAGCTTTTGAGGCTATCCTGCGTGATTTCATGTCTGATCTTCGCGCCGTGGTGGTGCATTGTTTCACAGGTTCCGCTGAGAGTTTGAATCGCTATCTTGAGATGGGATGCTTGATCGGAATCACAGGTTGGGTCTGTGACGAGCGCCGGGGCGAACCGCTTCGTCGCTTGGTGCCCGCGATTCCTATAGATCGACTCATGATTGAGACAGATGCCCCTTTCTTGCTTCCTCGCGATTTAGTGCCAAAACCAAAATCGACTCGCAATGAACCGATGCATCTGCCCCACATAGCTCGGGCGATTGCGGACTTGCGAGAACTTGATGGGCGGTCGCTGGTGACCGCGACAACGGCGAATGCGAGACGATTCTTTCAATTGCCCAACAACGACGAGGTGTCGCTATGAAGCTAGTTTCCTGGAATGTGAATGGCATTCGAGCCGTCTTGAAAAAGGGTTTCTTAGATCTCTTGAATGATTTCGACGCAGACATCGTTTGCCTCCAAGAGACGAAAGCCATGCAAGAGCAGGTGGCCGAGGTGGAGTGGCCGCCAGAGTATCACCAGGTCTGGAATGCGGCTGAAAAGAAGGGCTATTCTGGGACGGCAGTTTTCACCCGTCAGAAGCCAATTGCCAGCTCACTCGGAATCGGAGCGAAAAAACATGACCAAGAAGGACGTGTCATCAATGTCGAGTATGACGATTTTTACTTGGTGAATGTTTACACGCCGAACTCACAGAACGAGCTGCGTCGGCTCGATTATCGAACCCAAGAATGGGACGTGGCGTTTCGCCGGCATGTGAAGAGGTTGCAGAAGGTGAAGCCGGTAATTTTTTGTGGCGACCTCAATGTTGCTCATCAAGAAATAGATCTCGCTCGTCCCAAAGATAATACCAAGAATGCGGGTTTTACACCTGAAGAGAGAGCGACTTTTGGGCAGCTGCTGAAATCGGGATTCGTTGACACCTTTCGTGAGTTTCAGTCCGAGGGCGGACACTACACTTGGTGGAGTTATCGGGCAGGTGCGCGAGCTCGGAACATCGGGTGGAGAATCGATTACTTCTGTGCGTCGGAATCATTGCGACCGCGACTCAAAGACGCTTCCATTCTCCCAGATGTCCAGGGCTCAGACCACTGCCCGATCGTGCTTGAGCTGACGTAAGCGGTTTAACGCCAGTCCAAGCTTTCAGGAAGATCGGGGTTCAAACTCTGGCAACCATCCTCTGTGACGATTACCAAATCCTCGAGTCTCACGCCGCCGATCGCTGGTGAGTAGAGGCCGGGCTCGATCGTCAAGGCATCACCTTTTACCAGCTTCGGTCCCTTGAAATCAAGGAGCGGGGGTTCGTGAACATCGAGTCCGATTCCGTGACCGGTGCCGTGGGTCATGGATGGCGTTTCATTGGTCATGGGGCCCGACGGACGCTCGGCAAGGAATCCGGCTTTCTGAATCTCTTCGATCGTCGCTTGGTGGACGGATTCACCCGTGACTCCCGGTCTGGTTGCTGCAAACCCTGCTTGCTTGGCTGCCGCTACGGCAGCGTGCATCGCAGCGACAATATCTGGAATGTCTCCGTTCACAACGGTGCGAGTGCAGTCCCCGTTGTAGAAGGTCTGGTTGTCACAGGGGAAAATATCGATGATGACAGGTTGTCCCGTGGAGAGAGGCCCGGAACCGTGGTTGTGACAATCGGCTCCTTCAGGTCCTCCGGCGACGATGCTTCCTGGGTTCGAAAAGCCGGTTTCCAAGAGCCAGACGTTGATGAGGGTTTGAAGCCTTTCTGAAGTAAGAGGGCTCCCCTCGTGTTGCAAGACGCCATCCGTTCCGGCTGTCGCCTGGGCAACCAGTTGGCAGGCTCGAGTCATGGTCTTTGCGGTGACGGCCTGTGCTTTGGTTAACCATTCAATTTCTTGGGCATCCTTGGCCCGTCTTTCAGCCACACCGAGGTCTGGATTGTATTGGGGCTCGATGTTCCGCTGGGTGAGTTCGTGGAGGAACGAATGAGGGAGTGAGCGGTCCACTTCAACGGACTGAATACCCCTCTGTGCGAGGCATTCGGCTAGGGCCTGAGCCGTGGCGGTTTCTCTGTCGCCAGACAGTCCTCCTGCTGGCGTAAAATCTGCGGGACAGTGCACATGCTGAACGCGGGCTTTTGCCTTCGCTCTTTCCATTTCGATGTCGCGGAGGATAAGGGTTCGTTCATCGCCTTGCTCTACGATGGCGATTGGGTCCCCCACCGAGAAACGGATTCGGTGATAGAGCGTGCGATTGGTGGCGGGTATCCCAGCGAAAATCTTTATGGCTTGGCTCATGTTACGAACGCGTAAGATTAAATGGATTCGGAGAAAAACTCACCCGAAAAAATGGAATGCTGGTTCGGCTGCGCCTTTGTGGGTGAGAGATGATAACGCGATAGCTGTAACCTTGTCTTTTTCGTTTGCCCGGGGGGTTACTCGTTCGGCCGTCCTCTGCGATTGGCACGGGTGCGTTTCTCCCAAGCTCGGTATTCTTGGCGCAGGTTCTCCAGATCTGTGCGGCGATGAGCCTTTAGGTCGGTCTTCTCACCAACATCGGTTGAGAGATCGAAGAGGTATTCTTCGTATTGATCTCCCTTGTTCCGGGCAACGAACTTCAAGTCGCCCTGACGAACGCCGTGCCAAATGGTCTCTCCCCGCGGTTTACGCCAGAACAGGGTCCGGGAAATATTCGGTCTCCCTTGCTTCAGGTGGTCGACGATATCGAGTCCCTCAAGGGGTCGCTCGGAGTTTGGTTGGCAGCCTGCAAGTCGGGCTATGGATTTGGTGAAGTCAAACGTGATCGAGACCTGATCAGATTCTTGGCCACCGGGTATGGTTCCAGGCCAGTTGATGATGGCGGGCACGCGAATACCCCCTTCGTAAGTGCCACCCTTGATGCCGGATAGGGGCGTGTTGCGGGCGCTGCCCGTGCCCCCGTTATCGCCCGCAAAGATGACCACGGTGTTCTCTCGCAATCCTCGTTGATCAAGTGCAGATAGGAATTTTCCGATTGATCGATCCATGTGCTCGATCATGGCAATGTAGACGTCCGGCGGCGCAGCGCCTTGGCGCCATAGCGGTGAATCAAGAGGGAGCGGATCTTTCTGATAGTCCTGAGGCCCCTGAAATGGCGAGTGCGGACAGGTGTAGGCAAGGTAGAGAAAAAAGGGTTTGTCTTGGTTGTGATCGACGAACTCGATCGCATCCTCAGTCATCAGGTCGGTGAAGTAGCCATCTCCACTGATGGGCCTTCCGTCGCGGAACAGATTGTAACCGGCCACCGTATCCAAATAGTGGAAGTAGTCCATTCCGCCGCCAATACAGTAGAATGAATGGTCAAAGCCATGCCGGTTTGGTTGAAAGTGGCTCTCGTATCCTAAGTGCCATTTTCCTGAGAGGGCCGTTGTGTAGCCGGATTTTTTGAGAAGGGTGGCGATGGTAGTTTCCGTCGTTGGGAGTCCAAGCTCGTGCGTCTCGCGAAGGCGAACTGCATCGTCGTAGCGGCCGACGTTGCCCGTGCCGATAGCGCATTCAAGTCCACCAATCCATTGCGGGTAACGGCCTGTCAAAAATGCTGCTCGTGTGGGGGTGCATTCCGGTCCGTTGGCATAGTGTTGGGTCAGCCTGACGCCCTCCGCCGCAAGTCTGTCGAGGACAGGTGTTTGGATATCGGATCGTCCGTAGCAACCGAGATCTCCGTATCCCAGGTCGTCAGCCAAGATGAACACGATGTTTGGACGGGCCGATTCCGAGAGCCCTTGGAGAGGGCAAGCCAGGAAAAGGAGCAAGGTGATCCCGATTGCGCTTAGGGCGTCCACGCGACGAAAGGAGCTCATGGGCATATTAAGGCGGAGGGGTGACTTTGTTTCAACTGAGATTGTCGTGGAATTGAGAGGCTTCTGGAGGCGTTCATGGGCAAAGCCTGCTACTTGGAAGATGAATCTATCGTCTTGCACTGGCAGCTTGGCGGATCGTATGGTGTCAAACATGACTTCGGAAGTGGTTGACGTGAAACATTCAGATCGAATTCGGGAATTTGGGGAGCGCATTATCGGCGGTGGCCAACTGACTCGAGATGAAGCGTTGTGGATGTTTTCTCTGGAAAGCAAAGCGGACATTTTTGATCTGATGGCCGTGGCAAATCGCGTTCGAGAACACTTCAAGGGCAACAAGATCCACCTTTGTTCCATCGTGAACGCTAAGGCGGGGGGCTGTAGTGAAAATTGTAAGTTCTGTGCCCAGTCTGCCGCCTACCAAGGAGATTCTCCTCGCTATGGATTTATTGATCAGGAGCCAGTGGAGGAAGCTGCGGCCGAGGCCAAGCAGAACGGAGTGACCGCAGTGGGCTTGGTGGCCGCATGGAAAGGGCTGAAGGAAGGTCCTATTCTCGACGAAGTCTGTGATCGGATTCGTGAAATGGCTGACGGCGGAAAGACCCGACCTGATGCGTCTCTCGGACTGATTGAGAGTCAGGCTGTAGCGGACCGTCTCAAGGAAGCGGGCCTTGAATGCTACGGTCACAACTTAGAGAGTTCTCGCAATTTCTTCCCGCAACACTGCACGACTCATTCCTACGAGGATCGGTTGCAAACGATCCAGTATCTCAAGAACGCTGGAATCAAGATTTGCTCTGGTGGAATCATTGGAATGGGAGAAACGCGAGATGATCGCTGTGACCTGGCAATGTCTCTCCGTGAAATCGGCGCGAATGTCGTGCCGATCAACATTTTGAATCCCATCGAAGGAACCCCTTACGCGAACAACGAGCCATTGGAGCCCTTCGAGATTCTCAAGACGATTGCTTGTTTCCGACTGATCTTGCCTAAAAAAGAGATCATGATCGCGGGTGGTCGGACGGTGAACCTTCGTGATCTGCAGAGCATGGTATTCATGGCTGGGGCGAGTGCTTTGATGGTGGGGAACTACCTCACGACTCTGAATCAACCGGTCGAGAAAGATCTCCAAATGCTAAAGGATTTGGGATTGGATAGTGATTGGGACAAGGACGGATTTTCTGATCAAGAGGAAGGCTGTGGTTGTTCTGATAAATCTACGGCTTGCCAGCCTGAGCTGGTTGAATCTGTCTAGCCTTGCTGGCAGCTCTTTTCACTGAAGAGCGCGGTGAGTGAGCGGCGCTTTGGAATCTAATCCCGAAATGTTGCGTCCATTGGGACTGAACCAAGGTGGCTACCAGGGGGAGCAAGTGGACATGGCTGCCTTGGTGGACGAGACGGTTTCGGCTGCAAGCGCCCGAGGTTGGTCCGTAGAAACGTTACCTTTTGGCGAGGACCAATGTCTCTACGCCTTGCATCGTGTCCCAAGCAACCCGACACGGCGTTTCTACTTCTCGACGGGAATGCATGGGGATGAACCAGCAGGACCTTTGGCCGTGCATGAGTTGATCGAGCGGGATCTCTTTCCGGCTGATGCAGCGTGCTGGGTGCTACCTTGTTTGAATCCTTCTGGCTTTGCTCTGCAACAAAGGGAGAATCATCAGGGAATTGACCTTAACCGAGATTTCCTCAAGCCCCAAAGCAGCGAGGTTCAAGCGCTGACCGCATGGCTGCAAGACAAGGGTCGATTTGATTGCGCGGTTTGTTTGCACGAAGATTGGGAGTCTAAAGGCTTCTATCTCTATGCGGTCAATCCAAGAGAACTGCCTTGTGTCAGCGAGGCCATCGTCGAATCGGTGAGATCGGTCTTTCCGATTGATGAGTCTGAGGAGATTGAGGGATTCCCCGCTTCGAGGGGAGTGATTCAGCCGCCGGCCGATCCCATTGGGCGGGATATTTGGCCGGAGACGCTCTATCTTACAAATCACCACACCGATCTGGGTTACACGCTTGAAACTTCTTCCGACTTTACCCTTTCGAGCCGAAGGGAGGCGCTTGTTGTTGCTGTTAGAACCATTCTCGAACGCGTCCCGTGAGTCTCTCACTGAGGGGCGCACAATTCGCTGCGCTCCTTGAAACGTTCCGATTGCTTCTGTGCGCGGGTCAGTCTTGTTTTGAGCCGCGTTCTGACCCTGAAACCGTTCATGACTTTCTTCGATCCTAAGACTGGTATTCTTTGCCTTGTTGTTCCAGTCTTGTCTTTGCATCTCCGCGGGCTTCAGTGATCAAACCCCTGCGGTTTCCTAAGGCTGATTCATGAGCCAAGAAATAAAAGATTACAGCAAACAGCTTCTTGGGAGCGAAGATTTTCGGGGCTATTCGGCTAAGAAATACACCAAGAGCATCAATCGGCTTCGAGCTGAGCTCATGAAGGCTCAGCGTAAGTTGCAGGATTCGCCGAACCCTGTCGTCATCATCATTGCCGGAGTCGATGGGGCGGGAAAAGGGCAGGCAATTCAGTTGCTAAACGAGTGGTTGGACGCTCGGGATCTCAGTACGCATAGTTTCTGGGACCTGTCTGATGAGGCTATGGAGCGACCAGAGCTCTGGCGTTATTGGGATGCGTTGCCGAGGCGAGGCAAGATCGCGATCTGGTTTGGAGGATGGTATTCGGCCCCTCTCATTGAGAGTGTTCACAAGCGTTTGTCTCAACCGGAACTCGAGGCGCGTTTGAAAAGCATTCGGCAGCAAGAAATGGCTTTGGCCGCCGACGGCGCGGTCGTCCTAAAGTTCTGGTTTCACTTGAGTAAGTCGGAACAAGAGGAGCGCCTGCGCCATCTGTATGAAAATCCCAAGGAACACTGGCGTGCGATGAGTGACGATTGGAAACATCATAGCCTTTACGAACGCTTTGATGCGGCTTCTGTCACGATGATGGAGCATACGCATCGACCGAATTGTCCTTGGTTCTTTGTGCCTTCGGCTGATCCGCATGAACGTGATCTAACTTTTGCGCATCTCTTGGTGGAATCTCTGGAACGTTTAGCTAAGAACGGCTCTCAAAAACGAAATGACGCCAATGGAGGGAAAACCCCTTACGTGGCCTCTCCCTATCGCGCGCTAGCCGAAGTCGATCTTGATCAACGCTTGACTCGAGAGGTGTACGATAAGCAGTTGGTTGAAGTGCAATCCCGCTTGCATCATCTCTTTTGGCGGGCTTATGAAAAACGGGTTTCGACGGCGTTGGTGTTCGAGGGTTGGGATGCCGCAGGAAAAGGAGGAGCGATTCGACGAGCGACGGCCGCGATAGATCCTCGATTGTTTCGAATTGTTCAAGTGGGGCCACCTACCTTGGAAGAACATTCCTACAACTACCTCTGGCGTTTCTGGCGGGATCTACCACGCGATGGTCGTATTACGATCTTTGATCGTTCGTGGTACGGGCGTGTGTTGGTGGAACGCATCGAGGGCTTCGCTTCGGATCATGAGTGGCAGCGGGCCTATTCTGAGATTAACGATTTCGAGGAGGAAATCACGCAACACGGAACGGTATTGCTGAAGTTTTGGCTCCATATCAGTAAGGAGAAGCAACTGAATCGTTTTCGTAGCCGAGAAGAGATTCCCTACAAGCAACACAAAATCACTGAAGAAGATTGGCGGAATCGGGAGCGATGGAGCGAGTATGAAGTCGCGGTCAATGATATGGTGGCATTCACGAGCAACGAGTCGGCACCCTGGACGCTCGTTGCAGGGAACAACAAGCGTTTCGCTCGCATCCAAACCATTGAAACGATCTGTGATCGACTGGAGTCCGTAATCGAATCAGCAAAATGATGCGCATTGGCCTGAGCCCTTGTTTGCTCAGCCAAGGCTGGCCATTCGGGTTTTGTCTGTTGATGTTGGGCCTGCGTTTGTCGGGGGCGGACTTTCAGGGATCGACTCACTTATTGGATTTCGATTTCCCACCCATTCGCTACTCAAGCAGCGCTTCATCTACGGCCATCGATTCGTTGAATCAAGATTTGGTCAACGGCCGCGCAACGCTTCATCGATCCGAGAGTCGGGGCTATTTGGATGCAGTGCTAGAATCGCTCGATATTTCTCCATCGTCCCAGGTCTTGGTGTACGCAAAGTCCTCAGCTCAGCGAAGTTTTATTGGCCCGAGGACCCCTCGAGCCATTTACTTCAATGATGAGCTGTATGTGGGTTATATCCCTGGGGCCCCGTTACTTGAGCTCACAGCTTCGGATCCGCGCTTGGGAACAGTCTTCTATACCTTGGATCAAGAAGCCGATCGAGACGTGTCTTTTGAGAGAACAAATCAATGCCTTGAATGCCATGCGGCATCGCGAACGATGGGAGTTCCCGGCCATCTCTTTCGCTCTTTTGCAGTGGACGGTGCTGGGTGGGTGGATTTCACCCGACTCGGGGGGCAGATGACCCATCGAATGCCGTTTGAGGCTCGCTTTGGAGGGTGGTATGTATCATCGGCTGCCGGGGAAAATGCGTTTCACGGTCGATTACTCGTGCCGGGTGAGTCGACTCCTTTTCGCGAACAGTCCTATCCGGGGGCAAGAAGCGATCGAGTGGCTCTGATGGTTCTGGCTCATCAGGTTCATTTCCATAACTACCTCACACGACTCAATTTTGAAGCTCGGATTGCGGTCGAGCAATACGGACATATTCGTTATCTGAAGCAAAAAATCTTTGGATTCATCCGGTACCTATTCTTCGTTGATGAAGCCCCCTTGGCGAATGAGATCGGGGAGCGCTCTGAGTTCATCAAGACGTTTTCTGCCCGCGCCCGACGTGATGACTCGGGGAGGTCTCTGCGAGACTTTGATTTGAAGACGCGATTGTTTAAGTATCGCTGCAGCTATCTGGTTGGTTCGGCCGCTTTTGATGCCCTCGAGCCTATAGTGTATCGAGAAGTGGCTCGGCAGATTCAGGAAATCCTCGAAGCGGAAGAGCCGTCGACTCCCTTTGATCGGCTGGCGCGAGAGGAGCGTGCGGTGATTAGAACGATCCTGTTGCAAACGAGATCGTCACTGACGAAAGATTGGTAGTACCGCGACTTGAAGCGGAAAGATTCCTGACCATGATGTAGCGGTGAGCTTACTGTTGCGAGAGGTCGAAGATTTTGTGAGGATGTCGGGGAGGGTTCGTCCCGCATTATGAATCACGCAGTAGAGATCAAGAAGATATTCGTTTCTCCCGGCCATCGCTTTGTCGGGCGACATGGGAAGACTCCTCAGGATTATCCCATGGAGGAGCGTGATTCGATCGAATGTGTTGCCGGGAAAGGGATCATTGGAGACCGCTACTTTGATCATAAGGAGAACTACAAGGGCCAGCTCACGTTCTTCTCAGAGGAGGTCTTTCTCGACTTACGTGAAAAGTTTCCAGAGGTCGACCGCGATCCTTCGGTTTTCAGGAGAAATGTCCTCGTATCGGGTATTGACCTGAACAAACTTATTGGTCAGCGCTTTAGTGTCGGGGATCTTGAAATGGAAGGCGTAGAGGAAGCCAGTCCTTGCTACTGGATGAACCAAGCATACTGCGAAGGAGCAGAGGAAGCCTTGCGAGGGAGGGGCGGCTTGCGAGTGCGATTTTTGACCGATGGGGCGATGCAGGTAGGCAGCGCCTCTCTAACGGTGGACTCATAAAAAAGAGCAAGCGCGAACGCTTGCTCTTGTCGGTTGGTGAAAGGGGTTGTTTGAAGTTACTTCTTGCTGATTCCGAGGGCTGTGAGTCTGGCATGGATATCCTCGCCATGCGAACCTGCCTTGACTGATTTGTCGACGTAGAGAACTTTGCCGTCTTTGCCGATGTAGTAGGTCCACCGGAATGGCACGGGGCGGTTTTCATTCACCACGCCGAAAGCCTTCGCGGTCTTCTTGCCGGGGTCGCTCAAAATCGGATAATCGAGTTCGAGTGACTCTGCGAAACGTCGATTGGTATCGGCGTCATCACAGCTGGCAGTAAAGTAGGCCACATTGAATTCACGCAACTTCTTGCCACTCTCACGGAGTGACTTGCATTCGCGCGTTCAACCACCGGTAAACGCCTTGGGATACCAGGCAATTACGATAGCCTGCTTCCCTGCGAAGTCCGAAAGTTTATAGGTTTTCCCATCACTCCCGGGTAAGGAGAATTCTGGGGCTTTGTCCCCGACTTTGAGCTCGGCCTGAGCTTGATTTGTGAGACCGGCAAACCCAATCACAAGGGCTGCGGTCATAATCGCGATTCTTTTCATACCTAATTCTATATCTTCATTCACCAATGAACCCGACCCTGGCAGCATAGGGCGAAGGCGGCGCTTGTCCATGCTGAAACGACGCTTCGATCAGACCCTATTACTGAGTCTGTGTTGGAATGGACGTTTGCGATTCGAATCTATTCAACGATGCGAACCTCGTAGAAGCGGATGTCGCTGTCAGCGTCTGGGTCGATGAGGGTTTGCGCGAGTCCCGTTCCTGCCACGGGTGCGCCAATGGGAGTCCATGGATCACGATCCAAATCATCTCGCGCGAAAAGTTGATATGTGATCCCGGCGTTTCCATTAAACTCGATCTGTGCACCTGATAAGGTTAGCGAGACGCTGTCAATTTCTAGGTCCCCGTTTTGGGGGATGTCTTGGTTCGGAACGTTTGGGTTCGTCCCTGCAAGAGCCTCCTCGAGATTTGTGAATCCATCCCCATCTGGATCGGCCGAAGGCGCTGCGATGGATGCGGTGAACGGCGCGAAGTGTTGTCGTTGGAAATTGTCCGACAAGCCGTCGAAGTTATCGTCCGGATCGGCGGCTCTCACTTCGATGAATCCGGTGGCGTAGGCTAGGTTGTTGTCCTGTTTGACGATGAAGGATCGGATTCCCGGGGTTGCGTTCGGGGCAACCGAAACGGTTCGGAAGAGGTGGGGAGTGTTGGAGAAAAACCGGGTTGTCACTTCGGTCGGACCTAGTGTCAGTCCGTCTCCGGTCACCAAGAGCTCTACGTCTTCAGTCGGAAGGGATGAGCCAAAGACACCGATCGTGAGTCCTTGCTCTCCCTGGGTGATCGTGATCGGAGAATTCCCTGCCCGAACGCCGGTGGGCGAATCCGTGAACTGTCGAATTCGACCGATACGAAACGCCGGCGGCGTTGGATCGAGTGCGAGATCGACTGTGCTTGTCTGCCCGGCGCTCAGAGTGACCGCTTGAGGAGCAGTAGGTTTGAAGTCGATTTCAGCGAGGTCGAATCGAGAGAAGGAGATGTCTCGTCCAGTAACCAGCCTGCGGGTGGCTGATGCCGAGTCGAGTGGTTGAGCCCGCACTAAGTAGCTCCCTGGAGGAACGCCAAGAAACTGGTAGAATCCTTCGGAGTTTTTGTCAGTCGATTCGATTGCCACGGTTCCGGCGATGACATGTCCTGCAGGATCTTCGAGGAAAACCGCTGCTCCGAGAACGCCGTTGCCGTCGGCGGTGATCTGACCTTGGAGGGTTGCTAGCTGAGCCCCGTTCGTAGGTTCTTGGTAGATAGATTGAGCGAATGTGGTCTCGTCAGGGGTCAAGCCACTCTGAAACCCGAGTCCCGATCCGTCGCGAGCAAACATGGTTGCTGTTCCGATCGGCGAGTGGTCCAAACCCAGAACGTGGCCGATTTCATGGATGACCGTGCCTTCAATGAACCGGCTATCCTCGACCAGTGCGTCGGGCGTGGCAAACCAGTTGTGGTCAACCCCGTTCAACGCAATGTCTGCGGCAGCCATTCTGCCATCAGCGAAGAAAAGCGTGAAAGCCAGGCCCAGTCTTCCCGAGATGTCGCTCCGTTCGCCGTTTACAAGACGGGATGTTTTGGCCCACATCACAATGTTGGTTCCGTCACTGGGGTTGATATCCTGAGACGAAGGGGCGAGTGGGCCTTCCTCAAAGTCTATAATCGAGTTTGGAATCGATTCCCACTGATCGAAGGCCGCCCGAACGGCATTGAGTTCTGCAATGCGGTTATCTGGAGTAAAGGCATCTTCTGCGAGACTGAATCGAATTGCTCGCGTTGCCCGATTGAAAACGTTCTCGGAAACACTGCTCGGTGGGTTATCGAAATCCCAACGACGGAACTCACCCTGTTCGTTGATCTTGGCCACAAACCCGAGGACCAAGCTGCCTGAGACGCAGCTTGCGGCTAGGATTATGGCTGCCAGTGACTGAGAAAGATTTTTGCGATAGGAAAGGGATTTCATTCTTGTTCCACATGTTCTTTTGTCATGATGGTGGCGAAGGATCTGGCAAGTGCGGGGTATTGCTCCGCTAGGTTCTGGGATTCATCAATATCCTGGTCCAGTCGATACAACTCTATCGGCGCATTTGGATCCTGAATAAGGTTCCGTCTCACAGCCTTCCAGTTGCCTTGTAGCACGGAGGCTTTTCCTCCTTGCTCATAAAACTCCCAGTAGAGGTACGGGTGGGTTACCTGTTGCGCTTTTTTGCCAAGCAGTGTGGGAGTGATGGAAAGTCCGTCCCCGTGCGGCGTGCCGGTTACACCGGCTAGTTCTGCAAAGGTTGGGAACATATCTTGAAATCCGGAAATCAGGTTGCTTGTCCCTTTGGGGGCAATGTGACTGGGCCAACGGACGATGAGAGGAACGCGGATTCCACCTTCATATAGGTCGCGTTTCTTGCCGCGAAGAGCTCCATTGGAATTGAAGAACTCCATCTTGTGTCCTCCTTCTTGGTGGGGGCCGTTGTCCGAGCTGAAAAAGACGATGGTTTGCTCGTCGATGTTGAGTTCCTTGAGAAGATTGAGGAGTTCTCCAATCTGTTCGTCGATCGCGCTGAGCATGCCGGCGAAGCCTTTCTCCTGGAGGGGCCAATCTTGGCTGGCGAACTGTTCGCTATGCGGCGATCTCATCCCGTTCTTACCGATTCTCGGTTCGCGACCTCCCTCGTTGTTCGCGTGGGGAATGTTCAGTGCGTAGTATAGAAAAAAGGGCTGTCTGTACTGGGATCGAACGAACGCTTTGGCCTCTTCGAAAATTTTCTCTGGAGCGTAGTCGATCGCTGTTTGGGAGACGCCCATCCCCTCGCGTTCGGGCGTTTGCTTTTTCTTCCAATCCGGATAGAGCCGGTTTCTCAGGGACTCTTTCTTCCCATTTCGGACCAAGAATTCGGGGTAGAAGTTGTGGGCGTGAAACATATTCACGTAGCCGTAGAATTCGTCGAATCCATGAAGGTTCGGATCGTTTAGTGGCGGCGGATTTCCGATTCCCCACTTGCCAAAACAACCGGTCTTGTAGCCTGATCTTTGCAGGACGCGGGCAATGGTAAGGTCGCTTGGGAGAAGTTGGCCTGGTCCGTTGCCTCGGATGCGGGCGTGTCCTGTGTGGAGGCCCGTCATGAGAACGCAACGGGATGGAGCACAGACGGTGGAACCCGCGTAGTGACGGGTGAAGCGCATGCCCTCACGGGCCATTCGATCTAGGTTGGGGGTCTTGAGTGTCTTTTGGCCGTAGCAACCGAGGTCTCCATATCCCAGGTCATCTGCCAGCACGTAGATGATGTTGGGTCTTCCTTCCGCTGCACTAAGCGTGGACGGAAGGGTAGTCAGCGCTAACGTAATACTCGTCCAAGTAGCTGTCAGGATTCGCTGTAACATGGCGGAAGTGTAGCAGACTCCGCGACAGATTTGAATTCAATTAGACGGGCTTGTGAGGCGGGGCTTTGGGCCCTGCTCGAAACCGTATCGAAGCTATTGATTGGAAGCGTCGCGATCTTGAATGGACGCTTCCAATTTAGTGTGGAGATGATCAAACGAGCCGTTGCTGAAGATGCACACGATGTCGCCTGATCGGGTCTGGTCTGTCAGGTGCTGAGAGATTGCATCGGCGTCTCCGAGGTAATGACAATTTGTGACCTTTTGCCGAATGTCACTGACGAGTTCCTCAGGGTTCAGGCGTTGGTCCGCTTCGAGCAGTTCGAGGCGAGCTACCTGAGAAATGAGAATGCCATCCGCCAATGCCAAAGCGTCGGCGAGCTCTTGTTGGAACACATTGCGCCGTGTCGTGTTGCTGCGTGGTTCGAACGCGACCCAAAGCCGTTGGCCTGGGTAGGCAACGCGTAGGGCTTCGATGGTTTCTCGAATCGCTGTGGGATGATGCCCGAAGTCGTCAATGATCGTGATCCCTGCGACGGTTGCGCGGATTTCCATTCGCCGCTTGATTCCCTTAAAACTAGCGAGGCCAGCTTGGATCTTGTCTGTGGCAATACCACAGCGGGTCGCCGCCGCAATGACCGCTAGAGCATTGCGAATGTTCAGGCGACCGACCATGGGAAGCCAGTAAGGAACACCGTTGACTTGGAAGCGGGAGCCTGTGGGGGTGAGTTCGACCTGTTCTGCTGAGACATCGTTCGCTTCGTTCAAACCGAAGCTCTGAACGGGGCAATGATTGACATCCAGCAAAGGGGCGAGGTTCTCTTCTTCTCCATTTGCCAGTAGTGCCCCCTGACCCGGGATGATGTTGATAAAGCGTTTGAAGGATAGTTGGATTGCCGCGAGATCAGGGAAGATATCGGCATGATCGAATTCTAGGTTGTTGATAATGCCAATCTCGGGGAGGTAGTGAACGAACTTACTCCGTTTGTCGAAAAAGGCGGTATCGTATTCATCCCCCTCGAGAATAATCCATTCGCTGTCGGTGAAGCGAGCTCCGTAGCCAAAGTTGAGTGGGACACCCCCAATGAGAAAGCTGGGCTTGAGTCCTGCGGTTTCGAAAACCCAGGCCATCATGGAAGTGGTGGTGGTTTTACCGTGCGTGCCCGTAATGACAATGGATCGTCGGCCTCGAATGAAAAACTCCTTTAGGAGTTCTGGTAAAGAACAGTAGGGCAGTTTGTGGTTGAGGACGTGTTCCACTTCCGGGTTGCCGCGGGAGAGGGCATTGCCGATGACGACGAGATCCGGAGCGTGCGCCAAGTTGCTTTCCGCATAGGGTGACGCAATGGGAATTGATTGGGACTCCAGATAGGTTGACATGGGCGGGTAGGCGCCTTCGTCCGAGCCGGTGATCGTGTAGCCCTGGCGTTTAAGCGCAGCCGCGCAGGATGCCATCGCTGTTCCACAAATTCCGCTGAAGTGGATGGATTGGATATTTTGAAACACAGTCGAGGAATCAGCTGCTGAGCTTTTTCTGAAGTATCTCCCCGACCAGGTTTGGATTCGCCTTGCCGCGACTGAGCTTCATTACCTGCCCTTTCAGGAAGTTGAGAGCGGCTGCCTTTCCGGCGCGGAAATCGTCGGCTGACTTCGGGTTGTCTGCGATTGCCTGATCACAGAAGCCTTCAATTGCACCTGAGTCGCTCACTTGGGCCAGGCCTTTTTCTTCGACGATGGCGCTGGGGTTTTTGCCGGAAGCAAACATCTCTGAGAAAACGTCCTGGGCAATCTTGGAACTGATCTTGCCGCTGTCGACGATGCCGATCAGCTCGTTAATCGCCTGAGGTTGGAACTTAAGCTCAGTCAAGGCGGTCTCGGATTCTGCGAGCTTGGCGCGAAGATTATTAATGATCCAATTCGCGACGGCCTTGGGAGATTTAGACTCTTTAGCGATTGGTTCGTAGTAGTCGCCGAGCGGGACGTCATTGACGAAAACTTCGGCGTCGCCGTCGGGCAATCCGTAGTCGTTCATGAAGCGCTGTTTGCGAGCCATGGGAAGTTCAACCACTTGGGCGGCGACTTCAGCCATCCACTCATCACTGGGTTCAAAGGCCATCAAGTCGGGATCTGGAAAATAGCGGTAGTCATGGGCATCTTCTTTCGTGCGCATGATTTCGGTGATGCCAGCGACATCATCCCATCGTCGTGTCTCTTGGTTCAGTGTTTCGCCGTTCTTGACCGCACGAATTTGGCGGTCGACCTCGTAGTTGATCGCACGCCGCACCCCGCTGAAGGTGTTCATGTTTTTGATCTCGATCTTCGCCCCGAGCTCAGTCTGCCCTTTAGGACGCACGCTGATGTTGACGTCGCACCGCACCATCCCTTTCTCCATGTCGCAATCGCTCACTTTACCATAGGTCAGAATATTGATCAGGGCATTGAGGTAGGCGTAAGCCATGTCTGCGCTGCGGATGTCTGGCTCGGACACGATCTCGAGCAACGGAACGCCCGCTCGATTGTAATCCACGCCGCTGTTGCGGTCGAAGTGGAAGCTCTTGCCGACATCCTCCTCGAGATGGGCCCGCGTGATGCGCACCTTCGCCATCCCGCCTTCGAATTCAAAATCAACATGCCCGTGCTCGGTAGAAGGATGAGCGAGCTGGGTGATTTGGTAGTTCTTGGGAACGTCGGGATAAAAGTAGTTCTTGCGGTCGAAGCGTGCGTGTTTCGAAACCGTACAATTCAACAGCATTCCCGTCAGTGCTGTGAGACGTAAAGCCTCTTCATTGGCGACGGGAAGGACACCGGGCATCCCCAGACAGACCGGACAGACATTGCTGTTGGCCGGGGAGCCATACTGATTGGCACATCCGCACCACATTTTCGAACGGGTTTTCAGCTGGACGTGCGTTTCTAGGCCGATGACGGACTCGTATTCCATAGGTCAGGGTGAGTCTGCCTGAAAGCAGTCCCATCAGGCAAACAGGAAACGTCTTTGCGACGAGGGAAGCTTCTTGTTCACTGGTTTTTAAGCAATGTGCCGAGAGTCGACACGCAGCGTTTATCCTCCCAGGCCGAAGCCCGGGCATTGGTGGTTGTTTTTTTGGGGGGCAGAGTCTAATTTATGTGACCTCAATCGACGCAATGACTCGGCTCAATAAGTCTTCAATCGCTGCATTCGGAGGTCTGCTTGTCGCTTTTCTTCTGGTAGCAACGGATTGGTGTCATTCTGGCTCTCTTCAAGCTCAGGAACCGGAGTCCGCGCCGCTAACTTCATTTGCAGCCGTCAAGGCGCTCTCTTCAGTTGAGGCCGCTAAAGGATTACCTGTCGAAGTGAAGGCAAGCGTTTTGTTCGCTCATCCCTCGACGGGCTGGTTCGTCCATTTCCTGTACGACGGAACGGATGGAATCTATGTAAAGCTCAGAAACTGGCGCGGCGATCTGGCTGCTGGCGATGAGGTCCTTCTCGAGGGAGTCACAGGTCCGGGAGATTTTGCGCCTATTATAACTGATGCGGTCGTGGAGCTGATCGAAGGTAACGCTAGCTTGCCCGCGGCTGCGAAACCGACTGCGGAGGAGTTAGCTCGGGGTGTCTATGATAGCCGTTGGGTTGATATCGAAGGTTCTGTCCGATCTGTCCGTTGGGTGGACGTGCACGTGGTAATGGAGATGATTCGAGACAACCGTCGTTTCAGTGCCACGATTGTGGGTTTCACCGAGGAGAGCTATCCGCGAGATATCATTGGGGAACAAGTACGATTGCAAGGTGTCTACGCTCCTTTGTTCAATCGGAACCGACAACTGACTGGATTTCACTTTTACGTTCCCGGCCCTCAATTCGTAGAGCAGCGGGGAGAGAATTTTGAGAACCCATTTGAACTCGAAATTGAGCCGATCGCGGGAATTCTGGGCTATGGACGTCGTGGCGGCGGGAACCAGCGGGTGCGCGTCGAAGGTACGGTCCAGCTAGTGGTTTCTGAGAAGGAGCTTTTTCTGGCTGATGACGCGACCGGTGTAAGGGTGGAGACGGTCGAACCTCATGGTCTCTCGATTGGAGATGGGGCCGATGTCGTTGGTTTCGCAGAGCTGGGAGATTACTCTCCGGTATTGCGAGATTGCCAACTGCGAAAGCGTGAAGAATCAGAGTCTCTCAATCCGCTTTCTCCATCGATTGAAGAGCTGCTCTTGGGAACTCATGAGGCTCGCCTCGTCGTGGTTTCCGGAAGCCTGGTGAACGTCGCGAAGCGTGGGGCGATGCCTATCTTAACGTTGCGGGAGTCCGACGAGATCTTTGACGTAGAGGTGGTCGGGGGGGAGAGTGCCGCTTTGACGGAACTTAAACCAGGGAGCGTTCTTCAGGCGACGGGTGTCTGTGTGGTGGACGTTGATGCGAGTAAGAATCCACAGGGCTTCCATATCCTGGTAGGGAACGAAAGTGGAATCGAGCTCGTTAGCAAACCTTCTTGGTGGACGACCCGGAATACGCTGTTCGTGTTTGTAGGCTTTCTGGTGTTCTTCTTACTCGTCGCAGCTTGGGGCCTTACCTTGCAACGGAGAGTTTCGAAACAGACGGCAATCATTCGACGGGATTACGAGCGACAGGCGGTTCTCGAGCGTCGCTACCGGAATCTGTTCGAGAATGCTAACGACGTCGTTTTTGCAATCAATCTTGAGGGGCGTTTCACGGTCTTGAACAAAGCAGGCGAACGTTTGCTACAGATCGATCGAGAGAAAGCAAAGGAAACGATGTTCGCGGATCTGGTCGCCCCCAGCTATCATGAGACATTGGCGAAAGTTCTGGAACCCGATCGAAAAAAGACCGGTGAACGTCACGTGGAGCTGGTATTGAACCATTTAGAAAAGGGCGAGATCGCATTGGATGTGAGTTTCAGGGGAATCCGCGAGAAAGAGGAACTGCTTGGGTTCGAAGCCATTGCACGTGATCTGACGGAAAAGAAAAAGGCGGCCGCAAAACTGGAGAAAGCACAGAAGGAACTGCTTCATGCCTCTCGGCAGGCCGGGATGGCAGAAGTTGCAACCGGTGTGCTACACAACGTGGGAAATGTGCTGAATAGCGTCAACGTCTCGGGGCAGACCGCGCTGGAACAAGCCAAAAAGTTTCGACTGGAACCAATCGAGAAGGTGGCTTTGCTATTGCAGGAGAATCGTGATCAAGCTCACTTCTTGAGTGAGGACGCCAAGGGACAAAAGCTACCCGAGTATTTGACTCAGTTGTCCTCTCAGCTCGTTGCGGAGCGAGCCACCTTGCTCGAGGAGTTGAAAGCCTTGCTCGAAAGCGTCGAGCATACGAAAGATATCGTCGCCATGCAGCAAGCCTATGCACGAACGGGAGGTGTGAGAGATGCGTTGATGCCCGAAGAGTTGGTCGAGGATGCGATCCGTTTGAACGCCGGGGCTTTGACCCGGCACGAGGTGACTCTTGTTCGGGATTTCTCCCCAACGGAAAAAATATCGGTGGATCGAACAAGAATTCTTCAAGTTTTGATCAACTTGATCCGAAATGCTAAGTATGCGTGTGACGAAGCTGGATCAGGTGATAAGGTTCTGACGATCGGAATTGCCCCATCGGAAATGGGAGTGAGGATTTCCGTCGCCGACACCGGCGTGGGGATCCCGAAGGAGAATCTCACCAAGATCTTTGCTTACGGCTTCACAACGCGAAAGGACGGACATGGATTTGGCCTGCATTCTAGTGCATTAGCGGCCAAGGAAATGGGAGGAGAACTGTCGGTTGAGAGTGAGGGGTTAGGGAAGGGAGCCATTTTCCTCCTCGACCTGCCACTCTCTTCAGATGAGGAAGCATCATGAATGAAATCCCCAATCACCGTCGCGTCCTGATCATCGACGATACCGAGTCGATTCACGCGGATTTTCACAAGATTCTGGATAAACAAGCGCCTGATACGGCGGCGCTCGATGACTTGGAATCAAGCCTTTTTGGGGAATCCGAACCGGTGTCTGTGGATGATACGTTCACCGTCGACGATGCCTTTCAGGGACAGGACGGACTCGAGTGTGTCAAACGGTCTCTCGAGGAGAACGCGCCCTATTCGCTCGCATTTGTCGACATGCGAATGCCTCCCGGTTGGGATGGGGTGGAGACGGTGGAGCAATTGTGGCGCTGTGATCCCCATCTTCAGATCGTAATCTGTACGGCCTATTCGGATTATTCTTGGGAAGAAATTCGGGCTCGTCTGGGAGATTCGGATCAGTTGCTGATCCTGAAGAAGCCGTTCGATACCGTTGAGGTTCTCCAGTTGGCGAATGCCCTCAGTGAGAAATGGCTGCTCGGACAGCAAGCGCGACTCAAGATGCAAGATCTTGAGGGACTCGTGAGCGTGCGTACTCAAGAGCTCCATCAGGCCAATGAGAAACTTCATACGGCGAATGAGCGCATGAAAGAACTTGCCAACCGGGCCATGCAGGGAGCGGAAGCCAAGAGCGCTTTCCTTGCGAGCATGAGTCACGAGATCAGGACCCCTATGAATGGTATTTTGGGGGTGGTCGATTTGCTGTCCGAAACCAGTCTTGAAGATCGGCAGCGATCCTTGGTGGAAACCTTGCAAACAAGTGCGGACTCACTCCTAACCTTGATCAATGATATTCTGGACTTCTCCAAGATCGAAGCTGGGAAGCTCTCTTTCGAAGAGAAAGATTTTGACCTCCACGATGTGGTTCAGGGTTCCCTGGAATTATTGGCGGAACGGGCTCAACGGAAAGGAATCGAAATAGCCGCTCTGGTTCCCGATGAGTTGAGATCGAATTTGCGTGGAGATCCTCATCGTCTCCGTCAGGTGATTCTGAATTTGCTGAGCAATGCCATCAAGTTCACGGAAACTGGCGATGTGCTCCTCAAGATCGAAGAGAAGTCTTCAGATGACAACCGTGTGACGGTCTTGTGCACGGTCAAAGACACTGGCCCGGGGATACCGGATGCGGCGCAGGAATCGCTTTTCCAACCCTTTACACAAGCGGATGCGAGTGTGACTCGGAAACACGGAGGAACGGGATTGGGTTTGGCCATTTGCAAAAGCCTCGTCGAAATGATGGGGGGGCAGTTGGGAGTGAACAGTGTCTTTGGAGACGGGGCAACTTTTTGGTTTACCGCTTCTTTTGATCGTGCGACCCAAACCTTCGCAGGGGAACCTTGTGATGCGTCTGTCTTGGAAGGCTGTCGGGTGCTGATTGTGGACGACAACGAGACGAATCGCCTAGTCCTTCGTGAGTATCTGAGCTCCTGGAAAACGAGGGTCGATGCCGCTCCTAATGCGTCGGAGGCGATGAACTTTTGTGAGCGAGCCCACCGGGAGCGAGATCCTTACCGCGTCGTGCTTCTGGACATGGTGATGCCGGAAGTGGACGGGCTCGAGTTGGCGGACTCGCTACGGAATGCTAGCTATTTTGATCAGTCGGAATTGCTCCTGTTGACGTCCCTCTATCCGGCAGTCGACCCGACCCATCTGAAACAGTGTGGCATTGCCCACTACCTTCCTAAGCCGATTCGAAAACTTGAGTTGCGGCAGTGTTTGTTGCGTGCTCTTGGCGAACAGATGGATGATGAAAGCAGGGGTTCGAGTGACTCTTCGAGACGTGCTGTGGAGCCTGCTTCGCCCTCGCCGTCTCTGGGTGATTCCCGTGCCCATGTGCCCAGTTCGATCCTTGTGGCGGAGGACAATCCTGTGAATCGCAAGGTCGCGCAGGCTTTCTTTGATTCCCTCGGCGTCCGCATCGATTTTGCCCATGATGGTCTGGAGACTTTGGCTGCTTGGCGAGCTGGAGAATACCGATTGATCTTCATGGATTGTGAAATGCCAGAGATGGATGGATTTGAGACGACCCGTCGCATCCGTATTGAGGAGAAAGAGCAAGGCCTCTCGCCGGTGACCATCGTGGCGATGACGGCCTATGCGATGGAGGGGGATCGGAATCGCTGTCTGGAATCGGGTATGGACGATTACCTAGCCAAGCCAGTGCGGAAGCGCAGCCTTCGAGAGGTCTTGGAGCGCTACGGGGTGGAGGTGCCTCAGTGAGGCCAATCGCTGTGAGCGAAGTTTTACGACCCGATGCTTTCATCGAGACGTCCTTCTGAGATAGTCTGTATTGATCCGTATGGCCAAGCCTCCGAACACACTTCGTTACTTCGATTACAACGCGACTACTCCGGTGGCACCTGAAGTGCTGGCCGCAATGCTGCCGTATCTGAAAGAATCGTGGGGTAATCCTTCGAGTGTCTATGCATTTGGACACGACACGTCCAAGGGAGTTGCTGAGGCAAGAGAATCGGTGGCTAGACTTGTTGGTGCGACTCCTTCGGAGATCGTTTTTACGGGTTGTGGAACGGAAAGCATTAATACGGCTTTGTGGAGTGGATTGCGGGCAGACCCGAACCGACGACATGTGGTGATGTCGGCCGTTGAGCATCCCGCGAATTTGAATCTCCGTCCTCACTTGGAGGCTGCCGGATTTCGCGTGACTGTCGTGCCTGTACTGTCGAACGGCCTGCTTGATCTCGAAGCGGTTGAAGCGAGTATCGAGGAAGATACGGCGCTCATGTCGATGATGTGGGCTAACAACGAAACCGGTGTTGTGTTTCCGATTGGGGAGCTCAGCGCGCTTTGCCAGCGGCGAGGTATCTTATTTCATACGGACGCGGTTCAGGCGGCCGGAAAGGTAGCGCTCGATGTCGGATCAGTTGCGGTGGATTATCTCTCGCTTGCTGGTCACAAGATTTATGCGCCGAAAGGTGTTGGCGCTCTATACGTTCGGAATGGTGCCCCGTTCTCGCCCCTGATTGCCGGTGGGGGCCAGGAAGGAGGGCGTAGGGCCGGCACGCAGAATGTGGCCTCGATCGTGGCCATGGGAGAAGCGGCCCGACTGGCTGCCGAACTGCTAGAATCTGAGGCGGTTCGTGTCGCTGCTTTGCGTGATCGCTTGGAGACAACCTGTGTAGAGAAGTTTGGAGCACAAAGAAACGGGGATAAGGTGGCCCGGGTACCCAACACCGCGAATTTGGCTTTTGATGGGTTGGAATCGGAGGCTCTTTTGCTCCTCTTAGAGCGAGAGGGTATTTGCGCATCGAGTGGATCAGCGTGCTCGACGGGTTCAATCGAACCGTCCCATGTGCTGACGGCGATGGGGCTGTCTCGATCTCGTGCCCTCGGGAGTGTCCGGATCAGTCTCGGTCGTGGGACCAAGTCGGAGGACATCGATCATCTACTGGGCGCCTTACCGCGAGCGATTGATCGTTTGAAGGGTGTGATCCCGTCCTCTGCTTCGTCCTAAGCGTCTCGGCTCTGGGAATATCCATCTCAGGGCTTTAAACCATTGATTCCCAGCGGTGAGGGCAGCAGAATCAAGGGAAGTAATGGATCCGATACTCAAATTACTCAGGGAAGACGCTTCGCTCTCGTCAGCCAAGATAGCTTCGCGACTTGGCTTGTCCGAGGACGAAGTTGCCAAGGCAATCAAAGACTATGAGGCTCAGAATGTCATACTGGGCTATCGAACTTTGGTGAACGAAGACTTGATCGGTCTCAATCGGGTGCGAGCTGTTATCGAGGTAAAGACCACCCCAGAGCGTGAAGGCGGCTTTAATCGAATTGCCAGCCGGATTGCGAAACATGACGAAGTTCGAAGCTGCTATCTTATGTCAGGTGGCTACGACCTCATGGTGATTGTCGAAGGGAGCTCCTTGAATGAGGTGGCTAACTTTGTTGCGGAGAAGCTTGCCACCATCGACGGCGTTTTATCCACTGGCACCCATTTCATGCTCAAGCCTTACAAGGAGCATGGAGTGATGATGCATCGTGACGAGGCCTCGGATCGATTGAAGGTGACGCCGTAGCCGTCTATTGTGGTGGGTGGTTTGCGAGGTGAACGAGTAAGGTGAACGACTATTCTCTCATTGCCGGTAAGGATCCGATCGGCCCACTCTGCAGGCGGGACGTCGTCAATGGAATCTTGGTGGCGCTACCCGTTTTCTTGGGCGTGTATGGGGCGCAGGCGATTGAGAGCAGCCTCTGGGCGGCAATCGCTGCGTGTGCGGGACTTGGGATGTCGCTCTTATTGATGCGAGTCCTAGGTGGTCGTCGCATGGCTGAGGTGCAAAGGGACGTTCCTAAAACGATGGCGAAGGTGGACGAAGACGCTGACTCGCCACAATCGTAGTCCAAATCCAAATCCTTTTATTTATTTTCCGATAGACTTGTTGAAATAAGATGGCGATCAAAATCGATCAGCGGCTCAAGCCCGCTAAACTTCTTCCCAGTCTCGAGCGCTTGTTCGAGTTGTCTGCGACCAAGATCACTTCAATTGAGCGTCGCTGGAATCCGGCCAAAGGCACTCCAGTGTTCACTGAAAAGGGTCGTTACACGAGTCGAGGTTGGACCGAGTGGACTCAGGGTTTTCAGTTCGGCTCCGCCGTCCTCCAGTTTGATGTAACGGGAGATTCGCGTTTCTTAGAAATCGGGCGGAAGGCAACTGTCGATCAGATGGCTTCTCATGTTTCCCATATCGGTGTGCATGATCATGGATTCAACAACGTCTCGACCTATGGCAATCTCCTACGTTTGATGAATGAAGGGCGGATTGAGGAGAATGAATTCGAGCGGGCATTTTATGAGTTGGCCCTCAAAGTATCCGGGGCGACTCAAGCCGCGCGTTGGACTCAGATCGCGGACGGTGGAGGCTATATTTATTCGTTCAACGGGCCGCACTCCTTGTTCATTGATACGATTCGTTCGCTGCGAGTGCTTGCGGTGGCGCACCGTCTGGGGCACGTCTTGATGGGAGAAATGGATCGGCCGATATCGTTGCTCGATCGTTTGGTGCAGCACGCAACCTCGACCGCTCGCTACGGAGTGTATTATGGCGAGGAAAGAGATGCCTACGATCTGCGAGGGCGAACGGCGCATGAAAGCGTCTTCAATCTCAACGATGGAAACTATCGCTGTCCGAACTCGCAACAAGGCTACTCACCGTTTTCGACCTGGACCCGTGGTTTGGCGTGGGCCATCTGTGGTTATGCCGAGCAGCTTGAGTTCTTGGGGAGCCTGAGCAATGCCGAGTTGAAACCCCATGGTGGGCGAGCGAAGCTTGTGCGCTTGTTCCGGAAGGCGGCTGAGGCGACTGCGGATTTTTATTTGGAGAATTCCTGTCGAGACGGCATTCCGATGTGGGACACAGGGGCGCCTGGACTCGCGCAGATGGGGAACTACTTGTCCAAGGACTCGGATCCTTACAACGCTCACGAACCGGTTGATAGTTCTGCGGCTGCCATCGCAGCTCAGGGGTTGATCCGTTTGGGTCGCTATTTGTCGAAGGGCAAGCCGGCAGAGCGGAAGAAAGGGAAGCAGTACTACCAGGCCGGGCTAACGGCTGCACGCAGCTTGTTTGCGGAACCTTATTTGGCAGTCGACCCACGTCACGAGGGATTGATTCTTCATTCCATTTACCATCGTCCAAACGGTTGGGACTACACTCCAAAGGGGCAGAGGATTCCATGCGGGGAAAGCTCTCAGTGGGGCGACTATCATGCGAGAGAACTTGCGTTGATGATCTGGCGCGAAGCGAAGGATGAGCCCGAGTATCGGTTCTTTGATTGCGTTCGCTAGTCTTTGATTGAACGTGAAGATCGGCTGGCGAAAGATTCTCTTGGTCGTCGTTGTCGGCGTGGCAATGGGTGCCGTCTTTTTCTTTGCCCGCGAGCGTCAACCGGCCGAGGTCGTGCTGAGTGACGGATCCATCGTTCGGTTGGTAGGGGCGCTTCCAGGAGGGACGGCTTTCACTACAGAAGAGCCCTGGCACGCCTTTCTTCGTCGACATGTGTCTGCGAAGTACCTGCGTTGGTTGCCTCGGTCACGAACGATGAACTGTGGTCACAAGGATGCTCTCTCGCTCTACTTCTACCGTCTTCAGATTCCCGAGGGCGGGCGACGTGGGCGATTCTGGGGACGAATCGAGGCGCTTGAAGAAGGAGGTTACGTGCACCGGAATTCTTCCGGTCGGTGCTCAGGGTCCATGGAGGATGGGGGGCAATGGCACAGCTCGATCCTGAGGAATTATCCGCGACGGCAGAAGGAGTTTCCGGTGGTGATGTATGATGACGAAGAGCAGGAGTTGGCGCGCTTTGTTGTGCAGAACCCAAGTAATCGCAAGTTTCCCGAATGGCAGGCAGGGAGTTTTCCGATGACGAATGTGGTGGGGAATACTCGCCTTGTGTTATCCGGTTTTAAACGCTTTCGAAATGACTATGGAGGGTTCTGGCGCCCTCAGGTCGAGGTTGATTCTGTTGACGGTTCCGCGAATCCCTATCGCTTGCGCTATTTTCAGTTCAGTGATCCGACCGGAAACCAGGGGTCTCGCTTGTCGCCTCGGGAATCCGTATGGAAGTCCACGATCAAGCTTTATCGGCCTAAGGACAGGCCCCTTCCTGCTGAACTGAAAGGGCATTTCGATTTGCCCGACATTCCCGGCAAGGGAGAGGTTTTTCCGCGGCAAGACGCGATCACAGTCGATGGTCTGGAGATACGCTTGTCTTTCTTCTCTGGGCCAGGGGAAACGACCATTACCAACGGTACGAGCTTTCACGCTGAATACCCTGAGCGCGAGTTGGCGATGGGTCGCTCAAGTAGCTCAGGTGTGAATGGCAGGACAGAATCATGGGAGAGTCAGCATCATCTCGTGGTGATTGAAACTGCAGATCCGGGCGACGATGTTGAGGTCCTCTTTGAAATTCGCGATCAAGATGGCAATGAGGTCGAGCGGGTGAATCAGTTTCACGGCTACGAGGGCGGCGGTAATCTCCGGGCCCCCTATCGGCGGCGTTACACGTTTCCGCTCGCATTGACCGAGTCGACTCAGGCACTGCGGGTCGACTGTGCTGTCAATCGAGGGTTGAGCCTCGAATTTCTTGTCAATTCAGGTGAACTTCTAGCACAGTCTGTGGAGAACCCTTAGGTAGAGGGTTCGATTTCTCATGGGTTCTGATTCAGAAAAATTCAAGTTAGTTCGTGTCCCGTCCTTAAAGACGGTCGATCGATTTCGTGAGCATGTTTCCAGTCTAGGGGTCCAGATCCCGTGCGATGACGAGCTTGTCGTAGGCGAGGAATCCCCCTTGCTCCAGTCCCTCTCCGATGTGGCGGTGAATGGTAAGTCCATCGGTAACCGGTGGGCGATTCACCCAATGGAAGGCTGGGATGCGACGACGGACGGATTGCCTACGGAAGAGGTGTTCCGACGCTGGCGGCGTTTTGGTGAGAGTGGAGCGAAGCTGATCTATGGTTGTGAGGCGATGGCAGTGCGACCGGATGGGCGGGCCAATCCGAATCAGCTGATGATTCAGCCGAGAACTCAGGGCGCCTTGGAAGAGCTTCGCGAGACTTTGGTGAAAGCTCACATCGAGCGATGTGGGACAGCGGATGATTTGGTGATCGGGTTTCAGTTGACGCACTCGGGTCGCTTTTGCCGGCCGAACGACAAAGCCAAATGGGAATCGAGGATTGCCTATCGGCATCCGATCTTGGACCAGAAATTCAATGTGCAGAGTGACGATCAGATTCTATCGGATAGCGAGATTGAGTCTCTGGTCGAGTGCTATATCGAGGCCGCTCAGGTAGCGGACAATGCTGGAGCTGATTTTGTGGACATCAAGCATTGTCACGGGTACCTGCTGCACGAGTTTCTGAGTGCCTACACGCGACCAGGAAAGTATGGAGGTTCCTTTGAAAATCGAACTCGGATTCTGCGAGAGATCGTCCAGGGCATTCGCGAATCCGGAAACAAGATCGATATCGGTGTTCGGTTGAGTGCCTTCGATTTTGTTCCTTTCAAGCCGAATCCCGAAGGTGCTGTTCCAGGGAAGCTTGGGCCAGGAATGCCGGAAGAGTTTGAGGCGCACCTACCGTATCGCTTCGCGTTTTCGACCAATCAAGATCACCCGATCGAGTACGAGTTGAGCGAAACGCATCGTTTTGTGGCGCTCTGTCACGAGCTCGGAGTCAAGATCATGAATCTCAGCTGTGGGTCCCCCTACTATAATCCTCATATTCAGCGGCCGGCTTCGTATCCGCCCTCGGATGGGTATCAGCCAGCCTATGATCCACTCGTGGATGTCGCGCGTCAGATTGAAGTGGTGCGGCAGGTTAAAGCGGAGGCGCCGAAAGACATGATCGTTGTCGGTTCTGGCTACAGTTACCTCCAAGATTTTCTGCCTCAGGTCGCGCAACATGTGGTGAGGGAAGGTTGGGCGGATGTGGTTGGTTTAGGACGGATGGTCCTGAGCTACCCGGATATGTTGTTGGACGCGACAGGTAAAGGGGAGCTGACGCCGAAGCTGATTTGTCGGACTTTCAGTGATTGCACCACCGCACCGCGAAACGGATTGATCAGTGGCTGTTACCCGCTTGACAAACATTACTCTGAAAAGAGCGAGTTCCAGGAGCTCAAAGCGATCAAGAAGCGGATCTAGCCTGCGAGGTCCAGTTGGGCTGTCGGAGAATCTAAGACTCTGACTGAGCATTTCTTGGAGTGCGGAAGCGCCGCTTCCGCTTTCGCCCACCCGTCTCCTTGCCGCAATCTACAGTCTAGTCCAACAGCCGTTGACTTTCTAAAGAATCAGGAAACCGTCGCTTCTCAATCGCGTAGTAGGCTCGGAGAAGGTCTTCCTCGATCCTCAGATCGGCCCTTACCTCTCGAAGCGGCCAGTCGAGGTAGCGCTCGTAATCAACTTGGTGAAGCGCCTCGCAATCTGAAACGTATCCCAGCTTCGTGCCGTCACGGAAGACCCTGAGGTCGGAGTCGTTGAATCGATAGCCCTTCGGGTAGAGATACTTGGTGAAGAAGGAGAAAAGCCTTTCCTCGGTGGTGGACACACGGTCAGTGCTTCCCATCGTAAAGCCAATGACAAACGCTTCATCCTTGGGGCGAATTCCTCTTCCGAGCAGTATATGCAGGTAGTCGTGGGTTTTCAGGTCTGTGGCTCCGTGGAAGATATCGAATCCTGGGAGATCGAATTTTGGATTTTCGACCATTTGGATAATGTAGGGAACATCCTCCTGTTTCATGCCGAATGATTGGAGTTCCTGATAGGCTGTCTGAAGCGTCTTTCTCTCGCAGGAGAGGGGAACAAACCATCGATTAATCTGATCCTCAAGATCCATATACGGTGAGAAGATCGCAAGATCCAGTCAGCTTGGCAACGGTCTTTGAATAAACTGCATGGACCACAGAGTCGAAGTGCCTTGGGCCAGTGAGTCTTTGTTTGCGTCGGTCTAAACTTGGCGACATAGTGAGTGGAGAGTCCCATATCAATCGTATGTTCATTTATCGCAGAGAGTGGTTAGTGGGTTCCGGTTTGCTTCTTTTGACCGGACTGGCCCAGCTGTCCGTGAAGGCTGCTGATGCCTTGGATTTTAATCGAGACGTCCGACCTATTTTGTCGGATCACTGTTATGCCTGCCACGGGCCAGATGCCAACCAGCGGAAGGCGGACTTGCGCTTGGATGAAGAGGCTGCTGCCAAGGCGGACCTCGGCGGTTATGCGGCGATCGTCGATGGGAAACCTGAGGACAGTGAGCTGGTGGAGCGAATTCTCACGTCGGATGAAGACGATTTGATGCCGCCTCCAGAATATAAAAAACCGCTCTCTCAAGATCAGATCGAGATTCTTCGCCAGTGGATCCAGGATGGGGCACGGTGGGCGAATCACTGGTCCTTTGAACCCATCAGCCGTCCAAGCCCTCCCGCTCAAGAGGATGATGAGTGGTCTCGAAATCCCATTGACCGATTTGTGCTTGAGCGTCTCAACGAGGAAGAACTGGATCCGCAGCCTGAAGCCTCGCGTGAGGTCTTAATCCGTCGAGTGAGTTTTGATCTGACAGGTTTGCCCCCCACACCCGAAGAGGTGGATTCATTTATTGCGGATGATTCACCGGATGCCTACGAACGCTTGGTGGACCGGCTCCTTCGTTCGAGTCGATATGGCGAACACATGGCTCGATTTTGGCTCGATGCGGCTCGCTATGGAGATACGCATGGGTTGCATCTCGATAACTACCGAGAGATGTGGCCCTATCGGGATTGGGTTGTGAACGCGTTCAATCGAAACCTCTCCTATCGGGACTTTGTGATTGAGCAGTTGGCAGGCGATCTTCTTCCGAATCCGACCCGGGATCAAATCGTGGCGACTGGTTTCAATCGCTGCAATGTGTCCACTAGTGAAGGGGGGTCCATCAAAGAAGAGGTCTACACTCGGAATGTCGTGGATCGGGTTGTGACTACTTCCACTGTGTTCATGGGATTGACCTTCGAATGCACGCGGTGCCACGACCACAAGTTTGATCCCTTTACGATGAAAGATTTCTATTCCTTCTTCGCGTACTTCAACAGCATTGACGGCGAACCCCTCGATGGGAACCGCAAGGAGCACGCCCCGATCCTAAGGCTGCCGAGTGACTATCAAACCGAACAGATGGAGCACTTTGACCGAGAAATCAGTGTTCTCAAAAAGCAAGTCGAGAACCCATGGAAAGAAGTCGACGAAGCCCAGCGTGCCTGGGAAGCCGAGCTCTTGAGAGATAAGGAAGAGGAGGAGCAGAATCCTTCGGCGTTGGTGCTGAATGATTGGTATTCAGTGGGCCCCTTCGGTGATGTGAGGCTCTATCTGCTACCGCGAAAACATGGGCCTGAGGGCAAACCGATTGATCTCGAGGCCAGTTATAAGACGTCCACCGATGAAACGGTAAAGTGGAAGCGCCGTCCGAATTGGAAAGATGGCGTTGTGCATTCGGATCTAACAGGTGATACGGCTGCGAATTTCCTTTACCGGGTCATTGAGAGCCAGGTCGAGCAGACCGTGAAAGTCTCCCTTGGAAGTGACGACGGAATCAAAGTCTACCTGAACCAAAAAGAGCTGCTTTCGAAAGATGTGTCTCGAGGAGCTGCTGCAGATCAAGAGATTTTGGATCTGCCGCTGAAGAAGGGGCGCAACGAATTCTTGATGAAGATTGCCAACTTTGGAGGCGCCACCGGCTTCTATTTTGCTCTTGTGGATGGAGCCAGTGCGCTCCCTGAAGAAGTCTTGAAGATTGTTCAGTTGCCTGCGTCGGATCGCTCGGATGAGCAAAAGAAGAAACTTCAAGAACACTACCGAACAAAAGAATCAGAGTATCCAGCCCTCGTTGCAGCCATTGATGAGCTGAAGACCTTGCGAGAGAAACGCTCCGCAGTGGACCGAGACATTCCTTTAACCTTGGTTTGGAAAGAAAGGAAAGAGCCTCGCAAAGCCTTCATCTTGACCCGTGGGGAATACGACCAGAAGGCAGAAGAAGTGGTGCGGCGAACGCCTGCGTCCCTGCCGCCGGTTTCCGATGATTACCCGAATGATCGGTTGGGCTTGGCCTATTGGCTCACGGATCCGAGTCACCCTCTGACGGCCCGAGTTGCCGTGAACCGCTTCTGGCAGCAGCTGTTTGGAGTGGGCCTCGTGAAGACATCGGAAGATTTTGGCTCTCAAGGCGAACCCCCAAGTCACCCTGAATTGTTGGACTGGTTGTCTGCGACGTTTCGGGAGAATGGATGGGACGTCAAAGCGCTGATGAAAACGATGGTGATGTCGGCGACCTATCGGCAATCCTCCAAGCTTGATCCTCATCGAATCGAGCGTGATCCGGAGAACCGCCTCTACGCGCGGGGGCCACGTTTTCGTTTGGATGCCGAGATGTTGCGAGATCAGGCTCTATCCGTCAGCGGTTTGCTGGTAGAGCAGATGGGGGGAAGCAGCGTTAAGCCACCACAGCCGGACGGCCTGTGGTTTGCCGTGGGATACAGCGGATCCAATACTGTGAAGTTCGAAGCGGATAAGGGCGGTGATCGGGTTCACCGACGTTCCCTCTACACCTTCATCAAGCGTACCTCACCACCGCCGCAGATGAGCACTTTTGATGGCCCCTCTCGAGAGGCTTGTGTGGTTCGGCGCGAACGAACCAACACACCGATGCAGGCTCTCTTGCTTTTGAATGATCCTCAGTATGTAGAAGCAGCTCGCGGTTTGGCAGAACGGGTCCTGTCCGAGTCTCATGCTTCGGATCGTGATCGTGCTGAACGACTGTGGCGGATTTGCTTGGGTCGCTTCCCGGAGGGGGGAGAGCTTGAAGATCTCACGAATGCCTATCAGGAGGAATTGAGTTTTTTCCAAGAGCGCGAAGAAGCCGCAAAGGGATTGATTGGGATTGGTGACGTCCCTCCTGCCGAGGGCTCTGATCCTGCCAAGTTGGCAGCCTGGACAACGGTCGCGAGCCTCGTGCTCAATCTCGACGAGGTTGTGACTAAGAACTAGTAGAAGGGGAGGAAGCAAGAATCATGAATCCGGTGGAGCAATATTTTCAGACGATGACGCGTCGTCATTTTTTCCGGCGTGGTGCGATGGGTCTGGGTGGTGCAGCCTTGGCCTCTCTTTTGCCTAAGACAGGCCTGCAGGGGCAGGCTCTCTTGGGGGGACGAACGGGAACCCATTTCGCCCCAAAAGCCAAGCGTGCGATCTACTTGTTTATGGCGGGTGCGCCGAGTCAGATCGATATGCTTGATTACAAACCAAGCTTGGATCGTTTTTTCGATACGGATCTCCCGGATTCAGTGCGTCAGGGTCAGCGACTGACGACGATGACTTCGGGACAAGCGAGGTTTCCGATAGCGCCCTCCAAGTTCAAATTTGCGAGACATGGTCAGGCGGGAGCTTGGGTCAGTGACTTGCTCCCTTATACAGCGAAAATGGTGGATGATATCTCCATTGTGCGTTCCGTTCACACGGAAGCGATCAATCACGATCCAGCCATTACGTATATTTGCACAGGACATCAGCTACCAGGGCGAGCGAGTTTGGGTTCCTGGCTCAGCTACGGCTTGGGGACGATGAACGAAAACTTGCCCGACTTCGTGGTGATGACGCCAACCTGGACTGGAAGAAAAACTGCCCAAGCGCTCTACAACCGTCTCTGGGGATCCGGTTTCCTCCCTAGCAAACATCAAGGCGTCGCGTTGCGTTCGAGTGGCGACCCGGTGTTGTTCTTGTCGAATCCGGAGGGAGTCGACGCAAGCAGTCGCCGCCGCTTGCTCGATCGATTGGCTCGATTTAATGAACGGACGAAGGAGCGCTATGGCGATCCCGAAACTCAGACGAGGATTGATCAATATGAAATGGCCTTTCGGATGCAATCCTCGATCCCTGGCCTCACGGATTTGTCTGACGAACCAGACCACGTCATGGACATGTACGGGGAGGATGCCAAAACGCCTGGAACCTATGCTGCAAGTTGTTTACTCGCGCGGCGTATGATCGAGCGAGATGTTCGATTCGTGCAAATCTTCCATCGAGGTTGGGACCAGCACGGAAATATTGCTGAGGACCTACCCAATCAGTGTCGAGATATCGATCAGGCGTCTTGGGCCTTGGTGCAGGATCTGAAAGCTCGTGGATTGCTGGAAGATACGCTGGTGATTTGGGGTGGCGAGTTCGGGCGGACGGTTTACTGCCAAGGCAAACTGACCCGGGATAACTACGGTCGAGATCATCACCCTCGTTGCTTCCCGATTTGGATGGCCGGTGGCGGAATTAAACCAGGTATTGTTTACGGTAAGACGGATGATTTTAGTTACAACATCGTCGAAAACCCCGTCCACATTCACGATTTAAATGCGACCATTCTAGATCGATTGGGTATTGATCACGAACGATTGAGTGTGAAATTCCAAGGTTTGGACGTTCGCTTGACCGGAGTCGAAGAGCACGGTCCGGTCGAGGCCCTTCTATCGTAGGCGAAGAAAAGGTGCTAGTCCGCTGATTCGCATTTAACGACTGGCTCGGAGTCGCTGCACCATGATGGCTTCGGGAACGAGACTCAGGTCGCCAACCTCAACTTGCCATGCCTCCGTTGCACGGCGCATCCGTGTGAGCACGGCCTGATACTCAGGGGCTTCTGCAAGGTTCTTCGTTTCGTGAGGGTCGGCAAGGACATCGTAGAGCTCTTCGAAGGGTTTTGTGGGCTGAAACCAAAGTGATTGCACTTCGTTCAAGGTGCCTTCCTTATTCATGCGTCGCATGTCGACCAGCGAAGGCATCATGTCCATGTAGTCGATGTGCTGCGAGTAGGGGCGCTCGGGTTCAAAGTTTCGAATGTATTTGAAGCGGTGGTCGCGGGCTGCGCGCATGAACTCTAGCGCCTCGTCCATACGATCTCGATGGTAGAAGAGATACTCGGGTTCTGGTTGTTTGTTGCTGCCGAGAAACACTCGCCCATGCATGTAGTCTTTCGGGGCAACTCCGGCAAGCGAGAGAGTCGTTCTCGTAAGATCCTGAGTGGAGACGAGTTCGTTGTTCACGCTTCCTGCAGTGAGTTGCCCGGGCCAGCGCACAATCATGGGGACGTGGACACCGGAATCGTAGATCCAGCGTTTCCCTCTCGCCAGGCCGCGTCCGTGGTCACTCCAAAAGACGACGATTGTATTCTCAGTCAGCCCATCTGCTTCGAGTCGCTCCAGAATCGCTCCCGCCTGTCGATCCATCTCGGAAATATTGTCCTGGTACCAAGCCCAATCCTTTCGGGTTTCCGGCGTGTTTGGGTAAATCGGTGGGAGGTGCTCGGCTGCTTTGTCGGGATCATGAGCTTGCCCAGGTTTGAGTCGCTTCAGGAGCTCAGCATGGGTCTTTTCGCCGTGTCGAATCTGGCTTTCGTGGGTGATGGTTAGGTTGATGACAGAGAAGAAGGGTTGCCCAGGCTGGCGATCTCTCCAATCGCTGTGATTCGTGCCTTGCCGATCCCAGACGGTGCTAAGGTCTTGTTGAGATTGGTAATCCGTTTTCGACTTATTCGTGCAGAAGTACCCGGCTGCTCGTAGATATTCAGGAAAACACTTCACACCCTTCGGAAAGGGCACGGAGATTCGCATGTGCTGCCCCCCATAGGCAATAGGATACATCCCGGTGATGATACCAGTACGATTGATCGCACAGACGCCGGACGGCGTGAATGCCCGGGTGAAGCGCATTCCTTCTGCTGCGAGTCGGTCCAAGTTGGGAGTGGAAGCGTATGTGTCCCCGTAGCAGCCCAAGTTTGGACTGATGTCTTCGCAGCTAATCCAGAGAATGTTGGGTTGGCTTTTGGCATCCGCATTGGAGCGAGGACCGGGGCCTTGCTTGGCCAGCGTCGCTGTCTGATCCCGAAGTGGGCCGCCTCCCTTGGGGCGAACATGGTGCTCAAGCTCGCCCGTGTTGCGAATGTTGCGCAGGGCGTTCTTGACGGCTCCCTTGATATGATAGTCACCGCCGCGAGCAGATTGCTTGTCGAAGACCGCCTGCAGGGTCGGGAGGGCTGAGGCGGCAGGTGGGCCAATACGAGCGAAGAAGTCCGCGGCAGCACAGGCCGTGCTCCGATCGGAGGACTCGACTCCCTTGACCAACGAGACAAACCACGGTCCTGCACGATCGATCCGCGACAACGCATAGTTGATCGCCATCCGGACGGGAAAGGAGGGATCGTTAACAGCTGTTTTGAGTTCCTCGGAGGCTGCTTGCGCAGGCTTTCCGATGTTCCCTAGATGACTGGCTGCCCAGTAACGAACGGCGTCGTTGTCTGACTTGAGCATTCTCACGAGCTGGGGCACGGCAGCTTCTCCGAACTGTCCGATCATTTTCGCGGCCCGTAATTGCACGGTCTCATTCGAGGCCGCAAGATCCTGGCTCCACTGAGCTAGGCTTCGACCGGCGATATCTTGAGCGAATACTGGGAAGGCAAAAGTCAGTTGAACGGAGAGAACGGCTATGAGGAGACGTTTCATCAGTTGTGAGCTGTGGTGCATGTGCTTAGAGATACCCGAAAGTGATTGTCGAGAAAAGCTTCGTCTGCTGTGACTCCTACGCGCGACTTGCTTGGTCTGCGAACAGACTGATCTAATCTCTGGTCTCTGCTACTTCCCCCGAAGCTCCGACTGCCTCCCCATTGATAGTGGCATTTGATATGCTATGTTTCTTGTGTGATGAGAGACATTTGGGCCCTCCTGTCTTAGCTCACTTTCTTGTGTAATTGGGGTCTTGAGGAAGTGATTAAAATTGAAATGTGACCCCGATAAGAAAGGTGTCTTATGAAACTGGACTCACACAGAAAATATCCTCGCCTATCACCCCGCTCCTTGCTGCTGTACGAGATGGCCAAGCGTCGTGCAGAGAGGGTGAATCGCAACTTTTGTTCGTGCTCTGGAACTTCGGAAATGGGCTGTGGAAATGGCCCTGCCGGCGCTGAGGCGGATCGGTCATCGCAGGCTTCCGATGGGGAGTAGGCGTCTACGGGCGCATGAGCCTCAGCCTGACGGGTGTCGATAGAGGTGCCATTGTCCGCCTCGGAATTCCCTCTCCGACTCGAACGTGGCCCCAACCCTGCGGGCCAGTTTGATCGAGGCTTGATTACGCGCATCAATGAAGCTGATAAACGCAATGTCCGGGAGAGAGTCGCGCAGCATCGTCTGAACAGCGCGGACGGCCTCTGATGCGTATCCCTTTCCCCACGCTTCCTTCTTGAGAGCCCATTTTATCTCTGGGCTGGGCCAATCGATGGGATACCAAGGGCCAGTTGTACCGATCACTCGTCGTGTTTCTTTGCATTCGATTGCGAAGGGTCCGTAGCCGTAGATGTGCCAGTGGCCGATTGCAGTCGCTACTTTCTGCCAGGTATCTGCCTCGCTGAGTATGCGACCTGTTGTGTAACGAATGGCATCGGGGTCTGAGTAGTAGGCATGGAGGTCTCGCCAGTCTTTGGACCGGAAGAATCGGAGGAAGAGCCGATCGGTTTCCAACGCTTGGGGAATCAGAAAGCAGTCTTGGCTCCGAGTCATGGGGTGCCTGCCTTCGCCTCCACGATGGAGACTTCAAGGAACATTTGATTCGGTGATACCTTTGTCTTCGATTCGGTGCCATCTGGCCATTGAATCCAAAGAATCTCCTGGGATGGACCCGATAGAACAACCTGGCTTGCGTCTTGTGACCAGTAGCCGGTCGCCGTTTTGATCTCTGTGACGGGCCCAAAGCGAGTGCCGTCGCCGAGTCTGAGCTTTGCCCCAATGGCATCCGGGTTATTCGGGCTGCCTTGCAGCCGAACCCGAAGTCCGGGTTGTGGCGCGAGGTTCTGCAGAAGCAGAACGGGACCGTGGCTTTCGGCAGCAGCGATGTCGACTCGGCCATCATGGTTGAAATCTGCGAGGGCCAGGGATCGTTGCTCACCGTAGAGTCGAACGCCGCTCTCCTTGCCGGAAAGCGCCCGGAAATGTCCGCCGCCATCACCCAGTAACACGAGCCCGCGTCCAGCATCATGCCGTGAGAGCGTGGCTTCGAGCTGGAAAAAGTTTTGGCCCAGAGCCAAATCATGGTTTCCATCTCCGTCAAAGTCGGCGACTCCAATCCCGAAGGATGGAGAGAGCTGTGCTTCGGCAGGCAGTGCTTGACCTTCGAACCGTTCGCCCTGATTAAGAAAGACCATCGTCTCAAGGGTGCTGGCCTCGAGCAATTGAGCTTGCGCCCGATAGGGAGCGATGATGGATTCAGTGCTGGCTTCTGAGAAGGTGCGATAAGATGGAAAGCGGCGGCGCACTTCCGGTATGGCAAGAGCCAGTTGGTCCAAATCGATCCAAGCTTTATTCTTACGGGTCATAGGATCGTAGAACGATTCAATCCCCACCAGTCGGCCCGTTCGGTTGAAGTCACCGTAGTGGATTTGGAGTGGGCGACTCCGGTAGCGTTCGTATCGGGTGTTCTGTCCCCAATTGCTGGCAGCCAGATCGATCTTTCCGTCATTGTTGAAATCGCCAGTGGCGATCCCGTTCCACCACCCGGTATGTGATGCCAATCCCCATGCTGTTGTTTGATTCGTCAGTTTGCCGTTTTGGTTGATCAGGATTGTGATGGCGCCCCATTCTAGCGCGAGAACAAGATCCGGTGCCTGGTCGCCATTCACATCCGTGAAGATCGCACTACTGACGAGACCGATCTTCTCGAGGAGCGGATTGTTGCGGCTGTCGGGTTTCCAGGCTCCATCATCATTTAGAAAGAGACGCGAAGTGGCCGGTGAAGGATAGGCGGCGGGAACGATTCGGCCGCCGACGAACAGGTCCAGATCTCCGTCTTGATCGATGTCGGCCATGGCAATCGGGCCCGGGCTGGATTGGGTCGCCGAGACGGCATCCCGGCGGGCCTTTTGGCTGAGATCGTACTCATACACCGCAGCGCCACGGTTGGACCCATCCTCGTAGTTGGATACGCCTGTAAGGATGCTGCTGCTCCCATGAGTTGGATGACAGCCCAAGATTCCGGTGAGGTCTCGTGGAATGGATTGGGTGATTGGCGAGGTGGTGATCTCGGAAAACTGTTTGCCTTGATCGTTGCGGACCAGACTCAGGCGCCCGCCTCGGCCCGATCCAACGATGAGGTCGTCCCAACCGTCATGGTCGAAATCAAACCAGGCCAAGCCGGGACCAAGTCGATTGTATTGTCGGCTCAGGAGTGGTTGACGTTCGAAATCGTTAAACGGTTGCTCGCGATGTCGGCTGGGAACCGTGAGGCGACTCAACCCAAAGAGAGGTCGTGATGCAGCGGGCTTCTTCTCTGGCTCCAAGGTCTGAGCCGTCTCGTGAATCTCGTAGATGTGATTGGGCTGAGGATTGTTGATAATCGTACGACGGTTGTTGCGCCAGGTGACGGTGAGCGTGGCCTCTTTTAGGTCGCGAGCTGCGAATACTTGGATCGTATCGTCACTCGAAAGGTAGCGTCCACCACTCATCATGGTTTGGCTTTGAGGAAGGCCGTCAGATTTAAGTTCGATTTTGGCTCCGATCCCATGCGTGTTCTCGAGGCTGCCTTTGAGTCTGACCGCGATCCGGGGTGCGCTGCTGGTGTTCCGGTAAATGCCGGCCTCTTGGTTTAGGTGATTGATAACCACATCAAGATCGCCGTCGTTATCGAGATCTCCATGAGCCAATCCGTGTGAGATGGTTGAAGCTTTGAATCCCCATGCCTCGCTGCGGTCTTCAAAACGTCGATCACCTAGGTTTCGAAAGATGAGGTTTCGAGTTTCGAGTCGGGGGAAGAGTTTGAGATTTCGAAGGCCTTTTTCAACTGAGTCAGACTCGCCCAGGGATTGAGAGCGCTTGAGGGCGTCCGCGTCGATAACATCGTGGAAGTTACCGTTCGTGATCACTACGTCGTCCCATCCATCCAGATCCACATCCAGAAAGGCCACCCCCCACGACCATTCCGTGGCCTCGAGTCCCGCAAACTGCGCTATTTCGGCAAAGGTGTTGTCTCCCCGGTTGAGAAAAAACGTGTTGCGAAGAATCTCGGGAACAAAGGTGGGTTGGTCGACAGGAGCTTGCATGGCGCGGAGGCTGAGGGCGTTGGCTCGTTGACGTTGCCGATACCGTGAGTCGCGGCTCAACATTTCCACAACGAACAAGTCTTGGTCGCCATCACGATCTATATCAGCAGCGTCTGCCGCCATGGCGGAGAGGCTCATGCTTCTGAGGCTGTAGGGAGAGAATTGTTGGAACTGTCTTCCCTGCCGGCTGAAGTAGGCTTGGTCTTCAGAGAAAATAAAATCGTTGCAGACGTAGAGCTCAGGATGTTGATCTCCGTTTAGATCATGGAAGAAAGCGCTGAGGCCCCAACGTCTTGGGGCGTCGGTGATGCGCTGCCGACGAGCGTCGAGGAATGCCCCGCTATCCCACGGAACGGGGCTAAAGACGCCTTTTCCTCTGTTGACGTAGAGAATGTCGGGTTCTCCGCGCTCGACGATATTGAGGCCCGTTCCGGGTGTCTCGCGGCCCAGAAAACGATCTTCTGGTGTGACGACGATCTTGCCGTTGATGCGTTTGACTTCAGCGCTGATATCCTCCAATCCATCCTTGATGGTGCTTGTGCGATAATTGCTGACGTAGAAGTCGAGATCGCCGTCGTTGTTAATGTCCGCGATTGCGAGCGAGGTGGCTCCGTATTGATTGAAGAGAGTCGATTGTGTGTCGGGTGTGAAATGTCCTTTCCCGTCGTTATGGAAGATGCGGGTCCCGCCGCCGATGCTATTGGCCAGGAGATCAAGATCGCCGTCTCCATCTACGTCTGAGAGGGCTGCGCCGGTGGAAAATCGATTCGGAAGAGCGACCCCTGAAGCCTCGGTGATATCCTCAAATTTCCAGTCGCCAAGATTTCTGTAGAGTACATTGTCTCCATCGAGTCGACAGAGATAGATATCTGTCCATCCGTCGCCATCAATGTCTCCGAGAGCGACCCCAGATCCGTTCTCCCGGATACGATTCTCAGCCACTTGTCGATCTGTTAAGCGGTTGGCGAAGGTGATTCCGGTGCGGTCTGAAGGCAGCGCTTCGAAGCCCGCCTGTCCTTCACCCGCTACCTCGAGAGCCGCAATACGGTGTGGCCCTCTCGCCTTCCACTCTAATGTGTCGCCGCTTAAATCTGAATGGGCCGAGCCGGCAATGATGATCGGGAGACAAAGACTCTGAATGGATTTTACCCGAGATCTGAGTGAGTTGAGAAAATGCATTCGGTCGAGAAGTTGGTTATCGGGGGCGGAACGGATTAGGGAACGATTGTTCCATTTTGATCAACGTGCACTTCGGTCGTATCGCTCGGAAGTGGTGTCCTGGTTTCCTTTCCACCAGGCCACCGGATCCAGAGATGAGTAGGTTTGTCGCTCAAACTCAGCACTTGCACAGGACTGTCGGCGGAGAGCCACCCGGAGGTGGCGTGAATCTCACGGGTTGGACCTTTGCTAGCAGCGTTTTCCAGTCGAAGTTGAGCCCCAATAGCCGCAGGGTTGGATGGAGGGCCCTGGAGAGAGGCCCTGATGCCGGACTTGGGAGTGTTGTTGAGAAAAAGTTTGGTGTCGCTCCCGTTCTGGGTAACGACAAGGTCGGATCGACCGTCACGGTTGAAGTCGGCGATGGCCGCAGCACGCTGTTCTCCGTAGAGTGCCACGCCGCTCGTATGATGGGGGATGGATTCGAAGCTTCCATTCCCATTGCCCCGTAGGATCAAACCTCGACCCGCGTCATAGCGGTGAGTACCAGGGCTTGTGGCGAAAAAATTCTGACTGAGAAAGACGTCTTCTCTTCCATCGTTGTCAAAGTCGGCAACCGCTATCCCGAACGCTGGGCTGAGTTGTGCTAGGAGGGGGAGTGGGCTGGCTTCTAAGGACGTCCCTTGGTTGATAAAGATCGTGTGGTCGAGATGGTTGACCGTGTGCGCGGAGAGTTTATCAAGCATCGGGCCGTAGATCGTCTTGATGTCGCTCTGCGCATAGCTTTCGAATGTGCGAACTCTTTGACGAACCGCAGGGAGGGCGAGGCCAACCGAGCGAAGCGATCGAACTGGGAGCTCTTGCTGAGTACTGCTCTCGATATAGGACTCCACGAGGTCCATGGTACCGTTTTGATCCATGTCGCCGTAGTAGAGCTTGAGCGGTTGCATGGTCTTGACTTCAAACTTGTGGTTGCGGCCCCAGTTGGTTGCGATCAAATCCATGCGGCCATCCCCATTGAAGTCACCCGCAGTAACTCCATTCCACCAGCCGGACAAACCTTCGACCTTCCATTCTTGAGTCACATCTCGAATGGCTCCGAAGGATCCGGTAAAGATCTTCAGGCTGCCCCATTCGCGCGTCACGATAAGCTCAGGCGAACCGTCTCCATTGAGGTCCGAGAAGAGGGCGCCGGTAACCAATCCGAGCGATTCGAAAGTATGCGCTTTCTGGAGGGTTCCGTTCTCGTTCTTGTAAAATAGAGAATCGACGGGTTGAGGATACTTGCCTGCGTGAACCCTTCCGCTAATGAAAAGATCCAAATCTCCGTCTTGATCCCAATCGGCAGCAGTCAGGCAGCCGAAGCTGAAGGCCTGAGCGTTGATGAGAGAACGGATTTTGTCGTCTTGAAGCTGGAGCAGACTGACAGCGTCTCCCGAAGCGACCCCGTCTTCATAGTTGCTGAGCCCAACCAATAAATCACGACGCTCTGGTCCCCAGGGAAGGAGCGTTGTGTAGTCGCGCGAGCTGGGAATTCGGGTCAATCGCTGCTGCTTGGGCTTGAAGTGACCTTGGCCGTCATTCATGAAAGCTGCCAGGGCGCCGCCCCGTCCAGCGCCAATGATCAAGTCTTCCCAAGAGTCTCCATCGAGATCGATCCATGCCGCAGGAGGGCCTGCTTGACTGAGTCTGTTCGGCAGCAAGGGTTGGCGTTCCATATCATTGAACGGCGTATCTTTGTGCTGGTGCTGGAGGCGATCGCTGATATCTGTGAATTGAATGGGGGATCCGTGGGCCTGCTCGCTGGAAGAAAGCTCATCAGTGGAGGCCGATTCGAAGATTTCGCAGAGGGACTGATTGGGGATGTTTTCCAGAAGGGATACCTTGCCTGAACGCCATGTGACTTTGATCGTAACGTGATCGCCCGATGGGTTGCCGGCGAAAGTGCGCATCGCTTGATCCGAGGAGAGGTACCGTCCGGCAGCTAGGATCTCTTGGGACTGAGGAACTCGACCGCCGGTCACTTCTACCCGGGCTCCGATCCCCCGTGTGTTGGGAGCGAGTCCTCTCAATTGAACGCGGATTCGAGGAGCAGATGTATTGTTCCGAAGGAGGTTGGGAAAGGTCAGTAGATTGTTCTGAATGACATCGGCATCGCCGTCATTGTCGAGGTCGGCGAGGGCCATGCCTTGCGAAATACCGTTCTGATCGAATCCCCAGCTCTTGCTTGTGTCTTCGAATTTTAGATTGCCGAAATTTCGGTAGGCAAAGTTGGGCGTGCTGAGGTTCGGATACTCGTTGATAAGGGCACGAAATTCGCTGATCGAGACTTTTTTGTTCTGGCGAATACTCTCCAATCGTCGGGCATGGTCGACGTTTTGAAAATCTCTCAACTGACCGTTGGTCACGAGAATATCTTCGTATCCGTCGAGGTCGACATCGAGAAAGATTGGGCCCCAAGACCAATCGGTGGCTTCGACGCCGCTGAGTTGTGAGATTTCAGCGTAGGTATTATCGCCAAGGTTTAGCTGCAGAGTGTTTCGAAGGATCTGTTGACGATTGGCGAACTGTCCGACTGCGTTTGGGCGGGGAGGCGTCATGTTGACTTGTACATGGCGTTTCGCGTGGTCCGGACTCAGCATGTCGACGACGAAGAAATCCAGGTCGCCATCGCGATCGATATCTGCAAAGTCCGAGCCCATGGAAAACGTGCTCGTGTTGCGAAGGGCCAGTTCCTCGAGTGCTTTGAATGTTCCATCTCCGCGATTGATCCAGATTCGATCTGGTGTGTAGAGATCGTTGCATACGTAAATATCGGGAGCGCCGTCCCCGGTGAAATCTCGCATTTGCACCGCGAGTCCCCAGTCTCGTGGAGGCTCCTTGAGTGGATCGCCGTTTTCATCAAAAAAGGCTCCTGAAGTAAAGGAACGTTCTGAGAATTTGCCTGTTCCGTCGTTGAGAAACAGCTGGTCCACTTGGCCCAGTTCCAGAATCTTCCGGGTCGGAGAGATGACAAATCGATTTGTGTAAAGGGGGAGCGTCGTTGGCTGACCATTCACGTGAGTCACTGTGGGCACGCCGTTGATGTTTCTCCCCTGAAAGCGAGTGGAGGCCTCATCCATGATAGTCGTGGGCCGGAAGTTGGCGACGTATAAATCGAGATCCTGATCCCCGTCTACATCGGCGAGAGCGATCGACATACTTCCGAGCCGCGATGCCAGCCCGGCCTCATGAGTCGTTTCCCAAAACGAACCTCTGCCGTTATTCAAGAATAGCCGAACCCCGTGACCGGATGCTGAAACCACCAGATCGAGATCCTTGTCTCCGTCGATATCAGCAAGCGCAGCTGCCGTGGAATCTGTGTTCGCGCAATCGATCCCACCACTTGGCGGCATGAGCTCAAACCTCCAGTCACCCAGATTCCGATACAACTGATTGGATCCATCAAGACCACAGAAATAGAGATCGCACCAACCGTCTCCATCCACATCCCCCGCTGCGACTCCGGATCCGCTCAGTAAGCCACGCCTTTCGAGCGAACGTTGATTGGAAAGCTCATTCTTGAATTCAATCCCAGCCTGCTGAGCGGAAATCAGCGTGAATCCAGGCGAAGATTCCTCTGACGGCGGTAAGGACGCGATGCGGTATCCGGGAAATTCCTTCCAGGTAAGGGACTCGGCGCCTGACAGCGAGCAAATCGACCCCGCGATACTGAGTAGGCCCAGTAAGACCCCTAAACTTCGAACCGATCGATCGCAAGGCATTGACTTCATGAGTTGATAAGCACGGCGGTGAATTCTTTCAGGGAATCCATACCGATACCCAGTAGCCGCTCCCGCTCTAGCCCAAGAATAGAGCCACTAGAACCGCTGAAGCAACCCTGATCCTTATGGAGTAGATCGGGCGGCGAACTCCTGTTTAGGTCCCAACCTTGTCTCGCACAAGACCTCATGAGATGGTTGTCGACCTGCGAGTTTTGTCTAGTGGTGTGGTCTGACTCCGATAAGGCCTTTTCCAAGGAGTTTTCGGCAATGAGCAGTTTCTAAGGATAAACTTCATTGCGTTTCCAGGTTTCCTGATTCTCCTATTTTGATTGGTCGTGTGGCGAAAGGTCTACTGGGAACTTGTCGAAGGTTGAAGTGATTAGCGGGCCCAGACGGTTGATCCCTCGTCTAGATAGATGGTTGTCGTCGATAAATAGACAGCCTCCATCGTCAGTCCATTGGTAGGAAGATCCAGTGGGGTCCAAGAGGCCGAGGCCAAGTTCGATGATGTTGACGCCATCTAGAGACTCCAGTTCCTTTGTGATTTCATACTGAGGGCGATGAAGCTCGTCTGAAGGCGCTCTGCGTTGAATAGCCGAATTGGCTGAAAACCAACTGCGATAGGCGAGAGTGCGCGGAACATCGAAGCCTGGCTCCGGAACCTGAGTGATAAAGACCACTTGTGGAACCTCTTGCGCCAATACGCTTGCAATCTCAATAACTGCGCTCCGAACCTTAGTCGTATCGAACTTTGGATTCTCCAAGTAGCCGTTCCATCGGGCTGCGAGAATCACAATCTTAGGCGTGTGAGTTCGAATCATCTGGAGAACGCCTAGATTATATTCCGTTGACTGTTCAACGCGCTGTGGGTTGTGATGGAAGGAGTAATCGATGACTGGCAATGTAGCGTTTTGAATTGCCGCTCCGCCCTTTAGATTCGCTCTTTCACAAAGAGCGAAGAATGCATCGTAAAGGCAATTGGCATGGCTATCTCCCCAAAGAAATACGTCAAGATGAGATTGGTCGTCGTTTAGTAGTCCCATGGGAAGGTATTCGAAAAACGTCGATGTGCCAGGCTTTGCGGCGCGGTCCGAAACCCGATCAGATATTCCGTTTGCCAGTTTCAAAGCGTCACTCGCTAATCGTTTTGGAAACCCACGTGTCAGATGGATTGAGAAGCCCACCGCGGCTAAGACCGCAAACATCGTCGCGCAGGCCCCGAGAAGTCGAAGATTGGTCGTTCTTGTTCTTCGAAATGGTTTTTCAACTAATCGATAGCTTAGCAATGCTAAGAGAAGAGTTGTTGTGGCTTGATAAACAAGAGGGATCTCGTATCCCAGAAAATCGATAAACACGTTGGAATAAACAACCACTGGCCAGTGCCAAAGGTATAGTGAGTAGGAAATCAAGCCGATGAAAACGAGTGGCCGAGAGGAGAAGGTTCGTCGCAAGAAAGTCTCAGAATTCGCATGCACGCCTATAAGTATGGCGGTCCCGATGCAGGGAATGCTGGCTGAGATTCCTGGGAACTCGGTTGTTTCATCGAATGTGAACATCGCGACGGTAATACTTCCGAGCCCGATTACGGATAAAGAATTTGCAAGGGGGCGTGAGAGTTTCCTTTGCCCGGGGAATGGACTCAGAGCCACAAGACCGCCAATCAGGAGCTCCCATGCCCGAGTAGGTAATAGAAAAAAAGCAGCTTGAGGAGAGGTTTCAGTGTAGCAGAGCGAAGCGATCAGCGAAGTAAACGTTATTGCCGAGAGAATGAGAAGTAATCTGATGCGATTTAGGCGGCAAGCGATGAGAAGAAGGAGTGGGTATATAAAGTAAAACTGTTCTTCGACCGCTAGAGACCAGTAGTGAAGTAGTGGTTTGGGGATGGATCCATGATCGAAGTATCCTGTTTCTCGGGAAAAATAGAAGTTTGAGGCAAAAACTGACTGTGCGATCAGGGATTGGCCAAATTCAAGAAAATCTTTGGGAAGCAATAGGAAGTAAGCCGCTGAACTGGTGGCGAGCATTGTGACGAAAGCAACCGGGAATAGGCGTTTTGCCCTTCGTCCGTAGAATTCAGCGAGCGAAAAGCTCTTTCTATCAAGCTGAGAAACGATCTGCCGTGTGATGAGATAGCCAGAAAGGACGAAAAAGATATCTACTCCAACGTATCCACCCTCGAGACCGAGCCCGAAATGGAAAGCGAGCACGGCAAGGATCGCAATGGCGCGCAATCCATCGAGGTCAGGACGATATTCGTTTTTGTTCACAGGCCGGCAGCGTGAAGGCAAAGGTTCTATGATCGAGAACGTGGAATCAACCATTGATTCACCCTGGGTGTCTGTCCGGCAGGAGAATGTCTTGGCGTTCGTCGATATTCGACTTCCTAGATCTCTGCTTGATCTCGAGATCGAAATACATCGATCTCTTTCAAAAAGGTCTTGAGGCCTGGTTGAGATTCGATTCCCAAAAACGAGCGATCGCCGCCTCTGGGCCGTCTCACCCATTTTGACAGAAAAGGGATGGAATAGCCAAGAGCTAGCTTGATCCTGGGTGGAAAAACTGTTTGTGCTCATCTTCCTGTATTCGTGAGCTTGATATTGTTGCTGATGAAGGTGTCTAAGGACTCTTGAATCGTATATTGGTATCGCGAATGGCGGGTTTGATCTCATCAAAGCGCTCCTTTATCTCAGATGCAGCGCTGAGAGTGAAAGTCTGGCCTAACTTGATGACGTGCCTGAGGGAAACGGGGTGGCACACCGTGAGAAACCTAATTATTATCAAGGAGAAAGTCAGTTAGTATGAAGATTATGATTAAACCCTTTGTTGCTGCCGCGTTGGTAGGGATCCTGAGTTCAGCCAACTCCACTCAGGCTGAAGATAGAGCTCAAGGGGGCTTTGCACCATCAGGTCCACCGGCCTTTGTTCGGGAGTTGCCGAATCGGTTTGGTGTGTTGGTTGCCGCCGATGTGAATCGGGACCGGCAATTGGATGTAGATGAACTGGTGGCGTTGGCAGCAGCTTTAGAGGACGGCTCGATTGAACGGCCCGAGGGTTTGCCTGTTCCGCCCGAAGGTGTGGCGATCCCATACGACCTCATAGCCCTAAAACTTGGTGAGGTTTATGAGGCCTTGGCACCTTATGATGCTGATTTGGATGGTGAGCTCACTCAGGAGGAGCGTTTCGCAATTTTTAGCGCGATTCTAAGTGGGGAGCTCGAGCCGCCTTTTCTTCAGTTCCGAAAGGAAAGGCAATCTGAAGAGCGCCGATTTCAGGGACGACGAGGAGGTCGCCGTCCGTTTGGTCGCAGCCGATAGATGACCCGGGAAGCATCTGTTCCCTTCGCATTGCAGGGAACAGATGCTGTTGCTATATGTCGGCTTGATCGTTTTGGTTTGGAGTGAGCAAACGTCTTTCAGAGTCTGTAGCGTCCCTTAGGGCGGAGCGTCCGCGGAGTGCCACTCTCGCGGGTATCGGGATTCTTCTGTGGCTGATTCCTGTCGCCTTGACGACTGTTCTCGTAGGTGAGGTTGGTGATTTAGACTTTCGTCCGGCCTTAGCTCTATCCTTTTGGATTTGGCTGGGTTGGGCTCTCTGCTTGCCGCTGTCCGTTTGGATCTCCTTCCGTTTCCGAATCGGTCCCGGGAATTGGGTGCGGGGTGTCGGGCTGCACTTTCTTGTGTGGTTGTTTGTGGTTGCGAGTAATCAGGTTTTGGTTCGGTTGAGGTCCGACCGTCCGATGCTACCGATCCGTCAGGGATGGAGAGCTCAGGTTGATGAATCGGCTGATGGTCCAAGGGATTCTGTTCGTGCGTTTATCGGGCGGCGTGTGGACTGGTATCAACGATATCGGGCAGCGCCGCCCCAGGCTCGAGTGATTCTAGACACCTTGCTCTACGCCATCATTGTAGCCGGTTGCCAATCGGCAGCATGGGCGCAGATCGCACGGGAGCGTGAGAGGCAGAAGCTCGCTGCCGAGGCCCAACTTGTGCGAGCTCAGTTGCTGGGGTTGCAGAGTCAGTTGAATCCTCATTTCCTGTTCAACGCTCTGAACGGCTTGAATGCGCTCATACACGACGCGCCGGATGACGCCGAGGTGCTTGTTGATCATCTCAGTGATCTCTTGCGGGCGGCATTGTCGGTTTCGGAGGAACAGATGATTACACTGGGCCGAGAGCTTGATTGTTTGGAACACTATTTGGCCGTTGAGAAGACGCGATACGCAGATCGACTCCGCGTCGTGCGTGAGATTGAGGATGGTGTGCGGGACTGTCTCGTGCCGACCTTCTTGTTGCAGCCTTTGGTAGAGAATGCGGTCAAGCACGGGGTGGAACCTCGTAAGGAAGGGGCCACGATTTGGATCGGTGCTCGTCGGAGGGGTGAGCAGCTGGAGATTTCAGTACGTGATAATGGGCCGGGGATCAAGCAGGGGAAGGCCGATGAGTCGGGTGTTGGGCTGAAGAATTCTCGACGTCGCCTAGAGCAGTGCTTTCCATCTAGACATCGACTGACGATGCAGAATCGGTCAGGTGGAGGGTGTGAAGTGACGGTAAGTATTCCTTGGGGAGAGCGTTCGAGTGACGATTGTTCGGAGGAGCGAATATGAAGATTGGCACTGTCATCGTAGAGGATGAAGACCTGGCTCGGCGGCGGATGAGGCAGCTAGTGGAACCGTTCTCGGATCTTGAGATTCTTGGTGAGTGCAGTCAGGGAGTTGAAGCCGTTCAGAAGATTAAAGAGCTGCGGCCGCAGTTGGTTTTCTTGGATGTGCAAATGCCTGAGTTGAATGGTTTTGAAGTGCTAGAACGGCTTGATCGGGAGTCCATGCCGATGGTGGTTTTTACGACAGCCTATGACGAACATGCCGTGCGTGCCTTTGAGGAGAACGCCGTGGACTACCTCGTGAAGCCGATCTCGCGTGGACGGTTTGAGAAGGCGATGGCCCGGGTGTTTCGACTGTTGCGTTCCGAGGAGGCCAGTGCATCTGTGGATCGTCTCTTGCGGGTGCTGAACCAGAGCCAATCCAAGACTGAGGGAGAAGAACCAATCTCTCGCCTGACCATTCGCAATGAGGACCGAGTGGCCGTGGTCAAAGTGTCCGAGATTCGCTATATCGAATCGGCAGGCAACTATGTGTCGGTAAATGTAAAAGATGGCGCCCACATCCTGCGGGACTCATTGAATCACTTGGAGAAGCAACTCGCTTCCTCGCACTTCTTTCGGGTGAGTCGCAGTGCGCTCGTAAACCTTGATTACGTATGCGAGTTTCAGCCGACCTTTAAGGGGGAGTCGGTTGTGGTGTTAGACACCGGTGCCAAGGTGCCGGTCACTCGAGGGGTTCGCGAGTTGGAAAGCGCTTTGAGATCCTCGTGAATGAGCCGGCATCTGCTTGGCTGAGACTATCCTGATTTGGTATTTTTCTGCTGTGATTTTTGTAGTTCAGGATGCAGTGACTTGCCGAGGATATGATCCGTACGTCCAATCACGTGGGCGCTCGAGCCGACGATGAGAGGGTCTGGCGGGTGAACGGCATGGAGGTCTTTTCCTGGGTAGGGGAGTTGTGTCAGGAAGTGTTGCATGCAGTTGAGACGGGCGCGCTTCTTGTCGTCTGACTTCACCACGGTCCATGGTGCATCGGCGATGTCTGTGTAGAAGAACATTGCTTCCTTAGCCTCTGTGTAATCATCCCACTTGTCGAGAGAGGCACGGTCAATGGGGGAAAGTTTCCACTGTTTAAGAGGGTCCGTTTTTCGGGCTGCGAAGCGACGCCTCTGTTCGTGCCGTGTGACTGAGAACCAGTATTTGAAGAGCCAGATTCCAGACCGAACCAACATGCGCTCCAGATCGGGGCATTGTCGCATGAACTCGAGGTATTCCTGGGGAGAGCAGAAACCCATGACGCGCTCGACACCCGCTCGGTTGTACCAGGACCGATCGAAGAAGACGATTTCTCCTGCTGCTGGTAGGTGACTGATATAACGTTGAAAGAACCACTCGGAGCGTTCCCTTTCGGTCGGTTTAGCCAAGGCCACCACGCGAGCAGCACGTGGATTCAGATGCTCCATGAAGCGTTTGATGGTGCCGCCTTTGCCTGCGGCGTCACGACCTTCAAAGAGGATGACGATTCTTTGTCCGGTCTCCTCAACCCATTTCTGAAGCTTGAGGAGTTCGACTTGGAGCGATGCCTTATGCTTCAGGTACGCCGCCCGTTTCATTTTCGTCTGGTACGGGTATTCTCCAGACTCGAAGGCGTGCTTGATTTGAACGGGGTCGTGGCGCATTTCCGAGAGTTGGTGCAGTGCAGCCCCTCCCTTGGTGCTCGAGCGTGCGGGGAGCGTCAACTTACCGTTTGTCGGCGTTTTTGATGTGAGTGTGTTTTTAGATGATGTGGGCTTTTTGGTTCTGGGCATGGGTTGATAAATCTTTCCTAGGGCTGCACGATTTCCTTGAAATCATCTTCGGTAAAGGCCTTGAGGGTCTCTGTCCGAACGTTCCCTCCGGCTGCGAGTTCCGTGAGGCAGTGGAGCACGGCTTTCTCGTTGTCCGACCGGATGATGAGAACCCCATCGTAGGCTCCGAAGGTCCAGTATTGCCCTTCGATCGTGATGCCTGCTTTTTCTGCGGCGGCGTCGAAGGTGTCGGCGCGCTGCGTGGATTGGGTGATGTCCTTGGCTCCCTGTTCGGTGAATCGGATGAGGGCAATGTAGCGGTGCATAGCTTTTCCTGATTGTTGAGTGCCTTTCTAACCAACTATCTATAGTTGAACCCAAGGTCGGGTATTTGGCCCACACATATTCTGGTGAGAGCTGGCCAGAAATTGCCAGGTGAGAAGTGAGAAGTGAGAAAAGTGAAGGCTTGTTGGTGAGGACCACTGGGCGAGCCGACTGTGGTACCGGCCCGCCTCGCGGGGGGAGGAAACTAGTGGTTCTCGTCGACGAATTCGAGGATGTCTGCCGGTTGGCAGTTCAGTTCACGGCAGAGGGCGTCTAGCGTACTAAAGCGCACTGCTTTGGCTTTGTTGGTTTTGAGGATGGAGAGATTGGCGAGGGTGATGCCCACACGGTCAGCGAGCTCAGACAAACTCATTCCGCGCTCCTTCATCACTCGATCGAGATTGACTCTAATTGGCATCGTGGACTCTAGATAGTGAGTTCATGTTCTTGTTTCAACAGGACGCCCTGCCGAAACGCCTCTCCGATGGCGATCACCATGAAGCCGGCAAGAATTCCGTAGATGTTCACGCTGAAGGTGGTCTCTGCCGCTCCGACACCCAACTTCAAGGGACCTGCTCCTGGCCAGAGAAACTCTGTCTCGATCCCTTCAAACTGGAGGTTGTCACGGAGGAACTTGCTGATCCTGAGGTGGATCCAGGTTGAACAGAAGGTAGCCCCGATCTCCAATGCGATGATCAGTCCGCCAAGTTTGTGAATGAGGGAAACGGTTTTGGGATGGAAGGATTCCCCTTGTCGGACGTTGCGGAAGAGTCTTCGGAAACACTCAAGAATGGCGATTACCATGCCTCCGCCGAAAAGGATGAGGGCAATCATGGGAGCAAAGAAGATGGACAAGAACTGGTCTACATTCTTGGGGTTTTGAACCGATATCTTCCCGGCTGCATCCTCGATGATGATCTCATCGGCGTCGAAGGACTCGCTAGTGATCGAATAGCCTTCTTTGGGAAGTGAAAAACTGATCTCGCCGATATCTAGTGAGACATCAATTGGGCCGTCGCTGTTTCCTGCGGCCAACAGTTTCTTGCCCCCGAAGGTCAGCAGTGCGCAGGCAGCCAGCATTCCAATGATGACGAAGACCTCACCCGCGGTGAAGACCCACTGTAAGTATTTTGGGAGTTGAGCGAATCGATTGTTCATAACGATTTATTGATAAACAATAAATACCAGCCAGAAAGCTCTGGCAAGTGAATTTATTGTTTTTCAATAAATAACTTAAACCTGTCGTTTCCGCTTGAGCTCTGGCTCTACCTTTTGCTGAGAGTCGAACTGGGTGTTGAGAAAGTGTTTGTCGGCCGAATGGGTAGCAGGCCATGATTTGCGCGAGTCGCCACTTGTACATGCTGTATCTTGATCACAACGCAACGACCCCGTTGAGCTTTGCTGCTAAAGAAGCTTGGTTGGAAGCCTCGGAACAATTCCCGGGAAATCCCTCCAGTCCGCACCGCTTAGGGAGCCGGGCGGACCGAGCTATGGAGGAGCGGCGCGAAAGTCTGGCTTCCATAATCGGCGGATCTCCTCTTGATCTCGTCTGGACGAGTGGAGCCACGGAGGCCAGTAACATGGTGTTCCATCATTACGCATCGGTGCTCGAGGCCGATGAGGAGGTTTGGGTTTCTGCGATTGAGCATCCGTGCGTGTTGGCTGCGGCGAAAGGTTTCTTAGGAGATCGTGTTCGGTTGATTCCGGTTACAGCGGGGGGTGTCGTGGAATGGGATGTTTTCCCCTCTTGGCTGAAGGAGAAACGACCAGCCTTAGTCGTTTGCATGGCGGCGAATAATGAAACGGGCGTCATGCAGCCTTGGGCAGCCATTCGCGATTGGTGTGCAAATGAGTCGATTCCGTTCTTTTGTGATGCGGCGCAGTGGCTTGGGAAGTACGACGCGAGTGGTTTGGGGAGTTGTGATTGGACGATGGGGTGCGCTCACAAGTTTGGTGGGCCAAAAGGGGTAGGCTTTTTGAAGGTTCCGTCAAAGGGGGGCTTGAATCCGCTAGTCGTTGGTGGTCCTCAGGAGAGATCGCGGCGAGCCGGAACGGAGAACCTTGCCGGAGTAATATCAATGCTTGCAGCCCTCGAGGAACGGCAGTCACGGTTTGTCGAGTCAAGCTGGCTGAAGGAGCAGTGTGCGATGCGGGCGGCGGTTGAAGGCGAGATCCTCGAGAAGCTGCCAGGTACGATTGCGCTCGGCGCCGGTGAAGAGCGATTGTGGAACACCATTGCGGTGGTGATGCCGGAGTGTGACTGTCGTTTTCGGTGGGTGGTCAAGTTGGATCGTTTAGGGGTTGCAGTTTCAACGGGATCCGCCTGCTCGAGCGGAAAAGAGCAGCCATCACATGTGCTTGAAGCGATGGGCTGTTCGCCGGATGAAGCAAGTCGGGTCCTACGATTCAGCAGTGGGCCCGAGACAAGTCGGGACGATTGGGCGTCGCTGGTTGAGGCACTGGTTCGGGTGCGCCAGGAGGCGGATGCCTTCAGTGCAAAATCCGCCTAGCTAGTCGGGCTGAATGATTTCGTGTTCGGTATCCGCGGAAAAAGGGCCATGGTGACTTGTGCGCCCATCTGGCCAGGTAATCTTCACTTCGCTGACTTCACTTGCTGGTCCTAGGCCAAAGTGCAGTCTCGGATCCTGACTGGAGCAATAGCCAAGACCAGGTTGGAGCAGTCGACGAAAAACTCCGCTTTCAGTCTTGGCTTCCAGGGTCGTCCCAATGGGATCGGAGCCGTATATATTGAGGAGCCGGAAGCGAATCCAATGGTGGCTTGGTTCGGGATGCTGGTTGATCAGGACTTCGGCTGTGTGATCACGGTTGACCGTTACGAGGTCTAGAGAACCATCGTTGTTTAGGTCGACCTGAATACTGGCGCGACTGGTTCTGGCAGGGCGAGGGGGGATGGTGATTGCCGGCGTGATGTCCTCGAAACGCCCTTCTCCGCTGCCTTTCAAGAGGTGGTTGGGCTCAGCGAAGCGGTCGTCGGGGTTGTGGGTTTTAGGGCCATACTTCACGCGTCCGTTGGCAACGAAGGTGTCGAGCTGGGCATCGTTGTTGAAGTCACCGAAGACAATGCCAAAGCCTGTGAACGGCCAGCTCATCACTCCGGGGCCTCCCTTTTTTACTTCGTCTCGAAAGTATCCGTTGGTGTTGAGGTAGAGCGTGTTGGACTCGCTTTCGAGATGAGTGACGAAGAGATCCCACGAACCGTCTTGGTTAAGGTCTGATAGACCAACGCCCATCCCGGCCTCATTGAGTCCCATGCCGTTGACCGCGCAGCCGCGAATCAGGGCTTCGTTCTTGAAGGTGCCATCTTTCTGATTGATCCAAAGCTGGTTGGGGGTGGCATCGTTGGCGACAAAGATATCTACCCAAGTATCTCCGTCAAAGTCTGCGCAGGCGACCCCGAGCCCGTTGCCAAAAGCCTGATCAACGCCTGCCTCGGCTGTGACGTTGCGAAAGGTTCCGTCCCCGTTGTTCTGGAACAGGACGTCCTTGGCTGGAGCCTTGTAGCTCAAGGGAGAACAGTAGTCGGGTTTGCCGCCGCGTGAGTAGCAAGTCGTCTCTGTGTCAAGTGACCAGCGGATGTAGTTGACGACAAAGAGATCGAGGTCGCCATCGCGGTCATAGTCCAGAAAGGAGGCGCTGGCTCCCCAAGCGTCGTGATCGACGCCGGCGTGCTGGGAAACATCTTCAAAGGTCCCGTTGCCGAGATTGCGGTAAAGGACATTCTTGCCCACGTTCGTGACGTAGATGTCGGTCAGCCCGTCGTTGTCAAAGTCGGCGCACACGGCCCCCATCCCGTAGCCATCGTGATTGGTTAAGGACGTGGTGGAGACGTTCTCGAAGCGGCCATTGCCGAGATTGCGGTAGAGTTGATTGGTGAGAGGTGGAGAACTTGAATCTTTCAGGTTGCCACCTTGGACAAAGTAGAGATCGAACCAACCGTCCTGGTCGTAGTCTAGACAAGCGACCCCGCCGCACATGATCTCTGGGAAGAGAAATTCCTCCCGGTGTCCGGAAGCGTGAGTGAAATCGAGATTGGATTCCTTCGCCGCGGCAGCGAACCAAGGTGTTACCTTTTGAATGGGTTGTGGTGTTGAATCTTGAGTCTCCTTGACGGGCGCTTGACTACATGCGGTTATCAAGACTGCCAGGAGGAGACCTTCAAGGCTCAGTCGAATTAGAGCATTGCCCTTTACGAGGAGTTTTAGAAAAGGAGCTGGCATCGTGCAGTGGGGGAAGGAGATGGCGTGGTCTCTAGTTCTGTCCCAGTGCATCGATTCGTTGTTGGAGGACTTGAAGCACGGGGTCTTGGGGCGATAAGGTGCGGGCTCGCTTGAGGCTCGCGGATGCTTCGTTGGCGTTTCCGAGTCTGATGTGGGCATCGACGACGCGAATTTGAATGGCGAATAAATTGGGGTTGATCTCAAGAGCCTTTTGAAAGGTGGAGAGGGCTTCATTTGGTCGATTTAGAATACGAATTTCAACATCACCTAGTTCCATTGCGAGCACTGGATTTTGTGGATCCAGTTCGAAGGCCTTTTGGTAGGCTTGATAACCCTCCTTAGGGCGTCCGGTTTGAAGGAGGACGTTGGCTGTGGCGATGTGGCCGGGAGGCCAATTTGGATCGAGCTCGACCGTCTGTTTTGCGAATTGTTCTGCTTTTTCAGTATCGCCCCGGTTCAATTCAACCTCTGAAGCCATGACGAGTCCGGATAGGTTTTTGGGCTCGATGGACAGAAGTTTGGTGAGTGTTTGTTGGGCTTGATTCAGATCGCCCACGCCAAGGTAGGCGCGGGCTAGGTTGGTGAGAAGTGAGATGTTTTCGGGGTGCCACTCAGCGGCTTGCAGTAGCACGGGGAGAGCTTGATCGGGTTGGCCGGCATTGATGTAGTCGTTTGCAACAGAGAATTGATCCTGCAATCGGCGAAAGTGTTGGGGAGCCGTAGCAGACCATGCGTCCTGCATTGGATAGTAGACAGAGCCCGCCCCGGCTGCGAGTTCCGGTTCCGCTGCCTCAGGGCGCCCCGTGCGTTGATATGCGAGACCGAGTAAATGGCGAGTGATTCCAATGTGGGGAGCGATTTCGATCGATTTTTGGAGATGCTTTAGTGCTTCGGTGGGCTGTTCTTGTCGCAGGAGACAATCGGCTAAGCCAGTGTGCCCTCGCCATTCTTGAGGAGCGATAAAGGTCAAGCGGTCGAACGCTTTTTGCGCTTCAGAGATTTCCCCCACTTTAAGTTGTGCTTGAGCGAGGCGTGAGAAGCCTTGTGGAAACATGGGAAAGCGGCGACATACGAGTTTTAACTGCTGGATGGATTGCTCGAGTTCGCCTGTTTCCTGTAGGGCAACGGCATGGTAGAGAAGAGCGAGGGGTTGATCGGGGTCTAGAGTTGCCGCGTTGTCAAACTGAAGGAGTGCCTCATTCCAGAGTCCATTGACGGCGTAGACGGTTCCTAGAGTGGCGTGACGGTAACTTTCCTTGGGGGATTCCTCCACCCACTTAGCGCGTTCTTCGATGTAGGCTTTTAGCTGGGGCTCGAGTGTGTTGAGATCTGTGGGCAGATGAACACTTGGTGGCGGAGATGAGAGCTGAGGTAGGGCGGCAAAGACGAGAATGACGGCTCCGATGATCAATACCCACTTGAGATAGCGTTTTCGAGTCGAAATGGATTCTGATTCAGCAGTATTCATCAATGAACTGGGTGTCGGTGACTTCCGAAAGGGAGAGCATAACCCGAGAGGATTATACACCGCAACTCAGGGAAATCTATCCGAAGACGGCATCTCGTTGTGACGACTGACGAGGAATTGGGCGGGGAAGGGATGAGCTTGGATCCGGTTAGAACGGACTCCGGTGAAGGAAGCCTGCGGACGGTCGCAATCTCTGTCAGAGAATTGGTCAGCTTTGTCTGGTGTCAAGGGGGATTGAGGCGATCGAGTGAAGGAGGCTTGCCGAATCGAGCTTTGAGGGGGACCCGTGGGCATCAAGAGTTACAGCGCAAGCGGCCGGCGGATTATGTCGCCGAGGTCTCAATCAAATACCATCAACGCTTTGACGGTTTTCGCTTGAGGGTCTATGGCCGCGTCGATGGGGTTTATGAAGGGAGGGAGCCACTCGTGGTAGAGGAGATCAAGACGGTCACGCGGTTGTGGGATGGTCGGGCGGATTCGTTACATCAGGCCCAGTTGCGCTTCTATGCGGCTGTCCTGGCGAAGAAGCGACGCTTGCCGGCGGTCGAAACTGTTCTGACGTACTTCAATTTGGATTCACGGTCCGTGAAAGTCTTTGAGCAGACGGAAGAACGCTCGGTCTTGGATCGTTTTCTGGATGAAACGCTGAAATGCTACGGTGAATGGCTAAGCGAGTATTTTGAGTGGTGCCGGGTGCGGGATCAGAGTTTGTTCGGGATGGAGTTTCCGCTGCAGCCACTCCGACAGGGACAGGAGGACATTATTGACGGGGTGGAATCCGCGATTGCTAACGGACAGCGTCTCTTTCTTGAGGCCGCAACGGGATTGGGCAAGACGATGGGGGTTCTGTATCCCGCGAGCCAGGCCTTTCCGGGCGGTAAGGTGGATCGCATATTTTTTCTTAGTGCCAAAAACACGGGTAAGGAAGCCGCCACGAAAGCACTTGAGATTCTTCGGGGTCAGGGGGCTCGATTGAGGAGTCTAAATCTAAGATCGAAAACAAGCACGTGTGTAAGGGGTGGGCAACCATGTGATCCCAGCACATGTCCCTTGGCGAACGATTATTATCGGAATCAGAAGGAGGCGATGCGCGAAGCCTTGAAACATGAGGCGCTCGACTACGACGTGTTGGCCCGGATTGGGGATGTCTACAAGGTGTGCCCGTTCGAACTGGCTTTGGACGTCAGTCCTTTTGTCGATGTGGTGATTTGTGACTACCACTACATCTTTGATTCTCAGTCGACGCTCCAGCGTGCGTTCAGTCCGAGTCCTGGTCGCTTCGTAGCATTGATAGACGAGTGCCACAACCTGGTGGAACGTGGTCGAGCGATGTATTCAGCCCGCTTAGAATATCGAGAGGCAGCCGAATTGAGGCGTGAGATAGGCCGGCGTTCGGGATCGCTTCGTCGTTGCTTAGCCGTGTTTCAAAGTCTGTTCACCAATGAAGTGGAATCGCGCAAGCCTCACGACCAGGATGGGCAGGCGATGCTTTTTGGCGAGCTCCCCTCCTCAAGCGACGGTGTTGCTGCCCGTGATGAATCCACTTGGAGGCAGGGGGGAGTTGAAGTGGGTATGCCGAAGGAAGTGACTGAAACCCTCTCACACGTCGTGACAGAACTCGAGACGTGGCTCGCCGCAGGAGTCGATGCCGGGTTTAACGACCGCCTCCTCGAATTTTACTTTGAGGTGCTGCGTTTTTTAAGGCTTTCTGAGCACGATAGCTCCCTTTTTCGATTCTACCTTGAACAGGGGAAAAGCCCTGCAGTAAAGCTCTTTTGTGTGGATCCGTCCTCTTTGTTGCGGGAGTCTTTGGATGAGTTTCACGCTAGCATATGTTTCTCCGGAACGATGAGTCCCGTGCCTCTTTTTCGTCAACTCTTGGGCGGAGATTCGACGGATCCCTACCTGTCTCTTCAGAGTCCCTTCGATCGAAAGAATCTCCGAGTGGAAATCGAAGCGCGTGTCGATACGCGGCTCAAGAATCGGAAGTTTAGCGAGGGAGCTCTCGTGGAGGCGATTCTTCGAGCGGTTGCCCGTGAGTCGGGAAGTTTTCTCGTGTTTTTTTCCTCATATGACTATCTGCGAGACGTGATGGCGGCGGTTCGGAATCGATATGTGTCAGATGGCTATAAAGTGCTTGGAGCCGAACCTATCGGACCTGCAAGAGAGGCTGAAAAATCGGAACCGTTGCGACGGTTTAGGGTGGAGGCGAAAGATGGATCGAATGGTAGTCTCGGAGTGTCCGAGTGGGTTTGGCAGGCTCCGGGTATGAACGACCGGGAAAGGGATGCGCTACTCCGAAACCTCGCAAGTTCGACATGCGAAACAGTCGTCACGTTTGCGGTGTTGGGAGGTCTCTTTGGGGAAGGAGTGGACCTGCCCGAGAACTGTTTGAAGGGGGTCATTGTCGTCGGGGTGGGGTACCCCATGATTTCTCGCGAACGGGATTTGGTCGCGTCTCATTTTGACGAGAAACTTGATAAGGGCTTCGAGGTGGCTTACTTGGTTCCGGGAATGAACCGGGTCTTGCAGGCTGCCGGACGGTTGATACGAAGTGAGCGTGATCGAGGATCCGTGGTGCTCATCGATCGACGTTATCAAGAACCTATTTACCGCGAACTCTTGCCGTCTTGGTGGGGGCTTGTTTGAATGGGGCTGATGACTATTGAATTGGCTGTTCTCCGATAGACATGCGCATACCGAGTCGGGATGATCTATATCAGTTTGTCGTCGACAGGGAAATTCCCCTGTTACGGCTTTTGTATTTCAGTCCTTGGCTACGAGTCTTTTTCGTTCTCGTAGTGGGGCTCGTCATTGGAGTTCCCCTCTCCGTTGGCAAGTTGTGGAGAGTCACGCCCGACGATTTTTCTCCGGAGATCAAGGTCAGTCTACTGGATAAATTACAGTCTTGGGCTCTGTATCGCTCAGCCAAGAGTGCGAGAGCAGTAGGAGAGCACGAAAAGGCGGTTCATGCCTGGCGAAGTGCGATCGCGAACGATCCCATGAGCGTCGAGAAATGCCGCGAATTCTTGCGCCTGCTAGTGGATGTTGATCAACGCCGGCAGTTCCATCGATCAGCGATTCAAAATGCCTACTGGTTGCTGAGAATCAATCAAACGAATCGAGTGGATCTTGAGGCGGTTACTCAGACTTTCAGTCACTACGAGTTTGAAGGACAAACACTCGAACTATTGGCTCGGTACGAAGGTCCCCTGTCACCTCGTTTGAAACAGGCGCGGATTCGGGCCTTGTTTCTACAAGGTCGGATTGGAGAGTTTGCGCAGCAATGGGAGGAGCTTGATGAGACGGTTATCATGGATCCAGAAATGCGGCTATTTCATGTCGCTTACTTGGCTGGGTGGGGAGAGCCTTCCGAGGTGGGAGAGAATCTCGCTCAACTTCATGAGACCATGCAAGGTGGAGAGAACCAGGACTTGGCCCACCGCTTAAACCTTTTTGTAAGCTTCACTCGCTTGGACGCCGATGGCTACCGAGATTCCTTGGCCTTCCTTGAGAGTCGGAACCTCGATCGCTCACCGTTTCACATCAACTACTGGAAGCTCTTGGGAGAGCTGGATCGACAGGATGAGGCGATTGAATTGGCGACTCGTTATCCAATTCCACCTCGATCCGCTTCCGAGGCGACGCAATTTGCAGAGATTTATATTCAGTTAGGTTTGCGGGACCTCGCTTTTCGATTCCTACAGCGTTATGCGACGGACTATGCGTCCTATGAAGGCGTTTGGTACACGCAAGCTGAGATCCTGATTGCGGAGGAGCGATGGGACGATTTGTTCTTTATGGCGGTTCGAATGCGAGATGAAGTCGGGGGGCAGGAGCACCTGGCTGCCTACAGTTTCTACCTGGAAGGCCGGGCCGAAATGGAACGGGGAAGACCGGCTGCCGGACAGGCTGCTTTCCGCTCAATTAAACAGCACTCACTTGTAGGGAGTCGCGTCGGACTGCATATTGCCTCGAAGCTGATCGAATGGGAATTCTTCGAAGAAGCCCGTGATGTGCTCGTCGATGTGCAGGATCGCTATCGCGATATGATCGTGTATTGGGAGCTCCTGTTTACGGCGGGTAACAAGCTAGCATCGTCGAGAGATCTCCTCGCAGCGACGGAGAACATTTATCGCTTGCGGCCGAACGATTTTGCAGCGCAGAACAACTTTGCGGCGATGTTGTTAAGTCTGCGGATCCGGCCGGACCAAGCCATTAGTCTGACCTTTCGGGCGATGAATCAAGATCAGGGCAATCCCTCCGGCGTGATTAACCACGCTCATTCCCTGCTGCTGAATCAACGGGTTGAAGAGGCGGCAACGCTCTTGTCTTCTGTGAATGAAAAACCTCTGATCCAACCCCTCAAGCATGGCTACTACCTAGCGTGGCTTGAAATCGAGTTTCTGCGAGGAAACTTCGATGAGGCAGCCGTCTATCGAGATCGCGTGGATCAGGCTTATTTGCTTCCGGGTGATCGGGAGCGTTACTTAGAGATTCAGCGTGCCTTGGAACAGGCTCCCGGTAGCCAGGGATAGCCGTTTTAGGCTAGGAACCGCTTCCATACTTTGATGGGGAGCGTGTTGAGATCAAGAATCGTGAGGAAATCGATTGTTTTGAATTCGCGATCTATGGCGGGTGGCCCACCGATTTTTGCTCCAAGGAGAAGATAGGCGTTGAGGAGTCTAGGAATCTTGACAAGTCGATCGTCGAGGGCGGCGGCTTCGTGGTTAGGGCGGCAAAGATAATCCCTTTTCGGAGGCGTTTGGAGACTTGCTTCGATCACGTGGTTCTTCAGCCGAAGGTAGTCAAAAGCGGCTAATCCATAATCCGGATCTTGTGAGGTGAGAGAACTACAGCCGATCAAGTAGCGAAGGCCATTTGCTTTCGCGTAGTGCGCGATCTCGCGCCACAAGAGATTGAGAACAGAAAGGTTCCGGTGGTCTCGATGGATACAGGCCCGTCCCAATTCCAGGGTCAGAGCGCGGTGGGACTCGAAGCTCGAAAGATCAAATTCTTGCTCGCTGTAGTAACCATAGTGTTCTTGAGCTGTTTCGCCTGTTTGGAACCGATAGGTGCCCACGACCTCCCCGGTTTGAGTGTCGCGAACGATCAAGTGTTCGCAGACCTGGTCAAATCGATCTCGATCAAGATTTGAAAGGTAGGAGTGGTCCAATCCCTCGTCCATCTCCAGGTTGAAAACCTCGAAGCGTAGCCTTTGAGCGGCCTCGACGTCGGTCTCGCTTCGAGCCAAGTCACAGATATATCGGGTAGTCGTAATCATGGAACACAGATGGATCAATCTGTTTTAGAGGGGGCGAAACTTGCACTGGATGGGTGACAGTTGAATTGCGTTCTGGTTACTCGTGTGAAAAGGCCGGAGCCGTTTTATTCCAGCAAACTTGGCAGAAAGGTTGTGATTGGGGGGAAGAACGTGACGATAAGAGCGCTGATCAAGAATAGAAGCAGAACGGGGAGAGCCGCGCGGGCGACGTGAAGAATGGGTTTGTCAAAGCGGTAGGCTGCGAGGAAAAGATTCATGCCAACCGGAGGCGTGAGGTAGCCCAACTCCAAATTGACCAGGAATAGGATTGCCAGATGCACCGGGTCGATGCCGAACGCCGCCCCCAGGGGAATCAGCAAGGGGACGACAACGACAATTGCTGAGTAAATATCCATAAGACAGCCCACCAGGATGAGGAGGACGTTGAGGGCGAGGAGAAAAAGCCATTTCGATTCAATGTTTGCCGTAACCCATTCCATTGCTCTGTCCGGGATCTGCGCGTCGATGAGAACATTGGTGAAACCGAAAGCCATACCGAGAATCAGTAAGACTCCGCCAACGAGGAGTCCACACTTGGCGAACACCTTGGGAATATCTCTCAAGAGATGAAGATCTCGATGGATCACTGTTTCCACTACCAACGCGTAAAATGCCGTGACGGCTGCGGCTGCCACGGGTGTGCTAAAAAGTCCGGAGAAAAGAGCGACGAGGGCCACCACTGGAAGGAGAAGTTCCCACTTAGCTTCCCAGATGGCTTTCCAAGCAGAGGACGCCGAAAAGCTTTGTTCGGAGACGCTGGCCTTGGGAATTTGGCGGGCGCCCCAAAAGGCAAGAATTCCCAGCATCATCACTCCAGGGATCAGTCCTCCGAGGAACAATTGCTCCAATTGGAGGGTTCCGTCGCCGTTCGCGTTGGCGACGATGAAGTAGAGGATTACGGGCAGAGCCGGTGGGAATAGAATGCCCAGAGAGCCCGCTCCGGTCAGGAGTCCAAGGGATTGACGTTCAGGGCATTTTGCGGCCAGAAGGAGTGGCATGAGGAGCGGTCCAAGAGCCAGAATGGTGACCCCGGATCCCCCTGTGAAGGTGGTGAAAAAGGCGCACACAAGCACGGTTATGAGGGGAGGGCCCATCCGGAACTGTCCAACGAGACTCTGAAAAACAGCAACTAAACGATCCGATGCACGGCTTTCGGCCAGGATGAAACCAGCCAAGGTGAAGAGCGGAATGGTAGGAACCATCGGTTCGATCACCAGGGAATACTGGCTGACGGCAACGATTGAGATGGGGAGCTCCTCGGTCCAAAAGAACAGCAGCGAGGCCCCCCCGAGGGCGGTGAATATGGGGGCTCCCAGTAGCGTTGCGATGGCGATGGCGATGAGTCCGGGGAGCCAAAAACTGCTGGGTGCGAAAGGCGCTTTCCAGGTGAGGCCCAACAAGACCAATCCTCCGGCCAGGGCGCCGAGGCGAAACCATAGAGTGTCCCCGGTGTTCCAGAGAATCCGAGCTGCGATAGCCGCAAAGCCTATGGGAATAACGAGCTGGATCGCCCATATTTTGATGCCGTAGGCAATGAGACTTTCGGCCTCTTTCTCAGTAGTGATGAGTTCGATGCTTGAGATACCGAGGTAGACGGTAATCGCGAAGGCAACCGAGTGGGAAACGAGTTTGATGTAGCTCTTCCATTTCTCAGAAACGACTTGAGAGAGGGTTGAGATTGCCAAGAGCCGATCGTCTCTGGCTGCGAGGGCGCCTCCAAGCATAGCCACGACGAGTGAGAGATGCTGAACGAATTCGGATGCCCCTGAAATGCCGGTATCGGCGAATTCCCGGAGTACGCGCTCGAGGAGCGGGATCGAAATCAGGAGCAAAAGTGCGCAGGTCAGAAGCCCGGTCTCGAAGTGAGAGAGCCACCGTGCTCCCTGCTGAAGGAAACGCCGTTTTTCAGGGATTTCGACGGAGGGTGTGGGGGCCTCAGTCATTATTGACGGTACTCTTCAATCCAGCCCTTTACCTTGTCGAAGATGTCAGCTGGGACGAGCTTGCCCTTGATCTCGGGATAAGCCTTCTCGGCTGCAGCAGTCCAGAGGGCTTTCTGCTCTGGGGAGATTGATTGGACTTTGAGCCCCCGCTTCTTCATTGCGTCGATAGACTTTTCAGCTTCTGAGCGGCCGATTTGCTGAATGATTCGGCCCTTCTCTTTGGCAACCTTGAGCACCGTGGCTTGGGTGGCAGGTTTGAGTCGGTTCCAAGTTTTCGTGGTGATGACCGTCGCTCCAACGAGTGGCGCCCAATTCAGGTCGAGCATGTAAGGTGCTTTGCGGTCCACCTGGCTCGCGTTGGCCATGAGGGGCGGAAGGGGAACGGCGCTGATGAGGCCTGTTTGAAGGCCGGGAAGTATGTCCTTGGTTTCCAGTGGGACGGGGGTAAAGCCTGCCCCTTTGTAAATGTCCACAACTTCTGGAGTTCCCGCCCAGGTGAAGACTTTTAGCTTTCGCAAGTCATCGGGAGTTTCGACGCGAGATTTTGAAAAGAAATGAACCCAGCCGGCGTTGACCCAGAAAAGCACTTTGAATCCTTTCTTTTCCAGCTTTTCGGAAAGGATGGGTTGGAGTTTCTTTCCGATGTGGTCTACCTCCTCCAGGCTATCGAACATGAGTGGAAGGTCCTGGAGACCGGCCACAGCGGGCTCAATTTCGGAGAGGCCCACGACGGAAAGGAAGCCGGCTTGGAGTTGCCCGACGCGCATACGCCTGACCATCTGGGACTCGCCTCCCATCCGACCATCAGGATAAATCGTGAGGGAAACTTTTCCCTGACTCTGCTTGGTCCACTCTCGGCCCATTTTGTTGAGCTCGTTGAAGTAAGACGATCCTTTGGGGGCGAGAGTGCCGAGACGAACGCGTTGGGCGGCCGAAGCATTCGTTGGGTATGAGAAAAGACCGACGGCGACAAGGGTCAAGACGAGGTGGAATCCTCGGAAAAACTTGGGGTGTGGCTTTGGCTTATTCATCGAAATCGAATCCTTCATCCAGTAAGAACAGTTCATCCATCTGTGACAAGAGCCACTCAGCCCTTTTCTTCATCAATAAATTGACTAACTGAAACTCAGGATATTCATCAATACTTATGGCGAGTGCTTGATTTAGGAGATTCTGAAATTCCTCGGCTTCCTGTGTTTGGACGCAAACAGCCTCAGCTAGGGAGACGTAAGGGGAAAGCTGTTTGCCTTTGCTCGCCTTCAAGGCGGCTTCGAAATGTTTTCGTGACTCTGTCTCAGGATCTTGCCCCTCCAGTTGACGGCTCATTTCATAAGTGATGAGAAAACTGTGAATGGCTCCATCGTTCCAATCTGGGTCAAGGGCCAGGGCGCGATCAATGAGCGCTTCCATCTGCGGAACCTCTGCGATGAGGTACGGATCGTCTTTACCCAGCGTGATGGCCGATCCCCATGCCGCAGCGGTCCAGTAAAGGGTTTCGGTCAGGTCGGAATCGATCTGAGCAACGGCCTCCTTGGGACTGGTTTGGAGTAAATCTGGAAAGTTGAGGATTTCCTGCTCTAGACGCTGAAGCCCGTGGTTGCGTCCTCGGAGGAATAGTTTTTTAGCTCGCTGCCGCATCGCTTCGGCTGCCTCATAGTCTTCGGCTTCGATGTAGTCTGCCTCCAGTTGAATGAAACCGTAGGCATATTGAGTAAAGTAGGCGGCCGCGGCCGTTCGGAGGCGTTTGTGGTCGGGGGTTTCTGCCAGGACGGACTCGACCAGTTTGAGCGTGAATGGGATCGCGTCACGCACGAGCTCTGGATCGTTGTCCGACGCGAAGGTCGTGCCACTTCCAGCGAGCGCGTTTCCGACCTGATTGGCTGCCATCTTTTTCAATGAACAACCTGTAGAGGCTGCAACAAGGAAGAGGCCGGCAATGCAGGTGAATAGCGGAATGAATTCTGTGCGTTGCTTACTCACGTTGTCGTTACCTGAAAGCTGTCGGAAATTATCTCCACTCACGGAGCTTCTTCTGCCTGCTGGCTTAGTCATCGATTCGCTTCAGCCTTTGGGCGCAGCGACAGACCGGACTAGCTGTGGCGCGACTATACTCGGCCCTCAGATGGCTTCAACATTGAATCTGGGCAAGGCAGAAAGCGATTCCGATGTGGTTGGACCGGGGACCGATCTGACGGCAGGCAAATTTTCTGCTCTGGACGCTTGCTCGCCCTCATGTCTCATCGCAGACTCCTGCTTCTTTATGTTGACGATATCTGGAATCAGTAAGGCCTATGGCCCGAAAGAACTGCTTTCGGACGCCTCTCTGCAGGTTAACAAGGGAGATCGAATTGGGTTGGTGGGACCGAATGGAGCGGGGAAAAGCACCCTTTTAAAGATGGTCTTGAACCGAGTGGAGCCTGACTCAGGAACGGTTCAGTTTCAAAAGGGGAGTGTTCTCGGCTATCTGCCTCAGGAAATGGCTGATGTGGCTGATGAGAGTGTCATCGAGTTGGCGACTGCTGTCACTGAGGAGCACAAGACTTTGCGGCGAATTGTCGTTGCGGAAAGCGTTAAGGCCGAAAGTGTTGGGCTTTCCATCGAGGATTGTCATCAGCGCTTCCAAGAACTCGATGGGTATCGGATGGAAGCGACGGCAGCCAAAGTACTGGTCGGTTTAGGCTTCAAGGAATCGGATTTGTCTCGGCCTGCGAGTGAACTCAGTGGTGGCTGGATTATGCGGGCTCATTTGGCCCGGTTGCTAGTGCAAGAGCCTGACTTGCTGATGCTAGATGAGCCTACAAACCACTTGGATCTTCCTTCTCTGCGATGGTTGCAGGAGCACCTGGCAAAGTATCGGGGAGCGATCTTTCTTATTTCGCATGATCGTGAATTCTTGAACTGCGTCGTGGACTCAATCGTGGACGTGGAACAAAGCCAGCTGAAGCGCTATCGAGGGAACTACGATGAATTTCTGGTGACGAAGGAGGCTGAGGAAGAGCAGGCCATGGCGGCCTATGTGAATCAGCAGAAGGAGATCGATCGCTTGATGCTTTTTGTGAATCGGTTCCGAGCTAAGAGCACTAAGGCGAAGCAGGCCCAAAGCAAGCTCAAGCAGGTGGAGCGCATGGAGAAGCTCAAAGCGCCGAAGGCTGAGGAAAAGTCAATCAGCTTCGCTTTCCCACAACCGAAGCGGAGTGGCCTACGCGTCATCAACCTCAAGAATGTTTCACATGCTTATGGTGCTCTGAAGGTGTATCAGGGACTAGAATTTGAGGTGGAAAGAGGTCAGCGATTGGGACTCGTGGGACCCAATGGAGCCGGGAAGACAACCCTGCTCAAACTTCTGGCGGGCGTTGAGGCTGTTCAATCGGGTGAGCGAAACATCGGTCCGAATGTGGACTTAGGATATTTCTCGCAGCACCGGGTTGAAACCCTTGATGAAAATAGCACGGTTATGAGTGAAGCCCTCCGCTCGGCTAAGGCGGTGACAGAAACCTATGCTCGAAGTGTTCTGGGTTGTTTCATGTTTCGTGGGGACGATGTATTTAAACAGGTCAAGGTGCTGAGTGGGGGGGAGAAGAGCCGCCTCGCCTTGGTGAAGCTCTTACTGTCGCCTCCCAACCTGTTGTTGATGGATGAGCCAACGACGCATTTGGACATTGATAGTGTGGAGGCGCTTGTTTTCGCGCTTCGGCAGTATGAGGGAACTCTCATTTTTGTGAGTCATGATGTCCATTTCCTGCGGTCCCTTGCGGAGCACGTCGTGCATGTTGAAGATGGCGACTTACGACACTACCACGGGGACTATGATTATTACGTCGAGAAGTCCGCGGCTGATGCCGAACAGGCGAAGCCTCAGAAGGTGGAACCCGCTTCGCAGAGCCGAGTGGAAACTGGGAGCTCGATGTCCTCGAAAGAGCGCCGGCGAATCGAAGCCCAGGAACGGCAAAAGCGCTCTAAAGTTCTCAAAGCAAAGCAGTCGAAGGTCGAGAAGTTCGAGAAACAGATTATCGAAATTGAAGACCGGTTGGCGGAGCTCGGCGAAAAGTTAGCGGATTCGAAGATCTACAAGGATCCAGAAGCGGCCAAGGCACTCCGACAGGAAGAGAGTCGCAAGAAAGCCGAGCTTGTCCACATCAGCCAGGACTGGGAGCTGGCTGTCGAAGAATACACGAAAGCGGTAGAGGAATAGGCGAGAGGCTTATTTGCCGAGCGTGCTCAGGTAGGCGACAAGGTCCACGAGTTTCTCAGGTCCCAGCAATTCCCCGAGTCCTGCGGGCATGAGAGAGGTCGACATTTTTTGCTTTTCGAAAATGTCTTCCAATGGAATCTCTTGAATCTGGCCCAGCAGGTTCTTCACCGTCCAATGCGTCTCGGTTCGGCTAAGCACAATACCGGTGATTTCGTCTCCTGAGTTAAGAGTGATATTCCAACCTTCATAGTCGAAGGATATTCCCGCACTAGGATTCAAAATCGCATCAAAGAGGGCGTCTTTTCCAAGTTTCTTTCCGATCTCGGAAAGACCGGGACCGAAGTCAGATCCCTTGTCATTGACGGTGTGGCAGCTAGTGCACGTATTCTCAGGAGCGAGAAAGATTGCGCGTCCGGATTCTGCATCTCCTGTTTTGCCGACGAGTGCCTGTATGTTGAGGGCTCGTGATTCTGCGTTGGCCTGAAGATCAGACGCGACTGTTGGCAAGTTTTCGCTCAGCGTGCTCCATGGAGTCTGCGCCAGTGACAGCTTAGTCCATTGAACGAGCTCTGCGGGCAGAGCGTTGCGGTTGTCCTGGATCTTGTTGATCAAAGCTACGGCAGCGTTTCTTTTCGAGCAAAGCGTCTGGATCAGTTTTCTTCGCGTTTCTTGCTTGTTTCCTGGTTTTTGAAGAACGGGCCATAGGATATCGAGCGCAAGCTCCGAGCCGTTGCGAGCGAGAAGATCATGACCTTTCGGCGAGTTTTCTAAACGTTCCTTTGTGTGGTCATCAATGGGATGGGAAAGGATGAAAGCGATGGCACGGTCTTTCACTTCTTGCGGGTGATTGCCCAATGCGATCTCGATAAGAGCGTTGTTTTGGTCAGGAAGTCCGAATCGGATCACCAGATCGACTAGGCGCGCGTCATTCTGCAGTGCCGCGGCTGTTTCCGATACGAGGGCCTGAAGCTTCGCGGAACGACTAAGTAAGTCTGGATTGATTCTGGAGAAGGCTTCCAGCCGGGTGCTAATCGTGGATGGTGGAAGCTTCGGCGTGGATGTTTCCTCTTTTTGGGCGAAGGAAGAATAGTGGGGAGCCAGAAATAGCAATCCTAAAATCACCCAGAAGGGTGCCGTGGCTTGGGAAACTTTTCCTTTCGCTGACATTTTAGTTCGCTGCGAGAATGCTATAGACTTGAACAAAAAAAAAGCCCTGCCGTGAGGCAGGGCTGAAAAAGTAAAGAATAACCTTAGTTGATGTAGGTTTCGATCGTGATGTCTCGCACGAACGCGTTGTTACCTTTCAGGAGGTCACGCGTGATGATGTCGAAACCAGATTGTTCCTGACCTTGGAAGTTTTCTGGAATCTCTTCGTTGCCTGTATCGATCGTGAAGACGATTTCGACGCTTCCGTCAGGATTGGTCACGACCGACTGTTGAACGCCGGTAAAGACCTGCTGTTGAGCGCCTTGCCCTCCCACGTTTAGAACGGGGTTATTTAGATCGGCTGGCGTAATTTCCGAGGAGCTACCGATTCTGACTTTGACCGTCACGATTGCGAGGTCAGCTGATTCCACTCGCTCTCCAGTGCTGATCGCCGTGAGAACGTTTCGGTAATCCTGTGCGTGGGCTGGGATTGCTCGTTCGACACCGGCCGAGATGTTTTGTGCTTGAGCTCGGTTTGAAGCGGCTGCTCGCAATGCAATCTGAATGGCATACTTCGGCGCGGCAGCAACAGCTGCCTTGGTGATGCTGTATGCGCTCTCTGGGAAAAGGCTGATCGCCTCGGCAACAACCGCAGGAGCGACTTCAGGGGTGCTGTTGGCAATGGCGCCTACCAGACTCGGTGCTAGAGAGTGGTGGTTCTGGAGAAAGATTCTGACGGTCCGAACTGCGACCTTTTCACGAGTCTCTTCGGATGCTTCAGCGACGATCTTGGCAGCTTTCGCTGGAAGTTCGACGACTGAGGTTTCTGCTGCGATGGCGCGGATGGCCTTAACGCTAGGGATTTGCTTGTCAACGGTGACCGCGCTGGCAGTAATTGAAGCCACCGCTACTGCCATGAGAGCACTTACAACTCGAGTTTTCATTGTCATTTCTTGGTAAATAATACGTTCCTTCCCATTCACCAGAGGCGGATTAAGGACTTTTTCTAGATAAAAGTCAACTCTTTTGTCTCCGGATCGTTGGGGTTTTCCTCTCCAATTGCTAGGATACTGCTGCCTGCCCCCTCAAATGTAAAGCACGTTTTCGTGTCGGAGTATGGTTCGGTGAGCTTGAAGTCGCACAATGGTGGTGGTTCGGGTTTCGATCGCAATCGGTGAATTTGGGCGAGAGTGGCCTTTATCAGCTTCCGGTAGTCTTGCATCCGACAATTCTGTGAGTGGCTCCTTTAATGCTGTGTCAGGTTTTTGATAAGGCGGCTTGCGGCTTGCAATGTCCCGAAGGTTCAAGGAAAACTGGGATTCCCGGGCGGAAATGTGAGAAATCCGTCAGGATTTATTGGGTGTTCTCGACGTTGTGCGAGTGAGACGATGACGATAGAGATGGTAGACGAATTGAATGGCGTAGGTCCGATAAGGGTTCGATTCTGGGGTGTTCGGGGCTCGATTGCGACTCCGGGACCTCTCACGGCTTGCTACGGGGGCAACACTTCCTGCGTGGAGATCCGCCTGGGGAATGAGGTGGTTATTCTCGATGCCGGAACCGGAATTCGCCTTCTTGGAGGCTCGCTATTGCGTGAATTTGGCGACAATCCTGTTTCTGTTTCACTTCTCATTTCTCACACTCATTGGGACCATATTCAGGGTCTGCCGTTTTTTGGGCCGGCTTACCGACCGCAAAATCGAGTTCGTATTTACGGTTTTCGAGAAAAGAATGCCGGGCTGGAGCAGGTTTTGACGGACCAAATGGAGAGCCCTCACTTTCCGATCCCGATGCACAAGATGGTTGCTGATATCGAAGTCACCGAGTTTTCTGATCCGGTCTTTGATTTGGGCTCGTTCAAGGTGAGCACCATGCGGCTGAACCATCCCGGAGGTTCGACAGGGTATCGCCTTGAGTGTCAGGGCAGGGTGGTTGTGTATTTGCCGGACAACGAACCGGTCAGCTACCTGGAGGGGCTGGCGGAAGAGGGTGGGGCAGAAACCTCTGCAGATCCGAACCAGGCTTTGGTCGACTTTGTTGAGGGCGCGGACATTGCCATTATGGATGGGCAGTACGACGCTTCAGAGTATCCTCGCCATGTCGGTTGGGGGCACGGGTGTGTGGATGATGTCGTGCGAATCGCCGCAGCCGGCCAAGTGAGTGAACTCGTGTTGTTTCATCATGATCCCTCTCACGATGACGCCTGGGTGGAGGATGCTACGGCCTCCGCGGGTCTTTTGGCTCGTTCGCTGGGAAGTGAGATGCGTGTCTACGCAGCTCGCGAAGGCGAAGAGATGCTGGTGAAGTCGAATTAGCCGAGGCGGAACGAGATCTTCTGAATCTTCTGTTTGCCGAAGCTGGTTTGGAGGCGAGAGAGGATTTCCCGCTTGTGATACCGAATGATTTCGTGGAGCCACACGTTGTTGTCGACCGTCACGAATAAGGTGCCGTTCCGAAGTCCGGTTGGCTGAGCATGAGCGGTGATTCGGGGGTCGATGGCGCTGGCCCAGACCTTGGGAATTTCCGTGTCCGACTGTTTCTGTGAGAGATTGAGGCGTTCGACGAGCCCTTTCGTCAGGCTGGCCGCTGTTTTGGGGCGGTATCGACGAAGCGCTTCGGCGTCACTCAGATCGACTCCCCTCCACGCTGCCAAGATGTTCGACCGTCCCCTTGATGGGCGGTTGGGTCGCTGGGACTTACTTTGCGGGGGCTTCGTTCGGGTGTTCATCAATGACGAGGACGCCGTGGGCAGGGAGATCATAGGCTCCCTGGAAGGTATTGCCAGTGAGAAAGTCGTGGACAGGCCGATAGAACTGGATGCGAACCGACGAATTTTGGTGATTCAGGAGGAAAAAGAGTTTGGTGTCCTCGTTTTGCCTGAGGCTCACTTCGACCCCTTCCGGGACTTTCAATAAGCCCTTTAGGGAGCTCAGCTGTCTCAACCATTGAGCCAGATCTTGGTAGAAATAGCTGTGGCTCATGGTGCCGAGATAGATCGCGCGGCCCAGGCCGAATTCGTTCATCGTGAGGGCTGGCTTACCCGCGTAGAAATCCTTCGAGTAGGTTGCCAAGACTTCGCACTCCTTGGGTTCGATGATATCGCACCAGAGCTGAGCCGGATGGAGGTGGCTCGTTGGGAAGGCTCCTTTCATGTTCAGTTGGTTCTCTTCGTCGGGGGGGATGGGATCAAACTCTACGACCTCAAGGCCGAAAAGATCCGTAAGGTTGAGTGGCATGCCGTTATCGGGGGCGATGTGATGCTCGTCAACCAGGCCCGTGTTGAAGGTGCCAACCAGCGTTCCGCCATTTTGGACATAGAGTTTGAGCAGGTCTGCTTCTCCCCATGCGAGTTGCTGGAGGGAAGGGGCGATGACGAGTTTGTATTTCGAGAGATCGTCCGTGGGGCGAGCGAAGTCCACCGCGATGTTGAGATCGTGGAAGGCGGAATAGAAACGCAGCATATGATCCCAGAGATCGAAGTGGCGATTGGGCTGCATTTTCTGTTTCAGAGTCCAAGCATTGTCGTGGGTGTAAAGAATGCAGGCCTCGGCAACGACCTTGGTATTTTTGATCGTGGGGCCAAGAAGCTTCAGTTCCTCGCCGATCTGACTGATTTCCCGATAGGTACGGTTGTCTCCCTTGCCCTGATGATTGAGGACGCCGCCGTAAAACTTTTCTGATCCGATGCGGGGTTGCCGCCAAAAGAAATACAGCACGCCGTCGACGCCTCGCGAGATGAGTTGGTAGGTAAAGAGGCGGACCACCCCTGGGCGAACCAGAGAGTTGATGTCCTGCCAATTAACGTTGCCGGCCTTCTGTTCCATGACCCAGAAGCCGTAGTCGCTGCCATCAGGTGTCTTGATATTGTTCTTCTTGATTGAGCGAAGAATATCGATATCCATGGCATTGACGGCTGCCTTGGACTTAATGGTGGCGTAGCTGTCCAGCGAGACGAAGTCGAGTTGTTCGGCAGCGTCGAAATGATCATAGTGCCGAGACAAGGCCCGCATCATAGTGGTGACGGGGATATTGGGGGTGAGTGATTTTAGCAGCTGCGATTGCATGCCGATGAATGCCACAATCGTGTCGCTAGAGAAACGCATCCAATCGAGTACAAGGGCCGGATTGTGAACGGTCGGAGCCGATCGCGGGAGGGGAACGTCAGCCCAATCCTGCACGGTTTGCCCCCAAAATCGAGTGCCCATGCACTCATTGAGGCGTTCGATGTTTTCGTACTTTGCTTTCAGCCATGCGTGCCAATCTCGTTTGGTTTCGTCATTGAACGAGAATTCTGTGGTGTGCCCTCCGACCCCTGAATCGATCTGCCAGGCAATCAGCTGACTGTGCGAGCCGAGGGCTTCCGCCATAGCGGTCACGATTTTTCGGCAGTAATCCCAGAAGAGATCGCTATTGTAACAGGCAGCGTGGCGGGTGCCCTCGTGAAGCGTCAGGCCTCGCTCATCAATGGGTAAGATCTCTGGATGTTTTTTCGTGAGCCACAAGGGCGGGGCTGCTGTCGGCGTGGTTAGGACCACCTGGATGCCGTGCTTCCCTAGGGTGTCCATGAGCCGCTGTAACCAGGCGAAGTCGAATTCTCCTTCCTTGGGTTCGCAGAGACCCCAGACGTATTCGCCAACACGGACGACATTCACGCCCGCCGCGACCATGAGCTCCGCGTCTTTCTCCCAACGTTCCTCGGGATTCTCGGGGGTTCCAGCATAAGGGTAGACCCAATGCTCCGGATGATAGTCCACGCCGAAATACATAACGCAAAAGGGGGTTAAGGGCTTTTGGAAGTTCACTTTTAACATACGTCCAAACGAATCCGGCTGCAATGTCTATTTGCTGGCAGCTCAGGGGCCCCTCGTGAAATTCGAGGTGTCTAGAATTTTAGATGAGATCAGCCTGGCCGAGATGATCCCAACCGAAGAAAGCCTCTCGGATGGCTGGGCTCGGGTGAGAAGCCATTTTTGGCCATCTGGCTTCTTCAGCTCCTTGCTTGTTACGCCATTCTGGCTAAGAGACGAGTTGATCGGGGCGGGCAGGTTGGAAAAAGGGGCTAAGAATTGGCTGGGTTGAGCGTTACTTCCCTGATGGGAAACAACTTACCGTTCGAGTATAATGATTGACACCGAAATTCACGCTGACTAGCTTCGAAAAACTATGGCTGACGAGACACCCCAGACTCCTGCACCGGCAGGGGATGCATCGAAAGTGCAACCGAAGAAAGAGACCGTGCGGATTAATCTTCCCCCAAAGCCAACCGCTGCGGCTGCTCCCACGGTTAAGATTCCCGCACCTGCTCCTGCAGGAGGTGCCAAAGGGGCGGCAGCACCTGCCGCTGGCGCCACGCAGAAATTGCCTGCTGCAGCTCCTCCCGCTCCCAAAGCGGCGGCTCCGGCCGGTGCTCCAGCGTCAGCTCCGCGCCCTGCACCTGCGATGGCTCCACGGGCCAAGAAGTCGGCTCCTAGTATTAGCGCCGCCGATAAGGGCCTTGCGATTGCAGCTGTCGTGGTGTCTATTGCCGTTGTTGTGCAGCTCTTTCTGCTCGCTGGCTAGGGCGAGTTGAGTGGCCTTCAACCATTCTGAGAGAACGTTACGGTTCCCGTGATTGCGTGGGCTGCCGGTTTGTTGTAGTGGTGAATGGGCTATTCAGGCTCCAGGTAGATTTTAGATTCTGATTACGAACCTACGCGAAAATGGCTTCTGAAAATATTGTAAATCTTTCGTCCGATAACTTTGATCAGGAAGTGATCAAGTCTGACACCCCCGTTTTGGTCGATTTCTGGGCTGAATGGTGTGGCCCGTGTAAAATGCTTGCCCCGGTTCTCGACGAACTGGCGACCGAGTACGATGGCAAGGTGAAAATTGGTAAGGTGAATATCGACAATGACCAACAATTGTCGGTTCAGTACGGGATTCAGTCCATTCCCACTTTGCTTGTCTTCAAAGGCGGTCAGGTGCAGGAGCAGCACGTGGGGATGAAGAGCAAGTCGGTTCTTAAAGAAGCTTTAGACACCGCGATCGGCTGATCTTCTAAACTGCTGAGTGACCATTCGTTATGATCGTCACACCGAGGCAGTTAGAGAGACAGTCAGAGTTTTATCATCAACTTGGGACACTGATTGAGGCTGGATTAAGCCTCGTTCAGAGTCTCGAGTCCTTCAATCGTTCCAAACGTTCTCGAGTCTTTCGGCAACCGGTCACGCAATTGCTCGACGCTTTGGAGGGCGGCGCCACCTTTGCGGAAGCTGCCTCGGGGATTCGTGGATGGCTTCCGGCCTTTGATCTGGCGCTTCTTGACTCGGGAGAGCGCAGCGGGCGGCTCGATGTTTGTTTTCGAGTCCTGGCGGACTTCTACAAACAGCGGGCTCAGGCGGCTCGGGAGGTGATCAACCAACTGATCTATCCCCTCCTCCTCTTACACGCGGGCGTGCTATTAGCGCCTTTCCCTGATTTATTTCTCACCGGTGATGTTGCTGTTTACCTCAGCCGAGTCGGGGCTGTGCTCATTCCGCTGTATCTCGTGATTGGGGGGCTTGCTTATCTGGCTCAGGGTCGCCATGGCAGAGTCATTCAGTCCCTTTTGGAGAGGCTTTTTGGGATGGTGCCCTTGCTGGGTGCGGGGCGAAAATCATTGGCACTATCGCGTTTTTGCTTGGCGCTGGAAGCTTTGCTGGCAGCGGGAACGAATATGTCGAAGGCCTGGAGCCTAGCCGCAGCGGCGAGTGGCTCTCCTCGAATTCAACGTGAGGTCGAACCTTATTCGGCTCTGATGGAAGGAGGACGAACTCCCGGTGAATTGCTGGAGGATTCGCGTTGGTTTCCAGATGCTTTCGTGAGTTTGTATGCGACGGGTGAAAAAGGGGGGCGCCTCGATGAGAATCTGGGCCGCATGCGAACTCATTACCAGGATGAGGGCTTCAACAAACTCCGCCAGTTTGCGTCTTGGCTTCCCAAGCTGATCTACTTTGGGATTCTGATCTATTTCGCCTACAAGATCCTGTCTTTCTACAGCGGGTATTATAATTCGGTCTTGGATTCGACCGATTTCTAGGTGGGGCAGGATAGATAGTTGTTTGATCTGTGAGCGACCTTTTTTCTGAAATTCATTCTGACGAAGCGCTTCGAGTTGCCGAGTTTCCTGTGGCAGGTGAGCAAGTCTACCTTGCTCACGCCGGCATCTGCCCGCTGCCTCGTTGTGTGGGGGAAGCGATGTCGCGTTACCTTCGGTCTAGTCAGTCTGAGGATCAGGAGACGGCGGCAGGCTCTGTGGTTGGTTCTGCCCGGGAACGAGTAGCTTCTTTTCTATCGGTTGCGAGTAGCGAAATCGCACTGGTGGGCCCTACGAGTGACGCTTTGAGTGTGGTCGCTGCTGGATTTCCATTTGTCGAGGGCGATAACGTGATTATTTATCAAGACGACTATCCTTCCAATGTTTACCCCTGGCTTGCCCTTCGAGATCGTGGAGTGGAATTGCGCAGCATTCGGCCGAGTCAGCTTGGAGTAATCGAGGTAGAGGATGTTCTCGCTGTGGCAGATTCAAGGACCCGACTCGTGGCCCTGGCCTCATGTCACTTCTTGGCGGGCTTTCGTCCGGATCTGAACGAGATTGGATCGGCCTTGAGAGAGCGGGCGATCGCTTTCTGCGTGGATGGAATCCAGTCTGTGGGCGCTTTTCAGGCATCCCTTGAGTATGTCGACTTCATGGCGGCGGATTCTCACAAGTGGATGCTCGGCCCCTCGGCAGCGGGATTCCTCTACGTTCGGAAGGAATGGCATGATCGGTTGCGGGCGACGCGTTGGGGCTGGCATAATTTGGCTTGTCCTGACTTTGTAGCGAAGGATTCGCTGGAATATGTGGCTGGAGCCAGGCGCTATGAGGCAGGGAGTCCCAATCTCGCGGGCCTCGTTGGTTTGGAAGCGGCCTTAGGGCTCCTTTCTCGGGTGGGCATGGAGCGCATTGGAGCCGATTTGGTTACGAAGAGGGCTTATCTGATCGATGCAATCGAGCGCAAGGGCTACCAGGTGCTCGGAGGCAATTTGCCGGAGAATCAATGGGGAGGAATGCTCGCATTTACCCATCCCGCCAAGGATCTCCAAGAGATCTTCTCTGGATTGGCGCAGCGTCGGGTAAGGGCATCTTTGAGAAAAGTGCGGGATGGGACGGAATACCTCCGTTTTGCCCCTCATTTCTACAACACTCGGTCGGAACTCGACCTTGCTCTCGAGGGCCTGTAGGGATTGACATTGAGAGGGTCTCGGGAAGTTTTCTAAGAGAAGCTTGTCGTTCCCCCTGGGAAACGAGTATATCAATGGCCGTTTTGATGGATGCCGCAAAAAACAGATTGGATTCGGAGCTCCTTGAGCGAGCAAAAAACCTGGGATTTTCTGACCGGCAGATTGCCACGCTGACTGGCGTTGAGGAACGTGCGATCCGCGAGCAGCGGCGAGAAACGGGGCTCGTTCCAAGCTATCGGCTGGTGGATACCTGCGCGGCTGAGTTCGAAGCATACACACCCTATTATTATTCGTCGTTCGACCGTGGAGATGATGAGGTCGTGAAGACCGACTCTCGCAAGGTGATGATTCTAGGCGGCGGGCCCAATCGAATCGGACAGGGAATCGAATTCGACTACTGCTGCGTTCACGCGGCCTTCGCCTTGAAGGAGGATGGATTCGAGACGCTCATGATCAACTCGAATCCGGAGACGGTCTCAACCGATTACGACACCAGCGATAAGCTATTTTTTGAGCCTTTGACCCTTGAGGATGTCCTGAATATCTATGAGCGAGAGGAGTGTTGGGGAGCCATTGTTCAGTTCGGGGGGCAGACCCCTCTCAACCTTGCGATCGGCTTGGAAGAGAACGGCGTGAACATTATCGGAACTTCGCCGCGGAGTATTGAAATCGCTGAGGATCGAGAGCTCTTTGCGGCGATGCTTCGAGAACTTGATATTCCGCAGCCTGACAACGGGATCGCCACGAACGTGGAGGAAGCGCTGGCTGCAGCCCAACGCTTGGAATACCCGGTTTTGGTAAGACCTTCCTTTGTGCTCGGTGGACGGGCAATGCAGATTGTTTACTCCGATGCTGAACTCACGCGCTACATGCAGGATGCGGTGGAAGCCTCTCCTGAGCGCCCCGTTTTGGTGGATAAGTTTCTCGAGAATGCGGTCGAAGTGGACGTGGATTGCATCGCTGACGTGGGATTGTTTGACGATCCTGCAGACGGCAAGGTGATTGTTGGAGGCATGCTCGAGCACGTGGAGTTTGCTGGCGTCCACTCGGGGGATGCTGCAATGGTTCTGCCACCTCCGAACTTGCCCGCTGAGATCATCGAAACCATACGCCGATACAGCGAAGCGATGGCTCGCAAATTGGCTGTGATTGGTTTGATGAACGTCCAATACGCGGTGAAAGACGGTGTGGTCTACGTCTTGGAGGTGAATCCGCGAGCGTCGCGAACAGTGCCTTTTGTGAGTAAGGCGATTGGCGTGCCTTTGGCCAAGTTGGCGGCACGGATTATGGGGGGCAAGACCTTAGAGAGCTTGGGCTTCACCGAAGCGATCATTCCCCAATACTGGACTGTCAAAGAGTCTGTTTTCCCGTTTAACCGCTTCCAAGGGCAAGACATCCTTCTCTCACCAGAGATGAAGTCCACAGGAGAGGTGATGGGAATTGATCCCGATTTGGGAACGGCTTTCGGAAAGTCGCAGATGGCTGCGAATTCATCTTTACCCTTGGAAGGGAGTGTTTTCATCAGTGTGAACGACAGTGATAAGAAGGAAGTGGCCGACCTGGCTGCGGAATTCAGTCGTTTGGGCTTTGAGATCGTATCGACCGCTGGGACCGCATCCGTGCTTCGTGATGCTGGGCTGGAGGTGCGCGAGATATTCAAAGTGTCTGAAGGACGCCCGAACGCCATGGATTTGTTGTTGAACAAAGAGATTCACTTGGTGATCAACACGCCGTCGGGGCAGACGCCGAGAAGCGACGAGGTCAAGATTCGGACGACCTCGGTCTATTCTGGGGTGCCCATTATCACGACCTTGGGCTGTGCTCGAGCCGCTGTTTCCGCCATTGCGACCTTGAAAGAGCGGGGATATGAGGTGGCTGCGCTCCAGGATTTTCATCAAGCGCTTGCTTAGGCTGATCGGGCCGAATTTCAGAATGGGAGTGGGTTTTGAATCGCCTGCTCCCTTTTTTATTCCTTCACTTTTCTCTGCAAGTTGTGGCGGAGAGATCCCCCACTCGATCGATTTTGCCAAAGTAGGGTTAGATCGAGGCCATTTCTGTTAATCCCTTGACCAGACCAATCGGGCCGCCCTATTTTCGTTTGTTTCAGGTTGTATAGATGTTGACGCAACTTAAAGGCTTGTTCTCAAATGATATTGGGATCGATCTTGGTACGGCGAACTCCTTAGTTTTCGTTCGAGACCAGGGGATTGTTTTACGCGAGCCTTCCGTCGTGGCGATTCAAGCGGGAACGACCAATGTTCTCGCCGTGGGAGACGAAGCCAAGAAGATGCTGGGACGGACACCCAGCAATATTGTGGCCATTCGGCCGATGAAGGACGGGGTGATTGCGGATTTCGAGATCACGGAATCCATGTTGCGGCATTTCATACAAAAGGTTCATTTTCGAAAACTCATCGCGCCTCGAGTGGTGGTGGCTGTGCCATCGGGAATTACTGAGGTGGAAAAGCGTGCGGTTAAAGATTCCGCGACGCATGCCGGGGCGCGAGAGGTTTACCTGATCGAACAGCCGATGGCATCGGCGATTGGAGTAGGGCTGCCGGTCCATGAGCCGGCGGGTAATATGATTGTAGATATTGGTGGTGGGACTTGTGAGATCGCCATCATCTCCCTAGCAGGCATCGTTTTTGCCCGAAGTCTTCGGGTGGGGGGAGATGAATTTGATGAGACGATCGTTGCCCACATGAAGCGTGCCTATAATTTAATGATAGGTGAGCGCACTGCGGAAGAGATTAAAATCCGTATAGGTTCAGCATTCCCGTTAGATGAAGAATTGACGATGGAAGTCAAGGGTCGCGATCTGAGTTCTGGCTTACCCAAAACGATTGCGATTTGTTCAGAGGAAATCCGGGAAGCGTTGAAAGAGCCGTTAACTAGCATTTTGGAGTCCATCAGGATTACGCTTGAGCGTTGTCCTCCGGAATTGGCTTCTGATCTCGTTGACCGAGGAATCGTTGTTGCAGGCGGGGGAGCTCTTCTCCGCGGAATTGACCGAATGATTGCCGATGAGACGGGATTGCCCGTTCATGTCGGTGACGATCCGTTGACTGCCGTTGCCGAGGGCACTGGCCGTGTTCTGCAGGAACTTCAATTCTTGAAACGCGTGGCTTCTTCAAGCCGAACCTAATCGTGCGTTCACTCCGAGTGACATCGGAGTAGAATGTTACGTCAACCTAAAGTTGTAATAGTATCGGTGGCGATAGGAGCAGGGCTGTTAATGGCCCTGTTGCCGTCCCGTCTGAATGACCAGCTCAAGCGAGTGGTGGGCTGGCTCTACTTGCCATTTGCCGGCGCGGCCGATGGCGTTGAAGAAACCGGCCGTCGCTCTCGCGCTTACCTCACTCCAAGGGCAAACCTCCTCGCCGAAATCGAACGTCTCAGGAACGACGCCCAAAGACTAAGGGTCCGTGAGCTTCAGTCTGCCCAGGTTTACCTCGAGAATGCACGATTGCGCGAGCTCGTTGATTGGAAGGTTCAGCAACCCTGGGATCTGAAGCTCGCCCGCGTCGTTGTCGAGGATCCCGCGAATTGGTGGCGAACAGTCACCTTGGATTTGGGTGAGGACGATGGAGTCCAGGTGGATGACGCAGTGCTCTCGGATAGGGGGCTTGTCGGGAAAGTGACGAGCGTTGTGGGTGGACGTTCCAAGGTGGCGCTCCTTGGCGATCCCAATTGTCGGGTTGCCGCGATGTTGGCCGACACCGGGTTCGGTGGAATCGTTACGCCTTCTGGGCAGGGCGCAATGAATCGAAGGATTGTAGAGTTAAAACACCTCCCCAGCGAAGCCGATTTGGAGCCTGGTATGGAGGTGCTCACGAGCGGAACGGGAGGGGTCTTTCCGAGGGGGATCCCGATTGGGCGCTTGATCGATAGTCAATCATACGATTTCGGTCTCTATTCTGGCGCTCGGGTTAGATTGCGAGTCGATCTGGACCGTTTGGACCAGGTTTGGGTGATCGTTCGACCTGAAAGCAATCAGGAGGAGGGAGAATGAACCGAGTCACCTTTGTCCTTCTCCTCGCAATGGCTGCGCTGCTCGCATTTGTCGAGGGAAGAGGCATTGTTCGGGAAGGTATTTTTGGAACCCGAATTGATGTTTTGCCCGTTCTCGTTACCTACGCCGCTCTTCGTGGCGATATTTACACGACGGTGGGCTTGGCATCTTTTTCAGGTGTTCTCTTTGATTCTCTCTCAACCAATCCGCTCGGAACGAGTGTGATTTCCTTGTGCCTTGTAGGGGTGATTCTTGCGCTTCTTCGAGGACTTGTTTTGCGGGATCAAGCTTTGGCTCAGATGGCTCTGGGAGCAAGTGTCTCCCTGTTGAACCCTCTTCTAAATCTCGGAGTTCTTTGGGTCTTAGGGATGAGCCCCATCGTTGGTTGGGGAACGGTTTTACAGATCGGTGTGATGGGGGCAAGTAGTGGGATTCTGGCTCCGTTTTTCTTTCTTCTTTTCGATTGGTTGGAAGAGGCTCTGACGTATGCCGAGGAACCGTTTTCGAGATTTCGGTCTGAAGTTGAAATCAAGCGAGGGCGTAGCTGAGCATGTATTCCATCGATCCATTAAAAGAACCGGATCAGCGCACGCGATGGCTAGCCTTCCTTTTTCTTCTGGGCTTCATGGTCTTGGCTGGGCGACTTTGGTTTGTCCAAGTTGTCTCGTTCAAAAAGTATGAAGGCTATCGTGAGGTGCAGTCGTATCGAATGATTCGAGAGCCGGCGATCCGGGGGAAAATATTTGACCGCAATGGTGTGGCTCTGGCCGACAACCGGCCGAATTATGAGGTCGTTCTTTACTTGGAAGAGCTGCGTCCCATGTTTCAGGAGACTTATCGAACGGCAAGGTCACAAATGGGGACGCTGTCCGTTGATGAGCGATTGAGGCTGGCAAAGCTGGCGCGATACACCGTCGCGAGCAATATCTGGTATCAAGTCACGGCTTTGGTGGATCAGCCGATGATGTTGCACAAGCGCAACTTCGAACGCCACTACAGGAATAAGCCCTACGTGCCCGTGTCGATTGTTCAAGGGCTTACTCGAGAACAGGTCGATCGATTCGTCGAAAAAGGGGCCCATATTCCGGGGGTCGATTTGTCGCTGCAATCTCTCCGCTATTATCCGAACGGCTCGGCTGCTTCCCACCTCCTGGGCTACGTGCGGAAGATGGATCCATCCAAGACTGAAACGACAACAAGCTTCAACTACCACCTTCCCGACTACGAGGGAAGAAAAGGCTTGGAGCAGATATACGATCGTGTCCTTCGGGGCCAACCCGGTGAGAAAGCGGTGCTCATCAACAATTTAATGTATCGTCAAAAGGAGGATATATGGAGTGAAGCAGAGCCGGGGGACAATCTCTATTTGACTCTTGATTTGCGGATTCAAGAGGCTGCTGAGAGGGCTCTAGCCGCTGTCGGGCCAAACACTATTGGTGCGGCGATCGTAATGGACGTTAAGAATGGAGATGTTCTGGCCATGGCCTCGGCTCCTACCTACGATCCAAACGAATTCATCGGCCCGATCACACAGGCCCGGTGGGCGGAGCTGAATCATGATGTCTATCGCCCTCTCATAAATCGAGCATCGCATGGTGTTTATACTCCGGGCTCGATCTTTAAGTTGCTCGTAGGAATGGCGCTTCTCGAAGAAGGTGGGCTCGATCCTGAAGAATTGTATTCTAGTTTGGGTTACTATCGCTTGGGGCCGCGCTCCATTAATGATACGGCTGCGCCCGGTGAATACGATTTTCGCAAGGCCCTGGCGAAATCGAGTAATTCCTATTTCATTCACCATGGTCTGGGGCTTGGTGTGGGGCCGCTTATTGATTGGGGAGAACAGTTCTTCCTGGGGCAGGAAATCGGGATGTTGCCCTCTCAAGAATCGAGGGGCTCATTTCCAAGTCGAGAAGTGGTTCGACGCGGATGGCATCCCGGGGAGACTGCCAATCTGTGTATCGGGCAGGGAGCGATCGCGGTAACTCCACTTCAAATGGCGGTGATGGTTGCTGCGGTGGCGAATGGAGGCACTGTCTTCAAGCCCAGAATTGCTGCTCGAACAGAACCGCAAGGCCCCTTCGCTGACCGATCTGTAAAACGCTATCCGGAGGGCATCGTCCGAGGCCGAGTGAACGTTTCGCGTCGGGTGATTGATATTATTCATGAGGGGATGCTGATGGATGTGGAATGGGAGGATGGAACGGGACATTCTGCCAGAGTTGCCGGATATAGCATCGGCGGAAAAACCGGATCAGCTGAGACTGACAAACGAATTGATGGGCGGAAAATCAAGGACACTTGGTTTGCTTCCTTCGCTCCGGTTGAGGATCCGCAATATGCCGTTGTCGTCCTCGTCGTTGATGGAATCTCGGGTGGTGACAGTTGCGCCCCTGTCGCCAGACGAATTTACGAAGTCCTTCGGGACCTGCCCCGGCCTTCCGGGGTCAGTTACCGGAAGCCAACCCACTTAGAACTGACACAATCTTATGGCAGCTTCTAATCCATCGACACCTCGTATCGAGTGGGGGATGTTTTTCGCTGTAGCAGGACTGCTAGCGATTGGTGCAGCCTTTATTTACAGTGCCACCTCGGGCCGTCTGATCGGAAGCGGGATCGAGTGGTATGAAGAGCGCTACGTGCGACAGCTGTTTGCGGGAGTGCTCGGTCTGGTGTTGGCGTTCGGGATTTGTCTGGTGGATTACCAGATCATCGCGCGATGGTCTCTCGTGATTTACTGGTTCTCCATCGCTTTGCTGCTCTTGGTGCTCGTGTTGCCACCAGTCGCCGGCGTGCATCGGTGGATTCCTCTGGGGTTCTTGAATTTTCAACCTTCGGAGCTCGCCAAGATTTCGGTCATCTGTTTGCTCGGGAATTTCTTGAGCCGCCCCACGGATGAGCTTCGCTTTCCGATCATTTTTGTGAAAGCACTCGGAATGATCCTCCTTCCGTTTTGCCTTATCCTAATCGAGCCGGACCTGGGTTCGGCGATTGTGCTGTTGCCGATTGGTTTTGCCATGATGTTTGTCGCTGGGATTCCGTGGTCCTACTTGGTGCGGGTGATCGCTTGTGGCTGCTTCGTTGTTGGGTTCGCGGTGGCGGATGTTTTGTTTGCTCCGAAGAGTTTTCAGGTGATTGAGTTGGAGGAATACCAGAAGAACCGGCTTCGAGTTTACTTTGGATTGTCCTTCGCTCCTCCTGATGCCACGGAAGAGGAGAAGCGGGAGGCCGAAAAAGAAGAGAACAAATTTTCTTACAATATTGATCAAGCACTCATCTCCGTTGGTTCTGGTGGACTCGCGGGGAAAGGCTGGTGTGAAGGAACACAAAACGCATTGGGCTATCTACCGAGAGGGGTGGCCCACAACGACTTCATTTTCTCTGTCATTGCCGAGGAGAAAGGCTTTGTTGGCAGTCTTGTGGTTCTAGGACTCTACGGAGTTCTGATATTCAGTGGGTTGCGAGTCGCAAGTTTAGCGCGAGATCGATTAGGAAAAACGTTGGCGATCGGGGTGGTTACCCTCTGGTTTAGCCACGTGTTTATCAACATCGGCATGAACATTGAACTAATGCCCGTGACAGGACTTCCCCTGCCGCTGCTCAGTGACGGCGGCTCAGCGGTGATCTGTTTCCTGATGTCAGTCGGGCTCTTGGAAAACATTTATCTGTATCGAAGAAGCTATTAAGCGAATTTAAGTATGAGCGATCGAAGAACTTCACCCAGGCGCCGAGGCGGAATGCGATTCCGTCCCAATGGCGGCCTGAACAAACGGAATCGGAAAACCGATAAGGCCGCTGCCAATGCGCGGGCCGTTGCTATCGGCACCAAAGAACAAGACGACGAGCCCGTGTTTGACCAGAGCAAGCACGCCAAAGAAATTCAGCGTTCAGAGAATCTGGCTGCCGGCGTGCCGCCCGATACGACAGATGCTGAATTGAAAGAGAAGGTCGAGGGCAAGGCGGCAGGAAGAGACGAGAAGAAGGCCGATGGTAAGTCCGACGGAAAGTCGGCAGGAAAAGGCGAAGGCAAGGGCAGGCGTCGCGATGGGCGGGGGCCTCGTCGTGGGCGCCGAAATAACAAAGCGGAGGCTGACAAGCCTTTCGAGCCGGTACCGGTTCCAGACCAGAAACCCAAAGGAATTGTTAATTCGCTTCGCGAAGCGGCTGACAACGTCATCACCAAGGTCAAACGGATCATCCGACCCGTTCAGCCGTCCCATAAAGAATTGGTGATCAATTGCGAAGCTCTCGAGACCCGAGTGGCGATCTTGGATGAAGGCCGGCTGGAAGATTTCAATGTCGAACGTACCAGTGATGATCGGCAGGTCGGGAGTATCTATAAGGGCAAGGTCAAGAACCTGGAGGATGGCCTCAAGGCTGCTTTTGTGGATATCGGGTTCGATAAGAATGCGTTTCTACACTACTGGGATATCGTTCCAAATAGTTTCGACAGTGGGGTTGAGGTCGTGGACCGAGGTCCTAAGAAAAAGCAGAAGCCGAAGATCACCCACAAGGATATTCCACGGCTCTATCCCGCTGGGTCAGAGATCGTGATTCAAGTGACAAAGGGGCCGATCGGTACGAAGGGACCCCGCGTGACAACGAACCTTGCGATTCCCGGACGATACCTCGTGCTGCTTCCGACTTCAGACCAAAGTGGTGTCTCGCGAAAGATTGAGTCGCAGGAAGAACGTCAGCGTTTGAAGAAGATTGTTCGTGATCTGACACTGCCGGACGGGATGGGCGTCATCATTCGGACAGCGGGGCAGGGGCAAAAAGCGCGATACTTCGTTCGTGATTTGGCCATCCTATTGGAAGAGTGGGAGAAGATTCGTGAAACGATCAACTCTAAGCCTGCCCCAGAGTGCGTGTATCAAGAGCCGGATCTGGTGGAGCGCACGGTTCGAGATTTTCTCACCGAGGATACCGAGCGAATCGTGGTGGATACTTCATCTGAGTATGAACGTATTCGGTCGAAGATCTCGCGGATATCGGAGCGTTCAGCGCGGAAGGTGAAGTTCTACCAAGAGTCCCAGCCGATTTTTGATCGCTTCGGGATTTCTCGTCAGATTGAAAGCGCCTTCTCTCGACAAGTGCATCTCAAGAGTGGCGGATATATCGTGATCGACGAAACGGAAGCGCTGGTGGCGATTGATGTCAATACGGGACGGCACAAGAGCTCTGGGCGGGATGCTGATTCGACGATCTATAAGGTGAACCTGGAAGCGGCGGAAGAGATCTGTCGCCAGTTGCGACTCCGCAACATGGGTGGCTTGATCATTCTGGACTTTATCGACATGAAGTCGCGTAAAGACCAGCAGAACATTTACCAGAAGGTCAAAGAGTGTCTCCGAAAAGACAAGGCCAAGACGCACGTTCTTCCGATCTCACAGTTGGGACTGATGGAGATGACGCGGCAACGCCATTCGGAAAGCATGAAGGCCGCCGCATATGATGATTGCCCCTACTGTGGTGGTAAGGGCCATGTGAAGAGCCCGCTGACGATGAGCGTCGAAGTGCAGCGCAAACTCAGTGAGATTCTCAAGAAACGAGAACGGGACGAATCGGATTATCAGCTGATGATTGTTGTGAGCCCTCCTCTCTTTAAGCGATTAAAGAACGAGGATGAAGAGTTCATCATCAACCTGGAGAAACGCTATTTTGGTAAACTCTCTTTCCGTTCGGATCCCGAGCTCCATGCGGAAGAATTCAAGATCCTTGATATGAAGACCAATCGAGAACTGGCCAGCCAGAGTCATTCTTAGGCTTCTAGATCATCCTCAAGAAAACCTCTGCTCCTGAATGGGGCAGGGGTTTTCTTTTGTCGAGCGGAACGATCAGGGCTGTCTAGACGAGGAGGAATGAACTCGCAGCAAGAACGGCATGAAGGGCCCAAAGGATCGCGACGGCCGTGCTTGTTGAGAATCCCCGTCGGACGAGCTGATGGGATAAATGATTGGTATCGCCTATGTAGACTGGTTTTCGGTGGTAGAGGCGATACGAGACGATCCAACAAAGGTCAACCAACACCATCCCAAGGACAAGTAGTGGCGAGACGACTCCTAATTTGTTGGGCTGAGCATCGTGGTGGAAGTGAGGAAGAATCGCGAGTGCTGCGATGAGGTATCCGATCAAATGACTTCCAGAATCTCCCAGGAACGTCTGCGCTTTTGGGTAGTTGAAGGGGAGGTATCCAAACACGGCTCCGGCGATCAAGAAGCCAAGGGAGGCGACAAGGTAATGCTCTGGGAGGGCCGAGTGAATCGCGAAGGCAAGGGCGCTGATTGCCGCGAGACCGGCACATAAGCCGTTCATGTTGTCGTTAAAGTTGAAGGCGTTTACCAGGGTGAGGAACCAGAGGATCGTAATGGCGTAGCTGAAGATGGGGCTAGGGACAAAGAGGGTGATTCGTGTGCCTGTAGCAGCGACAATGGCGACGATCAAAATCTGGAAGGCGAGCTTCTTTCCAGCGCTCATCGCGCCTCGATCGTCAATGAGTCCGAGCGTGAGCATCCCCAATGCGCCGAACAAAAGACCGACGAGTTGGAGTGTGCGAGCATTGAGACCGTAGGAACTGATTTCTGTTAGCTCGGGGCCGAGTAGCTGTAACTTGACGATGAGGGCTGCAAAGGCGAGTGGAATAACCAATCCAGTGGCCACGATCAAACCGCCCGCAAGGGGAATTGGCTTGGCGTGGATTTTTCGGACACCTGGGCGGTCCAACAGCCCGATGCGGAGGCTGAATGCAATCCACCACTTGGCTGCGAGACCGCTGACCAACGCGGCGGCGCTGAATATGATCGGGTAAAGCCACCCGGGAAAGGTTGATTCCACGTTGCTTGGGATCAGTCTGGTTGCGACGACGTAGAGAGGCGCCTTGCGATGTACTGCCTAAGGACGGGAATCTTCGTAGAGCCCATGATTTCGAGAGCGTGACCGGAGTGCTGTCCTACGTGTGGCTCGATACCGTACCAAATCATCAAAGATAGATTTGCATCGGTGGCATCCTCTGAGAATGCGGATAGGTGTTTGGCAACTGAGAGCGCGCGCTCAGCCTCCAGGTGGGGGAGCGCAGCCGCCATCGCAAGACGAACCAATGGTGAGGGTTCATTGCGGGAGCTCTTGATCATCGCGTCGCTGAATGTCTTGTCGGGACGACCGTGATCGGTTGCCAGTCGCACCGCCCAATGTCTGATGTGTTCATCTCGATCGGAAAGTAAGGAAAGGACTCTGTCGTTTGTCATGGCTCCGATTGTGTAGAGTGTCCATAAGGCCCGCAGTCTTTTTGGGGTGCTCTTGTGGCCCGAGAGCAGTTCGCTGAGCATCGAGTGAGCCTCTGGTTGAATTGCCCGCTTGGTCGCTCTTTCTTGGAGAATACGGCGCGATTGTCTTACGTACCATTCGTTCGAGTGCCCTTGCAGTTTGGCGAGTTCAAAGTCACTTTGAGCCTGGAGGTCGAACTTCGGTAAGCTGGGATTGTTTCCGTAGATAATCTTGTAGAGTCTACCACTTGAACGATAAGACCCATCGTGATCGTGGCATTCGCCGAGGTCATTCCAATCTGTCACGAAAACACCCCCGTCTGGACCGTATTTGAGTGAGATGCCCCGAAACCAGGGATCGTTGGCGCGCAGGAACGGTCCGTTGCATCGGCCGACATAGCCAGAACCTTGTCTATGCAGCGTGTCACCCAGAATCCGATTCCCGTGAATGTTGTTCATGAAAAATGTTCCGCGGTAGCTTTTGGGCCAATTGTCTGCAAGATAGATCATGCCACCAGAGTGAGAATGGCCCCCGCCGAGCTGATCATGAGCCTCACCGCCGCGAGCCTCCTGCCACTTGCTTCCCGTCCAATGGAGATGGTCTGAGCAGGCTTCAATCAAGTCATAGCTATGCGGGTTGTAATCGTTTCCGAACATGCGTTTGTATCGAGCACCTGGAATGAGGTGCCAGAGATGCCCGATCACGTTGTTGGAAAAAAACGCTTGGCCATGATCGTCAAAGTCCAAGCCCCACGGATTCGTTGTGCCGTGGGCGACGACTTCAAACTGCTTGGTCGTCGGGTGGTAACGCCAGATGCCGCATTTGAGTTTTGGTCGCTCGGCTTCAGGTGTGCCCGGAACGCCCGGACGGGATTCAGCAAGAATCCCATGCCTTCCCCACAACCATCCATCTGGCCCCCACGTCAGGCCGTTCACGAAATTATGCTTTGCGTCCAGTGTGAAGCCGTCCAAGACGATCTCAGGTGGCCCGTCGGGTTGATCGTCACGATTTCGGTCCGGAATGAAGAGCAAATAGGGAGGGGCGGTAAGCCAGACGCCGCCAAAACCGAGCTCGATACCTGTCAGGCGGTCTCCTTTGTCCCAGAAGACAGATCGTTGGTCATGTTGTCCGTCATTGTCGGTATCGGAGAAGATGACAATTCGGTCGGCATTCTTAAATTTGAACTCGGGATACGAAAAACACTCCACGGCCCAAATACGTCCCCGATCATCAAAATCAAATGCGATTGGCTGGTGTAGATCCGGCTCTCCAGCGAAAAGAGATACCGAAAACCCCTCGGGGAGCGTGAACTTAGAAACCGCCTCCTGCGGGCTTATGGGTTGGCTGTCATCTCCCTGCGTGTCTGTTACACCGGCAGGAAGCCCCGTGGATGCAGCCCAGGCGTGTGCTTGGGTCCAAACGGCTAAGACCAGCGTGGTGAAGAATCTCATTGCAAGACTCTAGCGAGCGTCCAAAGCGAGATCAAGGTGCCATCGTTGAGCGATGTTTCGTCGTGGGGCTTCCGGAATCGGATTCTCTAGCGTGTTCGGGAGAATCAGGATGAAAGCTCCGGTTCCAAGGGGTTCAGGATGGTGTGGTGCAGCTGATTTCCCCAGATGCTGCGGAAATTCTCGGCTGGTTCTTACAGAGCGATGGAAAAGATTTGAGACACTGATTTCTCGTCCGTCGATTGACTGGATCGTTGTCTAACTTTTGTTGATGTGTGTGGGTATTTTCTAACCGGTGGAAATGAATCGTTCTGCGTAACCATCAAGGCTTCGTTCTTGTCTTCTTTTGATAACGATGCCTGAATATGGGCGATCTAATCGATGGCAGAGGAATCTTTAGACGTTAAATCCTGTGTCGAGCGCGTGAAGCAAGGCGATGAAATGGCCGCTTCTGCGTTGATGGAACATTTGTATCCGCTCGTACTGAAGCTCGTCCGCTCGTATCGGTCGCGCAGAGCTCAAGAGGAAGATTTGACGCAGATGGTTTTCATGAAAGTGTTTTCCCGTCTGGAAACATACTCTGGCAAAGTTCCGCTGGAGCATTGGGTTTCACGCGTCGCGGTGAATACCTGTTTGAATCAGATCAAGTCCGACAAGGTCCGGCCTGAGCTTCGCTGGGCGGACATGAGCGAAGAAGAATGTCACGTCATTGAAACCTTGCACCGGACTGAGGCCGAGTTGCATCCATCAAAACATCTAGCGGCTCGGGAGATTGTCGAGCTCTTGATGGGGCAGCTCAATCCCAAGGATCGTTTGCTCATCCAGTTGATCCATTTGGATGAGAAGTCGATTAAGGAAGTTCAGAAGCTCACGGGTTGGAGCGAACCTGTGATCAAAGTTCGAGCATTTCGCGCCAGACAAAAGCTCAAGAAGCTCTGGCGGCAAATTGAATTTGAAGAGAAGAATGAAGCATATCGATCATCAGTTGCAGCGCCTCTTGAAGGCCGCCTCGCACGTATCTGATCCAGGCGCTTCCCTTCCTGCTTCAATGGAGAGGCAGGTGTTAGCGCAGTGGCGAAGGCAACGGCGAGATAGCGGTGAAGTCACTCTTCAACGATTGTTGAGTTGGGCCATGGTGTATGCCTGCCTGATTCTTGCCATGTGCTTTGCCTGGACCCGGTATCAGGATGCGCGTCCCTCGTCCGAGGCGCTCTCACTCGCTAACTCATCTATTCAGCTCTCCTTGTTACCATGAAGTCCTGGTTGTACATCAAAGCCACACTCGCCTTTGCTATCGTCTTTGGGGCGGGGGCAGTGTCCGGATCCATGCTGAAGGAGCGGTCCAGCCAGGTTGCTCAGAGGAAACCTCCCTGCACCAAGAGCCTCTCTGAGAGAATGACATCGTTTCTCACTCGTGAGCTGGAGTTGAACGATCGGCAAATCAAACAGATCCAGCCATTCGTAGTCAGCGCTTGTGGGCAGATGGGAGAAATTCACAAAACGGCTTTGGGTGAGGCATCAGCTGTGGTGGAGGAATGCCATCATTCGATCATGCCCTTTCTTTCGGCAGCGCAAGCTGCCAAGTTGAATGTGTGCGAGGCTGAACGTCAGCGATTTCTTACCCTCGAGTGTGGTTACGAAATCAAATCGGATACTGATTGTTCCCACTGACCTTTGTGAGTTTTTAAAGATCCGCGCATTCAAACTTCCTTTCGAGGCCCTCCCAGGAGGGCCTTGTTCGTAGTCACGATCTCGTTTTTCTCGGTAGCCGCGATATTTGCGTTGCTATGTCCCTCTTACTTTGGAGAATCGCTGACTTGGAGAAACTTTTGCTATGAGTGAGAAACAGCGACACTTCGCTAGTGACAACTATGCCGGCGTTTGCCCGGAAGCTTGGGCCGCTTTGGAGAAGGCAAATCAAGGGCATGCGGTCGGCTATGGCGATGATGACTGGACCCAGCAGGCTTCTGATCTGATCCGGGAGGTGTTCGAAACGGATTGCGAGGTTTTCTTTGTCTTCAATGGAACGGCCGCCAATTCCTTGGCGCTCGCGTCTCTTTGCCAGTCCTATCACAGCATCCTTTGTCACGAATATGCCCATGTGGAACGGGATGAATGTGGGGCGCCAGAGTTCTTCTCAAACGGGACGAAGGTGCTGCTCGTGCCCGGGGCCAATGGCAAGATGGATCCGGATGCGATCGAGGAATGTGTTAAGCGTCGCTCGGATGTTCACTATCCAAAACCCAAGGCTGTGACCTTAACGCAGTCCACGGAACTGGGGACGGTTTACACGGTAGATGAACTCCAAGCCATCGGTTGTCGGGCGAAACATTTGGGGCTTAAGCTGCACATGGACGGAGCACGATTTGCGAATGCTGTGGCATCCCTAAATGTTGCTCCTAAGGAGATTACTTGGCAGGCCGGGATTGACGTTTTGTGCTTTGGTGGAACGAAGAACGGAACTCCGGTCGGAGATGCGGTTGTGTTCTTCAATCATGATCTGGCCAAGGAGTTTGACTATCGGTGTAAACAGGCAGGCCAGCTTGCATCCAAGATGCGGTATCTGGCGGCACCCTGGGTCGGAATGTTGAGAGACGGCGTGTGGCTTCGTCATGCCGGGCACGCTAACGCGATGGCGGCCCAATTGCATAAAAACCTTGAGGGACTCGAGGGAGTGAAGGTCATGTTTCCCTGCGAGGCTAATGCGGTGTTCGTGCAGATGTCTCAGACAGTGATCCAGGCTCTTCACGGTCGAGGGTGGAAGTTCTACACCTTTATTGGTGAGGGAGGTTGTCGCTTTATGTGCTCCTGGGACACTACGCCAGAGGATGTTGCTGCTCTCTCCAAGGATCTCACTGAGATTGTCAGCTGAGGGGGAGGCAGTCTCCGGAGCGAGAATCGGTCAGTGTTCAGACGTCTCCGGAAGTCCGAGAAGCATGCGGACTTCTGTGTAAGTATCCACGATGTCATGGGCAGCCTGTAGGCGTTCCTTAGGAAGGGAGTTGGTGATCGCGATGACATGCATTCCGGCGCTGACGCCCGCCGCGATACCCGCCTCGGAGTCTTCAATGACACAGATGTCCTTTGGAGAGACGTCGAGCGCCTCGGCAGCTCGCAAGAAGATGTCGGGTGCAGGCTTGCCTCTCGCAACGTCACTGCTGCTGATCACCGCTGAGAAGTGCTGTCGAATATCTTCTAAAGCTAGAACGGCGTCGATGACGGGATGAAGGGAGCCCGAGGCGACTGCGATCGGCATCCGGCTTTTCAGATCGATGATCAGTTCGGGAATGCCGGTGAAGAGGGGTTCCTCTCGACGAATGATGTCGATGAATCGATTCTGACGCCAGTCGATCAAGTGTTCCAGTGAGTGCTCGGGTTGATGTTTAGCGATGAAATCTTCCCAAAGAAGCTTGTCTGATTTTCCGAGATAGTCATCAAACACCATGCCATGGGTTTCCCCGTATCCCATCTCCTCAAACACTTCTCTAAAGGCTTGCTGATGTCTGGGCTCGCTATCGACGATCACGCCGTCCATATCGAAGATCACGGCCTTGAAGTCCGGTGTTGCCATGGAGATTGTAGGTTCTGGGCGGAGGCTAGACGGAGGTTTTTCCAAGCTTGAGAATCCGCCGGAAATGGGCGGCGGACACGGGCATCACGGAGAGGCGCGAATTGCGCAACAGCAGGAAGTCTTCAAACTGTTTATCTGCCTTGATGGTTTCAAGTGAGACGTTCTCTGCGAGAGCCTTGACTGGTTTGAGATCGACTGCGGACCAGTCGCCTTCTTTGGCGGAGGGATCTGGATAGGCTTCGCGAATAACTTCGGCGATTCCGACCACTTCTTTCCCTTTAACAGAGTGATAGTAGAGGACGAGATCACCCTTACTCATGGCCCGGAGGTTGTTTCGAGCTTGGTAGTTGCGGACCCCATCCCATTCCGATTGCCCATCCTTCACGAAGCTAGACCACGAGTAGGCATCAGGTTCTTGTTTGACGAGCCAGAAATGCTTTGCCATAGGCGCTTTCGATTTACGGCGAGGTTTCTTCCGATGTTTGACAGATGAATGTGTCTCCCTTTTGAATGGGGAAGCCGGAGAGAAATGCTTTCGCTTCCAAACGTTTGGCTCCTTCTCTCTGCAGGCAGGTCGCGATCACTGATCCGCTTCCACAGGCGATTTCGATGCCGGAAGATGTCACGTCAATGACGGTCCCAGGCGCCGCGCCACCTTGGCTCTGTCCCAGGCTTGAGCTCCAGAGCTTGATGAGTCGATTATCGGTTCCCCGTTGGAGTCGCCCCGACGTGCCAGGCCAGGGGTTCAGGCCGCGGATTTGATTGTGAATGACGTTGGCCGGCTGAGACCAATCAATCTGGGAATCGCTTTTAGTGAGCTTCCGGGCGTGCGTAGCTTCACTTTCTTGTTGGGCCTGTGGGGAAAGTTTGCCGGCGACCAATTGGGGGATTGTTTCCACGAGAAATGAGGCTCCGAGCTCGGCTAATCGATCGTGGAGTTCTCCGCCCGTTTCTCCTGGCAAGATGGCCGTTCGTTTTTGTGCAATGATGTCTCCGGTATCCAGTCCTTCATCCATCTGCATCAAGGTGATGCCAGTCTCCGAATCACCGTTCAGAATGGCCCATTGAATAGGGGCTGCACCGCGGTACTTCGGCAGGAGAGAGGTGTGAACATTGACGCATCCGTGTTTCGGGGCCTCGAGGACCGCCGATGGGAGGATCTGCCCATAGGCAGCGACCACCATGAGATCGAGGGAGAGACTCTTTAAGTGGTCGATGAGAGCGGTATCTTTTCTCAATCGTTCCGGCTGCCACACCGGGAGTGAATACTCAAGTGCAGTCGCTTTGACGGCCGTGGGCACGAGACGCATTTGGCGCCCCTTGGCCTTGTCTGGCTGACTAATCACGCCGACCACTTCGACGTCTGGTGAGTCGGCCAGGGCAACGAGCGAGCGACAAGCGAGCTCAGCTGTTCCAAGAAAGACCAAGCGTATCGGACGCGTCATGGAAGAGCTTGCGCCCGCTAAGGGCGCACACTTGATTGTTTTTCCAGAGTCTGGAAGTCCACGAAGGAGGCCGCTGTGGCCGCCAACTTATTTGGCGTCCTTGTGCTTGAGGGCAACCTGAACGATTTCTGCGAAGCTCACAGAGACCTCTTTCTTGCCATCAATGAGCTGGATATGAATTTCGTTTGCAGAGATTCGAGAGACTCGGCGTGCCACGTATTCCTTCTTCGTTCCCTTGAACTCGAGGACCATATCTTTGATCGATGCCGAAGGCACCACCCGGAAGAACTCCGAGAAGGTCGTTTCGAAGAAGTGGCGATTGAATTCGGTATCGCTGCGGGTGTAGACCTTGGCCTCGGCTGCGCCTGGTCCGGCGGCAGATTTCTTGAGTCCGAGCTTCCCTTGCCCCATGGCAGGAACACCGGGAGCACCCGCTGTTGGAGGCGGGGCAGGTGCGGCAGGAGCCTCTTCCACTTGTTCCTCGAACTCGGGTTCCGCCTCACTTTGGTCCGCGTAGGATCCTTCGGCCGCAGGCAGTGAAAGAAAGATAATGGGTGTGACGACGGGGAGAATGACGGAGAGGCCACAGACCAATGCTGCTGGGCGTCCGCGGTAGGCTGCCACCTCGAATGCGGCCAGTAGATTACCGAAATAGCACGCTACCACAAAAAGGATGCCCATGGGGGTCGCGAAGCCTGAGAAGAATGAAGGTTTTTCTTCCGGGAGCGTTAGGCGTTCGGGCTGGCGAACGATGATTTCCGGCGGTTTCATGTCTTCCTCGGGAAGATCGATGAACGGCGTGACGAGCTCCGCGTACTTGGGGTTCTCCGCAAGTTTTTTGAGCGTTTCTTGCGAGAGATAGACCAGCTCGGTTCGGTCTGAAAAACCACCGATTGTTAATCTGACGACAAATCCATCCTCATCGAGAGTAGCCATCTCGCCTTCGAATGAGTTCCCGTTCTCCAAGGTGTATACCTCGGCAGTAGCGATGGTCGCCGTGAATCCAAACAACAGTAACAACAGTACTCCTGTGTATGCTTTGAGCCTACGCATGTCGTGAGTTTGATAGCAAAAAACATTCCGTAAAGGAAAAAAAGACCCGCAAACGGCACTTTTCCCGTTTTGTCCGGGAATGGTGTTCGATGGGGCTCCCAGCTCAGAGGCGCACGCCCTCAGGGAGGTCTTCAATGGTCCAATGGGCCCGATTGCGCTGCAGTTCATCGGCCGCCCTTCCATGCTGCCACACGGCGAAACGGATCGTCCTTTCGAGCTCCACTTGGCAACGGGGTTGAGCAAGGAGGCCGGCAAGGATTCCTGCCAACACGTCGCCACTTCCGCCTTGTGCGAGGTTGGGGTTCCCCGTGTTGTTGAAGTAGAGGTTGCTAGTGCTATTGCCGATCAAACTATGGGTCCCTTTGAGCACGACCCAGCAGTTGGCGAACTTTTCCGCTAGCCGGCGGACGGTTTCTTCCCTCCGCTGTTGGATTGTCTTGGTCGTGGTGAACAGCATACGGGCGGCCTCTCCAGGATGGGGCGTGATAATTCGAGGTGCTTGGCACGTGGCCGGGCCCGCTGGGATCCAGTTGAGCGCCGATGCATCGACGATGACTGGAATGGGTGAGCTTCGCCAGAGTGTCCGGGTGTACTCTCGCAGAGATGCCGGAACGTTCGAGGCTGCGAGGCCCGGGCCGATAAGAATGGCTGAGGTGTTCCTCGGAGTGGGATTCTCCGGAAACCAAGAGCGCACCATAGCCTGTTGAACTTGGCTCGCGACAGGGAGGTAGCATTCGGGCAGCGTTTCGAGCGTGATCAGTCCCGTGCGAGCGGCCATCGCACCACGGGTGGCCAGCACTGCAGCGCCATGAAATCCGGCGCTACCAGCAATTATTTGCAAGTGGCCGTGGGTCCCTTTGTGATCGCCGGCCCTTCGACGAGGTGGGAAATGTGCGAAGTCTCGCGGCTCGTTGAAATACAGCTCACCGCCCTCTGGAGGCGTGGACAGCCCTACGTCTGTCAGACAATGGATGTAGCCTACGAAGGGTTGCGCTGCCTTGCTCAACATCCCAAGCTTAGGGGCCCCTACCGTTAGCGTGTAGTCGGCGACGATACAGGGTCCGGGGGCGATCCCTTCCCGAACATCAAGTCCCGATGGCGTATCAATACTGATGATAGGGTGCGGTGAGTCGTTGATCACTTGAACGAGCAGGTCCCACCCGTTGCTGAGTGGGCGGTTCAGTCCGATACCGAATAAGCAGTCGATGACGAGATTGGAATCCTGAGAGAGGGCTTCCTGGACGACTTGGATTGCTGCTTTGGGATCCTGAATACTGATGGTTTGAACATCGGCGCCGGTCATGTGCAGGGCGGCGGCTTTTCCGTCATCTCCGTTGTGACCCTTGCCTGCGAGAATGACAACGGGATGCTGGTGGTAATCGGAATGACGAATCCACTCAGCTATGGCGGCTCCTACTTGGTGAATGACGTCCTCTTCCTGGACGCCTTGCTGCCACGTGCTTGCCTCCCACGCGCGCATTTCTTCGACCGTGACAACTGGAATCGCCATCTTCTCGTGTGGGTAAGAAACTAGGACCTAAGCTATCGGGTACATTCCGGCCACGAATTCTCCGTAGCCATTGTAGAGCTTCGTTTTTACCCGCATACCGGTGTCGATCATGCGCTCCGTTGCTTGGGACCAACGGGGGTGGGGGACTGCCGGGTTAACGTTGGATTCGAAGGGGTACTCGACCGCCGAAAGTGTTTCCCAAAAGGTCTTGGGTTGTTTCTCGGTGAACTGAATGCGGACGACCGATTTGATACTCTTGTAACCGTACTTCCATGGCACAACGATTCGAAGCGGCGCCCCATGTTGTTTCGGAAGCGGTTTGCCGTAGATGCCGGTCGCCACAAAGGTGAGAGGGTTCATGGCTTCCTCGATTGTGAGTCCTTCAAAGTAGGGCCAGGGGTAACTAAGGTCATTCATGCCTGGCGCTTGTTCGGGACGGTTGAAAGTTTCAAAGCGGACATACTTTGCTTCCGGCCAGAGCTCGGATTTTTCAATTAGTTTGTGGAGAGGAAAGCCTGTCCATGGCACCACCATGGCCCAAGCTTCAACACAGCGGAACCGGTAGACCCGTTCTTCGAGCTCCATGGATTCGATCAGCTCCCTGGCATCGATTGTGTACTCCGTTTCGATGTTCCCACCAACCTCTACTTCCCATGGGTTCGTAACAAACTTATCAACCATCTTGTGGACCCGGTCTTTGACCGTGGTGAACTCGAAGAAATTATTGTAAGTCGCGGCTGTGCGTTCGTTGGTGAGCGTCCAGTCCGGATTGAATGCCTCGTTTCGAGCGTGAGGGTAACCTTGGCTATACACATCCTGATCGGGGTGCGTGGCCTGAACGTATTGGGTCGTCTCCTCTTGGGTGCAACCGGTCAACGAAGCCGCCGCGAGTGCGGACCCAGTGTACCCCAAGGTTTTCAAAAATGTCCTGCGGTTTTGGTAAGTCGATTCAGGCGTTATCTCGCGTTCTGGAATAGCCCAGCCTGGGCGTATGATGACGTTTGCCATGGTCTCATGATGCCGAAAAGTGCGGTGTATTCCATGAAAAACATCCGTCTTGATTGAATTGGCCCGGCTGGCAGACTGGGCGTCCCTACGGTCGTTGGGGGCACTCATGCGAATCATTATACAGCGTGTCGGCGAAGCATCCGTGACGATCGAGGGATCGATCAGGGGTGAGATCGGCCACGGGCTCTTGCTCTTGGCTGGAATCGTAGAGAATGACAGTGAGGAAGATATCGAATGGCTCGTCCGCAAGATCGTCCAGATGCGCATCTTTGAGGATGAGGCCGGGAAGATGAACAGTTCGCTCGAGGATGTGGAGGGCAACCTTCTGCTGGTAAGCCAGTTTACACTTCATGCTAGCACGAAGAAGGGGAATCGGCCGTCATTCACCGCGGCGGCCAGGCCGGAGGTGGCGATCCCACTTTACGAAGCGTTGATTGAGCGCTTTGAAACCGTATTAGGGCGCCCGATTGCAACCGGACGCTTTGGTGCAGATATGAAAGTGCGGCTCTTGAACGATGGGCCCGTTACGATCGTGATTGATTCGAAGCGTCGCGAATAGCTGTTTAGGTTCAAGATCACATGCGGCTTGTAACCATTTCTGATATCCACATTGACGTCGGAGAGAACCGCGCCTGGTTGGATCGACTTTGCGGGCAGTCCCACTCGGATGAGATTATCATTGTAGCGGGCGATATCGCTTCGAAGCTCGAGAGAATTGGCGATGGCCTGAAGCAATTGGCCGAATCCTATGCGGGCGTCTTCTTTGTTCCCGGTAATCATGATTTGTGGGTGGAACCCAGTTCTGGGTCGAATTCGCTGCAACGTTTTGAGGAACTTCTATCTTTGTGCGCTGAGTGCGGGGTGGAGACGCAATCGACGATCCTAAAGAATGAGAATGGCGACAGAGCGGTAGCGATCCTTCCGATGTTTACATGGTATGCTGGCCCGGAATCTGGCCCGGGGAGTTTGTTTCTTCCCAAAGAGGGAGAGGACGCTTCATTGGGGATGTGGGTGGATCGAATTCGGATCCGGTGGCCTGAGTCAATGGATTGTCCGGTCGATTATTTTCTCAGCTTGAATCAGCCTGCAGAAGCCGAGCGTGATGGAATTCCTGCAGTCAGTATGAGCCACTTCTTGCCGCGACAGGAGCTGATCTTTAGCACGGCCCACGAACGCGAACGGTATGCGGGAAAGGGTTTTGATCGAGCGCCGCGATTCAATTTTAGTCGAGTTGCGGGTTCTTATGAGATTGATAGGCAACTGCGTGAATGGGGAGTTCAAACGCATATTTACGGTCATCAGCATCGGAATCGCGATCGAGTGATTGACGGTGTTCGATACCTTTCCCATTGCCTTGGGTATCCGCAAGAGCGGGCCATGGTGGGTGTTCGTGCGGAGGATATTGAGCCTTTGGAAGTGTTGACTTTTTGATGAGTAAATCGATTGATCAGAATACCATCAAAAATGATGGTGCCGTCGAGCGGGCCTGTCCTGCTTGTGGGAGCTCGCGGGCCGTGCCGATTTGGCAGAAGGGAACGCTTACTGTGGTCGGGTGTCGCGAATGTGATGTCTACTATGCGAATCCGGTCGAAGCGGAACTCGCTTCTGGGAAGTTCTACGATCGGCTTGGCGTTCCGTTCTATCTTTCGTCGGATAAGCTTGAGAGCGATTATGCTCCGGTGCGGTTTGAAAGAGAGATGGGCTTTTTCAGAAAGCACTGTTCGAGCGGGGCCGTTCTTGATGTGGGCTGTTCCACCGGTGCCTTCCTTTTTCGATTGAATGAGATCGGTGATTATCGGGGAACGGGGATGGATGTTACGGGGCCTGCATTGGATCACGCTGAGTCAAAGGGGGTTCCCGTGATTCGTGAGTCCTTTCTGGAACACGATTTCCGGGATCAACAGTTCCAAGCGGTCACATTCTGGGCCGTTGTCGAACACTTGACCGATCCATTGCCGTTTCTTCGAAAAGCGGCTGCACTCCTTGCCCCAGAGGGACTGTGTTTCGTCTTGGTACCGAACCGGCTCAGTTTGGCAACTCGGATTCTTGGAGCGAGGTATCGGTATATCATGCCTGACCACGTGAACTATTTTTCTCGAGCGACACTGATCGCTTTTATGGAGAAGGTTCCCGAGTTAGAGGTCGTTGATGTGACGACCATGAAATTCAATCCGATCGTGATTCTACAAGACTTGATTCGAAGTCCGGATCGGGTCCCGGACGCTCAAAGAGCAACGCTACTAAAGAAAACTACCGCGTGGAAGCAGTCCGCGTGGCTGCGACCTGTTCGGTGGGTATACAATCGACTCGAGCATGTTCTGGGGGCAATGGGCTTGGCAGACAATCTGGTTGTCGTGGCACGGCGACGAGCGTCTGTTCCGAATTAGAACTTCACCTCTTCGGCTGCCTCGATCATTTTAGCAACTTGGCGGCGGACTCATTCTTGGCTAGCGTTGAAGCATGCTGGTTTTAAAGGTGCGATTCCTGTTGCGATCGAGATTCTTTGCGGGGCTGCTTCTGCTTCTGGTACACGCTGTCGAGGCGGCTCCGAACGTCCTCTTTCTGGCGGTCGATGATCTGCGTCCTGAACTGGGCTGCTATGGGAAGGAGATCATTCATTCACCGCACATCGATGGTTTGGCTCACTCCGGTGTGCTCTTTGAACGGGCCTATTGTATGGTGCCGACCTGTGGCGCCTCACGGGCATCGCTAATGACGGGCTTGAGGCCGTCGCGGAATCGATTCGTGAATTATCTAACGTGGGCGGAGCGCGATGCTCCTGGCGTGGTGACGCTAAATACGCATTTTCTTCGGAATGGTTACCACACAGCTTCAGTTGGCAAAGTGTACCATCATTCACGAGATAGTCTTGAAGGTTGGTCGGAGCGGCCTTGGCGCCCGTCCGGTACATCTCAGTATGCCTTGCCGGTGCATCAGGCTCTTCATCGTGAGAATGGTAAACGTGAAACGAAACCGACTCGTGGGCCTGCGGTAGAGTCGGCAGATGTTGCCGACAATACTTATGCCGACGGCAAGATTGCCGACCAAGCGATTGAAGTTTTGCGACGATTGAAGGATGCTGAAGAACCCTTCTTCTTAGCCGTAGGATTCCTGAAACCCCACCTGCCTTTTGTTGCTCCGAAGCGCTATTGGGATCTCTACAAACGGGATTCGATTGTGGTGCCGGATAACTATTTTCCACCGACGAATGCACCGGATGGAGCGGTTCACTCCTTCGGTGAATTGCGTTCCTATCATGGGATTCCGAATAAGGGCATTCTCAGTCGCGAGCAGGCGAGGGAGCTAATCCATGGCTACTACGCTTGTGTGAGCTATACAGATGCTCAGATCGGAAGAGTTTTAGCAGCGCTAGACAAGCTTGGGTTGAGCGAAGAAACGATTGTGGTCCTTTGGGGAGACCATGGCTGGAACCTTGGCGAGCATACCATGTGGTGCAAACACTCGACCTTTGAGACGTCCATGCATGCACCGCTCATCGTGAGAGCCCCTGGGTATCTCAAAGGCAGGAAGACGTCAGCCTTGACTGAGTTTATCGATCTTTATCCGAGCCTTTGTGAGCTTGCCGGACTGGAGTTGCCGGAGCACCTCCAAGGGCGAAGCTTTGTTCCTTTGCTTCGGGAGCCTGATTTGCAGTGGAAATCTGCTGCGATTGGACGCTATCGAAACGGGGATACGATCAGAACGGACCGCTACCGCTTTACCCAATACTGGACACCTGAGAATCTACCCAAGAGTCGAATGCTCTATGACCATTCTGTGGATTCGGCTGAGAACGAAAATCTGAGTGGAAACAAGCGCTATCATTCAGCTGAAGAAAACCTATCGTTGCAACTGCTTCAAGATATGGGCTTGCCGAATCCCTGAGCTTGCTATGGCAGTTCTTTGATGTAGATCCCGGCGAACTCGATTGGATCACCGTGATGTTGCAAGGCAATAGGGCCCTCGGCTGGAACGTCTGGGAGATGTGCGTTCTGAATCACGGTCTTGCCGTTGAGCTCGACGGTGAGACGCTCGCCCCGCATCGTAATGATAAACCGATTCCATTTTCCGATTGGATTGTCTGCTGCCACTGAGGGCGTGACGCCGGCCCGAACGGCTGCCGGTTGTGACGGGTCGTTTCGATAACCGTACACCTCGCCCGAGCCAATGGGCCACGTCCAAATATTCACTTGGCTCTTGCTATTTCCTCGGAGGTAGATGCCGCTGTCGCCGGGGTAGAGGACTTCGGTCATCTCTCGTTCTCCATCCGCATTGGTCTGATAGTCTCCGTTTGGCAATATGATGGGAACTTCCCGAGGTTCGCCTTTTGTGGGCCATCGCCAGTCGCAGATCATCACGAAATTGCGGTAGCTCTTCTCGGTCCAGAGATGCTTGTCTTCAGCCTCACTCTTGCCGTCATAGGTGAGCCGCCAGTCGCTCGCTTTCCAATGTCCCTCGCTTCCCTCTGGTACGCGCCAGCCGTTCAAGTTGACGCCATTGTAAATGGATTTGAAACCTTCATCGATCGGAGCAATCTCTTCGGGTGAGGGGTGGGTTGACGGAAGCTCCTTGATTCGAATGTTCCGGTAATCAACGATCCCACCTTCCGATTCGAGAGCGATGTAGCCTTTGCGATACCGGCACTCTCTGCCTCCGGAGACTTCTTTCCCGTTCACGGCTAGCTTGACGACGCCGTTGTTGCATGTCACGCGGTAGTGGTTCCATTCGGGTGTCCCCTTGGAACGCATTTCTGAGGGGAAGCTCCGAGATCCTCGACTGGGCGGATCAGGAATCATGGTGGAGCCATGGATAGGGAAAATGTCGCCGTGAGTCGTGAACCAGTCCGACTTACCATAGGCATGATCCAGGATTTGAATCTCGATGGCGCGCAGAAAGGGAACTCCGGGAGCCGAGATCGGTCCAGCCCACACGAACAGGCCTGCATTGCCACCTGGCTTTAGGTGCCTCCATTCCAGTTCGAGGATAAAGTTCTCGTATTGTCTCTCTGTGCGAAGCTCGCCAGTGGGGACTCCCGTACAGTGAATCATGTTGTCCTTCACGGTCCAGGTGCTTTCATCGCAATTCACGTTGACCCAGCCCTGTAAGGACTTCCCATCGAAGAGAGACGTGAAGCCGTCTTCAGCGATGGAGATCACTGAAATCGTGACCAGGAGAAGAGCGCCGAGAATTCGGGTGAGAACGTGCGAAGCGAGATTCATGATGGCATCGAGTCTTGCTCAGTTTGAGGGCCGCGGCAAGACCCGATGCGCGGGTTGATTGGAGGCTATTCGGCTGAAGGGTTGGCCCATTCAATGATCCGGTAGAAGCCCGTGCCTAGAGAGGGGTTCTCGTCGATGAAAGCATTGAATGACGTGCTAGCAATGGGGCCAGAGATCGTCTCCCAACCCGATCTATCCAATGCGGATTTGCGTTGAATCGCGAACTCTTCGGCTGTGCCGACCCAATTGAGGAACACTTCCCCGGTTGATGTTCGTTGAACGTCTGCGATGCGAATGGGGGTGGGGAGTTGGTAGTCCGGGTGGGTGACGTGCAAGAAATAGAATTGATCGAAGGAATCTCCGCCTGATGTAAAGGCGCGCAACCAAACAAACTCTCCGAATGCATCTTCCGAGGCGTCCCAAATGACTTCGTTATCCTCGGTGACTTCCATCCCGTCGGGCCCCGAAACAAGCTGAATAAGAGAGTCGCTGTCTGGTGCTGTGAACTCGGGACGGTAGCGATAGGTTTCGCCGCCTCGGACGCTCAGTTGTGGGCTGGATATGAATGTGTAGGGGTGTGGTTCCAAGCCGTTGAGGTTGATCGGATCAAGGACGTCGATGGTAAACGTTTGAACTGTGGTGAGCGCTCGGTGAGATTGTCCCTCGAAGCTGACGAGAGCAGGCTTGTTCAGTCGAAGCTCGACTTCATGATTTCCGATCTGGTTCTCATTGGGAGTCCAGGTGATCAGTCCGCTTGGGTCCATACTCATCCCTGCGGGCGCCTTGTCGAGCACCCAGCTTAGTGCGGGTTGTGGATCGGCTGCCTGTTCCAAGGGGCTGTTGAAGAGAGTAGAGATATCTTCTTGTTGCGACTGTTGATCGGCATCAAAGCCTACGGGGAAGTAGGTATAAAGGTAACCAGCTGTGGCGTCCGTATCAGGAGCTGATGTGATCAATGGGGGGCTTTGCCCTGGGGCAGCACTCGGAATGACGCGGTGAATGTCGTAAGGCGTTGATTCAATCCCATCGCCGTTGCCGGCGATAACGGTCACAAGGTAAGGCGTTCCGTTCTTGAGTCCGGTGATGGTCGCTTCGGTTGTTTCGCTGTCCACGGTGAAGCGCTCAATCGAATCGGAGAAATCGGAATCAAGGGTGTAGAGTACGTTGTAGTAAGCTACGTCTGGGGATTCGCTCGGAGTCCATGCAACGGTGAAGTGCTCATTGCCGACTCCGGAAGCGATGGTCAGAACGGGCTCAGGGGCATCGGGATCTTCAAACGTGAACTGAACATCTGAGTATGAGAAATCGGGAGCGTTTGTTCCGTCGTCTGTTTTCAGCATGATGTAATAGTCGCCTGGTTGCGCCTCGATATCATTGAGGTCAATCGTGAAGATCTCGACGTCGTCTTCGGGGGGCGTTTGCTCGATCACTCGAGTTGTCAGAAGGACACCTTGGTTGCCTTCGGTGTCAGGTTCCAAGTAGGCAGAGACAGTCGTTGGTTGACTGATGTCCTCTGCCGCCCAATAGATGTCGATCATACCTTCTTCGGTCGGTCCATCCACTTGGAGAATGCCGGCGTATGGAAGCGTTTCTTGAACGACGGCGTCGACACTGAAATCGTTGAGGTCCTCGGCCTGCTGGACTTCAATATCATATTGGCCGGGTTGGGGATCGATGAGTAGGACCACTACCTCACGGGCCTCGACATTGACTCGGGCGTATCCAGCTGCCTGATCGAAACCAAATGGTAACTCGCCCGCGCTGGAGTCCAGTACCGTGCCGCTTGGGAGGGTGACTTTGAGACCCGTTTGGGGCTCATTCTGATTAGAATACGCGAGCCGAAAGATGACTCCGGGAGTGGCGTCGGGAACCGTGAAGGAACATTGTGCCGAGCCGTTCTCGTTAGCCGCGAACTTGCGACCAAAGTTTCCGGTCGTAGCTCGGTCTAGACGTTCCCAATTGGTCAGGAATGTGACAGTGCTGTTTGTTTCTGGATCGTGCATCATCGGGTGGAATCCAGGATCCCAAGGGTCGAGCTCAAAGACGTTTCGTTTCGTGAAACCGAATTGCCCGCTGTTCCAATTGTATTCAAACCCGAAGCTGGGCCGCACTTCTGGGATGGCGGGAGTGCAGACCTTCGGGATTGGGACGCTCACGCAACAAAGATCGACGCCGACGCAGACACGTTTTCCGAAGATCGTCGCGCATTTTTCACCTCGATAGCCCACGCTCTTGGATCCGCCGCCTACACATTTTTCGGGGACGGCTTTAGAGAGAAGGACGGAAAACGAGCCACGCACTCCGTTGTTGTCGATTGAGGCGGAAACACTTGGGAAGTTCATTCCGCCGATTCCGCCAGGAGTCGAACTGGGGATCTTCAGGTCGCCGATCGCTGAACCATAGAATTGACCGGGTCTCATGGTGAGCTTGGCTCGGCTATCGAAGACGCTTCCGAATACAACGCCGGCTTCAACGGAAGTCTCAGAAGGCTTCACCACGACAGCAGCTTCGGTGACGGGGATGTTAAAGATCTTTCCCTGCCCTTTGAGCTCAAAACGTTGGTCCGCAAAGTAGGTCCCGGTCGTGTCGATCGTGATGGGGTAGGCATCGGTAGCACCGGCTACCCGGATCGGACAGCCGCCGTTGAAAACCATCCGCCCCTGAACTGACCAGACCCCATCCGGGGCGGCTAGGTTGAAGACAGATGCTTGGATGAGGTCGAGGTAGGCTGCGCCGATGGGTTTTCTGAGGTTGCTTCCGGTCAAAGAGAGGGAATTGAATTGGCCGTTTCGAAACTCGATGAATCCGCCAACAAAGCGGCGTGAAGGATCGAGTGAGACGCTGCTGCAAGGATCGATCAGCGTTTTGCCAACAGCGACATCCACGCCGCCACTCACAATGCCGGTCCGAACATCGAACTGGAGATTTAGATTTGCGAGCTCGAGCGACTTGCCTGCTTTGAGCTGAGGGATGAATACCTGGCCTCCGACGATTGACGTGCGGCCGGTGGCGTCGATCTCCATGACCGCCCGCTGGCGAATCGGTTGATTGTTGTTGTCTGTAAAGATGGGGTAGGGCAGTCCGACTTGAAGCGTGAGCGTAATGACCCGTCTCGTGAGGTCTACCTCTGCCGCGCTGATTGGGAGCTTGAAGCCGAGGAGATCGAGTTCTCCGCTCGTTGCTTTCAATGGGGAGCCCCCAAGTCCGCCTAATCTGAACGAAGTGGCACCGGTGACGCCCGTGACCGAAACTTCGGACGAAGTTTCTATGGACCCGGGTGTCGAGAGAAGACTGTTGATAGTGACCTGTGACCCCACGCTGGGAAGCGCGATCACCGTTGACTTCTCTTCGAGGGTAAACCCAGAAAAATTTCCGTGTGTGGGCCCGGAAAGGGGTGAGTCTTGGTATTCGATTTGAATGGCACCCGAAGCGTTCGGCGTGATCGAGCTGAAGGTGACATAGTTTTGTCCCTGGACGAAGCTGGCCCCTTTCCCAATGACTGGATCCGTTCCGGGGCCTGTCGCATTGTTGGTGGCATCCCGTGAGCTTCCCCCCACAAAGAATCGACCTCCTTCTACCCCAGTGTAGATATGGAGGTCGTACTGTTGGGTTGAGTCCAGTCCGCTGATGGTTGCTTGTGCCCTGGCGTTGGCATCACGAAAGAGAAAATCTTCCAGGAGGCCATGGCTGCTCCAAGTTGAGTTCCATCTCCCGTTGGCTCCGGAAAGATTGAGGCTGACGGAGCTCGATGAGCCATCGTGGTACACGAGGCTGCTCGTGTTGTCGCTACCAACGTGATTCCATGTGACCGTCGTGCCGGAGGCGTTCGGTCCCTGATACTGCCCACCGTTGTTGGCTTGGATGTCAACATTGATAGATCGTTGAGCTCTGATCTCCGGGGCATGGAACGAAGCGATAAGAGCGATTACGGCTATGAGAGAACGCAGGCAATCTCTGAGGGGAAGGGAGGGAAAGTTCATGATACGGATCTTCTTGCCACTTGAACCAACCGGTTTTTGAGAGGCAGCCTTAGGGAGGGTAGCCGATCGTCGCAGTCAGAACAAGACTCAGGTCTCGGTGAGACTTGAAGCAGAGTCAGCGTGATGGGGCGCTTGCCGGCTGTCGCTTTACTTAACCGCGTGCTGCAGGAGTTGTTGAGTGAATCGAAAAGTGATTCCCCATAGGAGCGGGTGGGATGGCCCGAGGAGCTGGAGGGCTTCATGGGTTGATTCCTCTTCCCCTTGTTGATGGCGGTATTCTCTGCGCCGATGGGGATCAAGAAGGACCTTGAATGGGATCCAAAAGGTCGATTGTACTTCGTCACTAAGGGTGAACGAAGAGGTCTGTTCGATCAAGAAAGTGAACGCATAGACGGAAATAGGGAGAGCCAATCCGGACAATGGGGCGAGATCCCCGATGAATTCCGAGTCGCTGAGAATAAGTCCGATCTCTTCCCTGGTTTCTCGGATCGCAGCTGCTCGCGGCGTTGGGTCCTTAGCTTCTAGGCGTCCGCCGGGGAAGGCAAGGTGCCCAGACCAGGGATCTCCCTTTCGTTGGCTTCGCTGAATGAAGAGGAGTTCGAGGTCGTCGGGTCCGTTGCGAAGGATCGCAGCGACTGCAGCTTGGGCCGGGGGATGGGATTCACTCTGAAGGGAGTGCGAGTTCGCGAGGGCCTCTTTGATGTTGTTGAGCGTATTGGACACGGTTCAGGGGCTTACTGTCGCCGTCGCGAGAGTGAACGCGATTCGGTGGGGCTTGTCGAGAATGGCTTGACGCTTGCTGAAAGCGCCTAAGAATGCCGGCATGAAACTTCGATGTCTGGAGTGGTTCATGATGGGGTTTTGCCTCGTCGCTGTTGCCTTTTCTGATCCTGCTCTGGTGGCTGCCGATGGGAATACGAAGGAGGGCTTGCTTTGGGGGGAGAACTTCTCTGCGAAAGTTATTCAATATGAGAAGGGGGAGACGGTGCGAGAACCGGCGGCGAGGCCAGGATCTCCGTCGGGGAAGAATCGAGTTTTTAGTCGGATCTCTCAACCGACCTATACGATTCATCGAGCGGAAGCTGCCCGGGCGAATGGAGTTGGTTTGGTCATTTGCCCGGGAGGCGGATACAACGATGTCTGGCTAGATCGCGAAGGACATGATTTAGGCCTCTGGCTTGCGAAACGGGGGATCACGTCATTGGTGTTAAAGTATCGAACCAATACTCGCGGCGAAGATTCGGGAAGGCCCTACGAGTGGGACACGTATCTTCCCGCGGTGGTTTCTGATGCGCGCAAGGCGATTTCAATACTAAGGGCTCGCGCTGCCGAGCTGGGATTGGAGACAGATCGGATTGGAATTTCTGGTTACTCCGCAGGAGGCCATTTGGCATTCTCGGCAGGCTTTGATTCCCGGTATTGGGCGGATGGCCTGGGCGCACAAGCGAAACCCAATTTCGTGGGGCTATTCTATCCCTGGATGTGGGATGGATTTGATTCCGTTGTGGCGTCTAACAAGGAGCTTCCGCCCACCTTCATCATGAACGGGGGACCGGATCAAATGACCCCAGCGATACGAGCCGTCCAGCTTTACAGCCTCTTACTTGAGAGAAAAGCCGCGGCAGAACTTCATGTTTTCGGCAAAGGACAACACGGTTTTGACCTAGGGGATGGACGCGGTGAATCTGCCGCACTCTGGAAACATAGCTTTGTGGCCTGGTTGCAGGATCTCGGGATGATCAGCCAGGTAGATTGACTGGATTGAGAATTGGTAAGTGGGGATCGTGTGATGAGGACGTGTGTCATTTTCAACCCAGTGGCCCGAGGAGAGAAGGCGGTAGAGTTTCGCTCTCGCTTGAGTTCACTCGAGAATGAATTGGAATTCTGGCAGACTACTTCCCCGGAGTCGGCGCGCCAATTAGGGAAGCAAGCGGTTGATTCTGGGTATCAGAAGATTGTCGCAGTGGGAGGGGATGGTACTTTCAATGAGGTGCTGAATGGCGTTGGTTCTGTCGCGGGGGCGTTTGAAAAGGTTCAGATGGGTGTGCTGCCATTGGGCACGGCTAACGTATTTGCGAAGGAGCTTGGCCTTCCGATGGGGCTGGACGGCGCATTGGACGTGATTCGAGGTGATGAAACTCGGGAAGTCGATCTGGCGCTGGCGACTTACGAGGTTGATGGTCGAGCGGTGGATCGATACTTCGGTCAGCTTGCTGGTGCGGGTCTTGATGCGCGGGCGATTGAGTTGGTCAATTGGGAATCGAAAAAACGTTTCGGGGCCTTGGCGTACGTCGAGGCTGGGTTGAAGGCGATCGTCGAGTCGCAGGTCAAGTTGACCGTTTCGAATGGGAACGAATCATTGCAAGGCGAGCTCGTGGTTGTCGGGAACGGGCGCTTCTATGGTGGTAAATTTGAAATGTTTCCCCAGGCCACTCTGACCGATGGTTTACTGCATGCTGTGGTATTTGAGCGCGTGCATTGGGCGGACCTCGTTCGTCGGGGGTGGGGTCTGTTCACCCAAACGATCAGTCAGCAGCAAGGGATTCGGATTCTCCGCGGTCCGAGCCTCGAATTGACCAGTGATCGAGAGGCGCCCTTTCAGCTCGAGGGTGATCTGGTGGGGCACTTGCCATGCCGATTTAAGATCTTCCCAAAGCGGCTTCGAATGATTGTTCCTCCCGCTGTTTGAGGGCCGGGGTGTTGGCCGGAGCCTATTCGTAGCGATACTTGACGATCCAGGGGTCTTTGGTTGCTTCTTGGTAGGCCTTGAGCTGAGATTGGAGGGACTGGAGTGTCTGGGTGAATTCGGGGTCTTCGGCGAGGTTGACAACCTCATCGGGATCCGCCTCGAGATTATAGAGCTCATGTCGCGGTCGGTGAAGGTAAGCTTCGATACTTCGCTGACCATATTTCTTAGCCCCACTTCGGATCGTGCCTTGCCAGGTTGGGGAAGCGTAGAGGTCTGAGGCAAAAGGATATGGGAGTTGGTGCGCTAGGTTTAGGATATACTTGTAGGACGGGGTTCGAATCACACGCATAGGATAGTACATCGTGATCTCGTGGAAAGTGTGCGAGGCATAGACCGTGTTCCAGCCTTGGGGGGCGGAATCAGAGAGGATCTTGAGAAAGGATCTGCCGTGAAAGCGATAGGGCTTGTTCTGATGACGGAGCTGTTCCCATTGGATTCCCGCGAAATCCAGAACTGTGGGCGTAAGATCAACCCAGGAAACCATGGCGCGAGTGGCAAGTCCGCGTTCGCGCTGGTTGGGAGATCGAACGACGAGCGGAAGTTTCATGCCTGGATCGTAGAGAGTGGTTTTGGCCCCAGGGAACGCAATTCCATTGTCTGAGAGGTAGAGGATGAGGGTATTGTCGTACTGGTCGTGCTCCTTAAGGATTTGGATAAGACGACCGAGGCCTTGATCGATGCGGGAAACGGACTGGTAGTATTGGGCAAGCTCGGCTCGGCACTCTGGTGTATCCGGTAGGTAGGGAGGCACGATCACTTCGCTTGGCTTGTAGCGCACCTCAGTGACCCCTTCATAGTTCTGATTGTTGCCGAAAAGATTTGGCTTATATGGGAGATCCTCAGCATGGCCTCCGCCTCGATGTGGATCGGATGTGCAGAAGTAGAGGAAGAATGGCTGTTCCGGGTTTTCCCGGATGAAGGCTTCGCTGATGTTGGCCATCGTCACGGGATTGCGAGAACCGCCCTGGTTGCCTTTGAGATATCGATCAAAATGGTAAACAGATTCGGGTTGCACGTGGTACTTGCCGACAGACGCTGTGCGGTAGCCCGCCTCGGAGAGAAGGACGGGTAGTGAGCGGACACGGGTATGAGAGTGGAAGTTGTTGTAGCCATGCATATGCCCGTATTGTCCCGTTGCGTGATTTTGCAATCCGCTGAGGATAACCGATCGGCTAGCGCTGCAACTGGCGGTCGTGCAGAACGCGTTGTCGAAACGAGTTCCTTCACGTGCTAACTGATCCAGATTCGGAGTCTGAATGATAGGGTTACCGTAACAGCCGGCGTCTTGTCCTTGGTCGTCGACCACGAACAGGACGATGTTTTTGGGGCTGCCGATCAGCGGGTTGCTAGCTAGGCAGAGAATGACGGTAGAGAGAATAAATGCGAAACGCGGCATATTGTTTTGGGGTTTTATGGGAATGAACCACTTCCGCGGGACTCTGACAACAGGGAAGACGATTTTTGCCTCTGGGCATTGAGGTCTCTCTGGGGATTTAGTCGCCAGAGAAGTCTACGGCACTGAATATGCTGTTCTCACCGAAATGTGTGACTTGAGGAAAATCTTAGAGCCGTTAGATTGATCGGTGTCGTCGGGATGAAAATCTGTGGCAAAGTCAAATCGAAGCGAGTCGGTCAAGTTGGATTCACCTTGATCGAGCTCCTGGTTGTGATTGCCATCATCGCGATCCTGGCCGCCATGCTTCTCCCTGCACTGAGCCGAGCCAAGGAAATGGGCCGCTCGGCTCGTTGCAAGAGCAACCTTCACCAGATGGGGATTGCTCTCACGATGTATGGTGATGACTACAAGCAGTTTCCCTACACGATCGACTTTTCTGTTGGGAGAACTTGGTTCAGCCAAGTGGGCGATTACTTGAATTCGGATGCTCTGTTTGTTTGTCCGTCATATCGGGGGCCGTCGGATTACTCATGGGAAGGGAATGTGATTCGTTACACGGGCGGGAGTTATGGGTATAACGGTTTGGGAACGGGATCTCGTCCGGGTGGCTATCTTTCGCATGGCAGTGTTCTTGGGCTGGGAGGAGATCGGCCTTTTGAAGCGGTTGAGGCTTTGCGGCCCGTTCCGGTTAATCGAATTCGGATGCCTAACGAGATGTTGGCGATTGGAGATTCAGTTTACAACCAGTTTGGAATTACCAGCTTCCTGTTGACGACCGTGGACACTCTCCGAAGTGAGACGGATAGGCACCAAGTTGGAATAAACTCGGTGTTTGTCGATGGGCATGTCGAGTCGAGCCCGAAGGAAGAGTTAGGAGCGAGGAATTTCAACGCTCGACGGCGATGGAACAACGACAATGAGCCTCATCCTGAGACCTGGGAACCCGAGTCTGAGGAAATCGAGTGATCTTCCTTGCGGTTCGGGGGGCTAGTGTCCAGCCGTGTTACTCTGTGGAACTAGATAAGGTCATCGCCTCCGAGGGCGTTTTCGTCGACTTCTAACTGTAAGGTTTCCCAGATATTTTGGAACCGGGAGCGAAACTCGGGCAAGAGCGATTCGGGGTCGACATTCTTAGCTGCCTTCCATGCCTCACCGAGACGTTGCTCCTGGAAGTGAAACTCCATCCAAGCGAGGTAGAGTCGGTTTAGATCGCTATCGTTTAAGGCACTTGCATCAATACTTGATAGGATCCTTTGGGCCTCCTTGGAACGTTCATTGACGACGAGTGCGTGCCCGTAATTGACTTGGGCCACGGGATTCTCCGGAATCTTCCCGAGCGTTTGTTTGCTGTGCGTCAGAGCTTCGTCCAAGCGGTGAGTTTGCGTGAGGAGAAGCATTGAGTAGAGGGTTGAATAGGAGTCCGTTTGCGGGGCAAGGCGTTTGAGACTCTCCGCTGAGACCAGCATTTGTGTCGTGTTTCCCAAAGCCCGGTTCACGTCCAACATGACTTCCCAATAGGTCGTGCTATTCCGGTAGCGCATCCGCTCGGAGGAAAGGATCTGGTGAGCGGGTTCTGGGAAGTCGAGCTCGGCAAGTCGAGATCCCATTGAGAGAGCGTAGTCACTACCTGGGCGGTAGAAGTTCGAGATGCTTTCAAACGCCCTTGCAGCGTAATCATGGCGCCCTAGCTCCATAAATGCCCTTCCTTCGAGGTAGAAGCTATAAGCGTAGAGGTCGGCAGCTTGATCTTCATCGGACCGAATGGCGACTGCCAGCCTTTGTAGTTCTCTCCAATCCCCGTGCTTGATCAGAATTTGCGATTGAGCATAGCGACCCTCCTCCTCGACCCCAAAGGTCTCGGCGTAGTGATCGAGGAATTGGAGTCCGAGTTTTTTGAGCCCGAGTTCGGTGTAGGCGTCAGCAATGCTCATCACTTCCCGCCCGCTCTTGGGTTTGTTGACGAATGCCTTTGCCTCGGCACGAGCCTTCTCGAGTTGACCGTTCCGCTGGAGAAGATTCCAGTAGAGGAGATGATCTTGCGTGCGATCCTCAAAGCGGTGTGCTAGGCGGGTGAACGACTTTTCAAACCGCTCTAAGTCTCCCTGACGGTGGCTCACATAGAGCAAGAGTCTCAGGGCGGTTTCAGTGGTGCTTTCGACTGTGGCGGCTGCTTCGAGAATTTCAAATGGACTTTGACTTAGTTGATTGCTCGAGCAGGATCCGAAGATTGCTGCCTCATAGAGCTCGAAAATCGAATCTTTTTGAGTGGCCTCGCTAGATTCTAAGAGTCTGTTTTGGAAGTCGCTGATTCGATCTTGGTTGAACAGCGCGAAGAGGTGGCTTTTCTCGATCTCAGGAGTCTTTTCACCACTGTAGTCGCTGAGGATCCCTAACAACTGGTCGTTCAGCTGGTAGTGCTCATAGACTCGGCAGGCAAGCGAGAGCTCTGATACATTTGTTTGCGTGATCTCGAGTAAGTCGCTGCTTATCTCTTGAGCATCCTCCCAGTTCTCTCTCCGACGATCATGTCTGAGGAGTGTCTCCAGATAGCAGCTCTTGTACAGGTCGCTTCCCGGGTTCTCGAGAATAGCCATTTTCCAGGTGTGATAAAGATCGCCTTTGATGACTCCGCGTTCTATCTGGTCGGCCTTAGTGGCGTATCGTTTAGCGTTGAACCAGTCTAAGGGGCTAATTTTGACCGTTTGCGCGGCACCTGGAGGAGAGACTGGAATCCAGTTGGAAATTGCCATCATCACTCCGGTCGGAATCGCGATGGCGATGAGATATGGCCAGACTGAGAGCGTTCTCCTGATGGCGAACATCACGAGGGGACTATCTTGCTCCTTGCCTGAACGGTCGAACGCCTTAGCGAACGGGTTTCTCATTCTCGCGTCTAGAAAGATTAAAATCTCAAGGTCGTTCTATGGTCATTGTCTGTCAAGTTTAGGGTCGCAAAATGTGCCGATCTCTACATTTTTCTCTGGCTCACCTCGTGACGGATTGAGGGGGCCAAGATCGACCGTTGATCCTGCGGTTGAGGACGGGAAACGATTCTAGTTTTTTTGCTTACGGGACTTAGCTAGTTTAAGGGTTGTGCGATCGTGTTCGCGAAAATGCGTCAAGATGTCGGGTTATTGACAGTGATCATAGCCCTAAGAGGCGTGGAGCTATAGCTGGATGTAAGAAAGATCGCAGAAACCTACTGTGTGGAGATCGAGACAATGCGACGTGGCCCGCCGGCTTCATCGTCATCTGGACCGCTTGAGTTGCTTCGAGGTGAAGAATCTCGAATCTTTTTGGGAATAAGTCACTTGGGGTGAGCGTCAGTCGTCGGTGGACAATATCATTGACAGAAGTTGTGGGCTGATTTGGCGTGGGCGGATGCGAGTCATTGGACTACTGAAGGGAGCGTTTGTGATCGTCTTGCTTGGTTTCTCAGGAGCAGGGTGCAAGGCCGTCCCGGTGATGCAGCAAAGACTGGTCTCAAAACCAAACATGGTGTTCTCGGATTCACCGGTGTTCTCATACCAATCCCAGGTCCTCACGCAGATCGAGCCGGGTGCAGCTCTCTCTGGGGGGGCTCAGGCTGCTGGGTGCACGGCATGCCGCTGATCTCTAATTCTTGAAATGCGATTGGAAGCGATTGTTGTGAGGTTGGGTTGGTTCACTTGGGTATTTTTACTCGTGGCCGGGGTAGGGGCGTTGGAAGGGCAAAGCCTTTCTCCGGATGCTCGAGAGAACCAGGGTGGCGAAGCGCTGGAAGAGGACGGAGAAGCGGCTCCCTCGCTATTCGACCGATGGGACTTTGATCAATCACTCATGGCTGCAGGTGAGGGATTGTTCACGGGTGACTTTTCAGTAACCCAATGGCGGTTGCAGTATGGTCATGATTATGAGCGGAGCGGATGGGATTTTGGGCTCACCTATGACACCTACGACATTGATCTCCGGTCTCCGGATCCATTCTTCACGCCTACCTCATCGTCATCAGATCGCGTGTTGACGCAACTGAACGTGACGCAGAGCCTGTCGGATCGGGTTACCTGGCAGGGTGTGATGGGGTATTACGAGGGTTTTCAGAACTTTCGAAGCTTGTGGCTCTACGACTACTATCACCAGATTGGTAATCTGCCGATTTTTGGAGGTTACCCTGATATTGATCCCCGGGGTTACCAGCTGGGGACGCAGTTTCGTTGGGAATACCTTCCAGGATCTGGCTATCTGGAAGCTAATTTTGGCTACTATAAGGACTGGATCGCGCCGAGCGCTGAGTTTGAGAGGGAAACGCTTCTTGGCCTGTCAGTTATCGACTCTTTCGCCTATCGCCTTGCGAGTGAGAACATTCTCAGCCCTCGGGTACGATCGCTGCTAGAGTTGATGCTCACCGATACGCGTGCTCGGGAGAAACGCTACGGTGTTCAGCATTCCATGAATATCGCGCTGGCAGAAAAGTGGGTCTTGCGGAGCCAAATTGGTTGGGTGACCGAGAATCCCGGATTTGAGGCCTTCTTTGGAAATGGAACCTTAGAGTATGAGCTCACTCCTTCGTGGCTGTTGAGTGTGTTTGGGAGGTATTATCATGATACGGGCGAAATTCAAAATTCGTTGCCAGCGTCGAATGCGCCTCCAGGGTTGGACAGTTATCAGATTGGCTTGGGGGTTCGTTGGATTGGCGAGCGATCGAGTATTCGGCTGTCGGGTGGACCCTATTTCACCCGCTATGAGATCGCTGACATTGAGGCTCCCTTCTTTGAGGACCTTTACCGAAGTCGCGACTGGGCTTCGTTTCAAGTGGCCTATTCTTTGAGTTTTTAGAAATACAGGGCAAGATACGATCGTAATTGATATGAACAAGTTAGTGAGCAAGGACTCTTGGGGGGCAAAGATTGCTTTGGCCGCCCTATTCGGAGGGCTCTCGTTTGGGAGTGTGCAAGGCGTTGCGCAGCAGAAGCAGGTTGGCGAAGTGGCGAATGATTTTCAATTGATCAATGTCATGACTGAAGAGCCCGTTCGTTTGAGCGACTTCGAGGGCTCGGTGGTGGTGCTAGACTTCTTTTCCTATTGGTGAAGTACTTGCCGAGCAAACTCAGCGGTCGCTGAGGAAGAAATCAACGAATATTACAAGGAGTTGGGCGGAAATGCAGCGGGTGTTCCGGTCGTGCTCCTTGGGCTAGAAAAAGACGCTTTCGGCATTTCAGGAGGGGGAACTCTTTTCTTCGCCGAGCGGACGGGGCTGGAATTAGTGGTGGGAGATCCAGACCAGGTTGCCTTGAGTCAGTTCTTTTCGCCTTCCCGGGCGAATGGATCTGATTCTGACTTCGTTGTGCTCAACGGCGTGGCGAACTCTCCTTCGCACGAGCAGTGGGAGATTGTCTACAAGCGTTCGTTTCGGCCTTCGATAAGTCAGCTTAGAGAGGCGATCGATTCTGTCGAAGCCGCTCAACTTCCAGTGCCAGTGCCAGAGCCGGAGCCGGAGCCGGCTGAACCACCCGTATTGTCCGATCCTGCTATTGAGGGCGGAAGCTTCCGTTTCTTGGTTCAAGGCACTCCTGGTCATACGGGTGTGGTGGAGTATTCCTTGGATGGTCTCAACTGGGTTGTCCTGGAGGAACTCAATTTCACTGATGAAGCCGTTCAGGTTGTTGATCCTCTCCGAGCGGGTGAGCATCGGCTCTATCGCGTTCTCAGCGGCGAATGACTTAATATCGAAATTTGAGGCGTCGGCGTCTGTGGGCCGCCTTGGTTTCGAAAATTGTTAATCCCACTATTGACAGAATGTCGGTGGATCTGGATATTCACCGGCTCGGTTGCCTCGGTAGCTCAATGGTAGAGCAGTTGACTCTTAATCAATTGGTTGTAGGTTCGAGTCCTACCCGGGGTACCAACCATTTTCTTCTCCGTTCGAAGCGCTCGTTTTCCCTTTTTCTGAGATCTCCTCGATAGGAGAATACTCGGATTTGGCGGTAACACCATTCGCAGTTGCGATATTCAGTTCGCGTGCCTTCACCTATCCTGCTCACAGACTGGATTTTTCTTGAATTTGAGGCGATTTCGTTTCTTATGTCTGCGTACCCCTTAATCCTTAACCAAGGAATACGTATGACGTGTAGTTGGAATAACTTACGAAATACAGCCCGAGTCGCCGCGGTGGCTGCTCTCATGGCTGGATTTTCTCAACTCAAAGCCCAGGATCTGGCTTCAGGACTGGTAGCCTATTGGCCTCTAGATGAGGTTCAGGGAACCAAGACTCCAGATCTTGTGAATGGCTATGACATGGAATTGTCCAACTTGTCGGGCGACGATTTGGTCCCCGGGCAATCTGGCAATGCATTGGCCTTCGACAATGCGCGGCAAACCTTGTTGTCTCGTGTGCACGAAGCTGGTGAAGACTTGCCCGCGAATCAACATGATTCCTGGACGCTTTCCATTTGGGCGCAGCTCGACGGCGTCGGTCAGAATGATCTGCGCATCTTCTCAGAAGGCAATACGGAAGACAGCAATCCTCTCTTCAATTTAGGTACCCAGAACGGTGGTGCTTCTGGCCAGCTGGATGTGTTCATCCGAAACGGCGCCGGTGGTTGGGGAACCGTCGGTCACATTTTCAGTGAGCAGGAGCCCTTCGATGGCACTTGGCATCACATTGTTTGGGTTGAAAATGGCGGCGCTCGATCCATCTACATTGATGGCGTTCTCGACAGTCTTGAGATCGAAGCACGCCCCGAAGAGGGTGACTTTCCCGTCAACAATACGTCGATTGGTGGTATTCTCCGCGCATCAGCTTCTCACTGGGTCACGGGTAACCTCGACGAGGTTGCGATTTGGAAACGTGCATTGAGCGAAGATGAGATTGCTGAAGTGCGTGACAATGGTCTCGGCTCGGTCTTTTCTCCTCTCGGTAATGGCTTGGTCTCCTACTGGCCGCTGGACGAGGTTCAGGGCACGAAGACGCCTGATCTCGTAAACGGGTATGATATGGAGTTGAGCAACTTGACGGCTGCCGATTTGGTCGACGGTCAAAGTGGTCAAGCTCTGGCCTTTGACAATGCGCGGCAAACCCTTCTTTCCCGCGTTCACGAGCCCGGCGAAGATTTGCCTGCAAACCAACACGATTCCTGGACTCTCTCTATGTGGGCGCAGCTAGACGGTGTTGGTCAAAATGATCTCCGTATTTTCTCTGAAGGGAATACCGAGGATAGCAACCCGTTGTTCAACCTGGGTACGCAGAACGGTGGTGCTTCCGGCCAATTGGATGTGTTCATTCGAAACGGTGCCGGTGGCTGGGGAACAGTTGGTCATATCTTCAGTGAGCAGGAGCCTTTCGATGGCACTTGGCATCACATCGTGTGGGTTGAAGATGGCGGCGCTCGGTCCATCTACATCGATGGAAATCTTGATAGCCTTGAAATCGAACCTCGTCCTGAAGAAGGTGACTTCCCGGTCAACAATACTTCAATCGGTGGTATCCTCCGCGCCTCGGCCTCTCACTGGGTCACCGGTAACCTTGATGAGGTTGCGATCTGGAAACGCGCGTTGAGCGAGGATGAAATCGTCGAGGTGCGCGACAATGGATTGAATTCAATCTTCCCAGCCCTAGCGCGTGGTTTGGTCTCTCATTGGCCATTGGATGAAATCCAAGGCACCAAGACCCCAGATGTGGTCAGTGGCTATGACATGGACCTGAGCAATCTTGAAGCGGGTGATGTTGTGGAAGGTAAAAACGGAAACGCATTTAGCTTCGATAATGCGCGTCAAACCTTGCTTTCACGTGTGCACGAACCAGGCGAAGCGCTCCCAGCGAATCAACACGATTCTTGGACGCTCTCTATCTGGGCCAATCTAGATGGTGTCGGACAGAACGACCTTCGAATCTTCTCTGAAGGTAACACGGAGGACAGCAACCCGTTATTCAACTTGGGTACGCAAAACGGTGGCGCAACCGGTCAGCTTGACGTCTTCATCCGAAATGGTGCCGGTGGCTGGCCAACAGTTGGTCACATCTTCAGTGAGCAGGAGCCTTTCGATGGTTCTTGGCACCACATTGCTTGGGTTGAAGATGGCGGTTCACGGTCGATCTACATTGATGGTCAACTGGACAGCCTCGAAATCGAAGCTCGACCTGAAGAAGGCGACTTCCCGGTCAACAACACTTCAATCGGTGGTATCTTGCGGGCTTCCGCTTCACATTGGGTGACCGGTCTCTTGGATGATGCGGCCATTTGGAGTCGAGCTCTGAGTGAAGCTGAGATCAATGAGGTCATCGAAAACGGTGTGCCTCGCGTGATTTCACGTTCGCAACCGATCGAGATCCGAAGCTTCACCGCTGACTTCCCGGCTGCGGTAGAAGGGGACGAAGTCGTTATCCGTTGGGATGCCAGCGCAGATGCGACCCTTTCGATCAACCACGGCATTGGCGACGTCACGGCAAACTCTGAATTCGGTGTCGGCAGTGTCACGGTGACGATGGATGCCACCAAGACCTTCACCTTGACCGCTTCTCGTGGTGGCGAGTCTGTTTCGGCTGACTTGAAGGTGAGTGCACTAGGTGGCGTGGCAGAAGGTTGGACCTTGATCGACAACTTTGATGCATGGCCTCTGGGCAACATCAACGGTGTTGGCTCATGGAAGAATCCTGAGGGTGACGCAGAAGTCGTCGAAGGCCCAGAAAGTCAAGCGCTCACCTTCTTGGCGGGTGCTGCTCTCAACGCTCTTGAGTTGAAATCGTTGACAATTCAGGAAGGTGACCAAGCCACGCTCTTTTTCCGCGCGTTTGTGGATCCAGAGTCCGAGTTTGACGGTCTGCAGCTCAACATTGGTCTGACTGAGAAACCGATTCGCTTCGTCGGTGATTTCGACGACGATGTGGGTCCATTCGTTCGCTTCGACAACTCCGAAGGTTTCGGTGTTGATGTGATGGCGACCGACGGCGTTGGTGGATCTCCAGAATGGATCAATGAAACGCTCCTGGAAGGTGAAACCTACAACATCTGGTTGGATGTCGATAATCGATCGGTCGAAGACGGCGATGTCTTCAACATCCACGTGCAAAAGCTCGGTGATGATCGCAAGACCTTGATCGAAGGATTCACGTCGGATCGGAACCCTGAAGGTTCTGGTGCACTCGGTGCTGTCTTCCCTCAATTGGACACCATGTTCACGGTCGCTTTTGGCGGAAGTGAATCAGACGGTCTCGTTCAGTTCGACGACTTCTTTTTGAGCCGAAACGGATTCAATGAGAGTGTACCAGTTGGCGTTCAAGCGACCGAGTTCTTGGCGGAAGTTGAGTCTCCTGTGACGGAGCCAGAACCCGAGCCAGAGCCAGAACCAGAACCGGAACCCGAGCCAGAGCCGGAACCACCCGTTGTGGTGCCACCAGTCGTGTTGCCTCCAGTTCCTGGACAACCAACGGCTCCAGCGGAGATCACCGGTGTGGTGGCGAACGCAGACGGTACGTTCACCTTGAGCTACACGGGCACGCTGCATAGCAGTGCGGATGTAGCGGGTGAGTTTACTCCTGTTGAAGGAGCCAGCTCGCCATTCACTGTGGATCCGAGTGCGGGTGACGACCTTCAGTTCTACATCGTGAGATAGACTGACGGTCCTACAGACTGATTCCATTTAGCACAGCAGGGAGATTGGTTCGCCAGTCTCCCTGCTCTTTTTTTGAACACTCGTCGGTGTTGACGGTCGCGATGCTGGCAAGGTAGCCGAGTGGGTGAGATGGAATCGGCATACTTGATGCTAATTCCTTTGCGTGAGATTGAGCGGTGCTGGAGTTCCGTTTGATCTCCTGAGAAAGGACAGCATTATGAGCACGGTTGTTTCGGCTCGCGGTCGGTTTGATGTCGCTATTGAGACAAAGGCGTCCCATCGGTCCGCTTTGGATTGGGAGCGATGCCTCATGGGAAAACAGCCCAGAAAAGCGCTCTTTCGTGCCTTTCTCATCGTCCTGCTCGGATCCTTTCTCGTTGATTCTGTCGTCCAGCCTCTGAGGGTTGGAGGGGATAGTATGCAGCCCACGTTCGAATCAAGTGAGTGGCTGGTGGCGGATCGGCTGTCGTATCGGTTTTCTCAGCCCGAAATTGGCGACGTTGTTGCGATTCGCACTCACGAATCAAATGTCACCATTCTCAAACGGATCATTGCTGGACCGGGAGATTCCGTGGTCATGGTCAAGGGACGTTTGAAAGTGAATGGCCATTGGCTAGAGGAGCCCTATGCGGCGACAGATGATGGCTGGAGTATGCCGGGTGTCTCGATGGGAGCGAATGAGTATTGGGTGGTGGGTGATAATCGAGCGGTGTCCGTTTTCGGAAAAGTCCACCGGGACCACATCATTGGAAAGGTATGGTGAAGCGATATGAAGACTCTATTGATTCTGGGATCCCTGGCGCTTGCCTTCATGTCAGACATTCAAGTGGCCTGGAAGCCTTGGGTGACGGAGTTGACTCTGAAGAAGGCGCTGACTCGCAGCGCGGACGGTTTGACGCGATATTTTGAGCGAGCGACCTCCACGGACTGGCAGGACGTTGTGCAAGGTTTGACGCCGAACGCGAAAGTGCAGCTTTCCGTTTTCGGTCGTGAGTTCCGGATCGATGGCCAAGCCGAGATAGCCAAAGCCATCCGTCTTCACCAGCAGTTGTTTCGCGGAGTCACCTTGAAGCCGACGAACGCGGTTGTCGAAACGGAAGCAGGCCGGCTCGCGACGGTTCTCGTACAGGCAATCATTGGCAATGAAACGCTTGAAATCTCCGAGCCTGTCATGCTGCGGTTGGGCCTCATCAAGGTGGATGGCCGTTGGCTGATCCACCACATTCGATCGGTAGAAGGCTACATGTCGTTGATCTAGGCGGCGAAATCTTCCGCCAGCGGTCGAGTGATTGAGTCTCTTCTCGACGGCTCCCTATCCGCCCCTTTTTAGGGGTTATCGTCTTCCTCTGAGACCGTGATTTGGTTTTCTGGACCCTTTTCTTTTCTTCTCACTATTTTCCTGACCGGGTCTGATACTTGCTCCTATACTCGGCGGAGAGATGAGATTGAAGACTCCAAAAGAAAGGCAAGACGGATGTCGCAAGCGATAATGGATCCGGAGGAAGTTCGGCGTTTTGCCAAAGAGCTGAAGAACTTCAACACGGGTTTGCAACATGGCATGTCCCTGTTGGAGGCTCGCTTTAAGGCGTTGGGCGATAGTTGGCAGGACCAGGAGCACCAACGTTTTGCTGAGGAGTTCAGTCAGACGATGAGAGCGCTCAAAAAGTTCGTTGATGTTTCCAATCAACACACTCCTTTCCTGCTGCGGAAGGCGCAGCGGATTGAGGATTACTTGGAGCAGAGATAGGCAATGCCAGATAAGGCTCAGATTCGTTCCGTTGATGCGTTAGAGACCTTTCGCGTCCGGCTCGTTCAGTACCTCGAGAAGGCGATGAACGTGTTGGATGAGGTAAGCGGGGAGGTTCGTGGGACGATGGTTTGGCTGGAGGACCACCAGAAGCCGTATTGGGAGAACCAGGTTCGTCTGCGCTTGAGGGCTTTGGAAGAGGCTCAACACGAGATCTTCGGTGCCAAACTCTCCCAATTTCGAGAGTCAAGTGATGCGCAACAGATGGCCGTCCATCGCGCCAAGCGCGCCCTGAGGGAGGCGGAAGAAAAGCTTCGTCGAGTGAAGATTTGGAGCCGGCGCTATCAAAGCGATGTGGAGCCTTTGGGGCGTGAGGTTGAAAAGTTGAGAACGATTTTGGCCCAAGATTTGAAGAACGGAGCGATGCACTTGGAGCGAATCCTTCAGACTCTAGATGGGTATGCGGACCGGCGTCGAATGCTCGAGTCGCAACGTGCGGAGATGGCCGAGGAACTCACGGCTGAAAGGGACGGCGTGGAAGATGATGTGACGAAGAGTCTAGCGGAGGAAGGGAAAGCGGTTTCGTGAGGTTGCCCGGGAGAAATCAATTGATGACCCTCACGAAGGATCTGCTTCGAGAGTGGGAAGAAACGAGGGCTGTCTGGCAGGATCAGAAGGCGGAAGCGTTTGAAAGAAGCTATATCAAGGAATTGGAGTCGAGTGTGAATCGAGCCGTCCACGGAATGGAAAAACTGGATGGCATGTTGACGAAAGTGAGGAAGGACTGTGGATAGACTACTCACAGCGGGGCAAACGATTGCGAAACTGGAAGAACTTCGATTGTTGGTCGAAGAGCTGGTATCGCGTGAGTCTTCCTTGATTGAGGAGCGGGATCGCGAGTTGGAAGCTATTCAACGAAAGTACGGCTTACTGAAGGTTCGCTCGCGGAAACGGGCCGATGAGCGGGAAGAGGCTGCCCGTGAAGCCCTTGAGGTTGAGCGGAGTCGTTTGGAAAGCCGATTCTCAGCCCGACGTCGCCGCATTGATCAAGCCCTGGAAAACGCGCGAGCGGCCCTGGAGGAAGAGGCCGAACAAACCCGCAGCCAGCAGAAGTATGAAAACCAGAAAGACCTGCTCCAAGCGAACCGCCAACACGATACAGATGCGCTGGCGTTGGAGAAGACTTGGAAGGCGTTTTCTGCTGAGCTCGCCGCGGAAGTGGATCGCTTGAGCGATTGCCGGGATCGGGCATGGGAGGTTTTCAAAGGGTATGGAGTTTTTCGAAAATGGCTTTCCGCTGAACCGAAGCTGTCATTGCAGGAACCCACTGTAGAGGATGAATACGAGCTTCTAGAGTCCTTGAGGTCTCAGTTGAGCGAACTGGAAGTTCAATCCAAAGCTTCGTTCCCTACGATGCTGGCGAAGCTGTTCTCGGTGATTCCGTTTTGGGTCATGCTGCTGTTCGTCGGACTGCTGGGAGCGTTGGGATTTCTTGTTCCCCAAGTAGCGAGCGCGGTGGGGCTTGTTCCAGAGCAGATCCTGATCGGAGTTGCATTGGGCGTGGGGTTGAGCGGAGTCGCCTTTGGTTGCGGTTTTTTGATGGCTCGCGGACGAGTTCAATCAATTGTGGAGCAGCTTGCCTGTTCAAATCAATTGATCACCCGTTGCCAATCCGCCGCTGATCAGAGTCGTGAAGCCGGACTGGGATCTCTAAGAAGTTCGCTAGAGGAGATTGAAGAGCGGCTTGAGGAAGCCTGGAGAGAGGCTGATTTCGCTGCTTCCCAGAAGCTCGAATCAGGCCTCGCAAAAGTCACCCCTCAACACGCCCGCCTGATTCAGCATCATGATGGAGTGGTTGCTCGGGTGTTAGGGCAGCTGGGTGTGGGTGAGGTTGATGAGGTAGAGGGAGTTGATGCTGAGGCAAGAGGAGGGCTCGAACGTGTTGAGGCGGAGCAGGTCAGTGCTGAGGCGGAAGTCCGCGAGCGCTTCTCGGCCGGAATGAGTGAGGTGGTAGACCGATGGAGTCAGCAAGTGCCATTGTGGGTGTCGCAACTGGAGGCAAGTCGAGAGACTGCCAATGAGGTGAGTCCGTCCTGGGATTCGGCCTCGCTTGACGGCTGGGAAGCCCCTCAAACAGGGGAGCCGGTGGGTGAGTTCGCGGATCTGGAGATCGATCTCAAGCGGTTTGTAGGCGCTTCTCCGATCGATACCAGGATGGCTTGGAACGTGAATGATTCTCTCAGATTGCCCTTGTCGTTCAAGATGCCCATCGGGGAATCGCTCCTCTTCGAGTCCGATGGTGCTGGGGGTAAAGAGGTGGTCGATGCCATGAATGGGATTGTGCTGCGCCTCTTGATGCGATCCCCGGTCGGGCGCTTGCGCTTTACATTGATTGACCCAGTCGGTCTCGGGCAGAACTTTGCGGGACTGATGCATCTTGCTGATCATGATGATCAACTGATCAATCGCAGGATCTGGACTCAGGCTAGTCAGATCGATCAATGTCTCCGGGATTTGACGGAGCACATGGAGAAGGTCACTCAGATGTATCTCCGGAATGAATACGACTCGCTAGCGGAGTATAATCAAGCTGCGGGCAATATTGCGGAAAAGTATCATGTACTCGTGATCGCTGATTTTCCGGTCGGATTCAGCGAGGCAGCTTTACGCAGATTGCAGAGTATCGCCGTGAGTGGGCCGCGATGCGGGGTCTTCTTGCTGCTGCATCGAGACCGGCGGCAGGCTTTGTTGGATGAGTCGGTGCTGGATGATCTGCAGAAACACTGCGTGTGGCTTGAGTCCCAAGACAAGGGGTATCAGCCGGGAGCATACCGTTGGTCGGGCACAAAGCTGGATTGGAAGGCGGGGCCGAGCTCTGAGTTAGCAATCGATCTCATCCACAAGATTGGGCAAGCGAGCATCGATTCGAATCGAGTCGAAGTGCCATTCTCTCAGGTTGTTCCCTCCGTGGATCAGCTGTGGTCTCTAGATACCAGCGAGTCCTTGAGCGTTCCCATCGGGCGGACGGGGGCGTCCAAACTACAATATCTTACTTTGGGCAAAGGCACTCAGCAGCATGCTCTCATAGCGGGAAAGACTGGTTCAGGTAAGTCAACTTTGTTCCATGTGATCGTGACGAATCTGGCGCTTTGGTGCCGGCCGGATCAGGTTGAATTCTATCTTGTGGATTTCAAGAAGGGCGTTGAATTCAAATGCTACGCGACCCATGCCTTGCCACATGCAAAGGTGGTCGCCATCGAGAGTGATCGTGAGTTTGGCCTGAGTGTATTGGAGAGGGTCGACCAAGAACTCAGACGACGGGGAGATTTGTTTCGTGCCTGTGGCGTTCAAGATTTGGCGGGCTACCAGGCTTCGGCGGATGGAGGACCTCTGCCGCGAACGCTCGTGATGATCGACGAGTTCCAGGAATACTTCGTCGAGGACGATCGGGTTGCTCAGAATGCTGCCGTCCTATTGGACCGAATCGTTCGTCAAGGTCGCGCGTTCGGTATCCACGTGATTCTCGGTTCGCAAACCCTGGGTGGTGCCTACACCTTAGCCCGAACGACCTTCGCTCAAATGGTAGTTCGGATTGCGCTTCAGTGTGATGAGGCGGACTCTTATCTGATCATGGACGAAAACAATGCCGCTCCTCGCTTGCTTTCGCGACCGGGAGAAGGAATCTACAATGATAGTAGTGGGGTCGTGGAAGGGAACAGTCCGTTTCAGACGGTTTGGCTGACGGACCGGGAACGCGACGAATACCTATCACAAGTAAAGGATCTCGTTTCAGAGCGTAATTGGACGGGGGCAAGTCCGGTGGTGTTCGAGGGAAATGCTCCGGCAGATGTTCGTGACAACACAGAGCTTGCTGCGGCGCTCGCAGTTGACCCGTCCCAGGCGCCCGAAACGGTGGATGCGTGGTTGGGAGCTCCGAATTCGATCAAGGGGCCAACCTGTGCCACTTTCGGTGCCCAGACTGGAGGGAATCTCTTGGTGCTCGGCCAGAATGATGAGATGGCGTTTTCGCTTGTGCTATGCAGTTTGATTTCTCTTGCCTCCCAGTACCCCAGTGATGGAGCGGAGTTTGTCGTGATAGATGCCCTCGCGGAGCATTCGGCGCAGGGGGAGATGCTCGAAAAAGTTCTGGCCTTGATACCGCAAAGCGTACGGACCTTGCGAGATGCTTCGCTCGAGTCATTGATGGGAGATCTGGATGCTGTTCTCAATGACCGAAGTGAGTCAGGGGAACAGGAGCGGGCAGTTTTCGTGATCGTCCTAGGCTTGCAATCTTTTAAGAAGCTGCGCCCGGAGGATGAGTTCAGCTTCTCTTCTAGTTCGGACGATAGTGGAACGCAACCCGGTGATGTGTTAGACCGAGTGATTCGCGAAGGGCCCAGTGCGGGCTTGAGAGTTATCGCCACGATTGACTCCTACAATAGTAGTCAGCGGTTTCTCAGTCGGAAGGCACTATCGGAATTCGAGATGCGTGTGCTCTTCCAGATGAGCGCCAATGATTCCGCTGCTCTAATTGACAATACTAAGGCCAGTCAATTGGGGCTACATCGAGCCCTGTTCTATCATGAGCGGAAAGGATACTTAGAGACCTTTCGTCCTTACTCGCTTCCAGACGGTGGCTGGTTGTCCGGTCTGCGAGATCTCCTGGGAAAACGAGCTTCTCAAGAGGCGGCAGAGTTGACTTCGTAGGACCCTATGGACGGTGTCCGGGGAGTCGGCTAGGCCCCGAGATCTTTTTTGGTTTCCGCGTGGAGCTGCTCGTATTCTCCTCGGATTTTCTCCTTCGAAGCTCGATCCATTCGGTCGATGAAGAGGATTCCATTGAGGTGATCCGTCTCGTGCTGGACGGCTCGGGCGAGTAGCCCATCGCAGCGAAACTTCAGGGTGGATCCATCCGGTTGCAGTGCTTCAACCTTAACGCTCTTTGGTCGGTTTACATCCCCGTAGATCTCGGGGAAACTGAGACAGCCTTCTTGGCCTAGCTCGAAATCGCCGTCTGGCTCGAGTTTTGGATTGAGAAGAACTAAGGGCATGTGGTCGTTGATTTCCACGGGCTGATCATCAATCCACATGGTCGACTCTCGTTCTTTGGCTTCGCTCACATCGATCACCGTGAGTTGAATGGCACGGTCGATCTGTTGTGCTGCCAGCCCGATGCCGTGGGCTTCATCCATCGTCTCAAGCATGTCATTGATGAGCTGCTCGAGACCCTCCATTTCTGGATCAACGATAGTCCCTCTCTGCCGGAGTACAGGGTGGCCGTATTTGACGATCGGTAAGATCATGGGGCTATCTTGGCTGGGGACCTCGAGCTTGGGCAAGACAGAAAGCCGAGGCGATTGAGCTGCCCAAGGATGGGTAAGTCAGTCTCGTCTGAAAGGCGCTCCACCTCACTTACTGGGCCAATGCTCGAGTATGTTCTCGAGATCAGGGATCCTTGGGCTGCGGCCTGATCGGACATAGTGGCCGCTCGTCGATACGCCCAGGTTGAGCGACATGGTCGGCGAGAGATTCAAGAGTTGTCCCAAACAGAAGCCGGCGTTGAAGTGGTCTCCAGCTCCCGTCGTGATGACCGGTTTCTCCACGAAAGGTCCAGGGACCCAAGTCGTTTCGTCCTCAGTCACTGCCAGTGCGTAGGCAACCGGGTGAACCACCACGACATCCACATTCAATTTTGAGAACAGTTGCTTGGTCATGCGGCAACGCCCCTCCGGTGAATCTTCTCCCTCTGGGATGCCGTAGAGTTCAGCTAATTCGAGCGCTTCCTTCTCGTTGAGTCCGAGGATGACTCTAATGTGATTGCGGAAACGCCCCAGGAGATCCATCGCCCGTAGCAGATCTTCATTTTCCCGCTTGGCAGGATCGCAGAGATCAAAGAACCCCACTCGGTTTTCGGATCGATCTGGAAGGACTTTTTCGTCGAGCAGAGATTCCCAGATTTCGCTCATGTAGGGGACCATCGTCCAATTGACGAATGAGATCAGGTCGGCCGCTCCAATTCGTTGTTCGAAGGTTTCTCTCCCCATTCGTTCTTGGATGATGGGCCAAGTGACTTCGTTGAGTGGAGTCATCTTACCGAGCATGAGCTTCCCGTCCTCAAACTCTAGGGCGTCAGTATGAGCGGCTTCTGCGATCGAAAAGACATCGCCCTTATCGTCGAGTGGCTGAAAGACTGGGTGGAGATTGGGGTAGCCCAGGGCCCCCACATAAGAAACACCGACACCGAGAGCGCCGAGGGCGTTTGCCATGATGGGCCCATTTCCTCCAAGTTTGATTCTCTGGGTGACGAGCTCGATATTGGTGCTTTTGCCGGCCGCTTCCGCGATTCGCTCAGCGTAGGCGGCGATGGTGGGGATCCGCACGAAAGTATTTGCGTCCTCGCGTTTGTCGACGACGTGAATGATTTCATCCACGAATCCGTCGAGGCCCACGAACGCTTTAAGGCTGGGAGTTGCTTCGGTGGCTCGTCGAAGGGCTTCGAGACATTGCGAACGGGCTTCTTCTGGATTGGACATAGGATCCTTGGGTTGCCGATCAGGTGAAGATGCTAGGGCTCAAACAACAGCGACTCATTAGTCCGGATCAATGCCGAGGAGTTGGATGATGCGTTCCAAGTCTTCGTCGCTGAAAAACTTCATCTCCACCGAGCCTTTGCCTTCATTGTACTTGAGGGCAACTTTAGTGCTGAAACGCTGGCAGATCTTTTCCTGAAGGCTTCTCAGATTCGGATCCAGCGGTTCGACCTTCGGAGGGCTCGGTGGGACTTTTGGAGTCACTTTGCTGGTGCCGATGTTCTCGTTGACGAGAGTCTCAGTTTCACGGACAGACAGTCCCTCTTTTGTGACTTTCTTCGCTATTTCAACTCGCTTGGAATCGTCCGTGATACCCAGGATGACTTTGGCATGGCCGACAGAGATTTGTCCGTCTTTCAGGAAAGTCTGAACCTGAGAGGGGAGCTTGAGTAGGCGGAGAGCATTTGAGACGGCCGTCCGACTCTTGCCGACCTTTTGAGCTGCCTCGTCTTGACGAAGCTTAAACTGATCGATCAGTTGCTGAAAACCGATGGCCTCTTCAATGGGATTGAGGTTCTCGCGCTGGAGGTTCTCAACGAGGGCGAGTTCCACCACTTCCCTGTCTTCAGCCTTCCGAATGATTGCCGGGACTTTCGTTAGTCCTGCCAGTTGAGCTGCTCGCCATCGTCGTTCGCCGGCGATGAGTTCATAGCCCTTTTTCACGGGCCGAACAACCAGGGGCTGAACGATGCCCTGGGATTGAATCGAGGCAGCGAGGTCCTTTAAAGCGTCCTCATCGAAGTCCTTCCGCGGTTGAAACGAGCACGGCTGGATTTGGTCCATCCGGAGTTCGCTCGCTCCACCCTCTCCCTTAGGCGCTGTTTGGCCGCCCTCGACCTCGGGATAGGGAACTTCTTTCGACGGATCCGGGACCTCAGGAGCGGCGGGTGTATTCCCGCTCAGGAGTGCGCTCAAACCCCGTCCTAGGGGTGACTTTGCCATGCCGGCAGCTTGTTTAATGAGGGCGGAGATGTCAAAATCAAAGCTGGGAATGTGATTGAGAAAGTCTGCCCGAGGGAGCTCCGTCCGCGATGATTAGGAAGAGGAACCTGAAGCACGGCTTCGACAAAATGATAAAATGAGCCACAAGAGTGCTAAAATTGCTCAACTGATTGCGAATCAGACCGGGAAAGCGTGGGATGCCCATTATTTGGGCTTCTTTGATTGTTTTAATCAGGGGCTGTACTACGAAGCGCACGATGTACTTGAGGAACTGTGGCTTCCAAGCCGAAAAGGGGCGCTGGACCACTTTTACAAGGGTTTGATCCAGTTGGCCGGGGCGTTTGTCCACTTCCAAAAGGAACGAATGCGTCCGGCCGGCGCCCTTCTTCGCTTGGCTAGAGCGAACTTGGAAGAGTACCCGAAGGACCACGAAGGCATCCAAGTATCAGCAATTCTGGAGCTCATTGAACTTTGGTTGGGTCGTTTGGACGCTCGAGTGGGCCAAGAAAACCCCTTCCGGCAGGCCCCGCCGCCTCAGCTGGATCTTCCGAGGGTGTGACGTGATTGGGCTTGGGCTCGGTTCCACAAGATTTTAACGGAGATCGGATTTCTGAGTCGATTTCACTGCACGGATGCTTCTAGAGTAGTTCAAAGTTTCCGATTCATATGACCCCACTGCTCATTGCATTGCTCGCTGGCGCCGGATTCATCGTTGCCTATCACACCTATGGCCGATGGCTCGGCGGAAAAATTTTTGCGCTGTCTGCTAAGGCCGTTTGTCCGTCAGTGCGATTGGAGGACGGGGCAGACTACGTGCCGACGAGTCGAAGTATCGTCTTCGGTCATCACTTTACGTCCATTGCTGGGACGGGGCCCATTGTGGGACCAGCGATTGCCATCATGTGGGGGTGGTTGCCGGCTTTGTTGTGGGTGGTCTTTGGATCCATCTTTATCGGTGCGGTTCACGACTTCGGAGCCCTGGTTGTGAGTTTACGCAACAATGGTCAGACGGTGGGAGATATTGCTGGGCGAGTGTTGAATCGCCGGGTTCGACTCTTGTTCTTGCTGATTCTTGTGATGTCACTGACGATCGTACTAGCCATCTTTGGTTTGGTGATCGCGAGCGTATTCCGTCTTTATCCGGCGGCTATTTTTCCCTGTGTCGTGCAGATTCCGTTGGCGATCATTATTGGTCTCATGCTCCATCGAAAGGGCGCTAATATTCTCCTGCCGTCCTTGGCGGTGTTGGCGACGATGTATCTCACGGTATTTTTCGGCGACCGAGGCCTTTTGGGTGACTTCAATCAAGCTCTGGCCGGATGGTCGTCATGGACCTGGGTGGCGGTTCTGTTGATTTATTCTTACGTGGCCTCTGTGTTGCCCGTTTGGACCCTTCTGCAACCGCGTGACTATATCAACTCCCTCCAACTGATCTCAGCCTTGGGCTTGATTGTCGTGGGACTGGTCGTTGCCGCTTTTGCTGGCGGGGCTCCTTCTGCCGACGGGGTTCGCCCAACCCTGGAAATGGCCGCACCTTTGATCAACCTGGATCCGAAAGGGGCTCCATTGATCTTTCCCTTCCTATTTATCACGATCGCTTGCGGTGCGATTAGCGGGTTCCACTGTCTCGTTTCCAGTGGGACGAGTAGCAAGCAGTTGATGCATGAACCGGATGCTCGTTTCGTGGGTTATGGAGGGATGCTGACAGAAGGCTTCTTGGCGACTTTGGTCATTTTGGCCTGTGGAGCAGGCTTGGGGCTCGGACTTGCGGCCGATGGGCAGACGCTCTTTGGAGCCGAAGCTTGGAACAACCGCTACGGGTCTTGGGGAGCGGCCGGATCCCTGGGGGCCAAGGTCTCGGCCTTTGTGTTTGGTTCGGCAAACTTTCTGCAAGCACTGGGGCTTTCGAGTGGTGCGTCCATTGCCCTTATGGGAGTGCTCGTGGCATCATTTGCCGGGACGACCCTGGATACTGCCTGTCGTCTGCAGCGCTATGTTGTTCAGGAGTTGGCAGCCACCTTGGGGGGCAAGGCCGGCGAGCAGGGGCGAGTGGCGGGTCCTTTTGCTTGGCTTCAAAACAAACATGGTGCCACGATCTTTGCGGTCGTCATCGCTGCGGCCTTGGCGGCGGTGCCGCCAGCAGGCAAAGCGTGGTCCTTCTCCAACGCGGGCACAGGAGGCCTCCTGCTCTGGCCGCTGTTTGGAGCGACGAATCAACTCTTGGCGGGGCTCGCCTTTCTGGTGATCGCCTTTTATTTGTGGCGGCGGGAGCGCCCTGTGTGGTTCATTATTCTGCCGATGGTCTTCATGATGATCATGCCGTTTTGGGCGATGATTTGGCAGTTGTTCATTGGTTCAGAGGATAATCCTAGTTGGGTCAGCCAGGGTAAGATTCTTCTCAGTTCGATTGGGATCGCTACTATCCTATTGGAAGTTTGGATGGTGGTCGAGGCCTTGCGCATGTTCCCCAAGGTCAAGGGAGTGATCGAAAAAGATGCGCTTGATCTGGAAGGGACGGCAGAATCGGCGAGCGCGTGATGCGAATAGGCCTCTACGGTGGAACCTTCGATCCGATTCACCATGGACATCTGTTCGTGGCGAGGGCGGCGTATGAGGAGCTGAAGCTAGATCGACTCTGTTTTATCCCAGCAGCCCACTCTCCCTTTAAACCGGGGAGGCAACCACTCGATGATCATTGGCGTGTTCGGCTGGTCCGATCGGCCTTGGCCGGTATGCCCGAGTTCGAAGTCTGCGAAGACGAGATTCGGCGTGGGGGAGTCTCTTACACGATTGATACAGTTCGCTTGTTTGCTGAGAAGGCTCCGGGGGCACAGCTCGTTTACTTGATCGGCACCGACCATGTCGCGACGCTCCCTCAATGGAAGTCCGCCAGCGAACTTGCGGAGAGATTGGAGTTTGCTGTGATTCCTCGTCCCGGTGCGGTCAGGGGGGCGACTCCGAAGGATTTTCGATGTCAGTATTTGAAGGGGTTTCCGGTTGAGCTCTCATCCTCCCTCTTGCGCGAGCGGCTCAAATCGGGCCAGACTATCGATCCCTTCGTTCCTCCGGCGGTGTCGGAGCTTATTCGAAGGTATCAGCTTTATTCCGAGATCGGAATTTGAGACACTCAAGACGAATGGACGCCAAAAAAAAGGTTCAGTATTGCTTCGCCTATGCGGACAATCGAAAAGGTGAGGATGCGGTCATCTTGGATGTGCAGGGTTTGTCAACGGTGACAGACTATTTCCTCATCGTGACTGGTTCGAGTCAGCCTCACCTCCGTGCGGTTGCCGATGAGATCATCGATGAGCACAAGAAAGACCATGGAATTCGGCCTCACACTGTAGATGGCAACGTGGGAACGGGATGGATCGTGATCGATTATCACGACGTCATCGTGCATGTGATGACCGATAAAATGCGTGACCGTTACGATTTGGAATCCCTGTGGGGAGATGCCCCACGCGTGAAGCCACGAAGACCCCGTGGCATGGGTAAGAAGAGCTTGGTTGCCAAGCAGTAGACAGCGGCGAGGCGGAAATCCTACTCCTCGCTATTTTCGTCCTCTGGGAGGTCGGAGTACGTTTCAAGCATATCGTCCAGAACTTGCTTGAAGTCGGCTAGCCCGGTAGCTGGCAAAATGATCGTGTCGCGGCGGCCGCCAACATCCTCTGTGATCCGCAGAAAACGTCCCCGTGGATTCTCTTTGAGCGTGAAAATGAAGGTCTTGCGTTCAACCTGAATTTTCTCGGTCCTAAGCGTGTCTTCGTTGACTTGCGGTTTACCAGAATGCCCAGAATAGTGGTTTCCGGCGTGTGAGGAACGTTCTCTTGAGATCATATGCCGACTTCCATTTCGCCCGACGGTTGATGAGTATTTCCCTAACTAGTCCTGCATTGTGAGCCGTTTGTCAACAGTTCATTTTGTCCCGAAGCGGCGAT
>CAYFGX010000007.1:0-193300 GCA_964342405.1 uncultured Verrucomicrobiota bacterium | reverse complement strand
TCTTCTTGGTAAGATTCTAGATTAAATGAGAAATGAGAAATGAGAAATGAGAAATCTGGAATCACGGGATCAGCCGCAAGAGATTGGGGAGAGAGCGTTTCGGTTTGCTGTGCGAGTTGTAAAACTCTGCCGAAGACTTGGGGAGCAACAAGGAGTTCCTCGACCACTCGCAAACCAACTCTTGCGTTCTGGGACATCCATCGGAGCAAATCTAGAGGAATCGAAGGGTGGACAGACCAAAGCAGACTACCTCACAAAAGTTTCTATCGCGCTCAAAGAAGCCAGAGAAACCCACTACTGGCTTCGCCTCCTCACCGCTACAGATATTGTCCCGGCAAAACAACTCGCATCACTAACTGACGAGTCCAACCAAATCGTCGCAATCCTCACCACCATCATCAAAAACCTAAAATCCTCCTAGCCCCCCAATTCCCAGTTTCTAATTTCTAATTTCTCACTTCTGCTTCCCCCCCCTCACTTCGTCCCAAACGTCTCGCTCTCAATCAACCTGAGCAACAAATCCCTAAACCCTTCTCTCTTCGCTAGACTCTCCTCTACAATCAGCCTGATCTCTTTTCGCTCAGAGTAGTTCGGCAGTCTTCCGGTCGCATAAGTCATCAACTTTTCCGAGAGGCATTGCGCGAACAAATCGATATGTTCGACCAACCAAGCTTTAAAGTCTCGAACATCACGAATAGGAGTCCCATCGGGCAAGACAGCCGACGCATCGATCGTCTCCTTGTTGCCAGGCCATTCTTCCCGCCAGCGACCCACCGGATCAAAGTTCTCCAACATGAAACCAAGGGGATCGATTTGGCGATGGCAAACAGAACAAGAGCTGGCCTCAGTGTGTGCTGATAGCAGCTCACGCGGGTTCTGACTACCCGCTGTATCAGGTGTCAGTGCGGGCACCGAGTTGGGCGGTGGCGGCGGAGATTTGCCCAGAATGTTCTCCAAGACCCAAACCCCTCGTAACACAGGTTGAGTATCCACGCCGTTAGCCGTCGCCATCATCACGGCCGACTGCCCCAACAATCCTCCGAAGCGACCTCCTCGTGGCAGTGACACCCGGTGGATCACATTGCCCTTCTTCTTGTTAAAGCCACTCTTCAGTTCATAAATATTCTTGGCGATTCGCCCTGATGTCCACGTGAAGTCTGGATCGATGAAATCCGTCATTGGTCGATTCTCGCTCAGCAACGTGAAGAAGAAATGCTCCACCTCTAAACCCGCATTCTTTTCATCGTTCGCGTTAAACTTGAACTTTGGATCGGGCATGATTTCCGAGAGCAACCGAGTCCCCAACCATTGCCCGGTAAAGTTAACGCACAAGGAAGCCGAAGCCCGGTTCGGAAGAAGTCGCTCAGCTTCCGCCCGCAAGGCACCGGATTCGCGAAAGCGACCGGACTCAATCAGCTTGCGTAGTTTTTTGTCAGGAGGCGCACCCGTGAGAAAGTATGAGAGTCGAGTTCCTAGGTCGAAGTCATCAAGTCGCCCCTCAGAGAGGCACCGATAGAGGAACCTCGGCGAAATAAGTGCATTCCGAATGACCAAGTGCATTGCCTCATCGGCAGAACGTCCCGTTGCCAGATGACGGTTGTGAAGATGCAGAAAGCTCTCGACTGTTTCATCATCCACAGGGCGACGGAAGGCACGCGTGAGGAAATCACGAATAATCAGTTCCGGCGCTGAACGATCCCCCGTGAAGATGCTCTGCAAGCGCCGACGTTCCTGTTCCTTAGGCCCCTCGACCCGTCGCAGCGGTCCTTCCATTGAGAAACGATGCAGTTCCAGCGCGGGCCCACGTTCGAAAACCTCAAAGATGACTGTCTCTCCATAGAGCACGGGATTCCCCCGAATCCGTTTCAGTAAAGCCTCCCTTTGCTTCGAATCTAAATCCTTCCCGGGTTCCCTTGCGAGCAAGGCCTTGACGCGATCCCAACCTACTCCGCCACGAAAGCCTTGAGCCTGCCCGTCCACCATCGCATGCCATGCCGCCAGGTATCCTGGAGTCTCTGCATCACGGGAAAGAAAGTAAGAGACGAGCTCTTCCTTATCCTCGCGATCGCAGTCAAGCCGGGCGTTGGCCCAATGAATCACGGGAGTCTGTGATTCATAAAGTTCCGCTTCAAAACGAAACGTTTCGGGGGCCTCCCCACTCACCTTTAGTTCCTTAAGCAACCGCAGTTGGGTATGAGGAATACTATCGCGACTCTCGACATCCCGGGCATACACCTTGACCATCATCGGTTCCCCATCGCTCGTGGGCCGAAAGGTGGAGAGGTCCAAGCTCAAGCGGTAGATCCCGGAGCTCGGCGCTTCAATCCGACTAGGCCAGGTACAGCTCCGAAAGATCGGATCGCTTTTCATTCCCAACCGCATCGCCCCGTCAACAACCTTGCCCGAGGAATAACTGATTGCGAAATCCTCAGCCTCAGCCGTCGCAAACACAGATCCAGACTCTCTCGTGATGGGAGGAAAGATGTGATCGGCGATCCCTCGCGCCGTTTCCCCATAAGCCTGCATGAGAGGGGGTGACAGCACGAGCCCCTCGCCTAGATTGTCAAACCCATGATGCTGCCGGTCCTCCGGGAAACCGGGAGGCAATTCAAAACCCTTCAAGCCAAACAAGGATTCGATGGTTGCTCGGTACTCGGTTTGATTGAGTCGCCTTGCCGGAGTGCCGCCTATCGCAATGTGTTGGCTCAACTTTTTATCAATCCAGACACCGAGTTTCTCTCTTTCTTGGTCCGTAGGCTGGGATTCCTGACTAGGAGGCATCGCCTTCGACGAAACTACCTCGAGCACTTTCTCCCACAGGCCCTGTTCGGAAGATTCAGACCAATTCACCTGTGACACATCAAGGTTGATGCCCCCTTTTTCTAAATCACCGTCATGGCAATCCAGGCAATAAGCTTCGAAGAATGATCGATGAAGATCGGGCCATGAATCTGCGGCAGACGACAGTTGCACCAATCCCGCGGTAAGCGAAATGACCAAGAACGCTCTCATTCCACTCTCTCGGGGAAGCTCAAGCCAACTACCCAAACAGGTGATTGAGGTTCCGGTCCGCATTGGAAAACCGGTCCACTTCGAGGCCCATCTGTTGCATGAGCGTTAGGTAAAGATCCCCAAGCAAAGCCCCTCCATCCGCTTTCCGGTCCACCGCGATGTGGCGTCCATGATCAAATCCGCCCCCCGCGACGAGCGTCGGCAAGTTCGAGTTCGCATGCCGACTCGCGTCCCCCATGCCCGTTCCAAGCAGAACAATCGTCTCATCAAGCAAAGGTCGACCGTGGGAATCGGTCTTGGTTTTCAGTTGAGTCAGGAAACGATCAAAACAACGCATGTGCTCCGTTTCGACCTTGATCAGATCTGCGATCGCATCGGGATCATTCCCGTGGTGGGACAAGGCATGATAGCCCGCTTTCAAGGTTTCTCCCTCAATGGTGAACACTTGCCCGAGCCCACCGATGAACAGACTAATCACACGCGTCGAATCCGACTCCAGCGCCAGAGTCATCAAGTCATACATGATCGTCTCAGCCTCTAATTGAAGCGTCGGAGAAACAGGATCATAATCGGGAAGCCGATAGTCGGTTTGCGGCACGGGTTCATGCACCCGATTGATTTGCTGCGTCAGCCTCGTTTCCACATCGCGAAGCGACGCAAAATACTCATCGAGCTTGGCTCGGTCCGCGGCGGAGACCTTACGCTGAAGTCGCTTCGCATCTTCGAGCACAACATCCAGTGAACTCCGCCCGGAACGTAACAAATACTCGCTTCGTGCGCGATCCTCAGGTGAGGCAAAGAGTTTGCGATAAAGCACGGAAGGGCGCAGAATCATCGGCAGAGCCACGCCCTGACGCGTGTGACTCATCGTTTGACTCGCCTTCCCCGCACTCAGTTGCAGAGACGGAAAGCGCGACTCCTGTCCAATCACATCGGCAACCTGTTGGTCCAGTGAATAGCTATTCGGTGCCTGACCACAAAGAAAATTATTCCAAGCCGCATGACCATTCGGTGCCCGATGATCGAGCCCAGAGAACACCGTAAACTCATTTCGATGCTCCGCAAGCGGCTGAAGCAGTGTCGAAAGCGGAAAATCTCGTCCTGCTCGCTCAGGAAAAAACGCGTCCTGGTAAAACCCGAGGTAGGTTCCCACACATACCAAGCGACGCGCCTTCGGCGCCTCGCCCAAAGCAGAATCGATCGCCCCAAAAGATTCCAAAGCTGGTAAAGCCAAAGAAACACCCGCAGCTTTTAAAAACCGACGCCGATCTGTCATCGCCTGCATCATGATTACCCCAAAGAATACGCTTCCCTCCACCATTCACAAGCACAACCAACCCAACAAACCATGTAAGTTTCCAATTTCCAAATTCACATTTCTAATTTCTAATTTCTTACTTCAAACAAACCGAAGCCTGATGAAAACCCAGCTTTCCTCCATCACCCTTTTCTGCACGAGCCTGTTCCTCGCGCCTCAACTGGCCGCCCAGGTGGCGATCAAGGAATTGAACGGCAAGATTGTCGCGACCGTCTCCGGGAAACCGGTGATTGAGTATCAAGCTGAAACCGCCGCCCCCCCAGTCGGAGTCGATCCCATCTATGCTCGCAGCGGCTTCATACATCCGCTCTATTCTCCATCTGGAAAAAAACTCACGAACGCGTTTCCCACAGGACACGTCCACCAACATGCGGTCTTCAACGCCTGGACGAAAGCCACGTTCGATCATGAGGTCGTCGACTTCTGGAACCAACACAGGAAGCTCGGCACCGTCGAGCACAAGAAAATCATCAGTCTAGCCGCCCCCTCATTCGAAACCGCGCTCCAACAAATAAGCCGAAGCAAAGGCCCAGCGATCGACGAGCGGTGGCACGTATCCGTTCAGGAAAGTCGCGATCCATTTATCGTCGACATCAAGATAGAACAGCAATGCGCCACCCGCAACGAGGTCTACCTCCACCCCTACCACTACGGAGGCTTCGGACTAAGAGGAAGTGCCCATTGGAATGCCGAGGACGAATCACACTACGAAGGCTCTATGATGGTGCTGACTGGAGATGGAATCCGAGACGTTGAAGAGAGCAATCACACCACTCCGAGATGGGTGGCGGTCTATGGAACAATCGATGGAGAAACAGCCGGTTTCGTCGTGATGGATCATCCCTCAAATTTCCGCTATCCACAGCCCGTCCGTATTCATCCCAAAATGCCGTATTTCGTCTTCTCACCGGTCGTCAAAGGCTCGTTCATTATCAAGCCAGGCCTATCGTACAACGCGCGCTACCGGATCGCCACATTCGATGGTGAGCCAGACCCTCAAAAAATCGAGGGCTGGTATCAGGAATATCAACAACACTAGGCATACGCGGTGAAGAAGAGGCCTAGCAAGTCCCGAACCATTCCAATTGGCTTCCGACTCGGGCTCACCGCGAAGGCAACACGAAGAAGGCCCCGACCACATGTTGCCCAACAATTCAATCGCGGCCACAACTCTGAGCTTATGCGCACGCTCCTAGCAGGCATTATTCTTCTCTCCACACTCCACCTGAGTCCTGGCCATGCAGACACCTCTCGTCCGAATATCATTTTCATTCTCGTGGACGACATGGGTTTCTCGGATATCGGATGCTACGGCGGTGAGGTAAGAACGCCGAACATCGATCATCTCGCCCAGAACGGTCTTCGCTTCACGAGCATGTACAACACGTCCAAGTGCTTTCCCTCGCGAGCCTGTTTGCTAACCGGTGTCTACGCCCAACAATGTGGCATGGGGCGACGGCCCCAAGAGATCAAGAATGCGATCACAATGGCTGAGCTCCTCAAGACAGCAGGCTACCGCACCTTGGCGGTCGGGAAACACCATTCGAAAAAGAGTCTCTACGAGCGGGGTTTCGATCGCTTCTATGGGTTTCACTACGGTGAGGGTCAGAGCTGTGCGAATCATTTTAACCCAGGGGAACAGCGATCTGGGGAGCCTTCCCCGGCACGCAAAAAAGGTGAGACTCGCACCTACTGCTTCGACGATCAAAAGATGATTCCTTACTACACGCCTAAGGAAAAGGACTGGTACACCACCGACTCCTTCACCAATTGGGCCATCGACTTCCTTGAGGAATACAAACACGAGGACAAACCCTACTTCCTCTATCTTTCTTACACCGCACCCCACGATCCGCTGCATGCGTGGCCGGAAGATATCGCCCGATATGACGGCTTCTACGAAGCCGGCTACGAATCGATTCGCCAGGCCCGCTTTGAACGACAAATGGAACTCGGCCTCATGCCCCAATCAACTCAACTTTCCCAAGCGACTCATCGTCCCTGGAGCTCACTCAATGCCGCGGAACAAAAGGACCAAGCCCGACGCATGCAGGTCTACGCAGCCATGATCGACCGCGTGGATCAAAACATTGGTAAGCTGAGAACCAAGATCAACGAACTAGGCGAGGAAGAGAATACCCTGATCCTGTTTGCGTCTGACAACGGCTGCTCTGCTGAGAATGTCGACACGGGGTTCGGCGAGGTGGGATCGATCAGCCGATGGGCATCTCTTCAACGCGATTGGGCAAATGTTTCGAACACACCCTTTCGTTACTGGAAGAACCTCAGCCACGAGGGCGGCATCCGCACTCCATTCATCGCCTACTGGCCAAACGGCATTAGGAACCCGGGGACAATCAACGATCAGCCGGCTCACTTCGTGGACGTCATGGCTACCGTTCGAGATATCACAGACGCCTCTTATCCAAGAACTCTTCACGGCCAACCCGTCACAGCCTTACAGGGTGAAAGTCTCTTGCCTGCTCTCAGTGGCGACGTTCTCCCACCGCGAAAGAATCCGATCTATTTCGAATTCTCACGCGGCGGAGCTGTTCGAGACAGTGAGTGGAAACTGGTTTCGAAAACCCTTCCCAAGAACAAGGTGAAGCCCGAGAACGAGATCCCCTGGGAACTCTACAAGCTCAGTCGAGATGTCACCGAAACGCAAGACCTCGCCGATGAGCACCCTGATATCGTCCGCCGCTTGAGCCGCAATTGGCAATCATGGTATCGCACGGCGTATGGCTTCTGAGGGACGTCACTCAGATTCCTGCGTAGTGATCGTAGCAGCTCCACAAAGCCTCCCTTAAGTTTCCTCCGGATCCGTCAAAGATTGCGTACAACTCCCGTTCCGTGAGTTGAGTTTCAGGAGAGAGACGTTCTACTAGACTCACGAGAATCTCCGGACTCGCATGTGTGCGAAGCATGGTCGGGAACGTAGTTCGACGATGGGAAGACACGCAAAGCCCTCCACCCTTCTGTCCCGCTCGTCCGAGTTGTCGTCGGGCGCCAAAGGTCAATTGTTCGTAACCGTCAACCAGGAGGATGGATCCACGCTGGACTGCAGCCTCCACTCGCTGACGAATCTCGGGCGACCAGCTCCGCCGTTCCCGATTGAAGAAGAGTTCAACGACGGTTTCTCCTCGCCCCATGAGCCGAGCCCCAAACGCCGACAAAAAAGCGGTCTTTCCAGAACCATGTGGACCCACCACGGCTCCGATTCTCGCGTTGCTTTCCCAGCCCGCTTCAATGCTTTCCCAATCCGCCCCAATCAGCTCAGGATCGTACGTGAGCAGTCGCTCCACCCGGCTCATCTCAAACGGATTATCCTTCGCCGCTAGAAATCGGGAACCGTTCATAGGCGACCGAAGCGCAGCCCCTTCTGCTTCTCGCTTTTCCTTGCTGGATTCCCATCAGCATGAGCATACAGATCGAGTGCCTGTCCCGTCGGAGACAGCACAATCTCGAGCCGCTCTGTCTGATCGTGATTCAGAATCAATTCAAGAGCCCAAGTCAACGAAACCAATTTGCCATGAAACGAACAGGGCCCCAGCGGCAACTTGAAAGAGAAGTCTCGACGCTCACTCGTCGAGGGATGATCAAAGGAAAGTGACTGGGCAATTCCCACGTCTTGGGTTCCTTTTCCCGACGTGTAGTAGAACAGTCTCAGTTCAACGGATTCTGGAACTTCCTGCAGCAACCACGACACCCTGCCAGCAAGCGTTCCCCCCGGAGTGAAAGCACGCTCGTCGGCATCGGTGCTTATCTCGAGAATTGAGCTCATCTTTTTCTTCCAAACTTACTCTCGTAAATCATCTCTGTGCCTCGCCAAAGGGTCGGACATCGATAGGATAACGATCATTAACATCCGGCCAAAAACGAATCGCCCCTTCGACCTTGAGGGTCCATTCGATCTTGTTGTTCCCCGTATCGATCGAAACCGGTAGATCCGACGGCAGCGAGAACGAGGCTCTGCCCGAGTAAAGCTCATCCAGGCGACTCCCCCGACCGACGATCCTCCGGTAAAACACCTTGGTTTCCGTCCGTGTGTTCGTTCCACGACGATAGGTCGCGCTTTCGCTTCCTTCGATGAGGATCTCGAGTTCAGTGATTCGTGCAGCGCCGGCCGAGATCCGCCATTCGAGCTCAGCCTCCGCTCCCAGGCGCAGATGCCCCGGCCGTAGTCTGAGCTTGGGTTTCGGATTAAAGATGGCGAGGAACGTATAGATTAGCGCCCCGATCAAGACGACGCCGATTAGAAGAAAAGGAGTCAAAAAGATCGTTTCAAACCAAGACGGTTTCCCTTTCTGAAAGCCCTCGATAACCTGAAACAGGAAAACCGAAACAATCCCATTCCAGAAGGCCGCCACGGCCAAAATAACGAAGAATCCACCCAATCGTTTCCCGCCAGGGCGGAACTCTTTGGGATGACTGGGATCACGACTGCTAGAAGAAAACCCAGGCATCTGTGGACGAAACTGTGATCCTGTCGTGTGATCATGGTCGGAAGGCGCACTTCCCGAACTCCACTTCACTCCTCGATTGTGCTTTCGGTTTCCCTTCCCCGACCGCAACAAGGCAATCAACCCCAGAAGCCCAATCAGAACCAGGATGATGGGGATCAAGCCCAAGAGCACCCAGTAGCCAAAGTCACGATTGAGCACAGCGTAGAGCGGCTCCGATGGATCCACATAGCAGGTCTTAGTCGAACCCTCAGGATACTGCCGAACGACTCTCGTTTTGCCCGAACGCCCACTGGAGGATCCGCCAAGGTAAGAGTATCGATTACTCCGATACGTCTCCCCCTGAAACTCATACTCGTAAAAGATATCCACGCTGTAGGTCGTTCCGTTATCACCAGCGTGACTTTGGACGCGACTCCAAATAATTTGGCACTCGAGCTCAGGCCAATTCTGAGCGGAGATCGCTTTTGTCACGGGAAGAATCAGGAGTGGGAACAGGAGTCCCAATCCGACAAGCAGGAAGATGCCGAGGACAACAACTCCGATCGAACGCCCCTTCCCCCTCATCGAAGGCGTCGCTCGAGCCGAGATTCCACCGCCACGTTTTCCTGCAGACTTTGCCAGTTTCAGCCCCTTGAACGACCCGATGACGATCAAACCTCCTATACCGACAAAGAGGAGCGGCACCAAAAAGAAGAGGCCAAACACGAGAGAGCCCCGTTTGATGACAGCACTTGAAGGATCCTCCGGGTTCACCCAACAAACTGGATTGCGATCTCCTAGAAGACGGCGGCGTTCCCCATCAAAGGTTTGATAGTCATCTGCACCGGTGGAAAAACCATCCAAGCGATACTGCGTACTCCGGTACTGCTCGCCTTCGTACTGATAGGCATACTCAACCTGAATACTGAAGGGCCTTTTCTGGTTCTCGCGGTCGATAGCCACGTCGCAAGCAGAGATTTCACAAGGCACCTGATCCCAAGAGTAGGTCTTCAGATCGTCGAGGAATTCCTTCCCCATGAACGCAATGAAGACCAAGCCGAAGCCGGCGAAGACAAGACCGAAGAGAACGCCACAGCCCGCCCCCGTGGCCACCACTCCCTTGTGAACGCCCGACTCTCGTTGTCCTACCTTGATCCTGGGTTCCATCCTTTTCCGTGAAGCCTGAGTAGCATCCGCCGATGCGAGGCTCAAATCAAGAGCGCAATCTCACTCTAGTCCCTAGCGGAAGTAACAGCGACAGCTTCGCTCTCGCACCCCAAATAATCGCTCGAACTACGGAATCAATATGGACTGCGAGAGCAAAGCTGTCGCTTTCACGAGCGCGGACGGATTCCCCACCGAAATCTTCACACAGCCTTTCACACCCGCACCACCATCCGGAATTCTACCAGCCAAGACTCCAACACCTACTTGAAGGTCAATCCACAATCGAAAGATTGACGAGCTCTCTGAAGCGAGACACGGGCGGGCATCCATTCGGCGTCTGAGTAAACACGAGGCCAATGATGCCACGTTGCCGATCAATCCAAGCGTGCGTGCCATCGGATCCACTGTGACGGGCGATCTCGCCTTCCAGCATCCATCCATAGCCATACCCACCTCCCTTTCTCTCGGCCTTTACAGAGAGCATGAGATCGACTGAGCTCTGCTTCAGGAGGCGTTTGCCGTCATAAATCCCGCCATTCAAAATCATCTGACAAAAAAGCGCATAGTCCCAAGTCGTCGACACCATGCCTCCGGACCCTCTAGCAAAAGGAAGCGTCGTCGCCTGCCCCGCGATCCACTCACCATCCTCATCACGCTTGTAATAGACAGGTCCCAAGCGGTCTCGTTTTCCTCCCAAAAAATGTTCCGCTTGATAGTTGTACGAATCATTCATTCCAAGTGGAGCGTAGATATGGGCATCGAGATACTCCTCAAGCATCGAATCCGAAGCTATCTCGATCAACGCTCCAAGCGTGTTGAAGCCAGGATTGCTGTAGCTGTAGCTGGTTCCCGGAGTCACTTCGGCTCCCACCTCGCCGAAGCGAGCCACGGCTTGCTGGAGATTCTTGTTCGCTTCATCTGGTGGCAGAAACAACGACCCAATCCGAAAACCGCTTCGATGAGAAAGCAAGTGATCCACGGTAATGAATCCCGCCCGATAATTATCCCAGGACGGCAAATAAGCCCTCACTAAATCCGGGTAATCGAGCCTGCCCGCCTCAACCAGCTGCGCCACCGCCGTCGCGATCACGGGCTTGGTATTCGAAGCCATGTGAAACAGCGTGTCCGTTCGCATCGGAACGTGCTTCTCCTTGTCACTCAAACCCGCAGCCTCGTGCAGAACCACCTTTCCGTGCCGAGCGACGAGAACACTGACACCAACCAAATCGCCTCGCCCCACAGCTTCCCGGTAATAACCAAACGCGCCAGCGAGAATCGCCGGAGACATCCCGACCTCACCCGGCTTACCCGTCGAAAGCACGTAAGCCGCGCGTTCCTCCGCCTGTCCAACAGCGCCAAGAGCCGCGCAAAGCCCCATCAACTGCCAGCACGCTCCAACAAATAATCCCCGTGTTATCATCCTTTTGCTGACACCATCGTAAACACCGAGTCAAGCCTTCGAGCGGAGCACCCACATGAAAACTTTTTCCCGGAAATTTTAAACCACGGATAAGAGGAATGACACGGATAATAAGACAGGAAATGAGAGGATCGATTAGGGTTTCAACGCCTGCTACTCTTTTGAACGAAGCATCTCGACTTTCTGTTGTCCGAGCTCATCCAATCGGCGCTTGTTTTCATAGTAGTCATCACCTCGGTATTCACTCAGAGCTGGATGAATATCATCTCTATCAAGAATCGCCTCATATTCATTCACCAGCATCACATCATCCGCGAAGAGCTCAGTAATCTCTAGCGCTGTTCGCTGCTTCCGTGGTTCGCCCTCGTAACGATCTCGAGCTTGCAAGTGGCGGGACTCCATCCAGTCTGTATCGTTTAGGAAGGCTTCACCGCGCCGGTTGACCACGTTCACCGTGTTCAAGGGATCATTGAAGAGGGGCCAGTGAAGGGGGGTATTCATCAGATTATCCAAAAGAAAGTCGTCCTCGATCCCTGTAGTCGCCTTAAGCATGGCTCGACATCGTTTCCACTCGCCGAGATTCTCATTTCGATAACGTTCCCTCTCCCTCGGAATATCTACCTCCCCCACGCCCAACTGTCGGAGTTGGTCTACGTGATGGAACTCAACTTCACTCCACGATGTGATCGCTCTGATCGCAGCCGGCCATTCCGAGATTCCATATCCGTTCTCTAGCAACTCAATCAATACCCCATCAAAATCTGGATGCTTCGCACAGGGAGCCCCCCGCCAAGTTTTGATCGCCCGATGACGTTCAAACTCCAGTCGGTATTCCCTGTCACTCTGATCCATCGCTCGGAAAGTGTCGATTCGCGGCCGATCATCCTCTAGATGCTTCTCGATGCGCAGGGAATCAAAGACACGCTTTGCAGTCGGCATCGTAAAACTCGGGCCCGCGGGAACCTCAACATTTCGCGCATCGCGAGGACGGAGAACATTCTCTGCATCGTTCCACCACTTGAACCAAAGGGCAACCCCAGCAAGCAGCAATAGAAATAGAATGACTGAGGCTTTTGTTTTCGAAGATTCTCGATACTCCTTCATTCGTCAGCCCTTCCTATTCAGGCTCAATGTTCCCGTCATCTGGATCACTGAAGCCCAACCGACGATCAACCGAGTCGAGCACCGGCGTATGGCACATTCGATCACTTCCGGAACGCAGATCATATGCCAAGCCACTTCCTCACTCCACACACACTCAAGCGCCCGTAGGAGCAAGACCCTCAGCAGCAAGAACAAACCTCATGAGAGTAACATCTCAAGCAGCTCCCCTATTCCACCCCGACTTACAGAAAGACCGACGCCAGTAGAGCGCTCGTAGAGGCTACTAGCGGGGACAGTAGCGTTCGGCATTCAAGATTGATGAACCGTAAACCAAAGCTTCTCGCTAAAAAGTCCAATAACGTTCAAAGCCTATCGAACATCACAATTAAGCCAATGACACCGTGCCATCACGTTCTTCACGGGCTGATATTAGGGAACTTCTTTTTACCACGGATAACACGAATGCCACGGATTATAAGACAGTAAACCCTCGCGGAATAAGCGCCAATCTAGCTCATTCAACGCGCCGCATTTTAATCCCGAGCGTCGGGTCAATGCACCCAATGTCGCATTAAATGCATTCCTATACTTCTTTTCAGAAAAACCTCTTGCCCATCCCCTCTAAAACAACAATGAATGATCTCGTGAAGAACCAATGACGGTCTTCATTCGAGCAATCAATCGCAAATAAGAAACGACACAAAACAGGGAGATCAAATGAAGCAAGACAGGAGAAATTTTCAACTCCCCACCAAAGGAACGCAAACCGCCATCGTCCTCGCGCTACTAGTCAGCCAGGCATGGGCTCAACCAGCGACAGCTCAACCGGACCCACTCCCCCCACATTCAGTTTCTCGAGGAAAAGATCTCAAGCTGGACCTCCTCAAGGAAATCCTTGGAGAAGCTCTCGATACAACCTCCGCCTACTACTTTGACTACTCCAACGCGAGTTTTCAGATCGAATCTCATTACTGGAGCGAGGGCCTCGGAATCCGTTACCGAGATTTCGTGAAACAAACTTATCGTTCGATTGATTTCATTTCCCCGAGCAGGAGGACGTACCAAACCGAACGAATCGAAGTCAAAAGCAATGGGGATATTTTTCGCTTCCCCATTGAGCTTACTGCATTCAGTGATTGGGACGAGGCATCAAGGCACTGGAAAACCTATCGCACGGAGAACGGAAAGCTCGTTCTGGAACGAAGTTGGCACATGCGATACGAACTCCGCGCACGAAACACCTACTTCAAGCCTGCAGCTTTCGCGAGCAAACAAATGCGGGACCCACTTACGACAACCGCTCGGTTTGATGTTCAAGGTCTCCCATACCTGACGGTCGACGGGACCGATTCTCAATCCACTTCTAACCGCACGCGCACAGTAAGCTTCTCAACCGCTAAGAATGGTGTCTCGTCGAGCTACACGCTCGCTCCAAACTACCGATTGAGCAGCCAGCAAATCGAAGAGTTGTATTGCCCTGGACGATAAATCTGAGGACTCGACAAAACTGGTACCTGGAATAATCGATCACCCCATTGAGAAGAGAGAAGTTATCCGTTAAATCTCAATTACGATGAAATGAAACGAAAACGAATGCAGTTGTTCTTGGCAGCAATGCTTCCGGTTACTGGGATCTTACTATTCCTGATCTTTCAAGGAACGATAGCCAAAGAATGGCCTCCGAGACCGAGAAATGGCAATAATGCACCGCCTCATAACACTGAAAACTTGGGGCAAAAGGAACTCAGCGGTTCATCGAACACTTCTCAAGCCGAGCAGCTCCACACTGAACTAGCCCTTGCAATCGAGCGATTTCGCGATCTTCCTTTCCACCCGGAATACGGCCAGGAAGTTTTTGACAAAGGGAAGGAATTGAACGAGACGGAACAACAGAAATGGCTGCGCCATTGCCGTTTGAGAGACATTTATACTTCTGAAGACATTCGCACACCAGCATTCCTTGAAGTTTACCAACTGGCGACCCGATTCAATCTCGACGGCGATATTGATAAACTTTGCTACCTCTACAATATCGCATCCAGCCTCACTAGCGTCGTCCTACACACCACGGACTATTCGCCAGAACTCGTTTCAAGAGAACGCCAAGAGGAACTCGAGGACCTCTTGCAGGAGGCGATCATCGACTATCGCCGAATCATCGCCAACATCTACAAAATCGACGTCGAAGATGAGTTCATGAGCGCCCTTATGGAGATCAAACACTCCGGTGCGATCGGCGACCCCAACACCCATATTGAATCCGGCGAACGAATCATTCTTAACTAAGAACAAGCCACTACATGAACAAATTCGTTGCACTTGCAGCTCCACTCCCGATCTTGCTTGGAATATGGTTCCTAGCGACGAAGAATTCAAAGCCAGATGCCTCTTTTAAGGAAGGCATGAACCAAGCTCCGCTGCATGAAAACCCTTCAGACGAGCTGAGCAAAACGGAATTACCGCAGGAAGAGATCCCCGAATCAGAAATACCTACCGTGTCCGACTCATCTGATGACGACTCCGAAGATTGGTGGCGGGAGCCAATCTATTCCAGCTATCAATACAATCCAGACCTAGCCCAGGATCCGGAATACCGCAAACTTGTGACCCACCATCTCTACCTGGATGCCTTCTACAAGTCACCTGTCCGACTTGAAGAGTCCTTCCAACGCTTACTGGGCTTTTTCAAAGATTGGGAGGTGGATCCGGAACAAGAAATCGAATTACTCGTTCAAGCCAATAACATGGCATTTCAATACCATGCGATGCAGCGGTTCTACCACAATTCGACGGGAATCGTGTCGACAGCTTCAATGAGGGAGAGCGCTAAGTTTCACCGAAACTTCATGATCAACAATCTGAAAGAGACCTTCACTTTCCTCTTCGACGGATACGAACACGCCTCCTTCGATGAACTCGTAAAACTCGAGCCCTCCGCTAATTTTCTCCCCTACTCAATGAAAATCGAACCCGGGACTCGGCTCATTAGTCACTAGGACACACCTCACTTCAACCACGCATTCAGCAATTGTTTTTAAGCGGGCTCATCTTAACCACAGATTACATTGAAGAGCACAGATTGGGGCAAGAAGAGGAACTCGGAGGCCTCCTCAGCCTTTCAATCACATGGGGTCGGCCGACAGCAGATCATGGCTCACGGCCCCGCTCAGGGATCGCATCCTTGATTGCCTGCACGAACTCTTCAGGCAATAGAATATCGGGCCATAGTTTTCCGAAATCCAGTGAGCAAGCCTTCAACGAGGCTGTCCCATCACGGAAATGAAAGGCGAGAAAATGCTGCGCTGGTCCCGCTCCCTGATTCCTCACAACAGGGGCTTCGGCCAGTTGAACAACAAGTTCGTTGATTCGCTCCGCTCCTTTAATCGCCCCCAGTTCAGTCACACCATCTTCTCCGCTTATGATCCCGAGATATTCGAGATTCCGCAGATCCAAATAGTCCATGCCGCTCGTCGCATTCGGCACTCGACTCACTTCGAAAAGAACGATCCTGCCTTTGCGACGGGAGGCCAGCCGAAAAATACTCGAATACTCCTTGAGCTGATAGACCGGCGCGCCTATTTCAAGACTAGCGGCAAAGGCATCTTCCGGCCCGTGGTCAGGTTGTTTGCCAGGATGAATTCCATCCCAAACGAACTTGTATTTCACTCTCGTGATCTCAGGACCCAAGTCCGACTCCCGCAAATCTCGCCCCACACCGAATCGATGGGACTCATACGTGATTCCCTGATACTTGAGGAAATCGATGATCGTCGTCGCCGACGTGGACGACACGAGGAGGTTCAGGCAGAGAACACAGACCAAACGATTCATAAACCTCATAAACGTCCAATATGGGCATGGTTCGATTGAGTGTCGCCCCCTTATCACTGCTCAAGATCTTCGATCCCACCAGCTACCGAATTCCAATCCATCTCGACCGAGTAGTATACAATTCCGGCATACAAGACAGTGAATCTGCCCTTTCGTGAATCAGATTTTTTCAAAAACGCAATTGAATACTACTTACAATTTTGACGCTCCACACCAGCAAAACTCAACAGACGCTGCAGCACCTCTTCAGGCTCGCGACCGTTCGCCATTCCATTTCTTAAGACTCCCCAAGCTGCCGCCTTCGGCGAGGGAATTTTCAAAAAGAAATGACTCTCTAGGTTCAGGTCCAATCGGAGTCCCTTGCCGGGTGGAATTTTAAACTTACCTAATTTTCGGGCAAATCAATCCTATTTCCTATTGCTACAAACGCTCCTAGCACTGTAAACCGCCACTATGAACCTCGAAATCTGGCAAAAACTACTACCGCTTGAAAGCCGGGACATTACCCAACGCAGGTTTAACCAGATTCACCACCGCGAACTCAATGCGCGGAGAACGAACGAAATCACGAGTGCGGCAAAACAAGCCCGCGAATACTTTCGTAACGCATCGTCGTCGGACTACTCTGTAAGGCCGCTTCTCACTTTTTACGGGGTTCTGAGCCTCACTCGCGCACTAACATTACTCCTTCGACGAGAGGGAGGAGAAGAGGCTTTGAAGGGTAGCCACGGTCTCGAGACCGTCAATTGGGCACAAACCATGACAGGGAGCATAGAAGATGGCCTTCGCAATATAGAGAAACTGACAATACGAACCACCGCAGGTCTGTTTTCCCAGTTTCTGAATCAATCGAAAAACCAAATTCCAATCCACATTCATTCGTCAAAGGTAGACTGGTCCATCTGTCACGACGTTCCAAATACGGGGCTTACTCTTACCTTCGATGACCTTCTATCACGCACGCCAGACCTCCACAAAGAATACTCAGATCTTGGCAAGATCCCGAAGTACTCACCAATACATGATCTTTCGTTCAATAACGAAGACGGTTTCAAAGCAAAGACAGCGGCCAAGATGCTGGCACCTATGAGCGCCTCATTTCAAAACGCTGGCTACACTCTAGAAATACAGAAAGACGTTACCACAATAGAATGCTCTGCGCAGAATATTCAGGACCACACACCCATTTTCATGCACGGGTATCTCGACAAAATTTTTTCATCAATTCCGAGGCTCCACATTGTTGAACCGCTACCAAATGACGTAACCCTATCCCAGATGGCGATTACCTACATGCACTCTTACATTCTTGGCATGTTGGTCAGATACTATCCGACACATTGGGTTTCTCTCATCCAAGGAAGTAGGGGCGACAAGTATTGGCCCACACTGAATAGAGTTCAACGATATGTCGAAATCGTGTATCCAGAGCTGGTTGCAGAACTAATTCACGAGACCCTTAATCCATCAGCATAATGCGATTCAAGAGCATCAAAGCGCCAAATCGTTGGTCATCCAGGTTAGTCGATTTTCTGCTAATTTACCGGGGCCAGGCTATGACGAATTCGCCTTAAACTAAGCTGTGTAGTGTACAGGACAATTAATCTGCGACTTAGAACGAAATCACATTTGCTCTAAATCTCGGATGATTCCCCAAAACCTCAGCGATTAGATGACGCGGAAGCCCTGTATCCAACAGCAAGAGATAGTGAAGCAAGAGTCGCAATTGTAGTATCGTCTCCATAGTTTCCTTAGAACTCATGATACATGACCGTTGCCCCTCGTCTCGATGAGTAAGATAATTTCGAGTAAGAACAACCTTCTCAACGAAGTCCTTATCCCCCTTGAGCACCAACTGTTTAACATCAGCATGCAAAGTATTGATACATACATTGAGACGCTTTCGTAGAGAGTACTCGTTTCCAAACTTAATCCTAGACTTTAATGATTCTCGCAATCCTTTCGGAACATCCTCCGGAATGCTATTCGTCAACTGCTGCCTAACCCTCACATACTCTTCAGCTCCCAAGTAACAATTCTCAGTAGAAGTTCTGTGATACGCCTCCAACGCCTGAATCAAACTCAAGAACTGAAACTCCAATGGAACACCTTCACCCAACAAATTTCCAAAGAACAAACTTTGGACATTCCTCAGCTGGTTGGAACTGGCGAACCAACTTTTTATGACACCACCGAATTCAGCCTCGATTCTTTTGAGGGAGAAAGGCACTTCAAACGGATTCAAACGCTTCCTGCGAACAGTAGCGGCACCATGCCTCTGAATTAGATCAACATATTCACGCTTCCAGAGAGCCTCGTCTCCCTCTCCAATTCTCTCCGCACTTACACAACATTGAATCCGCTCGTAGTATGTAGCTCGACCGTTCAGTAGAGACAAAAGGGAACGAATCCGTTCAGAGAGCTCGAAGTACCACTCAAATGGTTTGGGCTCCAAAGATTTAATTTCAAGAAAGTCTGTATGTGTCTGCCTTCTTGCCTGGAACGAGTTATTCTGAGAGATCCTCGAAGTGATAGCGATCTCAGCACCGATGTCGTCTAGTTGAAATACAATACGGCTGGGCTGATCGTAGACTAGCGTATAAGAGTGTCTCCCATGCACTGAACCGGCCCTGGCTTCTTCTCTGAACGGATCCCGCCCTACCCACGCTCCAAAGTCCGTGAGTTCGAGTGCTAAGGATTCAAAACAACTCACACAGGGATCGACTAAACTGTGACCAAGAAACAAGCGTTGCCCAGTTAACTCGCTGGACCGACAGCCATAAGGGTCCCCTTGAAAGAGATTCAGCTGGTAGCTTTCCTCGAATACGTTTGTGACAGCGCCCAACCGACCGTCCACGAATTCTGCAAGAACAACCCCGACTAGGCCACGAAAGTCGCTACTAGGGGGATCTTCTGGCCCCACCCTTCCATCGAGGGTCAATCGGATACCATCATCATTGCGATACGAAAGTGTTCCAGGAACCTTATGCACTTCGGCATCAGGCAGGTAGAATAGCCCTCGAAGCTCAAAATCCTCACTCAAAGATACTTGATTATGCGCCATTCTGTTTTTCTTAGCAATGTATCAACCAGTTACTAGTATTCCTCTTGATAATGTTTAAGCTCCTTCGACAATCCTGTATCATGATTCACTTACGCTCCGAGCGGGATTGGTTTCGTTTAGGCTTTCTGGACTGAGATCATCCCTTTTGGCTTTGTGAAACAGTATGGACAGTTATTAACCATCTAAACAAGCTAAAGCAGGGGCGGGTCCGCTCACGCGCTCCCATCCCCTGACTTCAACCGTGTTTTCAAAGGTCAACTTTGCACAATTTCCGCACGAGTGACCACGAGCTTTTCGTCGTTAGCCTTCCATCCGCTGACGTTCAGGAGAATGGACTTCATCTCCGGTAGTCGGGGGTAGGCCACGACCTCGTCACTATTGACTTTGATCGATGGATCTTTTCCAACCACGGATAAAGGTATGCCACGGATTTGGCGGTGAGGCCCATGGGGATTCGGTGAACGACGCCGACGACTGCGCTCGCAAGAACCTCCATCCTTCAGAACTTCCTCTCCCCATCCGTGGCATCCCTTTATCCGTGGTTCAAATACTGACGTCAATCCGGCCCCTCAGTTGTCATCGACTTCAGGTAGTTTGAACTCCGATGGTGATAGGATTCCTTCCGGCTGGGACTCCAATAAGACAGGACGACTTATGTCTCGCGGGTTCCTTGGGGGACCGGTGTAACGTTCCTTGGCAGCACGAAACTCATCATCGAGCCAGTCTTGCTCGGTATGAAGGCGGTCTCCTCGGATCATCGAGAGCGGCCCCACCCCTAAGACTTGATCACCCTGTGCATAGGGCAGCTCAATGTCCAAAAGGTCGTCAATCAACGACACATCCTGAATTCCCATCACCATGCGACAGGTGGAGACGATATGCTGGCGCATCGTTGATTGGTGGGCCCGCACCGGGACAAGTTCTTCCTCGATCTCGTGTGGCAGAAAACCCTCCGTCTCTAGTCGAGTTCGCGCCAGAGCGACTGGTAGGTGGTATTGCGAGGCAATTCCGACAAAATCAACCCATTCGCTCAGATCGTATCCATTCTCCAAGAGCTTGATCATCACGGAGCGATAGGCAGGGTCATCGCGCCGGGATGAAGTCAGGAACTGACTGATTTGATTATGCCGGATCACCTTCGCCTTATAGTCCCTCCCCGTCCGATCCGGGTCCCAATACGCATCAGGGTTCTCGGCAATCCTTGCCTGCCGCTCCGCTTTAGCACTCCCCAGTTGCTTCACCTCAGCGAGCACCTGAGGTCCTCGGCTATCTTCGGACGCCCCTTGATTCGACTGGAGCTGGTCCTTGCTGATGGCCACACTCTGAACTTCGTCAAAGTCAGACAGACTAAACCACAGCACCAACACACCGCACACAAAACCGAGAAAAAGTTTAGCCTTCACCTGTTCTTCCGGTCGAGTGTCTAGGATTGCCAATCAGTCGCATTAAAGAAGTAACCCAGCATCTCTTAGACCATCTACCAGAACTCCCGACCACTCATTGGCGTCCAAGGAAGCTAAGCTCAGCGCTATCAAAGCTTTGCCCCAAGAAGCCTCATCCCTAGCCTCCAGAACCAATCACAAAAGCCATCAGCTCCGGTTACGATCGCGACTCCAGAAGGACGCTAATAGCGACGCCACAAGCCTCACCGAATCTGCGTCGCTGCGCGAAACTTTCCCGAGGGGTGTTTGAACCACAGATAACATGATGACACAGATCTGACGGTGAGGCCTACGGGCATTCGGAACGACGTCGCAGAAATAGCTCCCCAGCCCCCATCTGTGGCATCCTATTATCCGTGGTTCAAAATGACTTTAGGATTGCGGTTCAGGGGGACTTGTCTAATCATTTGCCTCTTGTTGCGCCCGTAGCTCAGTCGGATAGAGCATCTGCCTTCTAAGCAGACGGTCACTGGTTCGAATCCAGTCGGGCGTACCATTCTTTTCCGCCCCACGTTTCTTGAACAAGAGCCCTCTCCTCTTCCGTCTTGAGCGCGATCAAAACGCACTCGGCATTGTTAAGGCCAAAGTGTCTTAGTAGGAACGCCCTCGATGAGGTCTGCGGGGAGCCAAGCGCTCATTGATCCAAGCCCGGCGCGCAGCAAGGCCCCGGATAAATCGGCAGACGAGGTAGATTGGGAAGCCAATGAAGATAATCGGCAATGCCAGCAAGGTGCCTCCCGGGATAATCGACAGGACAACGAAGCAGGCCAAGGCAGCATAGACCCAGAGAAGATGTCGCTTTAACTGCGAAAGCTCAGACTCCAATCGGTCGATCTGCTCCTGGCTATCAGAGGATTCCTGCATTTTGATTTGAGAAGAATCTCCGGCCCGTGCCTTCGCCCCTCCACCGGATGCAGACTATCGCATTCAGCTCCAACAAGCAAGGAGCCGGCGCAAGGAACCAGGGCAAGCAACAACCTGCACAGGAAAAGGGAGAACTCTAGATCTTCAGAAGGCAACACCCGAAGCGGGATTGGGGGAGGAAAGAACGGTAGACCTCCCCCACCCCAGCTTCCCAGGGCGTTCAGTTAGGGACTGAACACTGTGACCCTAACCCTATACCCCGACATTAGCAAGCGCCTTTCTACCCCTTTTTCAGACAATCTCGCAACTTTTTTTAAGAGCACTTCAGAAACTCTGTTCGAACCCACGAGGTTTCATTCCTTCAGATTCCCAGCAAAGGAATCAATCCAGCAAAGACGGACTCCGATCGTTTCAAAATCAGAAACGACACAATTTAATCCAAAGCTGAAATCTTGCTAAAATCTAGCATTCCATGAGGTTCTAACCCTATGGACTCACAAGCAAAGCCCATTCTTGGATGAGGGCCCAGTCAGGGTCGCCCCGGGCAGAACTGTCATTAACGAAGGTTCGTTCGCGTTGAAAGATCAAGACAGACTCAAGCTGGAAGATAGAACAAGCAGACAATCTTTCTCCAATTATATGTCCGATTTAAGGCAATCCTATTCCAGTCAGGTGCTATGCAGTCGCGTTCCGAGTAAGGCCCCACAATGGATCAAGGTATCGATCGGGCCGGAAACGTCGAGTCCCGCCCCTTGCATCCATTCACGGTACTCACCCGCACTGTAGGCCCGTCCCTCCGTGAGGGTGAACAAGGCGGCAGAATAAAGCGCGATCGGCAAGGGGCCGTCCAAGTTATCATTGAGAAAGACATCGTGAATCGCCAAACGCCCGCCCTCGCGCAGTTGTCTCGAGTAGTGGTTTACGAGGGTTTCGCAGGCGGGCTCATCCCAGTCGTGGAGAATGTTGGACAAGAGAACAAACTCGGCTCCTCCCTCGATTTCATGCCTGAACATGTCTCCCTCACGGAACTCGATCCGATCGGCTACCCCGTATTGCGTGGCGAACTCACGCGCTACCGCTAGGACGTGGGGCAGATCAACAACGGTGGCCCGCATCTTGGGATAGCGCCGCAGAAAGCCCACGCTATAGATTCCTGTGCCCCCGCCGATATCGATCAGGTGTTCATCACCTCGCATCGGCACCTGTTCAGCCAGTAACGGCGCGACGTTTTTGGCCCGCCCGGCGAGCGCCAAGGTGAAGTGACGAGCCAACTCTGATTGCTCCATGGCCGATTCAATTCCCTCGCGGTAAATGAAGGCAGCCCCGGAACCATCGATATTCGCCGGTTCGTTGCGGCGAAGGCGCTCGACCATTTCCAGCACGCCGGGTGAAGTCGCGGCAAGGCCCACGTAATCCCCTACGTAGAACTCGGTCCCGGCTACGAGATGTTCCCGCGCCTGATCCGAAAGGGTCAATCTCCCGTCGCCATCGACGACAAGCAAGCCCATGGCCCTCAGCGCCGTCGACAAGACGACCATCGGCCGTCTCTCGAGTCCGAGTTCGTTTCTCAGCTCTTCAAAACTGAGCGCGCGTTCGGCCAGAACCCTGAAGACACCAAAGTGGGCGATGGCAGCCGTGAGCAACTCTGATCCGTAACTCCCCCGAAAGTGTTCAAAGATGGGGGTCGGATCTGTCTGCGGCGCGGCAAGGGCCCCGTTGTCTTGGGTTTCCATGCGGGAAGCTTAGCGAAGCTCCCCGAGAGCTACAGGTTTCTTTCGCGAATTCCCCTTGGGAAGCAAACGTCTTCGTAGAGCGCCTAGTCCAACCAAGCGTTGATCCTCATCCAAGCTTCACAGGCATGATGCCAGGTCGTCACGGGTTGTTCGGTCACCCGCAGACCGTAGCCGTGGCCTCCTTCGGAATAGAGGTGGAGTTCACAAGGAACGCCTTGCTTCTTCAGCTCGACCGCAAAGAGCAGGCTGTTCTGTGGGCTCACTCGATCGTCAAAGGCATGGGCAAAGAAAACGGGCGGCACGCTTTCGGTCACCTGGACTTCATCCAGGAGTTGTGATTGATCCTCACTCACGAGTCCCCCCGGGTAGATCAGCGCGGCAAAGTCCGGTCGGCAACTCAGTTTATCTCCTTTGTCCGCCGCTTCATATTTCGCCTTCTCCAACAAAGCGGTCATTGCCGCCGTATGCCCGCCAGCCGAGAAACCGAGTATCCCAACCCGATCCGCAGAAATCCCCCAGGAGCTGGCATGGAAACGAGTCAAGCGAAGGGCCCGTTGCGCATCTTGAACCGGCGCAAGCCATCGGGGATCTCGTTGCCGAGTAGGAACCCGGTATTTCAGAACGACCGCGGTCACACCTATCGAATTAAACCACTCAGCCACCTCTGTTCCTTCCAAATCCCAAGCAAGAATACTCCAGCCTCCTCCCGGGCAAATCACGACCGCGGATTGAGTCGCGTGCTCGGGCTTCGGTCGGTAGACATGGATCTGTGGCGTCTTCACGTTGCCAAGCTTGATGATACGTCGCCCGGCAATCAGTCGGTCCGTGGGCTTAGTAAAATCTTGCTCTGGTCCCACGTCCATTGCGGGTCCGGGAGGATCATTCGGCCAAAGATCAATAACCGTGGTCGGGGTGGACGCATCGAGGCGAGACACCCCTGCCAAGCAGAAACACGTGAACAAGATGGAGGACAGCTTCTTCATGCTCGATAGCACTAACGGAAATCTACGCTCTCGCCAAGCGCAGGAATGAACAGATTCCTCTGAGTGAGCGACCTCACTAGTGAGTGAGGGCATACATGATGATATTGATGCCAAGAGGATAGGAAACTCGCTCCGAGTAGAGTCGAAAATACTCGGCATTCTGTCCCTCGCGTTCCCATCCATCACCGATGTCATTGTTGTGACAGAAGAGCGCCATCAGACGCCCCCTGGCATCAAAATACCCCCAAAAGTGAGGCCCTTCATCCCCTTCCGGATCACCATGCCAATACTCGAAAGTCTGACCTTGCTGCCAGGCGAAGATGCTGGGCACTTGCGGCACGCCCTCCAGGTTGTAGATGAAGCCAAAGAGTTCGTGATCTTCTCCTAGTTCTCGCGGCTCCCATTCAGGAAAGACGCGTTTCATCTCGCGGCGAACATTCCGCATCGCTGCGGGAGCCCAGAAATCATCGGCCATCAAAAAGCCTCCATTCAGGAGATAGCGGCGGAGTGCCTCGGCTTCCGGATCGCTCAAGGTCATGTTGCCGACGTTGGACATGTAGACGAAAGGATGCCGAAAGAGTTCGGGATCTGTCAGCTGAACGACCCGCCCGTTGGGATCCACCTTGAGAGCCGTTAACTCATGGAGCCGAACCGAAAAGTTCCAATCACAATCCGGATAATCGTTGTCCCAATTTCGTCCGCGCCGACTCGACCCTCCCGACGTGTAGCGGATTCGTACAAAGGTGAACACATCGGTTTCAAATCCAGCCTTGTGCTCCCAGGTGAGGTAATCGCTTCGAGCAGCAACCCGTCGCCGGCCGCCGCCAAAGCGTTGGGCTTCCAAGGTATCCCCAACCATGAGAACGACCGCGAAAGGGACCACGAAAAGAAGCCCTCGCACAGTTGGTCGATTTCCTGAAGATTGTCGTTTTCCTTCAAACACAAACACGTGGATCCGGGAAGCTTAGGTCTGTATCGATTCAAATGCCAGCTCCTGGTCAGTTCTCATCGCCGTGTGTGATTGAAAAAAGGGGCATTGGTTGTGGACTTTAGGCTCTCAGTGGGGCGTACGGGACTGTGTAAATATCACAATCATCTTAGGCTTCACGCTACCGGGAAAGCTGAAGCCTTGCTTCAGCACTCCATATGACACTCAAAATGAGGACACCCTTTGGAGTGCGAGAGCGAAGCTGTCGCTTTCATCCACCTCCCAACAAGGCGATCGAGTTTTTCCAGAGTCCGGCCCGCTCGATGTGCTTTACTTGGGAAGCAACAGCCCTTAGCCTCCTAATATCACCCGATACGAGTAGCGCAAATGAACTTAGCTGAAGGCACCCCAATGATTCATCCTCCAACAAGCCGACGACAGTTTCTCCAATCCCTTCTGTATGGCCCCACCGCCTTGCTGACTTTGGATGCCTTTAATCGGGTTCGCACCGAAGCGGCAGCCATCGGTCCAAAGGATAAGATTAAGGTCACCAAGATCGAATCATTCGTTCTCAAGAACTCGTGGGTTTTCGTCAAGATTTCGACCGATGCCGGCATCACGGGATGGGGCGAGATGCTGAAGGACGACGCCAAAGCCTGTGCCGCCGGAGCCCTCGAGGTCGCCGACTACCTCGTAGGCAAGGATCCCCGCCCTGTGGCCCATCATTGGCAAGCCATCCACCGGGGCGCATTCTATCGCGGGGGACCGATCAAGACGGCCATTTCTTCGGGTATTGATCAGGCGCTCTGGGACATCACCGGCAAGTGCTACGGCGTTCCCGTTTACAAACTCATGGGAGGACCGACCCGACAACGGGTTCGCGTCTATGGAAAGGTCAGCGAACGGACGGGAGTTAACGCCATGAAGGTCAGCCCTCGCGGATCCCGAACCCCATTCAAGCATGCGGAAGGACTTCGAATGGTGGATGAAGTCACCGAACGTTTCGCAGCGCTCCGCCAACGATACGGTCGCGGCGTCGACATCGGAATCGATTTTCACGGAGCCGTGCAACCCACGACGGCTGCCCTCTTGGTCAAGGCGCTGGAACCTTACCATCCGTGGTTCTACGAAGAGATTGTCCAGGCACTCAACGTGGATGTGATGGCTGAGATTGCGAAGAAAACGCACATTCCGATCGCGACCGGAGAGCGCGTCTTCACGAAGTGGGGCTTTCGCGAAGTCATCGAAAAACGGGCAGCAACTATTCTCCAACCCGACATTTGCTACGCGGGTGGGATCACCGAACTCAAAGTCATTGCCGGGATGGCGGAGGCCTACTACACCCCGATCGCCCCCCACAACCCACAAGGCCCCTGCTCGCTCGCCGCCAGTCTTCAGATCGCCGCCTCCGTGCCGAACTTCCTGGTTCAAGAACGAGGCGACAATGAATACGAAGATCTGCTGGCAAAGCCGCTGGATCCCGTCAGAGGAGGCTATCGGCCCATTCCAACCGGACCGGGACTCGGCATCGAAATCGATGAAAACAAACTCATGGCCCAAGTCGGGGAACCCAAGAAGTATCGAACGGCTTACGACCCCGATGATGGTTCGGTCAGAGATTGGTAAAACGGCCGCTCCTGAAAATCACAAGCAAGCAGATCCTTCAACAGATGACGCACAAGAACATGAAGCCATTTACTGCGCTCCTCCCACTTGCCTTCCTCGCCGTAAGTGCGACCTGCCTCGGAGCCTCCTGGCCAGGCTTTCGTGGCGCGGACGGTTCGGGCGTGAGTCTTGAGTCCGGCCTCCCAAGCACTTGGTCCGAAAGCGAGAATCTCAAATGGAAACTCGCCCTCCCCGGCCGTGGCAATTCGTCTCCCGTCGTCACGCTGAAACGGGTCTACCTCACATCACAAACCGAGGACGGTGGACTCTGGACATTTGCCGTCGACAAACAGAACGGCAAGCTCATCTGGAAGACCCAACTCACGGAGGGCAGCCTCGCAGCAACGGGTGAAGAAAGCCTCTATGCTCACCGGCACAATCCCGCGACCTCTACCATGGCGGCAAGCGAATCTAGGGTTTGGGCCTTCTTCGGCACCGGCAAACTCTTCTGCCTGAATCCCAAGGGAAAAATTATTTGGCAACGAGATCTCGTACAAGACTACGGAAGCTATGACATCGCTTTCGGGATGGCGTCCTCCCCTCGACTGTGGAAAGGATCCATCTATATCAACTGCATCACAAAGAACACCTCCTACGTCGTGGCATTGAGCGCTCAGGACGGGAAGACGCAGTGGAAAACCGAGCGATCATATGAAGCCGACCGGGACGGAGCGGACGCCTACTCAACACCCGCAATCTGGAAGCAAGGGAATCGAGAACAAATCCTCGTTGCCGGAGCCGATCACCTGGATGCCTACGATCCCAAATCTGGAGAACGACTCTGGTATGCCGGGGGATTTAAAATCAAAAGTCCCTACGGTCGCATCATCGCCTCCCCTGCGGTCTCAGAGAGTATCATCGTTCAGTGCGCCGGGAATCCTGGCGGCGGCGGATTGGGCCGTGCGATCGCTTTCCGAGCAAATGGAGCAAATCGCGCAGACGGACAAGGGCAAGTCACCCAATCCGCTCGGCTCTGGAGCATCGAACGCACGGCACCCGATGCCGCTACGCCAGTAATCTACGGAGACTTGGTCTATCTCGTGCGAGCCAACGGAGTCACACTTTGCGTCGATCCCGCGACCGGTAAGAAGCACTGGGAAGAACGAACCGCCCAAGGCGATAACTTTGCGAGCACAGTGGCTGGTGACAACAAAGTCTACATCTTGAACACCAGCGGCACGTGCACCGTTTTGGAAGCCGGCGCGACCTTCAAGAAGTTGGCCGAAAACAAACTTCCTGGCACTTTCTATGCCACCCCTGCCATCAGCGACGGGGCCCTGTTTCTCCGCAGCGAATCCGTGCTCTACGCGATCGAGAACGCGAGCACTACGGTTCAGCAGTAATCAGTTGTTGGAAAGGCCGACTGCTCCGCTTTCCAAACAAGCGCCAATCGGCGAAATCCAACAAAGCCAACCAGTCTTGCTCGGACTGCTCATGCTGGCCAGGCCGCCAGTGAAGTCCTTGATTATCTGGCACTCCCAGTAGCTTGAAAACTTGCTGAGCCGATCGAAAGGTCGCTTCCGTTCCCACCGGGTTTGCGAGACTGTCCTCACGGCCTTGTGTGTTCAAGAGTGCACGGGGTGCGATAAGCGCTTTAAAAGTATGCCCATCGAACGGCAAGCGATCCTCCCGCCCACTAAACTCATAGAGGCGAGATGTGAACCAACGAGCATGGCCTCGTTCCATGGCTGCCGGCGTTTGCTGCGCCCCACCTTCGGTGAAGAAACGCCAACTCCCCGTTCCCCCGGAACCGGAAGCACTCGGAACCGTGACCGCAATCCGTTCATCGAAAATGCCCTGACACAAAGCGGTTTTCCCGCCGCGGGAATGTCCCGTCGCCACCAAGCGCGTCGGAGCCACATTGAATTCGCGGACCAGGACGTCTGCGATCACACTCCCCGCCCATGCCCAGGCAGCGATCACGCCCCAGGTGAATTCCTCAGGGTATAAGGCAAAGATCCCACCATCGGCCCTCGCGGTTTTGTCTCCCGCCACGTCTTCACGCAAATACTTGCACACGAGATACCCTCGCTCCAAGGCCTCCTGAAAAATACGTCGCTCCGTCCCAAGTCGATCCTGTTCGATATACTTGGCCCGTTTCCTGGCATCCTTGATTCCCTCGTAGTCAGTCAGGAACGCATCATTCTTCACGATGGCTGCCCGGTTCGGATTCGTTTTGGGACGGAACAAAACAGCTCGGACCGGGAGCTCTTTCTCATTTTGCTGAATAGTCACAACAAAAAAGACCCGCTCACCGCGACCGTCAAAGATGTCTTCGCGAAGAGTCACTTCAAACTGGGTATCCGCCGCGGAAGGACGATCTGGAACGGAGCCATAGTGCATCTCAGTCACAAGAGCCTTCAAATACTCACGTTGCCGCCACCAGGCAGAAGCCGTCTCGATCTTCGCCCCTTCCGGATCTCGCAGTAAGCTCGGAAGCCCTGTCTGAGCAGGCCATTCAGAGCCATGCGGAAACGAGTGCTCGCCTCCGCAGACACGGTCAGCGCCAAGTAACAAGCAAACCACCAGCAACATACGGGTCATACTCGAATTCTCGCAAAGGAACTCCTTCAGTCAACGCTTAGACACGGGCAACAACGGCAAACAGAGAAGATGAGATCAAGGCTGGGGACGACAATGAATGCCGCGAATCCAACCAAAGTCATTCCCGGTAATGATCTGCCGACCTACCCAGTTGGCTCAGTCCCAGTCCCAGCTCCCAGTCCCAGTCCCAGCTCCCAGTCCCAGTCCCGAAGGAGCCCACGAAAACAAGAAAGTCCCCCTTTGAAAAAAGGAGGACTGTATGAAGATTGTGCCCCAGAAAGAGATCAACCAAGCCGGGCCCACAACAGGTGGAACGCCAGGGATTTCCCAAAACCCCTGGCGGGTAAGATTCTTAGTTCGGCAAGATCACGGAATCGATCACGTGGATGATTCCATTCGTTGCCATGATGTCCGTCTTCACAACTTTTGCGTTGTCGACGTTGACACCCTTGTCGCTCACCTTGAGGCTCACTTCTTGACCGTTCACAGTCTTGGCCTTCATGGTCTTCACAGCGCTCGCTGGGACTTTTCCAGAGATGACGTGGTAGGTGAGGATTCCAACCAGCTTGTCCTTGTTTTCAGGCTTCAAAAGTGAAGCGATCGTTCCCTCAGGAAGCTTTGAGAAAGCTGCATCAGTCGGGGCAAAAACGGTGAATGGACCTTTTCCTGCGAGGGTGTCTACCAATCCAGCAGCCTTGACCGCGGCAACCAAGGTGTTGAACTGACCCGCACCTGCTGCGATTTCAACGATGTTCTTCTCTGCGACGTTTCCAGCTTGAATGGCAGGGGCTCCGAGCAAGCTAACAGCAGTGGCGATGATGGCGATGGTGTTTTTCATTCTGAGTTTTACTTAAATGTTTTTGATTAGCGCCGGGAAACCGTTCCCCGATCTCAACAGCAACATCACCTCCAGAACCTAACTGTCAAACTTTTGTCTAATATTTTTCTAACTTTTCCACCGGAAACAGCCTAACTAACTGGTATTCAATCAGTTAAATATTAGACAAAAGTTCCTCAACACAACGAATGGAACGAGCTAACGAAGCATTACGGGCCTAGAAATGCGACCGCCTAAGGTGGGGTGAACGTCCCAGACTGTGGAAAAAGCCTCTTACGGAACAATCAACGCCCTCGCAAAAGCGGAAACCGCGTTTCAGCATTCCAAAAAACGAACAACATGCGAGCCCGAGATGGACTGCGAGAGCGAAGCTGTCGCTTTTTTTCAGCGCTCACGAATCACCTAGAGAAACTTGATACAACCTCGGACGCTCTCCCCACCTTGGACAGTGAATTATCGTAAGGGTGCTGACGCACCTGAAAACGTGATAGAATCTAAACAAGCCCCAAACATTCTATCAGAATCAGGCAAAGGCATCGGTTTCACCACGCTTTTATTGGCCCCCCAGAGCAAGGCCGTGTGCTCGATAGAAAACCATACGCTCGGCCATCGGCTGGTCGAGCGTGCCTGAGGCCTGGGGCAACAATGAAACGTCGCCCCAGGGTTATTGAGGAGTTCGAGAGATCAGAATCCCTTGGGAAGTCGAACGATCCGCACGCGCTGGTCCCAGTGGGTGGGTTCTACGCGGGCCTGTTCGGGAACGGCCAGTATCGAGGAGCCATCGGCAAGCGTCAGCAGGCGGTGATCGGCCGGGGCCACCAGGGCTTCAATGTTCAAGGGAAACGGCTCACCGTGTTTAGGAACGGCTAGCAAATCACCAGAAAATCGCGAAGTCAGAATGGTTCCGGCCGGGGTAAAGGCAACGCCATCAGCTGTTCCCGTATCGCCCCGCAGAGGTGCCGGAAGATCGGCCCGCGGGAATGTGTCAGCAGGAATCTTGTAGATCGCGGTCCCTTCCGGGGAATCTCCCCCCATGGTGACGACACAGATGGCATCCTCTGCCGGCCAATAACCCACACCATTCGGAACGCCAGCCATGGGCGTGAAGGTCACGTCCGTGGAACTCAAGCCTGCATCCACGCCCCCGATCAAACGATCAATCGCTCCGTGCTCAATACGGATCAGTCCAGGGTGTGCCACTTGCGCCGGTATTTGTCGATCTCCCCCTTTTGCTGTGTCCGTGACGTAGAGGTTCCCCTCGCTATCGAAGGCGATGCTGTTCGGCAGCAGAGTCGCATGACCAATGCGATTCGCAACCACACTTCCCACCCCAAGATCGATCTTTCCAAGTTCTTCGCCTGTTTCCGGATCAAAGAACATCACACCCGTTTCGAGTTGCGCCGCATCGGTCACCGGATTCCCGTCACTATCAACCAACAGGGTGATGCCTTGATTCACGAGCAAGGTCCCTACCGGAAGTCGATCGGTTGCCACCGGAAGAATTCCCAATCCGAGCGGTGAATTGAGTCCCTCGATGAAGCGCCGATCTGTGATCGATACGTGCCCATTCTTCCCGACCGTTAGCTTACTGACAGCACCTTTTCCGCGAACCATTCCCACAAGTTTCCGATCAGGACCAAAGAGATCTGAGGCACAATTCCCAACAAACAAGGTCCGCCCGTCTAAACTGAAAGCAACGCTTTCCGGTCGATGAAAGCCCCCAATCGTCTGCCCAATGTAGGGCTGCCCGCCGTAGGGCTGAGCCCCCCCCGATTCAGTGACACAGGAGACGCTTAGAGCGGAAGTGAGAAGGATGAAGAGTGAAGTGAGAAAGCTGGTTCGAGGCTGTTCTGGTTTCATCGACAACACACTGCCAAAATCTCGTGTCTTTGACAAAAGAGAAACGAGTGGTTCGTCGCTTCCGTAGCCTTCATAGCCTTTGGCGAGCTTGCCAGGTTCGAACCATGTCGAGACATAGTCTGGAACCTCAATCGTGAGTCCGCTAGCCTCCTGCATCTATGAATCGGATCGATCGCTTGATGGCTCTCACGCTTTATCTACAAGGCAGACGCGTCTCGCGAGCCGAAGATATGGCGGCGCATTTCGAGATCAGCTTGCGCACGGTCTATCGCGACATCGCGGCCTTGAGTGAAGCCGGCGTTCCTATCGTTGCCGAAGCGGGCGTGGGCTACAGTCTGATGCGGGGCTTCCATGTTCCCCCCGTGATGTTCACCCCAGAGGAGGCAGGCGCGCTCGCGACGGCAGCTGTATTAGTGCGACAGTTGACGGATGATTCGATGAGCAGCTCGATGCAATCGGCACTTCTCAAGATACGAGCCGTGCTCCCAGCTGAAGAACAACAGCATTTGGATCGAGTCGAAAAGTCCACTCAACTTTCCGAACGGCCCAGCAGGACATACAAAGCGTCGATTCTGGATCTTCAAACGGCCCTCGCCGAACGCCGTATTGTGCAACTGACCTATCGAACGGGAGGTTACAAAGAGCCTACCCTCCGTGATGTGGAACCGATCGGGCTCGTACACTACCTCGATCACTGGCACTTCGTAGGCTGGTGTCTGTTAAGGGACGACGTTCGCGATTTTAGACTAGATCGGATCGTCGACCTGAAACTCACCGGCCGCCACTATATTCCCCGAGAAGGCGTCACACTTCAGAGCGTGATCGAGTGCGACCAGGCTCAACCAACGGTGCAGGCAGTCATTCAATTTGATTCGAGCGTTGCCGACCGTGCTCGCAGACAGTGGGCCCTCGGTATCGTCGATGATCAACCAAACGCGCAAGGGGCCCAAATCACCATTGCGACGGGCTCTCTCGATTGGCTCGTTGGTTGGCTTCTATCGTTCCAATCGAGAGCCACGATTATCGACCCTCCAGAGTTAAGACAGAAGATGATGGTCGCACTCAAGGAGATGCAGCAACGCCTTGCCGCGCAGGCTTCTAGACTCACAGAATAAGGTCCGCTTGGCATCCCACGAGAGCGGAGGCTGGAGTCTCGATCCAATTCGAATAGCACGCCACTCCCCCCCAAGAAACGCCATTGACATCACTATCTATTTACTACATCGATAAGCGTAGTCTTAGTGTAGAAACAATTGGAGGTTACGTTTATGCCGACTAACACAGTCCAAGATCGCAAGTTCGACGCCCGTCCTGACCGAATCGATTATCGGGACCAAGAGTATCGCCCCCCATTAGTCTCCTTACCGGCTCATTACCCGGATAAGACCTTCATCGAGCAGCGTCTTCCCCGTTACAAGAGCTTAGTCCTCGACCAAGGAAAAGAAGGATCCTGCACAGGCTTTGGCTTGGCGGCCGTGGTTAATTTCCTACTCTGGAAGCGCAACCAAGATTCAGACCAAGACCTTACCACAGTGAGCCCCGCCATGCTCTACGAACTCGCACGGCTCTATGACGAGTGGCCCGGGGAAGACTACGAAGGCTCAAGCTGTCGTGGAGCCATGAAGGGGTGGCACAAGCACGGCGTTTGTCTCGCCAAGCTGTGGCCTTACAAACCCGGCAAATTCATCTCTCCAAAACCAAACTGGGATCAAGATGCCGCCAAACGTCCCCTCGGAGCCTACTACCGAATCAACAAGGACTCCCTCCTCGACATGCAAGCAGCCATTCATGAAGTGGGAGCCATCTACTGTTCGGCTCAAGTCCACGAAGGCTGGTTTCTCAAATCTCATCCAAACGCTCTTCCTGTTATCAAGAAGGGCGGTGAGGCCGGAGGACACGCCTTTGCTATGGTTGGCTACACGGAGCGGGGATTCATCGTGCAAAACTCTTGGGGCAGGGATTGGGGCTTCAACGGTTTTGCTCTGCTACCGTATGAGGATTGGGTTCACAATGGCTCGGATGCTTGGGTGGCCGCTATGGGCGCACCGATGGCGATTCAAGAGTCACGCCGAGCTCGTAGCTTCAGCGTCCTCGAGGATGTGACGAGCGGCAAGGCAAGTTGGGCCTGGTCGAAGAAAAAGAAATCAAAACCCTTCCCCTACAAGAATAAAAAGGTTCAACCGCTGAGCGAGACAAAGGCCTACGAACACAGCATCGTCCTCGGAAACGACGGACGCGCGCTCAGAAGATTCGCTGATGTTCCCACGGCGGAAGCGGCTCTCAACGAGGTCACCTACTCACGGCCATTCGATTGGCTCAAGCAGCAAGAGAATCCGCGAATCGCTATCTACGCCCACGGCGGACTCAACAATGAAGAAGCTTCACTCAATCGTGTTCGAGTGATGGCCCCGTACTTCATTGAGAATCAGATTTATCCTCTCTTTATCACCTGGAAGACAGGCTTCAATGAGAGCCTCGGCGGCATGTTGGAGGACGCGTTGGCGGAATACTGGCCGACCGCAGGCGACCGAGCCGAAGGAATCGGAGACTGGCTCACAGAAAAATACGAATCCGCCAAGAGTCGATTGACCGACGCCAAGAACCGCGCGATTGAGCTTGCATGCGAAAAGATGGTTGTGAAATCCGTCTGGGCGCAAATGAAACAGAACGCAGCGGCGTCTGTCGAACCGACGGCGGGGATGCATCTAACCGCAAAAAATCTCGCAAAGCTCAAAAAAGCGATTCCCAAGCTAGAGATTCACCTGATCGGACATTCGGCCGGATCCATTATCTTGGGGCATTTCTTGGACCGAATGATTGCCCAGAAGATCGCCCTCGCAAGCTGCTCCCTCTATGCACCCGCCTGCACGATGGACTTTGCCGTCAAAAAATACGGTCGTGCCTTTGAGAAGAAACTGATTGCGAAGAAGAAACTCCACATCGACATGCTGGACAATGAGCGAGAATTGGCAGACAGCGTCGGGCCCTACACAAAATCCCTGCTCTACTTGGTATCGCGAGCATTGGAGACCTCACACAAAACAGCACTACTCGGGATGGCGGCTGCCTGGAATCCTCGATTCGACGGTGACGATCTGTGGAGTCAACGAGACACGACACCCATTCGCGCCTGGCGAAAACTTGCTAAACAGTATGGCGTTGCGGTCCGTCTTCACGACAAGAGCCGCGCGAGGGTTTTCAACGGGGTTCACGACTTTGATCTCGCTCACGGATCCTTCGATAACGATCTCGATGTCGTGACCAAAACGATTCGACGCCTTCGAGGCGGCAAAGCACTATCGGCCAAGATTGAGAACCTAAAAGAACTCTAGATCAACCTCGCAAAGATCCGACAACACGGTAAAAGACTCAGCGAGGTAGCTAGACAATCTCGGAGCTCGAGTTCCTCGAGTCCACGTCAGTCCATGTACGAAGCTGCCTCCCAAGCAGATGAAAAGCAGTGACATGTACCGCCTCCGATCGCCAATCCTCTCCTTAATGCTCGCCGGGATTCTCGCCGGCCCGATGGCAGCCATCCAAGCCGCTGAACCCACTCGGGTCTTCATTTTTGCCGGACAATCCAACATGGAGGGAGCCGATTCCAAGGTTGAGGACATCAAATTCTTCCCTCCGTTTCGCGGTCTCGAGGAGCCTCAAACCGAGGTCAAATTCCGGTATTCGATCGGGAGACAGAACAAGACCCAGTCCGAGGGCTGGGAAGCGCTGAAACCCGTTCGTAATTTGGTGGGACCGGAACTCAGCTTTGCCAGACACCTTCGCCAACAAATCGAGGCCCCCATCGCCATTATCAAATGTGCGGCCGGCGGCACCCACTTGGGCGGAGATTGGAACCCGACGAGTCCACAAGGTTTCAAGATGTATCCCCTGATGATGGAAATGGTGCAAGCAGGCCTCAAGGATCTAGAGGATGCAGGCATCGAATACCAGCTGGAAGGCGTCGTGTGGCATCAGGGTGAGAACGATATGTTCAACGAGGGTTACATGGCTCACTACGGAGAGAACCTGGCTCAACTACTCGCCAAATGGCGAACAGATCTTGATGCGCCTAATCTTCGCTTCTACATAGGAGAGCTTTGCACCAAGACCATTTGGGGCATGGACCTGCGGCCTCGCATGTACGCCATTAGTCAGGGACAAAAGGCCGTTACCGAGGCCGATCCCCTCGCCGACTACGTTCCGAGCTCGCACATCGGGGTCGAGATCGGAAATCCAGTAGGCCTACACTATCACTATGGCACACTCGGGCAACTCGAGCAGGGCATCAACTACGCCAACGCCTATCTCAGAAACATCGGGATGAAAGCGGAACCTCACCCTTCCATTTCACCGTGGCCCTACCCGAAGAACTCGGTTGTGCGGCTTTTCATCATGGCCGGACATCGAAACATGGAAGGAGAGCGAGCATTCAAACAAGAGCTCCTTCCAGGCCACCCCGAACTCGCCGTCCCGAACTCGAGTATTGCCTACAAATACAGTATCGGCGGCGACTTCAAACAATCCAATGGCTGGGAACCTCTTCGCCCGGCTGGATACTATGATACTTTTGGGCCCGAAGTGAGCTTCGCTTTCGATCTCCAAGAAGGATCTGACGCGCGGATCGCAATCGCAAAGTTTTGTCATGGAGGTTCCCAGATGAACGACTGGACTCCCGAAGGAAGCCCTGCCCGTTCCAGACACATCTACCCGCGCTTCATTGAATTCGTGAGGGAAAGCATCTCGGAACTGGAAGAGCGCGGCCATTCCATTGAACTGGCAGGAATCTTCTACCACGTCGGCGAGAACGAAATGTCGATGCCCCCCTATCGCAAGCAATCGGCAGACTGGCTTCGCGCGACCATCGAACAAAGTCGGATCGATCTAAACCGACCACAATTGCCGTGGTTCGTCAGCCAGCAGCAACCGACCAAACATCCCCGAGTCGATCAGATCGATGTAATCGCAAACCTCAAACAACTCGCTACTGAAGTCCCAGGGATTACCCACATCATCGACTTAGACATTCCGCCTCAAAGAAAGCAACTTGTCTTCGATACAGAAGGGGTGATCCAGCTCGGAAAACGATTGGCGAACGTCTATCTCAACAGAAACAAACCGCCTCGAGACTGACGCCTACTGCGGGTTTTCTTCAAGCGGAGAGGGTGCATCGCGCCATTGATCGGTCACGGCCCAGAGATTCTCTGGACTGAGTGATGCCCCGTACTTCAACAAACGCACACTTCCATCGGCAAAGGCGAAGTTTGAGCCACCGTCCCTGGAATTACCGCCTGACGAATTGTGCTTGTTCTGGTCGATGGCCTCTACGTCATTGCCCTCGCCTTGATAGAAATCCATGTGCACGTCTAGCCGCTCTTTCTTTTTCTCACCAAACATGATCGTGTCTGACGGCCATCGGACACTGGAGAGCTTCATGAACTTAGAACCCTTCCATTCCTTGAATTCAGCAAAGTCTTCCTCTGAGAGAGTCACCGCAAAATAGTCATTGAAGCCGTTGATGATATAGCTGCGCCGTTGATCTTCGTCCTTCTTGAACTTGTCAGTCGGGCAAACGACCAAGTCTCGATTGTTGTGATAGGGTTCTAGCGCTCGAATCCAATTAAACCCGCCAGAGATGCGAGGAGGAATTCGGTCGTCGAAATCGTCGGCATACATTTGTAGTGCCATTCCGATTTGCCTCAAGTTACTGCTGCACTTGATTTGTTTGGCCTTGGCCTTTGCTCGAGACAAAGCCGGCAAGAGCATTCCTGCCAGAATCGCAATGATCGCGATCACGACCAGTAGTTCAATCAACGTGAATCCAGAGGACCGGAATCTAAGTTTCATATCGACTGCCTTCTAGCTCGTGGGGATGTTTGTTTCCTCCCGCCATCAACAAGTCCATCTACGCGTCAAACGCTTCACCGTCTTGCAGTCTACAAGTCTGATGGCCGAATGAAGCTTTTCTGGTCTGCCGTCGCTTCGCGAACCTTTTTCACCTGGCTTGGCTGAATGACGGAAGCATTGTTCCCAAAGGCATTTCGCACATAGGTCAAAACGCCTGCAATTTCCTCATCACTCAGCCCCTTAAATGGAGTCATCGGCACGAGCCCGGGATATTTTTTTCCTTTTACCGTGATTGGACCCAGCAGTCCGTGCAGCGTGAGCTTGATTAAGCGATCGGAATCACCATTCACCCACTCTGTTCCGGTGAGCGGCGGAAACTGGGCAGCCGGTAGGCCTCTGCCATTCTCCTGATGACAGGTGATGCAGTGCCCTTCACGACTGTAGACTTCTGCCCCCAGTTTAAAGAGCTCATGTGCTCGGCCACTCAACTGGGTAGTAGGTTTCTCGGCCACAGCTTCTTTCACCGACGCAATAGACTGTCCCTTCAAATTCGCCAAGCTCGTTGCCACGACGGGCTCGATCCAATCGTCCACTCCTGCTGCTCGGGCCCGCTCGATAATCGGGAGGGCTCGTTCCGGGCTAAGCCAAGAGGCAGCCGCAATGGTTTCCAGCCGCACGCGGCCGTGATTGTCAGCTGCCATCACCATGAAGCGAGAGTCAAGATCAGGCACCAGATGCTCGCAGTAACGCAACACGCGAACGGCCGCAGCGCGAACCCGAAAGTCTTTCGCAGAGAGCAGACGATCAAGGAGGGAGACATCAACGGAGTCCAGGCCCCAGCTCACCCAAAGCGCTTCCAGCAAATGGTGTTCGAAGCGATCCGCAGTCGGATCGAGCCCTTTGGTCCAATCCTGTATTGCGGATAGTACTTCAGAAGCATCTCGACCTCGCAATTCACGGCGCGTGCGATAGCGCGTGCGATACTCGGGTAGCCTAAGGTTTTCCAAAAGCTCTGGTATCTTTGCACCTGCCACTTTCGCTGGCTCGACTAACGGACGCGACGGATAGGTGATTCGATAGACTCGGCCGTGCACGTGATCTCGAAGGGGGTCCCGAGCACTGTGCTGCATGTGGCCGACCAACACATTGTGCCAATCCAACAAGTAGAGCGAACCGTCGGGCGCAAACTCCAAATCGACCGGTCGAAAATTGCCATCAGTCCCACTAAGCAGATCCTGCCGAAAACGCCCCACATAGCCACTCCCATCATCCAAGATTTGATGTTGTTTCGTTCCCAGAAAACCAATCGTGTTGTGCAGCAGAATGTCCCCCTGCACTTCGTCGGGAAAATGGCGGCTCGACACAAATTCCAACCCCGATGTGGGACGAACCCTTTGGGCTTCCTCGATCAGGCTTCGAGGATTCGGGGAAAACTCTCCGTAACGAACATTGACCGTCCCCGGCCCCATCCATCGAAGATTGGGATCAGACGTATCAATGAAGAACGGTTGCCCCCACTCATCGAAAGCCGTTCCCCAAGGATTGGGAATCGAGAGTCGAGCGGTTCGTTCGAGATGATGGCGCCGCGGGTTGTAGCGGAAGAAGCCGCCGTTGGAGCTCCGAACCGGACCATAGGCCGTTTCTACATTGCTATGAAGAAAAGTTCCCTCGCCCATGTAGATCGCGCCGGAGGGATCGGCACAAAACGCGCTGATCACATGATGGGTATCATGATCATCGAAGCCACTCAGAACAATTTCTTGCTCATCAACCCGATCGTCTCCGTCGAGATCTTTCAACAGAACCAAATGAGTTCCTTGTGCGACATAAACACCTTCAGGAGCAAACTCGAATCCAGTAGGAAGATGCAGTCCGTCGGCAAACACGATTTCACGATCGGCTTTTCCATCCCCGTCCCTGTCTTCCAAGATGATCAGCTTGTCATCTGGCTTGGCATCGCCGGGCTGGTAATGGGGATAACTCGGCATGGTAGCAATCCAAAGACGGCCTCGATTGTCAAAGGACATCTGAACGGGATTCGCCAAATGCTGAAACTCCCGCTCTGAAGCAAATAGCTCGATCCGATACCCTGGGGCAACAGTCAACGAATCCAAAGCATCCTGACCGTAACGGTAAGTCACACTACCTGTCTTCTTTCCACCAGGACGAAAGTTGGTCTCGATCTTCGGCAATGGATGGGTTCGGGCATCCGCTGCTGCAATATCGAAACTTTGCCCTTCATTAACGGCCCAGATCGCCCGATCTCGAATGTGAGTCATTTCCTCCAGCTTCTTCAATTCATGAGGATAGTTATCCGGGCCGAAGGGGCGATTGCGTCGACCGAAGACATGCACCCCATTCGGGATCTTATAGTGCTTATGCCAGATCCAATTCTTCTCTTGAACGCTTACGAGCACGTCTTTGCGGAGCGTCACTCTCTCTTTCGACTCCCGCACCCCAAACAATCCATCCGCCAAGGCAGGCGCCAAGGCCCGGTAGCCCTCTTCTGTCAATAGAACACCATCCCGAGTGAGACCTTCTTTGTGCCGGGAATAGAGGTCTTGCGAGAAAGGGAACAGATTAACGAATCGGACATCTTGAGCCATAGCAACATCCTCCATCGCCGCCGTGTAGAGCGCTAGATTGGCGTTCTCGATCGTGCCGTCGGATCCGTTCCAACGCTTCGATTGATCTTCAAACGCAAGAGGCGATACGAGTGCCAACGCGGGCGCGCTCGATCCGTTGTACTTTTGACTCCGGGTATGTCGAATGAAGGCTTCCAATTCGGACCGAAAAGACTCCAGCCCCTCTCTCCCGCGAAAGGACTCGTTGAAACCAAAGAACGCCACAATCACATCGGCCTGGAGCCGAGTAAGCCACTCGTCTGGAGAGTCATAATCTCCGACTCCAGTGTGCCCTGATCGCCAACGATCCTTCGCCTCGGATCGAGGCGGATAGAAAGACTCTGCACCCGGATAAGCCCAGGGCGAAGGTCGCCCCGAATGAGGCCGGAAGCCAGGAGTATTGCCCTCATCACACATATTGCGAATCATCAAGCGATGATTCGGATACCGGAGATGAAGCTCCGTCTCAAAATGACCAAACGCCATCATGCGCGATCCCAAACCGTTCCCGAGAAGCACGATGCGCGCACCCTCATTCAACGACAGCGATCTCGCTGCTTCGCCCCTGAGCATCGAAAACTGGCATAGTAGCCCTACGGCAAGCACAGCACAAACGGTCCACACCGAGCGGCGCTCAGCACTTTTTCTGAAGTAACGGAATTCGTTTCCTAGCATGACGAAACTCAAAACATAGCGAGCAAGGCGGAGGAGGTCACACACTTTTCCGACAATCAAATCAGATTCAATACGTTCCTAGTATCGAGGAATCATCCGGGATCCGTTTCCTTGGCTCTTGAAGAGAGGGGCTCTTTCACACTTAGATTGCGAGCACCTCAAGAGCACGCAATGCAGCGAGATCAGCGCTAGCTCACGAGGCACCGTCTAACTTGACGGCAACTCGCAGCTGCCTTCTAAGAAAACAGCTTGAGCCGTGTCTTATATGAGATATGAAAGCACCAATCAGCACGCCCCTGGCAATTCTCCTTATATTTCTCGTCTCCACGCCGTGCCTGGGAATGATCAGCGTCGGCTACATGTCACCGAAACAAGCCAAGGAACTCGGGATTGTCATGAAACATCGCCCGAACGGTGACGCTGGCTTTAAGGTCTGGATCGAGTTCAAACGCGAGGGTTTCATGGAAAAGCTGAGCTACTGCGAGCTACGAATGAACGATTCGGGAGGCAAGCACAAGCTGTCGGCGCGTCTAGCACCCCACCCGGTCCAATGGAAGCAAGCGAAAGATCTCGTCACAGTATCTTTTTCAGCTCAAGCGGACACCCTCTCGCAATGTGCCTTCTTCATCGTGGCCTACGGAAGTCCCCGAGGAGATGTGGGCTATTTGCTCCAAGTAGAGAAATTCATCGACCTCACAAAACTCCCTCAGTGAAGGCAATCTAACTTCACAATCGGCGAAACAGAGCGTCTCAAACAACCTCTTGCACCCGCCCGTTCCTGACGAATTCAAGGCGAGAAAAAAGGAGCTGCAAGCTTCGGCTGCAGCTCCTTGCTGAGATCTTGTTTCGGGTTCGACAGTCTAATCGGTCACAACCAAGACGCGATAGAAAGCTCCCCCTTCCGGCGCATCCGTATCCACAAAATCTTCGAAGAACCCGTTGCTCGTTGGATTTCCAAGATTCACCCACGCCTCATCCTCAAGAGAGACTTTCCGCTGAACCTGAAACAAAGGCCCATCACCAGCCCAATTCAAGGCTATCCCCTCTTCCGTTGGGGTTACGTCAAAGATCTCGACCGCTCGAGGAATGCGATTTTGAGTCGTTTCTACATGCAAGAAGTAGTCATGTTCTACCAGCGTGCCATCCGCGAGTTCCGCACAGAGCAAGACGCCGGTTCCTTCAGCTTCAGCAGGCACATCCCAGATGACTTCGTTTCCTTCAATGCGCATCCCATCAGGGCCTTCAAAGAGATGCAGTTCAAAACCTCCCTCCGGACTGATGACAGCGGGTTCGTAACGATAGGTTTCTCCCGCCTTCGCCCAAAGGGATGGGGTTGAGGCAAAGGAATACGGATGTTCTTCCAAGGCCGAGATGTTGCTCTCAGGAAGAACGAGGAGTTCGAAGCTCTGCTCCGTGGGCGAACGACGCGACCGGATATCGGCTCCCTCCTGAATCGTAACGATCTCCGTTGCTCGGACCGTCACCGTGTGCAAGCCCTCAATGCCCGATGCAGGAATCCATCCAATGAGGCCTGAAGTAGTATCTAGCTCCATTCCCTCTGGCCCCTCGAGCAGCTCCCACTCGACATCGTAGCTTCCTTCAATCTCGGTCGCCTCGACTCCCTCCAGATCGATAATTCGCAAGCCTCTTCGCCCTTCACGAACATCTGCGTTGTAGACCTGAGGCAGGTAGAGCCATTGGTAACCCACGGTCGCATCCTCGTCGGGGATCGAGGTGATTCGCGGTTTCACTTCACCGTACGCGCGTGATGGCGTCACCCGATGAACAACTTCCGGCAACGACACATGATCTCCTTCACGAAGTGCCAAAACGGAAACCAGATATGACTGACCGTTCTCTAATCCATCGATGGTCGTCGAGAGAGCATTGCGCCCCACAACGCGTGACCCCTCGAAATCGCTAAACTCATCATCCGAAGTATAAATCACCTGATAACCGACAACGTCCTGAGTGGCGCTCGGGCGCCAAGAAATCTGCATCGACTGATCCCCTTCCACGCTAGCAATGGACGTCACCGGCTCGGGGGCCTCGGGATCAATCACCAGAATCTCGTCTTCGCTATACGCCCAACGAACCGGATTCACGCCGTCGTCAATACCAATCAAAATGAAGTAATCACCAGGGGGCACTTCATTGATGTCGCGAGTGTCAATCCAGAAGGCATCTTCTTCATCCTCGGCAGGCAGAGAGCCAATGAACACCCCGTTATCTCCTTCGTCATCCTGGTCCAGATAAACCAGGACTTCAGCACCACCTTCGAGATCTTCGTCGATCCATTCAACCAAGTAGACCCCCTCTTCCTCCTCGGCTTCCTGGACGGATTCAATCGCGATGCCAGGTTCATCATCTTGTGCGATGATCTCAAGATCGCAGTCTCCAAGATCCCCAATATTTTCCACATTGAGCACATACTCTCCAGGCGTAGGATTCAGAAACAGCATGAATGTCTCTTGATAGTCGGGATTGATCTCACTAAATCCATCTACTTCAGCATAGCCTTCGGGCAAATGCCCCTCACGAGTGGAAAGCACGGTTCCATCCGGCAAGGTGAGGGCGAAATGGGCTTCTGTGATATCGGCGTTTTCGTAGGTCAGACGAATGATTCCCCCCGGCAAACCTTCCGGAACCTCGATGGGAATTCCATCCCCCGCTTCGGCGGGCAAATTGCGGCGTGCAAGGCGGCGATTGAGTGGAACCCGCTCCACGAGATAATAGTTGTTCAAGAACTGCATGGAACTCTCTGGAATAGCACCCGGGATCGAGCTTCGAAAGGTCCCCGTCAAATCAGGTCGCCCCATTGAGTTCTTCGTCACGTCACCAAAGCCAAGCGCGTTGTCCGCAAACTTGTAATCAAAGCTAAAACTCGCCTTCACAGCAGGAATTCCAGGCGTGCAGGGAGGGCTCCAGCAATCACTCCAACAATCATTCTCAAATGGCCAAGGAGCACACACTCGGACGCAGATATCGGAGGGGCAATACTCCGGAACCCCATCAGAGATCGGAAGCGAGAGTGATCCACGAAACCCTTTGTTATCGAAGCTTGCCGATGTCGACACCTTCGTATTGCCGAAGATCGGGCCCACGATTGGGAGATCGCTCGGGATTTGAATTCTACCACTGGCAGAACCTGAGATTCCCCCGCTCCCACTCATCGATAGCGAGACATCACTCGTAAAGACATCGCCAAACCCGAGGCCGCCGCCCACCGCAGTGTTGCTCGAACCACCCACCGGTTGATGGTTCACGCTGGCCCGTGCCAATGGGATTCGAAACAAAGCGGCCGCTCCCGTGAGATTGAAAGCGCCTGTGTTCGCGTACACCTGACCATCGAGTGTTCCGGACACCGGGGCCCCCACAATGGGCAGCGGACAACCGCCGAGAATCCTCAAGCGACCGCCAATAAACAAATCGTCCGGACGATTCAAGTTGCCCACTCCAGCCGAAATGAGATCCAGATAGAAGGGACTTGAAGCTAGTTGGATGAGAAGATTATTCGCGTTGAGAGAGATTTGATTGAGTTCGTTATTGCGAACCTGGAAACCAGCACCAAAACGGCGGAACCCCGGCCCAGATTTGTTGAGAAAATTCGGAATATCACAAACACTTCGTGCAGAACCTTCGCTCTTCGGAGCCATTTCAATTTCTCCTGAGAGCGCGTAGAAGTCCTGAGAGGGATTAATCTGCATGTTGAAGTTCCACAGATTTATCTCAAACTTTTTGGACGTTCCTAGCTTCAGAGGCCCGGGAATGAAAGCGCCCAAGCCGCCTCCTACAATCGTGCCGTTTCGGTCAAAGGTAGCTTGAAAGCCTTGAGAAATCGGTTGGAGCAGATCATCTGTAATCGCGGGGTATGGCAAGCTAACACTCGCGTCGACCAGCATCGTACCGGCAACCGGATCGGTCGTCACCGTGACCGGAACCCAAGCCCCCATGAGATTAAACGCACCTCGAGAAACGATCCCCGTCCCGGACGCAGTAAAACTCCCCAACCAGAGCCCGGCAAAGGGCGTTCCCGTCACCGTAACCACCGGAGTCACAGGCGGCACGACCCAATCGATGACTTCCCCGACGGAAAAGACAGCTCCTTGGGCTCCTCCCGGAGGCGCCGATCCGTCATTCGAATTCGAGGTCTTGAAAGTGAAGCCTCGAATATCCGTCCACTGACTCCAAACACCTAGATTCGTCCCTGATCCCAGTTTACCATCCGCCCGCAAGGGAAAGCGGAACATCTGCCCCGAATCTTTCTGGAAAAGAACATCCGTGCCCGTCGGGGCAGAGAAAGGGACAATCTTTGCCCAGTCTCTATCGAAAGGACCGATCGCGATTTGATTTCCCAACCCGGAAGTGGTGACCGGCCCAACCAGGAGTGCGAGCCCATCGCTTCGACGGTAGAAGAGCAAGTGTGGCCCGCCGTTGTGACTCAGCCCCACGACTTGATCCCATCCCGGACTTAGGCCCGGGCCAACCAAGTAAGAAGCGCCCAAGGAATGACTATCCGTCATCTCCCAGATGCCAGAGAATCCCCCCGCCTGCTTGTAAAAGAATAGGTGTTGCTTCCCACCAATCGCGAGCGGCACGATATGCGTCCAATCACCAGAGAGTTGTCCAATAAAGGAGGTGTCACCATCGAAGGAGGTTGGCCCTCCCAACTCCGTGTAATACGTGTTTCCTGTTCCTGCTTCATACCACATCAAGAAGGTCTTCCCCTGGACATGATAAGGAACGACCTTCGCCCAAGTCGATAATCCCTCGGCGACCTTGACAGGATCGCCAATGTTAGAACCCGTGATCGACGAGGTGTACAAGCTGGACGGATTCGCCGTGTAAAACAGCATGGTTTCGTTCGCCTCAGCTCGATCGGGACTCAGCAGGACAAGCACTCCGGTGAGAAGAACAATCACTTCCCGCGCCCAAGCACTCCATTCCCGCCCGATCTGGGCAATCTTATTCGTTTCCGGTTTCGGTTGCATACTGATGACCAACATGTTCGCGTTTCTAGGTCTCGACCGCCTCTTTTCGTGAACAAAACGGGCGAATTCAATGAATACAACGGGAAAACAAGCGTTCGCGCGCAAAAAAAGTCGGATTTTTGTATTTTTCTGTCGGACGCCCCACCATTGGGTGGCAAGGCAGGTGCTCTATGCTGTCTTAGGTGTTTCAACACCAAACTCAATTCGGGCGGAACTTTCGACTAACTCACGTGTTTCACCCATGTAGTCGCTCAACTGAAAACTGAATCCGAGAGGATGAATAAGAAATCTTTCAAGATCGCTATCGCCAGCCTGACCCTCATCATTCTGGCGGTACTAGTCTGGCGTGGAAATTACGGTTCACGTCGGGCTGAAACGGATGACTATGGGGAACGCAGAAGTTCCATGAGCTATCAGGAGAGTCTGCGTTCAGAGACCGAGTATGAAGAAACAAGCGTTCAAATCGAATCTCAACCCACTCTCCTTGCCGCAGCCATTCGTCCTTCGGCTCAACTGAACGCGTCTTCAGTTTCTTCCAACCACCGAGAAGAGCTTCAAATCAGAAACACTTACACAGCCAACACTCTCGGACATCTGACTTCTACCGATACCCTAGACAAAGGGAGGGTCCGCCCCCGTACTGGGGCATCGATATCGGGAAGAGTTCTCATTGAGGGCGACCTGCCCACTGAGAAGCCGCTCCCCCTAGATCAGATCTGCTCCCAAACATTTAGCGAGCTCTTCCCGGAACAGCGTCCAACCACTCGGCTCTACGTCTCTGAAGAGGGCGGTTTGGGAGATGTTCTCGTAACCCTGGTCGACACCGACGCTGCATCGACCGGCCCTCAATCGCCGCCCCTCGAAATAGAACAAGTCGCATGTCAGTTCTTTCCCTACATCTCGACAGCTCAAACCGGACAGACAATCCAGATCTCAAACCTCGATCCTCAGCTGCATAGTATCTTGACGCATGCCACCAGCGAAGGAACCCCCAACGGAAGCTACGCCCAACTTCCCGACAGTCCCCCTCTCAGCATTCGATTTGATGAACCGGAAGAATTCCTGCGAATCAAATGCGATGTCCACCCTTGGATGTATACCTACATCAATATTCTCGATCACCCCTACCACGCGCTTTCGCAACCGAATGGCAAATTCTCAATCCCGAAAGTTCCCGCGGGTAAATACCAGATCAAGGCAAGGCACCGGAAACTGGGCGAGTCGATTCAGGAGATCGAACTCGGCGATCAGGATATTCAGATCCAGTTCACGTTCAGATACGCAAGCGGCGACCAAAACTAAAGTTTAAAGACTCGCCCCGAGCGGTCCGAATCGAATTTTCTAAGGCACCTTGTGTAGCGGCCGAGCTTGCTCCAGCATCAGGCGAATTGCCGCCTGCTCCGCGCTCAACGTCGCGGTAAGCTCATGCTCGCGTCCGGGCACGCCTGGATCAACTCTCACAAATAGTCCATCACTATAGAGTTTGTATCGTTGGTCACGCACCCACCATCGCCCTTTCCTTTCCGAATAAGCCCAGCGCCGTCGCCCCTGACCGCCCTTTAGCAGCGACGCAAAACTCACTCCGTCCAAACCTTCGCCAAGCGTTCCGCCACCTAGCTCGATTGAGGTCGAATAAAAGTCGGTCATATCGACCAAAGCATTTGTTTGTTTTCCTGGCTCGATGACGGTCGACCAATTCAATAGAAACGGCACACGCGTCCCAGTGTCGTCCAAGCGCCCTTTCCCTCCTTGGATTGGCTTCCCGTTTAACTGAGAAATGACGGGCACACGGATATACTCACCATCAACCGAATGAGAAATGGAGCGAACAGGCGTTCCATTATCGGTTGTAAAGATGAGGAGCGTCTTCTCGCGAAGTTTGTTCCGCTCTAGAAACTGCACCAAGAGTCCGATCTGATGATCCATCTCTGCGACCATCTCAGCATATGAGAGGTATTTGCCACTTGGAGAAACGGGCACAGGATTCTCGAGGTCGTCCGTCACATCGTGACACAAAGCCATGGAGTAAAAGGTGAAGAACGGTCTCCCTGCCACCTCACTCTTCGCGATAAAGTTTTCGAGAAACTCCCGGTAAACATCCGGACCAAACTTTTGCTGAGCAGCCGAGTTAACGGCTCCGTTCTCATAAACCATCGGCTCGTGATAGCGGGCTCCTTCGTGCCACCCAAAAACACAGTATTCGTCAAACCCCATTCGATGCGGTTGCTTCACATCATCCTTGAGCAAGGCGAGTTGCCATTTTCCTACCACAGCCGTCGAATAGCCCAGTCGCTTCATTCGATTGCCCAAGGCCTGCTCTTCCAAGCTTGCGGGAAAAGAACCCCACATTGGATTTCCGATATTGCTGGGATACTTGCCCGTCAGCAGTGCGACACGCGTGGGGTGACAAACGGGCATACTGTAGCAATGCATTCCCTTCAGTCCACCCGCGGCGAGTGCATCGAGATTCGGGGTCGCATAGGATTCTCCGCCATAGCAACTAAGCGCTTCGAATCCCACATCATCAGCTAGAACTAGAATGATATTGGGCTTTTCGGGAAGACCTGCCATCGTTCCGACTGGAATAACCCAAATCCAACACAGGATGACAAACGCTATCAGTCTCCCGCCGCTTCTGGTTCTCTTGCACGCGTCGATCATACTCTTAAAAAAACTAGAGTTCCTTCAGGCGAAAATTCCGGTATTCGATTTTTTGCGGTGGTCCCGTATGAACCTGAACCCCAATGAGGCCTTCCATGCGCCGATTCACTGGATCGTTGTCTAACACGACACTCATAACCCGTCCATTGACCTTATGGATCAGAGTATTACCGCGAATGATAATGTGATACTCATTCCAATCATCATCCTTCACAAAGGATTCCAACTCATCAATATCGCCAAGACTGCCCAAAACAACGGACTGACCAGACTCATCCATCTCCACTATCTCACCTCGTTTGGCCAGAAAGCGTCTTCCGCGTTCTTCCCATGCCTGCCCAACGTATCGGCGCCGGGGGATGCGGGGGTCATGATCGCGTCCATCGATATCCGCTTGGTAGCCCGCCAAAGAGTAAGGCGCATCGGTTAATTGAATATTGCGGTAACTCAAGCCACTGTTCCCGCGCCGCGACACTCGATACTCCACCTTCAATTCGAAATCAGCCGGCGTTCCACCTCGCCAGATCATGAAGCTATTCCGTTTCAGAATGAGATCAGGCGTGACCTCCCCCACCATCACGCCATCCTCCACTCGCCAATAACGCGGGTCATAATCCCATCCCTCAAAGTTCTCCCCGTTAAAGATGGAAACAAAACCTTCGTCCGCAACCCGCGTCGCCACCGCCTTATGAGCCGCATGCCGGAGATCCTCAGCAACTCGAACTTGCATCCCCGGTGGAGACCAATCCAGCTCGCGAGGGTTGGATCCGGTGATGCGCTCGTAAAAGGCACACGCACCAAGGTAGCAGCCCAAATCGTTGGCATGTTTCGCATCCAAGCGAAACTCAGGGGCATTCCCCTCCGAGCCCCTTCTCCAATACCAACCGACAATTAGACTTCCATCCTTACGCGGCAAGGTCCCCACATGGGGATCCTTATAATCAAAACTCGGATCCGGAATGACTTGGTGGAAGCGCGGCATGGCCCGAGCGATTTGAAAAGCGCCGCCTACCGGAATGACTTTGAGATCATGGCGTTCAGCGAGTCCATCGTACGCCCTTGTGAGAGCCTCATACATTCTATCTTGATCAAAGTCCTGTGCCTCAAAGAAGGGATGATCGGTGCGATAGGCCCAAGTTTGGAACACCAAGACTTCTGCCTGAGGCGCAAACGTTCGAATCGCGCTCATGAGCTTGCCCGCATACGGTTCGAACGTCTCCGGTCGAAAGCTATGGGCACTGAACTGTTGCAGTGTCACGTAGTCCCATGCTTCGGACTGGAGTAATTCGACCAGGCTCGCCTTCTCATTCTGCCCCACGCCCGGATTGCGATAAGGTCGTCCTTCTGGACTCGCCGGATCCGCGAGGTAGGATGCGAGGTGCTCCGCATGCCGCTTGAGTGACGATCCACCCAGATTCGCTTTGCCTAAAACGAGCTCGACTCCCTTCGACTCACAAATTTCGCTGAGATACCTTGTCGCGTTGTTGGCGAAACTGTTCCCGATCGTCAAGAGCCGAACCTTGCTTGCTTCCGGCTCTTCCCCAAAGAGAGCATCGCCGCCAACAAGCAGTAACACCAAGCACATCAAATGACGCCAAACAAAGAACGAATTTCGATCGATCAACTCAACAGGGATCACGGCACAGAGAATCTCGATTTTTCACGGTAAAATAAAGGTTCATTTCACACATTGATTATCAGCGCGCCAAACGGAACCGGAGCACGAGCGGTCGTGTTCATCGAGTATTCCAAAGTAGGTCCGGTTGTTGTGAAAGCGGAAGCCTTGCTTCCGCACTCCAAGGATGTGTCGAACCAACATTCTCATTTGGACTGCGAGAGCGAAGCTGTCGCTTTTCCTCCGCCTCGCGCTCTAGCTGCACAAGCTCTATCTCTGGTGCGCAACAGTTCCCGAATAGCAAAACGGCAACCCGAAGGCTGCCGCTACACGTGGGACTGAATCCCTCCTGCAATTGGTTTTAAATCGTTCCAGACCTAGCGAACAACTCGCGCTCCGCCACCGCCGACAATCTTTTCGACATCCTTCACGGTAACCATCGAAGTGTCACCCGGGGTCGTCATCGCGAGTGCGCCATGGGCCGCACCAAAATTCACAGCCTTGTCCGGATCTCCATACTCAAGGAACCCGTAGATCAGACCGGACGCGAAGCTGTCGCCGCCCCCAACCCGATCCATGATTTCAAGATCTGGATAATGAGTCGACTCGTAGAAACTGCCATTCGCCCAACAAATCGCTCCCCAATCATTCACGGTCGCTGTCTTGACGGCACGAAGCGTGGTCGCCGTCACCTTGAAATTCGGGAAGTCAGCCACAGCGGTTTCGATCATGGCCTTGAACTTGTCGATTTCGATAGCCGAGATGTTTTCATCCACACCTTCCACTTCAAATCCTAGGCAAGCCGTGAAGTCTTCCTCGTTCCCGATCATCACGTCCACATACTTGGCGATGTCACGGTTCACTTCCTGGGCTTTTTCCTTACCACCGATGGTCTTCCAGAGTGAAGGGCGGTAGTTCAGATCGTAGGAAACGATGGTTCCATGCTTCTTAGCGGCTTGCACGGCTTCTTGAATCAAACCGGCAGTGGACTCTGAAAGAGCGGCGAAGATCCCCCCAGTGTGCAGCCACCGTACGCCCTTGTTACCAAAGAGATCATCCCAGTCCACATCGCCAGCCTTCATTTGCGAAGCAGCGGTAAGACCGCGGTCCGGCACACCCACAGCACCGCGGATGCCGAATCCGCGCTCGGTGAAATTAAGACCATTGCGAACGCTACGGCCAATCCCGTCGTAGGGAACCCACTTGATGAGGGAAGTGTCGACGCCGCCTTGCAGAATGAAGTCCTCTACCAGGCGTCCAATCTCATTGTCGGCGAAAGCAGTGACCACTCCGGTGTTGTAGCCGAAACATCGTCGCAATCCGCGCGCGACATTGTATTCTCCGCCACCTTCCCAAACCTTGAATTCGCGTGTGGTCCTGACCCGGCCCTCGCCCGGATCCAGTCGCAACATGATCTCTCCCAACGACACCAGGTCATACTGGCATTCCTCTGCAGGTCTAATATCTAAAATGGCCATCTTCTGTATTTCGAGAACGGCGATTATCCGAACCAAACCGCTTCGTTCCAAGGATTTTTTGTCAATCCGAGCTCAGCTGGGCAGTCCGCCCTGAAGTCACTTAATGTCGAGTCCCATATCCCGAAGTGAATAAACGGTGAACAAGTTGTGAGTGAGTTTTGCAAGAACTCGGCGTTGCCTTTCCAAGGGAAATCCATTTTGCTGTCACACGAAATGGATCACCCCGACGTCCTGACCGAAACACCACCTGCCGACCTGAAGCGCACCCCTCGAAAGAAGAATAAGAAAACCGCCCCCCCTCTCGTTGACCGACTTCCACCCTACTCTACCGAGGCCGAGCAGGGGGTTCTGGGCTGTATTCTACTTGATCCAACCGAAAACCTCGGTCTCTGCATCGAGAAATTCAAAGAAGGCGCTGCCGTCTTCTACGACCTCCGGCACCGTATCCTCTACGAGCAACTCTGTGAGCTCTACGATGGAAAGCGACCCATCGATCTTGTCACCTTGTCCCAGCATCTAAAGGACAACGACCAACTCGAGGCGATCGGCGGAATATCTTATCTCAATACGCTGATGGATGCCGTCCCCTCAGCCGCCAACCTCACGTACTATTTGGATATTGTGAAGGAAAAGGCGGTCCTCCGGACCACCATCCAGGTTTGCACGAACATCGTAGGCCGAGTTCACGACAATGAAGGCTCCGTCGATCAGCTTCTGGACGAGATCGAGCGGGATGTCCTTAAAATCAGCCAAGATCGGATCGAAACGGTGGATCGATCGATGAAAACGCTGGTCACGGATGCGATCAGCACTCTCGAGTCCTACCATGCCAATCAGGGTTCTCTGACCGGGCTCTCATCTGGATTTCCCGACCTGGACAAAATGACCCACGGACTCCACGGCGGGGAAATGATCGTGATCGCCGCCCGCCCCAGTATGGGTAAAACCTCACTGGCGATGAATATCGTGGAGGCGGCAGCGCTTGATCAGAACTGCGCCGTCGGGGTCTTCAGTCTGGAAATGACCGCTGAATCGCTCACCCTCCGTATGCTTTGCTCTCGATCCCGGATCAACCTTCGGGCAGTTCGCGACGGATTCTTCGCCGAACGCGACTTCCCGCGGATCACGCAAGCTGCGACCGAGCTCGCTAAAGCGCCGATTATCATTGATGACACCCCCGGTCTTTCGATCCTCCAACTCCGGGCTCGAGCCCGGCGCATGGCGCAGCAAAACGAGATCAAACTGTTTGTCATTGACTACCTCCAACTCCTGAACTCTACTTCGCGCCGAGCAGAAAACCGGCAGCAAGAGATCGCGGATATCTCCAACGGCGTCAAGGCCTTGGCCAAGGAGCTCAATGTTCCGGTCATTATTCTCAGTCAGCTCAACCGCGAGTTTGAGAAAGACAAGAACCGCAAGCCGCGTCTTTCCGATCTCCGTGAATCTGGAGCGATTGAACAGGACGCCGACATTGTCGGTCTGCTCTATAAGGCAGATGTTGAAGGGGAAGAGGAAGGCACCCAAGATGCAGAGCAAGAAGCTGTTGCGGTCAATCTATTGATTGCTAAACAGCGAAATGGGCCGACTGGAGATGTCAATTTGACCTTCCTAAAAGGCTTCACCCGCTACGAAAGTGCGGCTAAGGTGAGCGCCGAAGATATCCCAACGGGAAACTAGACAAGAATGAGATACACTCGAAGTCGACGGTGGCCAACCTGGGCGTTTCTAGCCTGCTGGCTGCCGCAAGTCGCTGGACAAGCCCAGATTTCAGGCCAAACCGTCAACCAGATTGACATCCGCCACGTCGGGCCTACCTCGGTCAGCGACGAACTGATTCGCGCCAACATTCAGACGAAACCTGGCGACGAACTCAGCACCGCCAAGGTCAATCAAGACATCAAGAACCTGCTCGGGACCGGATATTTCCACAACGTCAACATCGCCTGGGACCGACAAGAGGATGGCGTTGATCTCATCTATACCGTTCAAGGCAAACCGGTTCTGACCGAGATCGAATTCATAGGGAACGACGAGCTCAAGACTAGCAAGCTGCGAAAGAAGGTCACCTCCAAGGTCGGAGAACCGATCGACGAGAAACAACTCTTCACCGATGCCCTCGCCATCAAGGACTTGTACGAGAAGAAGGGCTACCGGGAGACCACCGTCAAATACGTCCCCAACATCAACGAAGATCGCGGTCAAGGAACCGTCACCTTCGAGATCAAAGAATCTCCTAAGGTCCGCATTCGAGAGGTCAACTTCGAGGGCACCTCCGCTTTCAAAATCAAGAAGCTGCGAAAGACCATTAAGACTCGCAACCGATGGTTCATGTCGTGGCTCACCGGATCGGGCGTCTTCAAGGAAGATCAGTTCTTGCAGGACAAAGAGAAACTGCGAGACCTCTACTATGACAACGGGTATCTCGACTTCACGATCAAAGACGTCCGTTTCGACTACCCACAGCCCGACCGCATGGTGATCACCTTCGAAATCTTCGAAGGCAAACAATACCTCCTGGGTGACCTACGAATTGAGGGGAACGAGGTCTTCTCGACCGAAGAGATCCTCTTCCGGCAAACCAAGAAGGGGCCCGTCAGTCGCCTCCCGATGCAGCCGGGCGATGTTTTCTCACCGGATGGGTTTGATGGAAACAATCTCGCTATATCTGATCTTTACGAAGAATCCGGCTACCTGAGCGCTCGCAATCAGGGAGACACCCGTATCTTCCCCGAGCAAACGGCCAACACCCAAGACGGGACGATGGATCTGAATTACAAGATCAACGAAGGCCAAGTCAGTTACATTGAAAAGATCGAAATCAGAGGCAATACCAAGACCAAAGATAAAGTCATCCGCCGCGAACTGGCAGTGACCCCAGGCGAGAAGTTCAACATGGTGAGCGCGCGCCTCAGCCAAACTCGTCTGCAAGGTCTTCAATACTTTGATGAAGTCGATCTCAATGTTGAGCCAACCGATATTCCCGACCGAAAGGATCTGGTCATCAAGGTCACTGAGAAAGCACAAGGCACCGGAAACTTTGTTGTAGGTGCCGGTTTCAACTCGATCGAAAATCTGGTCGGATTCATCGAACTGACCCAGGGGAATTTCGATATCACCAAACCACCCCTCTTCCAAGGTGGTGGCCAAAAGCTCCGCTTGCGCACCCAGATCGGTACCCGACGGCAAGATTACTTGATCACGTTCATCGAACCGTGGCTCTTTGATCGAAAACTGGAACTCGAAACGAGCCTCTTCCACCGCGAATTTGACTTCCTCAGTAGCCTCTTCGACGAAGTTCGAACGGGCGCTCGAATCGGCCTTCGCAAGACGCTCTTCGGAAGTGACTTCATTATCGGAGGGATCAACTACACGATTGAACAAGTCGGTATCGTCAACGTGGCTGACACAGCCTCCCAAGTCTTCCAAGATGAAGAAGGTCGCCGCCTTGTCTCAAAGGTCGGGTCCTCGATTTCCTACGACACCCGAGCTGGGGGCTTGCTTCCCAACGCCGGTCAAATTACGCGACTCACATCCGAGGTCGCTGGCGGACCATTTGGTGCTGACACCGACTTCTACAAAGTCGAGCTCGGCACCAAGCATTACTTCAAGGGCCTGGCAGAAGGGCACATTCTCGAACTCCAAGGTGAAATCAGCGTGGTGGAGGAATACGGTAGTAGCGACCGAGTCCCCCTCTTCGATCGGTCCTTCTTAGGCGGATTGTTCAATCTTCGCGGCTTCCGCTTCCGAGAAGTGGGACCACGCGACGCCAGCGGTGAGCCTATCGGTGGCCGCACCAGCTGGTTCGCCTCGGCTGAGTACAGTGTTCCCATTATTGAACGCTTTCGACTGGCGGTGTTCTACGATATTGGAATGGTTTACCAGAACGCCTACAGCTTCGGAACGGATTACCGCTATACGGACTCAAGCGGCAACGTCATTCGTGGCAACACTAGTAGTTACAACGACAATATCGGTATCGGAATGCGCCTCAACCTCCCTATCGGCCCACTTCGTCTCGACTATGGTATCCCAATGACCTCAGACCCCGCCAACGAAGCCGGGGGCCGATTCAACTTCGGTGTGGGTTGGGAGCGACCTTTCTAGCGCTTGGCGACACGATACAGAACTGAAGCGCTTCACTATTGCTTCCAAGCTCGAATTGCGATACATCGACCCAAAGAGATTTAAATCAAAGAATACATAATGACATCCTGGAACAGACTCATCTTCTCCATGACCCTGCTCGCCTTTACGGTTTCAGCGAGCGCCCAAAAAATCGCGGTCATCGACATGAAAACCGTCTTTGACGGCTACTGGAAAACCAAACAAGCCAGCGTCACCTTCGAAGATCGTAAAAAGGATTACGCTGACCAGCACCAAGCCATGATCGATCAGTATCAAAAGGCGAACGAGGATTACCGAAAGATTCGCGAGACCTTGAATGAAGCAGCCATTTCCGCCACGGAGAAAGATCGTCGTCAAAAAGAAGCGGACGAGAAGCTGAAGGACATTCAGAAGCTTGAGCGGGACATCCGAGATCACCAGAAGAGTATGGAAGGAAATCTAACCGAGACCCGCTTCCGGCTGCGACGAAACATACTTCGCGAGATCCGCGAAATCATCAATACAAAGTCAAAGACTGAAGGCTATACACTCGTGCTCGACAGTGCCGCAGAGGGCATCAACCAAACCCCTGTTGTCCTGTTTTCAACCGGGGCAAATGATATCACCGAGGACATCCTTTCAAAACTAAACGAAGGAGCCCCAGTAGACGCCAAGTAAGCTCGACTCAACAAGAATCAAGTTTTGGGCAGGGTCTTCCCTGCCCTTTTTTTGTACCTCCGCAATATGCAGTCGATGTCGACCTCGAAGCACGCCCCTTCCCGGCTTGAAACGTTCTTCTCTTTTCGAGCAATCACAACGAGCCCCTCGATCAAAACACCAGAAACCAGACCTTAAGCTCCTATCGAGCGTACTCGACCACAGCAGCAAAAAACTGGCGCTCGTAGTGCACGTTGGAGCGCTATGAGCGCCATACGGGAGCGCTAGTAGCAACGCCCTTTCGGGGCACAAGCTGATCACCATGAAAAATCGCGAGAAAACCTACCCAGCTCTCCCTCCGACATAATCTTCGATGGCTCAGTTGTTTAGGTCTCCCCCAAAGCATTTATCCTCCCCTCCCACGAGCGTCTTTCTCAAGAAACCAACCACCCCGGAATAAACCTTGCTACTTCTTATACTGTCAACACTGAGACCGCTCACGAACTAGACCGGGAACCAAAAACGGACCGATGTCTAGATCAGCGATCAAAGCGAAAATCCTAGAACCAAAGAAACTGAAAGCCCAAGAAGATGAAACAAGTTCATTCCATGAGCCAGGTAATCGTAGCATTGATATCCACCACAATAATCCTTCAAGCGCTGCTGCTAAACGGTCCGCAGGCGAACGCCTCTGGAAATCAAGGATGTTGGTCCACGCCTACTGTTCCAGGCCGCCAACAGTCTTGCTCTTGTACCGTGGGATCGATCGGACCTTTGGCAAATTATCACTGTGGATCACAGGGAATGAATAAGAGGGCTTACAAGACGTGTCGGCCATCCGATGCCGGCTACAAGAACTGCGGACGCGAATTTGAGAAGGTAGGTAGCAGTTGGGACTGCGGAATTTCGGTCAATTGGACGGTGTGGACAGCCTGTATCGGAGCCGCGCTGGTCTGCGAGGCCCAATGCGCCGGCACATCCCCAACGACTTGGAAGAAGTGCTACGCATGCTGGTCGGCCTATATTGCAGCCTGCACGGGGTGCTCCATCAGAACGTGCACGAAGGAGAACAGCATCGCACTGTGGGGTCTCGAAATGATTTATGCCACGGATTCCTGCCCAGACGGTTCGACCGGCGCCTAACCAATCTCTAACCCAATCCCCTGCTTAGGAGATGGGTTACGTCAGCCAACCAGCCTTGCCACCCTGAGCAACCGATAGTCAGAAACCGAAACGACTACAGATCACGGAAATGAACATAAAGCTTAGTCGCGACGCAAGAAAGAGAATCGCGCTGATACTCGCCCTTCCCCTCCTTGTCGCAGCAATCGCACTCCCGCTGCAAGTCTTCGGTCAAGAGCGGAAACCGACACGAGAAGAACTCATCGCAGCATTTGATCGAGTGACGAGACCCGTTCCAGCCCCGCTTCATATATCCGCGACAGTAAGGATCAAGGGACGACCTGGGACTCAGGACGAGATCGATAGGGCAACCCAACGAAATGTCGAACATCTGGAGTCAAGCACCGGACAGATACTGACCGAACTCGAACTAGAAAAATTACGGGAGCTCTTCACCATCTCACTATCTGGAACGAAAGAGTTCACCTACGAGCTATGGAGATCTAGGCAAGGAAAACTCTACCGGCTAGACGAAATTGAGACCTCCCTGGGACCAGAAACAACGGACTTTACTTCCGTCAATATCCGGGACACCACATTCACCAATGTCCCAAGTTTCAGCGCAAGCCGGCGATTGGGCTCTGCCGATATCCAGTGGGATCCCACGGCTCGTCATGCTGAGTTGGCGCTGTGGGATGCCATCGGATTGGAAGCGCAACTCGCCTTTCCCTTAATCGCAGCCCTCGGCAAGACTCGATCGGACCTTGATCCCAGCGTCGATTTCGAAACGATGAGAGAAGCTGCCCAAATCGATTCAGCAAAGCTTCAGAGTCTCCTTTCAAGCACATCGCCCAATTGGCAAATCGTAGCGACGGATGTCCCCGATGAGAGCCCACCTCAAGTTCAACTGACTCTTACAGGGCGCGTGGTAACCCCCGAAAATTTTCGCGGTCGAATGCCGGAAGAACTCAAGTTCACCGAGCTCAGAGTCACCTACCAGTTTGACAGGGACAATTTCGAGCGCCTCAGAACGGTCGAATTCTTTGATAGTGGATCCAGCATGAGCTACAAATCCGTCCGTAGCGATTTTGATGCGCAGGACTATCCGAGAAAATGGACGATTCTCGAACAGCCAGGAGACGACTTATCCATTAAGCGGAGAACCTATCAGTTCAACGAAATAGAAACTTTCCCCCCCTCGAAAGAATGGGAGATCTTTGCGCCCGTTTTCCCAGCCCACTACATTGTAGGGCAACTCCATGGCGATGGGGAATCGGACATCATCTCAAATCCAGGCGGTGGAGAAGTTTTGAAAACATCACCCGCAGCCTACGAAAAAGTCAAATGGTTCCTCGCAAGATTCCTCGTCGCACTAGCGTTCCTCCTCCCGCTCGGATACCTGTTCGGGATCCGCAACAAGACACAAGGCAGGGAGTCTTAGCCCCCAAAAAACCAAAACAGTGATCGAGCAATCGCGAATTCACCTCTTGCCGTCGCCTAACAGCCTCAAAGAAAGACCGAACAGCATGCCGGACAAACGTCTCCTCACTTAGCGCGAGGGCACTCCTTTCAAACGCCCGAGCCCCACCGCTGAATCGACTATTCGCAATAAGCCGGATCTGCGTTGAGGCCTATTTAACGAGTCGATGTGAAACAAGGAAACAAGCCCTCCAAGTCACCCATTCTTCCGCGCTTCCGTCACCGCAGATTCCAACCAAGCGATCTTTTCCGGCATGAGGAAATTTCGATCAAGGACCTCGTGAAACGAAAGCGCATCAGTATACCGTCCCTGGGCATAGGCCAACTCGAATAAGGCCAGTCGATAGTCTGTCACCATATCCGCTGTCGCGACGTTCGTGCCTTCAAGAGACTTGAGAATGTTCTGGGCCTCATCCAAGTGATCACTCTGGATCAGCGCATGAATCAAGGTGAGCTTGTAAATGACAGACTCCGGATCTGCCCTCACCAGCTCTCGTCCGAGCTCCAGCGCCTTAGCTGGCTCCGTTCTTTCCAACAACAATGCAACCGCATAGTTGTTTTGATTTTCGACGTTTTCTGGATTTCGTTCGTAAGCCTTGGTGGCGGACTCTTTGAGTGCGGCAAGATCCTTGTCAGCCGCGGCAATTTGACAGCGAAGAACCCAGTATTCGGGTTTATCTTCCATCAGCTCCTCTAGTTGATTGAGCACCGTGTAGGCCGCAGCATGCTGACCGAGCCCTCGCAAACGATTCACCATCTCAAGACTCGTTGCTGGCGAGATGATCGGAAACTCAGCGATCTCCTTGAATCGGTCCTCGGCTATCTCTGTCTCCTCGAGAAACAGCTCCGAGATGCCTTCCCAATACTTCGCAGTCGACCATAGATGGTTGAGTTGATCGGATTGATTCACCTTCATGGCCAGGCTCTTCAACTCTGGCCATCGCTTGGTTTCCATCAAAATATTTCCGTGATCCAACCAAAGACTTAAAGGATTTCCCAAGCGTTCCATGAGTTGACGGGACATGCGGAGGGCGTCATCCGTGTGCCCCCCTTCGTAAAGCAGGCTCACCAGAGAATAGACCTCGAACTCAGAGACGGGTTCCGTCGTTTCCTCACATTGTCTTAGTATCTCGTGGGAACCAGTTTGGAGAGCCATTGAGCGCCAATAGGGAAGATGATCCGCAAAGGTGGCCAGCCGCCGCTTTTGCAGGTCTTCCAACACGCGACGACAAGCATCTAAATCTCCGGCTGCCGCATGCACACGAATCGCCAGTCGTTGAGCTGGCAGAAATTCGGGAGTGTAAGGTTCAGCCTTCGCGGCAGCATTCAGAAATACTCCGTAGGCTTTCTTTTCACTCTCCGTGATAGCCTCTACTGCCAATGAATAGAGCTTCATTATGGGATCCTCACGCAACGGCGCACGGGCTTCCCCCCACCGTTCTGCAAACAAATCGTGATGGCCTAGCCAGAACAAAGCTCGCATGGCTATCGCCCTTCCAGAATCAGAAAGGGACTCTTCGTGTGAGCGAAGGAGTGTGAGAATTTCGGTATAACGTCGACCATGTTCCAGTGTCTCCGCGACCAATTCTAGATCTGCGGAGTCATTGTCAGTCAAGCGAAGCAGCCAGTTTCCGTAACGAAACGTGTCGTGGGCGATGCCCAGCGTGACCTCATCTCGTTGGAGAACCTTAAGAAAACGGCGAAGCGGTTCAACATCGCCTGGCGTGTTCGAAATCACTCCTCGCCACGCGGCCCGTGCAGCGGGCACATGCCCAGACTGTTCATGCTTCTCGGCACTTCGAGCCAAGGCTTTGGACTGGAGGAGATCGAAAACACTGACTTTAACCTCAGGTTCAAATCCTTCCGGGGTGTTGGGTAGCAGCTTCAAGAAGCTGGCTACCCCTCCCCCACAAAGCACCCCTACCAAGACAACTATCGGAACCAGCCAACGGTCTACCCGGAAGAGGAAGAGGTATCTTGCCATTCCTGGATAACGACTGATGAGGCGATCTTCGAAAGATCGAAAGATGACTCTTAACTGTTTCATGGAATCTGGGGAGAAATGGCAGTTCGAGAGCAGTATTATGCGCCCAAGCCGAAGGCTCTTCGCGGCTCTAGATGTTTGAACCGGGATTCTTGGCTACGTGAGAGCCTTCGAAACCAAATGGCGCCTTGCGACAACAAACCCCATGAGTCCCAAGCCGACAAGCATCGCGTACTCGTGAGGCTCTGGAACAGGTGTCGCACTAATGCTAAACATCATTACTTCAGCACCAAGATTGTGCCAAGTAGTACCTTGGTCATTAGAAAAGATGAATGCATCCCCAATTGCCCAGCCATCGCTGGACGTTTCTGATGTAGATGACGTGAATCTATTCTCGAAACCATTACCAGACGCACCCTCGGCAGTAGAAACGAGAAAGTAAGTCGTGTTGGCAGTAAGGTTGATTCCAGAAGTTGTAAAGTCATGTGTGCCAGCGGTGCTCGGAGAGCTTCCTGAAAGAGAGCCGAGTATATTCCCGGGCTCCCCACTATTGTTATCGAAAATTCTCGCCTCAAAGTTTGACGGTGAACCAGTCGCGGCCCCGAAAAGCATTGTAGCACTTGTCAGCGTATAACCACCTGCGTTTGAACCAGTCGTGAACGACGCAGCATTCCAGGCAGTACTATTAACACCCCCATCGTTATTATTGGATTCCCCGAGATTACTCACAATTTGTGCCGCTACAAGCATTGGGAGTATTGCCAAAGAAATCGCCAGCAATCTTATCAAGCCATGTGACTGCCGGCTGCAGGTTCTGACACCTTGTCGCAAATGGTTCGTAGGCAGATCGTTCAAGTAGCTAACGTTGAGTTCGGGGCTTTTCATTGGTATCATGATATATTTCTGATTTGCTAAGGCCGTGCACAATTAGCCTTTCGCCCCTTCCCACGCAAAAACCCGGCACGCGTTACATGCTTTTTGAAAAAAACACCTTCAAGATTCCGATCAGAGAAATACGAAGTCCTCACCAATTAGCATTCTCAAGCTAGAAATGAGGAAAAATCGAACTGAAAGCCCACAAAAACAAGAAGCAACAGGTCTAATTAACGACATAAAACATCGTCTTGGAGCGCAAAAAGAAAAACGGAAACCACCTCCCAGTTTTCAAGAAAGCGAACGGGATCGAGAGACGCCCTAGGCATCATTCACTCACTAGCCGATCTTCCCACAAGGCTCTGCACTATTCGGGATGACGCAACTTCGAATGAGACCGCCACCTTAGCGTCCCCGGTGACTCATCAGGCTATGGGCCCACTCCACCAGAGGGTCCCCCGGAACCCAAGCCCGCACCACGTCGAGAGTGTCCATTCGGGCCTCCCAAGGAAGCACTTCTAATGCATCGTTGGCCCCCAATCGGAGACCTGCAATCGCTTCACAGAAGGGAACCAGCCAGGCAGGCACATCCGACATCGAAATGGATCGAGGAACCCGGCGCACTTCGATCGTGTCTTCGTCAGCCCCGTAACAAAACCACTCACCACCTGGACTCAGGTCGACGCTGCGCCGTTCTCCCGTGAAGGAAACAGATTCTGAGATCGGGAATCCAGAAACGGGATCCCAGAACCCCAAAGTCCGATCGCTCGAACCGATCAAGAGCCGCCGGCTGTCAGGCGTAAACTGCAAGACTTCTATACTCGCCTGCCGACGTACAGGATTTGGCAGGACCTTCCCATTGGCCGCCTCAAACGTTAGAACTTGGCCTCCCTCCGTTCCAATCGCCACCCACCGATCATCGGGCGAGTAGACCACGGCTCGAATGCCATCTTCAACGACGCGTTCCCAAACGACCCCTTGCTCCAGCGAGTATCGCCAAGAGACCAATGTTCCCCCTTCGTAGCCTACCGTCACTAAAGAGGCATCGGAGCTGCAATCTAACATTTTCACAGGACGGGCGGCAATCGTGACCTCACGGACAAGCTCACAGGAATCCACATCCCAAACGCCTACTCGCCCCGTCTCGGCCCCGCCGATGACATAGCGACTATCTCGACTGAATATTATCAGGTTCATCCCCTCACTATTCTTCAATGGCAGGGCGTTTTCCGGGTCACTCAAAGGAACGAGCGAGGGCAAATCTGACCCCCAGGAACTCCCTACGCCCCATTGGTCGTCATCACTGATCACCCACAGCTTTCCCTTAGAACCATCCGTGAGCTGCTCAAACGACTTGCTCTCAGGATGGAATCTCAAGGCTCGCGATGTTCTGTCCAAGTCTCTCGCCAACAGCAACCCGGTCGACCGAGGCCCAAAAAACTCGCGCAAGCGGTGATCACGATTGATGTCGATTGAAACATGAGATCCGCCCCCATCAACGAACTCCACAGCCTTCAATTCAGTTCGACCGTGTGCGCCCACAAAAAGTAAAGGTTCTCCGGAGTTTCCCCGCACAAACCGAGCTCGATTGCCGACGAAATCACCTGGCGTTTGGTAGACCACGTTCCGATTGAGTGTTCGCGAGTAGTCCCAAATATGGAGCCGGTTGTCCGCGGTGTGAATCGCTATGCGTCGACGATGAGGATCGGGGGTCACCCCTTTCACACTTTGAGAGAACGAAATCGCTGGCGTCGTGGACGGACGACCGTTCGTTTGGAAGAAAAAGACCGAACGATAAGTAAATGGATACCAAAGCTCAAATCGCTCGGAGCACGGCAATCGATTGATCTTTTTCCATAGCGCAGGCATTGAAGACAGAACCATTTTGTCGACCAAGGGATGTCCTGTCTCCGTGTCCCAGAATTGATATCCATTTCGCGTGGCGGTTACAAAAGTTTCCATCTCGCTTGAGAACCCAATGGCTCTCGGAGGCTCCGCATCATTCAATCTAGCGATTGGCGCGAACGAATCCATGGACCAAAGTGCTAACGTATCTACGTCCCCAAGGGGAATAAAACGATCGCCCGCTGGACTCACCACACAGTCACTAATGTATTCCGCCCCTGAGTGGCGTTCCGCTTCGATCTCGCCCCTTTTCCAATCCCACAGCCACATCCCCCCGACGACCGACCCCACGAGCAGTCGATTTCCATCCCCGGGAACCGTTGAAGCGATATGGATGAGCGCTTGTGAAGGGGGCACCTTCAGCTCGGCATGCGGTCGTTCAAGATTCTGAGTGTCCCAAACTCGAACAGCGGGGCCACCGCTAACCACCACAAACCGATCGTTCTCGCCAATGAATCGAGCGATTTGAACTTGCCCCGGCAAGCGAAGCTCGGGAGAGATTGGCTGGCCTGTTTCAACGTCCCAAATCCGTGCCGTATGGTCATAGGATCCCGTCACGACGAGGTTTCCCGATGTGTTAAAATCGACTCGATACACCTCTGCCTCATGAGCGAACTCATAGAGCGGAGCATTCGGGGACTTAAAGGACCAGATTCGCCCTTTCCCATCGCTACTGGCTGTCACGAGCCGATCGCCATCTGGGTGAAAATCAACCTGCCAGACTGTATTCGAATGAGCGAGCGGGCGGACCACCTGCGTGGCAAATGGCTCCGCCTCAACGAGACTCTTCAAATACGCCAATGGCGCACTCTCCCCGGTACGATCACGGACGATCGCGGCGACATGGGCGACGGCTTCCCCCCTGCGCCCGGTCTGCAAATACTCATCAGCAAGTCTCAAGCGCCCGCTGGTGAGGTTCTCTCCGAGGCGTTGACTTAAATTCTTGATGCGCCGTTGTTCTTGCTGCGAGCGCTGAACGCCCGCCCATGATTGCAATCCCAGAAGGCCCAGGAGAAACAACGTCACGCCAGCTGCGAAGGCAAGGTAGGGTTGGCGGCGACACCACTTTCGAATGCGCTCCCACCAAGGCGTTGGGCGTGCTTCCACCGGACGTCCCGCGATCCACCGCTTAAGGTCTTCCGCCAGCGCTTGAGCACTCGGATAACGTTGTGAGAGATCCTTCTCCAGGCATTTCAGGACGATCGTCTCTAGATCATGATCGATCGCGCTTTGAAACTCGGATGGTCGAATAGCGTCCTGTGACTCGATTTGCTTCATGGTCTCAAATGGCGAGCCAGCCACAAAAGGCGCCTTTCCGGTAATGGCATGGTAGAGAATCGCTCCCAGACTGTAGACATCGACCGCTATCGTTTGTTGAACTCGGGAGCCCATGGTCTGTTCCGGGGCCATGTAGGAGGGCGTGCCTAGCACTTCACCGGTCAAGGTGAGATCCGACTGATCGTCTAGTCGCTTCGCAATCCCAAAGTCACTGACATACGGTTCCCCCGCTTCGTCCAACAAGACATTCGAAGGCTTCAAGTCGCGATGAATGATTCCGTGTTCATGTGCATAATGAACCGCCTCAGCAACCTTGATCAAACGCGCGACCGAATCCCTCAACCCTTCTATTCCGTATCGCTGTTTCTCCAGATCTGCGAGACTTCCCCCTTCGATCAATCTCATGGTGTAGAATGGCATCTCGTCATGAGTGCCCACATCGAGGATTGGAACGATATGGTCATGAGCCAGCAACGCAGCTGACTCAATTTCAGTCATGAAACGGGCCTCCGTTCGCAGACTACAAACCGGACCCGAATGAATGAGCTTCAACGCAACAACCTCATTTTTTCCCTTCTTGCGGGCTCGATACACCACTCCCATTCCTCCCCTCGCTATCTCCCTCAAGAGTTCGTAGTCACCAAATCGGCTGAGGACGCTGAGCTCATCTGACGTAGCAGAGGGAGACAGCAGCGCGGAATCATCGAGAAACTTCAAGGTCTGAGAAGCCAGGCATTCATAACAAATCCCCCCTCCTTCTTGCCCTCGAATGAGCGCACCGCACTGCTTGCAAATCTCCGTGGACATACCTCTCTAGATTACCGTGCAATTCGAGCCGAATGGTTACCAATCTTGACTGAATAGCTACCCGTTGCGCGATTGCCATCCGATCCGGGATAAAGAGTCTGACTAGGGACTTCAATAACCTCAGGGCGCAGCAAGCAACGATTCAACATCAGAAACCTCAACTTCCGCACAGCGCCATGTTCAATTTCGGCTGAGAAGCGAGACTTCGAGTCTGTAAATGATTCACCTCCTGTAGGCATAGAGCGGCTAACCGCTCGGCCCTCAAAAGATCGAGGGTAAGCTCTCGCCTCTGTCCAGCCGGTGAGGGAAACGGCCCCGTCCTGCTCAGCAAAAAATGGCAGAGTCACTTCTCCTCCCCTACTACGAGTGATTGAGCCCAGCTCACCAGTGGATCATCCGCATTCATGTCGCGAACCCTATCCATCATCGCCACCCGATCTTCCCACGAGATGAACTCTAAGCTGTCATCGACCCCGAGTCGAAATCCACCGAAAGCCTCCACAAAAGAACCCACCCAATCAGGTAGAGACGTATCATCGACCACCTGCGGCACCCGCCGAACCTCAATCTGCCCTTCACCGACACCAAAACAATAAAGGCGGCCATCAGCACTCAAGTCGATCGCCGACGCGCTCCCCTCCCAGACAACGGCTTGAGTCAACGGAGTGCCCGTGCTCGGATTCCAAAAGCGGAGGGTCTTATCGCGCGAAGCGACCATCAGGGAACGCCCTTCGGAGGCGAATTGAAGATTCGCAATGGCCGTCCCATGACGAATCGTCGCCGACAGTCGTTCTCCCGTGTCAGACTCTCGAATTTCGACTGAGCCTGAAGCGGTTCCCACCGCGATCGAACCGCCAAGGGGAGAAAACTCGACTAAAACGATGCCATCCCGAATCCGTTGCTCCCATTTCTTCGAGACGTCTCGATCCAGATCAAAAACAGTCAGCATTCCGTCACTATAGCCAAGCGCAAGAAGATCGCGTTCAGGAGAGATCGCTAAGACTTCGGGTTGACGCCCTTCACTTGGCAGGTGTCCAATGCGTTCTTGATCCTCCAAGCGAAAAACTTCCAAGGCACCGTCGTAGCCAGTCAAAGCCAAGAGCTGACTATCAGGACTGAAACAGACTCGGTGAACTTCCATACTTGAGTTAATCGAGATCGGCCGACGATCTCCCGACAGATCGGTGACCGACGGTCGGCCATTACGGTCCTCGTCGAGCAACCATCGATCGTCTGGGCTCACTGCACAATACCGACTCGGAGACATGAGAACCTGCTCCCCAGGTGCACGGGCAGCCTCGAAGGCGTGAACTCGCAGCCACCTATCTTCCCCCACCACAACCACATGTTTCTTGGCAGACGAACCACGAATCTCGGAAAGATTCTGACCGATGTTTGGAACCAAAACAGTCTCTCCACCATCCGCGTCCATCAAAGAGACAGCTCGCAACTCAGGACGTCCAGCAGTGCCCACCACCAGTCGCGGCCCTCCCTGGTCTCCGACCGTGAATTGCGCCAGATTCGCACTCCAAGACTCTGGCGTCTGATAGACTAGATCCGAGCTCGAAACTTCCGGGACTGCCCAAACTTGAAGCCAATCATCAAAGGTGCGAACCCCAACTCGATCGCGATACGGATCCGGGTCGACATCGTGAATCACGGCTGGTAACGAGAGCGCAGGAATCCCAGCCGGATGCCCCATTTCATCCAAGAAAAAAACCGAACTGTTATTGAACGTGTACCAGAGGTTTCGGGACCAAGCAGCTCGAATCCGTGAGCGTGTGCTCGAAAGAGCTTCCTCGGTTGCCAGGACGGAACGGCTCGGCATCGCCGCACCTGTCGCTCGATTCCAAAAGGAGTAACCACTCGCCCCGCAAGTCACCAAAGTGTCTCCCGACCGAGAAAAAACGGCTGACCATGGAATGGCCGAATGAGGGAGCACAGCGAGGCGAGACCAGGTTGTTGTGTTCCAAAGAACAGTGGCATCATGATGTCCCAGAGCGAGCATCCGTTCTCCGTCTGGACTGAACACACAATCGCTCAGGTAAGAAGCCCCGGACGCAAATTCCTTTAACACCGTTCCAGAAGTCCATTGCCAGATCCAGAGGTTTCCTCGCACGGTACCGACAAGGAGACGATCACGGTATCCCGGTATCGGCGATGCGATGTGAGCGATCTGCTCCCGCTTCGGCAAGCGGAGTTCCGCTATCGGTTTCTGGAAATCATTCGCGTCCCAAACCCGCACCACCGCTCCTACGCAGGCAGTGACAAACTGATCTCCCCCCTCAAGGAAGCGAGCGATTTGGATATGCCCTTCGTGTTTCAGCAGTGGAGAGATGGGTTCCCCGTTCTCCAGATTCCAAACCCTCGCTGTGCCGTCAACTGAACCGGTAAGGACCCTCGAATTGGAAGGGTCCAAGTCGACTCGGTAGACTCCGTCAGAATGCGGTAGTTTGAACAAGGGCGCATCGGGTCTGGACAATGACCAAATCCGTCCGAATCCATCGTAACAAGCCGTGATCACACGATCCCCATCCGGGTGGAAGGCCACACTCCAGATTTCGTCATGATGCTGCAACGGTGGTGACAACGGATACGGAACGGCTCCGGCCCTCATCAGATTCTTGGCGTATGCGAAGGAAGCGAGAGACTCGGGTTGATCCCGTATATTGGCCGCCAAATGAGCAATGGCTTCCCCAACACTCCCGCGCTTCAACCAGTCCTCAGTGATCTGGAGTCGACTCGCAACCAAACTGCCAGCAAGGCGGTGACTCAAGTCTTGAATACGCGCCTGTTCCCTCTCTGAACGCCGATGATTGTTCCACGCTTGGCTCCCCAAAAGACCGAGTGAAAGAACCGATATCGCAATCAAAGCCGCCGCGTATGGCCGACGGCGAACCCATTTTCGAGCCCGTTCCAGCCAAGCCGTTCTCCGAGCCAAGACCGGCCGCCCGTCCAACCAGCGATGTAAATCCTCCGCCAATGCCAAAGCGCTCGAATAACGCTGAACCGCTTCTTTCTCAAAACACTTCAAGACGATTGTTTCCAGATCCCGATCAATCTCTCCCCGAATATGAGATGGCGGAGTCACGTCCTGAGACTCAATCTGTTTCAAAGTCTCAAAGGCCGTTTCCGCCGCAAAAGGCGCTCTCCCTGTAATCGAATGGTAAAGCACGGCGCCCAGGCTGTAGACATCAACGGCAATGGTCTGGTTGGATTGCGCCCCCTTCGTCTGTTCCGGAGCCATGTAAGAGGGTGTGCCCAGCACCTCACCGGTCATGGTGAGATCCGACTGATCATCGAGTCGCTTGGCGATCCCAAAGTCACTGACATACGGTTTCCCTAATTCGTCGAGCAAGACATTCGAGGGTTTCAAGTCACGATGAATGATTCCATGTTCATGCGCAAAATGTACCGCCTCAGCGACCTTGATCAGACGCGTGACCGACTCCCTGAGCTCTCCTTCACGAAAAGGTCTATCCTCCACATCAGCGAGACTGCCCCCTTCAATCAATCTCATGGTGTAGTAGGGCATCTCGTCATGAGTGCCGACATCAAGGATCGGGACGATGTGGTCATGAGACAGCGCCGCAGCTGCCTCTATCTCTGTCATGAATCGAGCCTCCGTTCGTAGACTACAGACCGAACCTGAGTGAATGAGCTTCAACGCAACTAATTCCTCTTCCCCATCCTTGCGAGCTCGATACACCACGCCCATCCCGCCCCTGGCAATTTCACCCAAGAGTTCGTAGTCACCAAATCGGCTCGGGCCGCTGAGCTCGTTCGAAGTGCCAGCGGGAGATGGCAGTGAGGAATCGTCGAGAAACTTCAAGGTTTGGGAAGCCAGGCATTCATAACAAATAGCCTCACCTTCTTGCCCCCTAACAAGCCCCCCACATTGATTGCAAACTTCCGTCGACATACCTCTACGGACTACCACGCAATCACCATCGAAATGTTACAGGGAAAAACAAGGCGTTTCGCGCTCGCCTCTCCTTCCTGCACCACAAGTCGCGCGGTCTACTTCAATAACTTCAATGTATAGCGGAGTTCTTCCTCAACATCCGATGGATCGTTGACGAGACGCCCAACCTCCTCGCGCAGGACGCGCGCAAAGTTGGACCGCATTCGATGAATAGCCGTTCTTACAGCCCCGAGATTCATTTCTAAATCGGTGGCGATCGTCTCATAGAGCCCTTCGTCAGGATCGTTCGTCAAACAAGAACTCATCGCTTGAAATCGATCCTCCTTGCCGACCAACCGATACTCTTCTCTCAGCCTAGCAATCGCCCGTGAAAGCAGCGTTTGAGCCCATTTCCTCTCGTAAATCTGTTCCGGCGTTAAGGCATGCTCCGCTTCGGAAATCTCACGAGTCTCCGACTCAAGCTCCTCGAACGGCAGCACCTCAACACCGCCACCACGTTTTGCCGCGTTTTCCTTTCGCCATTCCGAGGCAGCAAAATTGCGAAAACACCGGATCAAGAACGATCGAAAACGCCCGCGGTCCACCCTTGATTGAATAGACAAGCCTTTGTCGAGTAGATGAGCAAAAAAGGCCTGAGTCAGATCCTCAGCCTCAGTCTCACGAGCGCCTTGACTCCGGGCGTAGGCGTAGACCGGAACCCAATAGACCCCACACAGTCGCTGCAAGGCTTCAATCGAGCCTGTCGCCTTCTTATCAGCAGCCGTCATCACAGCGGTCCACTGGGTCGTTTCAAATGCGCCACTTTTATCCATTTCTCGACGAAATTTGAGGCCGGATTGTAGAAGTATCCGAATCTCTTGCAAGCTCTGGATGCGTCGTCCTCAGTGTCGAGAATGGATTGCGCTAAGACCGTTAGCAGACATTCAATCCGCCTCCGGTCCGGACCTAGAGATCACCGCAATTATCCACTTCAAATTGCGACCAAAGAACACGAAATCCGAACACTAGACAGATGAATGCGATTTCCTCGCAGCCTTCGAGGCATCACGGAGATAAGATCTTACGAACGCGATAAAGATTGATCTGCTTCTCAGGGCTTGGATTCACGCGAATGATTGTTTCGGTGGCATTCGCTTCCATTTCCACCCCCACAGCAGACCAGGCCTGTAGATCCTCGCTCTCCTCGAGGCGGTAGACAGCACCAAGCTCCGAGGTCCAGCGCAGAGAGAGTGTGGCATCAACGCGATCACGATGGATCTCAACGGGAATGAAATCCGAAACACTCGGCTTCAAGTGAACAATCAACTCCGGATCCGCCCCACGCAATTCCCCGTCGCCAAAGGAGGCAGCAATCGGTTGACCAATATCCGCAGGTTTTAGGACGATCGTGAGAATTCCTGAACCATCAATAGCCCCCTGAGCCAGAGCGAGGTCCGCAGGCGAGCCTACCGTCCGTCTCAGCCCTCCTTCTGATTCTGGCGCTGGCAAGTCGTAGGCACCTAGAGTCTCGAAGACGCCATCCTCTTCCCCCTCGTACAAATCCTGGTAGCGGGTCCAATTCAGCGCAGAAAAACCCGAGATCGCTTCATGAACCCCAATCACTGCCGCTGTCGTAACGATGGGAAGTTCCGCGCCGGATCCTGCTCCTCCTGAGAGTGGCACCTCGTCCAGCACGAGTTCTACGCCTGCGATTGTTTCTCCAGCAAACGCAGAGAGATCGAATTGCACCAGACCATAGCGAATTTCATCGGTCCGACGCGCATCCAAGAAATCAGAGTTAAAAGTTTGTTCGGGTGAAACACTTCGAATCCAGATTTCTTCAAGCGAGGTAATCGCCCCTGAACGGCTATTGGGATCCGAGGCATTGCTCCCCAATCGAATCTCTTCCGCGTCTCCCACACCATCCTGATCCGAGTCAGATCGATTAGGATCCGTTCCCGTATCGTCAAGGCTTTGAAAAACACCAGTATTCGTCTCTGCCCCATCGCGAAATCCATCCCTATCGCTATCTCTTCGCAGCGGGTCCGTTCCCGTATTGGTGGGACCTCTCCAAACACCACTCCCATCTTCCACGCCATCCGACAGGCCATCCCCGTCCGAGTCTTCGACGTTCGCCAAAGTCAGCAGATCATGCTCCCGCAGATTGGACAAACCATCACCATCCAAGTCATCAGCCGCATCGTCTTTGCTTGGGTCCAGGCCATTGGCACGTTCGTAAGCGTCGACCATGCCGTCCTCATCGGAATCTTGGCTCGCTTGGGGAATCAAGGGACCATCAGGATCTCCAATCAAATACCAATTATCGGGATTGGCGAAGTCCGATTCAAACGCGCCTCGCGCCGCATAGACTTGAAAATAGGCGCCACCGGTATGGTCCCAAGAGATAAACTCAATGGCATACTCACCCGCAGGCAAATCCCGTAAAATCCCTCGCGTATCACTATCGCTCGTGTTTCCCGGATGCAACATGATCGATGGAAACAAGGAATCAATCCTTCCTTCCCCGTGAACACTGTTGAACTCAGCACCTATCATACGCAACCCGAATCCATCGTCAGTGTGCACGCCAATAGAAAGGTCCCCACCCGCGTGCGAAACACTCACATGCCCTACGATCACAAAATCATCTCTAGTCAATCCCTGCGACTCCGCCGGAAGTGCTTGGTCTCCGGGGATAGGGCCACCCAGTCCCGGATCACTTGGTTCAAAATGATGGATCGACGATACAAAGGAATCGAACATTGTTCCCAATCCCTCGGTGGCCACCCGAAGGGCTGCGTTCAAGGAATCTACCGGACCCGCATCCCAAATCTGCCGGAGCCCCCACCCCGAGGATGTCCCTTCCGGTCCTGGAAGTCCGGACAAGGGCATGGATGGAATCCCAATCGTGAAAGTTCCCTGAAGTCCTCGGTCGACACCGGAATCATCAATCGCTCGCAAATCAAATTCGTGTTCCGAAGCGACACTGAAAGGGGTTGTTGGCGTAAAGGTTAGGCGCGTGATCAAGCCATCCTTCTCAATCTCTGGAACCACAAGCTCGCCATCGATCCCGAGTTCAATCTTATCAAGATCAATCGTGGAATCGGCTCCGTCCTTCAGTTCAAAAACCACGACTCGATTCCCGATCGTAGACACCCCCTCAAAGACGGCATGTCCCAAAATCACTCGCAAAACGGCATCTCGTCCATTCAATTCTCCATCGCCAAATGAAGCCGCAATCGGAAACTCGGCTTCACCTGGCTGCAGCACAAGAGTCAGAATTCCGTGCCCCTGAATGACTCGCTCAATGATTTCTAGATCCCGTGCGTCACCAATGGATATCTGGTCGCTACGCTTCGCCCCCGGAGCAGGGAGACTGTAAGATCCAAGTTGTAGGAACGGTTCCTCCCCGAACTCTTCAATACTCGACTGGTAATGGTTCCACGTCATCGCTAGCAAGTCCGGAACGACATCGTCTACCGCAATGGCAACCGCGCGCGTTTCAACCGGAAACTCTGCGGACGAACCAGCGCCTTCATTGGAACTCAATTCATCGAGAACTAGTTCCACGCCCGTGATTCGCTGTCCCTTCAGAGAACGAAGATCAAACTGGGCGAGTCCGTAACGAATCTCCGAGGTACGCCGCGCCTCCAGAAAATCAGCATTGTAGGTTGTATCCGGTGCTGTATTTCGAATCCAAACTTCTTCAGTCGCGAGAAAGTCTGCCGACCAAACCGAGCCAAAACTGATCCATAAAGGCAGAAGCCAATACAAACGATATCTATCCATAAAGATTCCGAGAATTCGGAAGAAGTATCGCACAAGTCTACATACATTTAAAGCCCCCGAATGAAGAATCTCTTTCTTGCCCGTTCGTGTCCCCAAAATACAGATCTGAACAACTCCCAGATCTACCAACACTTATCACTTCTTGAACGTAGACGAACGCTTAGTTCCTCAACTTTGCTCCCATTACCGGCGCCTTGCCCCGTCTTACCAACCCCGTCATCAGATGGTGAGTGATGGTGGGGCCGGCACGATCAAGAATTCACGAGACACCCGCGGATTTCGAACCGGCTTGGTGACCTCGAAGGCCACAGAATCTCGAGCGGTGACGCACGTCACTTTTGGATCTGAACTACCATTCGCTTCGATGATCTCTACCCGAGCATCTCCCGTTAGCGTTATGGTCGTGTAGAGGGCTCCTCCATCGGGCAAGGGGTGCACGATGAGAATCATGTCTTCGGGCTTACCCGTTATGGTCGCGCGGACGGTGGATTGATCAAAGTTCGCCTCAATCTGCCATTCCTCCAATTCGGACACGAGTTCACGATTGCGAAACACTCCCTCGGGTAAGCTCGTCTGTTCCAACGATTCACGCGATCCAAAGCTTGCGCTAACTGATACCGGGGAATCCTGGCGGTATAGCTGATAACCTATGGCCTCAAGGACAGTTCCAGGCCTCTCTTGAAAACTGACGCAATTCGCCCAACTCCAGGTCTGCAGATTCTGCACATTCCAGTAGTGCCCGTCGGTAGCATTCACTCGCTCGAGGGTATAGCTTCGATCATTATATTGCACGGTGCCGCTCAGCTGGTGTTTGCAACGGGGCGACTGGAATCGAGGGAACAGACTCGAGTCACCCGTGCCCAGCATTCGATCTACGCCGATGGCCTCATCTGAGTGAAGATCGAATTCCCAACGAAGATCGATTTCATCCACTAAGATTCTCCCCCAGGCTTTCTCGTCACTCAGGCCGGATGCGGCACCAATACGAAGATCACAAGTCTCGCCACTCCACGAAGCCTGGTCCAAGGGGTAAACCTGACGAAAAGCACAATCTACATTGTTTCGTCGGTCACGAAACCAAGCCCAGACTTGTGCCACTTGAGTCTCAGCAGTGGGTCCGTTAAACAACACATAGCGGATCACCATGCTCAGCTCCTGGGCCGGATCCGTCCAAATGACATAGTACGCTTCATTAAAACCGGGAACAGTCGGGTCAAAGACTGAACGATTGCTGATGGTTTGAGTTTCCATGCTTTTCAATCATTAAACGAATTAGCTTAAAGAGCTTCAAACGCAGCTTCCATGGCGGCCGTGTCCGAATACTCCCAGAATTGAGTTAGCTTCTGGTTCTCCACTCTCGCAAGAGCAATGAGGTCGTTCTTGAAGACGCGCCCCGTACTCTTCACCCGGCATTCCTCATGGGAGAGAATGGTTGCCAGGCTGCCGGCCACGTGAATCGTGTGCGGTTCGTAAGTCAAATACTCGATCGACGTCTCAATGTATTCGGCGAAACGAGTGAACTCGTGCCCACGATAGTTCCCGGCCCAAGGCAGCACTCTAGACGAGCCAGGAAAGCGCCAATCGCAGGTCACATCGACGACTTCAAGGAGCCCATCAAGGTCCTTCTTCAAATAGCACTCAAACAGCCGGTTGACGGTACTTCGGGTTTCTTCGCTCAATTCCTTGGACATACTTTGCGGATTGGTTTTGGACAATATGTAGGTTCGATCACGTAGCGGACACTGGCTCAAGCGGAACGACGCTCGCAACCGCAGCCTGGTTCGGGGGTGAAGGCACATAACCCTTCTTAATGAAGTAGCGCATGTAGCGCTCGAGCACGGTCAGTTGCCCGGGACACTTCAGCCCAGCAGCATCTGTTAAGCGGTTAAAGTTAGACCGATCAGTTGCAGGAAAACGCACCTGTTCTTCATAGAGCGCTCGAATGAAGTCTACATAAGGGAAGAGCGCATTCTCGCGAAGCTTCTCGGTTCCTTGAGAAAGAAGTTCTTTCTTCCAAACCTCCCATGGCAGGGCCCGGATCGAGTAGCCAAATTCTTGGAACCAGCGGATATAATCGGCTACCGGCGTTGGCTCGGGATGAAGCGTGAAATAGGCGTGGTTGAGGTTCTTGGGATCTTTGGCCCCATGCACAATCGCACGGCAAACATAGTCCACCGGGACCACTTCCCATGTCGTGTTCAACAAGGGCCAACTTCCCAGCTGAATGCAACCTTTGTAGAAGGAGGACAAGAACTCGTCCACCTTATGATACTCCCCTGTTTCACTGTGCCCCCCCACCATTCCAGGCCGATAGATCGCAGTCGGAATGCCCCGCTCCGTCATTCCCGTCCAGGCCATCTTATCGGCAACATGTTTCGCCTGCTCGTAGCCATTGAGAAGGCCTTCGACGTGTTGCAAGCGACCGTCTTCCGAAACGACTTCATCCTCACCATATCCGGTTGACATGATGACACCCAGGGTTGAGATAAAGTGCAGCGCAATGGGCTTTGGCTTAGCCGCAACCGCCAATCGCATCACTGTCTCCAGCGCATCCACATGAGCCGGCTTCAGACGCTCATAGGGAAACACAAAGTTTACCCAAGCTCCGCTGTGAAAAATCGTGTCAATTTCCCGTGCTAAACCAGAAAACTCTTCGACCGAGAGACCAAATTGGGGTTCGGTGAGTTCGCCTAACGTGATGTCGATGCGATGAGCGTACTCGTCTTGCCAAATACCATACCTTTCCAAGTTCCCCTGAACCCGCCGACGTCCCTCGGACCCCGTGGAGGCACGCACCAAACAGTTCACAGTCACCTCAGTCTGCTCCATCAACTCAGCCAGCAAGAATGCGCCTAGGTAGCCCGTGGCACCAGTCATGAAAACGCGTCTCATCGGAGCATCGTAGGTGGTCGGGTCATAAGCCTCGTGCAAAATATCGTCGGGGACCTTGCCCTCTTCCTCTAACGAGACGAGATCGGCCACTAAGGTGGGTGTTCGTCCCGCTTTAACATCTTCGATGGCTTGACAGACGACCGCGACTGTTGGTTCTGGAATATTGACGAGCGAGATCGATTCCGGTGCTCCCAACTCCCACATTCGAGCAAACACTTCGGCCGCCTTGAGCGAATCACCTCCCAGTTCAAAGAAACTGTCATAGATTCCCACCCGGTCGATCTGCAGGACCTCACACCAGATGGCACTGATCTTTTTCTGCCAGGCAGTTCGAGGAGCGATGAAGGCTGTTTTCAATTCCCCTCGACGCAGGGTGGCTTGGCCGCGAATGGCCGCAAGAATGACTTTTGTTTCTCCGCCGACTTCAGCGATCTTCTGCAAAGCAGGGCTCAGACACATTGCCCTGTCTCGACTCTTACTTACCGAGGCCGTTGATGTCTCTGGAAGAATGTCTGAAACAATGACGTTTTTAGTGGAAGCAGCAATCGATTCCTCGATCGCATTCAGGTCCATCAAAAAGGTCTGGAGATCCTGGCTCTCATCGTCGACTTCCAAGCCCAAGGCCGTAAAAAACTGTCTCAGAGGTTGATTCTTTTCTGTGACACGACACTGCACCGCAATGCGAGCCAATCCCCGATCGCGAGCTTGCTCCGCAATCCACCGCATCATCGCCTGCTCGACGCGTTTCCCCAACACACGACAACTCATCAAGAAGGTCTCGATATTCAACTGTTCGTTCTCTTCGAAGCAGATCAGCAACCCGACAAAACCATAGTCGCCAAATCGATCCGCCACCTGGACGCTAGCAGACAAACATTCGGGCCGTTCCATTAGGCTCTGGATCTCATGCTCATTCCGCCGAATCGTGGTGGCATTAAACTGGTTCGTTCGGTGAGTCAGTTGAGCAGCTCTCGCTACCTGCTCCGAGTTCAGAGACTGAATCTGAGTCTGGACGTTTAGAGTGGCCAGGAACTCCTCAAAGCTACTCGAAGTCTCGCGGAGGGCTTCACGGGCTAGATTGGACCGATAGAGCTCGGTTCGCTTGCGGTCTTCCCTCGTCACGACCAGTGAGTCGAATGCCCAGTGATGAGCAAGAAGGGAGGGAATCTGCTCAGGATTCTCCGGAACGCGAATCACCGTCACCTCAGGATGAGCCAATGCAACCTCTTCACACTCAGCGGAATTGTCGTCGACGAAGATGAAGCTATCGAGTCCAAGGTTCAACTCCGCGGCTAACTCCTGCAGGCTTTGCGATTTACGGTTCCAGTTGATTCGCGTCGCGATGAAGTCATCACTGGAGAGAACCATATCGGGCCGTAAATCGAATACCTCCATAACATCGGCTTCATTGTTCTTACTCGCCAGGCAAAGGAGCTTGCCCTGCTCGCGCTGCTGAAGCATGAAGCGCTGCATCGCCAAGAAAGGAGCGGACAGCTTGATTCCAAGAGGACCATCCTCTCCCACCACTCCTTGCCAAAGGGTCTGATCACAATCCAGAACCACAACCTTCTTAGGCGGCATTCTCAGATTCATGCAAACCCGGGCGATCTCAGTTCCAAGCGAGCCAAAACACGCTTGGGTAAAGGGAATATGTCCCAGCTGATCTCGCGCCTCATCCAGGACCCGCGGAAGCTGATACCGACTCGACATGTCTCGCAGATCTAGAGCGACCACATTGCTCAACACTTCCGCCGCTTCTAAAATCTTGGCATCCAGCGAATCAAGGCAATCACTCAATCCCAATTTTCGAACCTGCTGACTAGAGTGCGGGCAAAGAGCGAGAACAAGCGTTCCCGGATTCCGTGCCGCGCAGGTCTGAAGAGCCTCGATGAAGTTCTCTGTCATACGCCCAGCCGCCTCGGACTCAACACGATCAGTCTCAAACCGAAACGAGTCTTCAATCCGGCACAAGATGACGCCAATCCCCTCGGGATCCCTTACCAGCGACGAAGCAGGGTTTAACATCTCCTGAAACACTTGGTTATAACCTGCGAATCGAATCGAAGGTTTGTAACCCAAAGTTCGCAACCAGTGAACCAGCGACTCCTCTACCGGTTCAGCGGTGAAACTAGCGACGATATTGATCCCAAGAGCTTCCCCACTCTCCATTTCACGAGCGTGACTACCTCGGTGCATTCGCTCGAGCTGGTGACAGAACGCTTGAAGGCACTCGTACTCGTAGATTAAGGAGGACTCAACTTCGATCTGAAGGAGATCTTCCAACTCACCTGCCATGCGAACAATATTAACCGAGTCCAAAGCAAAGGCATCGAGTGGCAAACTGAGCTGGATGTCTTCTGGAGCTTGAGACAGAAGGTTCCCAATGTAAGATTGCATCCAGCTTTCGATCTCTTCTTGCGTGCGAGTCGTCATTTCTTGGGTCATGTCAGTCATAACTTGATTCAAGGGATCAATGCCGTCGTGAGTGGGGTCGATTTTGAGGTTTCGGGCATCGGCAGAAATCCGATTTGCCAAAAGAACTCCAAGTAGCGCTGCAATAGCAGGGAATCGACCGGTGGGCATGCGAGATCAGTGCCCGCCAGTGCTTCTCGAGTCTGTCCGGTATCTAGGTTCAAGCCCCGTTCGCTGAAGAATGGCAGAATGGTCTCCTGACAACCGGGCAACTCTTGCAATAGAAAGGGCACGAGGGGAAACAGGGCGTTTCCCTCGGGAAGTTCCGCCGTGAGTCTTTGATGCCAAAGATCTGAAGGCTCCAACCGTGAGGAATAACCTTGAGTCTTCAACCACCTCGACAAGGCAGGAATCGAAATAGGGCTTGGATTGATAAGATGAAATGTCTTCCCATCTTCCGCGCCCTGCTGAACTAGAGTGGAAATAGACCGACTCACAAAGTCGACCGGAGTCATATCCAATTCAAGGGGAAGATCTGGAAACACTCCCATTTGCAAGCATCCCTTAAGAAAGCGACAAAGAAAATCGTCAGTATGACAATACCCCGTCTGACTGTCGCCCATCACCAAGCCAGGACGATATGTCCTGACTGGCATTCCACGCTCCCGCGCTCGTTGAAACATGGACTCCGCCACCCACTTGGATTGAGAATAACCGCTAAACAGGCGGTTGGGGTTAGGAATCCAATCCCCTTCCCGAATCGGATTGAACTGATCCCGATCCGGCCCATTGAAGACACCGATGGTCGAAACAAAATGGACGGCTTTTCGTACTGACTGCGTCGCCAGCCTGAGGATCTCCAAGTTACTCTCAACGTTTACATCGCGTAAAGCCTCGAAAGGAGCAACAAAATTGACATTCGCACCATTGTGAATCACCACACCTAGCTCGTTTGCCAACCGGGCGAAGGTAGAGACCTCAAGCCCGAGCAGAGGTTTGTCGAGACTACCACAAACCACCTCCAAGCGATCCGGCTTGATGATCTCATTCCAACCTAAATTCTCAAGCGTTGCTGCCAGCCGCTCGCGTCCAGCACTCGCCGACCCCGCTCGCACAAGACACACAACTTTCCGGTTCGTGTGAAGTAACAGGTCTCGGAGTAAGTATCCCCCTAAGAAACCAGTCGCCCCCGTGAGGAAGATCGCATCGCCGCTTGCAATTGACTCAGAGGCTTGATCCATCACTAGATCCACTCTCGAAAGCTGAGCTCGATAGTCGATCTCTGCTGCTTTATTGCCTGCGCTCGATGTCGACTCGCCCTGGAGCTCAATCGCCAATTCTCCAATCGTTTGAGCCGAAGCAAACACCGAGTAGTCGACCTTAACTCGCATACGCTGAAAGATCTTCGTGATCACGCGAACAGCCGAGATCGAATCGATTCCCAGGGAATCCAATGACATCCCACTGGTCAATTTCGTTCCCGCCGGCAGCTCTGTAGCCAGGAGACGAATCAGTTCTCGTTCACCGGGAATCATCGAATCGGAGAGGGATGAATCGGGGGCACCTAACTGAGCCCCCCCTTCTTTCCATGAAGCCCAAATCCCATCCAAAAGCCTTCGCCGACATTCAGACCGTTGCAACTTACCCGACCGGGTCCGTGGAATGGCTCCAATGGGTAGAGAAACGAAACTCCCCACGGAGAGCCCATGGCGGCGCAAAACAACTTCCCGAATCTTCTCTATCGTTGCCGAGATACGGGGATTCTCAGATCCCATCTCGGTCTCAATTGCTAGACCTAACTGCTCACTCCCATCATGAAAGACCGGAAACACCGCAACGGCAGCCAACTCCTCCTGACCAAACGCCTCACCGATCGAGGCTTCAATGTCTGTAGGATAGTAATTCTTACCATTCACAATGAGCAGATCCTTGAGCCGGCCTGTAAGGAAAAGCTCACCATCTAAAAAGAAGCCTAGATCCCCGGTTCGAAAGTAGCGCTTCCCATCGTCTGGATCCGGTGCTGCACGACAAACCGATTCACTCAGACGATCCTGCCCCCAGTAGCCCAAGGTCAGACTCTTGCCGCGCAACCAAAGCTCTCCAATCGCCGATCCTTCAAGAGGAGTTTTCGATTGAGGATCCACGATCAGTGCTTCCGTATCAGCCAGCAACTCACCATTCGAAATAAGTGCAATCGCCCCCGCTGAACCCTCCCCCCGGACTCTTACCTTTCCAGCGGCTATCGCATCGCGATCAAAGTACTGAGGCTCTCGATCACCAACCGGGCCTGGAATGGTCGTGCAGAGCGTTTCGGTCATGCCGAAGTAAGGCAGAAAAGAACTCCTCATGAAACCGGCCTCTTGGAATCGACGACAGAATGCCGAAACAGTAGCTGGCTGCACCACCTCCCCGCCCGAAATCGCCATTCGCCAAGATCGGAGATTCAATCGCTCCGAGAAAACATCCTGAGGCAAATTTGCGCACAACTCATAAGCGAAGTTAGGAGCGGCCGACATGTGAACCTGATACTTCGACAGGGTCGACAACCACAGTGAAGGCTGGTTAAGGAACCCTTGCAGAGAAAAGCAAATGGTGGGACTCGTACTCAACAAACCAAGCAATCGAGTGTAGAGTCCCGCAATATGAGAGTTCGGCAGCCATGTGCAGATGGGCGTGTCCACCCCTAGCTCAAATCGGTTACAGAATGCGCTAAAATTCCATACGAGGTTTTCATGGGATAAGACCACCCCTTTCGGGTCACCAGTCGAGCCCGACGTAAAGAGTATGAGAGCAGGATCACTAGAACACCACTGCGACGATCTCAAAGCAGCCTGTCCAGCACCGACTGCCAGCGCCTCCAGCGAAAGAGTCTCAGCATCCTTCATGAATTCCGCGCCTACAGAGTTCTCACTAAGGATTTCGATCTGGGCGCTCGAAGTGAGAAACACCTTAGCAGCAGTAGATCGCGCAACTTGCCGCAGAAATTCGATCTCTGGACCGTGATCTGCCCGCTTGGGCGGAAAAACGGGGACAGCAACCGCACCACAAAAGCTACACGCCAGGAAAGCCTGAATGAACTCTGGTTCCGTTGGAGCCATCAGGAGCACACGGTCTCCCGGTGAAACAAACTCCCCGAGAACCGCTGCCTGGCATGACACCCTATGGAAAAGATCTCTGAAGGAAATTGTTTCAAACGTCTCGCCCTCATCCGTCAAAAATCGATACGCATCTCGTTCCGGATGTCGTTCCGCTTGCCATTCGACGAGTCTCGCAAGGTGTTGAGGTACTGCTAAGTTGGTCATGTTACTGCGTATTCCTGGGAACTGTCTCTTCGCAATCATCCAAGAGAGTCTCAAAAGGAAACGAGGCCCAGGTTTGAAGGTCTACTGAAAGAGCGGATTTCGAAACGATGCGACCTGAGTAAAATCACCGTTCAAATACAGCGATTTAGCCCGCTGTCGCTGGATCTTTCCACTCGTCGTTTTGGGGCACTGCCCCCGTTTTACAAATACAACATCAAGAACGGGTACTTGGTGCTCACTCGCCACACGACGAGCCGCATGGCGTGCTACCGCCAAAGGATCGGTTCCCGCCGGGCAGTGCTTGTCGAGTTCGGCGATCACCACCACAGCTTCGCTCTGCCCCGCATCGACGGAAAAAGCTGCCACCTGCCGTGGCCGCACCGCTGGGTGACAAGTCTCTACCGTGAGTTCGAGGTCTTGAGGAGCGTGGTTCTTTCCTTGAATAATGATCACGTCCTTAGCCCGCCCGGAAAGAAAGAGTTCCCCCTTCTCATCCACGAACCCAAGATCTCCCGTTCGAAGAAATGGCCCCTCTCCATCTTCCGTGTAGACGTGAAATGTTTCTTCAGTGGCTTTTTGATTCTGCCAGTAGCCCATCCCAACAATGGATCCCCGAATCAACACTTCGCCAATTTTATCAACCGAGAGCTTCGTCAATGACAATGGATTCACAATGGCCACATCCGCGTGCGACGTCACTCGCCCACAGCTCACCACATCACGCGTCTTCCCTCCGTGATTCGCATCCACAACCATGCCCAATTCCAACATATCCGCATCCACACGCCTAAAGCGGAAGGATTTCTCACGGGCTCCAACAGACACGGCGAGCGTGGTCTCCGCCATCCCGTATGCAGAACTAAAAGCAGTCCGCTTGAAGCCGGTCGATGCGAACTTCTCAGCAAAAGATTCATAGGTGCTTCGTCGAATTGGCTCCGCCCCGTTGGCAGCCAGACTGAAACTTGCTAGATCCAATTCTCGGAGCTCATGGTCTTTTACCGATTCGACACACATGTCGTAGGCAAAGTTTGGCGTGATCGAAACAGTCGCTCGATACCTAGAAATAGCTTGCAGCCATCGAACCGGCTTCTTAAGGAAAGCCATCGGAGTCATCAGATACACAGGAAACCCCGAATAAAGAGGTTGAAGCACACCAAAGATCAACCCCATGTCATGACTCTGCGGAATCCAACTCACTCCAATATCGTCAGAATTAACGCCAAACGTCTCTTCGTGAGCATGACCGATACGGGCCAGATTCCGATGTGAGATCATTACCCCTTTGGGTTCACTGGTCGATCCCGACGTGTATTGAAGCAAGGCAAGATCATCCCAACTAGCCCCCGGGTCTGCCCAACAGGCTGCCTTCTGATCATCAATCGTCTCAATCGCAATCCACGTAGCGTTTTTCAAAGCGGGACAATCTCTCAGCTGACTCGAAACTCTTTCAATTACCCTCTCACTCGACAGAATCACCTTCGCCTCAGAATCCTTAGCTATTCCGTTCAACCGTCGCAATTGCTCTTCCGTCGTCGGAGGCACGGTGGTCACCGCAGTCGCGCGGCTGTAGAGACAGGCCAAGAAGGCCAAGGTGAAGTCCAAGTCGCTCGGCAACACGATAAGCACACGTTCTCCCGCACATTCCTCCTCCTCAAGCTCGCTCGCGATTGCTCTTACCCGGCGGTCAAGTGACTCATAAGTGTAGCTTCGAGTCTCTCGCTCTCCATTGGAAAGAAAGGTGTAGGCGAGACGATCGGCTTGGCACTCTGCTCGCCATCGAAGAATCTGCCCGTAGTCCGCAAATTGTTGTTCAAATATAGTACCCAGCAACTCTTGAGATTGACGCTGAGATTCTAGGAGTGTGGTCGTCATGATTCCGTTCCGTTCATTAAGGATATATCACCTACTCCATCACTGCCCCATTCCATTTCTGGAAGCAACCTATTGATTATCCTTTAAAAGTATCCAAGCAACTGGAATGCCAAACCACTGAGTAAGAGTATTTATACACTCATCTTGATCATACTATCCTGTCCCGCCCCCTTTTTAAGCACGCCCTTAGAAAGAAGTTTATTTTCATTCTTGGACAACGAACCCCGACATTCGAAAGCACTCCAATTGATTCCTGAAGAATTGCCAATAAATTCCAAATTCCATACAAATTCGCTTCCAAAACCTCCCGATGACAAAAACCCGATGTAGAGCAACACCAAGTTCAGATAGAATATGTGACGACTTGGAAAATATACTTGCTAAACAGTGCATACAGCCTCGACGTTAAATATATTTGATTGATATTTTCCCGACCTCAGTCATGCCAGAGCAAATCCAGAGCCCCAGATCCCGCGTATTGTTGGTAGACGACGCAGTCGACAATCTAAAGCTTCTCCGAGATGCACTTGCCGGCGAGGGCTACGAACTCTTGGTCGCACAAGACGGCGAAAGCGCCCTCGAAACAGTCCAGGCAACCCAAGTTGACTTAGTGCTTCTCGATATCAGCATGCCGGGAATTGATGGCTTACAAGTATGCCGAAAAATCAAGAGCCAATCGGCAACTGCGGATATTCCCGTCATTTTCCTCACAGCAAGCGATCCAGCCAAAGCCTTGCTTGATGGCTTCGATGCCGGAGCAGTCGACTACATCGGCAAGCCCTTTGCAGAACAGGAAGTATTGGCTAGAGTCAGAGCACATCTGGAACTTGTCCAACTACGCCGCCGAGATGAGGCCCACAAAAGGGAACTTCGCGAAAAGAATATCGAGCTTGAGTCCACCGTCACTCGACTTCAGCAAGAGATTCAGCGAAGGGAGTCGGCCGAGTCCTCACGTGACCTCGCTGAAGAAGAGAAGGAACAGGCGAAAGAACAACTGGGTCTCGTAGCCCAAAACGAAACTGCCCACTGGGGCATTAAAGAATTTGTCGGCCAGAGCCCCACGATGACTCGTATTCTCGATGACGTGAGGAAACTTCAAGGAGCCGATGTTTCCGGGGTACTCATTCTCGGTGAAAGTGGCACTGGGAAAGAATTGGTGGCACGCGCCATTCACCATGGGAGCTCGAGGTCGACGAAAAGATTCGTCGCCGTCAATTGCGGTGCTGTGCCGCTGGAACTAGCAGAATCCGCCTTCTTCGGCCACGTAAAAGGTTCTTTCACCGGTGCCCACTCTGATCGTAAGGGATACTTCGAGCTCGCCGACGGGGGCACACTCTTTCTCGACGAGGTTGGAGAGATGCCACTCAGCCTTCAGGTCAAACTACTCCGCGTTCTGGAAACGGGGACTCTGCTCCCAGTTGGCGCTGGAAAAGAACGCACAATCAACGTTCGAGTCCTGGCTGCGACGAACGTCGACTTTCAAGAGTCAATCGATCAAGGCAGTTTTCGTTCCGACCTTTACTTTCGACTGGCCCGACTGACCGTGGAAGTTCCCCCGCTTAGGAAAAGAAAGGACGATGTCAGTTTGCTGTCAAAGCACTTTATCCAACTGTTTGCTGATGAGATGGGGATACCAGCACCGAGGATTCATTCAGCCGCCGCAGCAGCTCTCTCTGACTATGACTTTCCCGGAAATGTTAGAGAACTAAAGAACATGTTGGAGGCCGCTCTCATTCGTAGTGAAGGCCGGAACATTCAACCAGAGCACCTTTCATTCATCAGCCCGTCCCCCGCCCCAAGCACGCCTTCAGAGATTCCCCCTTCATCGAAACCGTTCGAGGAACTGCCCTCTGCTAGTGCCGTCAGAGAACTGCGCCTGGGTTCGGAAGAAAACCGAATCGTCTGCTTCGTCGAACGCTACGAAAGCATCGGGAACCAAGAATGCAGGTCGTTACTGAATGTCAACATAGACCGAGCATCATACCTTCTGAAAAAGCTGCGTCAGCAAGGTATCCTCAAGCGAGTCGGGGGCCACCGTGGGGCTCGCTACATTCTTAATGCCGAATCACTCCCCAAGGGGGCTTGAGTCCACTGAGTTCGAGGGATCAATCCGACAGGTGTCGAGAAAGTTTTGAATCCCCTTGGTGTCCAAGTTATCCAACATCACCCTCAACTTTGAGGCGATCGAATGAAACTGGGGGCCACATTCTTGCAATTGCGCGATCGCCTCCTCGATCTGAGTCAGATTCTTGATTCGAAGAGCTTCGCGCAACGTTCCAGCGATCGCATGCGGCAAGAGTGGCGAAGCCTCTTCACCAGATGTTGAATCCAGTTCTGTAGTCGCAAACTCCACGCCTAAGAGGGCTCGCAAACACTGGTATAAAGCCTCGGGTTGAACCGGTTTAGGCAAGAATCCATCGAATCCAGATTTAAGATAGCTCTCTCGATCTTCTTGCAGCACTGAAGCACTCACGGCAACCAGCACCGGTCTCTTTTCAAACGATCGAGATTGGATAAGCTGGGCAGCTTGCATTCCACTCATGCCGGGCATGCGAATGTCCATCAAGACGACGTCGACCGCCTGTTCCTCCAGGAATTCCAGGGCCCCCTGGCCACTCGGACGTTGCCAAACCTGAACTCCGCTCGAGGCCAACATTTCAGAAAGCACATCACGATTCGTTTCGAGATCATCTACAACAAGCGCCGACATGCTATTCCCCTCGAGCAACTTGGGAAGGGTCTTCGGCTGTGCCAAACCGATCGCCGAAGATCCTTCAGCAGCCGTCTCGAATGGTAGTTCCACGGTAAAAGCGGCCCCGGAACCATACTCTGAAGCCACCGACACCAGACCTCCCATCCGTTCGACGTAGCGTCTTACAATGGCAAGCCCCAGACCACTTCCGGGTTGGGGTGTTTCGGAGCTTCCCTGTTCGAATGGCTGAAAGATTGACTGCTGCTCGTCGGCACGAATCCCAGGTCCCGAATCCGACACGACAAAACACACTCTCAACTCTTCGCCAATGGCGGGATGGGGCGACGCTTGGGAAGGAACCAAACTCGTCGTCAGAACAACAGAACCCTCGCGGGTAAACTTCAGCGCATTTGACAATAGATTGGCCAACACCTGACGAAGCTTACTCGCATCTCCCAAGAGTGCCCCCCTGAAATCCTCGAGATCCGTTTGAAATAGGAGTTCGATGCCCTTCTCCCGATACGCTACCCTGAAAGCTCTCTCAAGCTCATCCAAGAAACTACGAAGATCGAACGAGATCCGCTTCAACTCAACTTGTCCCGACTCGATCTTGGACAAATCCAAAATCTCATTGATGAGGCCAAGAAGATTTCGTCCATTCTGTTCAATGGTGACCAAGGGCGGCAGAAATCCCGGTTGACTCACCAGTCGATTCTGCAATATGCGGGCGTAGCCCAAGACCGCATTCAATGGAGTACGAATCTCGTGGCTCATGTTAGCCAAAAAGGTGCTCTTGGCTCGATTGGCAGCTTCTGCTTTCTCATTCGCTATCGTCAGCAGTTTGTTCTGCTCCTCAAGCCGCTTGCGACTCGTCTGCTCCTGTTGCAATAGTGCCCTCTGAAATTGAGCAGCTCTCCTCCGGGTCTTGTAGTTGCTCCACAGCGAGGCCCCCAAGCTCCCAACCAACACCAGCAGCACGCCTAGGAACGGAAGTACGACTTTCGGATCTCGATACCATGGGTGCACAACTCGAATCGAAAGCGTAATAGGATCAGAATAATTGAGATCACGATCGATCGCTTGAACTTGGAATCGATAGGCACCTGGAGTATCCGGTACCCACTCGTAGACACGATCCGTACTCGCGCTTGACCAAGACGCTTCGTCGCCCCCTATTCGAAAGCGGAAAAGACGCTTTTCTGGGACAGTCTTATAATCCTGACAGGAATACGCGATGGAAAGTCGTTCCTCAGTGAAAGCCCGAATCTCAGCATCCCGGTCACCTGGCACAATGGTAGTACGCCCCCGAACCTGTTGTACGACGGCTTGTGGCTTTGCTTCATTCCTCCGATACCGATTTAGACCGTAATAGGTTCCGATTAATACACTCCCGTCCTCCAATCCAACCAAAGAACTGACACGATTGCCTCGAAGTCCGTCTCGCGTGTCTAACGAACTCCAGGTTTGACCGTCAAATAGAAGGACCCCTCGCTCCTCGGTACCAACCCAGAATCGCGAATCGGAATCGCGGTACACACAGAGTATGTCTTCGACATCCCAAACCCCTTCCGGGAACAACGTGCTCAATTTACCATCGCGAATCGCGATGCATTCCTGGTTGCTGGCAAGGTATACCGTTTGATCGCTTCCCTTAAAATCGCACCAGCGCCTGCGCTTCAAGTCACTGACTTGTTCAATCACTCCATCACGATGTCGAAAAATCCCCTCATCGGATGCGATCCATAGACACCCCTGATCGTCTAGTTCAACAGAGTAGGTCTCTTGCAACAATTGACCGTCGGGTAGTCGCCCTGGCTCTGCCCTTCCAAGCTCCGCCTCGAAGAACAATCCTCGAGACGTAGCGATCCAAACCTTTCCTTCACCATCATGAGCAATATCACGAATGATTTCCAAGTAACTCAGATAGTCACTATCTTCAATACCAGGATCTTTTCCCGGCAGGGTGGCTGTGGCACCATGATACGCAGAAACCCAAAGACGATTAGACGGATCTCGATGGATTGCCCTCACGATTCTCCGCGGACTCAGCCTACCCTCAGGGAAATGTTCGATGACGTTATTCTGAATCCGATAAAACGCCCGAGCGGGGTGATCCAATCCTAACCACCACGTGTCGGCAGACTCAGCCAACAAACATTTCACGTGAGCCGCCGGGTAGCCATCCTTCGGCGAGAACTCGAGCATCTGGTAAGGGTCGTAACGAGACACCCCTAGGCCGGCACCAATCCATAAGGCTCCATCCGGAGCAGGACGGATCGCCTTGACGCGCGCATGCAACAATTCCGAGTTAAAAATGCTGCGTTCCACCCTCCCATTGACAATTGTAGCAATGCCGTCCTCCGTCCCCACAAACAATTCTCCCGAGGCAGCTTCAAACACCGAAAACGTATCCCAATGAGGCAATCCATGGAGTTGGCCCCACTCTTCCATCACCTCCGGAGACACACGCGCAACGCCGGTTGACGTAGCCAAACTGATACTGCCCGAAGCTGAGAAGTAGACATCACGAACCGTTCGATCTTTCAAACCAATTGGGTAAGCTTCTACAATGTTGCCATTCGGTCCTTCCCGGTAGAAACCCTGATCAGTCAGCCACCAGATACGATCCATGTGGTCGAGATGGAGTCTTCGAACCTCCTCACGTTTCAACGTCTCAGGAGGCTCTCGTACCTCAAGCGAACGTCCGTCATAGCGAAAAAACTCCTCAGCGTTAGTACCAAAATAGACGACTCCAGACTTATCGCCATCAATCCACGGAACTTGCCGAGGGTGATTCTGTGATTCCTCCCGCCATACCTCCGATTGACGAAACGGTTCAAACTCCTTTCCAGTAAAGCGATACACGGAATTCTCCGTCATAACCCACCGCTCCGATTCATGCTTCGCGTTGATGCCGAGGATCAAATGTTGCATCCGCCCTCGTGGCACCAGGAACCGCTCAAATCGCTCGCCATCATACCGCGATACGCCCCGATGAGTCCCAAACCACATCTCGCCATTCTGGGCCGAAACAATTAGCGAGACATCCGAGTTTGCAAGGCCGTCGAGGTATTCGTAGTGACGCCACGTACCTCGGGGACTGGAGTGTAGGCGAATCTGAATATCCTCAAAGTCACGCCCTGCACGAACATCGATCAGTCGTTCAGGAAGGCCGGTCTCTACGCAAATGCCATGCCGACAATGTAAGGTGTAGACAGCAGGGTCGACCCGAGAAAAGTAAAACTGCCCATCTTCCTGGGAACGGGCAGGACGATCTTCAATCACGCCGCGGGGCGTCTCAGCGGAAACAGTCACTTCAACCTGTTCCGTCGCAGTCACCCCGTCAGCGAGCGTTATACGGCCTTGAATGGTTGGAAGCCAGCGGAGGGGCACAAGCAACCCATTCCTACCCGTCGATTGGACCGTGTCGATATCGAGAAAGGCGTAAAATAAGGCACTTCGGAGGTAAACTTGCCCCTTAATTGGCGGAAGATCCTGAAACGTCACCTGCCAATCACCAAAAGGATCTCCGGATGCCTCAGCCGAAGCTACCCTCTCTTGGTTGAAGTAGAGATAGAATGGATGTGGTTTCCGTTGCTCCTCTTCCGGTCGCCTCAGCCGAAAGGTGAGCTGTCCCGCTTCTCCCCCTTCTACTTCGGCCCCCACCAAAGCGTCTCCGCCCCCAATCGCAAGCAACAGAATCGCCCAACGAACCAATAGATCGCCAAAATAAAAACCCGGATACCAGCCTGCTAAGTATCTTCTCTTCGCCTTCAAACCACCGTTTGGAAGTGGTTATCTAATGCGCTATTGGGCGGATTCTCAAGCGAATTGGTCAGTATAGGTCTGTGGATGGTTTAATCCCTACTATCGCTTTCGATGCCAACCTTGCCGACAAGGATGCCCATAGAAGCCCATCGGAGAGATTGATCTCGAGACAGGAGAGCCAATCTCTCTCGCCTCAGCCGCATCTGGCACAGCAGCCAACAGGAAGCGAACGCCCTCGCGATATCCGCGAATCTAGGGAAGAACGATCGCTCGATAAAACCGGATCGCGAACCCCGATGCCAACTCGTCCTCGAGACGCTGCTCCTCGCTCACGACCACGAATGTGCAAATTTCAGTCCAGACATCCAAATCACTTGAGACCTCGATCGTTACTGTGCGACCGACGGAACCTTCAAGAGCCAAGCTAAAGGACCCCTTCAGACTGAAGATTGGCTATCCCGACCCTCACCGGCGTATCATCGTGCACAATCACCTCTCCCACTCGAATTTGCCTCCCCCCAGTGATCGCCGCGATGTTGCCGGTGATGACCTGGTGAGGCGTCACGGGAACACCGGTTTCCCGTTGGTCAGTAAAGCTAGCGACGTCAAGATTCAGGCTTATCGAAGCAGGAATGACCTGATGGGTTTGCGAGAACAACAAGACGCGGGTCACTCCCACCACGGGCTCACTCGTCATCAACACATGCTGCGGGAGATCTGTGAAAAGTTGAACCCTGCCCAATTGCTCCCTCAGTAAGCCAACATCCATTTACTCAGATCTTTACCCATCAATCGTCCCAACTCGCGCATCTCTACTTCCAACAAAGTTCGAATCATCTTCTCAAAATCCGCTGATAGTTTTGGCTTCGGAATCGTCTTCCGCCCGACATACTTCGAGTAAATGCTGGGCGCAATCTTACGTAAAGGGCTCAGATGCGCTTCAAACCGATCGAGCTTATGGTGTATCCACTCATTCTCTGAAGCGGCATTGAAATGAGCGCTCTCGTAGTCCGAATACAAATTCGGATCAAGCCCAAGGAAATGAGAGACCGATTCTACAACACTTTTCTTGTCGCGAATGAACTCCTCAAAGTCAATGATCAGAACATTTTCACGACCGAACTTCTTCACATAGGGATTGATCTGCGTGAAATACCGAGTCGCATCTAGAAAGAGCCGATCTTTCAACACGGCCTCTTCGATACCCAGTGTTGTAAACCGCCGGTTGAAATGATGAACGTAACTTGAAACAATTCGGTCTACGGGATCTCGGACCAAATAGATGAACTTTGTGTCGGGATTGTACTCGTATATGTCATCCCAAATATGGAACCTACGTATGGGGTATCTTTGATCAAACGCGCTCTGCGACTGGGCTCCCGGGAAAAAGGTGTACGATGGGGATGCTTCAACATAGAGCTTATTCTCCCCTTGCTCAAAGTGCTTCTCGTAGGAAGGGAGGTCTCGGCGCCAATCTTTGGTTAAGTTGAAAAAATTCAACTCCTTAGGTTTGCTGCCTGCGATCGCAGGGTGAGTATCAAGAATCTTGAACAATGTGCTCGTGCCACATTTCTGGGCGCCAATTATCATCAAATTGACCTTCATCTAGCACCTATATCCCCTTCTCATTCGTTTCTTCCGGTTGTCCAGCACTACCGCAGACAGCCCAAGAAGCATGCCATCATCTCCAAAAAGTTGAAAGCTATCAAAATAGCAACTCAAATGGCCGAAGAGAATCGCGTGATTCAAACTGGGAGCGAAGAAAGCCCCAGCCGTTTCAAAATAGAAGCGAAAGCTCAATTCTTTCGAAAGATCTACCCAACTCTTCATTTTGCACTCAAGAAGCGATTGAGACAGGAAATACTCGCGGTCTATTAGTTCAATCAGCGTTAGATCCCCCCGAATAGGAAAGCCTAAATATCGCCTTCGGTGAAACAAACCGTCAGGATTGGTAGCTCTCCCGTAGCAGCCGCAAGACATTATACATCGCGTCAACTCGAAACAACAGGAGCGCCCCCACGTAGAGACCACCCCCCGAAGGAATCAGGATCGCAAGGCGGTAAATATTCGCAATCTGCTCAGACATTACAGCGTCCAGTGCCATCACAGACAACATCATCAGCACGCTACAGCAGGCAACCCCTCTCAGGTTCAAGATCATATCAATCCAACGCAGGCCGATCAAACGGGCTGGAATGGCAAACATTGGGATCCCGAGAATAACTCCGTAGGTCACCGCATAGGCAATCGCCACAGAGAGTGCATCTCCAAAATATATCCCAACAACAAATGAGGCCATCGTGATCGGGCTGGTGAATAGGTTCCATTTCAGAAGTAGATCGGCACGGCCCCGGGACAAATAGATCCAGCCCACTGTGCTAAGAACGGACTGAACGGCTCCCAATGGACAAAGGACCCTAACAATCGGGACCAACTCCTGCCACTGGCTTCCTAGTAGAGTTGGGATCGCCGTACCGGCAACAGCAACTCCCCCTAGCATCATCGGAGCGGTCACCAGAAAAATGGCTGCCGTCGCCCGCAAGTAGACGGATCGAATCTTCTCCAGATCGTCTCCCATTCGTGAGAGCGAGGGAAACATGACGTTCCCTATCACACCCGAAATCTGACTCACAGGCATCAGCATCAAACCGTAGGCACGTGAATAGAGTCCCAGCTGGTAGTCTCCGATGAACTTTCCAATCAGAAGATTATCGAGATTCCTGACCCAATAGTTGATGACGTTGCTGCCCAGAAGATTCAAACTGAAGCCCATCAGCTCGGACAACGAAGCCCAGTGAATCCATCTCTTGGGCCACCAGCGATAGACGACAACGCTACCGACCAACACTGCAAAATTTCCACAGAGCTCCATCAAGATGAGACTGCTCACCCCCAGCCCGCTGTAGACAAACGCCACTCCTGACACGCCAGTGACGAACACGCCAAGCAAATCAATCAAGCCCACCGTCTTAAACGCGAGGTTCCGGCGCAACAGTGCGCGATGCACCGAGTATAGAGGCGTAATCACAAGATTCGTCGCAGCCAAAATGATCAGCGGCCGGATCTCAGGCTGGACAAAGAACTTGGCAATGACACCAGACATAAGGGTCATCACCCCCATCAAGGAGCTCCCCAATAGGAGATTGGCCCAGAAAACGCTTGAACGATGATTCTCCGATACCTCCTTGCGTTGAACTAAGGCCTTACTGAAACCGAATTCGCCAAGAATTCCGGCGAAGCGAATCCCAACCATTACCAGCGCGAGCAACCCAAAATCCTCCGGCATCAACGCCCGCGAAATCGCGATCGTCGTCAATAAAGTGATCACCTGTTTCCCCACTTGGGAAAAACTGGACCAGACCACACCGCTCAACGCTTTCTTACGAACTTCCACAAGCTCAACCCCTAAAACCCTCCGTCCCTTCTCGGAAAAGAGACAAAACAGCCAGGGGTTAAGTACCAGTTTCCATCAATCTGGCCAAGGGATTATGCAGCAGAAATATGATGCGGGAACATTGGAGAGAAGACATTCGAGCCTGTCTTGGTGAAAAATCTAATCGCAGCCAGGATGGCGCTTTTCCCGGTTCCTCTTTGGACCTAGAACGGCAACGTCGATCTGATTTCAAATCGGACTCCTCCTAAGGTAATTCGCAAAGAACGTTCTGACTTTCTCCAAGCCCCACTCTCCTCAAGCGGCCATTCGCTCGTATCGATGATGCAATCCCCCTAGAACTGGGATACTGACTATCTTCCCCTCCCCGTCTTTATCACAGTTCCCGTCGCGATCGTTCGGAGCCAATCCTGCTAGCCCCTGATGAAGACGGTGGTTTTCATACCAATCCACATACTCGGCCAACAACTTCTCAAGGTGGCTAGCGTTCCAAACAATCACATGATCAAGCAGCTCTCTTCGCAGACTTCCAAAAAATCTTTCGACGTAAGGATTTTGCCATGGCGACTGAAATGAGTTCGGAACATCCTCGATCAGTCCATTCAAGAAATCTGGAACTTCGTTACCATAGATTCCGTCGTTATCTCGGTGAAGGTATCGCGGATATTCGCCAAACGGTGTGGCCTCGCGAAGTTGCTGAATTACCCCTTCAGCACTCGGACTCTCAGTCACTGCCACATGCCGTATTTTACGCCTGCCGTGCTCGATGATCACAAACACATACAAGGCTTTGAAACCAACGCTTCGAACAACACAGAAATCCATTCCCCACGCTACATTCAGATGATTTTGGAGGAACGCATTCCATGTCCCTGAACGATCCTCAGGAGAGGTCCGCTTCTTCATGTATTTCCGGATCGTTCCCACCACATCCAATCGTTCCAATCCACGATCCACCAAAGCGTCGCGGATCTTTGCTGCTCCCCACAATGGGTTCTCCAAACTCATTCGCCGGACTGTTATGTGCCGGACCAGGCGTCTCAATTCAATCGACACTTTCTTCCGTCCTGCCTTGCCTTGCGAAATTCGATGCCAATAGTAACGAAATCCCCGACGCCACCAGCCGATAACTGACTTTGGTTTCATCGCGTGACAGAACCTTTCCCAATTGTCCCACCAGGAGGCCAAAACGATCCAAAGAATCCGGAAGGAATCTGAAAAGCGCTTTCGCTTTCCGCAACGCTCGCGCAGCCGATTCCGCCCGACTCAGAAAGAGCAAACGCACAAATCGAATCCCATTTCGGGCAAGCCCAAACGTCGTCCCCAGACAATCCCGTATCCCACTCACTGAGACCTAGAATCGGCGATTTTTCGGATTCGAGCAAGTATTCGTAAGTCGTTGACAATCAACAGCCAAGATATTCTTCACCAGGACAGGACTTGAACCGGGATGTAGTTCAACGGACAGTTTCAGCTGATCGAACCTTAACCGAAGTTTCGACAGCAAAAAACTTCAACCCTCGACATTGAACGTGAGGGTTGAAATCTAGTCAGATAAGTGTAAGGTTTCCGTGTCGATCGTATGAAGGTTCGAGCCGACAGATACAGTGCCCCTGGGGCCCTGGCATCCCGTCCGACAATGCGTCTGGCAAGCCCAGATCGCGCTCAGCCCTTCTGTCGACACAGGAGTATCCCAACCCTCCCCGCACTTCTCAGTAGCCCTTCTCCGAAGCCGAGTTGTCGGCTATTTGCGGGATCAAATACATTGATACAAAAGGACACTAGAATGACGAAAAGCTTAGACAATCTCAACGACGTCATCCGAAACTCCAAGCATGGTTTTCAGCACATCGACGACCGCCCGGGCAAACCTCAGAAGCATCGCTACGAGAGGCGAAAGATTCGAGAAATGCTCCGGAACAAAGAACTAGCTGACGGAGATAGTTCATAGAAACTTCGCCAGATTTGAAGAAAGCAGCCGCCTCTACTCGAGGCGGCTTTTTTCTTGCCAGGACTACTGACAAGACGGACAGATTCCAAAAAACTCCAGTTTGTGGGAGACGTCTTTGTATCCGCTCGCTGAAGCAATCTGATCCTGAAACTCGCTTGGGAAGCACTCGTCAATCTCAACGATCTTCGAGCATTCACGGCAAATCAGATGATGGTGATGATCATCTTCTCCCTCCGCCACCAATTCGAAGCGAGCGACGCCATCCCCAAAGTCAAATCGCGACACCATGCCCATGTCTTCGAGCATGTGCATCGACCGGTAAATCGTGGCTAAATCACACCCCTCCCCCAAGGCCGCGAACACCTCTTTGTTCGTCATTGGATGGGGATGATTTCGTAACAGATCTAGAATCCGTTTCCGAGGGCCCGTGATCTTGAGGGCTCGCCGACGAAGTTGATCCGTCAGTGTCGACAAATCTTGCTTCGCGTGCTCGTGATGATGGCCCATAGCCGAGCACTCTAAAGATTCCCTCGCACGATCGCAACCTAAAGGAAAAACGCGAACGCCAGAATGCTGAAAAAGCTCCCGACATCCACATAGACACGCCCTACCGAAGCTGCTAGGATCCGCGACCTTTGCGGTGGAAATGGTAGATAGCGACCTTAAAACAATCAAAAGACCTCCTCAGTCGGTTTCGAAAATCGTGGACCGGATTGGGAATACGCCCCTGCTGGAAGTCCGGCGAGTCCTGCCGAGAGACGTGAGCGATCAGGTCCGGGTATTGATCAAGGCCGAATGGTTCAATCCGGGGGGCTCTGTGAAAGACCGCCCAGCATACCAGATCATCAAGGATGCCATGGCCTCAGGTGCCTTGAAGCCTGGACAAGGCTTGATCGATTCAACTTCGGGAAATACCGGAATCGCCTTCGCCATGATCGGGGCCGCTTTGGGTTTTCCCGTTCATCTCGTGATGCCCAGCAATGTCAGCACGGAGCGGAAAAAGATTCTCCAAGGATACGGGGCCAACATCATTTACTCAGATCCCCTTGAAGGGTCAGACGGCGCAAGGAAGCTCGTCAACAAGATCATTAGCGAGGACGAAGGAAAGTATTTCTTCGCCGACCAATACAGCAACGATTCGAATTGGAAAGCCCACTACAACACCACGGGCCCAGAGATTTGGCGAGACACCGCGGGCGCTGTAACCCATTTCGTCGCTGGGCTCGGGACAAGCGGTACCATGATGGGTACGAGTCGTTACCTTAAAGAAGCGTCCTCAAGTGTACAGACCATCGCGCTCCAACCGGAACCATTCCATGGAATCGAAGGATGGAAGAACATGGACACAGCCATCCCAGTTGGGATCTACGATCAGGACCAGCACGACGAACGCATCACCGTCGAGACCGAGCCCGCCTATTATTGGGCTCGAGAGCTTGCCGCGAAAGAGGGTCTCCTGGTTAGTCCTTCAGCGGGTGCAGCCCTAGAAGGCGCGATCCAAGTCGCAAAACGACTCGAGTCTGGCACCGTCGTCGTCATCTTCGCAGATGGTGGCGATAAATATCTCAGCACCTCTCTTTTCCGATGAGCAAAGGCGTCGATATTCCACAGAACCTCCTGCAGCAAGTTCACGAGCACGCAATTAAGGAGTACCCATCTGAGTGTTGTGGCATGATTTTCGCGCCTAAGGACGGTGATGGATTTTCGCGAGTGAGGCCCTGCGTGAATGCCCAGGATAAATACCATGAACTCGATCCCGACACGTTTCCTCGAGACTCAAAAACCGCCTATTTCATTGATCCACGCGAACTCCTCGCTATTGAAAAAGAACTGAGCAATCACAAAGAACGCATCGCCGTCATTTACCATTCTCACCCCGATGTAGACGCTTACTTTTCCGAGGAAGATGTTCGCCGTGCCGTTTCAGAAGGCGAGCCCATCTACCCTGGAACAGACTACCTGGTCATGTCCGTCATCAAGGGCCAACTCGCCAACGAGAAGATCTTCCGCTGGGATGAGGCCTCCAAGGAATTCACTGAGTAGATTACCCTGTGGCGCCTACTAGGACTGCGTCGGTAACCCGCCAGGTTCTTGATTCAATTTCTCTGCGATAACCATTAGGCTCAGAAAATGACTGAGACCAATGGATCCTATCGAGACCTCCCCCCGCTCGCGGGCATCTGCTCCTTCGCTGCCGCCGCAAAACCGGGTCTGTCGGTCGAAGATTGCGTGAACCGCCACAAGCGGTACCACTACTCGCTCAAGCGACTCCACGGAATCTTCAATGCATGGATCCCTTCAGAGCCCATCTACGAACTTAAGATGGCCTTTTCTTTGCATGCCCACATTTGCGCTGAACACACCGCGGCACTCCGATCAAGGATTGGCGAGATGCGGGAACCTCCTCTCGGTCTCGACAAAGTCCCGGATCCCAAGCTTGAGATTTTCTTCGACGAGATTCTAGCCACTCCTTCCACCGAAGAGCGACTGGTCGGCCTCTACGAGGTCGCGATTCCAGCTCTCGTGGAGGCACTCGAAGCGCACGCCAAAGAAACCAACCCCCTAGCGGACCATCCGTCGCTTCGAATCATTAAATTTGCACTCCTAGAACTCCGCGAGCTACAAGAGTTCGGTGCGGAGGCCGCCCGCGCCCTCCTCAAGCCCGAACACGAAGAGCCCATGCGTGCTTGGCGAGACGGACTCCACTCTCTCCTCCTCAGCGCAGGATCCCTAAACGGAACTCAAGCCACGGATAATGTTTCACCCGCTTGGCGCTGCTACTCTCAGAAGCCGTTTCAATTCGACGGCGTTCCGAAACGCGATGAAAGATTCCCGGATCCTTACAACATGGGAGTGAACGCCGAAGCCTTCCTTTACGACGATCGATTCGAGCCCGAACCGAAGACGCTCATGATGTTCTACAAACGCCTCCGAGAGATTGACGTGCCAGAAATGATGGCAAGCATCATTCACGAAACCTCGGACAAGCCTTGGAACTACTATAAGGATATGACCCGACAACTCTGGGATGAAGCCCGTCATGCAATGATGGGAGAAGTCGGATTCGTTGACCAGGGAATCGATTGGAAGGCAGTGATGGTGAACTTCACATGGTCCCTAGCACTCAACACCCAGCTCAAGCCGATTGAACGTCATGCCGTTCTTTACTACATCGAACAAGGTCTCATGCCCAAGACCGGCAAACGTTTCGAATGGGAAGTAGGCCTCGCGTCCAAAAACCCGCTGTCAGCTCTCTTTCAAGACTACGACTGGGCAGATGAAGTCCTGCATGCCCGGATAGGGCGAGATTGGTACGTTGCGGAAATCGGCGACCCTAAGAAAGCCGTCGAATACGGAGACGACTGCTGGTCGAAAGTCCTGATGAATTGGAATCAATGGAAACAAGACGGACTGACCGAGCACCGAAACTGGTGGCCGGACCTTTACCGGCAGGCATGCGAGCAGTGGAACATCTCACCAAATGACAAGGTCCTCGCCTACAACACCAGTTACGAATCCATCCGAGCGGACCTCAAAGATATCTCCGCTTCAGGCTAGCAACCTACTTGGACGCTGGAAGAGTGCGAATCCGCAGGTCCCGAAGCACTGACGATGTGATCCAGGTAGCAATCCCGAGGGGAACGGATTCCTCGATCTCACCAAACCGCATCCCAATTCTGCGATCCTTCGTTTCCAAGTCCACCATTTTAGTTTTATCGATCCAGGTCTCGATTTTCTCCGGCGTGACGCGAACTGAGATTCGATACCACTTGTCTTTCTCAAACACCATGTAGTCTGCCGTATCATTTTCTGAGGCATCCATTCCATCGACACTGGAAATACCAACCAGCCCTCCGCCCCATCCGCCGACAACAAAGCTGCAATGGCTGTCTCCGTATGGAAAGGTCAGGCAACAAAAGAAGTCGTTGCCGCTCACCTTCTTGGCCTCGAGAGTAATCTCGTAGTTCATCTTAGGAGGCTGATTCGTGCGATTGATCCCACTGAGTGCAAGACCAGCAGGAATGTGGATGAGACCATCCTCGACTTTAGGTTCCGCGTGGCCCGCAAAATCTGTGATCATCCATCCCTTGAGGCTCTTGCCATCGAAAAGAGGCTTCCACCCCTCGGCATCCAGCTGAGGAGAGTCATCCTTCTCGGCAGCGCTCACCATGGCGGCAAACGACAGCACGGAAACGAGGCCAAAACCAAAAAGAAAGGTTCGGAGCGAGGGGGCGATTGGCTGCGATGTCATAACAAAAAAATACGGGATCTCTCTATGTGCTGGAAGCACTAACTCTATTCTCTTTGACGGATGATTTCAGGAAGAAATTCACGGAAGATTTGAAGGGGCAAAACGATCGTCCGTCATGGGATCGGCCGTGTTCGAGTAGCCTCGAAGTTCCCAGAAGCCCAGGATATCCCGATCCAAGAACACGATTTCCCGGACAAACTTGGCCCCTTTCCAGGCGTAACGCTTCGGTATGATCACTCGGGCAGGCCCACCGTGCTCACGCGTCAGCGGCTGATCATTCCAACTATGAGCAATCAACACATCGTCATCCAAACACACGTCCAACGGGTTGTTTGTCGAATACCCATCATATCCCTTGAAAAACACGTGTGAAGCGCTCGACTTTGGCTTCACCAGTTCTGCCAAGGAGAAGAATGCCACTCCTGCCCACCTCATGCCAAACTGGCTCCAGGTCGTCACACAATGGAAATCGCTCACATCCTCAAACTGCGGCAAAGCTTGAAACTCTGCCCAGGAGAGACGAACGGGATGCTCGACATGACCATGAACGTGAAGCGACCACTCGTCCAGCGAGACCTCAGGGCGCAATCCCAGGTCGAGGACGGGAAAATCCTTCACTTCATGCTGACCGGGGGGGAGTCGTCCATCAGTCGCTTTTTTCGAGAGCGATTTTCCCGCCATTTTCCGAGCCCATCGCTCTTTGCGGGCAATATAGTCATCGTTCACTGCAATACTTTAGGCCGTCGCCAGGATTCGTTCCAAGCCCATTCCCGCAAATTGGCTCAAGCTACCGAGTGCCCTACACCCGCCCCACGACGGTGAATCGTGGCGATCCGGCCCCTCGAAAGGATACTCCAACAAGAACTTCATCGATTTCGATTTGCCTGCAACGAGCGGCCTGTCTAGACTCCGCGCCTTTGTGATGATCCGTCACGGATGCTTTGGGGATGACAATCGGTCTGATCCCTGAACCTCCACACGACAGGAAAAACCCGAATACGAGTCAAAAACGACGAAAGGACTACAGAGAATGAGCGTATTAGTCGCGAGAGAAGCCCCAGATTTTGTTGCCGCTGCAGCCATGCCCGATGGCTCAATCAAAGAGGATTTCAAATTATCCGATCTCAGAGGGAAACATGTGATCCTTTTCTTCTGGCCCCTTGACTTCACCTTTGTCTGCCCGACCGAGATCATCGCCATGGATCATCGATCCGCGACTTTTTCTGATCTCGGCGTTCAAATCGTTGGGATTTCGATCGATTCACAATTCACCCACCATGCTTGGCGGAACACGGCAGTCGAGAACGGCGGAATTGGTCCGGTTAAATTCCCCATCGTGGCCGACGTCAAACACTCCATTTCGCAGGCCTATGGCATCGAGCATCCAGATGCAGGCGTCGCCATGCGAGCAACTTTTCTCATCGACAAGGACGGGGTTGTCCAGCACCAGTCCGTCAACAATCTCCCACTGGGACGAAACATTGACGAACACCTTCGAATGGTCGAAGCCCTTCAATTTGTCGAAGAGTACGGTGAAGTCTGTCCTGCCGGTTGGAATAAGGGCGACTCAGGAATGAAGCCAACTTCAGAAGGCGTGGCTGAATACCTCTCGGCTCACAACGCCGATCTTTAGAAAAAACGACCTTCCCTTTTTTCAGAGCCCTCTCCCTCCGGGGAGATGGGCTTTTTTATTCCCCACGGCGCCTAGCTCGTCGCGGAGCCTTGAATGTGATCGAGGAGAGTCTGAGCAGAGACTTTCGCAAAATCAGCATCATTTACCAGAGCATCGACTTCAATGATAGGGATCCCCTCTCTGAGATGCTCCCGAATGCTTTCAAACAATACCTGATCCGCTTCAGGAAGATGAAACGCTTGTCCTTCAGCACCAATCACGCTCAAACCCTTGAGGGGCAGAATCACGGAAACGGGACCGGTCGACAGATTGAGTTTGGTTGCCAGAATCTTGCCCAGTTGCCTCGACTCGTCCACCGAAGTACGCATGAGGGTAACTTGAGGATTATGTTGGTAGAATAATCGATCTGAATACGAGGGAGGAATCGATTCGGGCGCTCCAAAATTGACCATATCCAAACAACCGGGAGCAACGACAGCCGGCACCCCCATCTTAGCAGCCGCTTCCAATCGCTTGGGCCCAGCAGCCAACACGCCTCCAACTAGTTCATCTGCCCACTCCGTCGTTGTCACATCAAACACCCCACTCACCATCCCACTCTCGATCAGCGACTCCATCGTGCGCCCCCCGGCGCCGGTGGCGTGGAAGACGAGGACTTCGTATCCAGCCGCTTCAAAGACCGACTGGGCTTGCTGAACACAATCGGTCGTGTTGCCGAACATACTCGCGACAATGATCGGCCTTTCGTCGTCCTCAGTTGGGACGGCATCGAGCATTCCGCAGACAGCTCCAATGGCCCGAGAAAAAATCAGCCGCGAGAAGCGATTCAAGCCCGCAACATCAACGATACTCGGGATCATGGTGATGTCTTTCTCGCCGACGTATTGTTGCACATCCCCACTCGCCATTGTGGAGACCATGACCTTTGGAAATCCAATGGGAAGTTCTCTCATCGCCGCCGTGGCGATGGCCGTTCCCCCGCTGCCCCCTAAAGAAATGATCCCATCAAATGCTTGCTGCTGATGCGCCTGCTTCACGTAGCTGGCAGCCGCCTCAGCCATCGCACTGACGAGCGCTCCCCGATCTTTCAACGCGATGACAGCTGCTAAATCAACGCCACCGGCGTTCGCCACCTCCTCGCGGGTAACATCCGGAGTGACGACTGGAGGATGGAGCCCTCCAACATCTATCAGAACAGGCTGATGCCCTTTCGCAGCAATTCCGTCGGCGATAAACTGATGCTCAAGCCCTTTGGAATCCAAAGTGCCGATGACTGCAATACGTCCCATGACTATGCCCTGGTTAGCTTCAGATCCCCAAATTTTCGAATCTCTGACGTAATCGCTTGCTCGGTTGGGAGTCGCTCCATGGAACTCGCACCGTAAAATCCGTCGATCCCCTGACATCGATCCAGGATAAACTGAGCATCCTCCGGCGACGCGATCGGCCCACCGTGACACAGCACAAACACATCGTCGCGTTCCGCCTTCGCGGCATCGACAATCGCTTGAACCAGAGCAACACATTCCTCGAGCGTTTTCGAGCTCAAGGCTCCAATCGTTCCGCTCGTGGTGAGTCCCATATGCGCCACGATGATATCCGCACCGGCTTGGGTCATCTGCACGGCATCCCGCGCATCAAACACATAAGGGGTTGTCAATAGATCAAGCTCCCGAGCAGCAGCGACGCAATCGACTTCCAATTGGTAGCTCATCCCGGTTTCTTCAAGGTTGGCTCGGAAAAGCCCATCGATCAGTCCCACCGTAGGAAAATTCTGAATTCCCGCGAAGCCAAGTTCCTGGAGTTCACGGAGAAATAAATCCCGCATCATGAAGGGATCCGTTGCACAGACACCCGCAAGGACGGGAGTTTCTTTGACCGCCGTGATCACCTCAAACGCCATCTCCTTGACGATCGCATTCGCGTTTCCGTACGGCATCAGCCCCGCCAACGAACCCCGGCCTGCCATCCGATAGCGCCCGGAGTTATAGATGACGATGAGATCAATCCCACCGGCTTCTTCACACTTTGCTGAAATGCCTGTGCCAGCGCCCCCCCCAATGATTGGAAGCCCTTGGGACACTTTGTTTCGAAACCTGTCGAGGATAGCCGTACGGGAGAATGTGGAGCTCATAGAAGGCCCGTAGATTAGCGTCCCTGCCACAGCGATTCAAGAACAGTGACAAAGAGACGGTCTCTGAGCAGGAAAATCGGGAACGGCTCACTACTACGACACAGCCACCTCACCAAATGGGCGGTCACCGCCTACTGTACCGCACCGACTAACTCGCCCAAGAATTCGTTGAAGTGTGAATCGGGATCGTCAGGAGCGAAACTCCCCCAATCGGAAAAGGCACTCACGAGGACAAGATTCAGACTCGGAATGATGACCGCGACATTTCCCCGAATCCCCACACTCAGCATCGTATCCTCGGGCGCATCAGGCCATACAAGTCCCTCTCGACCTTGTCCCTTCTGAGCATTGAACCACCAGTGAAACCCGTAGACTCCCGGCCCTGAATCACCAAAGTAGTCACTCTCATTGCGATAGTTTCCTATATGGAGATAGTCATTCGCTTCGACATCCGCCGTCAGTGCGATCTCATCAGAAACCTGAGGGCGACAATACTCCTCAAAATAATGTTTCGGAAGCAACTGGCGCTCTCCCCATTTTCCCTTCTGACACCAGAACCAGGCTATACGAGCAAAATCACGAACCGAGGCCAGGAGCGTGTTGGTTCGTTCGCGAAACACGGGACGGTCTTGGAATTGCAAGGGACCGAGACGATCACGCTGAAGTAGAACAGCAACTGGAGGCGCATTGAATACACGATCGAATAAGGACATTTGGAGCAACTGGATTCCATATTGATTGAAACCGAAGGCAGTCCCGGCCGGTTCGGGCCGAGAGTATCCACTGGTCATATTAGCCAAGTGCCAAAAACTAATCCCTCGATCCTTTGAATCGAAATCCCAATAAAAGTCGGCCACCAGATGCCGAACGCCGTCCAGTCTTCCTTCTTCGATCGCGAAAAACAACAAGGTGCTCAACAATGGATTGGAAGCGCTATACCAGTCCCCTCGCCGCTGAAGGGTGCCCCAGGAATGCACCAAGTAACCGTTCCTGACCACGACGCCACGCCCTCCAATCTTGGCATCCAAGGCGACCAACCGGTTGCCGTCCATCTCCTGCTGGGCAGGCGTTGCCACGGTCCACTCTTGAGCGGGAAATACCGGTTCCGCGGCCGCGCCCAACCCGCGAGGAGCTCCCGCGAGGACAGCCAAGGCAACGAAACAAACTCTCACGATTCCATTGGTCGAGATCAAATAGGAAAACAACGGATTCATAGACCCGCCTATTGTCCGATGAAGGGGTTCGAAGTCCAGCAAAACTACTCATCTATGGCCTCGTTCACCAGCAATCGGCCAGCTCACTCAATCGATTCCCCCCACACAAAACGGCCCAAAAAAACTCGATTGAACGCGGAATCCCCTCCTACACTCTAAATAAGAGGATTCAATACCACTCGATCTTGTGCACTATGAAATCAAATACTCGCCCCCTACACGCTTTGATTGCCGTCTTGGGTTTCAATTCCATGTCAATCACAGCCTCAGGGGCGGATGTTCCGATCACATCAAGACCACAGATTGCTCGCAGCGTTGAACCACTCCACGGCAGCCTGGAGATCTACGATGTTCAATCGAATCAGCTGGATAGCCTGAAGCAGCAATATCGGCGCGTCGCTCAAGAGCTGAGGACGATGCAACTCCGCTACAACGGACGTCACCCCAAAGTGGTTCTCATTCAAAATCAACTGGATGTATTGAAAAAAGAGATAGCCACCACGCGAAAAGCTCTCTCAAGGACAACGGATTCATTGACCGACGAAGAACAAGCCTTCGCCTACGAACGCTACAAAGCCAAGATCGAGCTTGAAGTGCAGAAAATGCGCGTCCAACTCGCAGAACTCCAGACTCGCTACAAACCTAAATTCCCCCGCGTTATCGAAGCCAAGGCAAAGCTCGACACCTTAGAACAAACCCTTGCCCACATCAATGAGCGCCACCGAGCGGATTTTCCAAATCTCAGTTCAGGCCTCGAGCGACTCCAACTAGAAACCGCGTTAGTTCAGAAAAAAGGCGAATTGAATCAACTCCAACGGCGCTACCGTGACAAGCATCCCCTGATCATTGATGCCAAACAGCAAATCCAGATCCTAGAGGACGAGCTAGAACTACTCCCGGAACCCCAAACTCCTCCCATCACCCAGAACAGAGAGGCGGCTAAAAAATCTCTCCTCAGAGAAGAAATCGCACTCATAGAAGATCACCTCAAACGCAGCAACGAATCCAACATCGAAAAGGAACGTGAACGAACCCAAACAAGGCTCGAGCTTCTTCAGCTAAAACAGCAACTCGCTACGCTGGAAGGACGCCCATCCGACAGGCGACAGTTGCTAGGGCAACAGAAAGAATTGCTCGAGAAGATCCTGGCGACAACCCACTCTGAAGAAGAAGCCTTCCGGATTAAGCGACAGATTATCGCCATCAAGCGAGATCAGCTCGAGCTTCAATAGGAAGCAAGATCGATCTCGCGACGACTCTGCATGCCCCCCAGCGACCATCCCTGGTTGACAGAACCGTTCTCGCATGGCCCGCAAGTCGAGCTTGCGTCAATCCCTCGCTTCACTCAACACTGACGGCGCATGTTTGACTTGCTCCAAACGGATCCCCATAGCAGCGCGCGACTCGGTCGACTGACGACCTCGCGAGGCAGTATCGATACACCAGCCTTTATGCCCGTCGGCACCCAAGCGACCGTGAAAGCGCTCGACAAAAGGGAACTCCTAGAGTGTGGCAGCCAGATTATACTCGGGAACACCTATCATCTCGCCATTCGTCCAGGGATGGACATCATGGAAAAAGCCGGTGGACTTCACAAATTCATGAATTGGGAATTCCCAATACTAACCGACAGTGGCGGCTTCCAAGTATTCAGCCTCGCGAAGATTCGAAAGATCCAGAGCGACGGCGTGGCCTTCCGATCGCACTTGGACGGCTCTCCCCTCTTCTTAGGCCCTCGAGAGTCCATGGCAATCCAGCGAACCATTGGCTCCGATATCGCCATGGTTTTTGACCAATGTCCGGCCCACAACGTCCCCGTATCTGAGATGCAAGAAGCCGTCGACCGCACGCTACGATGGGCGCTCATTTGCCGGGACCAGGAGCGAGCTCCCAACCAGTTAGTTTTCGGGATTGCCCAAGGTGGTAATCACGGTGAGCTTCGCGAGGCCTGCGCCAAAGCCCTCGTGGAAATGGACTTCGATGGCTATGCCGTCGGCGGCGTCAGCGTTGGAGAAACCGAGCCTGAGATGATGCGAGCCGTCGAGCAAACGGAGCCTCATCTCCCAGCTCACAAACCCCGATATGCTATGGGGCTCGGCACCCCAGGGCAACTCGTTGAATTGGTCGCACGAGGCATCGATATGTTCGATTGTGTGCTCCCGACGAGAGTGGCCAGAAATGGCACAGCCTTCACGAAACAAGGTACGATCAACATCAAAGCCGGACGCGAAAAGGAAAACTGGGATCCGATTGAGCCCGATTGTGCGTGCTACACTTGCCAGAATTTCACCCGAGCCTATCTCAGACACCTCTTAAACGTCGGAGAGATCCTTGGACTCAAACTCTTGAGCCTCCACAACACGTATATGTATTTGGATCTGATGCGACAGATTCGAGCGGCCATCAAAGCGGGCAATTTCAGCGATTTTCGAGCGGCGTACAAGCAAAACTATCGACCTTCAGCCCGAATCATCGCCCAAACGAAGGAATCATCGGAACAGACAGGAGCGTGATCTATCGTTTGCGATTCCAGATCATTCCGACTAGAGTGACTAAGCTCGATTCATGAATGAGGATCAGATTCAGCATGAGCGAACCGGAAAAACAGAACATAAGTCAGCCAAGTGCCGAGCCACGCCACGCCTCCGAAGGCATGGCACCCCATGCTCCAATGCACCTCTGGCGATGGCCCTTGGTCTTCCTATGCTCGGTCGCACTCATTTCGTGGACAGCGTTCCAAATCTTCAGCCAAAGTCAGGCAACCCTGAAATCCAGCGTCCAAGAGTCGGTTGATCTCGCAGCTACGATCTCTAACAAGGCGGAAGCAATCGCTGAGAAATTCCAACAGGGCTCAATCACCCGCACTTTCCTCGCTTCCCTCCCCCAGATTGAGAATTCAGGATCTGGCCGATTAGAACTGGCCACGCTCGACTCGACCGAGCGTTTTAGAACGGAAGACAAGCTCCAGATCTGGTGGGACTATGTTTCCCTCGGAACAACCGTCTCGGAAATCAGCGTTCCCGTCACCTATCGCTATCACCTCAAACTGGATGGACCATGGGACCTGAGCGTTTCCAACCAGACTTGTCTTGTCACGGCTCCGAGGATTCGTCCAACCATCCCGCCCAGTATTCACACCGGGCGCATGCAAAAATCTACCAAGAATGGGTGGGGTCGATTCAACGCCGATGACCAGTTGGATGACTTAGAAAAGAGTCTCACGGCGACCCTTGTTCAATATGCAGACGATCCAGCGCGCTTGAAACTCGTGCGAGATGAAGCGAGGAGAACCGTTGCGGCGTTCGTTAAGAATTGGCTCTTAAAGGAAGATCAATGGAGAGACGACCGCTTCCACGCTGTTGTCGTCGTCTTTCAAGATGAACCATCAGAAGTCGAGCTTGAGACCATCAATCTCACCTCATCTGACTGATTCTCTCACCTCTCACCTCTCCTCAACGGCAGGAGGCACTCATTGTTCAGCTTTCACCGCCGGCAGGCCGCCAATGAAGGAGCTTGAGCTGAATGGATCGCCGACCGTTGTAGTCGTTAATCTGCGGGGCAAAGGCGAGGTCAAAATGTCCTACCGGTAATTCCTGCTTCCCACAGTTCCACCAAAGCACCTCGTTACTCACCTCGCCATCCGTCACCCAAAACTTTGCGTGCTGACCATCCTTCCCCATCCGGTGTGGGAGACTCTGTAAAACGACATCTTTCACGGCGAACTGGAGAGGCACATTCCCTGCCCCAAAGGGCGTCAGTTTCATCAACTCCTCCATTTGCTCAAGGCGCATCGAACCCAAATCGACCACAGCGTCCAGATTGACTACGGGGGTCAAACATTCCTGAGTTAGGTTCTGCTTAGCAAAGGCGTTAATACGTTCCTGAAAAGCAGGGAGATTCTCGGGTGCGATTGAAAGCCCAGCCGCCATGGCGTGGCCACCGTGACGAACCAGCAAGTCATCACACTCACGAAGGGCCTCAGCCAAATCAAACCCTTCCACACTCCGGCCGGAGCCTCGGAGCTCAGCACCCTCGCCACCCAGAATGATGGTGGGCCGGTAGAACTCTCTCAATACACGCGAGGCAACAATCCCGACAACCCCGACGTGCCAATCCATGCTCCCTTGGACAATGACAAAATCATTGTCTGGATCAAACTGATCTCGAACTGTCGAGATTGCCTTGTCTGCGATGCCCTTCTCGATCTGTTGTCGCTCGCGGTTGCAAGCATCAAGCTCAAGGGCCTGTTGCTTGGCTGATTCAACATCGGAACACAACAGCAAGTTCAACGAGGCCATTGCGTTCTCCAAACGGCCAGAAGCATTGATCCGCGGCCCCAGTTGGAAACTGATCTCAAACACTCCAATCTGGTCTCGAACCTGCGCCACCTCCATCAAAGCAAGCAAACCGGCCCGACGCGTCTGGTTCAATCGATTGAGCCCGGACGTCACCATAATTCGATTCTCTCGAATCAAAGGCACGAGATCTGCAACCGTTCCCAGAGCCACCAAATCCAGCAAAGGCTTCAAATCATAGTCGTGAGAAGAAGGCGGCTGGTTCCGCTCGCGGCAACGCATGATGACTGCATGCGCCATTTTAAATGCGAGCCCCACAGAGCTCATTTCGCAGTAGAGGCCCCCATTGACCTGAGGATTTACAAGAGCAATCGCCTTGGGCGGCGGGCTGGCAATCTGATGGTGATCGAGCACGATCACGTCCACGCCCTTGCCATTCAGGTAGTCGATCGTTTCTCCCGCCGTTGAGCCACAATCCACCGCCAAGAAAACGGATGGCGAGAACTTCGATAAACAGTTTTCCACGGCCGTCAAACTGAGCCCATATCCCTCGTTCATCCGATGCGGAAGGTAGGAACTGATGTCCCATCCGAACTCCTCTAAAACCTCAATCAACAAAGCTGTCGACGTGACTCCATCCACATCATAATCCCCAAAGATGACGATCTTCTCCCCCGCATCTCGTGCATCAAACAGACGCTCGATTGCCTGGTCCATGTTTGGCACTTCGAGTGGATGCGCGAGGTCCTTGAGTTTAGGTTTCAAAAAGCGCTTCGCTTCCTCAATGTCGCGATGCCCTCGATTGATCAGACATTGCGCCAGCAGGATTGAGACGCCTAACTCTCGAGCCAATAGCGCCGCCTCAGATTCGTTTTGGGGGGCTATGGACCATCGAAAATTCATTGAAGACCAAAAGGATGCGCCGCCCCATTAGATCTAACAAGGCTATAATAGGAATGAAGAGCAATAAAAAAGCTTCCGGCGCTCAATGGCACCGGAAGCTATTGAAAAGGGACTATTCCCAGTGTTAAGCGCCTTGATCGGCCGGCCCAGCGGCAAGCACCACATCAGGGGATGTTTCGGAAAGATCGGGTTTTTCACCCTTCGTCCACCACAACACAATCGATGATGCGATATAGATACTGGAATAAGTCCCAGTAATGATTCCGATCAAAAACGTGAATGAGAAATCATTGATCACGCTACCACCGAACAGGAAGAGAGAGGCCGCCGCCAAGAAGGTAGTTCCCGAAGTAATGATCGTTCGACTCAAACACTTGTTCAGCGCTGCGTTCATGATCTCTCGGAACGTTCCCCGAACGCCCAGCTTCAAGTCTTCACGAATGCGATCGAAGATCACGATGGTATCGTTAATTGAAAAACCGATCACGGTCAGGATCGCTGCAACCATCGGAGCATTCAGCTCACGCCCGGTCATGAAGAACCAACCTAGAGTCATTAGAATGTCATGAATCACAGCCAAGACCGCACCGATTGCAAATGAGAACTCATAGCGCAGAGCGACATAAAACAGGATACCAAACAAAGCGAGGACGATTGAAATAATGGCAGATTTCTGAATCTCTTTTCCAACAATCCCTCCAACCTTGTTCGTTCCAATCACCTTGAAACCACTGTCAGGGAACTTCTCCTTCAACACAGTCACGACTTGGTCGCTCGTGCCTGCAGCACTCGTGATTTCCAAGGTTTCGGTGCCAGATCCAAGGCTTCGCTGATAAGCAATCTTGGCTTCTCCGATATTAAGCTCTTCGATGGCGGACCGAAGTTCGCTCACCGGAGCAGCCTGCTGAAACTCAAACTTCTGAGCATCACCCCCAGCGAAATCAACCCCCAGAACGGAACCACCCCGAACCAAGCCAACGCCGAGTCCAATAATGATCAAGCCCCATGAGATGGCAAACCACGGCTTCCAAAGTCGCATGAAATCAAACTGGTGGTTGTGAAGAATTCCCAGCTTGAGCATCGAAACGGATTTCAGCATCCCAGAACCGAGCAAGCCTTGGAAAACCAAGCGAGTCACGACGAGAGCCGTGAACATACTAGCAAGGATACCAATGGTCAGCGTCACACCAAATCCTTGAACAGGCCCTTTACCCATGAAGATCAGGATCACCGAGGCAATCAACGTCGTGACATTCGCATCAAAGATCGTTCCAAAGGCCTTGCCATAACCCGCGTCCACAGAGCCACGGGTCGATTTACCAGCCATGAGCTCTTCGCGAATACGTTCGAGAATCAGCACATTGGCATCAACCGCCATACCAATCGTGAGCACGATACCCGCGATACCCGGAAGCGTGAGAGTCGCATCCACCGAGCACAGCACACCGAGCAGAATCACGAGGTTTAAGAGCAATGCGAAATTAGCAATCATTCCCGCCAGGAGGTAGTAAGCCGCCATGAAACCGGCCACAAGAACCAGTCCCACGATTGAAGCCTTGACGCCCGACTGAATTGAATCTCGTCCGAGGGTAGGCTCAACTGACTGTTCCTCAATGATGGCAACGGGAGCCTCGAGCGGGTTTTCCAACACATTCGCCAACGAGAAGGCTTCTTTCAGATCGTAATTGCCCGAAATCTCTCCACGGCCCGACATGATTGGCTGCCGGATGGTCGGCGCCGACTTCAACTCGCCATCCAAGACGATTGCCAACTGTCGTCCAGTGTTATTAGAGGTAACATCAGCAAAAAGGCTTGCCCCTTCCGAGGTCATTTGGAAGTCGATCTTTGGACGTCCAGTCATCGGATCTGGATACACACCCGCTTGAGCCAAGTGCTTCCCAGTGAGCCCCTGCTCGGGTTTCTTCTTCACCAAGTATTCAACCGTGCGCTCAACGCCGTTCACACCTGGATCCTTGACCTTTTCGCTCAGGATTTCGTAACCCGGAGCCAGCATTCCTTCTGCGAGCAACTGAGCACTTCGCTCGTGAACCAAGCGAAACTCAAGAAACGCCGCCTTTGTCAGCGTTTCCCGCGCCGTTTGGTAGTCAACCTCAGACAGACCGGGCAACTGAATGAGAATCCGGTCATCCCCAACGGGTTGGAGGCTGGGTTCTGCCACACCAAATTTATCAACTCGTTTTCTTAGAACCTCAGTTGCCTGTTCAAGCACCACGGACTTTTCCTGGTCGGCACGGAGCTTGTTTGTCTGCATGGCGACAAGGAAAGAAATGCCACCCTGGAGATCCAAGCCCAGGCGAATCTGCCCTGCTGCCTCTGCCTGAAGTGCATTCAAAATGGCCCGGTTGGGCTGATCCTCGTCATCCGTGTTAATGGAAGGAAAGAAGGGTCGTAGATCCGTTGTCCCGACGGCATCGAGCAAGTTGGCATATTCGCGGCCCGGATTGGCTTCCTCGAGCTCTCGAGCGGCGGAAATAATGCCGTCGATCGCCTCCGTTTGGGTCCCATCGCCACGATCCACATGAAGGGCAAAATAGTCGACGAGGTTCTGGCTCTTAGGCGGCGACATTTCGGTAATCGCCCATGCCACCACAAAAACGACGAAGAACCACTTCCAATAGTATCCTGATTTCATGAATTACGTGTAAATCTGTTAGCTCGGATTCTTCTCAGACACCTCAGAAATGGCACTCTTCAAGATTTCCATCTTCGTGTCGGCTGATCGGATCGCAACGTGTTTGTCCTTCAAACTCACGACTGTTCCCACAATCCCACCAGAGGTGACAATCTTGTCCCCCACTTTCAACCGAGATAGAAGATCGTTGTGCTCCCGAGCTTTCTTTTGCTGAGGCCGAATCATGACGACATAAAGCATGACCATAAGCGCCATTAAAGGCACCATGCTCACCCAAAATGGGGGTGGTTCTTGCCCCGGTTGCGTGGGGGCGGGCGCAAAGGCCACGAGCTCTATAGCGAGTTTATTCATCGTCAGCGTGTCAACAAATGAGTCGGTTAATCTATTGATGAACGAGCAGTTTGCAAGAGAAAGCTGCGAATCCCAGCATCCAATCAAAATCCGCGCCGGGAGCCGACGATCGATTGCCATCTCCCCCTCCCCAATCGGCCTGGTTCATCACAAATTGCCTTCAGGAAGAGCGAGCCATCTGCTAGCCTTTAGCCCATATGAAGCATTTGCTTTGTCATGCCCTACTCCCAATCCTGCTGATTTCTCAAATCCAGGGTGCCGAAATCGATCTCGAGCCGATTGACTCGCCCCTAGATTCTGTTCCGAGCGGCTTCAAGGCCTACTTAGCGGGTAAGGGAAAGCCAGGCGAATGGAAGGTCATCATGGCTGGTTTGCCTTCCGCCATGCAAAAAATCTCGCCCCTGGCCAATAATACCAATCGCAAGAAAGTCATTGGTCAATTTTCCGAGAGTCTCGAGAGCCCTCGGTTTCCGATGTTGATTCACGAAGGCGAAAGCTTTGATGACTTCGAGCTCACCTCTCAGGTCAAAATCTTGGATGGACTGAGATCTCAAACACTCGGCATCGTCTTCCGGTGGCAGGATCCCAACAACTACTACTCCTTTCGAGTCGACACAATGAATGGCTTCTACTACTTCAGGAAAGTTGTCAACGGACAGGAGCAAGAACCCCTGGGAAATCGAATCACAATCAAGCCAGACGAATGGATCACCCTCAATATCGAGTGCAAAGGCCCTAACATCAACCTGAGCTTGGGAGAGGACAATAAGATCCCAACCTTGACCGATACCGAGTTCAAGTCCGGAAAGATCGGCTACTGGACTGAATTGGACACAACCGGATATTTCGGCGGCACGAAGATTCGCTACCGCCCCAAGATTGCTCCAGCCCAGCGTCTGATTGGTCAAATCATGGAAAAATATGACCGTCTCGTAAATGTATCCATCTTCGCCAGCGAAACCGATTCCAATCCCCCGACAAAGATCGCAGCAACAGACTTGGGGACAATCGGCCAGGCCGCCGATGAGGCCATCCTAGATTCCATCAAGCGGGGAAAGATCTACTACAAGAAGAATAAGAAAACCGTGCTGGTCACACTCCCTGTCAAAGACCGCAATGGCGAATCAATGGCTGCTTGTCGAGTGGAACTCAAGCGATTCCGGGGCCAAACACAAAAGAATGCCATCGTTCGCGCAGTCCCCGTGGCCCGGATGATTCAAGGTCGGGTCCTCGATCGAGAAGATCTCTTCGAATAGCTCTACGGCTTTCTCAGAAAAGAAATCCGCGCGTCTAAGGCGATCAAGTGAGCTGGCTCTATTCTTTAGAATATGGCCAAAACACCCCGTTTTCGACCGTAGAGACCCTAGCTGGAGTCGGAACGCGACGAAAAATGCTCTTATTTTCGATTTCGGCAAACCGTATGCTTCTTACAATTTTGTATGAAATCAGCGGTATTCATCGAACGGGACGGTTTCCTAGTTAATCACGTCGTCGAAAACGGGACGGAGAGATCTCCATACAAGGTTGAGGAAATGGAGGTGAATCTCTCGATTCTACCGCTACTGCAAGAGATTCAGGAGGCAGGCCTCCTCGTAATTGCCACTACCAATCAACCCGGAATCGCCAACGGGGATTTGTCGCGCCGAGAACTGGAACTGATGCACACCATCCTTCGACGCAAGCTCCCGGTCGACCAATTTCTATTCTGCCCTCACTCGGAGGCCGACGACTGCCCGTGCCGGAAACCCCGTCCGGGTCAATTCCGTGAGGCAACCTTTGAACATCGCCTCGACATCAATCACTCCTACGTTGTCAGCGATCGTTGGCAAGATGCTGCCGCGGCTCAGGCAGTGGGAATCACGTCAATGATGATTGAATCCGACAAGAATGGCTCGGGACATCGAGACTTTGTCCTCCCCTCCCTAGAAGAAGCAGTTGCAAAGATTCTCCACCTCCACACGCACCAAGCAGAACTGTTCGTTCACTAAGCCAACGGGCTTCAGAGCCGGATGTATCGCCTCGGCCGATCCTGGCAGTTCCGAGGCCTGGGTTTTGATCGATACCAGGCCGCTAGTTGCAAAGCCCGATCGCTCTAGAAAGAAGAGTGAAAGCCTACTTCACCTGAGCGGGTGCAGCACTTCCGTCGTTGAGATTCGACTGCGCGATGCTATCGTCGTATTTGTCAAAGGTTCGCAAGGAAGGCGGTAAGTCCGTCTCAGCAGGCACACGAATGCCTCCTCTCACACCAATGAGATTATTCGCTTCAGCTGCTAATTTAGGTCGGGAATTGGTGTAATCATAGCGATGCCGGGTCATCAACTCTCCGTCAGGCGTCACAACCAGGTAGCGGAAAGATCGAGCCGCGTACTGTTGCAAAAGGTGAAGCCGGCTTAAACGGTCCAGCTGGGCCTCAGGAGATCCGAACGAAACGATGTTCCCAACGGAAAAAACCCCAAAAACCTTGGTATTATCACGCATCGCCACCCGGATGTAGAGTTCCAGCTGATTCTTATTCAAAGCACGAATCAACGAGTATTTCCTCACTTCATACCCCTCAGCGCCCTCGCTGGGCACGCCAAAGTCCCGTTCCCAAAGTGTCGTCGCTCGGATGATGTTGACCTCAACCGGCGTACTCTTCAGAACTTCTTTCAACTGCCGGCAAAACACCGTTGCCGTGACATGGTAGCGCCCCGGAGTCCTCATTTTATAATAGGGAGCTAGATTAACCCGCCTCGTGCCTCGCGATGCGTTGGGGATTTCGAAGGCACCAGTCACATTGGGCGTTCCCTCCTCATCCACCAAAAATCCGTCCTTCGCCTCAACGGAAAACATCAACCAGTGATTGTCATCTCCGAACTGCAGTGTCTGTCCTGAAAAATTGGTGACCCGCACATTCGCAATCATCGTCTCGTCAGCGATGTAGAACTCCTTCTCAAAATCGAGTTCTACAGTGACCTGCGCGGACAAAGGCACAACAGTCAGCAGACAGAACAGAGCAATAATTGGACGACAACTCATGACCGCACTGTAGCGTTGATCGAGCACGAAGCAAGAGCCTTTTACCTACCGCGAATATCCGCTCCCAAATCGACTTCGGAGTGCATTCAAGATCCCTACGCCCCCCACTCATCGACAGCACACAGAATTCCTCGAGCCCAGCCAAAATACGCTAAAATCAGGCATAAGAGCATCCTTGAGGCATTGACAGACTGTCATTGGCGTTCTCTACTCTGGGAAGCATGAAACGGCATGGCTCATTCTACTTAACTCTGATTTGGTGGCTTTCAGCGACGCTCCAATTCGCGGCTCTTGGGGCCGAGGGCGTCGTACTGAACGAACGCGTCAACGTTCGAACGCGGCCCAGTATTGCGAGTGAAGTCATCCACCAACTCAATACCGGCGATAAAGTCACCATCCTGGATCGAATCAATCTGAACGACCCCCAGCCGAATGAGCCCAAGGACTGGTTTCGTATTAAGATTCCCTCATCCACCGAACTCTGGATTTCCTCCGAATATCTCGACACGAACAACCAAGTCCAGGCCTCACGATTGAACGTGAGAGCTGGGCCTGGGCAGAATTTTTCGGTCGTAGGACGCATTGAGCGAGGCACTACCGTGCAACCCATCCGAGTTTCGGCTGGCTGGACGGCGATTCAGCCTCTCGATGCGACGGTGGCCTACGTCGCCTCGGAATTCTTGCGTGAGTCGTCAACGGCACAGGCCGCCGAGATTATTGAGCCTGAAACAAGTCCCGAGCCGATCGCTGAGATTAGCGCAGAGGGAGAGATCCCAGAATTGATCGTAGACGAGTCCACCCAAACAGCACCCAGCCCAGTCAGTCCAGCTCCCGCCCGGACCATCGTCCCTGTCCAAGAGAGTAGGCCCACACAGACTCCCGTTGTTTCCCCTCCCCCGAGCGTCACTTCTGAAGAGAGTCTCTTCGACCGAATCGAGTCATCCAAACCAGCTGAAGCGATCTCCACGCCGCCTGATTTCGAGTTCACCCCCATTGAGCCAATCATCGATTCTACAGATATTGTCACCCCTTCACCCGAGCCCGTCATCTCCGAGGAGCTTGCCACTGAGTTAAAGCGAGTGATCACTCGCGACGGCATTGTGAAACGATCAAGGAACATTCAGGCTCCGACTTATCATCGCCTGGATGATCCACGCACGGGGACCACCATCAATTACCTCTACACAGGAAAACTCCAAGTCGATCTCGGAACGGGCCCCCGCGCCCTGAAGCCCTACGAGGGCCGAAAGATCCGGGTTGTGGGAACCGAGGCAGTGGATGCTCGCTGGCCCAGAATTCCAGTTATCGAAGTGGAACAGCTCAGAATCTTAGAGTAGAACGACGGTGGAAAATCTTCTCGACGGTCGCAAGATCAGCGCCGAAATCAATGAAGAGACGAAACAGCTCGTTTCTTCTCTGAACGCCCAGAGGATTAAGCCTCGCCTCGTTTTCGTCCGCGTTGGCGAAGATCCTGCCTCTCGTGTCTACGTGGGGATGAAGGAAAAGACGGCCGCAAAGCTCGGCATCAACTCCAAGACAATCATTCTTGAGGAGAATACGACCCAAGATTCACTTCTCTCGCTGGTTGCCGAACTCAACCAAGATCCCGAAACCCACGGCATTCTCATCCAAGCCCCGCTACCACCCCAAATCGACGAAACCATCATCTTCGGATCCGTCCTGCCGAACAAGGACGTGGATGGATTCCACCCCGAAAACGTGGGCAAGTTGATGCTAGGTGAGAACACTGGTTTCGTTCCTTGCACCCCTGCCGGCGTGCATGAGCTTTTACGAAGGTCCGGCCACACCATTCCCGGTTCACACGCTGTTATTCTGGGACGCGGCAATATCGTCGGCAAACCCATGGCTGCAATCCTCGTTCAGAAAGCCAACGACGCCAATTGCACAGTGACGGTCTGCCACTCGCGCACCCCCAACATCAGCGACATTTGCCAATCCGCAGATATCCTTATCGCTGCCATGGGAGTGCCCGAATTCGTCAAGAAGGACATGGTTAAGCCCGGAGCAATTGTCATCGACGTAGGCGTCAACCGCGTCGCCGATCCAACGGCCAAAAACGGTTCTCGCCTCGTTGGGGACGTTGATTTCAACGCAATTCAACCCATCGCCGGAAAAATCACCCCCAACCCGGGAGGCGTTGGGCCCATGACGATCGCGATGTTAATGCGTAACACAGTCCGCGCAGCCTCGCTGCAGCAAGGATAGCACAGCCCTTCGCTCTCCGGTCGACAAACTCCTGGGCACATCTCAATCATCTCCAATCAACCCAATTACATCGATAGCAACCTCCTAATAAATGGAACCCTCTAGAATCTTACCAGACCTACAAAGCTCGCTCCTCTGCGAAGACGTCCGCCAAGAAGCCAATGGAAACTTCATCATCATTGGCGTGATTGGACTCATTCGCGTGCCCAAAGTTCCGATCACCGCTCTCAAACTCTGTGTCTTCAACCGGTGGGCTGCCGGAGTGGGTTCGTTTACCGAGTCCGTGCGCCTGATCGCTCCAGATCAGACGACAGTGATCCGCAAGAGCGAAGTGAAGTTCGCCCTGCGAGACGCATCGAGCCATGCCACAAACGTGTCCCTGTTCGGTCAAGTTGAGTTCAAGGAAGCAGGAACGTATTTCGTCGAAGTCGTCGTGGATGAGGTCATGAAGTTACGCTTTCCACTGGTCGTCGCGATTGCGCCCCAAGCCAACAAGCCTGGCCAGCAACCTCCTCCAGCGGCTCCCCCCTCTCCGCAGACACCTCCCACCCCGCCAGCAGATCCGACACCCCCAGCAAATGAGGGCGCGTGATGCCCATATCACCGCGTAGCATCGCGGGTTTAATCAGAAGGCAAGAATGGCACCTGACGGTCACGACTCGATAGACGCTCTCCCGTTTCCGGTCACTTTGCCCGGCACGGTAGCGTTCGCGAGAAAGTCAGCGCCCTGGCTACTCGTGACCTGGCTCTTCCTCGCCGGCATCGCGGCAGCGACTTGCTTGTGGTTCATTCATGCCCGATGGATTCCCATCATCGAGGAGAGCGTCGAGTCGTTCCCAAACACCCTCCTTCTCGATGCGGGGGAAGTGCACCCTCTACCCCAGGGCGATCCAGTTCATGCCCAGAATGGGTTCCTCTCAGTGGTCGCAACGGGAGCGACTCAAGAACACGGAAATTTGACCGCAGATTTCCAGGTCACGATCACCCCACAAGAACTTCGGTTTCATTCCCTCCTCGGGCATCTCGCGGTGCCCTATCCAGCGGACACCATGATCGATCTGGCGCCCGCGTTCCTGAAACCGTGGTGGAAAGCCAGAAAAGTGCCCTACACTGTGGTGGCTTTCGGATTCATCATGGGGAGTCTCCTGGCAACCTGGACCATCCTCGCCAGCGCTTACGTGCTTCCTATGATCATTCTGGCCTATTTTCGCGATCGTCGCTGTGAGTTTTGGAAGACCTGGCGCCTCGCCGGCAGTGTCCTGATCCCCGGGTCCTTGATCATGACGCTCGCGATTCTGCTCTACGGATTCCATCTCTTAAATCTCCTGGGCCTCCTTCTCGCCACACTCCTCCACTTCGTTGTTCCGTGGTTCTATGCGGTCGCAACCATCAAACACATCCCGCGGCTGAGACCGTCGTTGCTACCCCGCAGTTCAAATCCGTTCTCAGAGGACGCTCCGGATGAAGAAGACGATCTGGAGGACGAACCTAATTCTCGGAGGTCGACGAGCGAAGATTGAAGAGATCACGCATCCCGTCTCCCACTAAATTCAGAGCCAAGAGCGTCAGGACAAGCGCACCTCCCGGAAAAACAATCATCCACCAATAGATTCGGATGGGATTGATTTGTTGGGCGCCATCGGCGATCAAACTTCCCAAGCTCGCATACGGTGGCTGAATCCCCAAACCGAGGAAGCTTAGAAACGATTCGTAGAGAATAATCGTTGGAATGGTAAGGGTAAGATACACGATCAAGACTCCCACCAGATTCGGCAAAATGTGTTTCACCAGGATTCTGCGAGAAGAAGCACCTAAAACCTGACTCGCCTTCACGAACGTCCTTTCTCGCAAGGCCAGCACCTCTCCACGGACAATTCTTGCCACGGTTAACCAAGAAACCGCTCCCAAGCCGACGTAAAGCACAAGCAACCGAATCCAGGATGAGGCTCTCGCAGTGTCCTCGGCGCCCCCCCAGCCCAGAAAACGTTCTACCAAAGGACCAGCAACTCCGTCGTAGGCCGCCATCAACACAATCACAAAAATAATCGAAGGCATGGCATATAGAACATCCACGATTCGCATCATGAGACTATCCTTGTATCCCCCCAAGTAGGCCGAGACGCTGCCCCAAATCGTCCCGATCACAAGACTGACTACCGCTCCACAACAGCCAACCAGCAGGGACATCCGAAGGCCAAACAACGTTCTCGCAAACAGGTCTCGTCCGTGGACATCCGTCCCCATCCAAAAGGTCCAGGAAGGGGCCGTGAACTGATGCTCCGTCAACAAGGTCGAAGAATGTCGGGGAAAAACTGAGAAGCCAACGAACAAGACAAGCAGAGCCAAAAGGTAGACCGCTCCGATCGACGCCGGTCGATTCTTGAAGAAGCGTCGTAACCCGGTCCATTGTCGCCCCTTATTTGACACCAGGGTATTCTGACACCGAAGAGTCGACAGCTCAAGATTCCGAGTTGCCTTTTCAGTCATTATCCAACAGGCTTTTAGTCATCAATCGGAAGAAAGGTGAGCCGCGCGCCCTCGGGCTGAAAATCTCTCTGATACCGCAAGCCCACCCAAGAGACCTAGAACTCTCGATCTCTTGCAACGTGAACCTGATGATGGATCGCTAAAACTCATGGACAACGAAAAGGCTCCCCCTGTCGAGACCCGAAGAGGATTTCTCACTAGTTTCTTAGCCGGGATCACCGCACTCCTGGCCGGCATTATCCCACCCTTAGCAGGCTTAGGAGTGCTCTTGGACCCGCTGCGGAGGAAATCAACACTCGGAAAACCGATCCGCGTCACCTCTCTCGCAGCCCTTCCCGCCGATGGCATCCCGCGCAAGTTCTCCGTTCTCACGAACCGTTCCGACGCTTGGAACCGGTTCCGCAATGTTCCCATTGGTGCCGTGTATTTGCGCCGGACCGATGAGACGACCGTGGAAGCCTTCAACGTCGCCTGCCCTCACGCGGGATGTTTCGTCGACTACCGGAGCGATGAGAAGAATTACCTCTGCCCCTGCCACAACAGCCGGTTCAATATTGATGGATCCGTGCAAGACCCAAATAGCCCAAGCCCACGAGGTCTCGACTCCCTCGTTGTTGAGGTCAAGAACGGGGACGAAGTTTGGGTTCAATACCAGAAATTCCAGGCCGGACACGCGGAGAAACACCCAGCAATCTAAGGTGCCTCTATGATCAATTGGCTAGACAACCGAACCGGCTTCAAACAGCTCATTACTGAGGTCCTGTTTGAGAGAATACCCGGCGGCGCTCGATGGCGCTACGTATGGGGAAGCACCCTTACCTTCACCTTCTTCGTTCAGGTCGTCACCGGAATCATGCTCTGGATGGCGTACAGTCCGAGTGCGCAGACGGCTTGGGAAAGCGTTTTCTACATCCAGTATGAGATGTCCTTCGGCTGGCTCCTTCGGGGAGTTCACCACTACACAGCTCAGGCGATGAACATCCTTTTGGTGCTTCATCTCCTTCAGGTCATCATTGATGGAGCTTACAAGGCTCCGCGTGAGATCAATTTCTGGTTTGGAATCGGACTCCTGAATCTCGTCCTGGCGCTTTCTCTCACCGGCTACCTCTTGCCCTGGGATCAAAAGGGCTACTGGGCAACCAAGGTGACCACGAGCATCATGGCGATCACCCCGGTGATCGGTCCGGGACTAGAGAAACTAGTTGTGGGGGGCGCGGAATACGGCCACCACACTCTGACTCGGTTCTTCGCTTTCCATGCGGGGATACTGCCCGCTGCAGTGGTCGCGCTCATCGCCGGTCACATCTACCTGTTCCGACGTCATGGCATCACGCCAAAACAGCCACTCAAACGACCTGACGCCATGTTCTGGCCGGACCAGGTCCTCAAGGATGCAGTCGCCTGCCTCGCCGTTTTTGCCTTCATTCTCCTGTTTGTCGTCAAAGGTCAGATTCTCGGGGATGGCCATCTGGGCGCATCCTTGGGAGCACCAGCAGAGCCGTCCGAACCCTATGCCGCAGCCCGTCCAGAGTGGTATTTCCTCTTCCTTTTCCAGTTCCTGAAATACTTCCCCGGCGAGAAGGAAATCTATGGCGCGCTAGTCATCCCGGGAGCCGTCATGGGATTCATTTGCCTCATGCCCTTCATCGGAAGATGGCGCATCGGCCATGCCTTCAACCTCTTGGTCATGTATGGCTTGTTGGGAGGCATCGCCTTCCTCACCGTTCAAGCGATCAATGAGGACCGCTCTAAGCAGGATTACATCCTTGCCGTAAAAGCTGCCGAGGAAGCCGCAGAACGAGTCAAGGTGTTGGCGATGGCCCCAACCGGCATTCCTGTCAATGGAGCCGTCACCTTGCTTCGGGAAGATCCGCTCACCCAAGGCCCCAAACTTTTTGCCGCCCACTGCGCCAGTTGCCACCGCTACGGGGGACATGACGGACAGGGTCACGACATCGCAGACGAGGCTTCAGCTCCAGACCTCGAGGGCTTTGCATCCCGTGCCTGGCTCACCGAGCTCCTCAGTCCTGAACACTTTGCCAGCGATAAATTCTTTGGTAAGACCAAATTCGCCGATGGCAAGATGGCAAAATTCCTCAACCGAAAAGTCTCGAAGTTCGACGACGAAGAGAAAGCCCAGCTAGCAAAGGCGATCATGGCCCTTTCTGCCGAGGCCGCTCTCCCCGCTCAGGCTGAGCAAGACTTGGCGGACGCAGATCAAATCGCTGCCGGCAAGGATCATCTTCTGGACGATATTGGCTGTGCCGATTGTCATGAGTTCCATTTCGAAGACGAGGATGCCACCGCACCAGACTTAACGGGTTACGGCTCTCGAGAATGGCTCGTGAAAATGATTTCTGATCCAACTCAAGAGAGCCACTACGGAGAATCAAACGACCGCATGCCGCCGTTCGAGCCCGATGGAGTGCTTTCCGCTCGAGAAATCGGATTGCTAGCAGATTGGCTGCGAGGCGATTGGTATGCCCCAGAGATTGCAGATAACCAAGAATGATACCGCAAGGCCCCCTTCGACGATCACGGGCAATCCAAAACTGCTCGGCTGCAGTGACCGCCCTTCTCCTTTGGGGATGCACAACGGGCTATCTCAGTCGGATTGAACCCACCAGCTCCAAGTGGGAGAAGGCCATTCAAGCGTTCGAAACCTCGGATCAATCTTCACCGCCAGCGGAGTCCAGCGTGCTCTTTATCGGGAGCTCAAGCATCCGCATGTGGAAAACCTTGCAGACGGACTTCCCTGACGTTCCGACGATTAATCGAGGTTTTGGCGGCTCCCAGATTGTCGATAGCCTCTACTACGCACCTCGAATCGTGCTGCCCTACAAACCGTCCAAAATCTTCCTGTACGCGGGAGACAATGACGTCGCAAAGGGAAAAACCGCCCGAATCATTCTGCGAGACTTCAAACGATTCGTTGCAAGAGTCCACCAGACTCTGCCCGAGACCGAGATTCATTTCATCGCCATTAAGCCCAGTATCAGCCGCTGGAATTTGGCAGATGAGATGAGCCAGGCTAATCGCATGGTAGAGCGCTTTGCCGAACGAGACTCAAGACTCCACTTCGTGGACATCTGGACGCCGATGCTAAATAGCGAGGAAAAACCATCTCCCGATCTTTTCCTTGAAGACGGTCTCCACATGAACCGAAAGGGCTACGAAATTTGGGCCGCAGCCGTAGCTCCCTTTCTGTAGCGATTTTCGCCCGATGCACCGACCGTCCATGCCCCCAACCATGAGTCCATCTCAATGAACTTCATTGAGAATCTCAAGGATACAGCAAACCATATCAAAGGCGGTGAAGCTGGGCAGCGGTTCATCCAATACTACGAGTATCGGAAACTGAGAGATCGAGATTCGCTTGGGAAGTCCGTAGCCCTCTGGGCTCTTGGCATCACCCTGACAGCAGCAGGAATCTTCGGAGCCTTGTTGCCCATTCTGCCAGGATTTCTCTTTTTCATTCCCGGCATCGCGATCTTGGCAGCACGGTCAAGCTGGCTGGCAAAGTGTCTCGACCAGATCGAACGAATCGCGAGAAAGCTCCTCGGAAAACCGGGAACTAAGGCCTGAAGGGCCTTCCAAGCGGAGCCTCTCAGTCGGTTTCGAGCCGGCGCTCCAAGCGATTGAGCTTGTTCTCGGTTCGCCGCAGGAATCCCCGAACCAAACGCACATCTGCACTGCCCATCCGGGCGCGTCCAATTAAATCCGAAAAACTCTGCCACAACGTCTCCCGTTGGTGCTCTTTGAGGAAGCCGACCGCCTTCAGGACTTGAAAGAGGTGCTCCTTCAAACCATTCAAATCGCCCGCAGAGGCCAATGAATCATTGTTCGAAGCGGACTCGAGAGATTGCCCTCGGGACAGCTCATAGAGCACCACGATCACCGCCTGCGCAAGGTTGAGTGAGGGCGTTTCACCGAAGGTTGGAATTCGGATATGCCGGTGACAGCATGCCAATTCATGATTGGTGAGCCCGCTGCTCTCCCTCCCAAATACCAACGCCACGAGCCCTTCGCCAGAAGGCAGGCAATCCGCCACCTTGGGGAGATCAACCGGCTCAGCAAACCGCTCCCGAAGGCGGGCCGTTGTCCCCAAGACAAACCGGGCATCGGCAACCGCCTCTTCCAAAGAAACATGACGCGTGGCGTCCTGCAGAATATCCTGGGAGTGCGCAGCCAGACTCAGTGCCCCCTCGCTCAAATGATCGCAAGGATTGACCAGGCGAAGCCGCCGAATCCCCATATTGTTCATGGCCCTGGCTACAGCGCCCACGTTCTCCGGCAAGGAGGGTTCAACCAACACAATGCAAGCCTGATCTAGCATAGAAGTCATCGAGATTATTCCCTCCACAGCAACTGCTTTGGAAATTCCAAGAAAGGAGGCCAAGGCCCGAAGAGGTTGAAATGGTCGGGGCGGGGAGATTCGAACTCCCGACCTCGTGGTCCCGATCCACGCGCGCTAGCCAGACTACGCTACGCCCCGATTTCTCTCACAGGGTTAACCTAGCCTTCACATGACAAACTTGGCAACGAACTTTTTGCAGCCCAAGGATCCTGATCCCCTCAAATCTGAGAAAGGACTCTCTCATGCTCCTCACACTATTGAGGGACCTTGTTCCCCTCACCAAACCGGGTTCCGGCCCCGAGGCAACAGGCGCTCATACAAGGTCTCCGGGCCGGAACCCAAATCCTACCAAAAATCGCCCTAGGACACCTTTTGTCTGACCCCACTTGGCACAATACGGTCATATGAATTCAAACGCTAAGTTTCAGACACAAACACAAGAGATTCACATGCTCCAAGACAAACCAGAATCCTGGCGAGAAATCATCACCGGCACGACTTTCGTCGTCGGCTGTTTGATGATGGTCTGGGCAGTCGTCTAGGCGAATGAGGGAAGCGAGGCGATGAGGCTGAGGGGGTGACTTGCTCTCTTCAAGACCAGTGCATCCTGAAGATCGCCCTGTTCCTCAGAATCGAACGGAAAACGCTTAATCCGCATCTCAAAGGAACGGCAGAGCTGCAGGGGCATGATCCGAGTCCCTGCCGTTCAAGAAATCCAATTTCGCCCGCTCAGCAAGCTACACAGCAAATCTGGAAAGCCGGGAAACGAGGAACAAACACCCCTAAAATCACTATATTATTACAACTACAATAACTATAGCTTTTTAAATTTATAACCCCAAAAAAAAGGGATTTTAACGATGTAAAACAAAGTATTAAGCAATAAACCCAAAGCACCTCAAGTCACTTCCACGCCATTTGAGACCGGAAGCAGCGAACCAAGCGGACACTCTTCACACCGAGGGTTCCGGGGGCGGCAGTAATGTTTTCCCGTGTTCACGAGCTGAGCATGATAGTCTTGCCACAAGTCGATGCGCTTGGATGGCTCCTCCTCGTCCAGCTCGGTCTCACACAGCTCTTGAAGGTCGCGATAGGACGTATCCTCATCAGCCCAACCATGTCGTCTAAAGATTCGCAACGTGTAGGCGTCGACCACAAAACTAGCGTGCCCCCCAGCATACAGCAGCATACAATCGGCGGTCTCAGGCCCGATGCCCTTGACCTCCAACAGGCGCTCGCGAACCCTCTCTCGCTCGCCTTCAAAAGCCCGTTCCAGTCGCCCCTCACAACGCTCTTGCACGAAACGAACGAATGCCAGGAGCCGCTTAGCCTTGACTCGAGCATATCCGGCCGACCGGATCAGCTCGGCCAGCTCATCTTCGTGCAGCTTGCTGATCGCCTCGAGACTGAGACAAGACGCTGCCTTAAGCCTTCCCAATGCCCGCTCGACGTTCGTCCAGTTCGTGCTCTGGGTGAGAATCGCCCCCACACAAACTTCGAAGGCCGACTCTCCAGGCCACCAACCTTGATGGCCAAAACGCCGGCGCATGAGCGCATAGGCTTGCCGAAGGGGAGGCCCCGACTCAGAGCTTGGCTGAGTCTTCTGTCGCGCCATTATCAGCACCGTCAGGAAGCGGAGCAACCGGCTTGGCTACCGATTCAACCTTGAAGAAGCGGGTCGGCATCTGCGGCTCGACCGAAACACTGACCCGCCCACTATTGTGCGGAGCCCCATCGAGAGCACGCCAAGCAGCAGGATCGTCCAGCCCCTCGACGCTGTAGACGGTGTAGTCTCGGTTCGGATTGACCGCAAATTCGAGATGCAATTCATCGCTACCTGCCGCCAACCCTACGGTCAACTCATGCCCAATTGCAGGGAGATTCAGTTGAATCCTCATCGCAGGGTCGCCAAACAAGACATAGGTCTCCAGTAGTTCGAGCCAGGCCTCATCCTGCACAAAAGTGGCTATTTGCGCCGCCGTTGTCGCTGCTCCGAGCGTAATTTCCCCTTTTTCAAAGATCTCTCGGTAGAACTCATTCATCAAGATCCGATGCCCTGCTGGAAACCCTAGCGAGGTGGGTGCCCACACTGCGATCGCCCCCCCATGTTCGCTCCCCAATAGCACTTCAGCGAGACAGGCACTCGCGTGCCGCGCGGCGAAGAAACCATTTAGGCAATTCGCAACCGTCACGATCGGCCAACGTCCTTTAGGGTTGATTCCAGCGGCAATCGCCGACGTCATCAGGATCGAACCACTCCCAGACAAACCCCACGAGGAAATTGTCCCGTGCCCCGTGTAGGTAATGAGAGAATGCCCGGACTGGAACAAATCAACGATGCCCGTGCCCCCAACCTCGCCCTGCTCGGCTGTATACCAGCGGGTGGTCTCAAGCTGCGACGGCACGTACGAGGCGAGCTCCTCTGAGAGCTCAACGAACTCACCGTCATCATCATCGGCAATGAGAGCAATTCTCGAAGCCCATTCCCCTGGTTCGGGAGAGGTTTCATACTGGATGATTCGGTCAACAATCCGCTCAGCTTCCACATCCGTCCGAACAGGAATTCGACCCAAATACAAATCTGGAATCTTGTCGTCTCCATCCACCTGGGCAAACCAATTGTCTGAGACGGTCAACCCAATGAGCTCGGTGTGGATCTGCTGGGATGGAACATAATTGATAGAGCCCGTCTTTAAATTGTCATGGTAATCGAGGTAAGCATCCCCAAACAGGACGACAAACTGCGGTTTCGGCTTTTCCCAATGGTGATAGGCAAAGGAAAGAAAATCTCTGATGGCCTGGGGGCCGAACTCTCCGTAAGCAAACTCATCGTAGATATCTTGGATTTGCACGGTCACAGCCCGCAGCCCCTGCGATGCCCGGTAAGCCACCAAACGTTCGGCTGCCACCGTAAAGTCTTCGTGAGTGATCACGATGTAGTCCGCTCCATTTGAGGGATCCGCCCAAAACGAGGGCTCGTTGAACGCAAGCTTGGGCACTTCCTGACGTTTTGATTGTCCTTGAACCAGGAATTCAGCGTTTTCGTGTGACGATGCGCTGAAACGGAGCGTGCCCTCACCTTCACCCACGACATACTCGAAGTCTTGCATCCGAACCGGATGATGAATATCCCCGAGCTCCAACACATCGAGTTTCTCGTCACTCAATCCCGTCACTTCAAACGTCTGCCTCTTAGGCTCCACACCATGAAATAGGAGGCGATTGTTCTCCGCTACAAACAAGCGATCGTAATCAATCTCAAACCAATTGATAAATACCTGATCAACGGGCACCCCCGGAAGCCCCGGCATAGCAACGGTCACCGTGTTATCGCCCCCCTTCAGAAGGTTGTGAGCCAGCACCACTTCTTGGAGCGAAGGATTGCGGTCATCCCAAAAATGATCCCCCAAGAATTGCCCGTTCAAAGACAGGCGAACCTGATGGTCAGGGCGATGGAAGGATGAGAACGTTAGGCCATGATATTTACCTCGCAGGTGAGTCGTCTTCTCAAGCTGAGCAGGAAACGGAACAGATAGGGTATAATCTCGGCTTCCGGGAGCCGTGAGTTTATCTCCCCAGAACCAGTGATCCTGCCCTTCGCCTCGCGTCATCGTCTGCCAGATATGCAAATCTTCCTCTGCATGAATTGTCGTGGGAAAATGTTTCGGCGTTTCCAATGACGAATCCGGCTCAGCCCTCTGACTCGTAATCATTTGGGGACCTGAAAACTGGTCGGTGAGCCAGAAAATATTTGTCTTCGTGTAGTCGTTGAAAGTCCCGGAACCATGAAAGAACAATCGATCAATCACAACGCCCTCCTCGGTCTCACTCTGCAACCATTCCAAAGGGATTGGCTTCCCGTTGAAGAAAAGAGCCAACTCTTCAGGTTTCGGTTGTTCGCCCGGAAAGATGCCCTCTAGTTTACTCAAGGGGACTTCGTACAGTCCGAACTCTGTGATCGGAATCTTCGCTGCCGCAACCGAGCCAAGCGGAACCCGTTCGGAATTCTCGGTCAACTTTCTAAACCCCGCTCCCTCTCCTCTGAGGCGGCCAACCCAACTCTCTTCCCGTTCGCCTTGCCAAGTGAGCTCGACTTGAATGCCCCCCTTCCTGCGAGGGATTGCCACTCCTTCTTCAAGGGAAACGAGCACAATCGCTTGGCCTCGGTAAATCCCTTGGTACTCGATGCGAGCCAAAGCTTCTCCCCCATCCGGCTCACGATCCAAAGATTCAAGCCGCAAGCCCTCCAATGAGCCGACTTTGACGAGGACGCTTGCCTCTGTTCGGGCGATAACATTCGCTCGATCAACACGAGCATTCCTCAACGAGAAATCGATCAGGAGCGAGTCTCGACTCTCTGCAGCCTGCAGAACACCAGAGACCGACACCGATAAACTCAGCCAGTAGAGCAGTAGCTTGGCTAGAATGTTGGTCGAGCTCAAATTCATCGATTTTCTATGCGGAGTCACAACCCACTACCCTCTTGCGAGTTCAGTGGAGAACACTTATTCCCTCTTACAGTTCATAGAACGGCCCCGAAACCCTGGATACCGTCACACTTGCCGCAAAGACCCAGGCAATTTAATGCCGTTTGCAGCGCTCCGCAACCCGTTCGGAAAGCAGCTTTGACGCCAGAGTCCTTCCTTTCAGATTCGATACACTCTAGATCGCAGTCCCTAGCCTACGGGGCTTCCTCGACGGAAACCAAGCCGTTGGCAGTAAAATGCTCTATCGTCTCAACGACGTCGTCGGCAATGGCCGTCTCCTCCGGAATTTCAAAGCTGGCCCGAATCACCCTCTCCATGTCACCCAGGGAGTGCTTTCCATCACAGAGCTCCCAGATACGTTCGGCTGTCTTGTTGAGAATATGAACCTTTCCGGATTCAGAATGATAGAGCACGGCTTCCGCATCAAGTTCTTGCCGAAACACGCCCTCGACCTGCCGAGGTTTGGATGAAGTCTGCATATAAAAAAAAGCGCTGCCCCACAAAAAGGAGGGCAGCGCTTGAAAGGGCTTTGAGAGCCTTATTCTCGCGGCGAAGCCTTCAGGCGATACAACCGATCAGCGGCCTCACTTCCAACCTCATCGGATACTGCGCCATCATTGTGCGGAGCGTCTGGAAGAGCCTGCCAATCTGCATCCACATCTGCAAGGCTCTTGTATTCCACTTCGTAGTCCCACCCTGGGAGCACAACGTAGTTGAGGTTCACATTGGAGTCATCATCCAAGCCGATATTCAAAGTCGGAAGAACGGTGACTTCACGGAATGGGTGTAGCCCGGCCTTACCACTAATCTCGATATCCTCGAGCTGGTAGAAGAAGGTGCCATATCCCGGCGTGTCCATGTATTCGTAACTGGCGCCTTCAACTGAAGTGCCTTGAGATGGAATCAGCTGTGAGTTGAGTTTCACAGGCTCGTAGCTAGCAGCACTATCTTCACCCAATTGCCGGCGAATCAAGTTGAAGCCAGCCGTGTCGATCTCAGCGCCCGTCGTCCAGTTGAGAGCCACCTGGCCGTCTTCCGTCGCTGCCGCATCAAAGGCTAGAAGGTCGACCAAAGTCGGGGTCGACAGGGTGATACGATAATCCTCAACCTCACCAGAGCTGGCCTCACCCTTCGGGCTGTCGAGAGCCTCACCTACATTGTAGACTCGGACGCGAACATAGGTCACACCGTCCGTGGACAAGGTTCCAACCGCTAGAGATTCCGTTCCACCAGCGTGGTTATCGAAGTCGTACTTCTCACCAGCATCTTCAAAGTCACCGTCTCGGTTCCAATCCACGTAGACTTCAACGTCTGCTGGGCCACTGCCGATCGTGAACGTGATTTGGTTGCTAGAGGATGTGGTATCAAAGATTCCGCTGTTGCTGAAGCTGACTCCGTCTTCGTCGTCAGGCGATCCGGTGGTGTCGTCCCCTGTTGCATCGGCACCAGGTGCGACAGCTGCAGCATCAGCTTCGACATCACGATTCGTCCCAAGGAATGGACCCGACTGCGCATGGCGAGCACCATCGGAGGCTAGAACCGTGCAGTATGAATCAGGCGCGTCACCGTAATCCTTACAGATCGTCACAGCATAGTCTTCAACCTCACCAGAGTCAGCGGCCCCGTGTGGCGATGTGACATTTGGATCCGAGGAAGCAACAACACGAACGCGAGCAAAGGTTGGGCCCGCGGTTGCGTCGGCCGGGATGACCAAAGGATAAGGGAGTGTGCTAACTCCCTGAGGCACATTGTTGAGCAATTGCTCGCCAGCATCCAGGAAGTCTCCATCAGCATTCAAGTCAATCCAGAGACTCACTTTACCGGCGGCACCGGCGACATTGATAGGCGTGTTGTTGGCAATTCCAGCAGTCAAACAAGCCGCGAAGGTCACGCCGTTCTCATCCGCCCCATCGCCAGTGGCATCTGAGTTCGGCTGACCGTCGTTCTCAGAATCCACACTCGCGCCGAGACGAGGACCAGTGATGGTGTGCCGAGGACCATTGTTGGCGACCGTCGTGCCATAATTGTTTGTTCCAGTTCCATTCCCGCTGGTCCCGCTTTCCGGAGCGTCACCCCAATCAAGGTTCTCGGTGAGGGTGATCACGTAATCTTCGATTTCACCGTCAGCTGCCGTGCCTGAATCCGCTGCATCAGAACCAATGGTAGAGATTCGGAAGCGCGCATAGGTTGTTCCAGGAGTTGAACCACCTGGAATCAAGATGTTGTGATTGGTCGTTCCGATGGCTTGGGCAACGTTCGTCAGGACTTGCTCCCCACCGTCAAGGAAGTCCCCATCTCCATTGAAATCAATGAATGCGTTGATATTACCAGCAGCACCGGACACCGTAATTGGAAGACTGATGGTTGATCCAATGTTGATCGTGCCAACACTGGCGAAGTCGACACCATCTTCATCGTCTGGGCTACCCGTAGTATCATCCCCATCGGCACCGACACTTGGCTGCCCTGCAGCCTCAGCGTCCCGCTCGGCACCGAACTGAGGATCACCGGTTCCTATGGTATGCCGGGGACCAGCAGTCGTGGTGTAAGTGTCAGGGGCGTCACCCCAATCCTGAAGCGCCGTGACAACTTGAATCACATAATCCTCAACCTCACCAGAGGTGATCGGAATGAAGCCACCGGAGGCGTGAAAATTACTGTTGTCGGGCTCGAAGATACCATCACCGCTATTGACCGCTCGGAATCGCACGTAGATCTTATCACCCGTTGTCGCAGTCGTTGAGTAAGGAGCACCTGAGGCGAGTGGCAAAGTATAGTTAGTCGTTCCCACCGCCTGTGCCGTGTTCGCCCCAATGAACTGCTCGCCAGCATCTGCAAAGTCGCCATCTTGGTTGAGATCTACCCAGGCTGAAATGTCCGCATTCTGCTCAGTGATCGTCACACTGATGGTCGCATCTGATGCCCCAACAGTTGTAATGAGAGTGGGAATTCCGGTCACACCGTCTTCGTCGTCAACGCCATTGGTATCGTCGTCGGAAGCCCCAGTGCTTGGTTGACCGTCTGACTCTGAGTCTCGAAGACTTCCCAACTTCGCGTCGGATGCTACAAACGGATGAACAGGCCCGTCCGAGGCAGAAACGGTTTTAAACGAGTCAATCGCGTCGCCCCAATCAAACGCAGTAATCGTGACCTGATGATCCTCCACCTCACCGTCCGCTGCAGCCACGCCCGTCGACTTGAACGTATCAGAGCCCGTCAGGTCAGCGGTGGAAATACGGATTCGCATGAAGGTCGTCCCGATGAAGGCGTCAGTCGGGGTGCTGAAATTCTTCGTGTGGGCACCAACTGCAAAGGATTCATTGGTCATGATCTGTTCGCCGGCATCCTCAAAATCGCCGTCACCGTTGAAATCAATCCAAGCGTTGACCTTACCAGTCGCCCCGGTCACTTCGAAGTTGATCGAAGAGCTACCCCCTGCAATCAGCGAGCTAGCCGTGACACCAGTTTCATCGTTTGGAACTACATTCGCAGGATTCACAGCTGAGTCGTCAGCCGTTGCCGTTCCGTTGGTATTCGCATCTGACTCCGAGTCAACATTCTCACTCGTTGCACCAAGGAGTGGGCCGGTGATACTACCGCCCGCATCAAAATTCACAATGTGCCGAGGGCCATTGTTGGCAAGAGTTGTGCAATAACTGTTTGTCCCCGACCCGTTCGGGCTCGTTCCGGACTCTGGAGCATCACCAAAATCCTGAGGCTGGGCAGTGATTACCGCCCGCATCGCGAAGTCAGTATCAGACTGATTGGTAATCGTGATCTTGATCCGAGAGATGTCGGTAAAATCAGCCGACCCGACAAACTGGTTGTAACTTGCGTTAAAATCACCGACGACGCCTGGACCAATCAGAGCGGAAGTAAAAGTAGACGTCGCAGTGGATTGATCCTCGACCTCGATCTGGATTGTCGCACCCTGATCATTATTCGTGATCTCGTACTCAATGGAAGTTGCGCCGTCAGCAGTAAGGTCTTGCCCCCCGGTAATGTCCCACTCGATGGTGCCAATACCTTGCGTTCCCGAACCGGCATCGACATTGAAAGTGTTCGATACCTGGTCAACACGCGCCTCGACCGTTCCTGTTCCACCCGTTCGCTGAGCGGTGATCGTACGCTCGCCGCTGATCGTCGTGGCACCGAGGCCTGTAACGTTGTTCGACTGCAATACTCCAGTGTTGTCCGATACCGACTGGGTCGTTACGGGAACCGTAAAATTGTCAATGTTTGCCGCCGTAAGGTGCGATACAGAGGCAAACGTAAGGGCGAGAACCGCCGCAATTTGTTTAACTTGAGGTTTCATTTTGAATTTCTCGACGTCGACTTTCGACAACTACAAGGATTAACAGCCGAATTGTCAACCAAAATGTCGCATTTTATGCGCGCTTAGCAAAAAAAAACGCCCAGCGGAAATCGCGGGCATCGTGGGCTAACAACATTAACTCCGGTGTTTTACCGAGACCTTCAGCAGGTTCCAATAAAAAGTCGACACTACCAAGAATTAAGAAACGGAAACGTGACGTTTCGAAACACTCGATAGAAACCCAAAGCTCTCCATGAACGTTGCCACAATTCACATGAATCCATTTGACAAGACCACGAATGATAGATCAATCTATCGGCATCCGTTGATATGACGGTCTCATTACGAGTGGTGGAGGGACTGGCCCTGTGATACCACGGCAACCGGTTGACGTAGCGTGCGTGAATGCCCAGGTGCCAAATCCAGCTTGAACCAATTTTAACGATCGGTTTGGGGAAGATGAGAGTCAGCGCCCGGCTTTTAGGCTCTTCTCATCTTCTTAGAGAGAGCATTCTCCCTTCCCAAACCTCACAGAATGCAAGAATTTGTAAGCTATGAGCGACGATAAAGGATTCATGAAGGCACTTAAGTGCCGTGAATGCGGACGAGAGTATCCTCTCGAGGCCAAACATGTTTGTGAGTTTGACTTCGGCCCCCTTGAAGTGGCCTATGACTACGACAAGATCAAGGGCTCACTCACCAAAAAGGAGATCAGCAAACGCCCCCACACAATGTGGCGCTTCCGCGAGCTTCTTCCTGTCGCTGGCGAACCGACCGTAGGACGAGAGGTTGGCTACACCCCCTTAATCAAAGCCGATCGACTCGCCAAGCGGCTTGGAATTCGAGAGCTTTGGATCAAGAACGACACGGTTAACTACCCTACCCTTTCGTTCAAAGATCGAGTCGTCAGCGTCGCTCTCAGCCGCTCTCGTGAGCTCGGGTTCAAAACCGTCGCCTGCGCATCGACCGGTAATCTAGCCAACTCAGTCGCCGCCAACGCGGCCTCAGCAGGCCTCGACGCCTACGTATTTATTCCGGCGGACCTGGAACACGGGAAAGTCGTCAATTCATTGGTCTACAGCCCCAAAGTGATCGGCATTCAAGGACACTACGACGAAGTCAACCGCCTGTGCGCTGAGATCGCTGGCAAATACGGCTGGGCCTTCGTCAACGTCAACATGCGCCCCTACTACGCCGAAGGCTCCAAGAGTATGGGATTCGAAATCGCAGAGCAGCTCAATTGGCAAGCCCCGCAACACACCGTGATCCCCATGGCCTCAGGATCTCTGCTCACCAAGATTCATAAGAGTTATCAAGAACTGAGTAAACTCGGACTCATTGACACCTCCTCATGGCAAATCCATGGCGCTCAAGCGACTGGCTGCTCGCCCATCTCTTCCGCTCAGAAGGCCGGACTCGATTTCTTTAAACCCGTCAAGCCAGATACAATCGCAAAATCGCTGGCCATCGGCACGCCTGCCGACGGCTTCTACGCTCTTCGGGTCATGAAAGAAACGGGTGGGGCCTCCGACGATGTGAGTAACGATGAAATTCGAGAAGGAATCCGGCTTCTGGCCGAATACGAGGGTATCTTTGCTGAAACAGCCGGCGGCGTAACCGTTGGCGTGGCCAAGAAACTGATTGCCAGTGGAAAAATTCCCGCAGAAGATTCGGCTGTTCTTTGCATCACTGGGCACGGCTTAAAGACTTTGGATGCCGTTCAAGGCCATGTCGGAAAAACTCAGGAAATCAAACCGAGTCTCCGAGAATTTGAAGCGATCGTCGCTGCCAACCAAGAAAAGGCCCAGTAGCCCAGTAGCCTAATAGCAGCGAACACAACGAATTAGTATAACACATCTAGACTTATGGCAGTAAAAGTAAGAATCCCAACCCCTCTCCGCAAGCTCACCAATGACGCTGAAGTGGTCGAAATCGAAGCGACAAGTATCGGGGCCGCTATCGACGCCCTCCAAGCCCAATTCCCCGGCATTCAAGAACGATTGGTCGATGAGGCCGGAGAAGTTCGTCGCTTTGTGAACGTCTACGTAAACGAAGAAGACATTCGATTCCTTCAAAATAGAGAGACGCCGCTGAAAGACGGGGACGAAATCAGTATCATTCCCGCGATTGCAGGAGGACTCTAAGCAAAATACCGCTATGGCAGCTGCAGCAAAGAAAAAGCGAGCGACAAAGAAGAAAGCCGCAAAAAAGACCGTCAAGAAAGCGGCTATCGAGCAGTCTCGCCTCTGGCTGATGTACCCTCCTCGGCTGATCACGACGCCCATCATTTGGCAAGTGGGGAGTAAGTTCGATCTCGTTCCCAATGTGCGCCAAGCCAGCGTCACCGATGAGATCGGCATCGTCTGCTTGGAACTCTCGGGTGAGCGGAAGAATATCAAGGCTGCGGTGAAGTGGATGGAAAAGCAGGGCGTGAGCGTTGAGCCGGTCGAGATCAATGTGATCGAGAGCTGAAAAACTCAACGACTTCGCGACCGCTCAAAGCCAGCACCGAGTGGCGCTAAGAATTGCCGCAAAGCCTTCTAATCCACGACCTAACAACTATCGATCTTGACCGCAAGGCCGGCAATCGTCATGATGGGCGCTCAGTCTTTGGAAACGTGCCCTCCTAGGAGTATTGTAGTATGACGAAGCGTGACCTCGTAATTCGTATCAGTAATGAGACAAAGCTTACGCAACAGGATGTGATGCAGGTTGTCCAAAGAACACTTGATCATATCAGCGAAGCTGTTTCCAACGGCAAGACGGTGGAACTACGAAACTTCGGGGTCTTCGAGGTAAAAGTCAGGAAAGCCCGCGTCGGACGGAATCCCAACTCTCCCGAAACCGACGTTAGAATTCCCCCACGGGTCATCGTCAAATTCAAGGCAGGGAAAGAAATGCGTGAAGGGGTCCAAAAATTGACTCCCGAAGATCTCTAGATCGCCCCGTTCCGTTTCCAGCTTTCTACCTCTTTTCGCCCCCTGAGAGCAACCAGGGACAGCGCGACTATCTATCTGACTCCCCTCTCCAATTAATCAATGGATAAATTACCAGGCTTTCGAGATTTTTTTCCGACTCCTATTCCGCAAAAGGATCAATGGGAGTATGAGGCACGTGCTTACTTATTCGGTGTCTGGAGGAAAACTCTGGCGGGTTACGGATTTCGGGAATACGACGGCCCACCGCTCGAACCCTTAGAACTCTTCACCAAGAAAAGCGGCGAGGAGATCATCGGCCAATTATACAATTTCGAGGATAAAGGCGGGCGCGCCGTGGCGCTGCGTCCTGAAATGACCCCGACCCTCGCACGGATGGTTGCCGCCAATGAACGGCAATACAAGAAGCCGATGAAGTGGTTTTCAATTCCCCAGCTCTTCCGCTACGAACGAAAACAAAAAGGACGCCTCCGAGAGCACTTCCAGCTCAATGCTGACATTATCGGCGAACCAAGTAACGCCGCGGATGCGGAATTGATCGCGCTATTGATCGACACACTCCGCGCCCTCGGCCTCACCGCAGATGACTTCGTAATCCGTCTTAGCAGCCGCGACGCCTGGCAGCAGTTTTTTCGAGAGCGCGCTGGAAGTGAAGCAGACGAGTATGCGTTCTTCCAGATCATCGACAAGCTGGAGCGAATGCCTCCTGAAGAAGCCAAGTCAAAACTCGAATCACTCGGTATCAACTACGATGAAGTCCAGTCCTTCATCAGTGCCGGCGCACCAAGCCCGGAACTCGAAGAGATCCTCGCAAATCTGCGCGCCCGTGGCCTTGAGGACTACGCCAAAATTGACTACGGCATCATTCGAGGCCTCGCGTACTACACCGGCATCGTGTTCGAAGCCTTCGATAAAAAGGGAGAATTCCGCGCCATCGCAGGCGGAGGACGTTACGACCGGCTCGTCCACACCCTATCGGACGGCAAAGTGGACCTCCCAGCGCTGGGGTTTGGGATGGGAGACGTTGTCTTGGTCGAGCTCCTGAGAGCCAAGAACCTGCTTCCAGAATGGCCCTCAAACATCGATGTCTATTGCCTGATCGAGAACGAAGCCCACCGCCCGACAGCGCTCGGCCTGATCCAACGCCTCAGAGACCAGGACATTCGAGTAGACTTCTCGCTGATCCCCCAGAAACCCAACAAACAGTTCAAGCAGGCTACGGAACTGAAGGCTCCTTTCGTCCTTACTCTGCGAGAATCTGAGTCTCAGGCGGATACCCTCGAAGTCCGGATCAAGCACCTGGCAAACCGCACGGAAGACATCCTGAGCCTCGACACTTGTGTCGAAGCACTAAAGACAAAGCTTACAAACCAGGCAGTCACCAAAGAGGAGAAAGGGAATCAAGCTTGAGCCAATTCCGAGCCGCTTGCTTCGATCTGGATGGAACACTCCTCGACACGCTCGAGGAAATCGCCGTCTCTGCGAACACCGTCCTGGAACGAGAAGGCTACCCTCAACACCCCATCCCATCCTATCGCTACCACGTAGGCGATGGAGTCCGCCGTTTGATCGAGCGAGTGCTTCCGCCAACCGAGCAAAGCGAAGAGACAATCGATGCCATCACGAAAAAGCTTGAGGCCGAGTACATGGCTCGCGCGAACAAGCTGACCAAGCTCTATGCAGGCATCCCCGAACTCCTTGATGATCTCGAAAATCGGGGAATCATGTTGTCCGTCCTCTCGAACAAGCCGCATCCTCTCACCGTGGAGTGCATGAAACGTTTTTTCCCAAGATTCCCATTCGTGGCCATTCGAGGGCAGCAGCCGGACACCCCACGGAAACCCGATCCCACAGGAGCACTCGAAATCGTCGAAAACTTGAATCTTTCCCCCGATCAATTCTTATACATAGGCGACACGGATGTGGATATGAAAACGGCAAAAGCGGCTGGCATGACCGCGGTCGGTGTGCTTTGGGGGTTTCGGGATCAGGAAGAGCTTCTTGAAAACGGCGCAGACCATATCGTCGCCAAGCCATCGGAAATCCTCGACCTGCTTGGCTGAAGGTTCAGTTGATTCCTCGCAGGAGGGCCGTTTTCCCATCTCACAAGACGATAAGATTCGGGTGGGCACTGAACTCGCTCTCTGAAAGGATGCTCGAATGGACAGCCAAACGCGGATGGCGGCAATCATTCGCCATCTCGATCAAAACTTCCGACAGCAACCGAGTCTAGAGCAACTCGCCTCTCTCGCGGGCCTCAGCGTCCCTCATTTTCACCGGGAATTTCAGCGTTGGACCGGAATCAGTCCCAAGCGATTCGTCCAAGGCCTCACCCACCGCTATGCCAAGGCAATGCTGAAATCTGGCGCGAGCGTCCTTGAAACGGCCCTCAGTGCAGGCCTCTCAGGTCCTAGCCGTCTCCACGATCTTTGCCTTTCCGTCGAGTCAGTTACCCCAGGCATTCTAAAATCAGGCGGCCAGGGCCTCGAAATGCGCTTCGGAACCGCAAACAGCCTCCTAGGGCCGTGCTTCTTTGCCGAAACCGACCGAGGAATCTGTCGGCTTGAATTTCTGACAACGTCATCACAGGAAGCAGAGCAAGCTCTTCGGCAGGAATGGCCCAATGCCAGCCTGAGACACGATCCGGATCGAGCAAGAGACGTCGTTGGCCAATTGTTCCACCCATTCGCACCCAAAACCACGTCTCCCCAGTTACACCTGTGGCTCAAAGGCACTCCCTTTCAGATTCAGGTATGGCAGGCCCTGATTCATCTTCCCCCCGGCAGCCTGGTCAATTATCAGACACTGGGCCGGCAACTGGACCGCCCCACGGGAGCACGAGCCATCGGCAATGCAGTCGGCGCAAATCCAATCGCCGTGCTCATCCCTTGCCATCGTGTGATCCGATCGACAGGTCTGGTTCAAGGTTATCGCTGGGGAACCGGACGGAAGCGCGCCCTGATCGCCTGGGAGAGCGCCCTGGACGGGATCGACGAATAAGCGCCAATTTCACCAATTCTTTTGACCCGCCCCGCAACTTTCCTTAGGTTCTGGCGTTTTACCACTCAGTTGGTACGTAAACCGGAACTTAATGGCATTTAACTCAATAAAAACCCTGCTGGCTGAGGCCGAGCTGGTCACACCAGACCAGTTTACTGAGTGGAGCAAGCAGTGGCGGGTGGCGGTCGAAAGTGGGTCCGAAGAAACACTCCTCGGATTCTTCAGTCGAGAACGCGGCATGTCAGAGGACCAGTTTCTTCAGACCCTCGCTCAGAAACTCGAATGGCCTTTTGTCGATTTGCGAACGGTCAATGTTCCCGCTGAAGTTCGCAAACGCATTTCTACCAAGGTCGCCTTCCAATATACCGTCATCCCAGTCTCAGAGAACGGTAAAGGACTCCGAGTTGCCGTCAGCAATCCCTTTGATTCGGGATTGTTGAACGCAATTCAATACGATGCTGCCGGCCCCGTTGAGTTTGCCCTGTCTCCGAAGATTGAGATCGAGAAGGCACTCAAGAAATACTACGGCGTCGGGGCCGAGACTCTCGACGAGCTCGAAGATGATGATGAGCCCATCGAACTCCTCATCGGCGAGGACAAAGACATCACCGAAGGGGATCAAGAGGCGAGCGTCATCAAGTTCGTCAACCAAATCATCTGGGAAGCGTTCCAAGACCGCGCCACAGATATTCACTTTGAGCCCGAAGAGGATGATCTCCGGATCCGTTATCGCGTGGACGGTATTCTGCACCAGGCACCGATGCCACCCCAGTTGAAGAAATTTCAGTCCGCCCTCATCTCACGAATCAAGGTTATGTCCGGAATGGACATCGCCGAGAAACGACTCCCGCAGGACGGCAGAATCAACGTTCGAATCAAGGGAGAAGAGCTGGACATCCGTGTTTCCACAGTCCCCACGGTTTACGGTGAAAGTGTGTCCTTGCGTCTTCTCACTCGCGGTAAGATTTTTCTCAGTCTCGACAAATTGGGTTTCCAACCAAAAGACGAGGAAGCTCTCCGGGAGATCATCGTCAAACCGCACGGCATCGTCCTCGTAACCGGACCAACCGGTTCCGGGAAATCGACCTCGCTCTACGCCTTTCTCAGTTCGATCAACTCGATCCAGAAGCGCATCATCACCATCGAGGAACCCGTCGAATACGAATTGCGCGGAATCAATCAGATTGCGGTGCGTTCTGACATCGGCCTCACTTTTGCGATGGGGCTGCGCCACATTCTCCGCCAAGATCCAAACGTTGTCATGGTTGGTGAGATCCGCGACATGGAGACAGCTGAAATCGCGATCCGAGCATCGCTGACCGGTCACTTGGTTTTCAGCACACTCCACACCAATGATGCCCCAAGCGCCTTCACCCGTCTGATCGACATGGGCATTGAGCCCTTCCTGGTCGCCTCATCAGTGGAGGCGGTCATGGCCCAACGCTTGGTACGAACGATTTGTAAACACTGCAAGACCGAGCAGAAAGTCGACCCCGACTACTTGCGGCGGATTGGCTTTCCGGAGGAAGAAATCGGCACCGCTAAATTCTATCACGGAGCAGGATGCGAAGAGTGCCGTCAGCTCGGCTACCAAGGTCGACTCGCAATCTACGAGCTCATGGTGATGAATGAGGCGATTCGCCCCCTGATTCTGGCTCGCTCCGCAGCTTCAACGATTTCGCAAAAGGCCATTGAAATGGGAATGCGCACACTGCGGGTTGACGGGTGGGAGAAAGTCAAAGCAGGGATCACCACGATTGAAGAAGTCCTCCGCGTTACCCAATCAGAGGAACACCTCGGAGCCCTGATGGAAGATTCTTGACCGATTCGGGCTGATTCCCATGAGCAAACGAAAGAAAAAATGGCACGAGTGTAACGTCGTGCAGCTCACTGAACCCACGGCAAGACTGTGGCAGTTCAACGCCTCCGAACGCGGCTTCGCACTCAAGTCTGAAACGACCGAAGAAGACGGGAATCCCCTGCCCCAAAAAATTGTCGGCAAGACCTGGCAAAACTTAATTCAAGGCAAACTGAACATCGGGTGGATTCCCGAGGAGAACGTTTTCTTCCGCGCTGTTCAGATGCCAGAATGCGATCCTGAGGAACTCAAGCAAATGCTCGAGTTCCAGCTCGAGAAATTGTCCCCCGCCCCCGTAGCTCAGATCGTTTGGAGTTACGAACTCATCCCTTCAAATGTCCCCGGCCAGGTGACTGTTCTCCTGATCATCGTCGATTCTGAAGTGGTCGAAGGGCAGCTCGCTTCGTATGAAGAAGTCGGATTCCACACAGATCGACTCGACATCCCTTGGAGCCACGAGCTCGTTACCTTAGATCGAAGCCAAGATCGGATTTGGATCCGGCTGGCCGAGAAGAACGATCAGATCGTCGCCCTCGTCTGTTGGGTATTCGATCAAACCGTTCAAAATGTGATCCTGCTTCGCCTTCCCAACAATGATGAAGGCACCCTGGGACTGACTGAGCAACTCGATCGAACCGCCTGGACGGGAGAGCTCGAAGGATGGCTATCTCAGATCCCTCCCGTGACCGTCTGCGGTGAAGCGGACACGATCGCTCCCTGGGTCGAGGCACTCAAAGAATGGTCTGAGCATCCCGTCACGGGCGAAGAAGCGCCCGCCATTACGGAGGCAGCAACGCTCGGGGCACGGCGGGCGACACGCGGAGACTCTCGATCAGACCTGCTCCCCGACTCACATCGCACCCGTTACCGACAGCAATACATCGACGGGATGTGGATGAAAGGGGTTGGAACTCTGGTGCTCTTCTACATCTTCGGCGTGCTGATTTACTTTGTGATGTTGGAGTGGATGCACCAGGACAGCTTAAACTTGCAAACTCAAGTCCGTTCAACCGCTCTCCAATACACGAACGTTCTCAAAATGCAGGCTCGCATTGACATCCTGCAAGAGCAGGTCGACCTCAAGTTTTCAGCCCTCGAGTGTCTTCGAGTCATCTCCGAAGAATTGCCCACCGAGTTGACCCTTGATTCTTTCAAGTTTCACATGGGCAAAACGCTAAGTCTTTACGGGAAAGTCCCAACAGCGGACGCCGGCAAGGTGACCGATTATCACCGATCCCTGATCAATGCGTCGACAGAGGGCAAGAAACTCTTCGCCTCTGTGAGCGATCCTACAATCAACGCCGCTCGGGGCCGAAGTCGCACCCCAAGCACCGAATCTCGGTGGAGCTTCACCTGTGAACTCGAACGATCGGGCTTCTAATGAATTCATTCTTCGATCGCTACAACCTCAATGCTTTCGAGCGCCGCCTCACAGTGGTCGTCGGGATGGCCATCTTTCTCGTTCTCAACATGGTGCTCGTCTGGCCCCGCTTCAGCGAATACGGAGAGATTCAGGCGAAGAACGATAAGGCAAACCAACGGCTGAGAACTTTCAGCGCCCAGATTAGTAAGGGGAAAGCTCTTAAGGATCGGCTGACGGAACTCGAGACTTCAGGGTCTGATGTGATTCCCGCCGAACGCGCCAACCAGCTGATCACGATCATTCAGCAGAAGGCGAGAGAATCCAATCTCCCCTTCCCCAATGTTCGACCGGTGCGAACTGGAATGGCAGATACCGGCGAAGAAAAGTTCTTCGAACAAAAGGCCTACAGCCTGACCGTCAATACCGATTCCGATGAGCTCATCGCTTTCCTCGTTGCGATCGGCAGCGATGACTCCGTCATTCGTGTTCGAGACCTGGACCTCAAACCTGAGCCGCCCAAGAACAACCGCTTGATCTGCAACATGACCCTCGTGGCCAACTATCAAATGCAACCATCTGAAGATTCAGGTGTTAAGAAAAGAAGATAGAGGGCCGCGCCGCGACGAAAGATTTTGATGACGCAACGAACCCGAGCTGAAAGCTAGGTATTGGATGAGACAAATGACACTTAAGAAACTCGGACTAGGGGTAGCTGTTGGAGCCTCGGTCATTCTGTTCATCAGTGGACTAAGCGCCGCTGAGAATGCAACCGATGCAAGCGCCTCGACTCCGCAAGAGTCGTCCGATAGAGATGCTTTGATGCGCAAGCTCTTGCGACAAGCCATCGACCGACAGGCCGGCGGCACAGCTCAGAGCAGCAATCAGGCGCCATCTGGTAATTCAGAAGCAAGCTCCGAAGCGACGCCAGCACCGACGGCTCAAAGCCCTGCCACTACCAACAGAACGGCAAACACCCCGACGACTCAGCAGGAACCGCCTGCCAACCGCCCCGCTTCCAACACTGGGACTAGCGCATCGGCATCCAGTTCATCCGAAGCGAGTAATGTCGTCACTTCAGGAGCAGACGCTGCTCCAGCTGATGCCGTCACCGGGCAGATCGCGGGTTCGAGTAGTGATTTCCCACTCAGGATTGTTCCCGAAGCTGACGCCAGCTCACCAGGCCAGCAAATCCCCCACACATTCAATTTCCCAAACGCCCCGCTTGAACCCATTTTCGAGATGTTCACCGAGTTGACGGGCAAGATGGTGCTCTACTCCCCAGAAGTAAGCGGAACGGTGAACCTGGTCAGCGGTTCGGTCGAACTGACTCGTTCGGACGCCGTTGAGGCCATCACATCGAGCTTGGCTCTGAGTGGTATCGTCCTGGTGCCGCTCGGCGACAAATTCGTCAAAGCGGTTCCCGCCGACCAAGCCATCCAGCACGCGCCTCACATCACGAATGTCGAGGCAGAGAATCTTCCTGATTCCGGCGAATTCATCACTCGGACTGTCAAACTTCAACAGGTCAAACCAAGCGAGGCCGTCGAAATCCTCCGGCCTCTCACGAAAACACCCGATGGTCTCATCCCTATCGATTCAAGCCAGACACTTCTTCTGCACGCCGACGCAGTCACCATGAAGCAACTCCTGGAAGTGCTCAAATCTGTCGACGTCGTGCCCGAGTTTGACTACTCGCTCGAAGTCATACCGATTCGTTATGGGCGGGTATCGGACTTGTACGCCACCATGAGCAGCCTCATCTCCGGCTCACCGGGGGCAGGTGGCGGTGTCGGAGGGGCAGCCGGAGGCTTCAACAACAACAGCTTCGGCGGTGGTTTCGGCGGCAACAGTTTTGGTGGGGGCTTCGGGGGAAGCGGATTTGGTAACCAAAGCCGCGGATTTGGCAGCCAAAGCCGAGGTTTCGGCGGCAGCAGCTTCGGTGGTGGCTACGGCAGCAGCCTCGGACGCTCTTCCGGATATCGTCCATTCCAAGCGACTCGAACCCGGACAAATACGTCATCGAACGCGAGCAACTTCCAAGATCGACTCCGCCAGGTGATCGACAAAGCGGCGACCGAAGAAGAGGTTGAGCTCCTCGCCAATGCCCGCATCGTTCCCGATGAACGCTCGAACTCTTTGCTCATCTTCGCCAACAAGCAGGATCTCACCATGATCACGAACATGGTAAGCAAAGTGGACCATCTCTTGGCTCAGGTGTTGATCGAAGCCATCATCCTAGAAGTTGGTATCGGTAGCGATCTCAACGTCGGTGTGAGTCTCGGACAACGGGCAGAGACGAGCGACAAATGGACCTACGGGGGCACGATCAACAATCCCTCCGTCAGCAATGGGGCCCCTCTCGCCGCAGGAAACGCTTTCTTAGGCGGTAGTCTCACCAATGCCCTTCCAAACGGATTCAACTACTTCGGTAACTTCGATGATACTTTAGACGTCGCCGTCAGCGCCGTGGCCACCGATTCGACTGCCAAGATTCTCTCACGACCTCGAATCCAAACCTCCCACGCCGTCCCCGGATTCTTCTTCCTGGGTGAAACCGTTCCTTATGCATCGGGCGGTTTCTCGGCTGGTTTCTCGACGACCACGCAGAGCTTTGTCGATCAATTGCAGATTGGTGTGAATATTGAGGTCATTCCCTACATCACCCCAGAGGGCTACATCGTAATGGATATCAGCCAAACCGTGGACGGACGAGGGCAAGATGTTATCATTGACGGAAATCCGATCCCGGTCGTGAATCAAAGACGAGCCTCGGCAACTCTCTCGATGCGAGACGGCGATACCATCATGTTGGGCGGATTCATTCGGCAGACCAAAAACAATAACAAGTCCGGCGTCCCCATTCTCAAAGATATTCCGTTACTCGGCGCAGCCTTCCGCAGCAAGTCCGATGACAGTCAGCGGACGGAACTCATCATTCTGTTGCGAGCCACCGTGCTGGAAACCCCAGAAGAAGCTGCCTTGGTCGCAAAGCGTGAACGCAGCGAAGTGGATGGCCTGAGACAAATGGAAGAGGAATTCGAAGCGGAGCGCCGGGGTGAAAAACCCAAGAAACGCCGCCGGGGCCTTTTCGGAGCCAGAAAACGAGGCGATCAATAACGATACGCCTCCACGAGCGCCGCCCGCAGCTGACAGTTAAGAACCTTCTCAATCGCCACCAAGTCCACAATCCGTCTCGAATGGATTGGACTTCGTGGCGATTTTTTCTTTGAATTTCATCCCTACGACGGTCGCGTGATGCGAACTGCGTCGTTCTACTAGAATAGAATTCACATGAAGTTTCGCTATCTCGCCGCATTCGCATGCGCCCTCGTACTGACTCTGACCACTGCCGCTGGAGCCGACTCACTCCAATGCTTCGAACTTCGCACCTACAAGGCTAGCGACGGCAAATTGGAGGCGCTGCAAAGTCGCTTTCGAGACCACACTCTGGGACTCTTTGAAAGACACGGCATGACAAACGTCGGTTACTGGGTTCCTCAAGACAACAAAAACAACGAACTCATCTACCTGCTTGCCTATCCCAATCGAGCCGCACGTGACCAGGCTTGGAAAGGTTTCCTAAACGATCCCGATTGGAAAGCCGCTTACAAGGCTTCCACGGCAGACGGCAAGCTGGTAAGCAAGGTGACGAGCATATTCCTCAAACCGACCGACTACTCCCCGGCTCTGAAAATAAGCTCGGCACCAACACCTCGCGCTTTCGAGCTCAGAACCTACACTGCGAGCCCGGGCAATCTGAGTCACCTCAATGCACGTTTTAGGAACCACACCGTGGATCTCTTCACCAAACATGGCATGACGAATTTCGCCTACTTCAATCTCATGCCGAATCAAGAAGGCGCAGAGAATACCTTGGTCTATTTTCTCGCGCATGATAGCAAGGCAGCAGCCAAAGCATCTTTTGACTCTTTCCGGCAGGATCCAAAATGGAAAGCCGCGCGCAAAGAGTCCGAGCGACTCGCCGGCGGGGGCCTCACCGTTCGGGGTGGCGTCAAATCTGTTTTCCTGAATCCCACAGACTATTCTCCCACCAAGTAACTCTCAACGAAGTAGCAACGATGAATCCAGACGAATCCAAGAGCCCATCCATCAGCCAGCCAGCGAATAATCGACGTTCATTCCTTCAGCAGACCGCCACCGGCATCGCGGTCGCGTCGACCGTTGCCCCTCACTCATTCTTCATCGGTTCGGCAAGAGCCGATCACCACAACGAAAAGAAACTGGGATTCGCACTGGTCGGGCTCGGCGGTTTGTCCACCAATCAAATCGCACCGGCCTTGATGAAGACCAAGCACTGTCGCTTAGCAGGGATCGTCAGCGGCACCCCCTCTAAGATCGATAAATGGCAGAAGCAATACAACATCCCCGCGAAGAACTGTTACTCCTACGAAACGTACGACCAAATCGCGGACAATCCAGACATCGACATCATTTACATCGTATTGCCTAATTCGATGCACGCGGAGTATACGATCCGTGCGGCGCAAAGCGGAAAGCACGTCCTCTGCGAAAAACCGATGGCCAATTCAGCCTCCGATTGCCAGGACATGATCGATGCCTGCAAGAAAGCGAACAAGAAGTTAGCCATCGGATATCGATGCCAATTCGAACCCCACCACCAACGCTGCATCGAATTCGCACGAGAGGAAACCTTCGGCAAGATGAAGATGATCGAAGCAGGATTTGGCTTTCGCATCGGCAATCCTAATCAGTGGCGCCTAAAAGCCGAGTATGCCGGAGGCGGAGCCCTGATGGATGTTGGCATCTACGCCCTTCAAGCGTGCCGATATTTGACAGGCGAAGAACCAGTTGAGATTTCGGCCACGGAAACGAAGACCGATCCCGTTAAGTTCGCGGAGGTCGATGAGAGCATCACCTGGTCTATGAAGTTCAAGAACGGCGTAAACGCCTACTGCAGCACCTCCTACGCTTTCAGCGGGATCAATCGATTCAATGCCTACGGAGACAAAGGTTGGTTCGGATTGAACCCAGGCTACAGCTATAACGGGATCACGGGTAAGACCAGCAAGGGAGATGCGATTAGCTTCCCCGCGATCGATCAATTCGCTGCCGAAATGGATGACTTCGCCCAATGCGTGAAACACAATCGAGAATCACGCGTTCCAGGCGAAGAAGGACTGCGAGATCTCAAAGCCATCGAAGCGATCTACGCCTCCATCAAGAGCGGCAAGACGAGTTTCTTGGGTTAATCCGAGACAGATTCACCTTCAACGAGAGAGAAGATCCATGAATTGGTTGAAAGCCATCGTTCTCGTAACGCTCTTTTGGAGCACGGGTTGTGTCGAATCGGAAACCAAAACGAACACCAAGGCAAGCGAAGTCAGCTCGGCTCCCAAACGAGTTCCGGGCCAAGCCTACCTTGATCGCGCCCAACCTAAGCTTAGAACGGTAAAACTCTGGTTAGGCAACAACGAGCTCGTGACAGAGATCGCGATGTCCCGAACGGAGATCGCTACCGGAATGATGTATCGGACCGAGATGGCCGAAAACGAAGGCATGATCTTCGTTTTCCCTCAGCCGTTCCAAGCATCCTTCTACATGCGGAATACGGTTTTGCCTCTCTCTTGCGCCTTCATCGCCGGGGACGGTGAGATCCTCGAATTGCGAGACATGAAACCACTCACTGAAGCACCCGTGGTGGCCTCCTCTAACCGAGTTCAGTATGTCCTTGAAGTCAATCAGGGTTGGTTTGAACGCCACGAGGTGAAACCAGGAATGGTGATTGCTGCTGAGAAAGGCACGTTGTCGCAAATCTTCTTCGGCCGTTAGGCCTTTGCTGATTCCTTAGCTGGCATGCGTGTCGCCATCGCTCAACTCAACACCACCGTCGGAGACCTGTCAGGAAACCTGGCAAAGATCCAGGAAGCCTACGAGAAAGGGGTCCAGTCTCAGGCCGATCTCGTCGTCGTCCCCGAGCTGGCAATCACGGGCTATCCGCCTCGCGATCTCTTGCTCAAACCTCACTTCGTAGAACGTAACCTTGAGGCTCTCAAGAATCTTGCGAACGCTACCACCGACACCGGTCTGGTCGTGGGGCACGTGGTTCCAAACGAAAAAGCGGTTGGGCGCCCTCTGCGCAATGCCGTTTCTTTACTGGCGAATGGACGCGTCGTCGCAACCCGATTCAAATCGCTCCTCCCCTCCTATGATGTGTTCGACGAGGACCGCTACTTCGAACCAGCAGAAGAGAACAGACCGATCGAATTTAAAGGACGCCGACTTGGACTCACGATTTGCGAAGACGCCTGGAATGACGCCGAGTTCTGGTCACGTCAACGTTACGGTCAAGATCCCATCGCCCCGCTGCTCTCAGCCGGCTGCGATCTCCTCATCAATATCGCAGCCTCCCCATGGCAATTGGAGAAGCAAGGGTTTCGACTTGATCTCCTCAAGACTCTCATGCGGGAAACTAACACTCCCCTCGTCTACTGCAACGCCGTCGGCGGGAACGATGAACTCGTCTTCGACGGGACCAGCCTGGTACTTGATCGAGATGCAGAACTCATCCACCAATCCGCCTCATTCAAAGAAGACTTTCAAGTCCTCGACCTTGAGCAAGCCCCAACCACAACTTGGATTGAAGCGCCAGACGAAGAAAAAATCTACCACGCACTCGTTCTGGGGATTCGAGATTACCTTCACAAGTGTGGTTTCAAATCCGCCGTCTTGGGACTCAGCGGGGGCATCGATTCGGCAGTCACCGCCGTACTAGCCGTGGCCGCTCTCGGAAAGGAAAACGTCCGTGGCGTCGCCATGCCCTCACAATACTCGTCTCAAGGCAGTCTAGACGACGCGGAAGCACTCGCGAAGAACCTCGACATTCAATACGACGTCGTTCCCATCAAAGACGGATTCAACACCATCAAGAGCTCCCTATCTGGTCTCTTCGCCGGAACGCAAGAAGACACGACCGAAGAAAACATCCAAGCCCGTCTGCGCGGCGTGATTCTCATGAGTCTTTCAAACAAGTTCGGCTCCCTCTTGCTCACGACCGGAAACAAAAGTGAGTTGGCCGTTGGCTACTGCACGCTCTACGGAGACATGTGCGGCGGGCTGGCAGCCATCAGTGACGTCCCCAAGACCCTGGTCTTTAGCCTCGCTCGGTGGATCAACCGCGAGCAGGAAATCATTCCCACCAACACCATCGAGAAACCACCCTCTGCCGAACTCCGCCCGGACCAGAAAGACGAAGACTCCCTTCCTCCCTACGAAACGCTCGATGCCATTCTAGAAGCCTTCATCGTCGATCTCCAATCGCCCCAAGCCATGATTGAGAGTGGCCTGCCGGAGGATGCGGTCCACCGCGTCGTCAAACTCATCGAGTGGAACGAGTACAAACGCCGCCAAGCCGCTCCCGGCCTCAAGGTTACCAGCAAAGCCTTCGGTGTCGGCCGACGCATCCCTATCGCTCAACGATTCAAATCCCTCGAGTCCTGATCGAGCTCCACCTGCCACCCAATTCCCGGCCCTTTTCTCCTTTTCTTTCAGGACTCCGCGATCTTGCGAAGAAAGCCGGCCAAAACAGCCTCCTTGGTGAGTGTCACACATCGCAGTGTTCCTATTTCTGAGTTTAATTCAGTGGATCTAATGTTTCCAGGCGAGGGCTTGCGTTGCCTATGGACACCCCGGCTTATCAGTAGGTTCATCGAAGGAGTCCCATTCTATCTCCTTAATTCTCGCTACCCACAGACAGACTTCCGGAAGTGAGCCCGCCGCTTGCAGGGCCTTCTCCCTCCATCATCCCTGCAGCACCAAACCGCCCGTCCCACGCCTACCGATGCAATACCCCCCGGAAATCGCGTCGCATTCTGGGCTATTCTTTCCGAAGCTTGCGCTTCTACGACTCGTCATCCTGTGTGAGGCTTTAGGAGCCCACTTCTCACAACACACCAAGGAGCAAGGATCTATTCTCTTCCAGAACTCTGTCATTTCCATGAACACCCGACTACTTGCACAGGTTAAGACGACAACTGCCGCAGCGTTTTTACTCGGACTGTTTCCTACTTTGGGAACAGCTTGGGATGCTCAAGCACAGGCCGTCGAATACGACATCGTGTATGTTCGTTCTCCGCGGGCGGGTGATGATCAGCGGATCGAGTTCCCCGAAGTAAAGGATCCGATAAGGGCGGCAGAAGGGAGCGACCTCGTGCTCCTTCGCCCCGATGGCAGCGAAACGGTTTTGGTGCCCGGCGGCCACGGTGCGATCATCGATCCTTATCCGAGCTTTGACGGGGAGTGGATCTACTACTCGAAGTTCTACGACCAGCGCCCAGAAGCGAGAGATCGCCAACGAGCGGGACACCCCTCTCGAGCTGGAGCGGATATCTTCAAACTCCACGTACCAAGCGGCGAAATCGTTCAACTCACCTTTCAAGAGTGGACCCCAAATACCGGAATCATCGATTGGTCTGAAGATCACTTGAGGGCCGACGAGAATGGCGACTACTACCTTGGCTACGGAGTCTTCAACCTGGGCCCCTGCCCATTGCCAGACGGTCGTTTGGTTTTTACATCCAGTCGCAACAACTACCTACCCAACCAAGACTTCACCGCCCCTAATCAACAGCTATTTGTGATGGATGACGACGGTAAGAATGTGGAACTGATCGGACATCTCAATCTTGGAAGCGCACTCCATCCGACCGTCCTGACCGATGGACGCATCATGTTCTCCAGCTATGAGGCCCAAGGACTACGTGATCGTAGAATCTGGGGTCTCTGGTCGATCTGGCCTGACGGTCGGCAATGGGAACCCTTGATGAGCGCCTTCACCTCTCCCTCTGCCTTCCACTTTCAAACGCAACTCGGAAACGGTGATCTCAGCGTTGTCGAATACTACAATCAGAACAACAACGGCTTTGGAACCCTACTCGCATTCGACTCAAACCCACTGGATACATTGCCGGCATTCGGATCCCCGAATGCTAGCGACGATACTAACCCGCCGATTCAACGAGGCATCTGGTGGTTCAACGACTCTCATCCGAGCCACAAGAAACCCCGCTACACCCGCTACTCATTTTCACCGCAGGGTCTCTACAGCTTAACCCCATTCTCTCATGGCGAAGACAATGCCTCGTCACGAGATCTTGACGGAGGTTGGGCCGGCAAGGTCACCCACCCATCGGGAGCGCCCCACAATGATGTCCTCGTTACCTGGACTCCCGGTCCCGCCAATGATCTGAATCGTCCCACCAATCGCCCAGTCTACGACGCCGGCATCTATGTCATAGCCGGTGGCGAGCCGGCGGACGATCACCGAGACCTGGTGCTGATCAAAAACGATCCAAACTACAACGAAATGCAACCGCGTGCTCTGGTAACCTATGAGAGCATCTACGGCATCACCGAGCCGCAGTCACTCCCGGAGAACCAAAACGACGGTTCCGCTCACCCGAGTCTTGCTCCGGGCACCCCTTTCGGCCTCGTCGGCGCGTCGAGTTTCTATCGCCGGGATTCTTTCCCGAGCCGAGGACGGAGTGAATTCGACGGACTGGATCCGTTCAACACCTCTCAGAACAACGTGAGCTCCAACTGGTCCTGGCAGGGTGCAGATGCAGGGAAATACGAGAACTCGGATATCTACGCAGTCCGCATTCTAGCGATGGAACCCTCATCTCACGTCGCACGAGGGCCAGGAATCGGGAACGGACGCTATCGCGGCTTCTACAACTTTGCCCAGGAGCGACTCCGGATTCTCGGAGAGATCCCGCTGCGCAAGACCGATGCAACCGGAAACACGGTCACAGATCCTGAAGGCAACCCCGATACGAGTTTCCTCGCCAAGATTCCAGCCGACACTCCGTTCACTTTTCAAACGCTCGATCGTGATGGCCTCGTCCTTAACATGTCACAAACGTGGCACCAGGTTCGACCGGGAGAAATGCGCGCCAACTGCGGGGGGTGCCACGCTCATTCTCAGATGCCACTCGATTTTTCGCTCACCGCTGCAGCCCAGCCTGAATACTCGATCTTGGATCTAGCGAAAACCACCCCCGTGCTCTCCAAAAGCGAAACTGGTGAGGTGATCACTAAGAATCTCGGAACAGCGCCACTCGATGTCGAATACTATCGAGATATCAAACCGATCCTCCAGCGTTCCTGTATCGGCTGCCATTCACTAAACGGTCCCGCCGAAGCTGACTTAGTGCTCGATGATGAGTCGGTGGTCGACGGATTGGAAAACACCTACAATCGACTCGCCCGCGACAGCCGTGCAGAATACGGGATTCCACCGGTCATTCGAAATCAGTCCTGGCGGCAGCACAACGCCTCCCGCTACATCCGCAAGTTTCAGTCTCGTCGCAGCCTCTTGACTTGGAAATTATTCGGACGGCGAATGGACGGTTGGAGCAATGAAGACCACCCCACCGAATCTGTCACGGGAGATGCCAGCACACTGCCTGCAGGCGCGGATCCAAATCACGCGGATATTGACTACACTGGGACAATCATGCCCCCGCCCGGTTCGGGATACCCGCCGTTGAGCGAGGACGAAAAGATCATGTTCGCACGATGGATTGATCTCGGAGCTCCCATCTCCTACCAAGAGGGCGTCAGAGCCCTGCTGGGTTGGTTCGCCGACGATCTTCGCCCCACGCTGGATCTCTCACTTCCCCGGCGAGGCCATCACGAGAGTCCGATTACGACCATTCGTCTCGGAGCCTTCGACTATTACTCAGGGCTCGACCAAAGCACCTTATCGGTAAAATCCAATCTCCCACTCAATGGACGACCAGCCAACGCCGAGCTGATTGATCTGTTCACGGAGACAGATGAATTCGTTTGGTCTCTCGAACTGGAGGCCCCGATCGTCAACGCTAATTCGGGTGAAATCCGTGTGCAGGTGCGCGATACGACAGGGAATCTGACCGAAGTCGTCCGCCATTTCAGCGTCGACGCTGAGCCCCTAGCACCTCCAGCTCCACTACCTCCGACTCAAGTCCAGGCGAAAGCTATCGAAAACGGACAGGTTCAGGTCACGTGGGAAGCGCCGCATCCGGCTCCGGAATTCTACGCGCTCTACCGCCAAGGAGAACCTATTGGCGAAACCAACACCCTGAGATTCGTCGACGAAGCTCCGCCTATCGGAGTCCCACTCATCTATTCGGTTTCCAGCGTGAGTTCGCAAGGAGAACAATCGGACGCAACGCAATCAGGAGAAGTTGTGATTCCAGCACCCCCGTCCGGTCCCATCCTCAACGACCCCTTTTCTCCCGAGCACATCTCGTCCTGGAAGATCATCGACTCTGGGAGCTTTGGAGGTCCCTCTGATTGGGAGGTGATCGATGGCGTGATGGTTCAGTCATCAAACATCTATTCGTTTGGCTTCAATCTGGATCGTCAAGGGAGCATGGCCATCTGGGCTCAGACCGAGGCGTTTTCCTGGGACGACTACCTGTTGACGGCCGAACTAAGCACCTTCGACGATGACGGACTGGGGATTCAATTTCGCTACCAGGACGAAAACAATTTCTACCGACTCGATCTAGACCATCTCCAAGCCTTCAGTCGCTTGATCCGAGTCGTGGACGGCCGAGCAAGCCTTCTCGCCGGCACCTTCGGGGGGCCGCCCTTGGGAGAAATCTTTGAAGTGGCCGTTGAAGTGATTGGCAACCAAATCTCCGTTCTCCTCGACGGAAAGAATGCCTTCCCTGGTCCCGTCTTCGACGACGCACTCAGTCACGGGACAGTCGGACTCTACTCGTTCGCCAATCAAGCGGCCCAATTTCACAACCTTGTGGTCCAGGCCCCCTCATCCAAAGCGCCACTCTTGACGGACTCGGTGATTGATCGCACGTCTTTGCCGTCAGAAGATCTCACACCTCCCGAAGCAAGGCCAGAACTGCACTTCGAACGACGAGGAGAGAGGCTTCGCCTCAGGTGGCAAGATCCCCTTTCACTCTGGTCTTTAGAATCCACCCACTCCGCGACAAACCCCCACTGGACAAATGTTCCGACTCAAAAAGGGCCCACCCACGAAGAACGGCATGCAGAGGTGACGCCCGATCGGAAACAGGCATTCTACCGGCTCGCTCGGCTACCCAAGGCTCGTTAATACGCCAGGACCTCGACTTCAAGCTCCACAATTCAGAGCCTGGAGAAAGATCGTCCAATACTGACGAACTAGGGACCGAAAAACAGATTCAGGGTTCGGGATCTTCTGGGAAAGGATCCCCATCGGCAAACGAACTACCTTCGCGTGGTGGTGTTCCGGGCTTGCAGATTCCGCCGTTCCTTGCATCACTATCCAAGTCTCCGATTGAGTCCCCATGGAAGCTTGGTTGCAACGAATGACGCCGGTCGCCTACGTCTGGGGTCTGCTCATGTTTTCCCCTCACGCTGTCTCTAGCCCCTTGCCGGGAGACGTCGACGAGGTGATGCAGCAACGCTGTTTCCCCTGTCATGGACCGGAGAAGCAAAAAGGGAAACTCCGCCTCGACACCTTATCCGCCGATCTCGTAGGGGACCTTGCCGCAGCCGAAGCCTGGCGCGATGTCCGAGCCCTGATCAATCTCGGCGAGATGCCGCCTGAAGAGGCAGACCAACTCACGAGCGAGCAACGGTCTGTTCTATTGGGCTGGCTCAATGAATCAATCAGTCACGCCGCCAAGGTCCGCCGAAGCAAGGGCGGCCGTATCGTCATGCGGCGTCTCAATCAGATTGAGTATCAAAACACGATGCGAGATCTGTTCGATCTCGATATTGAGTACGGGCGCGACTTGCCACCGGACGGAGTCTCGGTCGATAACATGCGCAACAACGGGAGCGCCCTCCAGATGAGCCCCATTCAGATGGAGTATTATCTCTCCGCCGCCCGCGATGCGCTCGATCAGGTGATTGTCTCAACATCTCCGCCTCGCATCTTTCAACATCGCTTCGAAAAGACTCACTCAAAATGGTCTAAAGTCACCCCTGCAAATCGACTGGGACGCGGGCGCCTCTTCATTGGTTTGATGAAAGAAGATTACCCCGAGTCCGGACGATTTCGCGTGAGAGTAAAGGCCAGAGCCGAGCTACCCGAAAAACGCGGTCCGATCCCGCGAATGCGAGTCTCTGTCGGCTACCGACCCGATACGTTGGACGATGTCGAGATCCTCAAGGAGATCGATATCACCAATGAACACTCTCAAGAGTTCGAGTTCTATGGTCGAGTCGAGAACTTCCCTTTACCTGTTCGAGGACAGGGCAAGTTTCCGGGGCTTGCCGTGGTCATCGCCAACGCACACGATGAATTTGGCACCGTTCACCGACGTGAATTCAAAGATGAGAAAGGGAGGAAGAAGAAAGAATTCATCGACGACCCCGACTATCCTTACTTGGTCATCGAGTCCGCCGAATTCGAAGGTCCGCTTTACGACGATTGGCCCCCTATTCAACATCGAAAGATTCTCTTCGACTCACCACTCAGCGAGACAAACACGCGCGAGTACGTTCGACAAGTCATCCAACGCTTCCTTCCCCGAGCTTGGCGGCGCCCGGTCACAGCGGAGGAAGTAGATCGCTATGTGACGTTCTTCGAGCAGATTCGCCCAAGCTTGGCAGACCAACGAGAAGCCTTCCGAGAGACCCTCGCCATGGCTTTGATCTCGCCGCATTTTCTCTACCTGCTTGAGCCGGCCGCTGACCAGCCTCGCCCCGTAAGCGAATACGAACTGGCGACTCGCCTGTCTTACTTCCTTTGGAGCACCATGCCGGACGAGGAACTTCGCACCCTCGCCGGCATTGGTGTGCTCCAGCACTCCGAGACACTCCACCAACAAGTCGACCGCATGATCGACGATGATCGAGCCAATCAGTTCGTGAAGCAGTTCACCTCCCAGTGGCTCGATCTCGACGCGATGGACCGACTGGAGGTCGACCGATCGATGCACCCGAAGTTTCGGGACGAACTCAAGGAAGATATGCGTCAAGAGACCACACAGCTGTTCGCGGAAATCCTGCGGCAAGGCTTGAGCGCCCGACATTTTATCAAGTCCTCATTCACAATGCTCAACGAAGACTTAGCCCGGCACTACGGAATTCAAGGTGTCTTCGGGGGAGAATTTCGACGGGTCAGCCTGACCGGTGAACACCAAGAATATCGAGGCGGCGTTCTCAGCCACGCGTCAATTCTGCTCGGTCGGTCCACGGGGAGAGACTCGAATCTTATTAAACGCGCCGTGTTCGTTCGCGACAGCCTGCTTCATGACCCGCCGCCACCTCCTCCTCCAAACGTTCCCGAACTGGAAAGTAGCGATCCAGATTTTGCCACCCTTTCCATTCGTCAACAACTCGCACTCCACACCAAGGATGCGGCCTGCGCTGACTGTCATCGGGCGATCGATCCATGGGGCCACCCATTGGAACAGTTCGACGCGCTCGGGCGCTGGCGCGACACAATCAAACGGGGCGACCTGGAACTCCCAGTAGACGCACTCGGTCACTTGCCGGACGGGCGAGATGTGACCGGGATCGCCCAGCTGAGGGACTATCTCCTCGAAAATCGGAGGGAGCAATTTGCACGTGCATTAGTGAGCAAACTTCTGACATACTCGCTGGGAAGAACCCTGGAATTCTCAGACGAAAACATAATCGAGGCACTTACCCGGCGCTTTGTCGAAGATGAACTCCGGTTGCGCCCGTTGATTCATGCCATCGTTGCGAGCCCACTGTTCCAAAATAAATAAAGCCATGTCCTATCAAGAAACGAATCGACCCTGGCAGCTCAACCGCCGCACTTTTCTTCGAGGGGCAGGCGCCGCCCTGGCCCTTCCCGCTCTGAGCTGCATGGCCACGGCACGATCGACTCCCGAACCGAGACGACTCGCAGCAATCTATTTTCCCTTTGGCGTCTCGATTGGAGCAAAGGACGACACCAGTAAGGAATGGTATTGGTTTCCCCACACCGAGGGCGCCGATTATGAATTCAATCGCAATCTCAAACCACTCGAACCCCTCAGAGATGACATCACGATTCTCGGTGGCCTCTCCCATCCGGAAGTTCGACGCATCGGTGGGCATGACAGTGGCGATACCTTCCTAACCGGTTGCCATCTCCTGAAAAATGATCTGCGCAACACCCAATCCATGGATCAAGTCGCCGCCGACCATTTCGAAGGGCAAACCCGTTTCTCATCTCTGGTCATGTCGACCGATGGCGGAGTGGGCGAACCTACCCGTTCGAGCACGCTCTCCTACAACCAGCACGGACGCCCTATCCCCGCTCTCAATCAACCGCGACAAATCTTTGAGCGCTTCTTTGGAGTGGGCGATCAGACCAGCAAGCGTAACCGCCGACGTCTCCGCAGTGCTTCTAGCATGTTGGATCTCGTCCTCGAAGATGCGGCCAGCGTGCGCCGCAAACTAGGGAAGTATGATCAGGAAAAGTTCGACGAATATTTGGACTCCGTTCGCCAGGTCGAGAAACGAGTCGAGCGCGCTCAATCCTGGGTCGATGTACCCAAGCCCGGACTCACCGATGCCGATCGCGAACGGCTGCGGCTGGATTCTGATTCACAAGTGCCTTTGGAATACATCAGCACCATGTATGACCTGATGTATCTCGCCTTCCGGACCGATTCCACCCGAGTGGCTACCTACCAGATCGCGAGCATGGGAGATGCCACCACACTGGGCGGGAAATTCCCCCAACTGCTCGGGCTCGGCTCACATGTCCACTCACTCTGCCATGATTGGAACAAGAAGGACGGATTCGAACGCTTGGGCAAATGGGATCAGTTCCTCGCCCAACGCTTCGCAGATTTCCTGAGTCGGATGCGGGACACACCGTCCAGCCCAGAAAGCAACGCCAGCCTCTTGGATCAGACGACGATTATCTACGGCTGCAGCAACAGCAGCACACACAACAACAACAACTATCCCCTCATCCTTGCTGGTGGTGCAAAACTTGGGTTTAAGCACGGCCAATACCGCAAATTTACCAACACGACCCCGCTCAACAGTGTCTACACGACCATGCTTCACCGTGTGGGAGTACCGATCAATCACTTCGGCGATGCCACAGGCGATCTCGAGGAGTTAGTCAGCTAGGCTACACCAAAAAACAGGACCACCGCCCAGGCAAATGCAAAGCCCTAGAACTCTGCCCTCAACGCTGAAAGATTCATGCCGAGGACGTAACGATACAGTCAACCAATGAAGCATGATGTCTGTGGCTCTGATTTTCCACAACGCGATCCCTGAGCCTACAGGGCCCGCATCCGTCTCGTCGACCAAGGAGGTTTCGCGCGATGCCTTTACCTTGATCGAACTCTTGGTCGTGATTGCGATCATTGCCATCCTGGCGGGAATGCTTCTCCCTGCTCTTAGCAAAGCCAAGCGAAAAGCCCGAGAGACGAACTGCCTATCCAACTTTAGGCAGTGGGCCATCGCCGCAAACCTCTACGGTCTGGACGATACTAAAGGACGTCTCCCGAATTACGGTGACATTGGAAACAATCCCTGGGATGTGCCTCACGAAATGGTATCCGCTATGCAATCCTACGGAATGACCGTACCGATGTTCTTCTGCCCGACTCGCCCATCCGAACTGCTCGAAGCCAATCAGTGGATGGAGAGTCAAACCGGTCGCACAATCGCGAATAATGAGGATTTACGGGACTACTACGAACGACGCTGGACCTTCGGCTTCGCCATCATGCAGCACAGCTGGTGGGTTCCCCGTTCCGGAGTTGCCGGTTTTCGCGTGATGCCATCCACCTCGCAAGTGAACACGAATTCGCTCGCCGAAGCTTGGCCTGCACGGCTGGAAGACCGGGGGGCATCCACCAGTCCCATCGTCACCGACACCCTCTACCACAGCGGCTTCGTACAAGATCTCTCAAAGGCATTCGGCGGCCATCCAACGCGGGCGGGTGACTCAGGTTTTCAAATTCAGGGACTCGGGGCAGAGTCCATCAGCAAAGCCTTCGTTGACGGACACGCCGAAAAATCCACCCGCGCCAGCATCGTCTGGCGCCACTTCGGCAACTGGACCAGCTTCTATTGAGGTTATCGGAATGGTCGGCGTTGCATTCATCTATTCAAGCAACGCAGTACTCGAGTGAGCGATTCCTCGCAGATTCTCGAAGATCAGTTCGATCAACCCTGAATCTGGATCGCTGTTAAACTCTCCGGCACGAAAACGATGGTTAATCTTGAGATCGTTCTCCGTTCCGCATGCGTCGAGCCACAACCTCCGCCTCGCCGAGGGCTCTCAGGATATTCCTTCCGAGAATCTTGTGAATGCCCTCTTCCACGTATCCGCGATTCAGGAGTTCTTGGGTGATCAACGGATAGGAAGCCACGTCGTCGAGTTGTTTCGGGAGCAGGCTCACGCCGTCGTAGTCCGCCCCGAGTCCCACGTGGTCGATGCCGGCAATTTGGACGATGTGATCAATGTGATCGACCACGCCCTGGACATCGCCTCGTTTGAAACCGCCTTTTCGGGCTCGTTCATCGCGCATCAATTGACGCCACTTTGCGCGCGCCGCTTGGTATTCCTGCTCATCGGGATATTCTCGTCTCAAGCGGCGCTCCACTTCGCTTCTTTCGATGTACGCTGCTGCTGTTTCCGGGACCACAAATCCGGAGAAGAAATTCACCATCACAACGCCTCCATTATCCGCAACTTTCCGGAGAACAGCATCCGGCACGTTACGAGGATGAGCGGCAACTCCAAAGGCAGAAGAATGTGAGGCAATGATCGGGGCCTGACTTACAGCCAGAGCATCCATCATTGTTTGTTCGGACACATGAGAAATATCCACTAACATCCCCAAGCGATTCATCTCGTGCACCACTTCCTTCCCAAACGCACTGAGGCCTTTGGCGGTCGGCTCGTCCGTAGCAGACGCGGCCCAGGCCAAATGATCAGAATGGGTTAGCGTCATGTAGCGAACACCGAGTTGGTAGTAGAGCCGCAGCACTCCCAGCGAGCCATCAATGGAGTGGCCACCCTCTACTCCAATCATGCACGCGATCTTCCCCTCAGAATGGAGCCGCCGGGCAGAGTCGGCCGTCGGAGCGAAGGCGAAGGTCTCGGGATACCGCTTTACCATTCGATGGATGAGATCGATTTGCTCCATGGTCATCCGCACCGCCGTGCCGTCCTTGGCCGTGCTGGCAGGCACGTAAGCCGACCAGAACTGCGCCCCGACACCGCCCTGTCTGAGGCGAGGGATGTCCGTGTGAAACTGAGACTTTCGTTGACTAATGTCCACCTTGGAAAACGATGATTCCGCTCCCTTCCGGAGCGCCCAAGGCAAGTCGTTATGGCCATCAACAACAAGAGCGCGCTGATGAATTGCCCGGGCCTCATCCGTCAGGATGACGTCCCGACTCGGGGAGCCCATTTCCTCAGCGACCGCACCGAGTCTTGGAAGAACAAACATTGCCGTCAGGATCAAGAAGACAGGAAACTTGAACTTCAACACGAAACCTCTAGTCATAACTCTTAGCCCACAATTCGAACCTAGATCTGCCACCGAATCAACCCTGGGGGCGGACGCTTACTGTACGCGACGAACAATGAAACACATTCTGTGCCTAGGCCCTCAGCGAAAGGGGCGACGCGCTCCTTGAGCCCTCTCTCAGCACTATCACCGTCCCATCCCGGAGCAAGGGGAGAGGGCCGCTACTCAGTCCCCGTCAGGACCAGCTCTGCATCTGCCGACGCCACAAAGGCTTGTCCCATCTGTGTCACCACCAAAGTGAGCTCAGAATCCTGAATTGCCTGACCGAAGGCCTTGAGGCTCTCGAAGTAATCTTGAGACAAGGAGACGTTTCCTTCCAAAGCAGCGGTTTTTCCAGCGTGCAACACTTCCCTACTCAGAGGTTTTAAGAAATCCTGGATCTCACCCATCAGATTCGGTCCCGGCCGCTGCCGCTTTACGGCCGCCATGTATTCACCCTCGCTCAAACTGAGCGGCGAAGAAGCTGGAAACAAGGGCCGCTGAGACCAATCAATCTCACGGAACAATCGCAAAACCTCCTCCGTTTCATCGTTCTGCCAAGCCGCGATCAAAGGAGACAAGACCGTCTCTTCCTTGGGCGTCGAAGCCGCTTGCTCCTGGTTACGATTTCCACAGGCGCTCAGGAAAATGAGCCCGATCAATGCCAACCCAACTCGATACCAATGAATTCGTGTCATACGCAACCGTCGTTCTAGATTTTGATTCTCTCCAGCTAAGCAGAAAGACAGCTAGCAGCCACTATAATCATCTGCCGGTCTTGTATTCCGAGGACGACAGGAGAGCGAAGGCTGCAAGATCTTCGGGCAATCGGCTCGCCGAACTCGACTCGTCAGTTTGCCTTCGACGACCCAAGCTTCTCTTGCCAGAAACTGAGCGCCTTATCAATCGGAGCTAGTGACTGATTCAATCGAGCGTCTCCTTTCATGGTTTCAGCCACCCGCTCTCTTCTCTCGCGCACCCACTGAAGAAAGAACGCCGCATCCTCCCGTCGGGGGCGAGCCGTCCGGTCCCCGATTTCTACATACCAGGGCCCCGTCGATGCGAAGCGAAAGGTCTCCTTCGGACTCGCGATCGCCCGAACGAGAATCCATCCACTTTCCTTGACCCGGATCTCTCCCGGAAGAGAAAGTTTCGTAATCTCCCCATTCTGCACCAACTCAATCGACTCGATAGGATCTCTTGAATCCAATCTCCCTTTTATCCGAATGAGACCGCCACCTTTTTCGAAAGACAACGTGGTCCCGGGCAACTGACCGTTGGCGGTGAGACGCAGCAAAGGCCCATTACTCACAAAGACATGGCCCGCCCGAAAACGATTCCACCAAGTCTTCCAGGTAAACTCACTCTCAAGATGAGCATAGACTCGATTGTAACCCACGGGATTCGCTAGCACGCCACTTGCACTGCTAGCAGACGGCGGAATCCGGAAACCACAGTTGAGGATTCGGTAATAGAGTTCCTGGGTGTAGAGACCGTTTCCGAGCGCTCCAGGGTAACGATTCTCATCGCGAGGGCGCCCCCAGGCCTCATTGGGTAACACACCACGCCGGTGAAGGTGGTTGTGGGCAATCCCAATGCTATCCACCTTCCCATTCGCCAGCCAAATGGGTGTGTCCCACCAAAAGGGCTTCTCAATCTCCACCCAAGCCCCAGCCTCCGCAGCCTGGTCCTGAAAACGCACTGAGGGCGGCCACTCCCGTTCTGAACCCGTGATGTCTATGAGACGATCCATGTCATGGAAAAGAAGCGCACCTCCACCCCGTTCGTCCTCACCGCCAAACACGTGAAACATGCGAGCGGAATCCACCAAGCTCAGCGGCGTGGGCGGGAGTGTTTTACCTTCCCACAGATTCTGCTCATTCCACCAAGTTTGAACGCTGGCAATCCGAAGATCCTCCGCCCGCATGATGAGTGGAATCTCCGCAATTGGGCGGTGTACGTGGAGATCCCCACCGTACCATCCCTCGCCGACAAGATCCACTTGCTGTTTCAGTTGCTCGACAATCTGAATCGGTTGATCAGCAGGGGGGCTCGTAGACTGCAGGGAAAATCGTTTCGACACCACAGACCATTGGGGCCCTTTCTCAATTTCATAGACATAGTTGCCCGCGGGGAGATCGAACTGCGCCATCCCGTCGCAAATGTGACCCCAAGGAGCCGCCCGTTCGAACTTCGTGTGCCAAGCCTTGCCGGCATCGTCCCGCAGATGAATGCGGCACGGAAGAACTGCCCCATCCGCACCGGTGACCCGAAAGGTTACCGTTAACGGCTCATCTGCAAGGCCACTCAACGTGAGCCCCCAGCAGACTACCAAGCAGACGAGGGTCTTCACTCGATCGATCAGAGAAAGTGTCTTCACGGTTGAATAGCAGAAGACACTCCCAAGCGAACGGCAAGCGGAATCGCCCACCTTATCAATCACACCCGTATTTCCTCCATCTGGAGAAACTCATCGTGATGCGAGGAACTCGCTACTCTGAGCTGCGTCATCCCTTGCTTCTCCAAGGGATCGGAAACCACTAAAAACACGTAACCCCAACAGAAACTGTGTTACCCATGTATTGAACCTAAAGTGTTACCTATGTTTTGACCGCGCCCGCGCCCTCTCACTTCTCACTTCTAAATCTCTCGCTTCCCTCCCTGCCTTTTCGATACCCTCACAACAATCGCAAAAAGGATTCCTATGCTCCAGTCACACTCTCCCACCTCAGCATGGCATTTAGGGCTACTCGGCACGGCCATCATCCTGACCACAGAACTTCACTCTCAAGAACCAGCGACAGCCCAAGGGAGGATCACGGTTCGAGAGTATTTTTCCGATCGCCCCGTGAATAGGCTTTTCTGGGATCACAATGAAGCCTACCCGGATTTTCCCGATCGCATCTGGTATCCGAACCAATTCGAATGGCCCACGGGACCGAATGGGACAACCGAAACTGTAGAAGAATCCACCACCGAACCTCCGCTACACGTTAGGAATTTCTGGGCCTGGGAAATGAGGGGATATCTCCATCCCCCACTCACGGGGGACTATTACTTCGCCATTGCATCAGGCGAGACGAGTGAACTCTGGTTGAGTACTGACTCCGACTTTGGAAATCTCGTCCGTATCGCCGCTGACACCGGATGGCACAGCGTCCGCGAATTTGCATCTGAGAACAGGCGCACGCGGAACCCAGAAACAGGCAGACTCGGGAATCACTCATCTGCCATCCCGCTGGAAGCCGGCAAGGCATACGCCATACTCGCCCGAACCACAGATCAAACAGCAAATGACAATCTGGCCGTAGCGTGGAACCGCGATGGTAGCGAATTCTTCAAAGACGGTCAGTCACCGATACCTGGGACCTACCTTTCCTCCTTTGATCGACCGGATTTCGAGCGGCCTTTTCTTCGCTCCCTAATCGGAGGGCCAAACAGCTTCACCGCTATTTTGAGAGATGGATTCAACAAGGCGGCCGAAGCCTCCTGGGTAGACCCAGCTTCGATCGTAACCTCACTCGATGGCAATAGCGTTCCGTTCCAGTTTCGCAAGGAAGGAGAGGAGACCACCTTGACCCACAATTTACCGGAGGGCTGGTTTCAATCGGATTCCGTACATGAGGTCTCCCTCTCTCTCAACGGCCAATCGATCACTCAATCTTTTTCCGTCCCTACCTTCGCGATCGTTCCCGCCTCTTCAAAACTCCAGGGTTACCAGTCGACCAATCGCGGATTTCTCATGCGAGTTCTGCAGAGCACGGAAAGCCTCGCCAATAACATCGACGTCCGTGAGCAGCATTTGGCAGGGCAGATTAAAGACAACCGGAATGCCCCATTGAGGAACGTCGCCGACATCTCATCGTTCAATGAGAAGGGACAGGCGGTCATCTCGGACGTCATCAATTTCGATCAGGACGCAAAACCCAGTGGTGTCTTCCGCCAAGAAGAGGTTACGGGACGGACAAACGTGCCCGACAAACTCATTCCTGGCATCCCAGGAATCGAGGGAAGCACGGATCACATCACGGCTGAAATCCTCACCGTAGTTGAGATACCTTCTGCTGGTCTCTACAACTTCGCCTTCAACTCAGACGATGGTTTCAAGACCACCGCGGGCTTTATCGAGGATATCACGGAGACCGTTCTGGTGGGTGAATTCAACGGTGGGCGAGGCTCCCAGACAACCTACTCTCTGGTAGCTTTTCCTGAGCCCGGTTTCTACAAACTTCGCAGCCTTTGGTATGAAGGAGGTGGCGACGCAGATCTCGAGTGGTGGCTGGCAGATCGATCTGGAGCCCCTTTGGGGTTGCTGAATGATGGAGCAGGCGGACTTCGAACATTTCGCGACATTCCCACAAGTGGAGCCATCGTCACGTCTGTCTACCCAGAGGACGGAAGCGAGAGCATCACACCCGAAGGGATCACCGTGAAAATTGAGGTAAAAAACGCAGCTACCTCGGTGGTTGAGGAATCGATCTCCGTAACCTTCAACACTCAAGCAGTTCCCGCAGAATACTCGCAATCAGATCATCTCGTTACGATTCAATTTGAGACAGGAAAACTCGACTACCTGACTGACTATGAGTGGGAAATCCGGTTCTCGGACGGGATCACTGATCGAAGCGTCACGGGACATTTCCGCACGACGGATATGCAGTTTGGGGATCTCATGTTCATCGAAACGGAAGACTTCAACTACGATCTCGGATCATGGGACAGAAAGAATCCAATCGGCATGACAGGCACCTATCCAGGCGGCAATTACGCGAATCTTGGCAATGGAATTGGAGAATCCGATCCAGAGGCTGGCACTTCGTTCGGAATCGACTACTACGAATCCGACAATAGCAACAACAACCCGATTTATCGTCCTGGAACAGGTGTCGAAACACTACCTGCGGGCGAGAGTAACGATGCGACCCTCAGAGACACGTTCCACGTAGAAGTGAACCACATCGTGAGCAGGAATGAATCCGGAGATTGGATGAACTACACCCGGCGGTTTCCCGAGTGGCGAATGTACTTCAACGTCTACGGACGTCTCTCCTCTGGGGGAGAGAACATTGACGCGAGCCTCTTCCGAGTGATCGGAGATTCTTCAAAGCCCGACCAAGACACAGAACTCTTGGGACATTTTCGACCCGGCCGAGCAACAAAAGGCTGGGCTGATTATGAAATCTTTCCACTCAACGACGACAAAGGTGATCTAGCAATCGTCCAAATTAGCGGGATCACAACGTTAAGATTTCTCACCAATGCAGGCGAAAACAATAACGACTACCTCGTATTCGTTCCGACAGTTCCACCAGATTCACATTCAGCCCCCCCCATTGTTCCTCCAGACCCGATTCCGCCGATATTACCACTTCCACCGATCCCAACCGCCCCCCCTAGTCGCATCCATGAAATTACCAACAACGGCGACGGGACCGTGACAATCATCTTCACCGGCGCACTCTCAGCAAGCTCTAACGCAGAGGGTCCCTACTCGCGTATTGCTGATGCCACCTCCCCCCACACGGTCGAGGCGACGTCCGAGACTCAATTCTTCCGTTGAAACTTGTCCCCAGCCCTGAACCCAAGAGACAATCAAGTTCTCCATTCTTGGAAATGACAAGCACGCCTCAGACTGCCGAAAGCCAATGGAGTCATCTATCTCAGATGATAAGTCTCAAAATCGGCGCATGCTGAACATGTTCAATTCCATGGCGACCAGAGCTCAAGCAATCAAGGGAACCAGCAAGAACCCTACCCAAGCCTCTTCCCGCGTCTTGCCCTTCAGGGAGAAATGGAGCCACGCCAACGGAGAAAAACCAATTCAACGAACATCCCAGATCCCTACTCCTCGATCCAAGCCCGGTTTCTTGGATCCAGAACAGCGAGTGGGATCGTCTTCTGAAGGCGACGCAGGTCATCCCGGTCCTGGTCATTCGCGACTGGAATTCCCGTGGTCTTATTTCTCTTAGGCCACTTCCATCGCCAATACTCAGCGTGTCCGTCGGCGAAGGATAAGTAGAGGCCTTGCGTATGACGGTCGGCCGGAGATGAGATCCATTGATCCGAGTGATTGAATCGCGGATTAAACGCGAAGTGTCCATTGATATTTACAAACTCCTGCTCATCGATGAAAACGAGGACCCGAGCCGGTTGTTTGATCTGTGAAGCCTTACTCAAGTGATAGCCGCCCGGCTCATGAATCTTTCGACCATTGCTCCACCCGTTCAGGTGCCAGCTCATTCCCAGATTGAAGACTCGTTGGATTTTCTTGCCGTTGATCTCGACATACCTTTTGTCCGCCGGGCAACGATAGATCTTCGCGGAACTCGCATAGGGAAAGAGGACGCCGTTCTGAATATTTACCGTCGAGACATCGTTCTTCACATCGCCCACGATCCAGGAATCCTCCGTGCTCACCCAACTCCCCCCCGCTTGTCGTGATTTGTTCGGAGGCAGCACATCATCGTTATCCTCGTAGTAGAGCATCCAGGCGAGAGACAACTGCCTCAGGTTATTCATGCAGGCAATCGCGTGGGCTTTGTCCTTCGCCTTGGACAATGCGGGCAAGAGCATCCCGGCCAGAATTGCAATGATGGCCACAACGACCAGAAGTTCAATGAGGGTAAAACCGGCCTGGCGCTTCATTCCCTACCAAGTATGCGGCCAGAGCTCGAATGACAAACCAATTCTCAAGCGACTGTTCAATTCGGTTGCGAGGGAAAAGGACGCATCGGATACTAGAGATCCGTTCTGAGTTCGATTCCTTCCGGTGGGGCGAGCGTACCCGCGAGCCGTCGGCCCGAGGGCGGATGCCGTCTCAGAAAGGACCAAGGCTCGCATCGATAAAACCCTTTCATCCACAGGTTGGGCAATTGCGGCCGGTGCGCTACGGGTGCCTTTCTTCAACCAGTCACACTTGTGACGACGGCTCGCGGGTACGCTCGCCCCACCTTCTCTCCCTTCGGCAGCAGGGGTTGCTGGTTCTTTCAAACGCCTTTTCCAATCACACCGTTCGATTCACGCTTCTCGACGAGAGTCTTGCCGTCGGCTCCATTTCTAGCTAAGCTCGCCCGCTCGCCTCAAATCAGCGAGGGCTAAACCATTATCCGGCGGCTCTAGTAGGCCGACTGTTGACGAATAAAAAGAATGACCAGATTTTCGACAATTTCCGAGATTGCTTCGTTTTGCAAAGAAAACGGATTCGTTTTTCCATCCTCGGAGATATACGGGGGCTTCGCGGCCGTCTATGACTATGGTCCCTACGGCGTAGAGCTCAAAAACAACATCGCCAATTGGTGGTGGGAAACGATGGTGACCACCCGACGAGACACCGTGGGCGTGGATTCAGGGATCTGCTCCGCCCGACGGGTTTGGGAGGCGTCTGGCCACGCCGACAACTTCGACGACCCACAGATCGACTGTAAGAAGTGCAAAGCTCGCCACCGTGCGGACACCTTGCTGGAAAGCTACGGACTCGAACTGGATAAGGCACCGATTGACGAGATCAATCAATCAGTGGCCGAGCTTCGCGAAAAAGGTGTCGAGGTAAAATGCCCGGCTTGTGGTTCCACCAATCTCACCCCTGCCCGACAATTCAGCCTGATGGTGAAAACCAATCTCGGCGCACCTACGGCAGAGCTCTCCAACGAAAACGCGGTGTTTCTGCGAGCGGAAACCTGTCAGGGCATCTTCACCAACTACCTGAATGTCCTGAACACCTCACGAGTCAAGATCCCGTTCGGTATCGCCCAAATCGGAAAAGCATTCCGAAACGAGATCGTGGCCCGCCAGTTCGTTTTCCGCACTCGAGAATTCGAGCAAATGGAGATGCAATACTTCACGCCAGAAGAAGGATCTCGCGAGCTCTATGATCAGTGGCGAGAGACGCGCCGCAACTGGTTCTTGGACATGGGGATCCCGGCAGAACGGCTCCGCTTCCACGAACACGCAAAGTTGGCGCACTACGCCAAGGCGGCCAGCGATATCGAATATCAGTTCGCCTGCCTAGGGGATGATTTCCAAGAGATCGAGGGGATTCATATGCGCGGCGATTGGGATCTCTCGCGACATCAAGAATTCTCAGGCACCAAGATGCTCTATCAGAATCCACACGGCCCCAACTTCCTTCCGCATGTCGTCGAGACGTCCGCTGGACTCAACCGCGCCTTCCTGTGTGTGCTCGACCAAGCCTATCGATCAGAGGAACTGGAAGGCGGAAAACGACGCAATGTCCTCAAACTTCATCCACGTTTGTCACCGGTGAAAGTTGCGGTCTTTCCGCTCGTTAAGAACAAGGCCCCGATCACCGAGTATGCCCAAAAGGTCTTCGACGATCTCTCGCGCAAATTCGCCGCCGAATATGACGACCACAGCAACATTGGTAAGCGTTACCGACGTCAGGATGAAGTCGGCACGCCGCTCTGTGTGACGATTGACTTCGACACGCTGGAGAACAACGAAGTGACAGTTCGCGATCGCGACACGATGGAACAAGTCCGCGTCTCGGCAGATTCCCTGCGCTCATTCGTGGAAGATAAAATCGCTTCCTAAACAGATTCCGATCTCATTCTCAATCCCGAGCCAAGGTCTTCTCGACGTGGCTCGGGATTTTGCTATAAGACGCCAGTGCGAGATTTCTTGAGAGCTTGTTTCTGTGCTGTCGGCCTCTGCCTCTCTGGCTGCTCCGACACTCCAGAGTTCCCCTCACACGCACTCGAAGCAACCGGCGACGCCGAGACCGCATTGGCTCCGGATGGAGAGACCTTAATTGAGCTCCCGGGCTCTGTGCCAAAGGTATCCATCCATCTCTCTCCTGAAGATTTCGCTTCCCTAGACCGATCACCCTATCGCGCGGAGGATGTCTCCGGGAGGTTCACCGATGGTGAGGGCAATACCTTCGACCCGGTCGCCCTCAACTTCCGTGGCGCCTACGCCCTCAAACAAATGTTGGAATCAGGAAGTGCTCGAAACTGGAAACTGAAGTTCCCGAAGGACAATAAATACCGAGACCGGCGAGAGTGGAACCTCAACTACGAGCCTCACCTACGGCACAAACTTGCCTACGATCTGATGCACTTCGCAGGCGTTCCAGCTTCCCAACCCCAACACGTGATTCTATCCGTGAACGGCCGCAATCACGGTCTTTATCTTCAGTTCGAGGACCCGGACAACAAAGGGTGGCTCCAGGCTCATTTCTCCGATCACGACGGAGATCTCTACAAAGTGGGTTACGACCTGCCCGATGATGTTAGGAATCGACGTTTCGGCGAGCTGACCCATCTCGGTCCCGACGAGACCGCCTACCGGAACAGCTACAATAAGAAGATGAGCCGAACGGGAGTCCCAAAGAAGGACCTTTCGACGATCATCTCGTTCACCAAGGAATTGAACGGCATTCCAGACGAACAGATTCCCGCCTTCTTCGAAGCCAAAGTCGATCTCGACGCCCTCATCAGCTATCTCGTCGTCGCCAACTTCATCGTGCATTGGGACGGTTATCCTGGGCGTCCCAAAAACTATTGGATCTATCAGAATCCGAGCACCGAGAAGTGGTCGATCATCCCTTGGGACATGGATGCGGTTTTCCAAGATCCGTGGGTTTGGCATGGCCAACGGGGAAGCAACGTCTCGATCTTCGCCCAGTTCGATGAGCAGATTCCCTACCGCCGATTCGGAGACGAGGGCACCCGGAGGCCACTCGTTCGCCGTCTCATGAAACACCAGGAGTATCGAGACCGCTATGTTGCTCGCTACAAAGAGCTCACCAAAACCGTTCTCAATGAATCCTTCCTCCTCCACCATATCGAGGCACTCACGTCGCTGATTCAAGCGTCCGCTGGCCGGAGGGATATCAAATCTGTGCAGCGGGACAACGCCCGAATCGCTTGGTTCATTCAAGCCCGCAGCCAACATGTCCAGAGCGAGCTTTCCGGATACTGAAGCATGCCGAGCCTCACTCCGAACCCGACTCTTCGGGACAAAACCATGTCGACGATGAGCATTGGGGATAAGCCAACGGTGTGAAGCGTGGCTATGGCTTCAAGCGACGAAAACTCGCGGCATCATTCGCATCGCCACTTCCGCGATACTGGGCACGATCAGGATAAGGAAACAACGGACGGGTCATCGCTGGCTGACCGTCCCGGGCGGCACGGCTCGCAATAATGCGATCCGGCACTTTGCCCTCCTCTACCCAATCTACAACCACCTTCAACCAATCCACCCGCGAAACTCCCGGCCCACCCCCACAATGATAGCAACCGGGAACCATATACAAACGAGTGTAGTCCATTGCCTGAGGATCTTGCTTCAGGACTTCTTCGTAGTACTGAATGGTCGCTTCCGCCGGCAAGGCCGCATCTGACCAGCCATGCCAGAGGAGCAGTTTTCCCCCTCGCTCGGCGAAGGCGCTTAGATCGGGATCGGTAGCGCTCAACACACTCGCGGCGAGCCGCGAATCTTGCTCCCAGTTACTGAAATCATAGGTCGAGTAGTCCCAGTCCGGATCGTTGAAGAGGAAGTACTTCATGATGTTGGTTGAGAAGGCGTAGCTCAAACTCACCACTCCCGGCATGGGCCCCGTGATCCACTGAAACCAGCCTCCGTCTCCACTCTCCGCACCGACCGGAAAACCCGCGTAGAGTGACTCTCCGTCTCGCTGGGGACCATCGTAGATTGCCTGAAGCACTGCTCGCTGCTTTACCGAGAGCCCCTCGACTTTCGACAAATCAAAATCGACCGCAGTGGGATCATCAATGATCCCATCCTTGAGTCCGTCCTGTTCATCCACCTGCTCCATGATCGCACGATAGAGCAGCTCCAAGTCGTCTCGACTTAGAATCGTTTGCTCTTTGACCTGAGGATCCGGATAGAGGGTCTGCGCGATTCGAGTTCCCATGGCTGCGATGCCGGTCCAATCAAATGCCGGAGCGCCCGATACGATCCCATCGAAATCTTGCGGATAGCGCTGCGCTTCCATCATCGCCTGCCCTCCCCCCCGCGAGCAGCCATAGAAATAAGACCTCTTCGCCTCCTCACCGTAGTAGGCTCGAATAATCGCCTTGGCTACCTCGGCCGTCCGATGAATCGCCACATGACCGAAGTTGACAAGAGCTTCCAGATTGTCGAGCGCCCAGCTGCCATCCGTCCCGCCGCCCTGATGCCCCGTATCCGTTCCGACCGTCGCATACCCCTCATTCACATACCGACGCGCCGCGTTCTGCACGGAGCCAACCAATCCACCCCCGCCGCCCATGACGAAACGCTGATTCCAGTCGTCCGGCAGCAAGAGATCGAAACGAATCGAACCACCGATCACCCCTTTCACGGACAGGTGGGGCACGGCTGATTTGCCTTTCCGCTCAGGATCGCCGCGAGGAGTTGCTGAATCGATCTGAACGTCCGGGAGCTTTAGTTTTGTAACCTGTTCGGGAGTCAGCACCGGCGCGGCGACGAGTGACGTCGCCAGCAACAAGAGAAACAAGAAGGTGAGTGAGCGGTTCATAGTCCGACTATGTACTCAACAGCCCCCCAGGAACAATGCGTTTCGTCGCTTCTCCTTGAGCCCATCACTGGCCCTCAGCCTTCACTTGCTCCTCCATCCAAGCATTCCACTTCTGGACAATTTGAACGCGCTCCGGCAGCGGTTCATCATTTCGACAATCCACCAGTCCCGACCGTCCGCCAGGATGGGGCGTCTCGTAGTAGCCACACCAACCAAACCCAATGATTTGCGGATGCTCGACTCCCATTTTCATCATGCCCGCATAGACCGATTCAAACTCCGCTAAATCGCCCGACGTGAAAGCCGCCTTGGCAGGTTCTCCGGTATAAACACCTGCTCCCGTATCCGCCAGATGAATGGGACCGTCCCAGTGACGGGTCGCCTGCTCTAGCACAGGATAAACCATTCGCGGAGGACCCATCACGTTTACGGATAAGACATCCACGTACTTGGACATGATCTGAATCGCATAGGCAGGCAAAGGCTGAAGGTGCAAGGTGTTGCGATCGCCAAAGATGAGGTGATTCGTGTCATATTTGCGCACCGCGCGATTGTAGACCGAATACCACTGCTCGCAGATCCGCTGCATAAAGGCCTCCTTGTCGGCCAACATCCGACCATGAGACACGTATCCCCGCAGTGGTCGTTCCAGGGATCCGATCTCTTCCCACGATTGGATCGGATACCCGTAGGTTTCGCGCCATCGATCCGTCGTTCCATAGATGCGCCGCATCAATTGGATCCATTCGCCCATCGCCGCCGTTCCCGGCTTCACAATATCTTCAATCCAGTAATCGAAGCTGGGCATGCGAGGATGCCAGGGAGGGTTGTGACAGAAATGGTAACCAATCAGATTTCGATTCTCTCGCAAAGGCAGACACACGTCTCGGCATCGGGCGTCCACCGCGTCCTTGAACGCATCCGAAAACACATCCGGCAGATTGCGCCCCGCCATGTACTGCCGGGGATATTCCAAGAAGATCGTGAAAGGAAAATCTAGCGCCGCGAAGTCCGACGCGTCCCATTCTGACGTGCGGGTGACCAAACCACGATTGTTTCTGGAACGATTGGCTTCCACCCATTCCCGCGTCATTCGAGTCGGGTCGATTCGAGAAGGCCCAATGGACGGAGGCAGATAATTGAACCCCCAAGCCCGAACGCGTTGTGGCAGTTCTCTCCGCCAGGATTCGACATTCCCATACCGCGCCTCAACATTCCACGGCATGTAAGTTCCATCCCCATAATGGTTCAGACCACGCAGATAGAACGGCTTGCCGTCCGGATCTAACAATCGCCACTTTCCGCCGCGCTCCTCGACACGGAAGAAATCCGCTGCAGCCGAAAAATCCACACTGAAGCACACCAGCGCAATGATGAAAGGAACGAAAACACGCATCTCAATTCTCAATTCTCAATTCTCATTTCTCATTTCTCATTTCTCATTTCTCATTTCTCAATTCAAACTTCGAGCCGACGCCCCCCTATCCGATAGGCAACCGCCGACGATGTAACATTCTTGCTCCGTTCCCTCACATCGTGTCAAGAGACGCCTTCCCAAATCAGCGTAACGAGTATTGAATGTTTCGGCGGACCACCGAGAACCCGCCAACGAATGAAAGATTCCCTATCCATCCAGGAAGCGAGAAAACTCGTCCTTCTTTCGCAACGCTTGCCTCCCAATGCGGGCAAGGGCCGGGCTATGTCCGCGACCCTCGAAGCCATCGAGCACCTGGGCTACATTCAAGTCGATACCATCTCAGTCATTCAACGGGCCCATCATCACACCCTGTGGAATCGCAATCCCCGCTACCAAGCCACGCACCTCGATCAGTTAGTGGACGAAAAACAAGTGTTCGAATACTGGTCACACGCCGCCTCCTATCTTCCCATGCGAGATTACCGATACAGCCTGCCACGGAAGAAAGCGATCGCCATTGGAAAACAAGCGCATTGGTTTGAGCGCAACGAGAAAATGGAGCAACGCGTGCTGGAGCGGATCCGCAACGAGGGCCCGCTCATGGCCAAAGATTTTGAGCAGACTGGCAAACGAGTGGGAGATTGGAGAATCAAACCTGCCAAATGTGCCTTGGAAAACTTGTACATGCAGGGAGATCTCATGGCTTCTCGTCGCGTCAATTTCCAAAAAGTTTACGATTTGACGGAGCGAGTCTTGCCATCCGGAATCGACACCAGCGAGCCCAGCCCGAAAGAGCATGCGCGTCATCTCATTACACAGTTTTTGAAAACCAATGGACTCGGAAAGGCAGAGGAAATCGCCTATCTCCGTCCCCAGACGAAGCCCCTCATTGTGAAGATGTTGAAGGAGATGCTTGCCGCAGGCGAACTGCACGAACAGCAAGTGGCCTCACACACCTACTTCTGTCTCCCCGCAAGCCTGGAACTGTTGAACAAACCCTTGTCTCGAAGTCAATTGAAGATTCTATCCCCCTTCGACAACCTCGTGATTCAGCGCAAGCGAATGCAAGCGCTCTTCGGATTCGACTACCTCATCGAGTGCTACACACCTGCCGCCAAGCGCAAGTATGGTTATTTCACTCTCCCCATCCTCTGGGACGGGAGGCTGGCCGCTCGAATGGACTGCAAGGCGGAGAGGAAAGAATCTCGATTGCACATCCACCACCTAGCGCTAGAGGCTTGGCTAACGAGAATCGATCCCTTCGTTCAAGCTCTCAGCAAGGAGCTGGTTGCGTTCATGAAGTTCAACCAGTGCACTCAAGTCAAGGTGCATCGCACATCCCCGCGCTCCCTTCACGAAGCGATGCAAGCGCTGACGCGTGGCGCAGATTGACGTCCACACTTAGGTTTCGAATGTTGCGTTTTGGGGCAAGGATCGTATCCCCACCAAGCTCATCCCTCTCCTCTCCTAGGACTACCAATAAAACCTCGTTCGTAGCCGTACAAAACAAGGAGGGGATGGTGCAAGCCATCCCCTCCGAATGATTCATCTGTTCCGTTTACGAGTCCGTGAACTCAAAAGTGAAAGGGCTTACTTCTTGCCCTTTTTCTTGCTGCTGCCGCTTTTGTCGCTACTACCGCTATCGCTGCTGCCACTGCTTCCACTCTCTCCACTCTTGCCACTGCTGCCGCTCGAGCTTCCTCCTGAGCCACGACCTTGTTCATCGCGTTGACTGTTCTTGATGGCTTTCTTGACGGCCTTTTCCTCTTCCTTTGTCAGAAGTCCCGTCTTGCGGTAGATGGAGGCTAGGGTCTCCATGTTCTTGGCACACAGGTTGATCAGATAGCGAGCGACGGCTTGATCACTGGCATTGGCGTTCGGCCCTTTCTTCTGCTTGAGCGAACCATCTTTCTTGAGCTCTTGATAACCGGAGGCCAGATCGCAGGCTGCTTCGAATTCATCGGCCATGGAACAACCGGTAGCCAGTGTGTAGTTCGCAACGCCCGAATCAATTTCTGCGAACACCAGCGTTGCACTCAAGATCGAGAACGGACACTCGTCCACATCGTTTGCGATGCCGTCTCCATCAATATCGGCATCGCAGACATCCCCTTCACCGTCTCCATCGGAATCGGCTTGATCGGCATTTGCGAACAGTGGGCAGTTGTCAATGTCGTCGGCCACCCCGTCACCGTCTGTATCAGAATCGCAGACGTCCCCGATTCCATCGCCATCGAGGTCCTCTTGGCCAGGATTCGGAACTTCAGGACAATTGTCGACGTCATCAGCAATCCCATCCCCATCTGCATCCACGACGCCCGGAATCTGGATATCATCAACATTAATTCTTAGCTGCTGGGAGTAGGCACCGAACTCGACACGGGATATCTCTGCGCTCTCTCGAACGATTCCTCGGTGTTCACCCGTGAAATCTTGGAAAGGGGCATCCAAAGTCAAAGCAAACTCTTCGAGGAGAACTCCGTCTGCGTCATAAGCCCGCATGAACGCATCGTTATGACTGTTCCCGGCGCCAAAGGAAACTAGAGCGGCTACCGCGCTGACCGGATTCGCAAACTCAAATGAAAACAATCCCGGCTCCGGGGATCGAGGGTCTTCATACGACAGCGCGTTCACGAAATACCCGCGACTAGCCGAAGCCCCCCCCCAATAACCGACGAAGACGGGCGGAATAGTTCCGATAGTCAAGGTCTCGCCAAATTCAACTTGGCCCGACAAAACCACATCTTCCCCAATCAAATCGCCCACTTGTGCTTGGCTACCCGCTGAACCCAGAAATACGTTCGACGTGAATTGGCTAAAATCGATGACTTTCGCTCCAGGAATGGGCTCTGTTATCAGGGCACCAAAACTCTGAGCCATCTGCAAACCGGCCACTGCAATGATGGCCACCAACGTGCTTAAAGATCTTGAATAGTTCATGTGTTAAGTCGCAATTCAGAACCCTAAAGGCGTAAAAAAGAATTTCAAGACCAATTTTCACGGAGCTCATATCCATGGAGGATTCGCCCAAATTACGACTCGGAGAGCCCCGATAGAGCCATTTTAGACTCGCCGAGGCTTCAACGACAGGTCGCTCACAATCTCCCGGTCAAGATCTTCAGCCACCACTCGTAGCTTCGCCTCATCCGCTTCGATTCGCACCAAGCGGGCTTGAGTTTCCCGTGGACCGCCTCCGACGAGTTGGTAGAGCGGGAACTCATCGTTTGGCTCGTCCACCCGATGCCGATGGGTGTGACCACTCAGCACCATCTGGCAGCCCGCTTCGATCAGCGTCCGCATCCAAAGCTTCTGGCTGAATCCCGAATAACCCGCATAGCCCTCCTCCCCCATGCCGTCATTCTGTCCCGGGAGTCCTCGCAAGGGTATATGACAGAACGCCAAAAGGTAGGGAGCTTCGGCAATGGCCGGTTCTTTCAAGGCCCGAATCAACCACTCCTTCTGCGCCTCACGGTAGGGCTCATAGGCCGCCATGCCGCCCCAAACATCCCGCGCGTCCGGCTTGTCTTCGCCCGTGTCCAAACAAATGATCGCCACGGGACCGATTCGCTTCGTGAAGCAGTAGCGTCCCCCGTTTGCGGGCGTGGTGGTGAGTCCGTCCGGATCCGTCGGATCGCTCGGCCACGGCGTCAGCACTTCTGGGAGGACACGGGCGCTCTCGCCGCGCGCATCATGATTGCCAAAAGTGAAGAACAAGGGCCGCGTGGAGGCCCAGCCCCCCGAAGCCGGATCGCCCTCCCCTTGCCCAGGTGACAAACAGATTCGGGCTAACTGGTCGGGATCATCAAAGGTGTCACAGGCGTCGCCATTCCAGAGCACCGCATCGGGATCCACCTCATTCACCCGCGAGGCAAGCGCCGCAACCGTGTTCTTGTGATCGTGCGTGTCATTCACCATCACGAGGGAGCAGGTGGAAGCCGCAGCTTTCGGCAGTTTGAGGCGGCGAATCTCTCCGAGGATGGGTTCCCCTTTCTCGATCGAGTAGGCATGGTTGTAGTGAACCGGCATTGTCACGACCCGATAGTAGACGTCCGCCTCCGCCGGGACGTCGGTCACTCTAGCTGACAAGGCCACGTCACTCATCCCCATCAACCCATGATGCGCAGGCTTCACCACCCTCCCCAACTCGGGTGTCGTTCCCCACTCAACCCATCCGGTCGCCCGAGCGCTCACTCTCCACGACACCGAGAACGCGGTTTCAGTCGGGTTCTGCACGACCGGAGGACTGAGGACTTTAAAGTCTTCAAACCGCGCCTGCGATTTCTTTGCCTCCTGAGCCAAGGTTCCGATTGAGGGAATGGCGGCTGCAGCGGCGACGTTACCGATGAATGTTCTGCGCTTCATGTTGGGGGTCTGTTTTCGGCAATGTTTTTCGCACAAGCCGCCCAGGGAGTCGAATCAATGTTCGTAGGATTCCTGCTGGTCCCGCGGGTGCGCATCGGCAGGTGGGATTGGACACGGAAGCATAGGTTGCGGAATCGAGCTCCCGGTAGGGCGAGCGTACCCGCGAGCCATTCGTCACGATGATGATCGCCAACCCTGGGAGAATCACAGCGCACCAAAACAGCGCTCCTAAGGTGAATGTCAATTGCGCGCATCGGGCGATATTCGGCATCTGCCTACCGCAGTGACGAACGGCTCGCGGGTACGCTCGCCCTACCAGGAACCGCTACAGATGCCTGGGATTTGGACTCTGTTTACAACGCATCCCCGCGGTCTCGCTGGCTCGAGAGAAGGCTTGAAAAAACTGCGGAAATCCGACCTAATCTAGCAAATCTCAATTTAGAACTCATGATCAGCCGCAGGAAATATCTCCAAACCATGGCCGCCGGATTCGGCGCTGCGATGGGCTCGTCACTCTTCCCCGAAATTGCCCGGGGCACGACAGCATACTCCGGCGGACCCAAGCGCGTGATATTCTTCATGCAGAATCAAGGCTTCGATCCGGCAACCTGCATTCCTGCCGGAATGAAGACCAGCGCTTCCCTGGCCAACGCCACCTTGCCTGAACCCATCTCGGCATTGGAGCCTTTCAAAGACCGCTTGCATATCATCAACGGCCTGCACGGACGCCACACAAGTCCCAGCCACAGCGCTTTCTTCGGCGCCTTGGGCGGCTACCGCGGAAGCGATGGCGTCCCGCCCAGCGCCCCGACGATCGACTACGAATTGAGCAAAGTGCTTCCGGACACCCTACTCCCCCATCTTTGCATTGGCATGGACTCCATGGAGAACATGACCGCCAAACCAACCGTGGCAAACCTTTCCGCCAGCGGCGCCGGACAACCCATCTTCATGCATTCGAATCCGAACCATCTTTACCAGATGCTCTACGGGGGCATCTCCAAGGGCGAGATTCGGCAACAACACGAAGCCCGCTCCAGTCTCTTTGATCGGATCGAACAGATCGCCTCGGCCAAAGGCGCGTCGCTGCCTACGGAAAGCAAGCAGCGCTATGGTCAGTACGTTCAGGGATTCCAAGATATCAACGGTTTGCGAGAACGCCTAGGCGGAGTCTCTGATCACCTGCAAAAGTTCGCACCCCAAGTCGATGATCGCTACACGAACCCAGAGTTCGAAACCGATTGGCACGACACGCTGTTGGACCTCGGCATCTCCGCATTGAAATCAGGCATCACCAGCGTCCTCACAGTGGGCTCGGGTCGAGGTGAGATCTTCGGCTCCTGGAAAGGCCTTGGAGTCGAACAGCAAGGTCACAACCTCGGCCACATGAAACAGCCGGACAATCCGATTTGGATTAAGATCCGCCAATACAACAGCCGCATGTTGGTGAAGCTGATGGAAGAGTTGGAAAGCGTGCCGGAAGGCAGTGGCACCATGATGGACAACACCTTGATCGTCTACACGAGCAACAACGCCGACAGTCAACACACCAGCGGCAAGACCTGGCCCGTGATGCTGCTGGGCAATTGCAATGACGCCTTCAAGACGGGACGCTTCACTCAACTCGATGGCACCCGCCCCATCAACGCCCTTTACACCAGCATTCTGGAGGCTTCAGGCGTTCACTGCGAACGATTCAACATGAGCGAGAAACTCGCCAAGAAGTTCGACTCAAGCAGTGGGCCGCTTAAAGAAGTTCTCGCGTGAGCAAACTCGCCATCACCTCGACCTTGTTCGCGGTCGCCTTGTTGAGTCAAACGACTCAGGCAGCGGATCGCTACACCCCAAACGAAGCCATCCAGCAGCCCTTCAAGGACTTCGCCAAGGGTTTTCTGGAGCAGTATTGCTTCGATTGCCACGACGACGAAACGACGAAAGGCAATCTCTCACTCGAAAACCTCGGGCCAGTCGACGAAACCAACGCAGCTATTTGGAAATCGGTCTGGGCCCAGGTGACCCTTCAGGAGATGCCGCCCAAGCGGAAGCCGCAGCCAGCGATTGTCGATCGGCTCCGGATGTCCGATTGGATTGTCGATGAGCTACAACGATCAATGGCGGACAAAGGAGGCTTCACCGCACACCTCGATCCGAACAAAGGAAACTACCTCGATCACGATCTCCTCTTCGGGCCACTGCCTGAGGAGATCCAACTGAAGCCCACTGCTTCACCCGCACGCCTCTGGCGGGTCACGCCCCAGGAACACATCACTCGACTCAACGAGCTGATCAACGCCGAGCCCAAATACAATCCAGACAAGCCAGGACTCAGGACGCAGGGCGACGCTGTCCCGACCAATCACGGGGGGGAACTCAAACTCTACTTTGGAACCGATCGCATCATCCGCTGGGAAGGAGGGACCGTCGCCTACGCCACAGCGGTCAAGAGTGTGCCTGCCGTACTCTCGAGCGCTCGCAAGCACGGTCTTGAGAACTACCCCGATTTCTATTCAGTCAACAGCGCTGAGGCAACGCAGATTCTCGGGAAGGCCGAGGACATCCTCAAATACATGGCCTACGGTCCGCTCAGTTTGGCCAAACCAGAGCAGATCACCGATAACCCGAAAGACTATGACAAAGTAAAACCCAAGGGCGACCTCCGAGGGCTTCCCTCGGCCATTGTCTACAGTACCGAGACGGCCCGTCCCCTGACGCCTGTCTACGAGTTCATGAAGAGCCCCGAGGTGTCCGAGGAGCAGCTTCGGGCAGCCGTCGAATTTCTCTTCGAAGCCCTTACCTTCCGCCCCCCTCGACCGGAGGAAACCAGTGATTACATGCGCATGGCACAGGACTCCATTGCGAAGGTGGGCAAAGAAGACGGTGCGATCATGGGACTGTCCGCTATCTTCTTGGATCGAGACGCTTTGTTCCGTCCCGAGCTTGCCGAGTCCGACGCCCCTGACGAGCACGGCCGGGTGATGTTACAAGACTGGGAACTCGGCCTCGCCGTCAATCACGCTCTGCGATACATCAAACCCGATCCAACGCTGCGCCAAGCCATCCTTGACGGCCGGATGCGAACACGGGCAGATGTGCGGCGAGAAATTACTCGGCTGCTCGAAGACGACAGCATCCGGAAGCCGCGCGTGTTGCGATTCTTCCGCGACTACTTTGACCACGATCTGGCGGGCTACATCTGTAAAGACACCGGTGCTCTAGCGAAAACAGGCGTGTCAACTCGAGGCGTCCAACACTACCGAGCAATGTTCGATTCGGTCGCCAGCACCGATCGCTTGATTGAGCACATTTTAGCAGCAGACAAAGACGTCCTCAGACAACTCCTCACGACCGATAAAGTCGTCGCCACCAAAGGAGACAACATCTACTTCGGAAGGCGACACACCAAGGAAGAAGAGAGGCTCGCCAAAATCGCTAAGCGAAAGGCCCAAGCGGAGCTTGAGAAAAAAGACGCGGCCGAACTTAAGACCTTACAAGCCGAGATTTCCGAGCTTGAGCTGGTGTTGAAGGAGAATCCAGAGGACCGAAAGAACAAGCGGTCACTCGATCGCAAGAAAAAGCAACTGACCGCAGCCGAGAAACGAATCAAGCGCGATAGCTCGCGGCGGCTGCGAGACTACAACACGGATGTGGCTCCGGCCGAGCTAGCAGGATCCAAGATCTTCGCCCGTGTCAGTCGCCGTTCCTTCGGCAACGGCTCCATGAAACCGGATCGAATCCTCGCCACCGCTCCCGAGGGGCAACGCCTGGGCATCCTGACCCACCCCGCCTGGCTAGTTTCTCACTCCGACGCGATGGATAATCACGCCATTCATCGCGGCCGCTGGATTCGCGAAAGACTCCTTGGCGGGGGGATTCCCGATGTTCCCATCACCGTGGACGCCATGCTTCCGGACGAACCCGACAAAACGCTCCGCGACCGCATGCGGGTCACTCAGGAGAAGTATTGCTGGACCTGCCATGAGAAGATGGACCCCCTGGGGCTTCCATTCGAAATGTTCAATCACGCCGGACTCTTTCGCACCACCGAGTTGGGAGCCCCCGTGGACACGACCGGTGAGATCATTGATTCGGGTGACCCACAGCTAGACGGTCCCGTGAGCAATGCGCTCGAGATGATTACAAGACTGGCGGAGAGCGAACGAGTCGAGCAAGTGTTTGTCCGCCACGCCTTCCGGTTCTGGATGGGAAGAAATGAAACTCTCCATGACGCGCCTATCCTCCAAGCGGCCCATCGAGCCTACCGCGAGAGCGGTGGGAGCATGCGGGCTCTGATCACTGAACTGGTCTGTTCCGATGCCTTCCTCTATCGATCGAGAGAGAATTGACGCGACCGCACTCCGATCGACACACGAGCATTTGCAAAACAAGAATCCGATAAGACAGAAGGATCTAGAGCACAAGTAGCGGAATAACAAACCGCAAGGCCACCAGGGATGACTTCCAGACCTAATGTGCAGCGAGAACTTGGGTTGCACCACTCAAGCATCATGGCTACCCTCGATTTAGTTGATGAAAGCTGACGCCAAAACCAATTTGGAAAATGCTCTCCACTCGGCAAGAGGGGCGGTACGCGAGTTCCCGGATTGCTTTTGGTAGTGGAATCAAGATTTCGAGCCAACGACCCGGCAGGATATCGAAGAGATTATACGAGTCCTTCGCAGTAATGGAGGCCATCGGGCATGGGATCGAGCCCAAGAGCTTCAACGATGCCTCTAACTCAGTTCCAGCGCGACGTTCTGGAGATCATTTCAGCCAAATCTCCTTGTCGGATAGGGACAATCCTAAGGTTATTTTCCGGAATCTTACCCGGTTAAAAAACTTTCGATTGGGTTCTCCTAGCGATTGCTCAAACGATGATAAGTCACTCACTACAAGAAACTTAGCGAATCTAGACTGGCTGAAATAGACTTTTTGCGCCAAAAATATCTAAAATGCGACTTGACGACTCAGAATCCAGAGCGCACTCTGCCCACAGTAACCGATCCGTAACTCGAAACGTATAATATCAGATTATGAGCTTTGAATCACTCCAGTTGGTTTCCCTCACACCTGCTTTGGAAGAGATGGCAAACAAAAAGATCGAAGCTGGGCTCTACAACAACATGAGCGAAGTCATTCGCGACGCGATGCGAACCATGTTGGAACGAGACCAAGCCAGCCGGGCTTTAGTGCGTTCCGAAGGTTGATCCGCGGAACCGCGCTGGACAAAGACAGCTGCGCCCGCGATCGACGCCTGAGTTTCGATACCCTACTGGGCCAAGACAGAAACATAGGCTTCCTTCTCCCTTTGATTTACATCGGATCGAGCGGCCGACTTATTGTCTTTCAACTCCGCTCGCCGCGCCAGAAAACTGTCCACCTCCTCGGAGCTCAAACACACCTCCCCATAGGCTGAGCTCCCGCCCCAGATATTTTCCTTATACCACTGCCCTTCTCGGATGTCCCAAACACGGGGATCCCGAAATAGGTCGCAGGTGTGGTCAAACTCTTCTTCGGTTATTTCCGCGTAATCGAGCCAGCGCGCCAAATCCTTCACCGGCTTTACGTGGTCAAATTTCCTGACGTACTCGACACCTTCCGCCCGACTGATCCGGCCCTCTCGAACGTCGTGGCAGGCATGATCCGAGGCACGCCCATATCCAAATTTCACGAACTTGAGATAGTCATGCACCCCGACATCATGCCGATCGTCCAGGCTCGAAAAGCGTCGGTAAGTCCTCTCAAAAGGCTCAGCCGCCGGTTTCCATCCATATTCTTTCATGACCAACTCAACGTGCCGGTTCGAATCCCACGGAACAAAGTTGCTGGTGTAAATCCCTCTGACACCAACTTCATCCAATTCATCATCGGACGGATACTGAGCCCACTTAAGATCTTTTTCCTCTAATCCTTCACCAATTTCTGGACGCCCCAGTCGGGCCAAGCCCTCGTCAGTCAGATCATCCCAATCGTAGCCCCGCATGGCGTGCTCTAATCGGAACTTGGCGGTGAACTCGACAAAGTCATCGTAGGAATACATTCCCGCCAGATCCATGTATCCGTGTTCGCCCCAGAGGATCAATGGCACGTTGTAGCGCACCGCAACCTGAATCGGAACGGTGAAGATCCCACAATGGCTGTGCCAGTTCATGTCACCTTGCAGTCGAAAGCCCAGGCGGTTCATCTTCTTTAACATCGTCTCACTGGGGCGCAGAATGAGGTGATCGCAATCGAAGACTTCCCGCATGCGCTGAAGATTGTACTCTCCTTCCTCGAGAAAATTGTTCGCGTGATACGTCACCAAGAGTGGCTTCAGTCCCAGCACTTTCGTCGCGAGGTGCACCTGGTAATAGCTATCTTTGCCACCGCTGACTGGAATCAGGATGTCGTAGTCATTGGAGCATCGATATTCACCGACAATCCGATGAAACTGCTGTAGGCGAGTATCCCAATCGATCTGAGACCGCTGGTCTGCGACTTGGCACCCCGTACAGACCCCCTCGTCATTAAAAGACAGGGGCATCGCCGAGGCGGCTGGGTAAACACATCGAGAACAGTACTTCATGCTATCAATCCTTCCGTTGCGAGAGCGTTCCAATTGTGAGTGGCCGGCTGACTTCGGCTTGGGAGGCGTCGTCGACGGTTCGGGGTTCTCGAACGTCGAGGCTGTCCCAAACCAACTTTCCGAACGTCGACACCTGCCTGAGCCAAGGCACGCTTGCCTTGCCGGTCAGAGAGTTCCTTAAAATGCCAAATATTCGCGGCAGCCACTGCCGCCGCCCCAGCCTTAATACCAGGCGCGTAATCTTCAAATCGCCCCACCCCACTGCAACAGATCACCGGCACCTCAACGCATGCACTGACGCATTCAATGAGTTCCAGGTCATAACCTTTGCCTTCGCCGTCGCGATCCACACTTTGGAGAAGGATTTCACCGATCCCACGGGCTTCCATTTCGCGAGCCCAATCTTCCACGCGGCGGCCAGTCGCAAGCTGCCCACAGTGAGCCATGACTTCGTAGTCACCCGGTCCACGCCGACGAGCATCCACGCTGAGCACCAAAGCCTGGGTGCCAAAAACCCCCGCAGCCTCATCGACCAGATTGGGTTGCTCAAGGGCGAGAGTATTCAGCGTCACTTTGTCCGCACCGCGATGAAATCTGGCGCGCATATCTTCAATCGTCCGAATGCCTCCCCCAACCGTCAGTGGCATGAAGCAGGTTCTGGAAACCTCCTCCAGAATGCTCAAGAAGTTCCCACAATCGTTTGCCTTCAAGTCGTCGCGTTGGAGATCCGGCTCTCCCTCACGGGAGATATCCAGATAAATCAACTCATCGACACACCACTCACTGAAACGGGCCACTTCATTGAACGGGTTCCCGATGATCTGATGGGTGGCGAACCCCTGACTCCGAACGAGCAAGCCGTTCTTCAAGAGCAGAATCGGGATCAGGCGAGATTTAAGACTCATGTCTCGGCCTCCACCAATTTCACAAAATTCCGTAAGATCTGAATCCCCGCTTTCTGGCTTTTCTCGGGGTGAAACTGCGTCGCCCAAATGTGCCCTTGCTCGATCGATGCCGTCACCGATCCGGCGTAGTCGCTGGTTCCTTTCACGAGCTCGCTTTGTGGTGTTCGCAGGGAAAAGCTGTGCATGAAGTAGAAGCAATCGCTCGTCCCGATCCCGGCACTCATTCCTTCCAGATCCTGATGGAAACTCACTTCGTTCCACCCCATGTGCGGCAAACGCCAGTCCTTTTCCGTGGGCGTGATCTTCTCCACTGAACCCGGAATCCAACCAAGCCCCGAAACGCTTCCTCCCTCAGTACCGCGCTCAGCCAACAACTGCATGCCGAGGCAGATTCCAAGGAAAGGCACACCCTGACGCCTCACGCGATCGTCCAATGAATCGATCCACCCCCCCTGCTCCAACTTGTTGATCCCATCCGAGAATGCCCCCACCCCTGGGAGAATGATTCCGTGAGCATCTCCAAGGGAATCACAGGAAGAGACAACTCGGGTTTCGGCTCCCATAAACTGGAAGGCATTCGCAATGGAACTGAGATTACCGAGTCCGGAGTCGATGATCGCGATCATGGCTATTCAAATCAGTTCCCAGCCTAGTGGGCCGCTTGATAGTAATACTGACCGCAGCGACCCCGAAGGGCGTCGAGAAGCTTCTCCTTGAGAGTGCTAGGGAGGATCTCCTCATGCTTCCAAGCAGCTCCTTTCGAGTCGTCAAAGACAGACTGGAAACCGGACTGGAGCTCGCCCAAGCTTCGTCGAAAATTCTCCCATCGCAATTGCCCAATCGAATCATGACTTGGGGAGGCATTCACGGTCGTTTCCTCCGACAAAGCCATCTCTCGAGCCCCAAACCCGATCCGCGTAAAATCGCTCAACTGTCCCCAGAAAGACTGAGGGGTCGACTTCATGTCTTCGAGCCGAAGGACACAGACTTGTTCATCACCAAAAAGGGACCGATATGAGTCTACCAAGGTGTCATATTGAAAATCACCAATCTGGACGGGCTTGCGTTTGTAGTCGACAAAGGGCAGCTCCTTCCAGTCGATCATATTTTTGAGCGGATGAAAGAATCCATCTCGCTCCACGATCGCTTTGTAGAAGGAAACCATCCGAGAGATAGGCTCCCGTAGCACAATGACGATTCGCGCCTCAGGAAAAAGTTCATGCAAACGACTCGCCTGTTCACCAGCCCGTCCTCCCCACATGGTAAACATCTCAGACGAAAGCAAGTTGGGTTGCGTGCTCGAACATGATTCCCTGACTTCGGAGCGAATCCGATTCGCCTCGAGAGAGAAATCATGCGCTGACAGATAGTGCCACCTCATGAGCCACTCTGGATAGCAATCTTGAGTTTTGCCTAAGAAACGAATGCCTTTCTTGTCTCGGAAGATTCGATTCTGAAAGAACGTCGATCCAGCCCGAGGAAGGCCCACATGTACGTGGAGCGGTTTCATGATACCAAGCAGCCTTCCTTTTCCGCTCTCGAAGCGACTTTGGGAGACTCGATATCTTCCCAGGCTAAAGTCTCGTCAAAAGGAATTTTTCGCCGGGTCACCCGCCCCACGATGTCATCCAATCGTTCGGGAGAAATTCCCGTGCCCGGCCTCTTAGGAATCAGCATCTCCTCCGTGATCACGGTTCCCGCCGGGATCTCTCGACTTGCAACGAGGCTTCGTCGAGCCTGTAAACGAGCCTCCAATTCACAGGGTAGACATTGCTTCTCTTCTTCCCCCCAGAGCTGCGACATGTAGTGCAACTGCTCCATCAGAGCCTTCACATCGGCCACATCCATCGCATGGTAGTGATCGTTTCCGGGGAGGCTCTTATCGAGGGTGAAGTGTTTTTCGATGACACTTGCCCCCAACCCCCAAGCGGCCACGACAGATGCGCAACCATGCGCGACCTTCACATGGTCGGACCATCCAATTGTGTAATGAGGAAACTCCCGTTGAAGAACTTTGATACTCAAGAGATTGGCATGATCAGGTCGCGTGGGATACTCGAGCACACAGTGAAGCAATCCAATCTCGCGCGCCCCTGCGCTCTCTAAAACTGCGACCGCCCGGTGGATTTCCTCCAACTCCGAGGCACCCGTGGACAGCAAGACCGGCTTTCGCATTGAGCCAATTTGCCGAAGCAAGGGAAGATTCGTGAGATCGGCCGAGGCCACTTTGAAAACTTTAAGATACGGGGCCAGTCCATCCACGAAGTGCTGATCAAAAGCCGTTGTGCAAAACTCGACGTTCTTCCGCTCACAGTGCTGCGCCAATTGAATATAGTCATCCACGCCCAGTCGGTCGTACTTCTGGAAGAGCGCGTGTTGAGAAGCAGTCGCTTCCTCCTTGCGATCCCAGTAGGCCGGGCTCTGTCGGCTAGCCAGGCTGTCCGCCTTGTAGCTTTGAAACTTAATCATGGGCACCCCCAGCGAGCTGGCCGCGTCCACCATTTCGAAAGCGCGTTCCAGATGCCCTTCGTGATTTACCCCTGCTTCCAAAATCAAGTAGGGAAAACTGGGCTTTAGTTCTTGAGATCCAATTCGACGAATTTTCATTCAGCCATTTCCACTTGAGGGGCTAACTGCTTCTGAATGAGCCCCAATACTTTATCAATTCCTTTGCCCAACTCTGCCTCAAGCAAAGCCGAGCGCATCTTCTGGCGTAACAATCGACTCGAAACCAGTTCGGTCACACTTGACTTAAAAGCATCGGCATCCAAGGCATCCGCATCTCCCAGATAGACCGTTCCTTGGGACTCGCGCGCAAACAAGTGATCTCGCTCCCGAGCATTCTGCGAGACGACCAGCATCGGCACGCCCAAGCTTCCGAGCTCGAACACAGTTCGCCCCGCACTCGAGATTGCGATGTCCGCCGACGCCATATACTGACTAACGACTTTCGTATCCACGACGAGCTCCACTTCGTGCTGCGACGACTGCGTCATTCTTTTTAGGTCATCGAGATACTGGAATCCGATTCCCGCTATCACGGTAATTTTCCAATCACCCGGCATCTCATCGAGCCAGCGATACAACTTCAGAGTCACTCCCTTGGAGTCTGTGCCCCCGAAGAGCAGCAAGACAGACGTGGGCGGCTCCTGAATCGATTTCGGTTCAATCGTGTAGAACTCGTCCCGAAGACAACAAAAGGCTTCCCCATAGTAGACGCCTCTCTCTCGACGAGGATGCCGGCCATAGACGGCGTTAATCACCAGATCCGAAAAATCACTTCCAGATCCCTCATCCTCAAAATTGATCACACTCGGTCCAGCTGCTTGAAGGGATTTCACGAAGTTGGCGTCCGTATTCAAGACGTCGTTGATCACCAAGTCTGGTTCCAATTGCGTAATGGCCCCTAACTCAGCTCCAGCCTGGCAGCGTTCCACTCGATAAAAGCGGCTCTCAATGATCTTCGCGGCGAGTTCGGATTCTTCGTTCACCACAAAAACGAGCTCATGATCGATCAAACGATCCGCAAGCGTCAGAACCCGGTAAGCATGTCCTAAGCCATAGAGCGTGTTTCCAAGGACATGAAAGCAAATCCGTTTTCGTCGAATAGATTTCTCAGCAAGCCACCAGTCGAAATAATCATCAATATCGATCGCTTCAGTCTTGGAGATCTCGATGATCCCGACGTTCTCTCCAAATCTCGAGCCTCCTTCCAGAGTCTCTCGAGTGCAGGCGATAATGGCTCCGGTTTCGCGAAAGTTGGGTGGCAGGAACTGTCGATTGACACGACGCGTGTAGGCAGGAATGGGCGCTCCAAGCTCATCCTTCGTCCAGTTCAAATGCACGTCCGAAACAACGCTCAAACAGGTATCCCAACGTCGTTCTTCCATCTGCTCCAGAGCTTGATCAATCGTACGGGAAGAAATGAGAGGGCAAGTCGGTTGAATGGTCAGAATGATATCTGCCTTCGTTCCGGTGGACGCAAGCGTTTCAGCGGCATGAAAAACCACTTCATCAAGCGTGGTCTCGGGACTTGCGAGCGCTTCCGGGCGATCGATCACCGTGATATTTCGACGTTCGGCAATCGCCCGAATCTCATCGTCGTCCGTTGTCACACAAACCTGGTCGATCCGCTTCGAATTGAGCGCCGCATCGATGGCGTACTCAATCAGGGGACGTCCATTGAGGAGCCGGGCATTCTTTCGAGGGATCCCTCGCGACCCACCGCGCGCCGGGATCACAGCAATGATGGGCACATGCGCAACCCGAGCGAGGGACTGTCGCGAGCTTTCAACTGTGACTGGATGCACCATACGAAAAGACGTTTTTTGCATCCAAGCAGGGACCATGCCGTGCTGATTTTTCCGGCTAAAACCCCTCAGAACGGCCCGTTTTCGCGTTTACTCGCGATTCTCAAGCTGAAGTAAGGACTCGCGATTGCCCCAGGCAATGAAGCCCTAGGCAAGAACTTCCACGTCCACACAACCATTCTTGCCCGCAAGGAATCTGAGGTCCAGAAGCCCAAAACGCGGGAGATGGACAGACGAATCGCCTCCATCAAGATATAGGCAGCACTCGAGAACAAGAGCCGTAGCTGGTTGGACCACCATGCGTGGCAACTGGTCCGATCAGCAAAAAGTCCGAGCTGTTGTTCCTTGATCCGGTTCTCCATTTCGCCACGGGCACAGTAAACCTGATCATAGAGCTCTTGAGCCTCCCCGGCTAAATTGGTGACCACATATCGGGGGTTGCTTCCCTTGGGACCATGTTCGGCTTTGAGAATGACTCGACGACTCTTGTCCCAACTCTGAACTTGATAGTCTAACCATTGGAACACGCGTTGTTTAGCCTGGCTTTACTCGTAAGACAATGCCGCTTGTTCCAGTTTGTCTGCGGCGAGTTTATTGAGCCGTGAGTTCTTGGCTACACCAACGATGTAGTGGACTTTTCGCGTTTCACACCAGCGAAGCATTCGCCAGCGACAGAATCCTGAATCGCCGTCAAAAATGATGCGGACTTCAGGCCATCGCTTTCGCAACTCTTGCACTAAGAGCTTTAGAATGGCTCAAGCGGCTTGGCGATCGGCTTGCTTCTCAAGTCGACAGAGCGTTGGGCTTGAAGCCATGTTTGAATCTGTCTCAATAGCAGTCTGCCAGGCAGCGTCTTCTCTGAGTGTGTCATGGTCATTGAGATCTTCATACCCCAGCGCGATGCCGTAGATTCGCTGACGAATCAAGTCCAGCTGCGAATGCACGATGCGATCCTTGGCCCGAGGATCCACCAGGGCATTATCCAGTGACTGACACAAACCCAGGAGTTTATCAGCCTGTCAAATCAACATGACGCCGCCATCACAGGAGACATTTCCTCCTTCGAAAGCTCCTTCAATGAGGCGTCGATCAAAGCTTGGAAAACGAAGTGTTTCGTAGTTCCATTTTGTCATTAGCGGAGATTTTTTTGTTTTGACTTGAATCCCCTAAACAATAACGACTTACGTCGGGATCTTCGCCAATTCTTCTATTTCTGATGAAATTTCCGGGCTAGGCTGCCTTCGGCGAGCAAGCGTTGGAAAACTCGCTAATTACTGAAGTCCCTCGATAAGTGAAAGCGATGCGCCATAATAGCGAATGGACGCCCCGCCCCCTGAAGCGCGAGCACGAACGAGCAACACCTCTCCAGCTGTCACGTTCACAGGAATCGAGAACCACGGGTTTAGGGGCGCTGAGAACGGTGGCCCGTAATCAACGGTGACCAACGTGGCCCCGTTTTGAACAACATCCAACGACAGCTTCAGTAGGGTGCCTCCCGGTTGAACGATGAAGCCACCGACCGGATTCGATTCGGGAGGACCAAAACTCAAAAAGCCCTTTCCGGAATCCGTGACAATAATCTGCGCTAGGTCTTTCGCTGCACCTCCACCAAAAATCGTCTTGTAGGGATTAGGATGATCCGTTGCGTAGGTCAAAGTCCCCGGAGGCCCAGCGGGACCTATTGGGCCTTGCACTCCCTCAGCGCCAGGTAATCCTTGGGGCCCTTGCGGACCGGCGGGGCCGGTTGCACCATCTGCTCCAGGTAGTCCCTGCGGTCCTTGTGGACCGGCGAGGCCAGTCGCCCCGTCAGCTCCGGGCAATCCTTGTGGGCCAGGAGGACCGGCTTCCCCTTGAGGGCCTTGTGGACCGGCGGGGCCGGTTGCGCCATCGGCTCCAGGTAATCCCTGCGGGCCTTGTGGACCGGCGGGGCCGGTTGCACCATCGGCTCCAGGTAGTCCCTGCGGTCCTTGTGGACCGGCGGGGCCAGTCGCCCCGTCA
>CAYFGX010000006.1:0-193775 GCA_964342405.1 uncultured Verrucomicrobiota bacterium | reverse complement strand
CACGGGACTCTAACCCGCTAGAGAGTGCGCCCTGCCGGGCGCACAAACAAAAAGACGCAAGCGTAGCACACACGCTTGCGTCGCTTAATTGAGCATCCGAGCAATCGAAGCCCTAGCAGTCGGCACTCAGGCTCTAGATTTCAGGCTCCTCATACGCCATTGCTTAGCGCTCGGGCTGAAACTCGAACCAGTTGAGATTCAACATGTTCTCCTCTCCCTTAAAGGTCACATATAACTCGAATGCCTCGCCCGGATTTTCGATGTCAGCGACAAAGTCCTGGTAGGTATCCCATCCATCTGTTGAGCCTACCTCGACTTCGGCGAGCAACTTCCCGGTGTCCGATCCCTGTCGAAATTGAATCGTTCCGCCCGAGCTTCCGCTACTGGCTCGACAGACAACGCGCCCAACTCCACTGAGGTCCACCGTTCCATACCGAGCCCAAGCACCATCTTTAATGCGACTGAGATGCCTCTGGTCCTTGCCGTCGTTATTGCGGCGCACCCCAACGCCATCGCGCTCTTGGGTTGCTTCAGCCTCTATCCGGGCATCTCTCAGTTCGACCGATACGGTACTCGTCAAAGGCCCGACGGGCCCCGCCCCTTTGTCGGAATAGCTCGCCGTTAACAGGTAGCTCTTAGGCGCATTCTCCGCGGGCCGTGCCCCCAAGCTCAGGCTACTTTCAACGAATGCATCCGCCATGGACATCGCGGCGTCCTCGGCCTTCTGACTCAGAATCCAAGACACCATTTGCCGCGTCTCGGCTAGAGTGTGTTGCGGATGAGGCAACATCGGCACTTCGCTCCAAACGGTTGCGGAACCGTTAATGACTCGTTTCGCTGCCCGATCGAGAGCTTCGGCATCCCCTTCATACCGTTTGGCGATCTCAAATATGGAGGGACCAACGATCTTGTGACCTAGAGCGTGACAATTGAAGCAATCGCTCCCTCGCATCAACTTGAGTCCGATTGGGTCGCGATCACTCGGTCCCGCCGCCACGTCATGTCCCCCGCGAACAGTGATCTTACCCATCTCCTCATCATCCTCGAGATCGTAGCCCGCAACCTTGAAGCGAATGGCTTTCCCCCAGTAGAAAAAGTCCCCGTCTTTCGGATATTCGAATTCAATTTCAGGCAAACTATTGCCCACCAAGGTTGGGGTGCGAACGACGCTCTGCGCTCCTTGGGAATCGGTCACCGTCAGCTCGACGTTATACACTCCGTCCTTCTCAAACGTGAGGGTGGGATTCTCTTCGTTCGAAACGACAGCCCCACCTGACTTAGCCCGCCATTCGTATCGGAGGCGATCGTTCAGATCCAGATCAGAAGTCCCTTCACTTGAGAACGAAACCTTGAGGGGAGAGGGACCGATGTTGCCTTCCGCTGAGATCTTTGCAACGGGTGCTCGGTTCCCTCGATTGTAGTCGACTCGCAACAATCTCGAATCTTCATTGAATCCCCAGGTATCCCCGTACTCGAGGACATAGAGCTCGCCCTGCGGACCAAACTTCATGTCGACTGGGCGTTTCAACGAATGCCCTTCCATGAAAGGTTCGATTCGGACTTGGTTCGAATCTTCATCTAGATGAACCGCCATGATCCAATGCCGGCTCCACTCGAAAATGAACAAGCAGTTATCATAGTAGCGCGGGAGCTTTCGCGGTGATTCGGGATAATCATCATAGTGATAGACAGGCCCCGCGCAGGCTGTTCGTCCTCCGCTTTTCAACACGGGAAACTCCTCGGAGGCACCTGCCGGATAATAAATCCAAGCAGCTTGAGCTGGCGGAAGGACCTGACTTCCCGTGTTGTTAGGAGATCGATTAATGGGGCGTGAGACATCATAGATCGGGCCAGTTGAATTGGATTCATAGTCCCAATCGTAGTAAGCCCGATTGTTGCCAATGAAGTAGGGCCAGCCAAAGAAACCTGCCTTCCGAGCCTGGTTCACTTCATCGTATCCTCGCGGGCCTCGATTCTCTTGATCTCGCCCAGCATCAGGGCCCACGTCCCCCCAGTATAAGATGCCCGTTCTTTGATCGACGGAGATCCTCCAAGGATTGCGGCAGCCCATAATGTAGATCTCAGGTTTCCCATAAATCTCGGGCAAGCCTTGAGACGCGTCCGTTTCCGGAAACAAGTTGCCGTCCGGAATCTCGTAACCGCCTTCCGGCTTCGGTCGGATTCGAACAATCCCCCCGCGAACATCCATGGTGTTGCCGGATGATTTCTGGGCGTCAAATGGCGCACGCCCTTCGCGTTCATCGATCGGCGCATAGCCGCGCGAGTCACCGAATGGATTCGTGTTATCCCCCGCCGAGATAAACAAGTTTCCATCGGGGCCAAAGGCCATCGAACCCGCTTCATGACAGCAGCTGTCTTTGCTACGGTCCGTAGGGAACTTGTAGATCAGCGTTTCTGTCGACTTGTCCAATACGTCCCCCCGCATGGTGAAACGGCTAATCCACTCTTCTGAGTGCACCGGATGCGAGTATTTCAGGTAGAGCCATTGGTTCGACTCAAAATTCGGGTCCAGGGCGAGCCCCAGCAAACCACTCTCTTGCTGATCATAGACCTCGAATTCAGCAGCGAGCGTCACACTGCCATCTTCTGGGTGATAGATCTTTACCTGGCCATGAAGTTCGATGAAGAACAGACGTCCGTCTGGGGCCGGTTCCACAATCAAGGGTTTCTCCATTCCCTGATCCAGCACGGTGATTTCCAAACGGTTCGGATCTGCCGCTGGAGCCGAAACATCAGCACGGGACACGCCCGCTCCGGTCAGCAGGCAAACGAGCAAACTAGAGAGATTCAAACGGGTGAACATGTAGGGAAAACGTTCCGGCCCAAGAGGCATCCTGGCAAGCAGAATCTAACCCATCTGGACTCCCACTAACATTTCACCGAACCCGCTGAAGCTTGAGCGCAATGTCGCCCTGGAATGACGGAGCGATCAATCCTCTCACGCCCCCTCCCTCCACTCGCTTTTCCTTGGCAATCTCGCCCGTCTTGGTATCAACCCATTCCGCGAGCCACGTCCCAGAGGGCAAAGCCAACTGCAACTCCGTGTCGCCCGCATTCGTTTCTCCCGAGAATGGAGGCTTGATGCCCCACGCGAAGTTGATCTGTCCATCATCTCGTTGGCCAAGAGGACGAGCGAGGTCCGTCCCGAGAAAGTACTCCCCTCGAAGTCCCCAGCCTTTGTCAGGCAATCTGAGAGCATTTGCTGGCACGGGTTCTTTCTCTCTACCTGGAGGCGTCCACCAGAGCTTACTCGCCCCCTGGCCGCCGTTGTAGAAATACTCAAGTTTCACCGGCACCGATCGCCCTGCCATTAGTTGAATCCTCCCGGTGTCCTCTTTCTCACCATGGTCGGTCCAATCCTCAACAATCTTTTCTCCGCCTACCCAAAGCCGAATGCCATCATTCGAATAGGTGTGAAACTGATACTCCCCCGAGACAGGTGGCACAATGAAGCCCGTCCAACGGGCAGACCAGGGCCCAGTCGAACCTTCATTCCGAACATAGATGGCGATGTTTCTTCCTTCAGGCTCAACCAGAGCTCGGGCGGTTCCCCCGGCTGGAATCCCTCCGCGAATGATGCGATTGTCTGCCTGCATTCCGAGAAAGGGAAGCGCGTGAAAAAACTCGCTCAAAACGCGGATCTGCTTTCGAAACCCGGGATTGCCGCCGCCCGGCTGCGTAGGCGGATAGTTAAAGGTGCCATCCTCGAAGCCCGCGGCGAAGGAGTAGTCCAGGTTGTTGTAGAGCCCTCCTCCGGCCATGATAAAATCCCAGGCTTCCATCCGGTAGGCCGCATCTCCCGTCCCCCGAAAACCCGTTTCATCGTCACCAATCACACGATTCAAGTCCCAGTTCATCGCCACGGTGTAAGGCGGGGTGGCATAGTGAAAATTGAAAATCGAAACCGCTGGATGTGGATCCGTTACCTTTGCCGAGTTGTTGGCAATGTTTTGGGCAATCAGATGGCGCTTAGGTAGTGAGCGTTCCGCTTCGACAATCACGTCAACGATCCGATGCTGCCAATCCAGGGTCACTCCCTGGAAGTAGGGCTCATTGCAAATCTCAAAGAAAAAATTATCGAATCCGTTTAGTTCATCAACCAGCTTACGAACTAACTTCTCTTGAACCGCTTGAAGATCTCGATTCTTGTCGCGATTGTAAACGTGGGTCCGATCAATATCTCCAACTCCATTCACGTTGTTGCGCCCATTCATCGGACTCAGCTTCCATTGTTTCTCCTCGTACATCGTGCAAAACAGCGTGACTTCAACAATCACATTCCTCTTGGCAGCGTGACTCATGAAATCATTGAGACGATCGAAGTAATCGCTATCCCAGAGGGAGAGATCGAATCGGTTCCCCCCATTGGCGTAACCCGCTTGTCCACTTCGTTTCCAAGGACAAATGAACCGCTCAGGCAGCGGAGCCAGCGTGTTGCGCTCGATGTTGAAGGCTCCCTCCGGCTCGACATAGGCGCCGACAAAAACTCGAGTGTAATTCATTCCGCCTTCCGACAGAGCATCCAGGTATCGACGATAATCAAAGTCCAGATTCACCAGGGCACCGTAGTGCTCAGCCGACGTGATCAAGGCAAGCGGTTTTCCCTGCCAAAGGAAATAATGCGAATTGTCAGGATGGAGACGCAGGGGCTCGGCAGACGCGTTTACCACGACGAACCATGAAGCCAGCAGACTTGATAGGATCCCTTTCATATGGTGCTCAGATCATACGGAAACGAGAAGAGATTCAAACAGGGAACATCACGGCCGCAACCTCTATCGGACATGAGGTCACTCGGCAGAATCACGGATAAAGATCTCTTCGACCGCCAGCTCAAACACATCAGCGATTCGAAAGGCCAGCGGAAGGGACGGATCAAACTTTCCATTCTCGACCGCATTGATCGAGTTCCGAGACACGGCCACTCGCGCCGCCAATTCAGCCTGACTCCAACCCCGTTCTGCCCGCAGGACGCGAATTCGATTCTTCATACTATCGCTTGCTCAGCCACCAGCAGCCCCAAACCAGAACCGAGCTCAGGACCACTGCAAAGCAAGTCGCGAGAACACCGAGACCAAATCCAGCCGACACAGCCGCCCCTTCACGGGCACCTCCCGCCAGCCCTTCAACTAGGGAAGAAGCCCCCGGATGGAGCCGCACGATAAAGATCAAAGTGAAGGCGAGGCCCAATCCAATCGGAGCTCCAATAGACAAGGCAGCTTCATTGGCCGCCCGTACGACCTCGTCACTGCTGTGGCGACATCGGAAATACATCCATACGACGAGAGCAACGAAACAAGCATTCCCGTAGACAAGGGTCATTACATTCCCACGCTGAGGATCACTAAAAAACATCAGCCCCCCGAGGAACAACACCAGGGGCACAAGCCATTTAATTCCTCTCGGCATATTCATATAAAGCTCACTTTTCCTAAAGACAAGTTAACTTGTCATTTCAACCCCTAAATGTCAAGCGTACTTGTCAAAACAGTTTCAGCGTGGAAGTAACATCGGATGAGTCAAAAGGTCATTCTCTATCGCCCTCTGTTTTTATGGAACGATACCAAAGTCCGTAACCGCTGGAAGTCTCAGGGATAACGTTGCTGCCATTTTGCAGCCATCGCTGCCACACGATCGGGATACTCGGAAGCTAGATTGACCGTCTCTGTTCGGTTCTGAACCAGATTGTACAAGGCCCATGCTCCCTTCCCCTCGCTTACAATCTTCCAGTCTCCCTCGATCAAGGCACGACTGCCACCATGCCGAAAATAATAGGGGTGATTCCGAGGCTGTTGGCCTCCCGTTATGACCGGCACCAGACTGAGGCTTTCGTGGGGGCGAATGGTTCGTCCCTGAAACTCTGTAGGATAGGTCGCTTCTCCCAATTCCAAGCAGGTCGCCATCAAGTCAACCACATGCCCCCTCTGTCGACTGATCGAACCCGGCTTTGTCACACCTTTGGGCCAATGCACAATCGCTGGCGTGCACGCACCGCCTTCATGAACATTGGCTTTGTAGCGGCGCAAGGGAGTGTTCTGTGCATTCGCCCAATTGTGTCCCACACTTCCATAGGTCAGCGGACCTCCCATCATGACGTTGTATTGATCCCCAACAGCCACAACGTTTCCCTGAGCCTCGGCCTTCGCCAAAATATTGTTCGCCGTGTTCCATCCATTACCGCTCAAGTGCTCAGAGCAGGCTCCATTGTCATGCAGATAGAGGATCAGCGTATTCTCAAACTGTTGGGTCCGTTTGAGCGCCTCAATGATCTCTCCGACAGCACGGTCCATGTGCTCCACCATCGCGGCATAGATCGCCATGTTCCTCACTCGCCAAGGCTTGTGATCAATGCCCGCCCAAGATTGCACCCTCGGTTCAGGCTCCGGCAGAGGCCACGTCGCTTCATCAATAATCCCCATACGAACCAATCGGAGATAGCGTTCCTGCCGAAGTACATCCCAACCTTCTTTATATCGATCCAGATACTTGGCGACCGTGACTTCTGGCGCATGCAAGGGCCAATGGGCCGCGGTGAAGGCAACGTAGTGAAAGAAGGGTTTCTCTTTCTGCGAAGCAAATCGCTCTACCTGCTTCACCGCCTCTTGTCCGATAACGTCCGTGTAGTAAAAGTCATCGCCCTCCGCTTCAACGAACTCCGTATCGCGCGTCAGGGTCATCGGATCCCAAAATGACCCCGCTCCGGTCATCGTTCCATAGAAATGCTCAAAGCCTCTTTGAATCGGGCCATCCTTCTTAGGATCCATCCCCAGATGCCATTTGCCCGCCATGGCCGTCTGATATCCGGATTCACGGAGCACTTCAGCAACAGTCACCTGTCCGTTCTTGATGTCATTGCTGTAAATACCGCTCAACAGCGTCGCTCGAGTAGGCCAACAACGGGAGGTGTTGTAAAATTCGGTAAACCGCAGTCCATTCTCCGCCAAGCCATCAAGATGGGGCGTTTCAATCTCACCTCCAAAACATCCCAGATCCGAGAACCCCATGTCATCGGTTAATATCACCATGATGTTGGGGCGCTCCTTGCCTCTCACCAAATCTGAACAAGAGAAACTAAGAAGGGCTAAGGTAAGAAAGTGAAAGAGTCTTGCTGTCATGATTGTCGGAACCTGTCGTTGCGAGGGAATTTCAGGGAGCGTAATTCACCCCCGGGAAAATGAAACGCGAATTCTAGGCCTGATCTCAAGGTTGGGGGTGAATCGAAATACGTGCTCCCTTTATCCTGAAGTCTTTGTCAGGCGAACACGCTCGCAAAAGCTGCGGCAAGCCGCAGCACTCCACATGCTGGTTCTTGCTCTTGACTTGAGGCGAGAGAGATAAGCGACTGCCCAAGCATCCCCTCTTTGCGCTTTTCAAGCGATCCTAGTTTCCCTCATGATCCTCTTCCCCGATCAACGAGGTATGTCTTGGATCACACTGACGCTCTGCTCAGCATTGGTGCTCGGCGTCTATGATCTGCTGCGAAAATCAGCTGTCAAAGACAACGCCGTGCCGCCCGTGCTGTTTCTGAATGTGCTAGCAGGGTCGCTGGTCTGGTTTCCATTCTTGTTGATTTCACACTTCGCGCCAGCGTGGCTTCCCCATCCGATCCTGAGAGTCGATTCCCTCACCTGGACTGAACATGGCCTGATTCTAGGGAAATCGGCTATCGTCTCGTTCTCATGGACCTTCGCCTATTTCGCGATCAAGCATCTCCCACTCACGGTGGCGTCTCCGATTCGGTCTACATCCCCGGTCTGGACTATTCTACTCGCAATCGTTTTCCTGAAAGAATCGCCGAGCCTCACTCAGTGGATCGGAATGATCACGATTCTCCTCGGATTCTACGGTTTTACGCTGACCGGCAAACTGGAAGGAATCCATTTTCATCGCGACAAGTGGGTTGGCTTCATGGTTCTAGCGGCGATCATCGCGGGGGCGAGCAGCTTCTACGATCGCTGGCTCTTCCAATCAACTAGCCTCAGTCCCAGCACGGTTCAATGCTGGTTCACGATCGATCTCGTTCTCTTGTTTCTCCCCTTCCTCTGGGCTTGGAAACGAGGATGGACCGGTAGCAGCACGTTTCACTGGAGATGGTCGATTCCGGCTGTCGGCCTTTTACTCCTAGTGGCAGATCTCGCCTACTTCACGGCTCTGACCGATCCCGCCGCCTTGGTGAGCATCGTCTCTCCGATCCGCCGCACAGCCGTCATCGTGTCATTCCTCGGGGGAGCCTTCGTCTTTCGTGAACGGCATATCAAACGAAAGGCGTTCTACCTGGGTGTCTTACTGGTCGGGGTGCTCATTCTCGAATCCGCATCACGCGAATCCGAGTGAGCGACACAAGGCTGTTACTCGAGAGATTTGATCCGAATCCGTCGATACTCCATCTGCCCTCGATCTCCTTCCAAACCAATCGGGCCCGAATCAGGCACTTTCATCGCTTCGAGCAGGACCTCGCCATTGCAAGTGCAGTACGCCTCATTTCCCTTAACGACCACCTCCAATGAGTTCCAATCCTGAGGACGATATTTCTCAAGATCCTTGAAGGGACCGGCCAAGGCGTAGTCACGGCATTGCAGCTGTGGTTTCCGAATAAACACCCCGCTATCCGCAAAAGGCGTGGCCCGAAAGTCTAGCCGCAAGATGAAGTCCCCACCAAAACTCTCCGTTGTCCAAAGCTTCTGAAAACGACGGTATTCCGGCGGCGTGGTCACAACCAAACGCCCGTTCTTAGCGACATAGCGCCCCTTTAAGCTCGCGGTTAGCCCATCCAACCGATTGGTCTTGAAGCCCCACCCCGTCAGGTCGTAACCGTTGAACAGGCTTCGGAAGCCGGGTTCAAGTTTAAACGGATCCGGCTCCGTCTCTAATAGTCCTAAGGTCGCAAAGATCGGACGCAAGCCCGCGGCCCACTTGGCATAGCCCAGATCGTTCGGATGCAGCAGATCGGGGAATTCAACTTCCTTGGCGTCCCCGGCTTTCGACGCAAAGAGCTCCCAGGTTTCCACCAACGTGATTTGTGGATCGTTTTTCGCCAGTGCCTTGTAGCGTTCATTGATGTCCTTGATAGCGTCAGCCGGTCGCTTCTTCGAGGCTGAGCTCGGGAACACCAGATTCAAGACGATCGGCATGCTCGGGCGATGAGCTTTGAGCTCGGCCAAGAGGAGTTCAAGATTGCCAGCGATCGTTTCCGGAGAAGCGCCCTCCTCGAGATCGTTCGTTCCAATGAGCAACACGACGGCACTCGGATTCAGCGAGAGAACATCTTCTCTCACCCGAATGAGAAGTCCTCGCGTCGTATCCCCACTGATCCCTCGATTCGCCCACTTCAATTCCGGAAAGTGTTTATCCAGTCGCGCGCCCCAACCCTGAGTGATCGAGTCCCCAAAAAACACGACGGCATGCTGGTCTTGGGCCACCTCATTCGCCCACTGGGTCCGCTTCTTCAGCCAAAGGTTCTGAAACCATTCATAGCGACGGATCGGCCCCTTCCCTGGCAAGCCTTCATCGGTTTCAGGAATCGCCCATGATTTCACTTCGAGGCCCGCACCTTGAACCGATTCAAAACTCACCGTCCCGCAGGTCAAAACACCCAAAAGGCTCCATCTAAGAATCCGACTAACGCTTTTCATGAATCCCACAAAGCTTCTCTGATACGTCTGCTCGAAACAAGCCGCCATTTGCGTTCAGCTCGACGGTTCCAATCGCGATCCAAAAAGACTTGTCACATAAATTTAGTTCACCGCATCATCATGACATCCCCGAACACAAAGACCGAACCCCATGAGAATTCTCCTTACCTACCTGCTATTGCTCTCGATCCTGTTACCAACAGTCAACACTCAGGCCGCTGAGCGACCGAACTTTCTGATCATCATGGCTGACGACTGCACGTATCGGGATCTACCGGTATACGGAGGCAAGAACGCGAAGACACCCAACATCGATCGTCTCGCCTCGCAAAGCCTCGTCTTCAATCGTGCCTATCTGTCCGAAGCCATGTGTCAGCCTTGCCGCGCTGAGCTGTTTAGCGGCCAATTCCCACTTCGGAATGGCTGTGCGTGGAACCATTCTGCAAGCCGTCCTCAAACTAAGAGCGTGCCCCACTACCTCGAGCCACTGGGCTACCGGGTCGGCCTTGCCGGAAAGGTTCATGTCAAGCCGGTCCCGTCCTTTCCCTTTGAGAAAGTCTCTGGATTTGATCCCAATTGCGTTCGCAACCCGACGCGCTCTCATCGACTCGATGGCATTAAAGACTTTTTTTCGCGCAGCAAGGTTCAGCCCTTCTACCTCACAGTCGCTCTAGTCGAACCGCACGTCCCCTGGGTCATGGGTGACGCATCGGCCTATCCGCCAGACCAAATCAAACTCCCTCCAAACATCGCTGACAATCCTACCAGTCGAGAGGCCTTCTCTCGCTATCTCGCTGAGATCACTTATATGGATTCGCAAGTAGGGGAAATCCTTCAAGCTTTGGAAGACTCAGGTCAAAGCGACCGAACCATTGTCCTCTTCACATCAGAGCAGGGAGCGCAGTTCCCTGGATGCAAGTGGACCAACTGGGACACCGGGCTCCATACCGCACTCATTGCTCGGTGGCCCGGACACATCAAAGAAGGTCAACGCAGTGACGCCATTGTTCAATATGCCGATATTCTCCCTACCTTTCTCGAGGCCGCAGGACAATCAAGACGAACCAGTGATTTTGACGGGATGAGCTTCCTTTCGGTTCTCACAGGAGAGAAGAACACACACCGCTCCTTTGCCTACGGGATCCACAATAATGTCCCCGAGGGACCAGCCTACCCCATCCGAACGGTCACGAATGGACGCTACCGTTACATTCGCAATCTGACTCCCAACGAACTCTACATCGAGAAGCACCTCATGGGATGGACCGGTGAAGGTCAACTCAACAACCCTTACTGGCAAGCTTGGGTGAGAGACTCATGGCAGAACGATCACACCTACAAGCTCGTCAAGCGCTACATGCACCGACCAGCCGAACAGCTCTATCACACCGATGAGGACCCTTACGAAATGACCAATCTAGCCGATTCGCCCGAGCATATCTGGATTAAACAGAGACTGAGCGACGAACTCGACAACTGGATGGCATCCCAAGGAGATCCAGGAGCACCTGAAGACACCATGGAAGCCCTCCAAGCGGCACGGAAGGGCCAGCATCTTTACTTTCCTCAACCCTAGGCCTGAGCGAGAAATATGCGGTCCCCCAAGGGGAGTCACCGAGCAAGAACGTATAGCCGACTCCCCCGATCAAATCATTGCCAAAGCTCCGAAAAGAATGTTTCAATCTAGATCAGTAAGAACATGACAAAGCACGCCGCAAAACAGAGCCGACGCCACTTTCTCACCACCGCATCTACAGCTGCCCTTGCCGTTCCCGCCGCGGCTGCCGTTGCCCAAGAGGACAGCGCAGCAGGGTCCAGCGCACCGATCGTCCGACCAGAGGAAGGCAAGACGATTCTCCTGTCTTGCAAGTTGGGGATGATCACTCGGGAAATCGACGGTAAAAAACTGTCACTAACGGAACGCCTAAGCCTCGCAGGCAAAGCCGGCTTCGACGGCGTGGATTTAGACCAAGCCGCCGAATACACACCCGAGCAAGCTCGAGATGCCGTCGCTAAGTCTGGAGTGTTCGTGCACAATGCCATTAATCATGCTCACTGGAGCAAGCGCTTGACGAGTAATGATGAGGGCGAACGCGCCGAAAGCATCGCCAACATAGAACACTGTATTCGTGTCTCGCACGCGGCCGGAGGAAATGGAGTCTTGATCGTCATCGGACGCGGAGACGATGGCCCAGCTGAAGTGGTGGAAGAACGAGCACGTCAGGGCATCAAGAAACTGATTCCCCTTGCGGCCCTCTTGGGGCAACCCATCCTCATCGAGAATGTCTGGAACAAAATGTTTTACGATCACGACGCCCCTCCAGAGCAATCCGCGCAAGCCTTCGTGGATTTCGTCGATAGCTTCAATTCCCCTTGGGTCGGCATGTACTACGACATCGGCAACCATTGGAAATACGGCCAACCCAAAGAATGGATTCATAGTTTCGGGCACCGCTGCGTCAAACTGGATGTCAAAGGTTTCAGCCGAAAAAACAACCGCTTCACCGATATTGGTGAAGGGGATCTCCCTTGGGGAGATGTTCGTGAGGGGCTTGCCGATATTGGCTTCACCGGATGGGCAACCGCGGAGGTTGGCGGAGGCGGCGTCGATCGCTTGCGCCTTGTGAGGACTCAAATGCAACGAGTCTTCGGCCTCTAAACAAATTCAGGGACTCGTCAGCTCGACTATGAACGCGGAATTCCGCGACGCTTCCGGACTGATCGCAGAAAACTCGGCGGGCTTAGGATCAGAAATCTGACCTTCCGCTCGTTCGTCATGGCCTAGCCCCCAGGAAGCACGAGGCTTCTTTTATCGCACCTTAAACACAAATTGCGACAAGAAGGAACCAATTGGAATCTTAAGTAGAAAGAGCGGACACCGGCAGTGTTCTCCCGATGTCCGCTCGTTTTCCGACCTCCTTGGCGTCCATTGTTTAAGGCTGCACGCCTATCAGTCCGAGACCTCCTTTACTTGCTCAGACTGAAGTGAACCTTCATAGGAGTATACGGAGGTCCCTTACCAATTCTTACAGATTATTTTAAGAAAGGTTGCAGGTTGGTAGAAAACATCCGGAATCCGATCGACACCCAGAGAAGCGTAACAGCGCTACCCGATCGGAATCTCAATCACGGATACGGAAACACGAGCTTGAGAGGCCCTTACAAACGGGCTGGATTTACCGGCGTCGTCGGATTACGACCACTCGCTTTGGCACGCAACAATGGCTGCAGGCGACGAATTACTGCTCTTGCTGATTCGTCCGGCTTGATCGCTAGATTGTTGAACTCCATCGGATCGGCATGGTGATCATAGAGTTCGACACCAAACTTCCCTTCTCCCCATTCGCTGTAACGCCAACGATCGGTGCGAATGCTGCATCCCATCACCGGCTCGGGCAGACGCTGGTCGGCTGGACGCAGCACTTGCGTAATGGCATGCCCGTTCCATTGGGCTAACGGATCCTCGAGAAGCGGTTTCAGCGTTCTCCCAGCAAGGTGCGAAGGCAGCTCCAATCCAGCGAGATCGACCACCGTCGGATAAATGTCCACAAACTCTACGATGCGTCGGCAAGCTTGTCCGTTCCCTGAAAGGCCCGGAGCACGAACGATCAGCGGGGCTCGAGCTCCTTGCTCGAACAGGGTTCGCTTCTGCCAAACGCCCCCGTGTTCCCCCAGGTGATAGCCATGATCGCTCCAGAAAACGACGATCGTGTTGTCCGCCAGACCGAGTCGATCCAAGGCATCGAGCAGACGCCCGACTTGTGCGTCCACAAAGGAAACGGTTGCATAGTAAGCCTGAATCGCCTTCCGCAACGTGAGAGGATCCAGACCATAGTTCGGTACAGGGCAATTGTGAGCAAAGGCAGCCGTAGGAATATCATCCCGATCGTTGCTTGGGGCGTAGGGTAGCCGAATACTCTCCAAGGGATAGAGATCAAAGTATTTCTTCGGAGCGACATAGGGCGTGTGGGGACGAAAAAATCCCACTCCAATGAAAAAGGGTTCCGCTTGCTTTTCCTCCATAAGCTCGATCGCCGACGTCGCGATCATGCCATCCGTCTGTTCCGTGTCCTCACCATCGGCGGCCAACCAACTCAAAGCGGCAGAGATTTTTCGATGAGGCTCGGCATTGAAGATGAGCGCTTCATCCGTCTTGTCGCGCCCTTTCGGATTGATGGTTCGTTGCCACGAGGGCGGATCATCAAATCCGTCCGTGCCGATACTTGCAGGGACATTATAGTGATAAATCTTTCCCGTCCGCGCCGAAAACCAACCCCGCTGCATGAAATACTGAGAGAGCGTCACGACATCCGGCACCTCCTCGCGAAAATGCCGATCCAAATCGTAGACTTTGATTTGATCCGGTCGCAGGCCCGTCATAACCGATGCCCGAGTCGGATTACACAAGGGCAACTGATTGTAAGCTCGATCAAAGCGCACGCCGCTTCCTGCCAAACGATCAATGTGAGGAGTCTGGGCCATTAGATCCCCGTAACACCCAAGCGTGGTCGCCAAATCATCTACAGCGATAAAAAGGACGTTTGGCCGAGCCTTCGATTCACGCTCCTGTCCCAACAATGCCCCACACGCAAAGCCCAAGAAAGCGAGACCGCACACGCCCAGCCGAAACCAGTGATTCATCAAAGCCATGCGAGATCCTAGACAGAACCTAAACCGTTCGACCAGCCTACAGAACGCGGAACATCTGACCTGCACTAGGCAGCATCAGGCCCAAACATCCTCGTGAACGACCGCGATCTAGCGACCTCATGAGATTGGTCATTGACCCAGTTGGGAAGAGCCCTGCTTAATGACCCCATGAAACATCAACTCTGCCGCTGCCTCTTGCTTTCCGGGCTGCTGACGCTTGCCGCTGAGGCCAGCACCTATGAGGGGATCGGGCCAGATGATTGGGCCGGTTGGCGCGGTCCGACTCACAACGGAATAGCAGCCGAGGGCCAAAACCTCCCGACGGAGTGGTCCGAGGAAAAAAACATCCAATGGAAGGTCGCTCTTCCAGGCCGTGGGCATGCTTCACCGACGGTTGTGGGCGAGTTCATTTATCTCCCCACAGCCGACGAAAAAGCTCAAACCCAATCCATTCTCTGTCTCAACCGGGAAACAGGCAAACTCATCTGGTCTCAGCAGATAAACGAAGGTGGGTTTGACGACGATGGGCATCAACGAAAGTCCCACGCTTCACCGAGCATTGCCTGCGATGGCGAACGACTCTTCGCAAACTTCGTGCACCACGGAGCCGTTCACACGTTCGCACTGGACCTCAAAGGGAAACTTCTTTGGCAACAGCGGATTTCAAAGTTTGTCACCCACCAAGGCTACGGAGCATCGCCCTTTCTCTACCAAGACCTCGTCATCGTGTGCTCCGACAACAAGGCAGGGGGCGCGGTGGTCGCCATGAAACGAGACAGTGGGAAAATCGTCTGGCGACGCGAACGGCCAGAGGAGCCCAACTATGTTTCGCCCGTCGTTTTCAACGTTGCTGGCCGAGACCAGCTCCTCCTCTCGGGGTGCAACTTGGTAACTAGCCTGGAACCACAGACAGGAGAAACCATCTGGGAGGTACCAGGCTCCACCACTGAATGTGTTGTCACGATGGTGACGGATGGAGAACGCGTTTTCACCAGTGGCGGCTATCCCAAGAACCACACGGTCGCCCTGATGGGCGACGGCTCAGGCGAGGTTGTCTGGCAGAATTCGACTAGAGTCTACGTACCCTCGATGATCATCTACCAAAAGCACGCGTTCGCCGTGGCCGATGCCGGCTTCGCCGTTTGCTGGGACTCGGCAAGCGGCAAACAGATTTGGAAGGAACGTTTGGGAGGCGACTTCTTCTCGAGTCCCGTGCTCGCCGATGGCCACATCTACGCGACAAATATTCGCGGCCTGACTTACGTTTATCGCGCCGATCCGAACGATTTCAAGATCGTCGGAAAAAACCAACTAGGGAATGAAGTCTACGCATCGCCTGTTATCTGCAACGATCGCATCTACCTCCGCGTGGCCCACATCGACGAAACACGCCAAGAATTCCTCTACTGCATTGGCCTCTCTCATTGATTCCAGCAAAAGCAGGCTCAAAGCTCCCATGAAACTGAAACAAGGTCAGATTTGGAAAACAGAATCGGCGTTCATTCGCATTGTCACCCTCGAACGTCTTTCCGTGGACTACAAGAGCATGACCGACCTGGAAACAAAGGAAGGCACACACCACACTGCAACCAAGAAAGAGTTCTGTCGCCTCATCAAAGGGGCCACCCTCATGCCCGTCGAGGTCTGAGCGAATGGGACAGCTCGAAGAACTTTCTCTCCGACATAGCTTCCTTGAGCTAGGGAATGATTTCTCTAGCCGAGTTCAAGCTCGTCCGAGACTCTCACGCTTACCTAGCCTTCTCTTCAGGACTGCCTAGCATGTAGGACAGATGCGGCGTGAAGAGTTCTGGTTCGAGCAAGAAGGAATCGTGGCCTTTATCGGAATGAACGGTGATATGAATACAATTCACGCCCGCTGACTTTAGCGCTTCAGCCAACTTGGCCTGCTCGTCCGGATAAAAACACACGTCCGTACTAATACTGAAAACGAGATACTTCTGATGCTGACAATTTCTAAGAGCTGACTCCAAGCTCTCCACTCCCGTCTCGGCGAGAATATCCCATCGTTGCCAAGCCTCCAGAATTCGGAGATAGGTGTTTGCGTCAAACCGCTCCACAAATTTCCGCCCTTGATGCAACATGTACGATTCCACCGGATGATCCACACGATACCAGGAGAAATCATCCCCAGGCTGACGCAACTCGTCAGCCGCCCGACGCTCCAGGGTCTTGAGTGAAATGAAGGTCTTGTGACTGATCATCCGAGCAAGAGCGAGACCGGATTTCGGAGCATCCCCCTCGTAGTAATCACCCCCGCGAAAATTAGGATCGTTTTCGATCGCATAGATCTGCTCCAAGGTCGTAGTTCGTTGCAAGAGAGTCGTTCTCACGGAACTCGCCACGGGGACCACGGTTCGAACACGCTCGGGATACCGAATCGCCAAGGTTAGAGACAGGAGCCCCCCAACAGAATTCCCGACAGCAGCGTGAAGCGTCTCAATTCCAAGATAATCCAAAAGGAGCGCCTGCGATTCGACAATATCCGCAATCTTGAGGTGAGGAAAACTTGCGCCCCAGACTTTTCCAGTCTCCGGATTGACCGACATCGGCCCAGTGGATCCGTAGCAACCCCCAATGTAATTGGCACAGATCACGAAGAAACGGTCTGTGTCTAAAGCGAGGCCGGGTCCCACAAAATCATTCCACCACCCCATCTGACATTCTCGATTCCACAGTGACTCGGCTCCAGGAACCGTTTCCGTGTAGCCCGCAGCGTGATGACTCCCCGTCAGGGCATGAAACAAGAGAACGGCATTGTCCTTGCGCTCGTTGAGGACGCCGTGCGTTTCGTAGGCCAAACGAAAGCCAGGAAGAACGTCGCCGCTCCGCATGCGGAAGGGCTGCGTGTAGTCGAAAAACTGAGTCGAAACCTCTTTCACTTTAAGTAAAAGGGGACAGCGAAAGAATCTCTAGGATCCATTCCCGCTGCCCCTTTTTAAAACAACCGATTTGACCTAAGCACTCGCTGCGAGCGCCCCATCGATATCAGCCAAGATATCGTCAATGTGCTCAATACCAATGGAGAGTCGGATCAATTCAGGACTGATTCCTCCCGCAACCTGCTGTTCCGGTGTGAGCTGAGAGTGGGTAGTTGTTGCCGGGTGAATGGCTAGACTCTTCGCATCCCCCACATTGGCCAGATGAGAAAACAACGTCAGTCCTTCGATGAACTTTCTGCCCGCTTCCGCTCCGCCCTTAATTCCAAACACGACCATCGCGCCCCCCTTGCCGCTCAAATACTTTTGAGACAGCTCGTGGCTTGGATCGTCCTCAAGTCCCGGGTAGCGAACCCAATCGACGGATGCGTTCGCTTTCAGATGTTTCGCCACCGCAAGTGCATTCTCGCAATGCCGTTCCATCCGCAGCGTCAAGGTCTCGATTCCCTGCAGAAAAGTCCACGCGTTGTCTGGAGCCAAGCAAGCCCCAAGATTTCGCAGTGGCACGGTACGCATGCGAAGGATAAACGCCAAAGGCGCCAACGGCTCAGGAAGGTCGTGTGCCCAGCGCAACCCGTGATAGCTGTCATCAGGTTTATCGTAGAGCGGGAATTTCTCGGACTTCCAGTTGAACCGACCGGAATCGATCACGATCCCACCGATCCCATTACCATGGCCACCTAACCATTTCGTCAGTGAGTGAACCACAATGTCCGCGCCAAACTCGATGGGACGCGTGAGGGCTGGCGTCGAGAAGGTGCTATCAACGATGAGAGGCAAGCCATTCTCATGGGCAACCGCAGCGATCTTTTCTAGGTCGACGACATCCAAGCCGGGATTCCCAACAGTTTCACAAAAGACGGCTTTCGTGTTTTCGTTGATAGCGGCCGCAAAATTCTGAGGATCCTTAGGATCTACAAACGTCGTTTTGATACCGAACTTCGGCAAGATATCATTGAACTGGGTAAACGTGCCGCCGTAGAGATTGTTGGCCGAGACCACCTCGTCTCCCTGCTCACAAATGTTGATGATCGCGTAGAATATCGCTGCGGTCCCCGACGCCACTCCCAAACCGGCTGCGCCACCTTCCAGAGCTGTCACCCGCTGTTCGAGAACATCCGTGGTCGGATTCATGAGCCGGGTGTAGATATTTCCTAACTCTTCGAGTCCAAACAGCCGGGCGGCATGAGCGGTGTCGTTGAAGACAAAAGAACTCGTTCGGTAGATTGGGTTCGCCCGGGCATTGGTCGTCGGATCCGGTTGATAACCCGCATGAAGACATTGTGTTTCAATTTTCATATCTAATTGCGCCATAGGTATTACAGGGACAGGAGCACGAGGTCAAAGTGGATTCCGAATTGCGCCCACCAAGGCTCTACTGCAGAGCTACGGGGTCGCGGGCTCGTGCCTCCTACCGGGGAAGATACCCCAGCCTCAGGGGAGATTCAAAACTAAGCTACGAGACAATACCCTGGATCGGCTCATGGGATTCGACGCCCGTCAGGCGGAAATCCAAACCCTGGTGGCGATAAGTTAATTTCCGATGATCCACCCCGAGTTGCTGAAGCACGGTTGCTTGAAGATCGTGGACGTGAACGGGATTGTCGGCTGTGTTGTAGCTGAAATCATCCGTCGTTCCGTAACTCATCCCTCCCTTGATACCTCCTCCGGCCAGAAACATGGTGAAACATCTGGGGTGATGATCTCGTCCCGATTCGGGACTATTTAAGTCGCCCTGGGCCATCGTCGTCCGTCCGAATTCTCCGCCCCATATGATGAGCGTATCATCGAGTAGCCCGCGCTGCTTCAAATCACGAATGAGCCCTGCCGTCGGCTGGTCTGTGTCACGACATCGAGCGGGACACCAGGCTGTTAGTTTCTTGTGATGATCCCAATCCGGATGAAACAACTGAATAAAGCGAACGCCTCGCTCTGCTAATCGTCGCGCCAGAATACAGTTCGCAGCATAGGATCCTGGACGACGTGAGTCTGCACCATAAAGCTCAAAGGTAGACTCCGGCTCACTGGAAAGATCGGTCAGCTCAGGCACGGAACTCTGCATCCGATACGCCATTTCATACTGACGAATCCGAGTCTCTATTTCCGGGTCGTTTGCTTCAGCGAAACGTTTTCGATTGAGCTTACCCAAAGTGCCGACCATTCCCTGGCGCAAACTTCTAGGCAGCCCAGCAGGATCGTTCAGGTAGAGAACCGGATCCTTTCCGGATCGTAGCTTCACACCTTGATACTTGGACGGTAAGAATCCCGAACCCCAATAGTATTCGTAGAGAGGTTGATCGCTCGGGCGCTCCATCTTGGAGACCAAGACGATGTAATCCGGCAAATCCCGATTCTCGCTACCCAACCCATAGCTCGCCCAAGCGCCCATGCTCGGACGTCCAGGGAGTTGATGCCCTGTCAGCATGAAGGTCATCGCTGGAGCATGATTGATTTGTTCGGTGTACATCGATTTGAGAAAACAAATCTCATCCGCCACGGAGCCAATGTGGGGCAACCATTCCCCTAGCATCGCTCCACACTGACCATGGGGGCGGAACTTCGCCCTAGCAGCCATGACCAGTGTCTTCGAACCTTGGGTCATCAGAGTCAGACGCTGTCCTTGGCGAACGGAATCGGGAATCTTTGTTCCCTCCCATTTCGCGAGTCCCGGCTTATGATCGAACAATTCCAATTGAGAAGGCCCACCCGACTGGGTGAGGTAAATCACCCTCTTCGCTCGCGCAGGAAACTGATGAAGCGACGCTGACTCCGTTCGCTCTCCGTTCGCGGCCAAGAGATCTCGCCCCAACATGGCGTTCAGTGCAATCGCTCCCAAACTAAAGCCACCACTCGCCTTCAAGAAGTTCCGACGCGTCATCGCCAATTGAGGCTCGGGCACTTCGGATTGAATGCATTTTATCTGTGACATAGTCAAAACTCCTTACTGCCGGGTGATAGCTTCGTCTAAATTGAGGAGCGTCATTCCCACCACCGCCATCGCGGCCCGATAGGGGTTCTCAGCCTCCGGTGAGGACTCTCCGAGATATCCCAACAACGACTGCGCATCTTTCGGCTGCTTCTGATAATGGGCAGCAGCAGCCTGAAATTGCTGCTGTAGCTCCTCGAGCTCAACAGACGTTGCAGGCCGAGATAGAACACGCTCGAACATCAAGGCAATGGCTTCCCCTTCTTCCAAAGAGGCGTCGAGAGCTAATCGACAGGCTGCCTCAATAAAGGTTCGATCATTCATGAGAGTGAGGGCCTGCAAAGGGGTGCTGGTTCTCGTCACCCGAACTTGACAGACCCGCCGCTTGGAAGCATCGAACATCAGTGCGGGCCCCACACTGCGACGCCAAAAGCCATAGACGCTTCGGCGATAAAGATCGCTTCCAACCGAGGCCTTGTAGTGAAAGCGCCCCATCGTGGAATCCGCCCAAAGACCTTCGGGCTGATGCGGATAAACTGGCGGGCCTCCCAAGCGATTCACCAATAGCCCGGAAGCACTTAACGCGGTATCGCGAATCATCCAACTCGGCAGCCTGAAACGAGTGGCGCGGCTGAGCAGCCGGTTCTCTGGATCCCTTCGAATTCGTTCCGGGGTCGTATCCGAGCTTTGCCGATAGGTGGCACTCGTGACAATCAGTCGCTGCAGATGTTTCACGTCCCAACCGCTTTCGATGAACTCCACAGCCAACCAATCGAGAAGTTCCGGATGGGTCGGGGCTTCCCCTTGCAATCCGAAGTCCTCGGGAGTTCGGACCAAGCCTGCCCCAAAATACATCTGCCAATACCGATTGACGGTCACTCGCGCGGTCAAGGGGTTATCCCGGTCTACCAACCATCGCGCTAAGGCCTCTCGATCGGTAGCTGGTGATGCGCCCGACGAAAACGCCTCCGGCAGCCCCCGTTGAACAAGCTCACCCTTTTGATCCCATATTCCTCGCACTAGCACGTGCGTATCGCGGGGATCCTTGCGTTCGGACAGAACCATGACTTTCTGGGACTGACTTGCTCTTTCATACGCTCCCACCCGTTCTTTGGCCTCAGCCAATGCCGTTTTTCCCATCTGGTAGTCATCCTGAGTGGATACGAATTCCAGCCAAAGTTCGTTCCGTAGCTCATCATTGACCTCTCCGTCGCTCTGCAGCTGAGCAGCGAGTTTCTCCCGTGGCGACAATCTGACCGAGCTCAGCAGGGGCCCTCTCTCCGGAGTAGATGACAGGCGAAAGTGTCGAATACTGCTAAAACCCCGAAGAGAACGATGACGCAGCTCAACCACCAAGACTTCATCGTCGCCAATGGTCACCGGCTGTTTGAACTGGAAGACTCCCACTCGAGGCTCATCCATGGACGCCCCATTCGTCGTCCAGCCCGTTCTGGGGTCATCATCCAGAACGTCTCGGAACAAGCCATAATCTCGTTTACCCTTCTTCTGATTCTGATAATCCGCGACTGCCGACACCACCTCGATCTCTCGTAACTGAGTCGCTTCTCGAGCGCGAACACCGAACTTCACATTAGTGAGAATCACGTGACCGTCCTCCGCTTCCGAGTAGGCATCCTTTGATGCCATCGGGAGCACTTCGAGCCGAACCCCACTGACTTGCCGCTGTCGCGGTGTGGCCAAAATCACGTAATCATCATGCCGAGGATTTTCTCCTGTCACCTCAATACTCCCTTCCGAGCGCGCTCGCATTTCGGATGCTGAAGTCGAGGCTAGAGCTTCCAGTTTGAGCGGATGCCACGACTGGTGACCGGATTTGACCTCTTCACGTCGATCGGCATACCACCCTTCAAAGGCCTTGCGAGTCGCCTGCTCCAGGGTCCGAAACTCATCCCCCTTCTTTTCCAACCACCGATTTGCCTCGGCTTTGCCTCCCGCCACAAAAGGCGAGGCGTATTCAAAGAAAGGTTTAGCCCCACCACCTGCGCGCCCATCTTCATCAATGCTATTGAAAAAAGCATTGAGCTGATAGTACTCCTTCTGAGATATGGGATCGAACTTGTGGTTGTGGCACTGCGCACATCCTAGTGTCAGCCCCAACCACACCGTACCCATTGTGTTCACGCGATCGATGACATAGTCGACGCGCGATTCCTCAGGCTCGCGTCCCCCTTCACCGTTCGCCATGTGATTGCGATGAAAACAGGTCGCCAGAATCTGCTCAGGAGTCGCCTCCGGCATGAGATCTCCAGCGAACTGATCAAGAGTAAACTGATCGAAAGGCAGATTGTTGTTGTACGCCTCAATCACCCAATCCCGCCAAGGCCAATTGCTTCGAGTCGCGTCCGCCTGGAAACCATCCGTATCCGCATAACGCGCCGCATCCAACCACACCATCGCCATCCTTTCACCGAAGCGCTTTGAAGCCAAAAGGTGGTTCACCCACTGAACATAGGCCTGCTCACTGGGGTTTTCGACGAAAGAACGAATCTGCTCCAAACTGGGGGGGAGCCCATTGAGATCAAGCGCCACCCTTCTCGCCAACATCCGCGGCGAAGCCTCTGACGTGGGTGTAACTCCCTCTGCCTCCAGCCGAGAGAGAACAAAATGATCAATCGAATTTCGCACCCATCCTTGATTCTTCACCACCGGTAAAGGTGGACGCTTGATCGGCGTGAAGGCCCAATGAGTTTCATACTGCGCCCCGCCATCAATCCAATCTTTGAGCAACTGGATCTCAGCGGCACTCAGGGCTTTGACTCCGGAATCCGGAGGAGGCATTTGATCATCCGGGTCCGACGTCTCCAGCCGGGCAATCAACTCACTCTTCGCGGCAGCCCCCGGCTCAATGGCCCCCTCATGAGCAGCGACTTGCGTATCCAAACGCAGGTCGGCTTTGCGTGATGCCTCGTCAGGACCGTGACAATGAAAGCAGCGATCAGATAGCAGCGGCCGGATATCCCGGCTGAACGAAATCTCTTTTGATGCCGCAACCGATTGCGCACCCTGCCCGTCCACCACGGCCTCCAACAAGCCAGCGAGCAATGCCACGATTTGCCAACTTTGCTTGAACAATTGCATCCCCTTCAGCCTAGGCAAGCGCTGCTCGCACTCAAGCAATTTAAGATTTCAAAACTTTGCGACTGGAACTCATTCGCTCTTCCGCTAGAGTCCCACCATGCCTCACAGCCAACGATTGATCCAATGGGTCTGCACCACTTTTGCGAGCTTGCTCTTGATTTCCACCCTGGACGCGGCCAAGACGCCTCCCAACATTCTCTTCATCTTTGCGGACGACCAGGCTTACGACACGCTGGGTCCGACAGATGATCCTATGGTGCAAACCCCCAACTTGGATCGACTCGCAAGCCAGGGCACCCAATTCACTCACTGCTTCAATATGGGATCCTGGTCGGGTGCTGTCTGCGTCGCTTCTCGAGCCATGCTTAACACGGGTAAAACGGTCTGGCACGCCCACTCCATTCAGAAGACCCTCGGTCAATGGAAAACCAAGCCAAAAGCCGAGCAAGAAGCCTTCTACAACACCTACTGGGCTCGCCGCATGAGCCGCCTTGGCTACGAAACCTACTTCACCGGAAAATGGCACGTGAGCGTCGATGCCAACAAGCTTTTCGATCACGTCGTTCACATCCGCCCGGGCATGCCCAACGACAGCCGAAGCGACAAGAGCACCAACGTCGGCTACAACCGTCCGATCGAGGGACAGAAAGATGACTGGGATCCCACGGACCCCAAGTTCGGCGGTTTCTGGGAAGGCGGGAAACACTGGTCTGAAGTTCTGGCGGACGACGCCGTTGGCTACCTCAAAGCCGAAGGAAAGAAGCGCGCCCAACAGGACAATCCGAAACCATTCTTCATGTATCTCGCATTCAATGCTCCGCACGATCCGAGACAGAGCCCACAAGAGTTCCTCGATCGATATCCTCTCGAGAAGGTCAAACTACCTGTTCCCTTTCAGGCCAAATATCCCTTCGTCACTTCCGGTCTAAACGCGAATCTTCGCGATGAAGCGCTCGCCGTGTATCCCCGAACGGAATATGCCGTTCGCGTTCACCGTCGGGAGTACTACTCACTCATCACTCACATGGATGTCCAGATCGGACGCATTCTCAGCGAACTTGACAAACAAGGATTGAGAGAGAACACGTGGATCATCTTCACAGCGGACCATGGTCTCGCTTGTGGCCATCACGGCTTGCTCGGCAAACAGAACATGTATGATCACTCCGTACGCACGCCCTTTATCATTGTAGGCCCAGAGGCGAAACCTGGCACCACGATTGATCGTCCCATCTTCCTCCAAGACCTGATGGCAACGAGCTTGGAACTCGCAGGGGATAAGGACCGAGACGGTATCGAGTTCCAATCTCTACTCCCGGACCTTCGAGGAGATGTCCAACCAGCACAGCCGGTTTACACCGCCTACCTGGAAACCCAACGAGCGATCCGTCACGACGGCTGGAAACTCATCCTCTACCCGAAGCTCAAGGTCAAACGCTTGTATCACTACGCGACCGACCCCAACGAAACGCGAGACCTAGCGGGACAAAGCGATCAAATGGAGCGCATGAAATCACTCTTCCGTCTCCTCCAAAAGGAACAGGAGCGATTCGACGACAAGGTTGACCTGAACAGACCTTTCCCCGAACTCGGGCACTAAGGTATTCAAGGGTATGCCGGGCATGATTCTGTTTTCAGGAATAGCCAGGCGCGTTCTCTTCTAGGGACTATGGCAAGCTATGACTGGCTGATTACGAATGGACGTGTAATCGATCCCAAACAAGCAATCGATCGCGTCACTCACGTCGCCATTCAAGACTCCAGAATCGCAGCGATCGATGATTCGCTGTCACCTGACGACGCGTCTCAACTCTATGACGCTTCCGGCCAGATCATCACGCCCGGTCTCATCGACATTCATATTCATGGCTACCATCATGTCACCCCCCTCGGAATTGACGTCGACCATTTTTGTCTCGGTCGAGGCGTGACGACCGCCGTCGACGCTGGCAGCGCCGGCTGTGACACGTTCGAGGGATTCCGCCACTTCGCTGCCGCACCAGCAAAGACACGGCTCTTAGCTTTTCTTCACATCTCTCGCGCCGGGCTCGCTTTCTCGAGCCGAACTGGCGGCGAGGATCCGGGAGAGCTCGAGACGCTCAAGCTGGTCAACGCCAGAGACTGCATCGATTGCATTGAAGCCAACCGTGATCTCATCGTGGGTGTGAAGATTCGCCTCTCCAGCAGCATTGCCGACGATGGCCGCAATGAAGCAATCGCCTTTGAACGGGCACTAGAAGCAGCCCGCGCAGTGAAGCTTCCCCTGATGACTCATCACAACTTCTCGTCCATTCCCTTGGAGAATTGCCCGGGACAAATGACTGAAGGGGATATCTACACACACTGCTTCCATGCGTATCCCAACACCATCGTGAAAGCAAACACCCTTCAAATCTTCGAATCCGTCTCGCGGGCTCGATCGCAGGGCGTTCTTTACGACATCGGGCATGGAATGGGATCGTTCAGCTGGACGGTGGCTGAAGCCTGCGCCGAGCAAGGATTCTGGCCAGACACGATCAGCACAGACATCCATAGCCTCAACATGGATGGTCCCGTCTACGACTTGCCCACCGTGATGACTCGCCTTCTCCAAGTTGGTATGCCGCTGACCGAAGTAATCCGAGCAAGCACCCTCAACGCCGCGCAAGCGATCGGCTGGGACGATCGGATCGGCAGCTTAGAAATAGGGAGAGAGGCCGACATCACAGCACTCCGGCTCGATGACTCATCTCTCGAACTGGAAGACTGTCATGCACAGCTCAGACCCCTTTCGCGGCAAATCCTTCCCCAAGCGGTCTGGCGCGCCGGCGTACCGGGGGTCATCACGAGGCCCCATCGCTTTCCAAATCCTGAAAGCTTTGAAGCGGCCATCGAATGGCGATCAAAACTGATCGTCCAGGACGCGGCCGCATCTTAAATTCTCACGCGCTCCATGCCGGCTCCGGGTATCTCGAAAGATCTCAGCTTCACCCCGCCATTAGACTGGGCCACGCTGCTCTCCTTCTTCAGGACTCGGGCCGTTGATGGACTCGAGCAAGTCACGGAAAACTGCTATATCCGTCGATACGATCAGGGCGATCACGGCGACCAGGCGAACCGAATCTCCGTTCATTGTGATACAGATCGATCCACACTTACAATCACCGGTCTAGCCTCAACGCAAGCAGCCGATATCAAGCATCGAATTCGGAATCTCTTTGACCTAGAGGCGAACCCCCAGGCAGTTGCCCAAACCTTGAGGAGGACACGATCCCTTGAGCAGGCGCTCCCCGATCTTGATCTCATTCGCGTTCCGGGCGCGTGGGATCTTTTTGAGATTGGCGTTCGCGCCATTCTTGGACAACAGGTCACGGTCGCAGGAGCCCGCACGTTATCTCAACGCCTGATCCAACGCTTCGCAGATCCAAGCCTCACATCCGTGCCCTCTCAACTCGGACTCACGCGCTTTCCCTCACCTGATCGACTAGCGAAGGCCCCGATTGTTGAAATTGGAATGCCGAGCAGACGTGCAGAGGCCATCCAGCGATTCGCGCGCTTGATGAGTGAAGCCCCCACCTTGCACGAATCTGCGTCAGACTTCTCCAAAGAGCTCCTTGCGATCCCTGGGATCGGTCCTTGGACCGTCAACTATATCCGAATGCGAGGACTGAAAGACCCTGACGCTTTTCCTGAAGGAGATATCGCCCTGCTACGAGCGGCCCAACACTTGGGTATCGCTGAGACAATGAAAGACCTCCAAAGTGCAGCAGAGGCATGGCGCCCCTATCGTGCCTACGCAACAATCGCTCTGTGGAGAGTGCTTAGCAACAAAGCCAAATCATAGGGAAACAATCAGTCCTCGCCCGGATCATCCTTAGGCATTGCTTCCTGGTCTTCGATCGAAAGCCGGGCCACCCCCAACTTATCCCCCTTCAACTTCGCAATTCTCAAGTACTGCGGGAATTGGCAGATCACATCGATCAAGTACTGATCGTTCAATTCCTCACCATACTTTTCTCTCAAGCGCTCAAAACTAACCATCGTAAACTTCTTGGCGATCAAGTAGCCGAGAATGAGACTCATGGTCTGATAGCGTGTCCGATACCGATTACTCCCAGCAATCATGAGCGCAATCGCCAAGAGATGAGCACCCACCAGATAGAGAAACCACCTGTCATTTGCCAGCAATTCCGGTCCGGCAAGCCGCAGGACTTCTGCCCACGCGAGAACGGAAGGCGGCGTGATCAGTAACCCCAAGAACAAGAGATCAAACCAGCTGGACCGTTTGATCAAATCGATCGGTTGCTTTAGTTTCTCCATACCCAACCTTATTCACATGATTCGCTAACGTCGAGCAATCCGGATCGCTTCCGGATGGCGAGCAAGGATCCCCTTGAGTTCAGCCAGCACTTTCGGCTGTTCTCGAGCAACGTTCGTTCGTTCTCGAGGATCGAGAATATAGTCGTAGAGCTCGTATTCAGCCGTCGCAGCATCGGCTCCAATCTCCTTCCACTCCACCAGGCGGTACCGCGAGGTGCGAATCGCACGCCCCATTCTTTTTCCACGAGGGTAACAATGAAAGGCATGATCGCGAACCCGGACCTTGGGATCCTGAAGCACCGGAACGAGGCTGGTTCCATCCATAGGCTGAGGTCCTTTCGGAGCCTCCAATCCAGCTAACTCTGCGAGCGTCGGATAGATATCAACCGTCTCTGCTAACTGTCGGGTGGCACTTCCGGGCTTCGTCACACCCGGGACGGCAAAGATGATTGGGATTCGATTGCATTGCTCGTAATTCGTGTGCTTCGTCCAGTATCCATGATCCCCTAAGTGCCAGCCATGATCCCCCCAAAGAACGATGATGGTATTATCCGCCAACTTAAGCTCATCGAGAGCATCCAAGACGCGCCCAATCTGAGCATCAGCGAAAGAGCTAGCTGCATAGTAGCCATGGATCAGTTTTCGCTGCATGGCTTCATCCTTCAGATTCTCAACCGTAAGCGGAGCATAGTTCACAATCTCACCACCCTTCTTGCCAGCGAAGCCCGGCGCTCCCTCTGGGTGAGACTGATCCGGAGCCAACGGGAACGCCGCCGGATCGTGCATGTCCCAATACTTTTGTGGTGCGGTGAACGGCAGATGAGGCTTCACAAATCCTAGGGCAAGAAAGAAGGGCTCCTCCTTGCGCTGGGACGCCGATCGCAGGCGTCTGATCGCCTCGTCGGCAATCCGACCGTCTGCATAGGCATTGTCCGGAACCTCCGCTGATTCCCAAGCAGCCCCACGAGGAAGAGAACGGATTTGCCCGAGTTTCTGGTTCGTAAAAAAAGCTTCCTCCCGCGTCAAACGCCCACCCGCGGAATTCTCTGGCTTTAGATATTCGACCACCTTCTCGTGCATCGGGGGCACGCTCCAGGAAGCCATATCGTCATGATTCCCGTGGCCTGTGTGCAGGATCTTCCCAATCGCTTCCGTCCGATACCCGTGTTGCATGAAGTACTGAGGCAGCGTCACAGCATTCGGAGCCCCTCTCCGGAAGTTCTGTCCAAGAGAGTAGATTCCCAGCGAGGTTGATCGCGTCCCCAAAAGGAGATTGTTTCGCGAGGGAGCGCAAACAGCCTGATTACAATAGGCCAACTCGAACCGCATCCCGCGGGCCGCCAGACGATCAATGTTTGGAGTCTTCGCCAGCTTGTCTCCGTAGCATCCGAGGGCTGGCTTGAGATCATCCACCAACAACAGCAAGACATTCGGTCGCTCACCCGCCCTGAGCACGGTCGTACACAGGCTCGCAGCCAACACGATCAGAAGGAGTTTTCTCACACCGGAATTATGGCGACATTCAAAGACCGAGCAACGAAGAATTGCGAGTCTAGTAACGCTTCCACAAGGACGGCATGAACAGCACCAGGAGGGCATAAAACTCCAGCCGTCCCAGCACCATGAGAAACGAAAGGAAGATCTTGGTGATTCCGTGGAAATCTCCATAGTGCTTCGTGGGCCCAACCTCACCGAGTGCAGGACCAATGTTGAAGAGTGTCGCCAACACGGCCGAAACACAGGTTCTAAGGTCCTGCTGCGGCTGCAACAAACACACCACCATACTCCCAAGAAGAACTGATATGCCGGCGACGGCGATCAAGAACAGCGTGTCGATTCGAAATCGATCGGACACAGGATTGCCGTTCAGCCTCAATTTCATCACCTGGTTCGGGCGGAACCCTGTCCTCAGTTGATAGTGCACGATCTTGAAAAACAGAATGAAGCGCCCCACCTTCAAGCCACCAGATGTCGAGCCGGCGCATCCTCCAATCACCATCAGGAACACAATCAAGATAACTGAGAACGCCGGCCATTGATCGAAGTCAGCCGTCGCAAACCCCGTCGTTGTCATGATGGCAATCACTTGGAAGAGCGCCTCACGCAAGCCTTGCCCGAACGGTGTGCCGTCGGGACGAAGAGTGAGATTCACCGCAATCGCCAGGGTTACCAGAGTCAAGATCAAGAGGAGTATTTTACTGGCTTCATCCTGCCGCCAACGGTCCCATTGGCGTCGCAAGGTCCAAGCATAGAGCATGAAGTTGATCGCCCCCAACACCATGAACACAATAATCCACAACTCAATCGCCAAGCTATTAAAGTGGCCGATGCTATCATTGTAAGTGCTGAATCCGCCCGTGGCGACCGTCGTAAAGGTGTGGCAAACGGCATCGAAGTTCCCCATTCCCAAAAGGCGGAGCCCCAAGAAGCAAACCAGGGAAAGAAACACGTAAATCCCCCAGAGCTGAATGGAAGTCCATTGAATTCGGGGACTCAATCCCTCCGCATCAAAGGTCGAAGACTCATGCCGAAACAAAGCTTTGCTCCCCGCCCCAAACGACGAGAGCAAAGCCACAAAGAGCACCAGGATTCCCATCCCGCCCAGCCATTGCGTCAGCGCTCGCCAGAGAAGCAAACTTCGAGGCATTGCCTCGATATCTCCGATCACCGTGGCACCGGTTGCCGTGAATCCAGATACCGATTCAAAGAGACTATTGGCTAAGCCCATCCGAGGTTCACAGAGAAAAAAGGGCAAAGCCCCAAAGAGCGTACAGAAGATCCAACCTAGTCCGACAACTGAAACCGACTCACGACGCAACAGTTCGTTGTCTGCTCCTCTGCCCAGACCGAGTAACGCAAAGCCTGATATGAGGGAGGCTCCGATGGAAATCGAAAACGCTTCGACCGCATCTAGCCCCTCACTGGATTCTCCTTCCCAGACAGCAAACACCAGACACGACGCCTGTGACGCTGCCAAGAAAAGCAGGAGGAAACCGACAAGTTTACTGAGGACCCTAAGATTCATTCAGTCGAACAAACATCTAAAAGCAAGTCGCGCCTTCGGACGGCCGCAAACTAGCGACCGACGATATAAGGATCAAGACCTGATAATCAACCGACAGATTCACCGAGGGTCGAAGCCCCAAGGCCACCACACCCTCGATCAGGCCCCGTGTCGCGTAACGATCGCGTAAAGAAAGTGAGATTGCGCTTGAAATCTTGGCATCAATGAACCAGTGTAATGATAGCCGCGTGGTAGAAAATACCCAAGCGCTGTAAAGCGAAACAACGGCAAACAAAGAAACACCGAGGAGGGCGATAAAGGCCCGCATAGGATTCCCTTTTACGCCCTCCCACCTTTTTCTTCCCCCGAACAAATCCTCGCCCTCGGGAACAAAAGTCTCTAGCCTCAGTTCCATGCAGGAAGTGACGCGAAGACAGTTTGTGAAGAAATCAGCACTTGCCCTTGCCGGTGGTGCGATAGCCGCTAAATCGATGCCCAGACTTCAGGCCGCGGACGGACCTTCCTCCATGTCGATCGATCTCACTCCCGGAGCCATCGGAGTCGGCGTCAACCGTCCCATCGAGTTGAATGCACTGGCAGCCAAACATGGTTTCACCTCGGTTGCACCCAATTTGCAAGGCCTGACCAAAATGTCAGACTCTCAACTCGGGGAACTCGTGGCCCATATGAAAACCCAAGGACTCCGTTGGGGTACCGCAGGTTGTCCCGTCTCGGTCCGCGACAATGAAGATGACTACCGAGCAAAACTAGCCGAGCTACCCAAGCTTTCGAGCGTGCTCGAAAAGGTCGGAGGCACTCGCATGAACACCTACATCATGCCAAGCAGCGCATCCTTGACCTACCTCCAGAACTTTCACCTGTGGTCGAAACGCCTCAAGGAGATTTCAAAAATTCTCGCGGACCACGGACAGCGCATCGGACTCGAATACATCGGCACCCACACTCTGCTCGTTCGCAGCAAGTATCCCTTCATTCATACAATGGCCGAAACCAAGGACCTTATCGCCGACACAGGAGCCAGCAATATCGGATTCGTCTTGGACAGTTGGCATTGGTGGCAGGCAGGTGACACGCCGCAAGACATCCAAACCTTGAAGGGCGAGGAGATCGTCGCGGTGGACCTGAACGATGCTCCAAAAGGTCTCAAGAAAACGGAACAAATTGATGGTCGCCGAGAATTGCCTCTCGCTACGGGCGTGATCGATGCGAAAGGCTTTTTGACCGCGATTCAATCAACCGGTTTTGACGGCCCTGTGCGAGCAGAACCTTTCAATCAGCCGTTGAGGGAAATGAACGACGATGATGCTTGTGCGGCAACCTCAAAGGCGCTGCATAAGGCATTCGCACTCATCGGGGCCTAGCGCGTCAAAGGCGCCTCGGCTAGAGGGCTGCCTTCACAGAAAAATTGGCTTCTGCCAAGGCGCTCCACTCTCCATCGAGCCACGTTCGGGCCATCACATCGACGTCCTGATCTAGCAAAATCGGCTCCGTGTACTCTACTGCTCGGGCGTGGACCCCACCTCCAATCGTACGGGGATCCGTGCCGTCGAGCATGTAGTAGATCTTGCCTTCAGTGCTCGAGAGGGTCAAAGCGCTCCCCGTCTTCGCTACACCGCTGCTCTTGCTGAGTTGCGGGGGAGCAAGATCGGGAATCAAGCCATGTCGATAGAGTTGTCCGAGCACGACATCGCTTCGCTTGGGAATGTACTCATCGGCGATCCGGCGCATTTCCGGACGCCAATGATCGTCCCGATTCATCGATCCCGATTGCCCTGAAGAATCCCCCCACCGCGCGGACTCACAAATGACCGCCGACTCGATTTCCTTGGCCCGTTCCTTGAACCGACGCCCGACCGTACGAGCCGTCAAAGCACCATTGTTGTAGAAACGCTTGTAAGCCAGATCAGCCACCCGCATGCGGAACTCAAGATTGTCGAGACATTGCTGCCAAATCCACTGCGGATTGCTCGTGCCGAAATCATCTCCAGCGGGATACGGTCCCGTGCGATCTTCTTCGACGTCCAATAAGGTGTGCTCGGCATCCCAAACAAAGAAGCGGAAGCCTTGATTCCCATTTCGGTTGCGGATGCCATACCAGTTATTCGGTCCCCGGTTTCCCATGAAATTGCTGATCGGCGCATCCAGATTCCCGCCGTAAAAAATCACAAACATGTAGTCAATGAGGTTGTCCGGATCCAACAGCACCTCGCCATCTTCAAGTAAACTTCCATCCGCATCCCGCCCCAAAAGAGCTTGGTAAGCTTCGTCCGAGCTCAGCCCTTGTTTGGCCTGCTCCCAAAGCCGGCGCCAAGCATCCAAATTTCCGTCCGTCGCCATGATGGCCAACGCCCCATCTCGATCCCCACGCTTGATCACATCAAAACTCTCCTTCTTGCCACCAAAATACGAGGCTCCATACGACGCCTCTGGACGCTCGCACGTATCGTAAAGGCCCCAGTAGTGCCCGTTGATGTAGAGATGACAATACTCGCCACGCGCCGAAGGCCTGCCCATTGATTCCTGCAGGTCCCGATTAAACTGGTCACGCATAAAGACAGCTCTCGGATCCCCGCTCATACTCCAGGAATAGTTTTGAAAAGTTCGAAGATCGAGGTTGTCAAACCGTGCTGCTCCACGATCGCCAAACAAGGGGTATTCCAACTTCGAAGGGCCATAGACGTCGCGAAAGAACAGACGCAGTGCGTGCTTGGGGTTTCCGGGATTCCGACTGAAACCGCCCCGGATCCGAATTCCGCAGTCCACCTGAAACCCCTCCGAACCGTCCGCCAAGAAATACTCGACCGAACAGGCGCGCTCCCACTCCCGACCATCTCGTTGCGGGTTAGCGTAAATTCCCTTCTCTGAGTCGAACAGATCGTCCAAGTCCATCACCACTGAAAATGTGGGCAAGGATCTCAAACCTTCCAACAGCTCCTCACTGTATCGAGGGTCATCCACAATCGTTGGATCCATTCCATAGTCCAACCGATTGCTCCCCCAGTGATAAGGGAATCCGGCTGGAGGCAATCCATCGAGAGATTGACGAGCGACATCTTCTACGAAGAAAAAACTATGGGTCTTGACCTTAGAGGCTCGGTGCCCCGCTTTGAAGGCGACCGCTTTGACGACCGACGTTTGCCCAATCTGGAGAGAGCCCGAGTAGGTGATCCCATTCTCAGGAGATGGCACCGAGCCATCGAGCGTGTATCGTATGGTGGCATCGGCCGTCCGGCACGACAGGGAAAGTTCAAACGGAGCGTCGAAGAAACCTCGGGGCTGACTGAATTTAACCCCGGAAACATCACCAACAAGGATCCCCGCATTGGTTCGACCAGGAGTGGCTTCCAACAAATAGCCACGGGAATCCGCTACTGGCTTTTCGGCGGTCCACTCAGGCAAGAGCCCAAAGGAAACGTCTGTTCGCTGCTTTGGGTAGGTCTCACCGAAACTATCGACTACCGTCGCACCATCGCGACCGATCAAGGCCAAATGGTCGCCAGCGCTCGAGAGAGCAAAATTGGTGTGAAGCTCAATTCCCTGCCCGACATCTTTGCCGGAGGCAAAGAGCACGAGATACTCGCCACTCCCAATGATCCAATCCGGAAAGGCCCACTTCTGCGGAAGGGTAGCATCGTCCGTCAAATAGCAGCCTTCCAGCTGAACGGCCTCTGCTCCATGGTTATACAGCTCAATCCAATCCGTGTAGTCACCATCACGATCCTGCAGCGTCGAGTCATTCGCCGCCACAAACTCACTGATAACAACCGTCACGGGGCCATTGGGATCCGCCGTCAAAGTAGGCTTAGCGACACTTTCCCCCGACGAGGATGATGAATCTGAGCAACCTTGAACAAAAAGGCAAAGAATGACGGCAACTGCGAATCGAAAAGAAGTCTTCACTTGGCTTGATCCCCAAAACTACCGCATTGATTGACGAATCGCGTCAAGTTCCGCGGCACTCGCCTTTCCATCCCCGTCAGCATCAAATTCCAGCCAGCGTTGCTGGACCTGTGAAAAACCTCCGCCGCCTCGTCTCCCTCGGCGTTCAGGACGAGCGATTCCGCCCACCTGCATCGCGATGAAGCGGTCAAACCCCGTGAACGCCCCTCGCTCATAGTCCTTCTTCAAAGCCTCTTTCTCTCCTGAATCCAAACGACCGTCCTGATTTTCATCATACTTCTGGGTCATCCGTTGCTGTTCCCCCGCAAACGCAGCACCCTGTTCCCGACGATCTAACTCGCCATCGCCATCCGTGTCATAACGATCAATCCATTCCTTCGGAGGATTCCAACCTCCCCGACGTCGCGAATTCTGGCGGACATTCTGTTTAGCGTGCTCCCGCATCGTTTCTCGCTCGGCAGAGTCTAATCGACCATCACCATTCTGATCGTGCTGGGCAACAATGGCTGAACGAATCTTTTCAAACGCGCTTCCGGGATCAGCCATGGCCTCGTTCTCGGGCAGCAAAAAGGTCAGAACGACCATGAGACTCAAGCACCTCATTTGCGATAGATGGGGTGTTGGCAAAAGGGTAAATGGATTCATTTCTTTGGATTAACGACGATGACTTTTTCGTGATTCATGACACAATTCAACCCTAAAGCGTGACATATCTGTCGCAATTCCATCCAATTACAAGAACTCAAATCGCCGCTTTTGAACCTTCCACCGCCTGTCGTGTCTAAAACCAGACCAGTTTCGTAATTGAGTGCCGAATCGACTCAGAATAATTTCGAGCCCATCAAGAAAGCCACTGCGTTTCAAAACCATGAATGCGAAAAACCTGATCATTGCCCTGTCACTGGCAACCAACTTGGCCCTGGGTTTCGTGCTGCTCAAGCGAGGAAGCGCGGAGACCACCGAACGCGTGTCGACTCCAGAACAGGTCGCCCCCGAAAAATCGCAAACAACGGCTCCCGCCGAGGTGCCTGAGCCGATCCCCGAGGCGACTGCCGACACGATCGCGCCCATCACATGGGAAGCAGTCGAATCGGGTGACTACCTCACTTATATCGATAATTTGCGATCCATCGGTTGCCCCGAGGAAACCATTCAAGACATCATCAGCGCGGATGTAAACAAGCTCTACGAGCAGCGTTGGAAACAGATCAAGCGTGAGAACGGAAGCGATCGGTTTGAATACTGGAAGAGCAACGCGATGTTCGGCGGCATGAGCTCTGATCTTCGCAAACAATACAAAGAACTCGACGAGGAGCGAAGAAGCACTCTCGAATCGCTTCTCGGAAAGAAAATACCGAGAAAGATCACCGACATGGCCGCCATGTATGACCCATTCGAGTCCATGCTTGGATTTCTCCCCCAATCAAAACGGGACGCCGTCCTCGAGATTCAACAGCTCATGAGCGAACGCATGATGGATGCAGCTGAAGAAGGGAACAATTTGGACGCTATGGATTGGCAGAAAGTACAGCAAGAGCAGCAAGACGCCCTGGCTGAACTACTCAGCCCTGAGGAACTCCTGGACTACAACCTCCGAATGTCCAACTCTGCCAATATGCTACGCAGCGAGCTCGCCGGATTCGAAGTGAGCGAGGATGAATTCCGTAACCTGTACGCGTTGCGGGAAAGCTTCGATAACGAGTATAGCATGTATGGTCCCGCTGAAGGGCAAGATCCGCAAGAGTGGAGTCGCCAGCGATCCGAGGGGCAGAAAGCCCTTAAAGAGTCTTATCGCGATGTTCTGGGTGATGATCGCTACCGCGAGTATCAACACGAACAGACCTTTCGTGGTAGTAGCTTGAGAAATGTTGCTAAAGAATTCGATATCCCACGGGAAGACGTCTACAGCGTCTATGACGCGACCGATGCCGCTCAGGAGGCAGCTCAAGTCGTTCGCGAAAACCAGAATCTCAATGCCGCTCAACGGCAAGCGGCCCTAGATCAAATTCGAGCTGAAACGGAGGCTCAACTTTCGAACATCATTGGAGACGAAGCCACGCAGTCTTACATTAATCAAGGCAGCCGCATCAAGAACCTCAATGCCAACGGGAACGCCGCGGTTTCGTCTACCCTCGAAGTTGCCCCCGCACAGGTCATTCGCTTTAGTCAGTAAGCACGGATTTATTCACGAACTGCGAGGAGCCACCACGAGGTGATGGCGACGACGGCCAAAGCCAACATGCTCAGGATCGTCACTGCCCATTGCGAGGACAAGAGTTGCACAAAGGGCTGGCCCAAGCTACCCGAGAGGAGGCCCCAAGAAAGGGCACATCCCAGAATGCCGGCGGAGAGAACAATCCCCTTCCGCCGTGTGATTCTCGACCGACGCCTCCGAGCCGGCAGCGCCTGTATGACCTTACGCGAAAAGCCGTCGTTCTCGATGTAGGGCTCCGCTTCTCGCAAGCCCTGTTCTAACCAATCACTAGATTCAGGCATCAAGCTTCCAATCCTTTAACAATAGTTTCAACTTCTCTCTCCCGCGAGACAAGTGGCTTTTGACCGTTCCAGCCGGCATATCCAAAGCCTCGGCCACTTCGGTATGAGTCATTCCCTTTTTATAGTAGAGATCCAATACCGCAGCCTCCTCAGTCTTCAACTGAGCCAGCGCTGCATCCACATCCGCAGCCAGCCCTTTCGGGGGCGTCGGAGATGTGTCGGGCAGATGATCAAACTCACCATCGCTCGAGAGGGCTTCACGACGTTTCCGGCAATCATTCAGAAAGTGATTGTAAGCAATGCGATAAAGCCAGCTTGAAAACTTGGCTTGCCCGCGAAACTTCGAGATCGATCGGAAGGCTTTGATAAAAGTCTCCTGAGCCAAATCGTCGGCTCGACTGAGATCGCCTTTGGTCAGGCGACGCAAAAAGTTGCGAACCTCAGACTGATAACGACGGACCAGTTCGCCAAAGGCGTTCCGGTCGTCGTCGAGTAGAACTCGCGAGATTAAATCTGTGTCCGAGAACGACATTCAGAGTCTTCGCCTCAGCGTTCTACCACCTGTTTCTGAGGTTCAATCTTCCAAACGATCAGATATCCCAGACCGATACAATCAAAGATCAAGCCAAGCGCCAAGGCCCTGGGGCTGCCTGAGAAAATGTAGCCCGTTAAGCCCACTCCGATTCCGACCGCCAGCCAGATCATGGCCTTTCGCAGGTCGGACGTAGGCTTCCAGGTCTGAGGGTTCCCACTGTCCACAAGCAGCTCGTGGGGCACTTCCACTCCCTTCTCCAGATACTGACGAATGGTTTCGTGACGATATCGATCCGTATTCTGCACCATCGCCATCACAATCCAAACAATCAGCACAGCGACTGCCATGCCCACAAAAGGGACCAGTTTGCCAGGATAGGTATCCGTAAAACTCGGCTTTTCCCGCATTTCACCTTCCCGCCCATCCGCACTTTCGCTCGGAAGCTCAGTCTCAAGCAAAGCTTCTACTTCAGCTGATTGAGACTCTTCGGGAGACGCCCCGAGCACAGTCGCGCCTCCCCCGAAGACCGCTCCGACCAACAAGGCACCCATTCCGATCCATTTTTTCCAATTCATCGTGCTATCCTTTCGTTCTGTTATCCATTCGACACTCCTTCCCTGTGATTCGGATGCAAGAAATTCGAAAAACTTGAAGTTTCTCTGTCGGAATTCGCAACAAGCTGGAATACAGAAGTAAGAAACATGAATTTGGCCGACGACGAAAGACTCCTTCAAGAATACCTGCACCAGGGTTCGCAGCAGGCCTTCTGTGAATTGGTCAATCAACACCTCGACCTCGTTTCAAGGGTCGTCCACAAACGGATTTCCGATCATGAGTCAGCAGAAGAGGTGATCCAGAACGTTTTTGCGCTCTTGGCCCGGAAAGCCTCCCGCCTCACTCGCCACCCCTCATTAGGCGGTTGGTTGGTGAAGACTGCTGTCTTCGAGGCCAAGAAACATCACCGACGAGAAGCGACCCGCATGAAACGCGAATCTAAACTCACCCAGGAAGGATCCCAAGCCTCACCTGAGACCGAATCTGCGGCATTCACAGAAGAAGACTTTGAGTCTGTGGAAACCGCACTCGCAGAGCTATCACCAAAGCTCCGCGATGCAATCATGCTCCGCTACTACCATCGCGCCCCTTACAACGTTATCGGAGCCAAGCTCGGCAAGACGTCGGACGCGGCCCAGAAAACAGTTTCGCGAGGAATCGAGCGACTCAAACAAATGATCGCCTCGCAGAACGGCTCTCCCCGATTCAGCGCCTCAGCCATCTCCGCCCTATTGACAACCCTCCTCAGCGCCCAAGCCAAGACTGTTGGCGCTAGCACCGGCATCGGACTGGCCGCATTGAAGTCCGCGTCATCTGTTACGACATCAACTCTCATTAGCAACGCAATCTATACAACCATGACCACAGCCCAAATCAAAACAGCTGCCGCCGTCAGCCTCGCTATTGCCCTCCCACTGGCCTACCAGTGGCGTGATTCCCAGAACACCCCGATCGACTCAGCAGAGCCTTCCGTCCGCACGTCAGTCGAGGACTCAACTCCGGCCCCACAAAACCAGGAGTCAGAGACGGCACTCTCGATGAGACCAGGCTCAACTCGATCCGCTTTCCCAGAATCAAACCCAAATCACACGCCGAGAAGTCATCCACTCACAGCGACCGCGAATCCAACTGCAGCCGTTCCCGAACGCTGGCGAGATCGAGAAGCCAATAATTTGATTCGTGATCTCTCCGACGAAGAATGGAAAGTACGCCGTGGAGCGGCTGCCCTACTCAACGGCAGCCACGTGCCTGCGGAGAAGGCTGTCCCGGCACTCCAGCTGGCACTCCAAGATGAGGAATGGCAGGTGCGAAAGGTTGTGGCTGACGCGCTCGCTTTCTATGGGCCCGATTCGAAATCTGCCACCCTGGAGCTGGCCGACGCGCTCTACGACGAAGAATGGCACGTTCGTGAGTCCGCTGCCTTCGCCCTTTCCAAGATCGGCCCCGAGGCCTCGCAAGCTGTGCCGGCTCTCACCGAAACCTTGAACGATGAAGAATGGCATGTGCGTCGAACCGCAGCCGAAGCCTTAGCTGAAATCGGCCCCGCAGCCCGCGATGCTGTGCCCGCTCTCACGGAACGATTGTTGGATGAAGAATGGCAGGTTCGAAGTCCTGCAGCCAAGGCACTCGCGATGCTGGGACCCGACTCTGCACCGGCCATTGAGGTCTTAGGGCAATCCCTCGGTGACGAAGAATGGCCTGTCGTTGTCAATGCCTCCGCTGCTCTCGCCGCAATCGGCCCGCAAGCGGAGACGGAGGTTCCGGCCCTCCTCAAAGCCCTCAACCACCCAGAATCTCAAGTCAAACAGGCGGCAGCTCTCGCCCTCGGAGCCATCAACCCCCAATCCTCAGAAGTGACCGAACACCTCATGCTTCAATCCGCGAGCGAATCAGCACCCGTCGCACAAGCAGCAATTGAAGCCCTTCAAATGATCCGCCAATCCAATCCTTGAAAAGACCCCGATCGCCGACAGTTCGCCCGACAGACTATGGCGAGACGACTCGAAAGTAGCGCTGCGCTTCGACCGGATCCACCACCAGAGGGCTAATAGCTCCAGGGACTCTCTCGAATGGACCCTCAACTGAATCTGAACTGAATAAAGTACCCGGTGGATCCCAGGAAATCTGAAGGGATCCATTGAGAAACCCGATGCTCATTTGAGAAGCTTCAGGTTCGGCACCGGGCAGTGGAGTAATGGTCACCTCGAGACGTTGAGTCGCCACCAAGTCTCCATCACTCACACCGACAATCACCTCTCCCACACCAGAACGACCCTCAACTCCCTTCACAATGAACTCACGAGCGATCCCCGTCCCCACCACTTGAACTCCCTGCAAGTCAATCAATTCAGGATTCAAAGTCGCCAAAGCAACGAAGATCCGATCCAAATCATCGTCTGGATCTGACACCTCAAAGGACACTGTCGCTTGCCCTCCCTGAGGCAACGTGATTGCCTCAAGCCCGGCAATCCGAGGGGCATCATTCACACCCTCAACAATGACGGTAAAAGACTGCTGAACCGTGTTCACACCATCGCTCAGGGAAAGGATCACTTCACTCTCCCCATGCCGATCAGCGGCAGGTTGAAGTCGAAGTTGATCCAACCCAGCGGCTCGAACCACACTCAAACTGCCAGCTGGAAAAAGCGTTTCATTCGTAGCCGAAGCAGTAAACACCAACTGATCCCGCGGTGTATCCGAGTCACTAGACACAAGATCCAAGAAACTCACCTCATCCTCGCCCATGACGAGCGGCGGAAGCGGCGAGAGGCGAGGCGCGTCGTCCAGCTTGATGACGCGCACAGAGAGCACTTGCTTGGTCGCGGTCACCCCATCGCTCACTTCGATCTCGATACCCGCTTCACTAAAGGCATTCGCGGCAGGGACGACGCGAAGTTGTCTCGCCCCGCCCTCTCCTTGCAAGGCCAGCCCACCACTCGGCAAGAGAGCTTCGTCAAGGGAGCGGACGACCAGTTCCAAGCGATCCAACGCAGTGTCGACGTCGTCAATTCCAATCGCCAAGACCGCACTCTCGCCTTCTAGGATTTCGATGAGGGGATCCATCGAAATCGTTGGCGGGTCGTCTACCGCGTTGACCGATAAATCAAAGGCTACATCCAATGAGTTTGTTTGATCGAAGACCCGCAATTGAACAGTGGCAGTGCCGAAGACATTGCTTCGAGGCTGGACCTGGATCGGAAAGGACGCCCCATCCTGTTCGATAAGCACGCTCCCCTCCGGAAGCATCACTGGATTGCCAGAGTCTAGCAATTCAACCCGGAGCTCACTCGCTGAGGAGTCGAGGTCTGTCACGGTCAGGGTTATTTGCCCCTCCTCGTCCTCTTTCAAAGTCAAACTCTCTGCCAGTTCAACCTGCGGGGGATCATCCACGGGTTGAACGGTCAATCGAAACGATTGTGAGGCCCGTTTGTCATCGACCGAGACGGAAAGAACCAGATTGACGGTGCCGTGGGCATTGCCAATCGGTTGGAGCAACATCGAATACACCCCTCCTTCCTCTTCGATCGTCGCCGTTTCGGCCAAGAGAAGCGCGTCATTGTCCCCAAGCAAAGAGAAACTGAGAGCTCCCTCAGGGCTGCCCTCGACCGTAAGGTCAATGGGCACCTTCACAGAACCATCCTCGTTCATTTCGAGATCCGCGATCGTTCCAAGGCGCAAGGCAACTGGAGGCACGACCGGAACAACCGGATTCGCATCGCCAACAATCGTCACACTAAAGAAGCCTGTGGTGACACTCAGTTCATCAGAGACATGGATCGCAAAATCAGCCTTCCCCGAGCCGGAGATCGGCGGTGTGATTTGAATAAAGCGAAAGAAGCCATCGGCAACTGAAGTAATCGAAGACAATGGCAGCACGTCCGGAGTCAACGCCTCAAAACTCACTCGAATATTGGCAGGAATCGTATCTACATCCACATACTTGAATTCAGAGAGAAGGATTCCCGTGCCACTCTGAACTTCAATATCCGGTAAACTGGTAATCACCACCGGATCATTCACCTCATCGACCGTCAGATCAAAGGACATCGTGGTGGTATCAAAGCCATCGTTCGCGCTAATCGTAATCTTTGTCGTCCCATGCGCCTCACGATTCGGGAAAATAGAAATCGTTCGATCGTCACCTTGCCCACCAAGGCTCAGGCCAGACAAAGGCACCAGATTCAAGTTAGAACTCGCAGCAGTCACAACAATCTGACTCGTGTCATGCTCCAAGTCGGTGATCGTGAATGGCAAGTTCACGATCGCTTGATCTTCAAAACTCCGTTGGTCGGTAATTTGGGAGATGACTGTAGGGTTATTGAAATCATCATTCTGAATGGTCAAGGTCGCGGTCGATCGAGCGCCCAATGCAGCCGTGGCTGGAGCTTGAGGGGCTAGGCTCAACCTTAGAGTCACGTCTTCGTCCGGCTCCAGCCGGATGTCGTCGATGATGATTGCATCCAAGGTTTGGTTCAGGTTCCCATCCTCGAAGGTAACCAGAAAACTCCCTCCCACTAAGTCCGTACCGATTGTTGCTCCCCCCGCGACCGCTTCTACTTGCACGACCACAGGCAAGAACCCATCGCTCCCCTCCGACCTCACGAGTGTGATCGGTATTACCACCTCGCCGTTCTCACGAATCACAAACGGGCCAGGCCCAAATGAAATGGTCCCCGGAGTATCATCATCCACAATCGAGAGTTGAGCCGTCGACTGGCTTCCCAGACTGGCTCCTTGAGGGTGCCCGGCCCGCAGTCCCAAGGACAGGCCCATAAACTCGCTTCCCTCGACGACCGTGTCATTGCGAATCAGAGCCGCTACATCCAGTGTCTTCCGAATCTCCAGCGGGGCAAATCCAACCTCAATCGCTTGATCGACGAAATCCGTATCATCCGCAGTACCTCGGCTCGGCGTCACCAGGAGCTGCACGGTTCCCGCATTGCCCCCTTCCCGGATCACCGTGATGGGATGGAGCGCCTTGCCCGCTTCGGTCGCCTCGTAGCCAAGCTGGTCAAAGGAGAAACTTCCCACAGCCGACAAATTTCCCAGCACATCGCCAACGGGGCCGCCATTGATCGACGACGCTAGATTGGCGAAGGTGTTCTTCACCAAAGCATCCTGCAAACTCAACTGCCCCGTTCCCGCCAACCGTAAATCACCCGCGATTTCGCTCTGGACCTGAACCTGTGTCTGAGCCAGTTTACTCACTCGCTCGGCAACACTCTCAGCTCCATCGGCAACAGACTGCTTGAACGCGTTGTTCGCCGTGATGATTTCTGCGGCAACATCCTTCTGGTTCTCGTTGAGACCATTCCACAGCGTCGCATCCACCGCATCGACGAGCTCCCTCACTCGAGCAAGCGAAGTCAGCTCGAGATTCTTCCCCGCAATCAAATCATTCACCAACTGCTCAAACGCCAGTTCAATCACCGGGAGCCGCGCCACGCCATTGACGCCGCTAACAAAATCACCCACCTGAACCACTGTGTCTTGGATCTGAGCGACCGCATTCACCAAGACAACAGCATCCGGGTTACCCTGCGCGGCTTCGGCATACATATCGAAACTCAAGAGATCCACACGAGCGGCCAACGCCGGATCCAGGCCCAGCGCTGTTTCAACCCGCGTCTCGGCATCCGCTGCACTCAAATTCGGATCCCGGATAAGCAGTTGTGCGATCAGTGTAGTCAGGGGGTGAATAACCTGGGCTCCGAGTGGAGCCCGAAATGAAATTTCGAGAGGGAGTCCGGTTGCAATATCCGTTCCGCCTGAGATGACCAACACGCCCTCCGCCGCGCTCAAGACTCCGTCCCCATTCTGATCGAAGGGGCCTGGTAGAACATTAAGCTGATAATCCCCTTGCCCATCCGTCAGCACCCAAGGTTCACCGGCATCCCGAACCCCATTTAGATTTGCATCAAAGTAAACCGTTCCACCGGCAACAAGCCCATCGCTCGCGACTCCAGAGAACGAGGTAACGGGTGCATCCACATCGAACTCCAGCGTCCAATGAGTCAAAGTCAACAGACCACCGGGCGACACATCCGCCAAGAAAAGAAGCCATTCCCCGTTCGGACTCACGCCGTCGAACTGGTCCAACATCGCAGCCCGAGGTTCACTCCCGGTCACGAGCGCTGGATCAATCAAGCGTCCATCCGGCTGCCAACTACCCGTCCATGGTAGACCGAAGATTGCAGAAGCGCCGACAACGTCTTCGTAGAACCGGATATCCCCATTCGTCGCTTCATCATCAAACACCAATCGATCCAGTCCTGCTCCGGCACTCCCAAACACATTCGTTTGCGTTCGACCCGGGCGATTCAACAGAACCGAAAACGCTGTATTGTCCGCCTTGGTCAGATAGGCATACAAATCCCCATTAAACCCCACCGTCCCATCGACCGAAAGCACCACATTCAGATCCCGAATTCCCTGTCCCTCCGGGATCCCTGAAACGTTCATCCGCACCAAGGTCCCTGCCACATCTCCATCTGGAATTGTGATTGATACCTCGTCCGTTACCGTGACCGTCTCACCAAACGCAGCCGGCCCTCCCGAAAGGCCGAGAATCGCGAGAACGCAGCCCGACCATTCGATGAGTTTTTGCCAGATATTCTTCACTACGAATTAGGGTTGTTGAGGCGCTTCAACAATACGGTAAATGCGTTGCCCCGCAGGGGGCTGAGGATCGTTGATTTGGAAGCTACCGTTGACAGGTGAGGCGCCTACGGGAGCTCCCAGGTCGTTCCAAATCGTGTTTGGCGGGTTGAGCTGATCCGTGAACTGCGCTTGGTAGCGTCGTCCAGGAACGCCTCGGACTTGAATGGACACCGGTTGCCCAGGCCCCGCGACAAGCGTGGCTTCGATGGCTCCTGATTGGGCATTCGAGTCCACTTCACGGATCGTTACGACCGAAGTCGAAAAGGCCCCTCTACCATCACTCAACTCATACTCGAACTGATCATCCTGCGGTTCATCGGGAAGCCCCGGATAATAAACGAGCCATTGATCATTCAGCACCTCGATTGTACGACCTTGAGCGGAGATGGGAGCGACCAGTCCCGCAAAACGAACCATATCCCCATCCAAGTCTCGATCGTTGAACAAAAGATCCGCTACCCGGATTTTGATGGGTTCCAAATCAACGGGCCGGGTAATCTCGTCGTTCGAGCCATTCGGCTGACGATTTCCGAAACCATTCACAGAAAACTCAAAGAAGCCCTGAGGATAGCCCGGCCGAGCCAAGCCCACCGAGGCAACGCGATTCCCGTGGTCTTGCGGCTGAAACGTGACCGTAAAAGTATCCGACTCACCTGGGGCCAACGACAAAGGAAGATCGACATCGCCCACCGCAAAATCTCCCGATGCCGCCCCGCTCACGGCAATTGAATTCACTGTCACCCCAGAAGACCTTGCTGGAGGCTGCCGCAGGACGACCAATCCGCTCAGCTGTTCCTCAGGAGTCCATGTCTTCGTTTCTTCGTCCAAGAGCTCCAATGACACCGAAGAGTCGGTTAGAGTCGACGTGTTGGTGATTTCATAGACCTCGGTCACTTTTCCGCCAGGAAAGGCCGCGTTTCCTAAGTCTGAGGCGCTCGCACCTCCAACAGACGAACCACCGCTCTCCTTGATTGCGATCGTGATCCCCCCGGCTTCCTCCACGGCAAGAGGCGAATCTCCAGACGACAAAGCGACGGCATCCACACCAACCACCGTCAGCCCCAATGCGTTGATGTCTCCTGTTGCCGGAAGCTTCCAAACAAACCCTTGTCCGGCTTGCAGGACAACCTGGGCTGTCGACGTTCCATTCTGACTCAAATCTCCGCCGTTCACCGTGACCCGATAACTCAACGATTCGCCGTCGACCTCAACGACGCCCGAGAGAAAAGCAATGTCCGTGTATGTGAGCTCCAAGGAATCTCCGAGCGAGGCAACAAAATTAAACCGATCCTCCGTCACGCTTGGCCGATTCTGGATCGCAGCGAGCGGCCCCGACTGACCAGAGACAGAGCTATCCGTCGAACGAACCTCAACGGAACTGAAACCGACTCCAAACGCTCCTTGCGCCTGAATTCCCACCGACCGCGATTCAATCGCTCCGCCAACAAAGCTGCCAGCCGACTCCAGGTCGGCTGCGCCGACAGCCACCAATGAGGCGATTCCTGCCTGCAGGATTGGGATTACTCGGCGCTTCATGAGATCTCTGCCTTAGCCCCGCGAATTTTCAGCCGGGCCTTGAGCCGGTTCTTCTGAGGGGGCCGCGACATCTTCGAAGAACTCGCTCTTCACAGTCTCCCCCTCAGCCATCTCAACCCGCGACTTCAGCGTCCCACTCGGAAACCACGCCTTCGCCACGCCATGCGCCTTACCCTGCTTCATGGGAATCTCCTGAGACAGTTGCCCGTTCTCATGCCACTTGCGATACAGACCATGCCATTCGCCCTCGGCTACTTCTCCGTCCGAAAGCTTCTGCCCATTCTCCCACCACTTCGTCTTGCGACCATTGGCAACCCCATCGACGAAGAACTCCTGGACCTGCAACTGACCACTGGGGTACCACCCCTCGGATTTTCCGTTCAGCAGTCCATCAGCAACGACCGTTCGAGACTTCGGCGAACCGTCCTCGTAATTCTCCACCACGATGCCCGAAAACACATTCGTCTCACCGGCAATGTAAAAACGCCCCTCTACCTTCTTGAGCTCACTTAGCTCAAGCTCTGGAAGCGGCTCTGCGGGAGCCTCCTGAAGCCCTTTCCAAACAAGACCGACGAGAACCAAAACCAAAGCGATGCCCACGATGCCAGTCCACGAGGGAAGCCCTCTCTGATGGGTTCTATCGGAAATCACACTCTGATCGTTCTCACACACTGAACTTAAATCTCTGTCGCAAATAGGTTGGTCGAGCAACAACCCAGGCAAAGGGAAAAATTGCCGTATTTCTTCTGCTCCAGTAGGGCTCCAAGTTCCAGGCAAGATGCAGCCTTCGGCTGCTGGCTCGCGAGTACGCTCGCCCCACCGCCGGGAGAGCTACTTCACTTGGAGTTTGAAGAAGCGGTACTGCACGGCTTCTTCCTGGGCCGGAACCTCAATCTCCACCTCAGTGACTCCCTCCGAATAAAGCCCTTCTCGAAGCGGCGTGTCCTCGTCATCAGAGGTCATCCGAAACGAAACCGGCTCCCATTCATTGAAATCCGTCGAACCCAGCACCTCGTAACTCCGCCCCGGCAAAGCCATGAATCCCATCACGGGAGCACCATCTTGGAAACCTTTGATGACGAGCTCGAACGCACTTTCATCATCGTAGGCATAGCTGCCCGCCAGATATTCCGCTAAATTACTTAATCCATCACCGTCCGCGTCATCTTCAGGATTGATGCTAGCGAGATCATCCCCGAGTCCTCGACTAATCAACGATCGTTCCCACGCATCGGGAATTCCATCCCCATCTAGGTCCTCTCCCAAGGTCAAATCCAAATGAGTGAACCCTCCCGAACCTCCTATGGATCCCCCGTCCGCGTTTATTTCAATCGGCAGAAAAACGTCCCGCCCGACGATTACGCGTAGGCGAAAGGGCATCATCGGCCTCATCGCGGTCGGCTTATAGAGGTCCCGAGTCAATCCTGCATCCATTGGTATTCGCAGTCGATAGTTCTGGCCCGGTTTCATTCCTGGAATCACGCGAGCCGTCACTTTTCGACCAGATGAAGTTTCCAACACCACCTCCGCGTTGCGGGCAGCCAAAGGCTTCCCTCTCTGGTCTCGCACTGTTCCGTAAAGTGTGTGATGAGGCGCAGGCGGAAACGCCTGGACGACCGCGAGCGTTATCGTCAGCAGCAGTAGAGCCAGAACGCGAGGGTGAAAGCGGAAGCCTTGCTTCCGCACTCCATATGGAGCTCGGTTTTGGAGTGCGAGAGCGAAGCTGTCGCTTTCAACACAGCCTATATCACCATTGCCCCTCTGTGAATCTACTGAATTCCTCATCTTAGTTCCCCGAGTAGCTGTAAGTTTCAAAATGGATCTTGATATCGCTCAAAGCGTCTACCAGAACATCGAGCCCGGCCTCGGCGTCATTAAGTAAACTCCGCCCTGGTATCACGAGTTTCCAACGAGTATTCCAAACTGACCGGCCCACTAGCCGGCTGTTAGTATACACTGACGGTGACAGCCCAGCATTCGCTTCGAACACGCCAGCATCCGCCACGGGTCGAAACTCTTGGTGCTTCCGAATGCTAAAGAGGTCCTCTGTCAGCGAATCGGTCGATTGATACAGCTTCTTGGCCGAGAACTCTGAGCCCCCGATATTGAACGGCATCGGAATGGTCACATCCTCAACCGACCAAGTGCGAATCGTACTCTGATCCCCCAAGGGCGGACTCCGCATGACATCCAGCCCGGCCGGAATCAGATAAACACTTGGAGTGGCGGACAGCAGCGTCGTGTCCAAGAAGGCCGCGGTCGGATCAGCAACGGAATTGCCATCGGTCACCACGGCGTTAAGAGAAGGATCATCCATGCCGTTGTAGCCTTCCAACACAACGCCTACGGAGAAGATCTTCGTCGCGAATGAACTCACGAAAAAGGCGTGATCACCACCAGCAAGCGGCTGGCCGAACAGGTTGTGGTCCGGAGTAATCTCTGTGCTGAATTCGATAATGATTCCGGGAACTGGCAATCCGTCACCCAAATCGATCTGCATGCAGTGACGCAAAACGTCCTCATCTTCGAGCAAGTTCTGGGTTCTTCCTTCATAGAGTTGATCTCGCCACTCAATATCGCCATCGCTCCCCGGAACAATCCGAAAATGCTCCGTGCGTAGCGAAACCGTCGTTCCGTAAACATCGGGATTGTTCAGGCCCAGTCGCCCCTTGAGCACTTGCCACTCGGCCGCCATCTCCGCTAAGGCACTCGAGAGCCCAGGATCTCCGGTCTCGCTTCCGGCAAATTGTGGTTCCCCGTCGGTGACCACGCCAAGTGCTCGGGCCCCAACAATACGGTTGATGAAATCGAGGCCCTGATCGGTGTGCAAGAGCCCCGTTTCGTAATCAAATGCTTTCGCGGCCAAGAACGCGTATTGAGACGCCAAACCAAACAGAGCCTGGTAACGTTCCAGCTTTTCATCCCGGAAGATCCGGAAGGCCGCATCCCGGGTCCGGAAGCCCTGGGTCAAGGCAGCCGCCCGACGTCGAAAGACCTCCCGCTCTGACTGAATTCGGTTCCCGTCAGCCAACAACTTCTGGTAAGCCGACTGAGCATCCGCCAGCTGTTGCACCGCTTCATTGATCTGATGCACACTCATCTGAACTTGGCGAAGCTTCATATCGACTTCATAGACGGCAGCAAGATCTTCGATCTCCCCTTCAAGGTCACCAATATCGTAGAACTCTTTGAAACGTACCGTCTCATTCAGTCCCATTTCATAGGCTCCGAAGGCTGCCTCTCGAGCAAAATCGAGCGAATCGAGCAGCACCTTGGCCCCCGTTTTCGCAGCCTGAACCCCCGCATCCACTGGAGCTGAGGGATCAAACCCAACAATGACCCCTCCTAGGCCTCCACCAGCGACCACGACTTCAGGAAGCGCCGCCGAAGCAGCGTCAGCGACATCCTCGACCTTTTCCTCGGCATGTTCGCTGGCAAGGTCATAGAGATCGTTGGCGTAACTGGCAAAGTTCAGGAAGGATTCAGCAATAAAGATATCTTCTTCAAAAGCACCGATTTCATCTCCCCTCTCCCCTTGGGCATCGGCAACTTCAAGCATGCGGTCCAATTCATACTTGACCGTTTCGTGTTGCCGAAACGCTTGGTTCGCGGCATTGCGTGCCTTGACAATATCAGAAATCGCGGATTGCAGCTTTCCGGGAGACTCTCGACGACCAGACCAGGAATCGGGCTTCTCGAGAAAGCCGTGAGAATCCAAGGTATAGCTAATGAAGGCAACCCCGTCGTCGAATCCATCGTCGGCTCCCGCAGGGAGATTCTTCAGAATGAATTCGATCGCGGTCTTGTCTCCAGATTGAAAATCTGAGGTATAGTCCTGAATATCGACGGCAAAGGTTGTGGATTCTTCCGGAGCAATCAAGGGACTCGTGAACTCATTCTTATCCACATACATATAGTGAAGAAAATCCGGTCCATCGTATCCCGTCTCATAGGTCTGACCAACGCCGATGTCATCCGCATAAGGAGTTCCGTAAATCTCGATCAAAGCACTTTCGTAGGCGCTCTCTTGACTCTCGACATCCGCCTGTAGCTCGGCCAAAGAATCTGTTTCTGAACGCATCAATTGCGTCACTCCCTTGGCATCATCGAAGGCAACGACCGCGTTGTTCAATGCGGTCTTCGCTCGCTCAAGAATTTGTTCAAAGTGAGTCTCCCCACCGAGCGCCAATCCCTGGTGTGGGTTGATATCAAAGGCCACACTGTCATCCGCCAAGCCCAGCGGATTCAAATGCGCTTCGACACTGTCCATCGAAGCCTGAAGATCCCGACCCAAGTCGGCGATTTGATCGAGCTCCGGAACGGTCGTTCGATCAATCACTTGAATCCCTTCATGCGCTGGATTGGTATCTACGTCCGGGAGCATAGAGTTCCCGATCACCCAATTCACCAACGCACCTTGCCCAGTACGGGACGCCCACTGGTCGACACCCCAATAGCGCTCCGTACCCTTGTCATCATTCGAGCGAATCGCCTCGGCACCAAAATGCTCCCAACCTACGTCGGACCCTGTTTCGTAGTCCTGACGCCAGGTAAGCTCCAAGACATCCTTGCCAGCCTGGGCAACGGACGCGGCGGCCGCGGCGAATTTCCGTTCGTCCGTATAATCCACTTGAACCGTTTGTCCCAAGATGGTGACAGCTTCGGTTCGTGGCACCCACTCAAAGTCCGTATCCATGAACAAAGAATAGTAGCCTTTCATTGCCGTTAAGTAATGCCCATAGGCATCTCCATGTCCCTGTGGAAACATCACGGCCGCATCTTCCGCATCGATCACGCCGTCAAAGTCACTGTTGTTGTCTTCTTGAATGTTGTAATTCTGTGCGTAGATCACCTCGCCGGAATCAATACCTCGGGTATAATTCCAAAAGAGTCGATTGTAGACCGGATTCGCCTGAACACCCGGCGGCAAGAAATCGTCACGGCCACGCAACAAGGCCAGTTCTTCCTCGAGCAAGGAAGCCGTCTGACCTTTAAAGGCAAATAACGCGGTCGCCACATCCCCCAAGGTTCCATCCGCTGTCCCAATTCCAATCGTCGGATTCAAGGCATCCGCGTAGGCTTCGTTCCCGACAAACATGTACAGATCGTTGATGTAGCTCGCGGCAAGAAGGAGTGCATCATTCGCCGGCCCGTAATTAATACCGGCATCAATGCTCAAATCACGCCCGCGGTTCAGCACCGTTTCATAGATCTCAATTAACCCGAAATCGTCGATCGTATCCGAGTTTAGAGCAACATCTCCTTCCCAGCGAGGGCCCGCCAAGGTGAGCATACTGGCATCCGTATCGACAGCATTATTGAAGAGATCCGTGGTTCGCTGATTGAACGGATTGATTCCGGCTAGGACGCGCTTGATCCAACCTTCCACAAACCCCCCTGCTTCGGGATCCGTCCATTCCGACCAATTGAGGTTCTCGGCTTGGTCAATTCCATCGTCGACCCACGAGGCGTGAGTGTTCACATTGGCGCGGTAGCGCATGATCAAGTATTGATCCGACAAGGATTGGACATCGGCAGTGTCACCGACGATCGCCCGGACCTTATCGGCGTGCTTTTTCGAGTCCAATGCGATCCATCCAGATCCAGGATTATCACTGAACCGATCCAGCGCAGGAAAAGTTCCGTCGACGGGCGCTCCAACCATCCATTCCACGTCGTAGAGATCGGTCATGGAAGCCAAATCAACAGTCTGTTGGACAGTCACTTTCTCAGCCAACGGACTGTCAGAAAGAATCACTTTCAGCTCCCCCGGATGAAGATCGGAATCAACTTGAATGATCAGGATCGATACAGGATCTCCGCTCGCCGTAAAGGCCTCTCCATCGCCCGCAATCAAACTAATGTATCCAGATCCCGGCCCCATCGCCGTCAAGGAGTATGAGTCGACTGCCTCATCGTCATCGACAAGGGAGACGAGATCCTGTCCCGAGCGATCGATCCCCGAATAGTAGTCATCTAATCCGAGAATGGCATCCACCGCCGACAAACCAATCTCCGTCAATTCGCCGTTCTCATCGTAATAAACGTCGTCAGGAGACTCGGTGTCGATGGAGTCGACTCGCTCCTTCACTGACGCCACCGAAACATGCGTGCCCGGAACTGCTGGATCCTCGATAAAGAGATCGACGGTGGCTGTGAGATTCTCAATCGCAAAATCCCAATTCGCTTTAATTTCGTCGTCTTCGTCATCTGGAACAAGGCCCTGCAAGGTCGCCAAATCGGTCCCGCTAAGGACGTTGAGAAGCAAGTAATCTTCGCCCACCGTTTCGTCACGATGTTCTCCTCTGAAGACTAAAGCGCCTTCTGCCCCCCGATTCGGATCCATGAAGAGGCGGCTCTCTAGATGTGGAGGCAAGCCCGGAAAGAATACGTCTCCGTTGTAGGTCGTTGTCTCAACCGATGCCGGAATTTCATCGAGATAGAACTCAACTCCGTTAAGTTCATTCGTTTCACCTAAGTAATACTCTTTTTCTCGCGTCGAGTCGTGCAGCACCGCCGTCTGCTGTCCATCGATTTGGGATTGTTCATAAATGAGCTCCAAGCTCGAGTTACCTCGAATCGCAGGAAGCCCACTGATCGTCGTCGTCAAGGTCTGGGCCATCTTCATCACGGGAATCTCGGCCGGCCAATAGGGTCGGTAGGCGATTGGCAACGCATTGCTCAGCGGCTCTCCAGTATCCTGATCCAATGCGAAGACCCCGTCACCTTGATAGGTGCCCTCGCCTGTCTGGATGCGTAGATAGGGGGTCAGGGTTCCCACTTCAGGTTGATCCGTTCCATCAGCGTCCAATTCGGGAAACCAGAAGCCTTCTTGGGTCGGGTAATAGAACTGCATGTCCATCTCTGGCGCATCGTCCTCGGAATGAGGACCGCGATAGAACCATATATTTCCCTTTCGGTCCTGGCGCGTGAACCCAGCATAAAAGTCCTGCTTCGCTACCGGCACATTGGCCGGAATCGGACTACGGCGAAGAATCCAATCGTTGAACTCGTCTTCGGCCACCGTTGTATCCGGCAAGACCAGAACAAGCAGGAGCTCAAAATTTACCTGATCTACTTCCTCGATGGGAAGATCGATATAGTTCACGCCATCCTCGGCACCCACAGCCGCAATCTCCACTTCAAGGGACATGCCACTGGCTTCTGAAAAGAGTCGCACGCTGTCACTAGGTTCCAGGCTTCCGGGATCCTCAATCTCTAATCGAAGTGTGGTCGTCGGGTCGGCTGGTGCTGTCAGTTCCCACGGTGATAGGGAAACGGGAAGCGTGCTGGAAACGAAGCCGCCCACACTGTCAAGAATGTAGTCGCTAGAGTCTACGTAAATCCACTTCGAATCAGTGAGATCGACTTTCTGAACGGCATAGATGTTAAAGGGAACGACTCGGTGTTCGCCAGTGGTTACCAGACTCACTTCACCATCCGCAGTTCCTAGTAAGGTATCTTCCACGGTCTGTTCGCCCGCCTCCTCATTGAGACTCCGATCTTCGTCCTCGGGAATCGGGTTCGGCAGCAATGGAAGTGGCATCGGGGCCTGCAGAACAATTCCCGCTTCGCGATCGTATTTGAAAGTTTCTCCCAGTTCGGGTCGCTCTCGAACCACGGCAAACGGGATCATCGAGGGACGACCGTCGTCATCCTCGTATTCAAGGAGCACATAGGGTTCGGAGCTAAAGTTTTCGCCCGAGGTAATGTTCAGATCATCGCGCAAGGCATAGACCTCACCCGCACTCATGAGAGCATGCTCCTCGTTAGGATTGTAGCCAGGCAAGGATCGGAGGTTCTGGGTGTAGATCGCCCCCTTCTCCTGGATCGTTGAAAGGCCTCCCCCGGTTTCGCCATGAAGCCCATCATTACTCCCCAGGTTGTTGGCCAAAACAATTTCCCTGGGATCACTCGGCCACTCAATATCGTAGTAGCCCACATACGCTGGCCAGTATATCGGTTCAAAACCGAGCTCTGACTTACCTCCGCCGACTCGAAACCAGTGAACCGTCAACTGATCCTCGCCCGGAATCTCGTTGATCGGGATGATCGAACCCCTTTCAGCGAGTTCGAAGCCAACCAATGGATCCAGAGGGTTCCGGTAAGCGGTCGCCGAATAGGAATCAGCGATATCCACTCCGTCTTCATCAAGCACAGGTTGAACGAAACCCGCCAAATGATCGGAGCTCGTCGGCGACTCAATACGCTCTCCTACTTCGACGGTCTCTCGAATAATCTCAGGTGCATTCTGAAACTCTGAAACATGCAAGGTCGGCAACTCTCCAGCAACGTACTCAAACTCGTCGAGCTCTTCAGCAACGGTGCCCACAAAAGCGTCAGCTTTCCAGCCCCATCGAGGGTCTTGCCACTCGATGATGGCAAGCGCATCTCCATCAAGCGAGGTCACATAGATCTTTCCCCCTTCAACATCGATCCCATACGGGCCATCAAACCCATAGTCAGCCCCTGTGAGCTCATCCAAAAGGACGGGATTAGAAGGATCGCTGACATCAACGATGGTTACCCCATCGCTAGCTCTACCGGCAACGTAAAGTAAGTCATCCTCGACAAGAATACCCTCAGGTTGATCCAACAGCGAATACCCATCTTCTCCGTCTTCAAGAACATGCAGTACTTCGGGGGCGAAGCCTTCAGCTCGTGGATTCGAAACATCAACGATGGTAACCGAATCACCTCTCCTACCAGCCAAATAGGCAATTCCATCGTGGACATCGAGAAAGCGAGGATCACCAATATCATCGATTCCGTTCGCGCCTTCAACCAAAGCTCCTAATAAGTCAGGGTTCGAGGGGTCTGTCACATCGATAATACTGAACGCAACCTCAAGACCGGACGCACCCGTTTCGTCGTAGAATGAAACTACATACGCAATACCATCCTCAACCATACTCGCCCTAGCGCCACGTAGATAAATCTCCTCATTATCAACATCCAACTGTCCATCAACGATCTCCGCAACAAACTCCAATTGATGAGGATCCGACTCCGATACTTGAAAGACCACGAGCGCGTTCTGGGCCTCTGCCGAGACGTACAACTTGTCGCCTTCCATCGAAATATGTTGAATTCCGTTCACGATCCGCTCGTCCGCGGCATCAAGCCGTATAGTCTGAGTCAACGCTGGATTTCGCGGATCTTCAATATTCACAACATGCAACCGATCATCCGAATCAGCGGCCACATACATAGTCGTCCCCTCTACCAACACATGACGCCCGTGTGTGATCAGGTCAGGGTCAATAACCGAGGTGAGATCACTCAAGATAACGACGTTTTCCGGATCGGACACGTCGAGAATGAAGACTGTATCACTCCCATAGGTCACGACATAGGCTAAGGTTCCGTCATCGGAAACTTGGACAGCCATTGGACCTGTAAGTAGTGAGGAGGCATCCCCGTTCTCATGCATGAGACTCCCATTGCCGTATACATGCGCCAGGGCTTCGGTATCAGGGGAAGTAGGCAAAACGTCGACGGATCGGATATCCTCGACGGATCCCACGAGATTTTCGTTCCAGGACATCACTCGCTCGAAGGCGATATTGTCATCGGCTATAAAGCGCAAGAGCGTGCGATGAATCGGTAACGCTTCATTCATAAAGGTGTAGAACCGAGTATCTTCGGTGATCTTAGCAATCGGTCCATCGATCGCGTCTTGATACTCAATAAACGGTACATTCTGCGGACTTAGAGGAATTGCCGTCGATTTCGCTTCCTCCTCTGTCGCGACCACAGGACGCAGGTAATGACTGTAGCTCTCTATACTTCGTGGCCATTCCAGGTGGTAGCGAACGAATTCCGTTGGCCAACGAATACTTTCCACCCCTTCTTGCAACCAGTGAACCAAAAGATCGTTGGCATTCTGAGTCTCTTCCACGGCATGGAGCGTGGGAATCCCTCCTTCATCCACCGAATGTTGGTAGAAGAATTCGGAGCTCGTGAGCACATCAACGGGAAGCGGGTAGACATCTTCCCGGTCACTCACCGGAAGGATTCGGTTTCCTAACTCGACAGTGTCGTCACTCGGAGTCGGATATTTGAGAACGTCAATAATCTCGAAGCCGAGATGCTCCCTAATATCAAACCCATCGTCAGACGAAACGATGTCTCCCAGAATTTCCATAAAAATTCTCCCCTCCACATTCTGAGCTCGAATTCGGGAGGCCAAACCGATCTGTTCCAGCCAGATTGTTCGCTTGAAGGTATCGTTCAGCCTACTCAACCGCGAGTCGACTTCATCGTCGATTTCACCGTTCCCATCAACATCATCCACAACCCCATCTCCATCGATATCTTCATCGTAAAGCACTTCCTCAGGGATTGCCTCCGAATACGCAAAGTAGACATCTCCGATTCTCGAACCAGGAAGATCAACGCTGGGCCCAGCAAAGGGGGACGTATTCCAGAAAATCTTCTGAGGATCCTTCACACCACTGCCGGAAACAACGTAGGTCTTTTCATAAAGCCGGAAGAAACTAGTCCCCACCTGCAAATAGTCGTCGAGGTTGCTGGTGGGATCAGTGGTCTCGGGTGTCCGTTTCACCCACACAACGTTTAGACTTCCCGATTCTACCGCGAAAAGTTGTCCCGCGTGAGGACTCCAATAGGCAGTCCCGGAGTCATTCGGTTCCTGGAACCAATAGTCCTCCGGAGCGGTGCCGTCTGGAAGAGCATTGCCATCCTCATCCTCCTCCGGTGGCGCGATTGTGCTTCCGATGAGAAAGCTAGAAGCACGGGCGATGAACGGAGGAGCAACCGTGGCCTGCGTCAAGAACATCGTGGCCACCCCGCCCGCGTCGGTTTCGGAGGCATCATTTGGATATTCATCTAGTGCCAATTGACGCTTCATGGGATGACCAAACGTGATTACGGTCCGCCATTGATTGGCCCCGGGGGCGCCGATATTCTGATCGACGGCAGGCCCAAGCCCGTTCGAACCTTCAGGATCGTCTGCCACATTCGAAAGCGGTAACCCAAGCTCATGAGATAGATTGTAGTTGGTGAGGTCCTGTTGAAGTTCGAGAGGAAACTGCTGAGCAGTAGCGTCTTGTGGCGAGCAAACGAGAGCAGCAATCGCCGCAAACAGGATTGAACCACATGCGCGGCCGAGATTCTCCCCTCGAGAAACTCCCGGGACACGACCCTGAAGTCTTGAACATCGCCGGTGTGGCGCTACACCGATACCCAGCGGAGACACTCTGCATCGCTGCCCTACGGCCACTTGCGTGGCCCGATCGATTCCCTCACTAGCGCTTTTTGATTTCATCACCGGCTCCTTTCTTTAGCCAATCAGAGCTCAGTCCCGAAAATTGGCGACAAGATCTTTTCCGGATTCCTCTGAGCTGGCAACGACACCTTCAAGCGACTTGATCCGTTCATTCATGCTCGCCAACATGCGACCAAACTCCTGATTCCTTTGATCTGCCAAAGCAAGTCTCGCTTGCAGTTCCTGGTTGCTAGTCTCAAGCCGACGATTCACCTCTTGAAGAGCAGCAAGCCCGTGAAGCAGAACATGATCATAATTCACCGTTCGGAAATCATCGACTTGTCGCCCAAACACGAAAACCTCCTCTGTATCATGCTCCCAATCATCCACCACAAAACTTGCCGAATCAGGCAATGCCACAACCGATCGATCAATCTGGGTCGTTCCAACGATCAACCGCAGTACCTGCCCCTCCTTCAGATTATGATCCCCCTTAAGCCGAAGCGTCAGTTGAGCGGATTCACTGTCTAGATGGGCTTGGGTCGCAAAGGAATAAATATCTGGAAGAAATCCGACACCACGACTCACAGCGCGTGGAATTACAGTCTCAAGCTCCTGAGCAATAAGCCCCAGGTGGAGCGAGTCCCCAAACCTGACGGCATCCCGCATCTTGTAGTCCGTCACCTTGAGATTCATCACGCGTGCTAGCGAATCAGCAGCCTGAACTCGAGCCTGGATGTCTTTGATGCGCTCGTCAGAGACGATGTAAACCCCGTCACCACCATTATCAACGACGACCGCCCCCTTCGCCAAAATAGCCGTTGAAGGACTCACATTATCATCCGTAGAGTTACTCGAGTTCCCATATCGCGCTGTTCTACCAAAGCTGTAGCTGTTGGCGGATGCTACGTGGAGCGGTACGGAAGGCGAATTCGTTCCAATTCCAACCCTCCCACCACCGTCGACCGCAACATTGCCGCCGTTATGATTTAGATAGAGAGTCGTTGCGTTTCCCTCTGAGTTAACTGCCTGAATCTCGTTGGAATCAAGATGCATCGCGTCGCTCCCAGACCCGCTGACTCTCAATCTCCAATCATCAAGGTCAGTATCACTTCCACCGCTGACGGTTAGCCCTCCCTCCAGACTACTGGCACCGCCTACGGTCAGTTCATTACTACCGCTTATCGTCGTATCACCGTTTACGGTTGCACTACCATTCAAGGTGGTATCACTGTTGGCTGTTACTGTGCCATCAACAACCAGATTGCTGGTCAAATCTCCCGAGATCGAAAAATCACCGTTTACGGTCGTCGTGTATCCGGAAGCACTCAGCCCCAAGTTCCCACCGTCATTGTTGAGATGCAAAGTCCGCGAATGATCGCTCTCGCCACCACTTCCGTGTGCCTGAATCTCGTTCTCGTCGATATAAAGGTGGTGGGTCGAGAGATTGGCCGCACTGTGGTAAACGTAAATCGGATGCTTCAGCTTTGTTCCTCCCGTTTGAAAGAGCCCAGTCCCTGTCACCTGCAAGTCTGAATCAATCTCGATCTCATCACCGCTGAAGCTGAGCGCAGATGTACTAGCATCCCCGACCGTCTCGGCACGAATCGCCTTGCTCGCCAAAAACGCGTAAGGCGAGGTTAGAAGTCTCAACCGTGGCGCTATCGCAGATCCGCCCTCGACAGTAATCTCAACATAGCGATCTGACGCATCGTCCGCATCAAACACCTCCGCAATATCTGAGAGCTTAAGACTTTCCTCTCCCGTAATCTCTGTCCCTTCACCGATCAATACGCTGAATGCACCATTGTCAACCGTGACGGTTTGCACCTCTGCATATTTTGCGGCCCCTCCGGTTTCGGCGTCGTAGATGCGGAATTCGATCAGAAAGTTCGCTGGGGCATCATCGGCCAACGGATCCCCAGAGGAGTCAACCAAGTAACCTTGATAGCCGATCCCCGAAGGAGGACTGGAACTCGCTACAAGGACACTCGCCGTTCCAAGTAAAAAGAAGATAACAACAAGTAAGGAGCCGTTCAGCGACACCACACTATTGCTTTCTCGCCGATTGCGGTCTGGGTGTTGTTTGGTTGTTTTCATGGGGTCTTTTTTTATTAAAATTCTACTAAGATCTCTTGCTTCGATAGATCTATTCTTCGGTTGTCAGCGTCTTGATATCGGAAATTCGAATCAGCTTGAATTCCCCCGCAAAGTTGTACTCCCGACTCTGATCGTCCTTCCCTATCAGTGTCATTCGTTCTTGGTAGGTGCCACTCAAACTGGTTGCAGACGACGTCAGAGCGTCGAAGTCGGCAGCAACGATCGGTTCGATGCTGTAACTCTCCCGGACCACCCGAAATCCAAAATGATCATTCCCCCGCCATGTATAGTCGCGCTCGCGCTCGGCCGTGTGCAATGAGGTCTCGTGAAAGTTCCAACTACCGCCACGTTTGATTCGTGCATCGCCCGTGTAATCCTGCCCCGGACCACCGACGAAGCCGCCATCTTCCGTCGGCTCGACGTCAGCCAAGACGAGATCCCTATTGTAGGGATCGTAATCCGGATTCGGCTGCGAGGAGTAAAAGGCTGGATCATACCAATCTCGGCACCACTCCCATACGTTTCCTGACATATCGTAGAAGCCGAATGGGTTCGGGGCATAGCTCTTGACGGGCTCTACATGCCCCGTATCGGGATGAGAGTTATACTCGTTGTAGTTGGCTCGAGTAGCATCCAGCAAGCCATCCCCAGTGGCAAAGTCGAGGTCCGATCCCCCCTTCGCCGCGTACTCCCACTGCGCCTCCGTCGGCAGATCACAACCATAGTAATCAGCAAATGCTTTTGCCCCGTGCCATTTGATAAATGCCGCAGGCCAAGTGCTCACTTCAGCTAGTGTTGGAAGATCTTTCGTCAGCTCGGGCCAAACATCGATTGTCTCTCCAATTTGAATTGTCGGTGAGATAATCGTCAGAGCCTGTTCAGTTGCCGCGGTAAGTAGAATCAGTTCTTGGTCTACGGCCACTGAAGCTAAACCACCGAGGGAACCATAACCGGTATCATTGTCTGCGATCACTTCCAACAAGACGGGATTAGCGGGATCCGTTACGTCAACCACGTTCAGAGCGCTATCTCCTTCTGAGGGAATATACAACAAACCGTTCTCGACGACGATTCGACGAGGTGAGTCCAAATTCTCGAACGTTCCGTCTCCATCTCGGATGACAGACAGAAGCGTCGGATTCGAGGGATCTTCGACATCGATCAACGTGACAGCATGCTCTGTCCCCGCGGCAGAACAGAACAACACACAACCGCGCACGACCAGCGACTGTAAGTTGGCCAAGTAGTTAAACCCGTCCTGGCCATCAACAATTTCGGAGAGCAGTACGACATCGGTAGGATCGCTGACATCGAGTATTGAGATCCTACTTCCTTCCGAGTTGGCAATGTAAGCGATGCCGTCGACCACCGGAATCGAGGTCGGATTTCCTATATGAATCGTCTGCCCTTTCGAATCCTGCTCTCCGGCGGTGACCTCACTAACTAACTGAGGATTAGCTGGATCACCAATATCGAAAATTGTAATCACGTCACTGTCCGATCCTCCCACATTTGAGACAAAGAGAAACCGGCTCCAAACAGACGTGGCCAACGGAAAGTTTAAGTTATTGGCCTGTACATTATCGGTAATGGTTGAATACCTCGCAGGCGACCCCGGATTGCTGACATCGATGAGGGTTATCGTGTCCGCCTCACCATCTTGATTCGAAGTGGCTACGAGTAAATCTCCGGCCAGACTCAGATGAGAAACATTATCGAGTTTGTAGCCGTCAACCTCATCTTTGAGGGTGGCAAGAATCTCCACATTCTGGGGATCACCCAGGTCAAGAATTGAAATCGTATCCCCGCCTTTATCAGCAATATAGGCAACGTTCTCGGATGCCACTACATGGCGCACTTCTTGAAACGAGAAAGCTTCGTCTCCTCCATTGTCCGTTGAGCCATTCTGCAGCGTTGACGCTGCAACCTCTCCCAGGAACGACACTGGCCCCGGGACTGAGAACGTTCCTATGCTTCGCGTCAGCTCAAAAACACTCAAGTCATCACTCGTAAACCCGAGAACGTAGAGAGCCTTGTCATCAACCGCCACGGTATGAGGAAATTCAAATCCTCCTACGTTCCCGACTCCGGTTTCATACAGATCGAGCAGAACAGGTGAGTCCGGAGATCTGACGTCGGCAACATTGACAGCAGCCGGATCTCTGGCCCCAACGTAGAGCACTCCCTGCTCAGTCACAGTCAACTGTCGAGGTGCGCCTAGAGAAAACCCATCCACCCCATCACGCATCGTTGAGAGAAGGACCGGAGACGTGTTGTCAGTGACCGGCCCGACACCGGGGGTAAACGACACATCGAACACCGAAACGGCATCGTCGTCTGATGATACAAAGAGAACTTCGTCCAAGACTCTCAAGAAGATAGACCCGCCGAGCAAATCGACAGCATTGCCTTTCTCGTCAGTCGTCCCGTCCGTGATCACATACATAACGTTGGAGACGTCCGTGGGCGAACCGGAGAGGTCCAAGATGATGACACTGCCCTCATCGTAAGCGGTAATGTAAGCTCGGTGTTTCTCGATCTCTATCCAGAACATACGATTGTTAAAGGTCGTACCATTGTGGGTAATCGTGGCAGAGTTCAGAAGTGTTGGTGAGGTTGGATCTGTGATATTGAAGACACTGATGATGCCCGTCTGCCCCACCGTGTAGAGGTAATCGCCATCCACGGCTGAACAACGCGGCTGGGTTACCGCGACGCTTCCGACACTTCCTTGAGTCGAATTGGAGTCGATTAGATCGGAAATTTTAAAGACCTTAATCTCATTGGTATTGTAAGAACTCACGAACAAATACTCTCCATTCGTCGAAGTATGAACCGGAGCATCCAGAGAAAACCTTCCTACCTTAATCAGAGTTGGACTGAGCGGGTTTGCAACATTCAGGACCAGAAGGTCATCGTCAGACGAACTCACCAGGAAGGCATGATCGTCGACAAATAAAATGTGACGAGGCCCATTCAATTCGTAGGTATTTCCTGAGTCTTGGGAATTATTTGGAATGATCAAAGGAGTTGGATCGTCCGCCGGAATCAGTATCTCTTGATTCGCGGCTTCCTCCCATTCACTTGGAGTGATCAGATTTGAGCCCTCCACAAACTCGAACGATTGCCAATCAATAGCGCCCGGATCCTTCACGCTGAAGACTCCGTCTTCATCATACTCAATCCAGCATTGATTTAACGGATTCTCCGGATCGACATCGCCATCTCCATCATGATCCTTAAGAACGCGACTTCCGCTGAGCTCAACGAACTTGAGTCCTGCGTACGGCTGCCCGGCCGCTCCCACAACAAAGGTACCGTCGTCATCCTCTAGAATCTCGATCAGATTGTCGGCCGACGCGGCATTCAGAAAATCAATGTACTGTTCAACCGTGATCTCGGCCTCACTCATCTCGAAGGGGCTCATATAAACCAGCCGTTCGGGACTATGCGCCGCAGCCAGTGGTCCCTCAGCTTCCTCGTTTCCCATCACGAAGGCACCCTGCGGAACGCCAACCATGGTGATACCGCTCGGCAACGAGGGGACGTCAACGGCATCTGTCGTCGAATTGGACTCAGCTGAGGTTGAAGTGGTCGTCGATTCCACAGTTGCCAATGTGGTTCCTGAGTTAAGCGAGATTTCGCGAATGATATCGTAGGACTCGAATCCACGCTCACTCTCTCCATACTCTTCGAACAAGGGACTTCGATTGTCGTGATCAGGGTGATACGTGTGTAGGAACGGATTCGCTGCCTGATCATTAAAGAGCGTCGTCACCGTCGTTGACAGGGTGCTGGCAAACTCGAGCCCGTTGTCGAATGTCCAATTGACGTTGCTCTCACTCCAAGGAAGATGGACAGCAGAGAGACGCCGCGCTGTACTGAGCTTGTCCTGGTTTAAGAGGCTCTGACTGGTCGTTAGAATCGACTCGGAAAGGTCGTTCTCATCCGCAGGCACATCAAAGCCGTAGAAAACGCGTTGCAGCAGCCGAGTCGTCCCACTCTCTTCTCGATGCAGAATCAACCGCAACGGAAAAGTCTGCGAAACATCGCCAAAGCTCACATCCGTTTCACTCACCACCGCTGCCCCGTCATCATCTAGCAAGGTCTCCCCATCCTCATCCTCTTCATAATCAACCAATCCTTGCTGGACCTGAGTAATGGTCGCTTCGCCAACCCAGAGCCCAGCTAAAGAGCCAACCTCGGCTGTTGTCGGAACATCAATCAGGGTATAGCCCAGATCATCCGTGAATCGAAGAATGCCACCAAAAACATCACCCGTTTCGGTCGCTTGACCGTTCATATCGGTAGCCATCGCGAACCGATCGACGCCAAACACGACTTCCACCGAAGAGCCAACCTCTCCAGCGGCAGTCAAATCCCAGGAAACGGATCCCTCCGACAGAGCGGCAAAACTATGCGTAAAGGTCGTAGGATCCAAATCTCCGCGAATCAATAGCGGGGGCACACCCACGTAAGCATCTCCAATCACAGGTCCTTCCGATTCCTCCATTTGCAAAGTCACCTCACGAGGCTCGTTTGCCGTGTTAGTCAACCGAATACGATAAGCAGAAAGCGACGTTCCAAGATGGACTCCATCTAGATCCTGTAGTGTGAGCGAAAACGTACCAAAGAATCGATTGTAGTCGCTGTCCCTCACCCAGAACGCCTGGCCACGTTTCACAAAAAGATTCTCCGGCTCGTCTACCAGCGTTGGCACCGGACTAATGTCAACCTCCCCTCCCGGATACTGGTAAACCTCTGTGAATGACGTATCCAGCGTGTCTGCCAAACCAAAAAAGTTACTAAACGTCGGCTCCGTTCCAGTTTGATTGGAAAATCCTATAAAATTTTGCCCAGTAGCCGTCCAGGTGTAGACGGGAGGAACGACCTTCCCTTTAAGAGACAAGGTTAGATTTGAAGTGGCATGAATCAGATAGGCGGCATTACCAATGAACTTCAGATCTGGGGTAGAATTGTCAGGATTGTTCTCAATCCAAGCCAACCAATTGTCTCCGCCAGCAGTGATAGGGTTCTCAATTGAAGTAATAAACTGGGCTGATGATAAGCCTGGAGTCCACAACCAAACTTGATCAATCGCAGCCCCGTTCACCAAGTTCTCAACCGTGTCATGAGAGGCGTCGATATGAAGGTAGATTGCATTCCAACCTGCGACCAAATCATAGCTCTCAGTCTTCCACTCGGCGCGCAGTTGCCCCAACACAAGAAAAGCGAGCAAAGCCGCGACGATTGAGGGACGCCGCCAGACACAGGACGAAAGAGCCGCCCTCTCCTCCACCTCACGGATCTCGCCAAAGAGACTGCAGCCTATTTTCTTCATGACTAACATTTCTGAGCTTACAAAACTGATCTCAAACTCCCGGCGATCACGGCTTTCGATAAAGAAAGATCGGAGGTTCCGGGTTCAAACGCTGAAGCGCGCCAACAGGCTGAGAATTCGCCTCACCACCAAAAACAATGATTTCACTCCCGGTCCAAGCAACCGCAGCCCCTGAACGAGGCAGAGGGTTTCCCCCCGAGGGTAGCGCCCGCCAACCATCTGCGGCGGGATCGTAGGCATGAGCACTCCCGGTTTCTCCATCCACATCACGCCCAAATAGAATGACCATTTCAGATCCAGTCCAAACTGCAGAGTGGTCGGTTCTAGCACTCGGCGCATCGATTCTGGACACTCGACTCCAAGAATCGGCATTCGGATCGTAAATTCCACCTGTATCCAACAATTCCCCACTGGCATCACCGCCCCACACAATCATCTTCTCCCCCGTCCAAACGGCGGTGTGGCCCTGCCGAGGAGACGGCGCATCGGTCCTCGAAATCGGTTGCCAACTCATTGGCCCCTGAGCTGGAATATTCAATCGCGAGCCATCTCCCACCTCTTCCCGGGTCGTTCGTCCGCCCCAGATGACGGCCTGTTGCCCCGTCCACACGGCGCTCGCATTCGATCGCGCAACCGGCGCTCCTTGCGGCGGAACTGGTGTCCATTGATTGCTATTCGGGTTGAAAATAGCCCCATCTCCCTGCCGCCCTTGACCATGACGCCCTCCCCAAATCAAAACTTGATTACCCGCCCAAAGCATGACGTGGTCTTCACGAGCGAGGATAGGACTTCGCGAAACTGGAAACCATCGCTGAGCCCTCGGATCATACAGGCCACCCACCGGATTCCAGGCATCGCCATCATGCCCTCCCCAGACCATCATGCGCTCCCCCGTCCAGACGGCACCATGAACGCGCCGGGCTGTTGGAGCATCGATCGTGGAAACGCTTTCCCAGGAATTGCTCAGTGAATCAAAGCGAGAACCAGTTCCAAGAATACTGGAGCCGCTGGTTGCTCCTCCCCAGACGACGAACTCGCGACCAGTCCAGACTCCCGTGTGATCCATGCGAGCAACTGGTGCTCCTCCCGGGCCGTCTTCCCAATCGGCGGCGTCCATTCGGCGGAAAACAGCATACCCCCCATCGATCAAATCAGAGTCCGTCGCCGTAGTGGACGAAAACGTCATTTTGTCGACGAGAGTGATCAAGCGCCCAACGGAATCCGGCAACGCGGTTTCTTCAACGCGATCCACGGTGGCGGCGCGCATGGCGAAGGCGACGGAGCCAATCTTGGTGTCTGGGTTGAGTTGGGAGAATGGGCCCTCGCCTCGGCTGAACCAGATTCGAAGGGAAAGGTTGTTCTGAGAGAATACTGCAGGTGGGATTAGGGCCATGTTGGCGATGGAACCATCTCCTAGCCCAACAGAATAGACGCCACGGCGGAGGGTCAATGAAACGGCGGTCGCAGGTTCGCCAGGGCTTCCATTGGGGCTGTCATTGCTCCAAATAGCAGCTTCGTTGGGTGTTCCAGCATCGCGGAGGATTGAGAATTTGAAGTTGCCGTTGCCATCAACGGCCTCTCCATTGACGAGAATGTGTCCCTGATACTGAAAGGTCACCGGCACTGCAAAGCCGGTCACTGCGACGAGGAGACTGAGAACCAACCATGCGCTCAAAGGGGCGCAAGCACGGCTTTCTAAGTTGACTCTAAGATCTTTCATGAACCCGACAATTCGGCCGGTTGCAGACTACAACGCAAATCGAACCGCCAAGGGTTACATCGATCTGAAAAAAGATTTTATATTTTCTAAGGGCAGGCTTCCGGCGGGCCGAGCTTACTCGCGAGCTGTCGGCTGACAGGGCGGTTTTAGAGCTGAATAGGCACGGAGAACGCAACATCCAAACGATTGGAAAGGAGAAGACGAGGGGTTCTTCCACGTTTCCGGTGGATCCGAGTTGTTTTGACCACGGATTTCACGGATGGGCACGGATCCAGAGCCCCCCACTCCTCCGCTATCCGTGGAATCCTCGTAATCTGTGGTGAAAAATCACTTATTCCGGCACGCGCCACCTCAGGCCCGGAAATCGCGCATAATCGCGATCAAGAGATATCCAGTCGCAGCCGTGCTCGATGGCCAAAGCCGCAAACCAAGCATCAGGAATCAGATTCCCTCGGGCATCGGCCTGCTCACACAGCGAAGTGAAGATCTCCCAATGCCGCACTCCGGGAACCAGCCACTGGCTGAGGTCACACTCGACCAAGGATTTGCAGAACGCGATTGCCTCCGCCCTTCGGCTAGGCCGCTCAAAAATCCGCGGATGCGTGACGATGCGGAGGAAACCCGAGAGCACATTCGGAACAATAGCAAAGTTAGACTGGCCGTTAATCCGGTCCGTCAACCAGCGAGAACAGAGCACATGATCCTCCGCGTCAGGACGAAACGCATGGACCAAGATATTCACATCAGGAGTGACCACAACTGAGAATATCTAAAGACTCATTCGATCTTCGAGCTCCGAAGAATCGTTCAGATTGACTCCGGCACGTACTCCACCGCCCTGAGAACATACTGGAAGCGTTCGCTTGCCCCCCCGAGTCTTCACTTGGTCTCCCTGCCGAGCGAGAACCTGCCGCAAACCTTCTTCGATAAGTGCGCGAAGCGACACGCCTTCATTCAACGCATGCGTCTTGCTCCGCTTCAGGAGATGATCCTCAATCTCAACTGTCGTCTTCACACATAAACCCATATTATTGATACAGCTTTATGTCAACGAATGATCAGCGTCGCCTCTCCAAGACCTTCAATTCTAGAATTCCCGGTTCCCTGCTATCCGTGGAATTTTTGTAATCCGTGGTTAAAAACTCCGCCCGAGCAGCCTGATCTATTCGATCTTTAGCTTGAAAAAACGAATGGTGGATCCGTCACGTCTCGGCGGAACTTGAACCTTGATGGGACGGACGTCGTCGGCAATGTAGCTTGTCTTCAAGGAACCTTCTCCGCTCGCTTCTCCCCCAAACGAAACTTCTTCCCAGTTTTCCCGATCAGGAAATCCGAGATTTTGACAGGATCGCCCCTTCTCTGACCGGCTCAAGCATTGCCCCACCTTTGAGAGGTTTAGTTTACTTGAAGTTTGAAAAAGCGGTACTCGACGGCTTCTTCCGTGGGGGGGACTTCGATTTCGAGTTCGGTGACGTTATCGGAGAAGATACCGTTGCGGATGGGAGCATCTGCTTCGTCTGAGGTCAGGCGGAAGGAGATGGTTTCCCATTGATCAAAGTCGGTGGATCCAAGGACTTCGTATCGTCGCCCCGGTAAAGCCATGAAGCCCAGGACAGGGACGCCGTTGTTAAATTCTTTGATCACGAGTTCAAAGCCACTTTCGTCGTCAAAGGCATAGCTGCCGGCTTGGTATTCCAGGAGATTGCTCAGTCCATCTCCATCAGCATCGTCTTCAGGCCGCACGCTTGCAAGATCGTCGGCCAGACCACGATTGATCAAGGATTGCTCCCAGGCGTCAGGAATGCCATCCCCGTCCCGATCTTCACCGAGGGTCAGATCCAAATTCGTGGCCTTCCCCGGAGCCCCCATCGATTGGGTATCAGCGTGCACTTCGATTGGTAGAAAGACTTCACGCCCCACTTTCACTCTCATGGTAAACGGCATCATCGGTCGCATCGCCGTCGGTTGGTAAAGGTCCGAGGTCAAACCGGCATCCATTGGAATACGAAGCCGGTAATTGGCACCCTTTGCCAAACCCGGAACGACCTTGGTCGTGATCACGCGCCCCGAAGCAGTTTGGAAAAGGACTTCAGCGTTCTTGGCATTGATCGGATTCCCTCGCTCATCTCGAACCGTACCGTAGAAAGTGTGATGCGGTGATGGAGGAAAGGCCTGCACCACGGAGACCAAGAAAAACAACATGGCCAAACACGCTGGGGCGAGCGCACTCGCGAGCCTCGCGCGGAGCGCGCCTAGCAAGCTTGTGCATGAGAATAACGCAGGGATGGCTCGCGAGCACGCTCGCCCCACCACTTCACACTTCGAATTTCTATCTTCTAACTTCCTCATCCTAGTTCCCTGCGTAGCTGTAGGTTTCAAAGTGAATCTTGATATCGCTCAGCGTATCAAGCAGCACATCCAATCCGCGCTCCGGATCGTTCAAGAGCGAACGTCCCGGAATCACGAGCTTCCATTTGGTGTTCCAAACCGAGCGTCCGATCAGGCGACTGTTGGTGTACGTCGAAGGAAGCAGTTCCGCGTTCTGACCAAACACCGAGGCATCCGAAACTGGACGGAACGCCTGGTGCTTCCGGATGCTGAAGAGATCCTCAGGCAAACTATCCGCCGCTTGGTAGAGTTTCTTGGAAGAGAACTCGGACGCACCAATATTAAACGGTAGCGGGATGGTGACATCATCTACCGACCAGGTCCGAATCACGCTTTGATCCCCAAGCGCCGGGCTACGCATCGCGTCCAGTCCCACCGGAATGAGATAGACATCAGGTGTTGCCGCCAAGGTGGCGGTATCGAGGAAGGCAGCCGTTGGATCAGATACCGAACTGGAATCGGTGACCGATACGTTCGATCCTGGATTGTCCATCCCATTGTAGCCTTCCAAGGCCACACCCACCGAGAAAATCTTAGTAGCGAAAGAACTGATATCGAAGTCATGATCGCCTCCCGCTAGAGGTTGCCCAAAGAGATTGTAACCATCGTTGATCTCCGTGCTGAACTCGATAATCAGTCCTGGCACTGGGAGGCCATCTCCTTTATCGATCTGCAAACAGTGACGAACCACATCTTCATCTTCGAGTAGGTTTGCTTTGCGGCCTCGATAGAGTTCGTCTCGCCACGCCGTGTCCCCATCGGTTCCAGGTCGAATCCGATAGTTCTCCGTGCGAAGGGAAACGGTCGTGCCGTAGACATCGGGATTAATCAAACCTAAGCGGCCTTTCAACACTTGGAAATCTGCCGCCATCTCAGCCAAGGCACTGGAAAGCCCCGGATCTCCGGTATTGCTGCCGGCAAATTGAGGTTCACCATCTTCAACCACGCCGAGCGCTCGTGAACCGACGATGCGATCGATGAAGGATTTGCCTTCGTCCGTCCCCAAAAGTCCTGTCTCGTAGTCATAGGCTTGCGCCGCCAGGAACGCATACCGGGCCGCTAGATTGAAGAGCGAGTTGTAGCGTTCCAACTTCTCGTCACGGAAGACTCGGAAAGCAGCATCCCGAGTGCGAAAACCTTGAGTGGTGGCCGCCGTTTGTTTCCGGAACACCTCCCGCTCAGCTTGGAGGCGATTCCCTTTGGCAACCAGCGCGTCGTATCGGCTCCGCGCGTCTGCGAGCTCCTGCAAGGCCTGGTTGATCGCGTGCATTTGGTTCTGCACCTCCCGCAATTTGAGATCGATTGCGAGAACCGAATCGAGCTTGAAGAACTCGTCATCCAAACCGTCAATCTCCTGAAGTAAGATTTCTCGGATCTCTTGCTTTCGGTTCATTACACGGCGTCCTAGGACCCCGGCCCGCTCAAGTTGGATGGCAGAGATAATACTCGTACCCGCGATTTCGGCGATCTTCTGCGGCCCATGAATACCTCCCGAAAAGTCTCCTCCAAAAGAGAAGCCAAAGATCGCATTCTCGGGCACGGAGGCCGCAACCAGTTCAGTCAAGTCCTCTAGCACATTAAGGGCATTCTGCGAATTGAGATCAACCAGATCCCTGCGATACTCAGCCAAGTCAATCGAAGCTTCTCGCGCGGCGATCGTACCCCGATGTTGATCCATCTCTACATTTAGTTCTAGCTGGGCACTGTAAACCTCAATCATTCGATCAAGGTCATACTTGAGGGTTTCCTGCTGCCTCAGAGCTCCATGCGCCAAATTCCTTGCCTTGATGATATCGGCAATGGCTAGTTGAATCTCTCCTGGCGATTCTCTCCTCCCTGTCCAATCGGAGGGTTTCGAAAAGAAACCGTGCGAGTCCAGAGTATAAGCCAGGTGAGTGTTATTGACATCGCTGCTATCGACGCTGGGGAGAAATTTCTCTACAAAATCAGCCGCAACCTTCTCCCGTGGCTCCAAGCTCTTGTACTCAGATGCGTAGTCCTGGATATCCAGAACAAACTCCGTACTCGAACCCGGAGTTACAGCTGGGCCCTCTAATTCATTGTCATCTACATACATGAAGTGGGTTAAGTCGGGCCCCTCATATCCCGAGGCATATGTCTTCCCGACCCCGATATCGTCCGAATAGGGAGTTCCGTAGAGCTCCACTAGTGCATTGGTGTAGGCAATCTCCTGATTCAAAACGATTGCTTCATTTGTCAACTGCGAATCCGCTTCACGACGAAGCAGCTCATTCACAGATTTTGCATCATCGAACGCCGTCACCGCGTTGTTCAGCGCAACCTTCGCACGCTCGTAAATCTGTTCGAAGTGAGACGAGTTGCCCCCCAGCCAGAATGAATAGGTACTCGGATTCACATCAAAGGCCATACTCGATTCACTCATTCCAAGCGGATTCAAGTGTGCATCTGCATTGTCAGCCGAAGTCTGAAGCTCTTTCACGACATCCACCATCTCGGCCAGTTCCGGAACGGTGGTTCGGTCAATGATCTGAATCCCCTCATGACTTGGATCCAGATCGACTTCCGGCAGCATCGCGTTCCCGGCGACCCAATTAATCAGCGCACCTTGTCCCGTTCGTGAGGCCCAATGGTCTGCGCCCCAGTAACGAGTTGTTCCACGAGAGCTATTCTCCCGAACCGCTTCCGCTCCGAAATGCTCCCAACCGACGTCATCACCAGATTCGTAGTCCTGTCGCCAAGTCAAATCAAAGGCCTGCTTTCCGGCTTCTGCCGTCGCAGCTGCAGCAGCGGCAAACTTTCGCTCGTCGGTATAATCAACCTGCACGGTCTGTCCCAGAATCGTCACGCCCTCCGTTCGCGGGACCCATTCGAAATCTGTATCGATCAAGAGTGAGTAGTAGTTCTTCATCGCGGTAAGGTAGTGACCGTAGGCATCACCATGTCCCTGAGGATAGAGGACAGCCGCGTCTTCAGCGTCGATCACGCCATCCAAGTTGCTCGTATCCGCCTCTTGAATGTTGTAGTTCAAAGCATAAATCACTTCGCCTGAGTCAATCCCTCGCGTGTAGTTCCAGAAGAGGCGATTGTAGACCGGATTGGCTTCTACACCCGGCGGCAAGAAATCATCTCGGCCTCGCATCAAGGCCAACTCCTCTTCCAAAAGCGTGGAGGTCTGTCCTTTGAAGGCAAATAGCGAAGTTGCGATATCTCCGAACACGCCATCTGCCGTGCTGATTCCTATCGTAGGATTCAATGCATCGGACAGAGCTTCGTTCCCGAGGAACATGTATAGGTCATTGATGTAACCAGCCGCGAGGAGCAGCGCGTCATTCGCTGGACCGTAATTGATATCTGCATCGATACTCAGTCCCCGTCCTCGATTGAGAACCGTTTCGTAGATCTCGATCAAGCCGAAGTCATCAATGGTATCCGAATTGAGCGCAACGTTGCCTTCCCAACGCGGCCCTGCCAAGGTCAACATGCTGGCATCCGTATCAACGGCGTTGTTGAAAAGGTCAGAGGTTCGTTGGTTGAACGGATTAATCCCCGCAAGCACGCGTTTGATCCACCCTTCGACTAGAACAGGTTCCGTCCACTCAGACCATCCACTATTACCACCCTCTCCGTCATCCACCCAAGATGCGTGCGTGTTCACATTGGCTTGATAGCGCATGATGATATGTTGATCGGAAAGGGATTGGACATCGGCCGTATCCCCGACGATCGAACGGACTTTCTCGGCAAACTTGCTGGCATCCATGTCGAGCCACCCGGCACCAGGATCGTCACTCAACGAATCCACGGCTGGAGCTAAGCCATCGACAGGCGCCCCCGTCTTCCACTGCACATCGTAGTTCTCAGTAAGTGAGGCTAAGTCGACTACCTGTTGCAAGGTCACTTTCTCCGCCAGGGGACTCTCCGAGAGGATGATCTTCAGCTCACCAGGATGAAGCTGGGAATCGACTTTCAGAATGAGAATGGAAACCGGATCATCCGTCGCGCTAAACGCTTCACCATCTCCGGCGATCAATGACACATACCCCGTTCCTGGTCCCATTGCCGTGAGCGAGTACGAATCCACAGCCTCGTCATCATTGACAATTTCCACGAGGTCCTGAGCCTTTCGCTCGATTCCGGAATGATACTCGCCCAGACCGTCAATTGCCGCCTCGGCAGCCTCGCCGATATCGGTCAAGCTGGTTCCCTCATAGTAGACTTCATCAGGGGAATCGGTATCAACCGAATCCAGCTTCGTCTTGATTGAAGAGACCGAAACGTAAGTCCCAGGAACCGCTGGATCTTCAATGAAAAGGTCCACAGAAGCCACCAGGTTATCGATGGCGAAATCCCAACTGGCTTTGGTCTCTGCCACTTCATCGTCTGGAACAACGGCTTTCAGAGTTGTCACATCTTGATCGCTCAAGACATTAAGCAAAACATAATCTTCCCCGACCGTTTCATCACGGTGTTCACCGCGTAGGACAAGCGCTCCAGCCGTTCCACGGAAAGGATCGAAAAAGAATCGATTCTCAAGGTGTGGCGGCAGGCCCGTAAAGAAGACATCTCCGTTGTAGGTTTGCGTTGCGGCTGAGGCAGGGATTTCACCCAAGAAATACTCAACTCCCCCCTCTTCAATGGTCGTCCCCAGGTAGAACTCCTTTTCGCGGGTCGAATCATGGAGCACGACGGACTCTTGCCCTCCGACGTGAGACTGCTCATAGAGGATCTCCAAACTCGAATTTCCTCGAATCGCCGGCAGGCCATTGATCGTTGTCGTCAACGTTTGAGCCATACTCAGGACGGGCACTTCGTCCGGCCACACAGGTCGATAGGCGATGGGCAAGCCCTGGTTCTCTGCATCACCGGTCGTTTGATTCAATGCGTAGATGCCATCACCTTGGTAGCTGCCATCCGAATTCCGAATTCTCAGGTAAGGCGTTAGGGTCCCGGTCGGAGGTTGCTCCTCTTCGGCAGCGGCCAACTCCGGGAACCAGAAGCCCGTCTGAGTGGCATAGTAGAACTGCATGTCGAGTGCAGGTGAATCGTTGTCGGAATGAGGCCCTCGATAGACCCACGTGTTCCCTTTGCGATCCTGTCGAGTAAAACCCGTGTAGAAGGCCCGGCGGTCACTATCTGCGACCCCACTCGGAATCAAGCTTCGACGCAGCCCCCAAGTGTTGAACTGGTTTCCGGTGACGGTGGCATCAGGAATTAACAGGACGAGCAACAGGGCGAAGTTGCCCTGATTGGTATCGCTGATCGGGAGGTCGATGTAAGGTTGCTCTTCTTCCGTCCCCAAAGCTTCAACCACGACCGTCTGAACCATTTGAGTCGCTTCGGAGATGAGATGGACCGTCGTCGATCCCGCCGTCAGGCCATCGTGATTCGGGATCCCCAATCGAAGAGTCGCCGTTGGGTCATTCGGGGCGGTTAACTCCCACGGAGTCAGCTGACGGGGAATGCTGGTCGACGCGTACCCAGTGATTTCGCTCGTGCTGTAATCCGCACTCGTGACGTAAAGCCATCTGAAATCCGTTAGGTCCGCCTTTTGAACCGCATAGATGTTGTAAGGAACAATCGTATGCGCCGTTGAGGCACCAAGAGTCACTTGACCTTGTCCCGCGTTGACCACCGTGGTGGTGGAGACTTCATAGCCCCCGATTTCAGTGTTCAAACTGGCGTCTCCACCCTCCGGAATCGGTGTCGGCAGCAAGGGCAACGGCATCGGGGCCTGCAGAACCAGCCCCGCATCCAGGTCGAACTTGAAGGTCACCCCATCCTCAGGCTTCTCGCGGAGGACTTTAAAGGGCACCATGGCTGGCCGACCATCCGACTCCGTGTAGTCGAGGAGCACATAAGGCTCAGAAGTGTAATTTTCTCCCGAAGTTACATTGAGATCGTCGCGTAAGGCGAACGCTTGCCCCCCACTCATGAGAGCATGCTCTTCGTTCGGATTGTATCCCACATTCGCTCGAGTATTCTGGGTGTAGATACTTCCTTTCGCCTGCAAGCTATTGAGGGCCCCACTCCCATCGTTACTTGCTAGAACGATTTCCGCCGGTTCCGCAGGCCATTCGATCGTGTAACGACCGATCACCGTTGGCCAGTAAACCGTGTGAAAACCATTGGCGGTATCAGCGCCATTCGAACGCATCCACCAGACCTCCAGGAGATTATCCCCCGGAATGGCATTTACCGGAATGATGGCCCCATCATTGGCGAGGGCAAATCCATTGTCTCGATCGAGTGGGTCAATATAGGCAGTGCCGTGAAAGGAGGTTCCAATCTCTTGGTTAATGTGCCCGGCCAAGTAGTCCTCATCGTCACCCGATCCACTCTCACCACTCGGAGCCTCGATGCGCTGACCCACCTCCACGGTTTGGTAGACCACGCGCGGCACACTCGTTCCTGCCGGGTTGGTAATGAGGCGGAGTGATTCAATCTGAACATTGGTATCCAAATCGGTTCCCAAAACCACACTCTGCACGTTCCCCAAGACACCGACTGGATTGGGTCCTTCTCCCGCTAGCGTTCCATCGACATAAATGCGAGCCCGTTCACCGTCTCCCACAAAAGTGACACGGACACTGGTGTTCAAAGCTAATTCCTGCGATCCATAAGCAAAGGCCGTCCCATCGCTAATGCGAGTCACTCGAAGATCATTCAGTGCTCCCCCTCCATTGGCCGATTCGTTGAAGAAGTTGTCGGTGTATCCAGGGTCTGCCTTTTCGAACGTGTGCAGAGACGTCGAACTAAGCGCAGAATAGACGTCAATCACGGAGGCACCACTTCCATCAAAAGGATTACCATCGTTCCCTGTCGCCAGGAGGTTTATCAGGTGAAGCTCACCGCTTAGGTCTGCTCCGTCCGCATAGGAAGGCGAACTGGTGACCATCGTGCTCCCATCCCAGATTTCCAGTAAACCGTTCCCCCTAAAGAGAACGCCATAATGAGGAGTCGCACCATTGACCGCCACCGCCGAACTCGACGAGCCGATAATTAGAGATTGCCAGTCGGTTAGATCATCGTGCCCACTCGCGACCGGAAGGATCGAAGCCTGGTAGCGCAATCCCCCATCGGCCAGATTTCCATTCAAGTTTTCGGTATCGATATCGGATAAGGGTGAACCGTAGACATCCATGAAGGGATAAGGCTGATCATCACTGAGACTCAACCCCAAATCAACGGTTGCCACCGAACCATCAGATTCCAAGACAGACAACTGTAGCAAACGATCGAAGTCGCCACGGCTGCCAAGATTAATCTGGGCGTCTACCGTAAAGGCCTGGCTATCAAATTCGAAAGCGCCGTAAGGAATCTCAGAACCGCTCAGTATATTGAAGACTGGAGCAGCATTCTCCCCCAAGGAATCATTCACGACCGAACCGGAATGAGCTTCCTTAGTCGCTAGCAGGCCATCGTCCAACCAAGAGTATACTCGCTCAAAAACGACATTGTCATCCACGTTAAGTCGCAACAGAGAACGGTGGGTCGGAAACGTAGAATCAAGAACGGTGTAGAACTGCCCCTCGTCAGTAAGGATGGCACGAGGAAAATCAAGCGGGTCTTGATACTCCAACGCAGGAGAGTCTTCCCCGTCCAACACGACAGCGGTCTTGATGGCTTCCTGTTCCGTCTCCACAGCTGGGCGAACATAGTGCGAATAGCGGGAGAGGTCTCCAGGCCAAACGAGCTGGTAGCGGACAAAAAGTTCAGGCCAACGAATGCCTTCGACGCCTTCAATCAACCAATGCAAGAGCAAATCATTCACGTTTACGGTCTCTCGGATGGCATAGACTGTCGGTCTCTCAACACCGGTAGTAAAGTGTTCGTGGTAGAACTCTGCCATCGAAAGTGGATCCGCCGCTTGCGCAAAAAGATCCAGGGTCGAGCTTCCTGGCGTGATGATCTCTCCCAGCTCAACGGTGAGGTCATCCGGGACAGCGAGTTTTCGAATATCGATGATCTCAAAACCTAGATGCGTTCTGATGTCCTGTTCCACGCTATCGGCATCCTCGAACGTCTCTCCAGTTGGATCTCCAAGGATTTCCATAAAGATTCGCCCCTCAACATTCTGGGCGCGGATCTGAAAACTGACTGTACTTCTTTCCGCCCAAATAGTCCGAACGAAGTTGGGATTCGTTCGCGAAAGCAACGGATCGGCCACGTCAGAGCTAATTATTCCCGATTCGGCATCAACGTTATGCGCCACCTTCTCCGGAACCACACTCGTGTATGCAAAATGAACATCACCAATCCTGGAACTCGGAATATCAATCGCAGGCCCGGTATACGGCGAGGTGTTCCAATAAATCACCTGGGTCTCTTTCACTGCACTCCCAGACACGATGTAGCTCTTCTGATACTTGCGGAAGTAACTATTGCCAACCTGGAGCCATTTGGTCGTATCCGTGCTGTCCGCCGGAACCGAAGTTTCCTTCTCACGCTTTACCCAAACCACGTTGAGATTGCCCGCTTCAACCGCGTACAACTTTCCGGCATGATAGCTCCAATAGGCAGCTCCTTTGTCATCCGGCTCCAAGAACCAGTATTCCGCAGCAGAGGTTCCATCCGGAAGCGGATCACCGATTTCCGTTTCCTCCGGCGGAGTGATTACGGCACCAATCAAAAAACTAGATGTCCGGGCCAGATAGGGAGCACCAATCGCTGCTCGGCGGAGCACAAAATTCGCAACCGCACCCGAATCATTCGAAGACTTGGCATCATCTGGGCGGTCCGCAGGATCCTCAAACTGCTGCAGCACATGGCCAAAAGTAGCGACACCGCGCCATTGGTGCGCTCCCGTGTCGTCCAGTCCAGCCGATGGCCCCTGCCCATTCGAACCGACATCCGCAGCGTCATCGGAAATTGGTAGGCCAAGTTCGCCCAAGAGATTGTATTTGGTCTCGTCTTGGTTCAGTTCGAGGGGAAATTCTTGGGCTCGAACGTGAGCGACCATGAGGCAACTCACCAGAGCAAAGCCAAGCATCCATCCGAGACCGCGCTCGCCCCTCGGCAAAGCGCGTGCCATAGGGGCACAGCCCTTCGACCAAGCCTCTCGGTTTCTATTGTTGAATCTCATCTTGTGGTGCCAATTCGATCTATCCAAGTGTCAAAAAGCCTATCAAAAAGGGAGTGACAGCATTCGGAACAGGCTTTCCATTTCAAGGTTTCGAGCGCAAACCGCTCTGATTCGACGTAACGCTTAGCGCTGTAAGGCCACAACTTCCCGGCTGGTAGCCTGCTCGATTTTCGCCACCAAGGCTTCTAGCGCTTCCATCCGTTTTGCCATACTACTAAGCTGCCCCTTTAGGGCTTCCTTTTCGGTTCGCAAAACTTGGACTTCCGTCTTGAGGTCTTGATTGCTGCGATCGAGCTTACGGTTCACCTCCTGGATGGCAGCGATCCCCGTGCTGAATACATAGTCGTAATCGAGCACTCGAAAATCTTCGACCTCACGACCATAGACGAACACTCGACCACCGCCCTCGGCCCAGTCCCCAACCACAAACTCTGTTTCAGAGACAACTTGAACAACCTGACGATCTAGCGGCCCAGACTCGCCGACCAATCGCACCTGATCGCCCAATTTCAAACCATGATTCGACTCGAGCTTTATCGACAATCGAGAAGTCTCTGCGTTGTAGTGAACCTGACGGGAAAGTTGATAGATATCCGGCACCACTTCGGTTGATTTTCGAACTGCCCAAGGAAGCACATGTTCGACCTCCTGAGCAAGAAACCCACGATACTTATCACGCCCGTCTTGAACCGGGTCCCGCATCTCATACTCCACGACATGCAGCCGCCCAATTTCATCGAGTGCGCCCGAGTCAACATTCGGACGAAGCACCTTCTTGATGCGCGCATCAGACTCGACATCGAAAGCCCTTGCACGAATCCTCTGGTCAGCGAGGATTCCATGACTTAAGTCGGCTCGTGTCTGATCCGTGTTCGTTGCACTACCGCCGTCCACATAGAACTGCAAGTTGAAGCTTTCTTGGTTACTGCCGACAACGTGAAGAGGAACCTCGGGAGTCGTGTCTCCACCGATAGTGACATAACCCGTCGTGGGGTGAATAAACATGCGAGTATCATCGCTCGTCCCATCCGTGCCTTGATTGATGATCCTAAAAGCTCCACCTCCATAGCTGCCCAGATCCCAAGCGTGACCAGAAGCGTCCGTAGACTGAATTCGGACAGCGAGGTTTCCACTTCCAGATACATGGAGCTTCTCCTGCGGATTTGTCGTACCGACTCCGAGCTCCCCGGTAACAAAGGCATTTCCCGTCGCCTTGACGTCGACTGCCTCGATATTACCCGCCACCTGCAATTTCTCTGAAGGACTCGTCGTACCGATACCAACTTGTCCTCCGACGTAGAGAGACCGACTGCCAACGAGCGTCGTTTCGCCATCAATCTCAACAGTGGTATCTAGTTCAATCTTTCCTCCCGTAAGCCTAACGGGATTGCCCTTTACCTCAGTTGTCGAACTCGTGTTACCGAGAGCTAGAGCCCCACCATTATTGTTCAGATGCAGAGTAGCCGCGTCCCCATTCGCGTTGTTGACTGCTTGAATTTCGTTGGCATCCAATCGCAATCGGGTGTCTCCGCTATCATGCTTAATCTCGAGCAGGCCAGTTCCTCCAGCGGTCGTATCTACATCCCCTGAACCGATGAGTTTAAGCCCACCGGACAGAGTGGATTCTCCATCTACCTGGAGCTTCTGCTTCACTGTTACCAAATCCGATCCGTTGAAGGTAATTCCCTCCGCTGAGGAAGTGCTCAGCCCCTCCGCCACGATCGCTTTGGAAGCCAAGAACGCGTAGGGCGAAGTCAGTAAACGCAGCCGAGGAGCAATGGCAGATCCTGCTCCGACCGTAATCTCGACGAAACGATCGGAGGCATCTACGGCGTCGAAAACATTGGCGATGTTAAAATTCTTTGACTCTTCACCCGAGATCGCACTTCCCTCCCCCAACAAAACACTGAACGAACCGTTGTCCACAGTCACCGTTTGCGCCTCAGACCAGATCAAAGTTCCATTCTGCTCAGCGTCATAGATCTTAAATTTGATATCAAAGTTGGTTGGTGTGTCATCGGCCAGAGGATCGCCGGCTGAATCGAGGAGATAACCTTGATAGCTAATTCCGGATGGTGGATTGGCATCAGCGGCCGAGATACTCAACCCGCCGATGAACAGACTGAGCATGGCAAGAGTTACCCCCAACCGCACCGAAAAGGATCCAATGCCGCGCCGAGAATGCCACGTATCGTTCAATGAGGTATCTATCGTTTTCATCTGATTCTTGTTGTTGATCTATTACTAAAATCGAATTTCCGGACTCGCTTCCTATTCAGTGCGCAGCGTGTCGATATCGGAGATGCGGATGAGCTTGAACTCTCCGGCAATGTTGTATTCCTTCGCCTCATCGCCCTTGCCTCTTAGGGTAATCTTTTCTTGGTAAGTCCCCGTCAAGGTTGTCGAGGAGGAGGTCAAAGCGGAGAAGTCCACTTCATCGAGGACGGTGATGCTGTAGGCCTGGCGCGCCACTCGGAAGCCGAAGTGATCGTTACCGCGCCAGGTGTAATCACGTTCTCGTTCTGCGGTACCCAAGGAGGTCTCGTGGAAATTCCAACTCCCACCGCGTTTTACACGAGTATCCCCGTTGTACTCCTGTCCAGGACCACCAACGAAACTGGCGTTTTCAATCGGTTCCGTGGTCCCTAAAACATAGTCTTCATTCACGGGATCGTAGTCAGGGTCGGGACGATTCGCATAAAGATTGGCATCATACCAATCGCGGCACCACTCCCACACATTGCCCGACATGTCATAAAACCCCCAAGGATTCGGCTGGTAGCTCTTGATCGGTTCAACGTGACCAGAATCCGGGTGAACATTGTATTCATTGTAGTTGGCACGACTTGCATCCACCTTGCCGTCGGACGTCGCGAAGTCCAAATCACTGCCCCCTTTCGCAGCGTATTCCCACTGCGCTTCCGTCGGTAAATCACAGCCATAGTATTCCGCAAAAGCTTTAGCTCCGTGCCATTTAACGAAGGTTGCCGGCCAAGTGGAAACTTCACTTTGCACGGGAAGGCCACGGGTAAGTTCCGGCCATGAAGCGATGGTTTCACCGACCTGAATATCCACCTCCGTCAGGGTCAGTGCCGAATCGGTCACCGAGGCGACCATCAAGAGGTTGCCATCCACCGCAGCCGCATAGGCACCTGAGAGTTTACCGTAGCCGTCTTGGCCATCCGACACCGTTTCCAACAATGCCGGGTTCGCCGGATCCGAGACGTCAACTACTGTTACCGAACCACTGGTCTGCGACGGCACGTAAAGAACGCCGTTCTGAACAGCAAATCGCTCAGGCGCTTCGAGGTCACTATAGTCTCCAGTGCCATGTACGAGTTCGGCCAAGAGTTGCGGCGCACCGGGATCAACGACATCCATGATCGTCACGGCGTTCTCTGTCCCCCCGGACGAGCAATAGAGAACTCCATGTTCAACAAACAAATGCCGCAGGCTTCCTAAGTGATTGAAGCCACTGCCATCGATGATCTCGCCGAGGAGCGTGACATCAGAGGGATCCGATACATCCAGGATCGCGATGCGGGACTGTTCCGTGGCGGCGGCGTAGGCAACTCCATTCACGATCACCAGCGACTTCACGTTGCCCAACGAGAGGGAATTCCCCAAAGAATCGACGCTGCCACTGACGACCTCATCCACCAAGACCGGGCTGCTCGGATCTAGGATGTTAAAGATCGTGATCGCGTCAGAGTCGCTTCCCCCGATATTCGTGATAAAGAGATAACATCCCCAAACAGCGGTCGTGAGCGGCGCATTAAGATTGTTGGACTGCACATTGTCCGTAATGATTGAAAGACGCACCGGATTCTCAGGGTCACTGACATCGTAAATCGATATGGTGTCGGCTTCGCCATCCTGATTGGCAGTCGCGACCAGGAGGTCACCGGCCAAGGTCAGGTGGCTCACATTGTCGAGTTTATTGCCGTTCGCGCCATCGACGATAAAGCCTAGAATCTCAACACTGGAAGGGTCCGAGACATCCAGAATCGAGATGCGATCCGCCGACCGGTCGGCCACGTAAGCGACGTGATGCGAGGTGACGACATGGACCGGCTCTTGAAACACAAAGCTCTCATCATCGCCGGCATCCATGCCGCCATTGACCAACTCACTCTTCGGACTACCCGCCAACAAGGAGGTCCCCAAAACCTGAGGGAAGATGCTGAAACTATCTGAACTCGTTGAAGCGACATAGATGGCACTCTGATCAGCCACTACACTCCAAGGGTCGTTCAAGTTAGTCACGTTATTGGTGGCGTGTTTTGCTGTGTAGATAAGGTTCGGAATCGAAGGGTCATCCATGTCGAATACATGCAAGGAATCTGTCGAGCTTGCGGCAACCACATAAAGGATATTGCCCAAAGCAAAGCAATGCCGAGGCCCTAACAAGGATACATTGTTGACAGCGTTCTGAAGCTTTCCCACCTCCACAGGCACCGCATTGTCCGTGACGGGACCGGCACCGGGATCGAAGGTGACATCAAAGAACGGGAGGGCATTATCTGAGTTTGCCACCACGTAGAGGATTCCATTCGAGAGACTCAACTGTAGCGGACCTCCAAGGGCATCTGATTCGTCACCATCGTTGATCACATGGAGCAGGTTTGTCAGATCCGTCGGACTTGTCGCAACGTCATAGAGCAGAACACTGTCTTGTCCTCTCGCAACTACGTAGGCAACACCATTCTCAACCTCAACCCAACGAAGGTCCGTGAACGTCGTGTTACCATCAGTCAGTTGGACGTCAGCGGCTGCCTCTGTGGGTAGGGTTGGCAGGTTGCTAATGTCGAAAGCCAGTAGATGATCGTTTCGATTGATGGCGTAGAGGTAGTCTCCCTCGATGTCCTGCCCCATCGCATCATTCATATTGGGAGCGATTGCTGAACCGATCAGCCCCACCCTCACACTCGACGCTGAGCGCGAGACATTCAACGTTGTGGTCAAGTCCGCAACGGCGAAAATATGAATCCCCGCATCGCGATCACAAACGTAGACATAGCCATCATGCACCATCACGTTGGACACGTTTCCAATGCTCGTGACCACTTGCACCAAGACAGGGGAAGTCGGGGTGGACACATCGAACACGTGCAATCGATCCCCCGGATTACTCACCACATAAGCAAAGCCATCCGCAGCTGCCGATAGTCGAGCTCCGTCGAGGTTACCGGCCAGGTTGGTACTCGGATTGTTCGGGGTTCGACCGAACTGCGTTGGCGGCGAGACGACAACCGGATCAGGATCGATATCGCCCCATTCGCTCGGCGTCAGAAGATCGGCATCGCTCGAGAACTCCATTCCCTCCCAATCCACACTAGCGGGATCCTTCACCGAGAACGTTCCGGCACCGTCATACTCAATCCAGCATTGGTTCAACGGATTCTCCGGATCGATATCTCCATCTCCATCATGATCCTTCAGCACCCTCGAACCACTCAATTCGAGGAACTTGTGCCCCGCATAAGGTTGCCCCGAGGCGCCGTAGACGAAGGTTCCATCAACCGCGTCCGCCACCGTGATCAAGCCATCGGCATAAGCGGCGTTGAGGAAGGTCACGTATTGCTCCACTGAGATTTCCGCTTCACTCATCTCAAACGCGCTCATATTAACCACGCGTTCTGGTTTATGGTCCGCAGCCAAGGGACCGACGGCTGCATCGTTCCCCATCACGAAGGATCCGCCTGGTACATCCAACATCAGGATCCCATCAGGAAGCGCTGGAACGATGGGCACCTCATTGCCGGTCACTTCAGCTGAGGTTGAGGTCGTGGTTGATTCAAAAGGAATCAGGCTCGTTCCGAAGTTCAGCGAGATTTCCCGGACAATGTCGAATGATTCAAAACCGCGTTCGTCCGTTCCATACGCCTCAAAGAGAGGACTCCGGTTATCATGATCTGGATGATAGGTGTGAAGAAAGGGATTAGCGGCATGATCGTTGAAGCTCGTGGTAACCGTGGTGGAGAGTGAGCTGATAAAGTCGAGCGAATCGTCAAACGCCCACGACGTGTTGTTGGCGCTCCAGGGAAGATGAATCGACGTGATTCGTCGCGCAACATCGAGATGATCCGGATTGAGCACCCCTTGGAGTGAAGCCAAGATCGGAGACGAGTTCTCGTCTAGACCGTAGTAGACTCGTTGCAGCAGCTGAGTCGTTCCCGCTTCATCCCCAGCCATGTGAACGATTAGTCGCAAGGGCATCGCCCGGGGCACATCCCCGAAGCCTGTCTCTAGTGAACTCACAACAGCCGAACCATCGTCATTCAGCGCCGTCGCCCCATCATCATCCACGGCGAAGCTGGCCAAGTCTTGCTGCACCTGAGAAATCTCAGCTTGCCCGACCCAGAGCCCAGCCATGGATCCTGTTACAGCGGTCGCCGGAACATCGATCTGCGTGTAGCCAGTGCCAGCTAAATTGTCCGTGAAACGGAGGATCGCACCATAGATATCCCCCGGAGTCGTCGCCATATCGGCTCGATCGATTCCAAGTACCACTTCCACTGAAGATCCCACTTCACCTGCGGCGGCAAGATTCCAACTCATCGTCGTGTCTCGAAGATCAGCAAAAGGGTAAGTCAATGTCTCCGGATCCAAATCCCCTCTCACCAGAAACGGCGGTAAGGCATTCACGAGGCTCGTGCCGTCCGCAGGTGGCAGGGAAGCCATCATCATCAGGCTCACCGTATGCGATTGGCTCGAGGTATTGGTCAAACGGATTCGGTAAGCGGTCACACCCGTTCCAAAATGGACTCCGTCAGCATCCTGCAGGTTGACTGAGAAGGCTCCGAAGTAACGATTGTATTCGCTATCACGAACCCAATAAGCGCGACCGCGAACCACCTGAGTATTGTTGGGCGAGTCGACGAGTGCCGGATTGCTCAGATCCAGCTCCCCTCCGAGATATTCATACACTTTGGTCGTGGACGTATTGAGCGTATCTGATAGCCCAAAGAAATTCGAAAACGAAGGCTCACTGCCATCTCGGGTAGAAAAACCAATAAAATTCTGCCCCGATGCCGTCCATGTGTAAGTAGGAGGCACGGCCTTACCGATCAACTGCAACTCAAAAGGATTCCCTTCACTCACTGCGACATCTGTCATCCCATCGTTGTACTCCTCTTCCACATAGACGAGGTAGGCAGCATTCCCAATGAAGTTTTGGAGACTAGAATTCGTCGGATCTGAAGCCACCCAACTAATCCAATTCGAGCTAAAGTTCGTGTCACTTTGAACATCCGTCACAAACTGAGCACTCGAAGTCGAGGGTGCCCATAACCAAACCTCCGACACGGGTGTCCGCTGAAGTAAGACATCGATCGTCGCGTACGAAGGATCGACATGAAGGTAGATCGCATTCCAGCCGGGTACGAGATCGAATGATTCATTCTTCCATTCCGCCCGTAGGGATCCTGAAAGAAGCATCAAACATCCCACGGCGAGCATCAGAGCCATTCGAGGGAGCGACACCACGGACTGATCCAAGCAGGCCTGGCACAGTCGGTTCTCCCGTCGAACAAGCACTCGTTCGTTTCTGAAAGATTCTACCTGTTTCATCATTGTTTTCGGTCAAAAATGCGATTCACAAGCCCCAATTACTGCTTCGCGCCTTCACGAGAATCGCCAGACAATCCAAGAGTCTAAGCCCGGATACCTAATCTAACGAAAATCGGACTCAAGATGGTTACACTGATCTCGGTAAAAATCGGTCGCGCCCCTGCATTAGGCCTCCTTTCTTCGGAGCAACCGAACAATCACCATCGCGCCGAGCGCGAACCCACCAACCACCCATCTGGGTTCGGGAACAATCGTCAAGGAACCGGATACCGATGTGAAATCAGGGTGGTTACCCGTGAAACTGGCGACTGCTCGACTGGTGGGATCATCGGAAAAGGCGAGTGTCGTAGAACTGCCGGCAGCCCCCACAGCGTTGAATGTGATCGAAAACAGCCGCGAACCGTCGGCCAGGGCCACATCCTGCGCCGGATGATCCCATAGTACCGATATCTTGCCATTGGCGGCGTCGTTCACATTGACGCTGTTGGGATTCCCCGGAGGACCAAAAAAGGAAAGAGTGCCCGCAGCCCCTCCGTGGTCAAAATCCTGAACCGAGCTAAATTGAAAAACAGAGGAATCCCACTCAATGCTGAACTGGAATCCCCCCACATTCACGAAGTCCGAGATTTGAACGTCCACGTTCACACTCTCGCCGGCATTTGTGCTTGCGTCAGGCAAGATAAAGCTCACCGCGGCCGCCTGCACCGTTGTGAGCGGTAGGAGCGCGATACCAACCAATAAATGCGTGATAAACCTCTGTTTCATAAAAACTCTCAAAATTAGAATTCCGGTACTGCGTTTGCGGCTTCTCTCTCAAGCACCACACGATAAAGAGCGCTTTGGTTCGGAAGCGCTTGATCAAAAATAATCTTCGGACTGCCAGTCCCTCGTCTTCGGCCAATCTCGACCCAAACATTCTGAGCCAAATCGGTGGCTCGTTGGACGGCATAGGTGATTCCGGGAGAAGAAGGAAAGGCGATGAGAAACTCCTGCCCTGAAGTCAATCCACTGACAAGGCCCGTCCCTGAGCCTCCAATCCTCAGCTGTCCTGAGTGATCCACCAAAGCTCCGACAGCAAGTGGAAGATCAAAAACATCCTCCCCGATGATTCGGTTCCGAGAGATGCCAGGATCAATAAAGAGCGAACTCACGACGGATTCCCCAGAGACCGAAGCGAAGGCAAGTTCGAAGAGCACCTCACCCGGGCTCACGGAACGGCCGAGTAGGCTCGGATCTTCCCACACTAGCCTCATGCCACCCGCCTGAACAAAACTGTGCAACTCGGGCTCAAAGCCATTCATGGACGGGCTCGCAATGGCCTGAAACTTCAAATTTGCGGGATCCCAACTCAGGCCAAGTTGCACGGCGAGCAAGGAATCAATTGCTTGGCCGGTCAGAACAGGCACGATGATCAAGCCTTGCTCATCGCGGTGAGAATCCCCCACGACCAACTCAATTTCATTTCTGTCAGAAGTCCTTCCGCGTTCCCCTTGATTAACCGAGGCCTTGATAACCGAATCGGCAGCCACCACAGATCCCTGCCAGCTCAAATCCACATCACCGAGCTTAATTCCCGTCAGATTCCAGCCGGAAACCGCCCCGTTCACATCAGCAATGAAGCGGCGCTCGATGCCATCCCCCGCGTCCAACTCTTGAAACGGATTTCTTGCATCGGCAAAAGCTTGATCGGAGGGAACGAACCGCCAGAGGTTGTCGTCCTCACCATCCGTCGACGAATAGGCGGTCTTTCTACCCAGGATCAGCTCGCGCATGGCAATGATATCCGTCACCGTGAGGCGCCCATCCCGATTGCAATCTCCCGCGATCACTTTCAAGGCACTGTCGAAGCGCTCCAGCGCAATGATGTCACGGCGCAGCAACAAGATGTCGAGGACATCAACGCCACTCGATGGGTTACTGAAACCCGTTCGCCAAGGGCGGAGAATGACCGCACTAGACTCATTCGCATTGAAGCTAAAGGCACCGTTGTCATTCCCCGCAATGGTTTGGTTCAAGGCCCCATCAAAATAGAGATCAAACGAGGTTCCAGGAATCGGACGGTTTGGGTCTCCATGAAAGAACACCTGCCCGGTAAACTCATAGCTCGTCACACTCGCAATCGTGAGATCGAAAGAAATTGTCGTTTCTAGTCCTCCATCGGGTTCAGAAGCGGTGATAGAAATCGTGCTCGTCCCAGTCGCCGAGTCTGGCGCCAAGACCCGAAGGGTTCGGTTCGAACCCGTCCCCAAGAGTGAAAGAGCTGACGCTGGTACGGCCGACTCGTTACTGGAGACAAAGGCGAGCCCCATCTCATCCAACTGCACGTCCGCGTCCCCGTCCGTAATTACAAAATCTAAGTCCCGCGAAGTGTTGGGCTCCACGGTCTGATCCGAAATTGCAGTGATTGTCGGAGCATGATTGGGATCATCTTCTCGAATCAGAACCCGAACCGTCGTCAGGGCTCCCAGCTGAGCGGCTGCATCCGCGCTCGGAGACAGTTGCATGGTCGCCTCTAACTCTTCATCCCCCTCGTAGAAGTTATCGTCGACAGTTGCGATGTCGATTCGCTGATTGAGATTTCCATCGTTGAACGTGGCCAGGAACTCACCTCCGACAAAATCGTCTCCCGCCGTCGCGCCATCGCTAAGGCCGGATAAGGTCACCACCACCGGAAAAACTCCCCCGCTGCCATTCTGCCTTACCAAACTCAGCGGAGTGATCACTGTTCCGTCTTCACGAATCTCGAAAGTCTGGTCAGCGAATGACACCAGCCCGAAGGAGTCATCGTCAATGATCGATACCGTAGTAACAGACTGTGTTCCAATTTGAGCCCCTTGGGGAAATCCAGGACGAAGATTCACCCGCAGTGAGAAGCTCTCAAGTCCCTCTTCAAGCGTGTCATTCTGAATCAGCGCGGCGACATCCAAGGTCTTCCGAATCTCCAACGGACCAAAGTCAACTTCGATCGGGTTTGAAACAAAATCTGAAGAATCAGCAGTCCCCGCAGAAGGAGTCACCAAAAGCTGAACTGTCCCGGCATTGCCAGATTCGCGCACGATCGTGATCGGATGCAATGCCAGCCCATTCTCGCCCACTTCGTAGGCCGCCATATCAAACGAGAAGGTACCGACATCTTCCAGCGTACCCTGCAGATCTCCCACCGGGGCCACCTGGACAGAAGCCTCAAGGCTGGAGAACGTATTTTTGAAAATAAGGTCATCAAAACTAAGTTGTCCCAACCCGGCCGCTCGCAACTCCCCTGCAATTTCACTCTGAGCTTGGACCTGAGCCTGAGTGATTTTTTTAACCCGAACAGCCACCGTGTCAGAACTCTCAGCAAAGCTCTGTTTCAAGACATTGCCTGCCGCGACGACCTCGGCAGCGGCATCCATTTGCGCATCGTTCAGCGAATTGAAGAGTGCGCCGTCCACGCCATCAATCACTTCACGAATCCGCGCAGCTGATGTTAACGCCAAGGACTTACCAGCCTTCAAGTCAGTCAATAGTTGATCAAATGCCAATTCCACGACGGGCGCTCGATTGACCCCGTTCACGCCACTGACAAAATCGCTGACTTGAACAACTGTATCCTGAACCTTTGCAACAGCGTTGATGATAGGAACAGCATCTGCATTGCCGTTGGCGGCCTCAGCAAACATATCGAAAGTTAGAAGATCCACTCGAGCAGCGAGGGCGGCGTCTAGCCCCAGCGCCGATTCCAATTGGGCCTCAGCCGCAGCGGCCGGGAGATTCGGATCCGCGATCAGACACTTTGCGATCAAGGTCGTGAGAGGATGAATCACTGTTGCCCCCAACGGCGCTGAGAACCGATTCTCCAACGGCAGGCCCGTCGCAATGTCCGAGCCTCCTGTGATCACGAGCACGCCTTCGAAAGCGCTCAACTGGTTATCTCCGTTCTGATCAAATGGACCCGAGAGCACATTCAGTGCGTAGTCACCATCGCCATCCGTCAGCACCCACGGTTCAGTGGCATCAAGCACTCCATTCAGATTGGCATCAAAGAACACGGTTCCTCCTGCCACCAAGCCATCACTCGCCACCCCGGCAAACGAATCAACCGAAGCCTCAACATCAAATTCCAAAGTCCAACTCACCAAACTGGAAATCCCTCCTTCCGAAACGTCCGCAATGAACAGTAGCCACTTACCATTCGGATCCACCCCATCAAATTGATTCAACAAGTGGGTGCGCGCCTCCGTTCCGTCAATCAAGGCTGGATGCACCAATCGACCATCAGGTTGCCAGGAGCCGCTCCACGGCAACCCGAAGATGGCAGACTCTCCGACGACATCCTCATAGAGATGGATGTCTCCGTTCGTCGCCTCGTCATCGAACACCAAACGATTCAATCCAGAACCAGAACTTCCAAAGAGATCCGATGCCGATCTTCCCGGCCGATTGAGGAGCACGGAGAATCCAGAGTTGTCCGCCTTGGCGAGGTAGACATACAGATCACCATTGAAACCCAAAGTCCCATCAATGGTGAGCTCCACATTCAAATCCTGAATACCAGAACCCACAGGAACATCGGCCACATCGATCGAGGTCAGCACTCCTGACAACTGACCATCGGGAATACTGAGTGAGACATTCTTGGTCACCGTAACGACGCCTGCAGAAAGCGTTTGCAAGACGACACAAAACAGAGCGCTCCACCAGGGCCAAAGCCCGAAGCGTCGACTGTATTCACGTTGTTCTCGCCTTCTCATTCTTTCTCTAAGGAGCCGCCAAAACTTCAATAATCCGATAGATCCGCGTCCCAATCGCCGGATCCGGATCGATGATTTCAAAGCTCCCGTTCAACGCAGAGGCTGTCACCGGGGCAGCCAAATCTGTCCAAACCGTATTGGGCGGATTCAATTGGGAAGTATACTGAACTTGGTAATCGGCCTCTGGGATTCCTCGAACTGAGATTGTAACCGTTTGACCGGAATCTGTTGAAACGGCCGCTTCAATCGCCCCAATGGCATCATTAAAATCCGCTTCTCGAATCGATACCACTGCAGTGGCCACCGCCCCTCTCCCGTCGCTCAGTCGGTATTCGAAGCTATCATCAGTGGGCTCGTCCGCCACCTCCGGGTAGTAAACCAACCATTGGTCATTCAGCACGGAGATGGCCCGGCCTTGCGTTGTGGTAGCAGCAACCAGTCCCTCGAACTGAATGAGGTCCCCATCTTCGTCCGTGTCATTCAAGAGCAGATCCGCCAGGCGAATTTTCACCGGTTCAAACCCGATCGTTCGAACCACTTCATCGGCGACACCCGCGGGCGCTCGATTCCCGGCTCCCCCCACCTCAAAACCGAAGTAACCCTGAGGTTTACCGGGCCGAGTGAAACTCACAGAAGCCACGCGATCACCCGCATCTGAGGGACTGAAGGTCACAGTAAAGCTCGTCGATTCTCCCGGCAATAAGCTGAGAGGGAGAGTCACGTTACCCACCTCGAAATCCGCAGCATTGGCGCCCCCAGTCAAGATCGATGAAATCAATAGGCCCTGAGCAACAGCCGGGGCCTGTTGCATCAGCATTAACCCAGATCGACGTTGTTCAGCAGTCCAGCTTGAGGTCTCAGCGTTCAGCCGCTGCAAGCCAGAAGCAGAACTTGTCCCTCCGCTATCATTCCTCACGGTGTATGTCTCTGAAACACTTTCGACCGAGACGACCGCGTCGCCCAGATTCGAGCCATTGCTCTCGTCTACGGTCACGGCTTCACTTGTCTTCACTGAAAAAACGATCGTCGTCTCATCTTCTACACTCAGTAGAGAATCTGTGGATTCTAACTGGATTGGATCCACCCCCTTCACGGTCATGATCAAATCACCAATCGTGCCGCTCGCCGGCAGCTCCCAGGTAAAGCTTTCACTGGAGGAAAGGTCGACAGTACCCGTTGTCACACCACCTTTTGAAAGCGTTCCAGCGGAAACTTGGACTTGAAAATCAACTGTCTCACCATCCGGTTCCACGATTCCGGAGAGAAACGCGATATCGGCATACGAGATTTCTAAAGAGTCCCCGAGAGCTGCAACCCAGTTAAAGCGATCACCCGAAACCACCGGCTGATTCTGAATCGCGGACAAAGGCCCCGAATAGGCTCGAAACTGTGAGCCGCTCGATGAGAAAGGAACGAGGCCAAGCCCGCCACCCAGAACCATCTGGGATCGAAGATTTCCGACGGATGCGGTCGTGCCGCCACCGAGAACACTTCCCTGAGTTTCTATAACGGCTCCGATGAGGGTCGGCGAGAAAGGAAACGAGAGACAAACAAGCACCGTCATTCCAAAGCCAAAACATCGGAATCGGCGAGCACGAGACTTCTCAAAGCTTCTTTGACCCTTACCGTTCTTCACTTATCCAAATCATTCGTTTTCAAGCCTGGCAGCCCCGCGCTTCTCCAAACGGCTGGTTTCTCCACTGGAAATGAACGCAGAACATGCTTGAGTGATGCCGAAATCCCATCGCTTCCCTCCCTGCTCGACTAAGGTTTACGGTAGAGAAAGACGGGAGGAGTTGGATCAAGGGTTTGCAGAGAAGCCGCCGGAGCGCCTCCGACTTCGCCGCCAAACACAAGCACCTCTGAACCCGTCCAAACCGCTACAGCTCCCGTTCGAGCCGGCGGATTCCCACCTGATGGAAGCGTTCTCCAAGTATCGGTATCCGGATTGTAAGCGTGGGCTGACGAGGTCTCTCCGTCATCATCGGTTCCGAACAAAATGAGCATCTCCTCACCTGTCCAAATCGCCTGATGGCCGATTCGCCCAGTCGGAGCATCCGTCACCGAGAGAGGGGTCCAGACATCAGCGACCGGATCGTAACTTCCCCCCGTGGCCAGAAGTTGCTGAACCACCGCGCTGTCTACGACGGCTCGCCGAGTCCCGCCCCAAACAAGCATGCGACTTCCCGTCCACACGGCTGTGTGTCCCTCACGGGCATCGGGAGCACCCGTGGCGGTGATCGAGGACCAACTCATCGAATCGGAGGCTGGAATTGCCAGGCGAGCCCCATCACTCAATTCGCCAGCGGCACCTCGACCTCCCCAAACCATCAATTGGGTTCCGTCCCAAACGCCAGCGGCTCCTTGACGAGCGCTGGGAGCGTTCAGCGCTGGAATGGCCGTCCATTGGTCCCCGCTTGGATCATAAACAGCCCCATCACCAACAAAACCCAAGCCATTCTTTCCTCCCCAGATCGCAGCCAAGGATCCCGTCCACGCCATCACATAATCCTCGCGCCCCGCTATCGGCGCTGCCGCCACGGAATACCAGCGCTGCCCCGAGGGATCGTAGCTGCCACCTCCCCCATCCCAGATAGTCCCATCGAAGCCACCCCAAACAAACATTCGGCTCCCGGTCCATACCGCCTCCGCCCGCCATCGGGCCGAAGGCGTGTCGACGGTCGACACCACGTTCCAAGATTCACCAGTAGGGTTATATTTTGAACCGGTGCCTAACGGAGAAGCTCCAGTCGACATCCCACTCCAAATCACAAACTCGGTTCCAGTCCAAACGCCAACATGGTCTGACCTCACGGCAGGTTCCCCGGCGGGACCCGACTGCCAATCGGCTCCAGAGAATTCCCGAAACACCTGGAAACCGGCACCAAGAAGCTCGGCATCTGAATCAGTGGACGAGGAATAAGTCTGCTTTGCTGCCAAGGAAAGCAGTTGCGCCACGGAAGCAGGAAGCGCGGACTCCGCCACGGCATCGACCGACCCCGCTCGAATGGCAAACACGACCGATTGAACAATGAGATCCGGGGACAACTGAGAGAAGCTCGTCCCATCCGCGCTGTACCAAACCCGAAGGGACAGCGCATCGTTATCGAAAACCGCCGAGGGAATGGCTACCATGTTCGCGATTGTGGCATCCCCCATCGGCACTGAGTAAACGCCTCTTTCGACGGTCAACTCGACACTTGCCGTCGGTTCACCGGCGGCACCAGCCACGTCGTTATTACTCCAGACAACCTGCTCTGAGCCTGTTCCCGCTGCTTCAACGAGGGAAAACTTGAAAAACCCCTGCCCCTCGACCGCCGCCCCATTATCCGTAATGTGCCCTTGGAATTGAAAAACGAGCGGCACCCCACCATGAACGGCAAAAACCAACAAAGAAAGCAGACCGACCAGCCCATTGCGCCCTCCCCGCAAGAACATCCACAAATGACTTAATTTCGCTAATCGGTACATAATTTCAGCCCAAAATAAGACCCACCAACATTAACTAACGAAAATCCGACATCTCATGGTTACATCGTTCTGAGGAAAAATTCTCCAGGCCAACGAATAACTTCAGAATGCGCGAATTGAGGAGATTTCTGCGAACGCAAGCGCCGATCACTGACTAGGAAGAAGATCGCAGGACCGCTTCCCAAACTTTCCTCCAAGCCCATACCGGGAGCCGCGATTCACGGAGCTGTAGTGACCACCCGGAAGCCGAAGTGGTCGTTGCCGCGGAAGGTGTAGTCACGCTCCCTGGCAGTACTTTCAAGAGTGGCGGCGTGGAAGTTCCAGCTGCCGCCGCGCTTCACTTTGGTATCGCCGTTGTAGGCTTGCCCGGGCCCGCCCGTGAAGTTCGGGCTTTCGGTGGGTTCGGTCGTGCCGATCACTAGATCACCATTGAAAGGATCCTGATCCGGGTCCGGCGAGCTTGTGTAGAAGGTCGGATCATACCAGTCCGAGCACCATTCCCAAACATTGCCAGCCATGTCATAGAGTCCAAAAGGATTTGGAGCGTAGCTCTTTACGGCGACAACATGCCCTCGGTCCGGATGAACATTGTCTTCATTGTAGTTGGCTTTGCTCGGATCTAAAGTGCCATCGTCCGTGGGGTATTGAAGCCCTTGCCCACCCTGCGCCGCGTATTCCCACTGGGCTTCCGTCGGTAAGGATACGCCGTAGAATTCAGCAAAGGCATGCGCTCCATACCACTTGATGAAGGCAGCGGCCCAAAGAGCAACTTCGTCGACCGTCGGCAAGACATCATCCGCTAGATCTTCCCAATCTGAGCGGCTTTCGCCGGGCTCAAAGACGAAGGCATCCCAATCGATGGACCGAGGATCTTTAACCGAGAAAGTCTTGCTGGTGGCATCATATTCGATCCAGCACTGATTCAACGGGTTCTCCGGATCAATTGTGCCATCCTTGTCGTGGTCCTTCAGCACGCGAGAGCCAGAGAGGTCGATCAGCTTGTGCCCCGAATAAGCCGACTGAGCACTGCCGACGACAAAGGTTCCGGGAGGCCCAGGCAGCGAGCTCGTCACGTCGATCAACCCCGCAGCCATCGCCGCATTCAAAAAGGCCGTGTATTGCTCGTTGGTGATCTCTGCTTCGCTCATCGCGAAGCCGCTCATGTTGACCGTTCGCTCTGGCTTGAAGTCGGCGGCGATGGGGCCCATAGCCTCGTTGTTCCCCATCACGAAGCTTCCCGCGGGAATGGAAACAAACTGAACTCCATCAAGTTGTGCTAGGGCGAAGGACCCTTCGGCCGGAACGGGATCGGTGGTCAGGTCCGGGTCCGGTTCCGGCGTCGGGGTTTCTTCCGGTTCAGGCTCCGGGAGAGGTTCAGGTTCAGGCTCTGGCTCAGGCTCAACGACCGGGGTTTCACCAGAATTCGAAGCACCGTTATTATCAACAACTCGAATACCGAAATGATCATTCCCTCGCCAGGTGAAATCTCGTTCGCGAGCGCTGCTCTCCAAGGTGCCCGCATGGAAGTTCCAAGATCCGCCACGCTTCACTCTAGTGTCCCCGTTGTAAGCCTGTCCCGGCCCACCAGTGAAGTCGGGGCTCTCGATCGGTTCCGTGGTCCCAACTACTAGCTGGTCATTGAAGGGATCCTGATCCGGATCCGGTGAGGTCGAGTAGAAGGTTGGATCGTACCAATCTGCACACCATTCCCAAACATTTCCGGCCAAATCATAAAGCCCGAAGGGATTCGGAGCGTATGTTTTAACACTGACAACATGACCGCGATCAGGATGAGCCCCGCTCTCGTTGTAGTTCGCTTTGGTGGCATCGAGGGTCCCGTCATCCGTCGGGTACTGGAGTCCCTGCCCCCCTTGGGCAGCGTACTCCCATTGCGCCTCGGTTGGCAGAGATAGTCCATAGTATTCCGCGAACGCATGGGCCCCATACCACTTGATAAAGGTCACCGGCCACTGGGCAACCTCATCTACTGTGGGGAGCGCATCGTCCGCCAATTCTTCCCAGTCAGACCGCGCCTCACCTGGCTCGAATGCATAGGCATCCCAGTCGATGGCTCGGGGATCCTTCACGGAGAACCGCGAAGTTGCCGCGTCAAAATCGACCCAGCACAGATTTAGAGGGTTTTCAGGATCAATCGTCCCGTCGCCGTTATGATCCTTCAAAACTCTGGAACCAGAGAGATCGATGAGTTTGTGCCCCGAATAGGATGACTGGTTGCTCCCAACAACGAAGGTTCCAGGCGGACCGACGGCTGTATCCGTCACTTCGATCAAACCGTCCTGCAAGGCAGCATTCAAAAAGGTCACGTATTGCTCGGTGGTAATCTCGGCTTCGCTCATACCAAAGGCACTCATGTTGACACTTCGCTCAGGTTTGAAGTCGCTGGCAATAGGCCCCTTTGCGTCGTTGTTCCCCATAACAAAACTTCCGGCGGGTATCGAAACAAAGCTCACTCCCGGGAGTTCGGGCAAGGTGTAGCCACCTGAGGCGTCACCTGGCTCTGGCTCTGGCTCTGGGTCCGGCTCTGGCTCTGGCTCCGGCTCTGGTTCTGGTTCGACGACGACTTCCGTCAACCGAAAGAACATGAGATCATCGGAGGGAGGAACCTCGATCACTTCGACCAACGAGGTCGAAAGCTCAACTTTTCCTAGCTCGGTGAAGTGGGTCAAATCGCTCGTCGTATCAACCCGGTAGGTCGCACCCAAGCGGCCTTCAACCGTCAGCAGCAAGACCGCCCCTTGGTCGTCAAATCGGATATCTAGAGACGGCTGGGCCCACAGAGCACGACCGCCCACTAGGGTAGCAAGAACGAGCAGAGTTCGAATCAAAAAAGCTTTCATCGTCGAGTATTCACGCATGGAACGCGTTGCCCCACACACAAACTCAAACGAAAAACAGCCTCGAAAAGGTTACACCGAACGGAAAAAAGCTGAACCGCGGAGAATTCCTAGCCTAATCAACCTTGATGAACCGAACGGCATCGACCGAGGTAGAAAGGCTCGATGCCTGAAGGGTGACCCCTTCGCCGTCGACACCCAAAAAGGTAAACTCACCCAACGAGACCCATTCGCCGGTCCGGTCATTCTGGTCGATCTCAGCCAGAGATTGGCGGCCATCATGGGTGACGAAGTAGCGCGCGGATGGGTTTCGTCGGATGGCTCTCCCATTCGCTAAGGCGCCCGAATACCACACATAGACCTGGTATTCGCCCGGCACGGCAACCGGAAAGCGCCAGATGGCACGATCACCAAAAGTGGTGCTGTAGAGCGAACTACCATTGAACTCGTCCAAGGCCGAAGATTCTCGCCAACTGCCTTCCACGACAAAGCCTGCATCGAGGTTGTCGACCACCACATCCAGGGCGGTGTTCAGGCTCTGTGGAGAAAAACGAATGGCATCGGCCGCGACACTTCCCTGCCCGTAACCAGCCGCTCCAGGAAGCAACACAACTGATTCAGCGCCCGCAGCATCGAAGCTGAATCGCCCCAGCAAAGTCCAAGTTCCGGAGGGAATCGCATTCTGATCCACCACTACCCGAGTCGACTGAACACCATGGAGAATCTCGTAAACCACACTACTGGCCCGCTTGACTTGGAACCCCTCCCGAGCCTTCCGACTAGACCACATAAACACCTCGTAATCACCGGCTTGCGGCAAGTCTGGCGTCCAGGACGCGGTCGCATCGGGCGAGTAGCTGAACAGGGATTGCCCTCGGAATTCCTCTTGAACGCCCGACTCATGCCACCCTTCGTTTGCCGAGAAGCCAGAGTCGAGTTCGTCCACAATCACGTCTCCCGCAAGGGCCGCGGCACCCGTTGCCACAAAAACAACCGCATCGGCACTAAAAATTTGAAAGCTGCCGTCGCTGCGACCGCCTAGGGTAACCCCCTCGCCATCCGTTCCAGTGAAGTGAAAAGTACCCAGGTCAACCCATTGGCCAGAGTTCACGTTTTGGTCTCGGCGAACCATCTCGGATCCCAACCCGTGATGGATCACATAGATCGCTTCGTGCCCGCGGTTTGCCGACCGGCCATTCGCCAGTGTGTTGGCCCACCAAGCCAAGACCTGATATTCGCCTGGCTCCGGTAATTGGGGCACAAACGTAGCCGTGCTGCTTCCGACAGCCTGGCTCACCAGCGAACTGCCTGAAAACTCATCAATCGCTGCGGATTCCTGCCAGTGTCCCGTCGTTGAAAAACCAGAACTCCGATTATCAACGATGACAGCCGTTCCCGAGAAACTGGTCACGGTAAACTTCGTGGAAGCGGTTTTCCCATTCGTATCAATCGCCTCAACCGTTATCTCGGCAGTCGCTCCAACCTGGCCAATATCAGTGACCGAAACTGACCACTGATTGCCCGAACCGGTCACCAACAGATCTTGGTCTTCAATCATTGCCGGATTATCAGAGCTTGCTGAAACGGCAAAGGGACCGATCTGTTCGTGGCGGTCCGTGACTGTGAATGCTAAGGGCCCAACAACTGGGGCTCCGAAGCCCAGGATCGTTCTACCAAATACGACTTGATCCGGAATACTCGAGATGACAGGTTGTGAGACCACATCATGGGTAATATCCAAGCTCACGTCATCGACCTGGGCGCTCACGAGGCCATTCTGCGATTCCAACACAAACGCCAACCGGATATCCTGGCCGCGAAATCGAAACACATCGAAGCTTCGAGAATCACATTGGTTCCCGTTCGCAACCGAACGGTGCAAGACCTCCAATACGGCGTCTTGTTGGTCTCGAATCTCAACGCGAAACTCCTGTACGTTTGCAACAAAAGGGAGGGCTTGATTGATGACCTGGTCGACCCAGCTCAACTCCGCGCGACGAACCTGAAAAGGCACTTTTATATCCTGAAACAGGGTTTGGCGACTGCCATCCTGTTGGTCCATCAACACCGAATGTCCTGGTTTACAGACCGGGCGAGGCACCTGTTCTCCCACTGGAATTTCAGTCCCATCATTCACTCTCGTGTTCGGATTCGCCCCAACCACCAGCGGGGTGTCCACCACTGACCAGCCATTTCCCAAGCCAGCCTCAAAGTCCCCATTACGCACCAACTCTTCACCAAAGAGGTTGTGTGTCCCGAAATAGAAGCCAGTCAAGAGGACGGCACCCAAGAGCGAATTCAAGGAGTGAGATTTAGATTGAAACATCTTTGAGAACGTCATCATGAAAGTCATTATTCGCTGATAGCGGGAACACAGGCCCGCTATTGTTGGCACTGTGCAATTCGCCATTCGGCGCGAAACCTAGCGGCGGTCCGCGCAAGAATTCAAGTCTTTGATGAGACTCTCCACTCGGAAACTGCTTCATTCGAATTGACAGAATCTTCCATACATCTCAAGACACTTCGCCGCTTGACCTTTGCCGATTCGCGCCCTAACGATTGCGTTCGAACGACATGGAGATTCCCAGTTTCGTCAGCAACACCAAGCTTCGCAGTGCGTCCCAACGCACTCATTTCTTTCTCGCCCAGACGCTGCTTCTGCTGTTTTCCATCGCGACTTCTTCCGCCCAGTTTCTGTCTGTCTCCTTTGAAGATTCGCCCGGCGATCACGTCGGCGAGATTGATCTGAGAGCAATGACTCTCACCTTCGACCCACTGACCGGAGACTACCAGGTTCTCTTCGAATCAGATCCCGCAGCGCCGTTCAATGGGGCCTACTTAATCGGGATCAACCTCTTTAACCCCGACCTAGAAACCCGCGCCGTTGACCCGTCCTATTTCCATGTCGACATCGAAGTCCTGAACCAAGACTGTCCGGGACGACTATTCGAGATCCGCGGCACCGAATCCCGATTGAGGGCTTGGTCAGAAGGAGATCGAATTGTTGCCGGCGGCCCAGAACCTCTCGGACTTCCCGATGGCTTCTTCATCCTCCAAACCGGATTAGCGTCTTTCGTAAACCCCACCCAGGCCAACGAACTGATCGGTGACGGGCAGGTCTCTATCATCCAGAGCGCAACGGGTTTCCTGGACCCACACAACCCGCCCAATGCAGAGGACGACCACTTCGCACTTCCAGAAGATTCTATCAATCAAATACTTAACGTCACAAACAACGACTGTAGCCCCACAGATTTGCACTCAGATCTCACGATTAGCGAGATCACACAAGCCCCCGTCCACGGCCAAGCAGAACTGCGTGACGGCGAGCTGGTTTACACACCAAATACCAACTACTTCGGACCCGATGAAATCCAGTATCGAATCACGGACAGTATGGGCGCTTCCAGCAATGCCACCGTCTCGCTCACAATCACATCCGTCAACGACCCCCCGATCGCCAGCGACGATCGTTTCGTCATCGACGGACGTTCACCTCGCAATGAGCTCGACGTTCTCGACAACGATACGAGCGCCCCCGATCCGGATGAGAAACTCTCCATCATTCGCTGGGTCGCCGATCCAACTCTCGGCAGCATCACCTTAGAGAACGATCTCTTGATATTTGAACCTCTCGAACCGATCCGAGGCGAAGTGCAGTTCACCTACACCATCGGCGATGGGAACGGAGCTTTCGACGTCGGCATCGTCACCATCCAAGGAAGTTTCGAAAACTCAGACCCTATCGCGGTCGACGACTTTATCTCAGGGCAAGAAGACACGACCATCGTCATTGATGCCTTATCCAACGATTCATCCGGGCCCGACACAGGTGAGATCCTCGCCATACGGACGGCGGAAGTAAGCCACGAAGGCGTTCGGCCGGTCATCATTGACAATCAGATCCACTACCAGCCGCCCGCCGATTTCTTTGGCGTCGACGTCTTTCAGTATGAAATATCAGACGGATTTGGTGGCACCAGTCGAGCTACCATTCAAGTCACCGTCGAGAACACCAACGACGCACCGACGGTCGTCGCTGATCTCTACGATATGATCGGCGACGGCACGCCCTATTTTTTCCAACCTTTGCTCAATGACCTTTCCGCGCCGGATCCACCAGAGACCTTGGTCCTGCAGGAGATTATCGCAACAGCCCCAGAACTCAACTTGACCTTAGACAACAACAAAGTCCGCGCCGTCGCCAACCCCGGGACGGTGGGTGTGTTCCAATTCGACTACACCGCCACGGATGAAGGAGGGATGAACGCCAAGGGCACAGCCACAATCACCGTGCGGCTGGCGAACTTCCCTCCGATCGCGGTCGCTGACGCGATTCGAATCGATGCAGATGCGGTGGCGATCCCCATCCCTGTCCTCATCAACGACACAACGGCACCAGACCTTGATGAAACCCTCACGATCACATCCGTCTCCGGCGCCGGCTCTCCGGGCAGCCAAGCATCCCACAACGGCACGCACGTCATCTTTACCCCCAGCGAAGGATTCGAGAGCGGTTGGGTGCGCTACGCAATCAGTGACGGGAACGGCGGCGAGGACTCGGCATTGGTGATTATCACCGCCTCACCCGTTTTGGACTCTCCCGCCGCAAACCATGATTTTGCCACCCTGCTAGAGGATCAATCCACGGTCGTCGACGTCCTCAAGAACGATCTCCTCTCAGAAGAATTCGCCGAATCCACAACTCTGAAACTCATCAACGGGCCCCTTCACGGGACCGCAAGCATCGACCCACTTCGACGAGTCCAATATCGACCCAACGAAAACTACACCGGACGCGATTCGATTCATTACTTGCTCACCTATCCGACAGGAACCTCATCGGCTGCGGAGCTCGTCATTGAGATCCGGAATACCAATGACCCACCCATCGCCACCGACGACCGGTTCGAAATGTTGGAGGACAGCGGCCCCATCACGCTAAATGTCCTCCTCAACGATTCGTCGGGCCCAGACGAAGATGAAGCGCTCGTCGTCACGGCTCCGGGAAGCACATCTGTTGGAACCATCATTCAGCAACCCGATCAAACCCTTCTCTACCAACCCAAGGAGAATTACACCGGACGCGACCAGTTCATCTATTCCGTCCGAGACGAGGCGGGCGCGTTCGCCACTGCGAACGTCGAGATTGAAATCCTCAGCGTCAACGACCCTCCCTTGGCTCGACCCGATCAAGTCGAGATCGCGGAGGATATCTCTGAAACGAGCATCGACGTCGTTGCCAACGATAGCAGCTTCCCAGACGTCGACGAGGAACTCGTCGTCTTCGCGGTCACCCAAGGACGATTTGGAGGCAGCGTTCGCATTGAGGATAACCTCGTCTTCTATTCCCCCCCCCAATCCCCCATACGAGAAGATCAGTTCAGTTACTCCATCAGCGATGGCAATGGAGGGGCGAGCGTCGCCTCGGTCTCTGTCACACTCGAAGTTGTCGACCGCGCCCCTGTGGGCCGTCCCGACCGATTCGAAATTCCTGAGGACACTGACGACTTCGCTTTGGACCTGCTCGCCAACGACGAATCGGGAAGTGCGAGCGCCCCGAATCTCCAGATCGGCACCATCGAAGGACTCACGCACCCTGGCACTCTCACCAGAGAGCCCGATGGTTTGATCTTCACCGTAGAGCCCAACTTCTTCGGTACTGTGGAATTCCAATATACTCTGCGGGAAGGAGAATTTGAAACCACTCCCATTCCTGTCACGATCCAAGTTTTCTCCGTCAACGATCCGCCGATGGCGTCGAACGATTTCTTAGTTCTGCGCGATCCCGAAGAGCCGGTCTCAATCGATGTTCTGGCAAATGATTCTTGGGATCCGGATCCGCCTGAAACGCTCACCCTCACAGGGGTAGAGATCATCTCTGGCCCGGGCACTGTATCGATTCTTAACAACGAACTGCTCTACGTCCCGACACCACATTTCGCCGGCAACGTAAGCGTTCGTTACGATATCGAGGATGGAAACAGTGGCACCGCAGAGGCTCGCTTAGAGATCGAGATCTCTCGAACCGACCGGACAGCACCCGAAGTAAGCTGCCAAGATATTGCCCGCGAGCTTCCGACGGACGGGCGGCTAATCATTCACCCAAGTGAACTCGATGCCGGCACCTTCGATGATTCGGGCGAGTTCACTTTGTCCATGGATAAGACCGAGTTCGGCATTAGTGATCTGGGCCGCAACGAAGTGTTCCTCCAAGCGATTGATCCTAGCGGCAACATTTCACAGTGCACAGCGATCATCACCCTCTCACCACCCCCACAGGCACTCGAGCTCCTTACCCCTCGACCTTACAGCGTACTTCCCGTGTCACCTGACTTCGGATTCTCGGCAGCAGATGTTCCCGTTGAGATCGCAATCACGGGAGATATCCAACAAATCTCGATCGAGGGCGACGGCCAACTCCTGACGACCATAGAAGTTCCTGACGGCACTGAAACCGTCACTTGGCTGTGGGAAGAGGTGATTTGGGGAGATCATGAAATCGTCGTGACAGGAGAAGATCTAGCAACCGGGCGCCTCAACCGCGCTGCCAGTGTTTTCTCCGTGAGCGAACTGGCAAGCAACGCTGCGCTGGTCGTGTCTAGTGTCGAACCCGAGGATTCCGCCAATCTATTTCGTGACTACCTCTTCGAGATGGGGGTTAACCTCGAGGTCTTCCACGAACCGCTAACACCAGATTTCGCCGACCCCCCCTGGGATGTTGTTCTCTACTACCGCCCGGAGAATGGCTCGCTTGAAGACCAAACGATTCGCTCCCTCGAAACCTTGAATCAAAGGGGCGTGGGCACCTATTTCATCGGGCGTGGCATAGGATTGATCCAAGCAGACAACCCAAGTCTGAGCGACAACTGGGATCAACTCCGCCTTCTCAAGACATCAACGCAGCCCCCCATCACAGCCCTCATCGATCCATTCGCCGAAAGCGAAGCTTTCGTTGCTGGGCGATTCGGAATCGTCGCACCCTTCGCTCTTCCCGAGGTAGGAGTGGGAGAGTTTACGACCCTGCAAAGCCACCCACTCATCAGCATCGAAGGAAACCCTGTGTCAGCATGGAATGAATCCCCCATCACCGCTCAGACTCCCTCAATCAGAAGCCTCGTTCAGCTTTTCTCCGTTGCAGAGGCTGGTGCCGACTCCTCGCTCAAAATCCTATTTCAGAACAGCGTCTGCTGGCTCCTCAAGAATTGCGTTTCATGCGATAATGCCAACCTTCCCCCTGCCCTTGAGGAAACGATCCCCGATGTTCTGGTAAACCAGCCTTTTTCAGTGTTTCTGAGGCTAGAGAATAACGGAGAGTGCGAGATTTCTGCGGCCCAAATATCCCTTGATGGAGCTGGGGTGGATGCACTATCGATCCTGGTAGATGAACGCCCCACCCCGATTCAGTTCGATGCAGTCGGACAACGATGGGTGAGCCGAATCGGACGCGTCGGGAAGGGCAGCGTTGCAGCACGCCAAGTTGAAGTCATCGTTCGAGTGACCGATCCCACAATCGACCAGATTGAATTCACCACCACTTCGAACAATAGCGAGCCCATCGCAGTGGCAGCTAATGTCCATGTTTCGAGTTTCAAGCTTAGAGAGACCTTGGATCGTGGCCTGATACTCCAAATCCAAGGAAGGCCAGAACAACTGTTTCGGGTTGAAGAAACCCCGGACTTGAACAGCAATATCAGATGGAGACGTACGGCAGATCGTCTTCGAGCAAACTCCCGCGGGATCGCCGAGATTCCCGTGCAGCCGAATGAGTCGGCAAAGTTCTATCGGGTCAGCATCTTGAATCCCTAGACTCTTCGAGCATCCCTCAAAGTGGATCGAGGGACGAAGCTTGGGTCCGAGGATTACGATAAGATTCCATGAATCGGATCGGCAAAACGATCCACAAGGCGCACGGGGCGACCATTCACTTCGACCTCCATCCGCTCAGCATCTAGGCCAAGTTGATGCAGGATGGTGGCCTGTAGGTCGGCAATATAAGTCCGCTGACTGACAGCACGGTAACCGACCTCATCAGTGCTCCCGTAGATCGTTCCTCCCCGCACGCCGCCTCCGGCGAGCCAGGTCGTAAAGCCCTTGGGATTGTGGTCTCGCCCGGTGGTATTCTGAGACCATGGCGTTCGGCCAAACTCACTCGTCCACACCACCAAAGTCGAATCTAAGAGCCCGCGATTTTTGAGATCTCGCAATAACCCAGCAATCGGCTTGTCCGTCTCCCGACAGAGTGGTGCATGAGATTTCATATCGCTATGCGAATCCCAACGGCCATTCCCACCGCCTCCGTGGCACACTTGAATGAAACGAACATTCCGCTCCGCCAACCGCCGAGCTAATAAGAGCTGACGACCAAATGAGTCGGTTTCCTTTTCGCCTATTCCGTAGAGCTTAGTGACGTGCTCGGGTTCCCTGGAAAAATCAACCGCTTCGGGAGCTGACAGTTGCATGCGAGCGGCAAGTTCATAGGCACGACGTCGAGCCGCGATCACGCTCTCAAATTCATACTGATCTCGAAACCCTCGATTGAGGCTGGCCAAGGCATCTTGTCGGCGCGTTTGAGCATCCTTGCTGAGGCCAACGGGAGGCTTCAAATTCGGAATCGGAGCATCAGAAGACTGAAAGGGGGTCGCCGAATACGATGCCCCCAGGTAACCCCCGGTCAGCTGAACTGGCGAAGTAGGCCGTCCAATGTTCACGAATGAAGGCAAATTGCGATTCGCCGTTCCAAGAGCATAGCTCACCCAACTTCCGAGGGTTGGATTATCGAGCATGCGTCCGCGGTGCCCCGTCGTCGTCTCGATCACGGCAGGAAAATGATTCGATTCGCGGCAGTACATCGATCGCACCACAGCGAGCTCATCCGCCATCTGCCCAACGTGGGGAAACCAGTCCGACACGGGAATCCCTGATTGGCCATATTGCTTAAAGACCCGATGACACGGAATCACAGGTCGCCTCATCGGAGCTAGATTATCGCCAAACCCAATCGCATCAATGAACTTCCCTTCCCACTTCGGATCCTTGGGGTCGAAAGTATCAATGTGGCTGACGCCACCACACATAAACAGATAGATCACCGAGTTCACCCGCGGGACATATTGCCCGAGGCCGCGACTGAATGTAGGCACCGAATCCTCTGCCCACATTGAGCTCAAGGCAGTCCCTACGAGTCCGGCAAGGGGACCGTGCAAGAAAGCCCTTCTGCTGAGAGTGGAATCGATCGGTTTCAAGGGAGCCATGACGGTTATCGGACGTAGACGAACTCATCCAGATTGAACAACAGCCAAGCCAAGCGGTTAAACGGACTCTCAGCCGCTCGCATTTCTTCCAAACAGAGTTGAATCTCTTCCGGGCTCGACTCTCGGCACAAGGCCATACGATAGCCATTTTCGATGGCCTTCACGTGATCCCCGTTGGCACTTTCACGCAAGCGCCCCCCAAAGGCCGCGGCTGCCTGCTGAAGCATCGGATTATTCATCAACCAAAGCGCTTGTGGTGCCGTGACTGTCTCCGTTCGTCGCGCGCAAGACTCTCGACCATCTTCCGCGTCAAAGGAATCGAGGAACTCAGGTAACAGATTCTCACGAGACCGAAACCCTCGCTTCAAAAAGGCGCCCCGACGTTGCTTGCGCTCCAGCTTAGCGGCTATCTCATAGGATTCACCGCCCGTGCTTAGATCCAACCGATCGGCCAACGAGAGAATCGCATCATAGATTGGCTCTGCTTCAAGACGTCTCAATGGGAATCTCCAGTAACTGGTATTCGTAGGATCCAGTCGACGATTGCCTGCCCATCGTTCTTCGTTAGCAAAAGATGCGCGTTGATAGGCCTCGGACATGAGAATTCTCTTGTGAAGCCATTTCATGTCGAAGTCATGGTTCACAAACTCTGCTGCCAAGGCATCCAGCAAGCGACGTAGCACGGGTTCCTCATTCAAACTCCCGAAGTCATTTGCGTTCTGGTGCAAACCCTTGCCGAAATGCCATTGCCAGATTCGATTGACCACGACCCGCGCAAAGAGAGCATTCTCTCGGGATGTTAACCAATCGACAAAGGTTTCCCGAAGTCCATCGCGATAATCCGTCCCTTCGGGTTCAAACAAGAACCCGGGCTCGACAACCCGATCAAGCTCGGGGCGCGAGGCTTCACCCGAGTTGAGCACGTAACGTACGGATTCCAAGCGCTTGGCATCCTCCTCCACAGTCAGAAACGATGGTAGCGATTTCGGCTTTCTGATTTCGGATAGTCGCTTCCGCGTGTCGTCGTATCGCTTGACGACGTCTTCCGGCATGACCTCACGAATCTTTCCAACATCAATTCGTAGGACCGGAAAGTAATCGTCAGCAATCTTCTGCTCTTCAGAGCTTCTCTCGTCGTTCGGCTTACGGATGATTGCCTGAACCTCTGGCGGAAGTTTTTGGACTCGCTCTTCATAGAGACGTTCTCGATACGGCCCCTCAATCTTAGCAATCGCACCATCAATCTTGGCTTTTGCAGATTCATAAGTCCGTAACTCGTCTGCGTAGGTTTGGATCTGCTTGACAGTAGCCAGAGGGACGTCCCTAAGAATCAAGGGATCAAACAAGGCCTTAGTGCGATAGAAATCGTCTTGCGAGATGGGATCGTAAAAGTGGTCGTGGCACTTGGCACACGCAAGCGTCATCCCTAGAAAGGCGGTCGACGTTGTTTCGGCGGCAGCAATCGCCAGTGAGTGATCACCGTTCGAACGAGACGTGGCGCCTCTCGCCAGAAAGCCCAGAGCAAAGACGTCATCTGGGGCCGGTCGCTTTCGACTCCGGTATCCGAGCGCATTGATCGAAGTCCGTTCCCGAGCACCAAGGCCGGTGATCTGAGTTCGCACGAAAGCATCGTATGGAAGATTCCGATTCAAGGCCCGGATCATCCATTCCCTCCACAAATACAATCCTGATCCCGCAGGCATTCCCTCATCGACATCCGCATAGCGAAGCACATCCATCCAATGTCTCGCATACCGCACACCGTGCTGAGGGCTCGACAAGAGACGATCAACGAGGATTTCGTAGGCTGAACTGGAGGGATCGTTGAGGAACGCCTCTCGCTCCTCCAAGGTCGGAGGCAATCCCACCAAGTCGAACGTCACTCTTCTCAGCAAGGCCGCTCGGCTCGCCTTAGGGAACGGGCTTACCTCATAGCTTTGCTGCTCCCCCGCTAGAATTCGGTCGATGGGATTCTCAGATGCAGCATCTAAAACACCAGCATCAACTTGCAACGGTTGCAATGCCCACAAGTCTTCGAGACTGGCTCGCGGATGCTCTTCACCACTCAGCATCAACACCCCTATGAAACCAGCCAGCGTCGCGGCCAGTCGCAGATCGGAGGAATGAGAGCGGCAAGAGATCACGGACTCCTTATAGAGGTGACTAGGAAACAATGCCACTAAATTGATTCCCGGTTCCAGAGCTCCCTACTCACCCAAGAGAAAAATTGAATTTACCCAATTAAATCAATGGCTACGATTCCCCTATGCACCGTCCGAACGCTTCAAGACATCGATTCACCCAGCTCTGCATCGTTTCATTGATCGGCTTATCAATCGCAAGCATCAGCGCGGCTCAGGTCGAGGTGTCCAAAGGGATTGAGTTCGCCTCGATCAATGGTCACAGCCTTCGACTTGATCTTTACCGACCTCAGACAAGCGAACTTCCGAAGACAGTCGTTTGGGTTCACGGTGGGGCCTGGCGGAGAGGTTCCCGTGCGTCGATGCCGTTGAAGGCGTTTCTGGATCGCGGGTTTGCGGTTGCGAGTGTGGACTATCGCCTGACACCGATCGCTCCTTTCCCGGCTCAAGTCCATGACATTAAGGCAGCGATTCGCTTCCTTCGAGCCGAGGCAAATTCGCTTCGTATCGATACCAAAAAGATCATCGTCGCGGGAGCCTCAGCAGGCGGGCACTTGGCGGCACTCGTCGGGACGACCAACGGTCACGCGAAGCTCGAGGGAAGCGTCGGAGACAATTCGAATCACTCATCAGATGTTCAGGGTATCATTAGCTACTATGGAGCCAGCAATCTCACATCCATCCTCAGCCAATCCACTCCCCATGGTCTCGGCGTTCGAATCCCTGCACTCCAGCTTTTGCTTGGAGGACAACCGGAGGACAAACCTGCAATCGCCAAACTCGCGAGTCCGGTTTTTCACGTGGATGCGAATGATCCACCACTCTTCCTCGTGCACGGCGATCAAGACCCGCAAATGCCGATCAACCAAGCCCATGAACTAAATGGCGCATATAGGGAAGCCGGAAAGCGCCAAGAATTTGTCGTTCTACATGGCGCAAAACACGGTGGCCCAGCCTTTTACACACCTAAACTATCCTTAAAAATTATCCAGTTTCTTCAAAAAAGCTGGTGATTTGAAGCGAGGTCTCTGAAAAGTTTCTATAAAAAAAGTGAGAAAAACGGAACCTCGGCGTCGAAAATGCGTATATTAGAGTGTGAGGGCGGTCTAGCCACTTTCTTTCGCCGATGGAGTCGGTCCTCCCGGCGCAAGTAACGGATTGGAAAACGCATGCTGGTTTCACCGCCCTCACGTTGTTTTTTTCATTCTCTCCTCTGCACCTTGACCTTGCTCTCGTCGCTCTCCGGAACGATTCTCACGGTTAGAAAATAACTTTGTAACCTTTGCTCCGTTATGTCTCAGGAAGGATGCGACATGAAAAATACAGAGAACCCAAACAGTTGCCCGAGTTGCGGGACCGCCATTCCTGAAGACGCTCCCCAAGGACTCTGTCCCCAATGTGTGCTCGGTGGAGCTGCCACCCAACTTGCAACCGAAGCGGATCAGTCTCCCAACGCTGGTTTTCCCGATCAGGGTGAGATCGCGAAAGCGTTCCCCAACCTAGAAATCCTGGAACTTGTCGGGCAAGGGGGCATGGGGATCGTTTACAAGGCGCGCCAGACACAGCTGGATCGCGTGGTCGCGCTCAAAGTCCTTCCCAAAAACCTAGGAGCCGACCCGCAATTCGCCGAGCGATTCTCCCGGGAAGGAAAACTCTTGGCTAAGCTCAACCACCCAAACATTGTGACGGTCTACGATTTCGGGCATGTCGACGATCACTACTACCTCCTCATGGAGTACGTTGATGGAGTGAATCTCAGGGAAGCGATGCAAGCGGGACGCTTTTCTCCAAGCGATGCCCTCGAGATTGTACCCAAAATCTGCGAAGCCCTGCAGTTCGCTCACGAACAAGGCATTCTCCATCGCGATATCAAACCCGAGAATGTCCTTCTCGATGAGAAAGGGCGCGTCAAGATCGCGGACTTCGGCATCGCCAAGCTAGCGAGTGATCCCAACAAACAAAATCCAACTCTTACTTCGATGGGCCAAACCCTCGGCACGCCGCACTACATGGCCCCCGAGCAGATTGAAAATCCCACTGATGTGGATCATCGAGCAGACATTTACTCCCTCGGCGTCGTACTGTATGAAATGCTGACCGGCGAATTACCAATTGGGCGGTTCGATGTTCCATCGACCAAGATCCCTGTCAGTCCCAACATCGACCAAATTGTCCTTCGAGCCCTCGAGAAAGATCGCGAGCGACGCCAGTCCAGTGCCGATAAACTGAAGACTGAGGTGGAACAAGCAGACAGCTCGCCCTCCCAAAAGAAAACGGAGCCCGCCCAAGACCAAGCACTCGAATCAATTCCTGCTCGCCACACAACGAGCTGGTCCATTAAGTCGATTCTCGCGTCTCTGTTCTCGGCTGCTGCTTGTGTCTTCATCTCGCTCCCTATCTTCATCATACTAGCAGAAGATCGATCTGCACCCGCGCCCATGTTTATGGTTGTTCTCCCTGGACTGATCCTCGGAATCATCGGATCGATCCTCGGCTGGATAGGTCTCTCCGACATCCGCCATTCTCAAGGTCGACTCCTCGGACTTCCATTGGGCGTCTTCGGCGCCTTAGCACTCCCTGTCCTCGCACTCATTGCTCTCTTTCTAGTAGTGCCCGCGATGATCGCCCTCACCACCGTTCCAAAGGGCCAGCTGAGCCCTTTCTCATGGATCCTCTTAGGAGGCCTGGCTCTGCTCCTCTCTATCATTCTGATCGTAATGACATTCCGTTGGGCCAGCGGTAATCGCGCGTGGATCCCGCTCACCCGCACTCAGAAGATCATCATCGCTGTGGTGACTGTGCTGGGGATCTTGGTCGTTTTCCCCTTGCAACCTAGCCAACCTGACGCTGCTAGCAAAGGGCCCGTAAAAACCGAGACCAGTAGCGCTCGAATCGCCCTCGTTCAAGATCGGCAAGTCGCGTTCAAAGTTGTCACGGTGGCACTCGACAGAGAAGGCGCAAACCCTCAACTGATCATCGGCTACGAAACCGAGGAGCAAGGAGCCAAAGTGCGATGGAATCGCCGGGGTCGCTTCGCCAATCTGCCTGACGGTCTGATGCAAGGCACAAGAATCCAAGCTAACCAGGATGGCACCTACGCGCCACCCCACCATACCGTTGGATTGGATCTTCCGAATCACTTTGAAGCAGCTCGATTGGAGGCACTCGTCGCCTCGATTCAATCTCGCTGGCTAGACCGGGACATGCCCCTTTTCCCTGGCGACACCCTCCGAGTGGTCACCATCGAACAGCCCAACGGCGAGGACGTGATCCTCGAGATTGCTTGCCAGTCTCTGTAAGCCTTGGAGACAATCCGCCCGATGAATCAGCCAGCCTCACAGCCTCCATTTAATCCCACCAGGTGGAGTCTTGTTCTGCGGGCTCAGAGCAAGACTCCGGAGGCTCGCGCCGCTCTTAGCGAACTCTGTGAGGCCTATCATCAACCCATTTACCGGTTTCTACGCCGCGAAGGACGAGACGAGGCCACAGCGCTCGAACTCACCCAAGGGTTTTTCGCGAGCATACTCGAGAAGGGCGCTCTCAACGCGGATCAGGCCCGGGGCAAATTCCGATCCTACCTTTTGGGCGCGGTAAAACATTTCATAGTGGATGAGCGAAAACGGGAGCAACGAGAGAAACGAGGAAGCGGACACGTGCCCCAGAGCCTCGATGACGATGAAAGCTCTTCGAACTCAGATCCAGGCACGACAACGGCCTCCTCACCCGACGCCTGGTTCGATCGGCAGTGGGCACTTGCCGTGATGGAACGAGCCCTTTCGGCGACGGAGCGAGAGTGGACAGAGAAAGGGAAAAAGGACCAGTTCGACATCTTAAAGACCACACTGGTGGGAAATGGTCGAGCAGTCTCTCAGAGTGAGCTCGCTGAGCGTCTTTCGTGGTCAAACACAGCGACTAAAGTCACCGTGCACCGACTCAGAAAACAATTCCGAGAGCGGGTCCGAAGCGAAGTGGCGAACACGATTCCGGATTTCGCCAATGTGGAAGAAGAACTGGAGTATCTTATTCAAGCGCTTCAGCATCGCCCACACTAGAGCAGTCGACCGCAAAGACGCCGCACTCTAGCGACTAGGGTTCGCCATCGACAGCCCGGAGTCTCAAGAAACCAGAGCCCCCGGCATTCTCGACCGAGGTCGCTGCCTCACCCTGGGCATCCAATGTCATAACCTCAAGGACATGCCACGTTTCGCCACCAAGCAAATCTGACCGTTTTTCGAGGTAGACCGCTTGACTGGGAGGCCCCTCAAATCGCAGAGAAAGCTCCGAGCTCGAAAAGCCTAACACTCTGAGTTTCAAAGAAGCGGGCGGGGCTGGGAGCACTTCGACCGAAACCCGTCCGGTCGCTACTGAGCTACCTGCTTCAGCAAGCGTGTAATCAAAGCTGTCCACACCGACGAACCCCGCCTTGGGACGATAACGAACCGAGCCCGACTCAAGGCTGACCGAGGCTCCCGCATCGGAGACGGAAGTCACATCGACGAGAGTCAGCACGCCATTGCCGACACCCGGCAGATCATTCGCCAGGAGTTCCACTTCGTCGAACACCAGCACGGTCTCAAAACTCCGCTCAAACTGATCCTCGACTGCTAATGGGGTGGTCATGGCCATGAAGGCGTCCACAATACCGTGCCCTGATTTCCGATCGAATCCCGGCGCTTCGACATCAACAGCCGTCTTCTCGAGTAGAGCACGAATATGTTGGGGGTTGATCACGCCTCGCTGCCTGAGTAAAGCGCTGATCGCAGCCGCATGGGGCGCCGCGGCAGAGGTGCCAAAAAACTGTTCGAAAAACGGCGTATTCGTCGAGACGCCATCGGCAGCAACCAGATCTGGCTTAGACCTCAGCACGCCTCCCGAGGCACTCATGTTTCCCGGGGTCAAAGGCTGGCCCTCAGGATCAAAAAACACTCGCCTCGGTCCATCCGAACTAAAACTCTCTACGAACTCGTCTCCATCAAAATACCCGGGACCAAACTGCCCTTCCCCTTGATAGACGGCTCCAATTGCAATTGCGTTCTCTGCGGCGGGATGACCAAACACCTGACCTGGCGTTACGAACTCAATGTTCGAGCCAAAGGTGTCCAAACGCAGGTAGCGATCGTCACCGGATGCCTTGACGATAACCAGACGGTACCAGATGTGATCCTCAACTCGCGAATCGATAAACTCAAGTGGGTCCCCTTGCCCGTCTTGGACGTTGTTTGAAATGGCGACGATCTCAGTACCGCTCTCGTCCAAGAGAAGTAGATCGTAGTCATTATTTGATCCACCGAATGGATCCGACCATTGGAGTGAAATCACCGAAAGTGGATCATCTCTTAACTCATTGAATTGGATCCCCCCGCCGAAGTCATGCACCACATACTCTTGCCCCTCAATCTCGAGTGTCGAAGACTTGAAATCACCTTCCCAAACACCGGACGTTCCCCCATCGAAATTGCCGCTATTGCCGGCTGCAGAAAAATACGTCACCCCCTGTTGATAGACGGACTCTACGGCTTGAGCAGCCGGTCCATCTTGAAACACGGAGGCCAAGAGGTGCCCAACATCGTCGACAATGATGTCACATCCGGCGGCGGCAAGATCGAGTATGTTCTGCGCCATCTGCGCCTCGCTCGGGAATCCGGTTGCAAACATCAGCTCTGCCCCAGGGGCCAGATCATTGATCACCTCCAAGATCGCCGTTCCTTCATCACCAACGCCGAACTGCCCCGGCAAAACAGTCACATTCTCTGGTAAGTCCCCAGCCGCCTGGCGAGAGCCCAAACTATCCACGCCGTTAGAAAGCACGCCTATTTTGCTACCCGAGCCATCGAAGCCAAACTGACCACGAATCACATCGGCACGATGTCGAACGTCTCCTTCCGAACGATTTCGAATTCGGGTCACCGGCAGGATGGCCCTTCGGACTCTCCGGACGGACTCATTCTCGGCGATACGGCCGATCTGCTGAAGAGGCAACCACGCCTGCACTTGCCGATATCGATCGACCCGAGAACTGACCCTTCCACCAAGACGCTGAATCTGGCCTACCAGAGAGGGATCCGCACGCGAAAGGCCGATGTCAACCAGCACGCGAGATGCTTCGTCGCGAGTTAAGCTCGGCTGAACACGATCGAGCGCTCCATCGGCAATGTTGATATTCTGGCTTCTCTTAGCGGCGACAAGCAGGCCCGAATCCAGTTTTCGTTCAGATTCAGTGCGGTTTTGCTTCTCAACGAGAACGGCGCGAATGGCTTCCAAGGCAGGCTCCGGCAGTTCACGGACTGGTTGCCCCAGGTCGAGAGCGGGAGGAACCGCAGCAACCAACGGCACGATTGACTGAATTCGAACGACAAATCGCTCCTCAGCCAAAGCAGGCAAGCTTCTGATTGGCACCTGCGCACGAAGGACGCCACCGCCACCGAGCCGAGTGCTGACAATACGCCCCTGAAGCGCTTCAATACGACGACGAATCTCTTGCTCATCCCCTTGAAACTCAATGTCAACCAATACGCGCAATCGAGCATCGACGGACAAATTAAACTCTCGCAGAACAGCAAACGCATTCACCGAACGATCTGCAATCTGCTGCAGCGCAGCTTGTAAGGTGAGATCCAACTTGTTCGGGTTGAGAATTCCGCCTTCAGGCGCCCCCGGAATCTCGATTGCCGGCGGGGCAATTGGCGGCACGGCAGGCGCGGGCGGCTCAACCTGCGCCCAAAGTCCTGTCGTCAGCCCCCAACATGAAAGGGCGACGAATCCCAAAAGATACTTTACTCCAATGCCAATTCGATTCATACCCACGCTCTCGAGATGCGGCTGGTAAAACAGCTATCACACTCCTCCTCTGTCAGCAGAATGAATACCACTTTAGAGAGCTAAGAATCAACTTTCGAGCACAGAATCCGGGCAGAAACGCCTCTCATTGATTCGAAATCCCATTTTGAGCCTCGGCGGGTTGCGCTCCAAGTCCGGGACCGATAGACTCCCTTCCCAGTTGCAGGGGCCCACTCGGCCGCCATCCATTCATGAGCAATCCCACGAAAAACATCGAACGCCTCTTTCCCTTCATCAAGCGCGCCCGCGCGCTAATCGTCGGCCAACACGTGATTCTCCGCTCAAAGTCTCAACTCCAGTTCGTACTGATCACCCACGACATCTCAGACCGGGGCAAATCGGAAGCACTCCGGAAATTCAAACACTATCCGATTGTCCAACGCTTTCGATCAGCCGATATTCTCGAGCATTTCGATCTTAGAGGGGTTAAGCTCCTCGGCTTTCGCAAATCCGGTCTCTCTAAATCGCTCTACGCAGAACTCAAAAAATATCGGATTAACGAGCCCGTCGCCTCAAAAAAGGAAGACACTCCCGATACTCAATCCAAGAATGAGGACCGCGCGTCCAAGCCGAAGAACAGAACCCGAGTGTCCCCGCCCCGAAAATCCCCTCGCAAGCCATTCGCAAAACGCAGTCCGCAACCGAAGCAGTCTTGAGTGCCGCACCTATTGAATTCTTCAATCGTTACACTCAGCAGATCGAGACTGAGGCAATCTACGGCGAACCCTATCTTCGTTGGGCCTACGGAAACCCCTTCGGCAGACTGACGGTCGAACTCCTGGTTAAGCGCAGCGCCTTCTCTCACTGGTACGGCTGGCGAATGAATCAGCCTCAGACCAAAGATCGAATCCTGCCCTTTCTCAAAACCTTCGATCTCGACGCGGAGGAGTTTGAAAAATCCCCTGAGGACTTCCTGCACTTTAATGACTTCTTTGCTCGCAAACTCAAACCGAGCGCCCGGCCCGTTGACGCTTCCCCTGGCAGCGTGACCTTCCCCGCGGATGGTCGGCACCTAGGCTTCCAAAGCCTCTCTCAAATCGCAGGAGTGTTCGTCAAAGGCCAGCGATTTAACCTCGCCGCGCTCTTCCAAGACCAAGAACTCGCGGCACGTTACAAAGAAGGTACAGCCGTGCTCTCCAGGCTTTGCCCCACGGACTATCACCGGTTTCATTTTTCAGTGGACGGCGTGCCAAGCCCCGCCACGCGCAGGGCTGGATCCCTCTACTCCGTAAGCCCACTCGCACTCCGGCAAACGCTGGCCTACCTCTGGCAGAACAAACGGGAGATCACTCAGATCGACTCACCATCGTTCGGCTTGGTCACAACCGTTGAGTTTGGAGCGACCAACGTCGGCAGCATCCACCAAACCTATCAAACCGGAAAGCGGGTAGCAAAAGGGGATGAAAAAGGCTTTTTCTCCTTCGGGGGTTCCGCCACGATGACCTTCTTTGAACCCGAGCGCATCGCCCTGACGCCCGATCTCATCGAGCACGGCAAGGCACAGCGAGAAGTCTACGCACGAATGGGCGACATCATGGGCAACGCCACCTCATTGTAGCTGAAACGCCTCAACCTGACGCCTCGGAACAACATCGATCAGACCATGCAACGAATTCGCCTTCTCTCCGAAAAAGTCGCCAACCAGATTGCTGCTGGCGAAGTAGTCGAGCGTCCGGCCAGTATTGTCAAAGAACTCGTTGAGAACGCAGTGGATGCTTCTTCCACTCGGATTAAGGTTGAAGTCGACGCTGGGGGACGGAGCCTGATTCGAGTGACCGATGACGGCATCGGCATGAGCCGGGACGACGCCCTGCTCTCTCTCGAGCGACACGCCACCAGTAAGATTCAAGAAGCAACAGATCTTGCGTCCGTTCAGACGATGGGTTTTCGCGGGGAAGCCCTCCCTAGCATCTCCAGCATCAGTCGCTTCTCGCTCACAACCAGAGAACGTGACAGTGAGGATCCGGACGGCACGCAAATCATTATCAACGGAGGAAAGATCCTCAAAGTCCAAGCCGGAACTGGAGCTGAAGGAACGTGTATCGAGGTGAGGAATATGTTCTACAACCTCCCCGCCCGAAGAAAATTCCTACGCACTGCCGAAACCGAGCGCTCACACATCCAACACTACTTGCAACTAGCAGCCTTGGCTCATCCACAGATTGGCTTCACCTATATCCAAGACGGCCGCACGCTCTGGCAGATTCCGCCGGCCAGCACCAGCCAAAGCGCAGCTACCGATCTTGATCTCTTAGCCATTCGGTACAAAGCTCTCAATAACGATGCTCATCGCATGCTCAGGATCGAGGCTGAGGGAAGTTTTGCGCTCCACGATTCTAGCCCTGATCCCGATCCAAGTAGCGAACAGCCCATTCGCATTTGGGGACTGATCGGAGCCCCAGGAATGTCTCGATCGACTCGCTCCGATCAGCATCTCTTCGTCAACAAGAGACCCGTCGACAACCGCGGTCTCAACCGCGCGCTGATCGAGGGCTACCACACCTGTCTCATGAAAGGGCGTTACCCGGTCTGCTGCCTGTTCTTGGAAATTGACACTCGGCTGGTTGACGTCAACGTGCACCCATCGAAGAAGGAAGTGAAGTTTCGCAACGAGTTCGGAGTTCGCCGTTTCGTTTCCGAAGCAATCAAAGATCAGCTGATGCAGTATGGGCAAATCGGGGAATCGGCGGAAAGAACGGCACCCACCGCAGCGTCCAGCACTCCGCCGAACGCATTGATCCCAGAGCCGTCCCAGGCGATCGCGGCCACCGACGTCGTGCCTCCCATTCAAGTCAACCTTCCAACGTCTCGTCTTTCCGGGGAGAAATCTGCCCACTTTTCATCGGAACCTCGAACCTCCCCGGTTCCGGAACAAACCGAACTATTGAAGCAACCGCCACCTCACAGAGCCGAACCCAGCCAACTGGATCAGCATCCGGAACCGTCTCTTACAAGTGAGGCACCGACACCGCTCTTGCAAGTTCCGCTACGCCTGCTGGGAGTCATCGGCAAGCTCTACGTCATTTACGAATCAGACCGAGGCATGGTCATCATGGATCAGCATGCCGCCCACGAACGCATTCTGTTCGAGCAAATGATGGATAAGATGCAAGCGGGCGACGCCCCCTCGCAGAGATTACTCCTTCCTGAAACTTTAGAGCTGAACGTCAGGGACGCTCAGTTTCTTCGAGAGCAGCTCCCAGCTTTTGTGAAACTGGGAGTTGGAATCAGCGAGTTTGGGGAACAAACGTTCCTGCTCGACGCACTTCCGCCCTTTGCCAAAGTTCCCGATGCGAAACAATTCACCCTTGAAGTCATCGACCAACTAAAAAGAGCGGGCGAGAGCATCAATAAGATCCGGCTTGGTGAGGATGTCATCGCGAAGACAGTATGCCGCCACGCCGTTAAGGCAAATGACCAGCTTCACGAAAAAGAACTTGAGAAACTTCTCGAAGATCTCGGGAGCTGCCGCATGCCGTACACCTGTCCGCATGGGCGCCCGACTCTCATCGAACTCTCTTGTCAGGAGCTCGAGAAGAAGTTCGGACGCGTGCAATAATACGCCAGTGAAGGAGGGGCGATTGCCCTCTATTCCGAAGGCAAGACGTCTTCGATCTCGGCGTGAAGTTCAAGGAAGTCGACCACCTTCGAACTGATGATCTGTTCTTGAATCTCTGAGATCCCGTTGCGTTCCTTGAGTTGCTTCGCCATCTTTTCAGGCTTGATGTCATACATCTGAGCTAACTCAATGATACGGTAATTGATCTCCTCGTTCGTCGCAGAGATTCCTTCTTTGGCCGCGATTCTCCCAATAATGAAAGCCGATTTGATCCGGTCCTTAGCGCTCGAACTCGCCATGGAGTAGATCTCGTCTTTCTGGTTATCAATCACTTCCTTGGAAATGCCCCGGTTACGATTTTCGCGAACGATGTTGTAGACCACGTTCTTCGTTTCCTCTTCGACAACCGACTCCGGCAACTCACAGGTCACCTTGGACATCAATCCCTGGAGGAGTTGGTTTCGAACGTCACGACTGATCTTGGTCTTCAACTCAGACTCCAAATCGCGTAACACACCGTCGCGAAGCGCCTCAACGGACTCGGCACCGTACTGCTGGGCGAACTCTTCATTCACCTCGGGCAACTTCTGGACTTTGACCTGTGAAACCTCAACCTCGAAGACGCCTGCCTTCCCGGCTAGCTCGGTCACCGCAAAATCATCCGCGAAATCTACCTTCACTGTCCGATTCTCTCCCGCCTTGGCTCCGACAAGCTGTTCGGTGAAGCCGGCAATGAACTGATCAGGCGCTACATTGACCCAGAATCCCTCTGCGGACTCTAGTCGACCAGCCGATGGGGCGATCTCCGTGATCGGCTTGTCCTCACAGGTGCCCTTGTAGTTGATCACGACGAAATCCTTCTCTTCCACGGCACGGTCCACGTCCTCAAACGAGCCCCGCTTCTCCTGGAGAACGGTGAGTGCCTGGTCCACATCTGCATCGGTGACAGATCGTGTCTCCCGTTTTGCCTGTAAGCCCTTGTATTCTGGCAGCTCAAACTCGGGTGCCGTTTCAACGGTTACCGCGAATTGAAACGGCGTGTCCTTGGCAAACTGAATTTCTTCGAAGTCTGGCTCCCCTACGATATGCAAGTCGTTCTCTTTGACAGCATCCCGGTAGCCATTGCCAATCAATTCACGTTTCACTTCCTGCTCAATGCGTTCTCCATACGAGCGCAACACCAAGTGTTTTGGTGCCTTACCAGGTCGAAAGCCTGGAAGATTGGCATATTTTTGAAACTCGCGGGTGATTTTGTCGAAAGTCGCTCCCACTTCTTCGACCGGAAAATCAATCCGAATGAGCTTCTTGCAGGGCGCTAAGGTCTCAACCGATACGTTCACTTTTTAAAATTTAGAAATCTGTCGAATTCATATAGCTCCGCTAACAACGTCCATTGGCCGGAGTAACCCGACAATACGGAGCAACGAGCCGCAAACCTTAGGTAGCCACCAGAGGGGCGTCAAGCGTTCAAGCTGCGAAGAAAGCGACATTTTCAGAGCAAAATAGCTTCCATGAGGAACAATTGCCCCGTTCACCGCGCAGGTCCGGGGAAGGACGATGCCCAAGTGAAAAGAGGCGAAGAGGGCAAAGCGAAACCAGCCAACGCAAAGATCGCCCCATTCCCGATGGCCCCCACCCAGCCACCGAGGCCAAATCTAGACTGGAAAAAGTATCATTGGATGGAATGATGACCTGAGCCTCGCAAATGCCTAAACAGCCCAGAGATTGGAAACGGATAGGGAAATGGACGTTTTGGATTACCAACGTTCTCGGGATCATTATCGCCATTCCCATTCTTGTCTCCGTTTGGCCGCTACTCAAAGTCTACTGGTCGACACGTTCGGAAGCGGCTGTCGAAGCAAACGAGACTTTTCAAACAAATCAATCCCTTGCTCTCCCAAACCAAACCCTGCCCCCCAACTCTGAGCAGGGTTCCGAGGCTCCCGAGCTGCAATCCTTAGAAGAGCAACTCGATCACATTGAAGACCTTGATCAAGCCTCGATTGAAGCCATCGTGGCGGAGCACTTTGGTTCTGCCCCTGAATCGAGCACGGACCCCAATGTATTCGACGAAGAATCTGCTGTATTTGAGGACATCAACAAACTCATAAGAGAGATTGATGGACATAAATACCATATTTACGTGCTCGAACTAAAGGATCGCAACGGAAATCAATCAACTCGATTGGCCGCCTACAAAAAACCGAATGCCGACTACGAGCGAAGCATGCAGACGATGAAACTGGTCAATCAAAACTCTCAGTTAAAGAGCATCTACAATGCTTTTTCACACGTGCTAGCGGAAATGGCGGAAGACCAAGAAGCGCCGACCATCGACGAGGATAACGAGGAGGTTGAAATCGAGATCATCCCTCCCGCCGAGGAGTAAGCCATTCCATTTTCACGCTATTCAGACGGGCAATTTCGTGAGACTCTCTATCCAATGACATTCAACGGCGAAAATATCTCCCCAGAAGTCGTTAATTGTTCTTGGGTGTTTATTCGGGTTTCCGGTAGCCTGCGTCGCAGAGAAGGATTCTAATATTAGAGATACACTCGACCAATTGACCGAATGAGCGAAACAACCGATCAGCTAAGGGAGCGCATGCAACAGCTTCGCGATCTCATCGGAGAGGACGAGGTTCAATCGATCGCTTCGGTAGCGATGGAGGAAATCCCCAAGAAGCTCGTCTCCATCGAGGCAGGTATTGCCGCTGGAGAGCTTGAGGCCGTCTCTCGATTGGCTCATGGCCTAAAAGGAGACACTGGCACCTTAGGAATCGACGACATGGCCGAGCTCGCTAAGACCTTGGAGGGTGCAGCCGATCCGGCTCAGGGGATCAATCCCGGAGAGCTTTTAGAGCAGTTAAAAGTCGCGTATTCAGCGAGCGAGCCTGTTCTAAAGGAGTTCCTCTAGAAGCTCTCCACAGAAAGACGGCCTCATTCCGGGAGTAAGAGGCCGTGATCAAAAGCAAACCGGGTCAGCCCGGCAACATCGTGAATATCTAGCTTTCGCATGATGTTGTAACGATGGGTTTTCACCGTCGCTTCACTGACAAATAACTTCGCAGTGATTTCTTTGGTCGTCAGGCCCTTCGCAACCAGCTCCAAAATCTCCAGTTCTCGCTTGCTCAGTTCACTCGGGCCGAGTTTCAGATCGACCTTCTTATCCATGTCATCGAGCACTTTCTGGGCAGATTCGGCATAGTAGGTATTGCCCTTTGCGACTTCAAGAATGGCATTCTTGAGAGCCTTGGCATCCTGACGTTTGTCGACATACCCATGAACCCCTTTCTTCAGCACGCCCCGAACCATGGCTGGTTCCTGACGGGCCGAAACCACCACAATGCGGGTCTTGGGGAGTTTCTTCAGCAACTTCTCGGCAAGCTCTGGCCCTCTGAGTTTCGGCAACAAAACGTCCAAAAGAACCAAATCAGGCTTTTTCTCCAAGCACATTGCCAACCCTTGCTCCCCATCTTCTGCTTCACCGACGATTTGAAACCGTCGATCCGCACGCAGGGTGGCGCCCAAAAGAACTCGCATCAATGTCTCATCCTCGACGATAACCGCCCGGATAACGCGATCAAGTTCCTCTTCCTCTTCTGCGCCATCAAAATAGGTATCCCCTGCTGCCACCGTACTGATGGCAGCCATCAAATCTTCTGGATCTTGTTTTTTGTGGACGAAGCCTTTCACCCCAACATCCATCAGCTTCCTTACGATCGAGGGATCATCGTCCGCGGACACGACCAGCACGCGGCAATCAGGTAACTCTGCGAGGAGTGATTCGGCAAGTTGTTCGCCGGAGACTTCCGGAATGCCGAGATCCAATAGGACGAGATCAGGCTTCAATCGGAGGCAAAGCTCCAAACCGAGCTCGCCATCGCGGGCCTCTCCGACTATTTCAAAACGATCATCCGTCTCCAGAAAGCCCTGCAAGAGCTTCCTGAACAAGGTCTCGTCTTCAATAATAACCGAACGTATCAGAGGTTTTCGCAAATCGTCCTTTTCGCGGTGTAGAATGGTCGACTCCCGAGTAACGAGAATTGAATTCCTAGAGAAGGACTATCGCACAGAAAGCCGACAAATCAAAAAAAAGATTCGAGCGCAGAAGGGAGAATCGCCAGGCAGCCCCATTCTATTTGGCAACGGATTCCAACTCCCGCAGCCCGGGCCCAGAGCCTCGTCTCTCAAAGGACGCCTCAAGGCACTTTCCGGTACTCAAACGAATCAACATTGCCACAAAGGAACCACTCAGGCACACTGGCATGGGAGTCAATTATGGCGGAACTAAGTCTCAGAGGGCAGCTGCTTCTGGATGGGGGAAAACTGCGGGGATCCTTCTTTCACAGAAGCGTTGTTTTGATATGCCAGCACGATTCGGAAGGCGCCTTCGGCCTCGTACTGAACCGCTCGACCGAAAACGCCATTGGAGAAGTGGTTATCGAGGACCTACCTGAATCAATCCAAGAAGAGCCGCTCTATTTGGGGGGGCCCGTTCAGCCGGGAGCGCTCAGCTATCTTCACTACGACGCCTTTGTTCCCAACGCCAATGTGATCTCAAACGTCAGTCTCGGCCACTCGGTCGAGGAACTTGCCGACGTCGCAGAGTCGTATTCTCCAGAAAAGCAAATTCGGATCTTTGCTGGCTATGCGGGATGGAGCGCCGGACAGCTCGATGATGAAATGGCTGGCGAGTCCTGGCTCTCACATCCTGCGTCAAAGGAAATCATCTTTGAGACGCCCGCTGAAGCCATGTGGGCCTCGATCATGAAGCAAAAAAGTTGGGAACAGAGAGTTCTGGCAGACTCGCCCGAGGATCCCTCTTGGAATTGAGCGCGTCACATCCTACCGAAACGTCGCTGGAGTTCGTACAAGAACACCGCGCTCGAACTGGCTACATTCAGTGAGTCGACGCCAGAGGCCATCGGAATAGCTGCCGCTTGATCGCAGCACTCAAGAACTTCGGGAGAGAGTCCAAATCCTTCACTCCCCAAGACCAAACAGACGTCCTGCGGCAGATCGACCTGAGCCAGAGTCCTTCCATCAGCTGCAGGATGGGCGGCTAAGCAATGGAAACCACGCTCTCTAAGGAGATTCAATGCCGACACAAGCGGGCAGTTGTCCACCACCTGCGTCGAAAACAGAGTCCCCATCGAAGCATGCACCGCTCGTCGCAAGTAGGGACTAGAGGCGCAGCGGCTCACCAGAATCCCACGGGCCCCAAAGGCCACACAACTTCGAACAACCGCTCCGACATTGTCCGCATTACTCACCCCTTCGATCGCGACCAGAACACCTGGAGAAGAATGATTAGCTAACAACCCTTCCACCGTTCCGTTCTCCGGAATCCGGGCCACAGCCTTTAGCGGTTGGTAACAACTCCTACCCGTCAAGGCCTCCATTCCAGGCTTATCTACAACAAAGACATCGATCTCTTCCAACCGACTCTCAAGCGGCTTTCGGAGCCGTTCTACCCACTCCTCGCTCGCCAACAAAGATACGACCTCAAGGGAGCTTTCAAAGAGCCGAGGGACGACCTTTTCTCCTTCAGCAACAAAGACGCCATCCCTGTAATGCTGTCCCCCTTTTGACAAGGTTCGATACCAACGCAATTGCGGAAGCTCAAAATCAGCAACCTCAATCCTCGTCCGAACAGACATAGTGATCCAGCAACTCGAGAGCTACGGCCTCTCCAAGGACTCGAAGCGGAGGCGTCCCCAGTCTTCTGGTCTCCCCTGGACTCCTGACCGTGGAGACCAAGCAATCCGGGATTCATTGATATTCTCGCCTTGAGCGGCGTCGGCTTTATCCCCGTCATACACAATGACGTTGAAACCGGGCATCCCCTCCCCTAGCGACTCGAACATCAGTTCGGAGAACGGAATCGTAGCCTGAACTTGATACCCATCTGGTCGTCTTCGAGAAACGACTCGAGTAAGCGGCGCCGTTTCCTCAATCGGCCCCTGATTCGCATCGGCATCGCGAGCTGCCCTCGCTCCCTGATCCTCCACAAAAGGAAATACCCCCACCTTGTAGCAAGAGAATGAATCCTCTGAATTCCCCTTGGGATCAAAGCAGATTTCCACGGAATCGCTCCGCCAATGGCCCCGCACATCATCGGCCGAAATGTTGGAGACAACCACATCATCCCAGACTCTCACGTTGACGGCCAAGGCATTCCCATCATGGAGAAGCCTCACCTCTGCTCGACTGTCTCGGTCAGACTCCACTCGTCCCTGCACACGCTGCGATTCGTCGATCATAAGCGGATCAACTGCACCCCATTGCAGCGATGCGAGTGACGGGATTTCAGCTACCTGACTGACAGGGGCACTCGGAACCGTGTGTAGAAGGGCCTTGGTGGAATGAGTCTCTTTACGGGTCTCTGCAGATACTCGGATATTGAAATCAGAATACTCATTGGGCTTCACCGAAACTTCGAGAATTGATCGACCAGAAGGAAACTCACGCTGAAACTCAGACGGTTCCACTTCAATACCATCAGGATAGGAAACCACAATCTTCCCATCCCGGGGAACAGGCCCCTGATTGTTCACTTCTAAGAAGACCTGATTGGAATCGCCAAGGACAACCGGGACATCTGGGAGGAACTCTTGAGCGATATGCTCCAATGAATGCGCCTCGACCCAGGTCTCATATCGTGTAATCGCCGGTCTCGGCACCAGCCGAGCCGTCAATGTAGCCTCGGACCTTGGCGCACCGGAAGGACGACTTAGGACGGGCGTTAGCCCTTCGACCGGAAGCCCCTCGAAGAAAGAAGTCTCTTTCTTGAACTCCGTAACCGATTTAATCAAAGTGTACCATCGCGGCCGATTGAGCCACGGCGCCCCCAGCATTCGACCGAATCCTTGTGAACGGTGATTCGACAACGCCTCGCCGACGATCAGAGCGACACTTTCATCACCAATCTTACGAGCCCCCGAGACTTCAACGCCATGCTCACTAAAGCTGCCGGTTGAGTATAGTTTCCTTGCTTGCCAAAGTTCCAGGCCCTCCTTGGAAAGTTGTTCTGGAAAACGATTGGGATCTGCCGCGGCTTCGAACGCTTCAATGGCGAGAATCGCAGCCGCCTGATGATGTCCATGCTGCCCGGGGTTCGGCGTCGGATTCATTGTCATCATGATCTCAGGTCGCAAGGCCCGGACATACCGCACCAGACGCTCTAAGGCTCGTTCCTTATCCCAAGCTCGGAGCGTAGCAGACATACTTTCCGTGTAGGCCCAATCTCGTTGCTCGAGAAAGAAACAGTAACGAACCCCCAATCGAGCCAAACAATCCCTTAGTTCCGCCTCTCGCAACACACCCAACGATGGTCCCCAGTGTGTGCCGACCATATTTCCCCCTCCTTCACCACGGGTGCAGTATATGTTGGAGATTGTTGCCCCTTCACCCAAGGCTAAGGATGCGAGCGCTGTCGCCATGCCTGTCTCATCATCTGGGTGAGCCATGACCGCCATCACATCCACCTTCAGAAGAGCAGCCCCCTGCTTCGTCGCAGCTTCAGAGCACTGGCCAAAACCGATCGAACCAAAGCAAAGAAGGGCCCCCAAAAACCAATGATCTATTCGCTTCATAAAGACAATCGACACTTACGGTTCCATCGAGACGTAGAGCTTGGAGCGTCCCGATTCCACGGACGCTCTCGCTCCAAAGACCTCAGGAACCAGACGTTCCCTTACCAACTGAACCACTTCTCAGGAACAACGACAACATCTCTGCCCTGAAGCACAATGTCTGGCTCCTTGCCTGATTCCACGTCACGGATGTTCACCGAGATCTTTTCGGTCTCACCATCCTCTTTACTCCGAACGACGAAGACCTTTTTCTTGTTGGCAAACCGGGCAAAACCACCGCTCTTCAAGATCGCCGTGTAAGCCGTCAAAGGCTCATCTCCCTCGAGTTTAAGCATTCCCGGAGTGGCGACATTCCCTGTTACATAAACCGTCGGCGAGTAAGGAAGAACAATGATATCTCCGGGGATGATCAACACGTCTTGAGAGCGAGGTTTACGTCCGTCGAAGATTGCTTGGACATCCACCCGAATGACAACCGCCTCCCCGTCTTCCCTTCGCAGAACCCTCACTTTGGAGAAGTCGGCCAAGTCTTGAGTCACTTCTCCAAGGAGGACCCCAATCAAGCTCTGCGTGACACCCGCAGCTACTCGCTTGGGCCCTTGTTTTTCAAAGGCTCCGGCAAGATAAATGATGCTCGATTCATCACTGTAGCCAGATGTCGGGCGCTCGATCAGCACGGTCGCATCAATCAATTGCTGAGCCTTTTCAAGTGCGATGCGAACCGCCTCTTCAGCTCCCACAAGATCAAGCCCACTCACGCGAACACGTCCAACACGGGGAAGGATAATATAGCCGCCGGGTCGAACCTGATACAGCTGATCGAAGGTTTGGTCTTCGATTACGTGCAGCTGAAGAATCTCGCCTTCGCTAATCGCGGCCGACCTGCCACTGGAAGAAACCTCAGCCGACACCTGCTCGATCAGGTCCCGTTGGAGATCTTGCGAAAGCTGCTCGGCAAGAGCCACCCCTGCTGCGGCTCCTTCTAAGGCCTTACTGACAGAATCGATTACTTCTTCCGTTCCGGCCTCCGGTTCGCCCTGTGCCACAGCACTCTGCGCTCCCGCGCAGAAAACTGTGACCAACCAAATCGTCAGGATCAATCGCCTCATTCTTTTCATGCTAACAAACCTGCGTAAATCAAGAACCCAATACTTATAATTGCTTGGTCATATTCAGGATAACCAAGTTTTCCAAGAAGCTTCCACGCGCAAGACTCGAATTCCAATTCTCGATCTGGTACGTTAACCCGATGGAAAGAGTGTCAGATAAGCGCTTGTCGACGCGAAACCGTGTCGTCCAAATCTCGTTTTCCCCAAAGAGTGCGCTCTGAAAATCTAGTTGACGATAGATCACACCAAAGGTCCCATAGAGGCCTGTCCCCAGGTCCTGACCAAGGATGCCGCCAACTCTAAACTCCTGGCTGCCACTTCCGTCTCCATCTAAGTCTAGAAACTCGCGCTGCTCAACCACGAAATCGAGGTTGGTGTACGGCCCAACAGTCCACGATAGACTCCACCCAAGCTCACGGGTGAGATCAAGATTCGGACCCGCTGCACCCCTTTGAATATAGAACGAATGAAAGAGTGATGGACGAGGATTGTGACTCAGTTCAATACCCCAAAGAAAGGCATCCCCCACAAGCCCTCCAGGCGTATACTGGCCAACCTTTACGGATAGATCGACGTAGTCTGTGAGGGGACCATTGAAGGCCAGACTCGTTAAGCGATCCGTACCGTCACGGATGTTTGAGCGGAAGAAGTTGTGCGTGAGACTCGGCTTGAAGCGCATGTTTTCCCGGAGTGATGTGAGGGTGACTCCGATTTGCTCCGTGCGCCCGGGAAGACCAAAAGACAAACCTTTAAACCAGCTGTCTGATCGCCCCCCATGCAGCATCAACTGAGTGTCTCCAGGCAAGAGCCGAGTCATTTCTGCTCCTAGCACGTTGCGAAACTCTGTTCCATCGGCATCGAACCGCTGCTGCCTCTGAGCTTGCAAGGCATCCAGATTTGCCTGTGAAAGCGCTACGTTATGGCCATCAACACCGACGAGTGACCGGTTCGCCAACCCATTGCTGCCCCCATCCCGACGTCGGAACACAGCAAAACCGCTGTCTCTACCACCCGCATAATTGTAGTTCTGGATCGAAAAAGTATCATAAACCCTGAGGTCCCAAGCCCCCATCGGGATGTTGTAGACCGCTTCCGTCTGTCCGGTAGCCCCCCCACGAAGCCCCGCGCCACCCAAATTTGAGAACCCGAATTCTTGCGTCAACGGTAGGTAGATCAAGGAAGCCCCAGAAGCCAGACGAAAGGAATCGTTGATCAAGACAACGAGTGAAAACTCAAGGTTTGTCGCAATCGTCACGTCCTCCTCTTTGTCGGTATCGGACAGCAGCGCGTTGTCTGTGTAAAAGGCGAATACATCCACGGCTCGAAAGTCAAAGTAGAGAGGGTGCAGTACGAGGTCCGCAGTATCATAGTCAAAGTTTCCATCTTGAAAGACGTAGGGCACGAAGAGGAACGGCTCAACGTTGGAGTTCAGGCGACCCTCGGCCGCTCCGAAACGCGGCAAGTAGCCCTGTTCACTCCGCTCCCCCAGAAACAGCGGTTCAACATTCGCCTCCTCATCAACTGGGAGAGCCTCGAACGTTTCCTGCTCTTCAGGCAAGATCACGGCATCCTCCTCCATTTGCAGCTCCAAGTCTCCCCTCCCCGGATTCTCACGCTCATCTGAGTCTGGGTTCAAGAAGGCTTCAAGCTGCTGGCGCTGATCAGTGGAAAGATATCCCTGATAGCGGTCTGCGAGAGAGTTTAATTGACTCGGATTTGAATTCCGCGCGCGCTCTAGGACAGCCCTCCAATCGCCCCCATCCAACACATTCGAAACACCTGGGTCGAGCCAACGCTGTGAAGCGAGACTCGCTCCCGGATTCAGATTGGGGGCAATCTCCTTCAAGTAAGCAATTGCCCCAGGATCGAAGCCCTCAAGTAAACTTTGCGCCGTCGAGAGAATGGCATATCCGGAAAAGGCGATAAGAAAGACGACTCGCCTAAGGAATCGCTCCAAGATCGTCCAAGCAGAAAGGAATCGGCTGTTGGGTCGGAACAATCTGGATGACTGGAACTCAGACAAGAAATTCGTCCGAAACAGGGAACCTGCACTCACGATGAGACGACGAAATTAAACCTCTCAAGTTCCTTAGCGTCCCAGTCCCAGATTCTTAGTCGCCGTATCTTCAAACCGGCTGCGGTCAAGAATAGGGTCGTTTTTCGTCCTGATCCCGGAACGCCTTCAAGAGCGGATTGTCCATGTAACGTTTCCAATCCATTGCGAACGGAAGGTAGATCAGCAACCCGACCAAGGGAAACGCCACGATGATAAAAATCCAAATCTTCCGAATTCCGCCTTCCGGGGTGTGTTCCTTTAAGCTGGAAATAGCACACCCCACGACAACCAACCAAACCAAGACCAAACAGGCGATCATGGCTGCATCCAAACGAGGTGATAAGAAGTCGAAGCGATTCATAGGAATTTTCCTAACGGCTCAGCGACCATGCCATTTTTCGTCAGTTTGTCAAAACCTTGCCGCAACTAGGTTTCCCCCTTTTGGAGGTTTGAAAGCCACGAAGTTTACCGGTACTTGTTCCAAACTTGGGGAACGGCAACCCACATACCCGGGCGCCGAGGGCTGGCGTTGAAATCCTCGGCTCCCCATACGAGATGTTTGGCCATCCGAGCCGCATGCCCGTCATAGAATGCTAGATTGGCCCCTTCGTTGTGACGATAGAGCGTCGGCCCACCCGTACCGGCGTTCTTGTAGTCCTGAACGCTCCCCGTCTGTCCTAACTTATCCCACCCCTTGGTATGGTCAGCGCCCCCCCAACGGGACCACCAATCATGCCCATCATGAAAAATCAGCTTCTCGGACGGAGATCGGACGGTGCTCAGTTTGTGGCCCGCGTGATCCTTGCTTGCCAAAGCCCAGCCGCGCCCTCCAGTCGGAAACCAATCCTCAAAATTGTAACTGTAACTGGTGAGTGTCCCCCGATTGTCCTGATTCGAAGAGGTCGGATTGTTCGCGTAAGCGTAGAGTCGAGGATTAAAGATGGCCTTATCCGCTGGACAGCGATACTCACGAGGTGTTTGGACAGTTGAATTGGCATTGTCCGAGTAACCAATAATCGCCCGGAATTGCCGATTCGCCATCCAGATCTGCGTATCGCCGCTCCGCCGTTTCTCGATGAGCGGAACACTCTGGTCATCGTGATCCCCCGCATATACCGTGTTCGCGATCGAAAACTGGCGAAGATTGTTGAGACACCCCGCCCCGTAAGAGGCTTGTTTGGCTTTTTGTAAGGCCGGTAAAAGCATACTCGCCAAAATGGCGATGATTGCGATCACCACCAGCAACTCGATCAAGGTAAACCCTCCCCCGCGTTTTCCCGCCATGTTCTTGCTCGGCTGAGTAGAGATTTCTTCTTTCATATTGACCTGGGTTTCCCTAACTGAAGCACCCCAAAAGTTTCATAGCAAGGCTTTCCTCCGCTCCAAAAATGTAACACCTAGGTATCTCACCCTACAAAAAAACGATTCTAAAAACGAAAAAACGCCCTTCGCCAACCACGACGAAGGGCTACACGAATAATGCAAGATGATACAAACTCCAAAATACCGGACCGATTATCGTTCTCGCGACACCCTTGTTGCCATCTGTCGCCCCCTTTCAAAACCCCTAAACGGACGGCCCTGGCGAAATCTCGTCTATACCAACAGAAGTAATAGAAGCAGACTCCCTGCCATCCTTAGAAAAAGAGATTATTTTTCAACGTGGAAGTATCGAACTCACGGGTTTCTCCTCGAGAGCACTGCCCGGAGTGGTTCCGTTCTAGTCGAACGCTACACTAGCGACCACCTCAAGGCACCCACTTACTGACGTCCCATCACTTTAAGATTGCATCGGTTTCCCTTTTCTCACGACTATCCCTCCCACAACGCAATGTCTCAGGTTGATCAATTCGAGAGTGCCTTCCGATCTGCTATCAGGCCAATCTACGAGCCGCACAGCATCGAGTTCAGCAAGATACTCATTATCACAGATCTTTCGGCAGAATCATCAGAAGTCTTCGGAAAGGCGGTTCGCAAGTCCCTGACGCCCGTGCTGCCTGCGACCAACGCGCCTGAGTTTAGTCACCTTGACAAAGGGAGCTACGACTCGACCGCCACTCTCCTAGAGCAGGTGCAGACCATCCGGCCCAATCTGATTGTAACATACCGCAATCTGGATACAGAGGATTGGTGCTATCAAAACAGCATGGGATCGCGGCTTGATACCTTGATCCATCAAGCCGAACCGCCCGTCCTCGTTGTTCCGCATCCAAAAGCAACGACAGAGAACTATGGACTGAAAGGCAATACTCGAGTCATGGCTGTCACAGATCATTTGACCGGCGATCACCAGCTCATCGACTATGCAGCTCGCTTTGTGGACACCAAGGGCCGACTCATTCTCGTGCACCTAGAAGACCAAACCACCTTCGATCGATACATGGAGGCAATTTCAAAAATCACCACGATTGACACGGAACACGCCCGGTCTCAAATCCATTCCCAACTCCTAAAAGACCCTCACGATTATATTTCCTCCTGTCGAGACCGATTACGCTCCCTCACGCCGACAATCCAGGTAGATGAGATTGTCGAATTCGCCGACGGATACGACCAATTCAGGCGGCACATTGACCAACAGAGCGTCGAGCTACTCGTCATCAAGGGCATTGACCATCAACAGCCAGGAATTCACGGGCTTGCCGACCGGTTGATTAACGAAACTCGAAAAATTCCCGTGCTCGTTGTCTAAGCCTTCCCGCTCTTACCGTTTCATTTCATGGAATCGATCCACCACGAAGTCACCTTAGGAACCACTCTCTTCTTCACAAGCGTTCTTGTCTTGATGATCGGCTGCCTCGCCTTCGAAGAGAAGATCCATGCCAAAAAATCACTGATTGTCAGTCTCTTCGCCGTCATTTCACTGATCTTGGGCACGGCATTCGGCCTCATCCCATTCGGCGCAGTGCAGCTGCCTGGTGGCCATGAGATCTCATTGCCAATCTATATTCCGTCGATTGATTGGAATGTCATCGCGATTATCCTCGGCTCCAGCGTTTTTGTCGACGTGACCTCCCGATCAGGTCTGTTCACCTGGATTGCAGTCAAGCTGACCAAAACATCGAAAGGAGATCCGCTGAAGCTCCTTTGGTACTACGGCCTGATGACAGTGGTTTTCTCGGCCGTGCTCAACAATGTAACGGCCATGATTATCGTCGGCTCCCTCACCGGAGTCTCGCTCAAGAAGCTAAACCAAAACGAGAAACTCTTGGGATTCCTCCTTATCGAAGGTCTTCTCACGAATGTCGGAGGACTCCTAACGCTTATCAGCTCAGTTCCCAACATTCTCGTCGGAAACGCGGCCGGAATCAGCTTCCTTCAATTCTTTCTCATGGCAAGTCCATACGTCGCCGTGACGACGGTGGTTACCATTCTCCTCGGTGCTCGCCTCTACAAGATCGCACCGCTTAGTTCTGCAGAAAGACAAAAAGAGTCAGCGGAACTAGTCGCTTCGTTCGACGAAAACGATGGCATCAAAAGCCCTTTGTTCTTCAAGTTCTCGACCGCGGTTCTCGGGCTTTTCATCATCACTATCGCAACCACCAGCGTCCTCCCAATCGCACGAGATCTGGGGATGGGCTTTGTCGCCGTTGCTTTCGCAACGATTATGCTGATTCGATACAAGTCGGAGGTCGATGAATTCTACCGGGCCATCGACTGGGACTTGATAGCCTTCTTCGCGGCATTGTTTGTCGTGATTAACGTCATGGAACACGCAATGGTTCTCGAACTGATCGGAAAAGGGATCAATATAATCATAGGAGACGGCGGTAGCGTCGGCCAAATGACCCTCCTGCTCTCCTCGTCAGTTTTCAGCTCGGTCACGGATAATATCCCCCTTGCGGCCATGTTAGCGAAAATTCTCGCAGCGGCTGGGACTCCGACCGAATCAGGCCTTTGGTGGGCGCTGATTTTTGGGGCGAACCTTGGGGGAAATCTCACGCCCATCGGGAGCGCCTCGACTCTCGTGGCGGTGACGATTATCCATAAATACAAACTAAAGCTGTCTTTTGCGGGTTTCGTACGCGCAGCGATTCCTTTCGCCATTTGCCATATCGCATTGGCCGTTCTCTACGTCTTTCTGCGCTTCTGACGAAAAGCGTTCAGGAACAGAGACTGCAACTTGGAAAAACACCGTTCAGGCCCTCCCACATTTGTGGGAATCGCAGGAGGGAGTGCTTCAGGCAAGAGCACTCTAGCCGAAACCCTTGCGCAAACATTCGAGACTAAATGCCTTCATATCCGGCTCGACGACTTCTACCGGGATCTCGCTCATCTTCCTGTCGCCAAGCGAGAGCAACAAGATTTCGATATCCCCACAGCGATTGACTGGGCAACACTTTTCAATGCGGTCCGCTCCCTCCGCGATTGGAATCCAGCGCGTATTCCCGAATACTGCTTCAGCTCTCACACCAGAAAACGCAAGTTCCGAGTCTTAGATGCTAAGCCACTTGTTTTCATCGAAGGACTCTGGGCATTCTATTCCCCCGCTCTCCATTCGGTCTTTCAGAAGACCATTTTTGTTGATTGCCCAATCGAGACCCGCCTTGAGCGACGACTGGCGCGAGATTCCAAAGAAAGGGGAAGAAGCAAGGAGAGCATCAGAGAAACATTCCTCCAACGAGTGATCAAACCTGAAGAGACATGGGTGGCGCCACAACTAGAATCGGCGGATCACGTCGTCAATTCGCCGGTCCTGCCATCCCATATTGACGAGATTACATGCGAGATCACCTCTCTCGTTCGAGCTCGATAACATGGGGTGAAGGGAATAGCTTCCTGGGGAGAGCGACCACTTCCCACAAACAGGTTGAGAATTCCCAATATCGTGGTATCTTGAGTGCCAAAACACGTCATCACCACACTTAAGAAGCTCACTACTAACGATTTAGTGATGATTCAAGATGAACGTGGGAAGCGCCTAGGAGTGCTCCTTGAATAGCCGAAACTCGTGCGGGTTAGTTCTTCCGACGGAGAACTGACAGGGGCGAAGCCTATCTAATGCTGCTAAACACGAGAGTTTTGAAGGTACCTTCTTCAATAATTGCAGCGGCCCAAGATTTCCAAGAGAGAGACTGAAGGATATGAGATTACTCGTGACAGGGGGAGCAGGGTTTATCGGATCAAATCTGATTCATCAAATCCTCGACGAAAACCCACCGGAGATCCTCGTCAACCTAGACTCGCTCACCTATTCGGGCAATCTGAAGAACCTGGACCGTATCTCTTCTCACACGAACTATCATTTCGAGCAAATCGACCTCACCAAGCCAGACAAAGTCATCGAACTTGTAAAACATCACAGAATCGATCACGTCATGCACCTCGCGGCTGAGTCTCACGTGGATCGATCGATCAATAGCCCCGAACCCTTTCTGCAGACAAACATCATGGGGACCTTCAACTTACTGGAGGCCTGTCGCACTTACTGGAATGGCGAGTTCTCCGGTCGACGATTTTTACATGTTTCAACGGACGAGGTCTATGGAAGCCTCGGTCCCACGGGCACGTTCACAGAATCCACTCCATACCAACCCAACTCGCCTTATGCTGCCAGCAAAGCATCGAGCGACCTCGTCGTCCGTTCCTACGGGAAGACATATCAACTCCCCGTACTAATCACGCATTGCTCTAACAACTACGGCCCGTACCAATTCCCGGAAAAACTCATCCCGCTGGTAATTCTTAAAGCGATCCACGGACGTCCGATTCCAATCTACGGCAAAGGCGACAATGTTCGAGACTGGATTCACGTGAGTGACCACGTGTCCGCGCTGAGAGAAATCTTAAGCCAAGGCCAACCAGGAGAAACCTACAACATCGGAGGGAACCAAGAGCATTCAAACCTACAACTGGTCAGGGCGATTTGCTCGCTACTCGATGAGAAACACCCCAGCTCCATCCCCGAGGGAGCGAATGGCCACGATGCTTTGATTACGTTCGTCACGGACAGGCCGGGCCACGATTTCCGATATGCCATCGACAATTCTAAGGTAGAGCAAACCTTTGGATGGACTCCACAGCACGATATCCAATCGGGACTCGCACAGACCGTTGATTGGTACCTCAGCAACGACGCCTGGTGGCGGGACATTCTCGACCAGCGGTATGACCTACAGAGACTTGGAATTACAGACACTCCAGGAAAGCAATGAAGGGCATTATCTTAGCTGGCGGGTCAGGTACAAGACTGTTTCCTGCAACTCGTGCGGTCTCCAAACAATTGCTCCCCGTGTATGACAAGCCGATGGTTTACTATCCCCTATCGACGCTCATGCTCGCGGGAATCAAAGATATTCTCATTATCTCAACGCCACAAGACACCCCCCTCTTTCAGCGCCTACTAGGCTCAGGTGAGCAATGGGGAATCTCACTGCAATACGCAACCCAAGCAGAGCCCAAAGGCATTGCCCAAGCCTTCATCATCGGAGAAGATTTTCTCGACAATCAAGCCTGCTGCTTGGTGCTTGGAGACAACATATTCTACGGTCATCAACTCTCGAATCGCCTCCAAGAGTCCGCCGCATCTAGCGAAGGAGCAATCGTGTTTGCCTATGAAGTTAAAGATCCGGAACGCTACGGAGTCGTAGCATTTGACCAGCAAGGCAAGGCCACCGATATCCAGGAGAAACCTCAAAACCCCAAATCCAATTTCGCAGTAACCGGCTTATACTTCTATGACCATCGAGTCGCAAGATTTGCCAAAACTCTTAAGCCATCAGACAGGGGAGAGCTAGAGATCACCGATTTAAATAATCTTTACCTCCGCGATGGAGCACTGAGCGTGCAAGTATTAGGGAGGGGAACGGCATGGCTAGATACGGGTACCCACGATTCGCTTTTGGAAGCTAGTCAATTTGTGGGCACAATTGAAAAGCGCCAAGGGCTAAAAATCGCTTGCCCCGAAGAAATCGCTTGGCGGCAAAAATGGATTACGGACGCCAATCTCGAATCCCTTGCTGAGGAACTGAAGTCAGGCCCCTATGGCCTCTACCTCTCTGGATTACTCAAGTCCAACACAGAATAAATTCGCCGAGGACCAATCCGTAGATGCCAGCCACTTTCGCCCAAACAAAGTTTCCAGAAGTCGTTTTGGTGACCCCCAAGGTTTACCAGGACGACCGCGGTTTCTTCTTCGAATCGTTCAAGCAATCAGAATTCGCGGCACACGGCCTCGAAGGGCATTTTGTCCAAGAGAACTACTCGTTTTCGGTGGCAAATGTCATTCGGGGGCTCCACTTTCAGCGACCACCAAAATCTCAACTAAAGCTAGTCCGAGTCGTTGCTGGTGAAATCTGGGACGTTGTTGTCGATATCAGGCCGAAGTCGCCAAGCTTCGGTCGCTGGCACGGAGAGTTTCTTTCCTCGGAGAATTGTAGACAACTCTACATTCCGGCTGGCTTCGCCCACGGATTCAAAGTCGTTTCTGACGGAGCCACTGTGCTCTATCGAACGAATGCTGAATATGCCCCCGAACTAGAGGGCGGCATCCTGTGGAACGACTCTGCAATCGATATTCCTTGGCAAGTTGAAACTCCCGTCGTCTCCGAGCGCGACCAGAACCTTCCCTCTTTCGAGACCTTGAGAGCCTCATCAGAGTTGGATTGCTTTTCGATTCCGACAAACGGTCAAACAAATTCCCATCCAACGACATCTTGAGAATTCTATTGATCGGAAAGAATGGCCAGCTCGGGCGTGCATTCACGAACTTGTTGGCACTGAAACCGGCGAAGCTTTGCGCGCTTTCGAAATCTGATCTCGATGTCACCGCTTTCTCAGAGTTAGAAGAGCAGTTTGAAACCTTTCGTCCCGATGTGACCATCAACTGCGCCGCCTACACCGATGTCAATAGGGCTGAATCAGAATCGGCTCAGGCAATGGCAGTGAATCATCGAGCCGTCGAAAGCCTAGCTTCATTATGTGGCAAGTTCCAGACTAGGCTTGTCCACTTTAGCACCGACTACGTCTTCGACGGAGCCAAAGGTCTACCGTATGTCGAAGCAGATTCACCGAATCCACTCAACGTCTATGGCGAAAGCAAACTACGCGGAGAGAGTGCCATTTCAAATTCAGACGCTCCGTGGTTGGTCCTGCGGACGAGCTGGGTTTATGGCGAAGGAGAACGAAACTTCATTTCCAAGCTGAGAACCTGGGCAAAAACGAACAAAGCTCTGAGAATCGTGGACGATGAGTTCTCAGTTCCGACATCAACCGTGGACATTGCAAAGTATACCTATGCGTGCATAGAACAAGAGCTTACCGGCCTCTTCCATCTTGTAAGCAGCAGTTCAACGACGCGCTACGAGTACGCCTTGGCAATCAAAGAACTCGACCCAAGTTTTCCCGCCACGATTGAACCTGCCAAACTAAGCGAGTTTGATTCGGGGCCTCAGCGCCCTGCATATTCCGTCCTGGCGAACGGGAAGCTCGCACAAACACTTAGGACAGAAATCCCACACTGGCGAGATTCACTCGAACGATTTCTCTCAGCCCGCCAGCAATAGATTGCAGATGAACCGCCCCTCTTCAGCGAGCAAGCAATGAGATGAAGGTTGTTGTCGTGATCGTAGCCTACAAGGGAAACCGGTGGATTCCGAAGTGTATCGAGTCCATTCGCCCCTCGAAAAGGCATGATATTCACCTTCTGATCGTTGACAACTTTGACACACCTTGCCTCTCCAAAATCCAATCAAACGACCTCCCTCTTTCCATCATAAAGACGGACAAACCAATGGGCTTTGCGGAAGCAAACAATTTCGCATTCACACATAGAGAATGCGCTGGAGACGCAGTCGTCTTGCTCAATCAGGATACGTGGAGCGAGTACAATTGGATTCCTGACTGCGCAGATATTCTGGAGGCGTCGCCCGGAATCGCAGCCATTTCGCCAACGGTGAAACAATACGACAACGACCAGCTAGACATCAATTACGAGACCTGCCTTCGCGAGGACGCAATTCTTGGTTCAGAAGCTGCGATCTCGTCTATCACGAAGGTTCCAGCGGTCGCCCTCATGATCCGTTGGAATGATTTGAGGGCGGTCGGCCCGTTCGATCCAATCTATGGCAGCTATTACGAAGATTACGATTTGTGCAGGCGACTTGATCGGAGGAGAGAGGGAATCGCAGTCGCACAGAAGCCATGGGTTCGACACTATTCCGGTTCGGCAACGACGACTCAAGAAGCGAGAGAAAAGCGAATGATTCAGATCATTCGCAACCGCCTCATTTACCGGCTTCGAAACGACGAAAAGAATAGGATGTGGATATTCCTCACTTTTCTCTTGTTCAACTTACCCAAGAACCTGTTGAGAGGCCTCTTAAACACAGAATCATCTCAACCTTGCTTCGTCACCCTCAAAGCACTGATTTCAGTCATCAGAGTTTCGCCAAGGATTTGCTCTAAGCGACGGGACCTTTCGGCATGGAAGACCTACCTAGACAGAATCGCCTGGGGCGAAAAAATCGGGCGAAAAAACTCCAGGTTTCAGCCGAATACCAGATTCAAAGACGCTGAAAAAAACTAACCACGGAAATGACGCAAACAAACAAGATGTATCTAGTGGCGGCGATATTCTTCATCGTCGCCCCTCTTTCCGTCTCGGGCGATGCCTCAACGGGCATCAAGTATTTTCGGCTTGCTCTCACAGTCGCGATGGTGGGATTGGGCATTTTCGTGTATCAAGCGGAGAGCTTCAGATCTACAACCAAAGCATTCATGTTCTTTGCGGTGTTTTTTACGGCAGGAGCTCTATGGTGCGACAAGATCAGTCACGGTCTCCTCAACAAAGGGATGTTCCTCATGTCCATACTATCGGGCGTCTACATGGCCTACACGACTAAGTCCGAACAGCAACTCTCTTCAGGACTAAAACTACTCGCTCTATCAGGAACGATCGCCGGCTTTTTTCTCTTCGGTGCCTATCTGGCGAATCCTGAGGCAAATACAAGCGGAGACAGGCTTGCAGTTGGAGGCATGAACGCGAATACCATCGGAGCAGCAGCAGGCCCAATGTTTATTTTCTCGTTCTTTCTCGGCTTCTGGCAAACGGGATTCAAACTGAGGGCCGTTTGCTTTATCAGTTCAATCCTATTGGCCATTGTGATCCTCGGATCCGGAAGCAGAGGAGCAACGCTCATGGCAATCGCGGGAACACTAATCGCAACAAAGCCCTTTCTCCAGAAGAGAGCGACGACCGTTATACTCTGCGTCGCTCTCCCCATCGCTGGCCTCCAGATCGTAGCGATGACGACTGGGCAGAATCTACTTTCGAAAATTCCAGGTGCCGAACGAATCTTCGAGGGAGGAAACAAGAAGAACACTCGGGAAGGAATGTGGAATTGGACCTATCGACAATATCAGAAGAGTCCTGTCATCGGGATTGGTTGGCTTCATTTCGGAAACTCCTCCGCAAACTGCCATAACGCGTTTCTACAGATCCTAACCGAGGTCGGAATCGTGGGAGCCGCCATTTTCCTTTCCTTCCTCGTTCAATTCTTAGTCCGAATGCGATCCGTAAAATACGAACTCTACGGCAGCAGCCATCCAGAACTCGTCGCACTTCCGGTGGGCCTCCTCGCATCTCTCGCCATCCACGGAATGGTCGAAGCCTCGGTGCTGTTAGGGACGACGGCGCTACCAATTCTATTGGGCTACTCCGTTGCTCTGGTAGACCGTCTTCCCGACATCATGAACAAGGCATCAGGCCCCCAACCGAAAGAAACCATCAAACGCGCAATTCCCAGGCTCGAGATCAGATCCGCGCGAGATTGGCGGGAGCAACAAATCGAGAATTGAAAGTTCTTCATGTCATCCCGGGCCTGACTAACTCTTCTGGACCAACTCATGCCCTCGTCCAACTCGTTACCAGCTTAGAAAAAGTCGGAGTCGATGTATCTGTAGCTTACCTGGGCGACCGACTGAAAAATCAAACCGAACCCAAGCTCAGCCGAGGTCAAGTTTTCGCCTGCAATACGCGTTACTTGCGTCACTGGGGCTACTCACCTGAACTACGAATTCTTCTGGAGAGCATTGCCCCTCAGCATGACCTCCTACACATTCACAGCCTCTGGCTCTACCCCGGACTGATTGCAAGTAATGTGGCAAGAAGACTGAAGCTTCCGTACATCGTTCGCCCAGCCGGTTCGCTTGAACCCGAAGCCCTAAACAGACGGGGTATTCTCAAGAGATGCTATTTCGCGGCCTGGGAGAAAGACATAATCAACAACGCATGCCTGATTCACGCTACATCGAAACAAGAGCAGGAGAACATTGAGTCTCTCAACTTAACACCGCCCTGCGTTACGATTCCAAACGGAATTCAACCTGAAGATTTCTCCCAACTACCATCAAGGGAGGAGGCTCGTTCAAAACTCAAAATCGAGCAGCAGCGTCCTGTTCTCACTTATGTCGGGAGAATCCACCCAATCAAGGGACTCGAAATGATGGCTGCGGTGATTCGCTCGCTGAGAGATGAGTTCCCGAACCTCCTCTTCCTAATATGCGGCCCAGACGAGCATGCCTATGCTCGCGACCTCAAATCCACATTCGACGACCACGGAGTCCTAGACTCTGTTCGTTTCCTTGGTGAAGTAGATCAAACTCAAAAGATCCTCGCATATCGATCCGGCGATCTCGCTCTACTTCCCAGCAAGACTGAGAATTTTGGTATCGTCGCAGCCGAAGCACTGGCTTCCGAAACTCCGGTAATCGCATCGGTCCATACGCCATGGAACATTCTCGAAGAATCTGGTGCGGGCGCGTGGATTCCCCGCGAACCGGGCCTGTGGGCTGAAACCATCGAAGGTTATCTCCGTAACCCAGAGACAAGGAGAGAGTCTGGACTACGTGGCAGATCTCTCGTGTTAAGCACGTTTGCATGGCCCTCGATCGGACGACAGATGAAGCAAACCTACAGCGAGCTTCTACATAGCCCTAAAACGACTCCTGCGGAAGATCTGCAAACTCACTGCCCCAGATAAAGCGATATTGAAACTTCCCATCTCAGTCATCATCGCGACAAAGAACGAAGAGCGAAATATCCTCGACTGTTTACGAAGCATCGAGTTCGCAGATCAAGTCTTACTCGCTGACTCACACAGCACGGACAAAACGGCAGATATCGCCCGCAAATGGGGTGCAGAAGTGCATCCATTCACGTACTCAGGAGGATGGCCGAAGAAACGCAACTGGGCCCTAGAGAATCTTGATATTCGCAACGACTGGATCCTCATCCTGGATGCAGATGAAAGAGTCTCAGAAGAGCTACGCATTGAGATCCAAGAAGCTATTCAATCTCGATCCATCGACGCCTACTATATTCGCTGGAAATTCATCTTCCTGGGACGCTGGATGCGACACTCGTGGAGTCACGGCTGGATGCTTCGACTGTTCAGAAAAGGCAAAGCAAAATATGAGGATCTCGGAATGCGCAACCAAGGCGGCTGGGACGCCGAAGTTCACGAGAACATTGTCTCAGAGGGGGTCTGCAAGCGCCTTAAATCACCCCTCGATCACGAGTCAAATCAAGATCTGTCGTTTTGGATAAGAAAACAAAACGAGTTCTCCGATTGGAACGCGGCAAGACGGATCGACCAACTATCTATTCCCCTACCTCCAGTCAGATTCATGTTTTTATCGGACCCCCTGAAAAGGCGAAAATTCCTCAAAGCTCTCTTTATCCGACTACCGGCCAAACCGCTGCTGATGTTTATCTTCCTCTACGTTTTGAAACGCGGATTTCTGGACGGTGTTGAGGGCTACTACTTTTGCCGGCTCCGGGCAATTCATGAATTCAACATAGGAGCAAAGGTCTTCGAGGCTAGGAACAATATGTCGACCTAAATCATCGTACTTTTGGTCGATGCTGAGTCTTTGCAATAACGATTCTATCACTTGCTATTGTTTTCATTCTCAGGAGTGTTTTCCGTGCAGATCCGCCACCTATTCCACACCCTCCAACATCTAAAACGGAGGCAAATAGTCGGTCAACTAAAGCGCCGGCTGTTTCCAGGCCAGTTTAGTCCGACTCGATTCTCGAACTATGAGGCCCCACAGTTTCCGGGCTTTGAATCGGGATCAAGTGTCCCGGTCCTCGTCCCTCCACCAGGAAGGAACTCTCGAACAAGAGTGAAACAGGGAACATTCGAGTTCCTCAATCAAAAGAAAGATCTTCAATTCCCTCCCAAATGGAACGGAGCTAAAGGAGTCGATTTACTCTGGCTCTATAACCTGCACTACTTCGAGTGGATCCACGAACTCTCTTTCGACGACGCCAAACGAGTGGTCGAAGATTGGATTGTCAACGAGCTACCACACAGGGGATCTGCATCTTGGGCGCCCTATCCTACTTCGTTGAGAATCCTGAACTGGACTCAGTATTTCTATTACAATCACAGAGACAAACTGACCGAGGACCAAGAGCTGTGCTCGCAGCTTTGGAAGTCACTTTTTTGCCAGGCAACATACCTTCGTCACAATCTCGAAACACACCTTCTTGGCAACCATCTCTTTGAGAATATCACGGCTATGGCTTTCCTCGGAGCCTGCATAGGAGGAACGATTGGAAGGGAGTGGCGAGAGATTGGAGAACATGAACTCGCCACAGAAATCACCGAGCAGTTCCTACCTGACGGACTACATTTTGAGCTCAGCCCGATGTATCATATCAGGATGACTTACCTTCTCTACCTTCTGCACAGCACAGGCCACAGCCACCTCCAGGACCTCGTAGAAGCCCCCCTTAGAAGAGCCCTATTGGCTGTCGAAAAGATGTGCCACCCTGACGGAAAGATCGCCCTCTTCAACGATAGCACCTTCGGCATTTATCACGAACCAAACGAACTCATTAAACATGTTTCAGAGCATCTCGAATGCAGGCAGAAAACTAACTCTAACGCCGAGGAACAAGCAGCTGACAGAGACGGCTCGTGGGCTCTCAAGGATGCGGGCTACTACGGATACAGAGATGCAGAGGGAAACTGCTTAGTGTGTGACATTGGACCAATCGGACCCGACTACATTCCTGGTCATGCTCATGCCGATTTGTTGAGCTACGAGTTATCACTTCGCTCGCACCGAGTCATAGTAGATACCGGCAATTTCGAATACGTGATCGGCGCCCGCAGGGATTATGCGAGGTCGACACGGGCCCACAACACGATCGAGATTAACGGCACGAATCAATGCGACCTCTGGGGTGCCTTTCGAGTCGGACGGCGCGGTTATCCAAAAGATGTCCAGTTCTGTGACGATGCTCGCTCCTTCAGTCTTGCAGGAGGACACAGTGGATACGAACGCCTTCCGGCCAAGTCTCACGTTAAGAGGCGTTTTGAGCTTACACAACCGATCAAGCTTACGGTCACCGATGAGATCTCCTCCAAGCATCCCGTTGAAATCAAATCCTTCATCAACCTTGCTCCTAATTGTCGCATCATTAATCGAGAGGATCAGCGAGCAACGATTGCGTACCCAGAGGGTAGCTTCTCAATTCAGTTTTCGGGTGACGGATTACTTAGTGAGGAAACAACGAGCTACTTCCCAGAATTCGGGCTTGAACAGTCCAGGAAGACGCTCTGCTACGCCGTCAAGGGAAAGGACATCTTGATCTCCTACACACTCACGCCGTGCTGACAAGATAGTCGGAACTTCGCAACACACTTAACCATTGAGAATCGTTTTTCTCTGTCATTATTTCCCTCCTGAAGGGAACGCACCAGCAGCGAGAACCTTTGAGCATGCAAAACGATGGGTTGCTGAAGGGATCGATGTCACTGTCATCACGAGCACTCCAAATGTCCCTCACGGGCGCGTGTACCCGGGCTACCGGAATCGACTGTGGCAATTGGAGTATCTCGACGGCGTTCAAGTCATCAGAGTGTGGACCTATGTTGCGGCAAATTCAGGAACTCTCCGGCGGACGTTGAACTATCTGAGTTTTATGATTTCCGCCAGCATTGCGGGTATTTTCTGTAAGCGCCCAAGGGCCGTACTCGCCACATCTCCACAGTTCTTCTGCGGCTGGGCCGGGGTCATTCTGAGTCGCTTAAAGCAGGTTCCACTCATACTGGAGATCCGAGATATTTGGCCAGACTCCATTGCCGCGGTCGGCGCCATCAGCCAGCCCACCACATTGCGGTTCTTGTCCTACCTTGAACAGCTCATGTACCGGGCCGCAGATTCCATTGTGACCGTTGGGAACGGCTACCAGCAGGCACTCATTGAACGGAAAGTTCCCCGGAAAAAAATCTCGATCGTGCCCAACGGAGCCGATCTCGACCGCTTCAGTCCTCAAACACCTGGACAAGGAGTGACATTAACTCCCAATCATCGAGAAACCTCGGACGTCTTTCGATGCGTCTATATCGGGACTGTTGGAATGGCTAGCCGTCTGGACCTTTTGATAGCCGCAGCGGAGACATTAGAAAATCGAGGAGATAAATCGATTGAACTCCTCATTGTCGGTGATGGGGCCGACCGAAATAGGCTGGAGAAAAAGGTAGCGGACAAAGGCATTCAGAACCTTGAGTTCACTGGATTGGTCAGCAAATCCGAGATTCCGACGATCATGGAGAACTCTGACGCCTGCCTTGTACACCTCCGTGAAGATCCCCTATTTAGAACGGTTCTCCCTTCAAAGATGTTTGAGGCGATGGCAATGAAAAAACCCGTGATTCTAGCCGTTCCGGGAGCGGCAGCAAAGATTCTCGAGCAAGCCGAGGCCGGTCTTACAATCCGCCCAGAAAACCATCTGGATCTCTTGAATGCAATCGAACGTCTAAAGACAAACCCCGAACTCAGCTCAAAACTAGGGAGAAATGGGAGAGCATTTACTGAGAGCAAATACAATCGCGACTACTTCGCGAAGGACTATTTAGCTAGAACTATACGAAAATACCAGTAGAACTGGGGGCCGTAATCGGAAGATATGGAATTGCAATCAGCATCAATCAGGGTATCAGGATTTCAGATTAAAAGAGCTGTCAAAAACAACGTACCATTCAATGATCAACCGAACTATCGCTTTAGCCAGACCTAGGTTGCGGTTGCCCGTTGTGCTCCCTCAGTAACGTTAGCTGTGTAAGGATGACGACCACTCACATCACAGTAACTTTCGGAATCGCGTTCCTTTCAACCGTGGTTGCGACTCCGATAGCAAAACGCATCGGATTGCGACTGGGATTAGTGGATAATCCGGATCACTATCGAAAGATCCACCAGAATGCCATCCCACTCGGAGGCGGCATTGCTGTCTTCTTGGGTTTTCTTCTCGGGTTGCTCATCACCATCGGGCTCCATTCACCGACCCATCAATTCCCCCCCACGACCGCAAATCTTGCGTTGATTCTAATTACCGGAGGAACCATTGCCATGCTGATGGGCCTCGTCGACGATCTGCGCAACATTAAAGCACGTTGGAAGATCGTATTTCAGCTTCTTGCGGGCACGATCGCCTATTATGGGGGCTTCAGAATCGATGCCATATCAAGCCCATTCGGGAACTCCATCGAGTTGGGGTATGCCAGTTTTTTAGCAACCCTAGTCTGGTTTCTCGTCTGCATGAACGCGATCAATCTCGCTGATGGACTAGACGGACTATCGGCGGGTATTGGGTTGATCGTAAGTCTCACATTGCTAGGGGTAAATATCAGCGCGGGAAATTCCGTGGGAATACTCCTCACTGCGAGCTTGAGTGGCGCATTGCTCGGCTTTTTGATTTTTAACTTCAACCCAGCCAGCATTTTCCTGGGGGACTCCGGTAGCATGTTTATCGGATTTTTGATTGCTGCTATCAGCCTCCTTACAAAGAACAAGGCGGAAACGGCAACGGCACTTCTGATACCTCTAATGGCGCTCGGATTACCCATCTATGATATGACCATCGCAATTATCCGCCGCTGGTCAAGCCGCAGCCCTATTTCTGTAGCTGATCGCAGGCACATTCATCACAGCCTACTTTCTCTCGGATTTAGTCATCGGGAAACAGTGGTTGTTCTCTACGGAATCTCAATCACGCTCTGCCTCGCGTCGGTCATCATGGTGCTGACCAGGAGTCAGTATTCAGCCTTGATTTTTGCCCTTCTTGTTCTGGCTACGATCATCGGAACCAGAATGCTGAAGCTCGTAAACGTCTCAGATGTCCGTGATCGCCTTCGCCAAGACCATGACGAACATAAATGGAGAAAAACTGCCACTGTGGCCGTGGAGGCAGCTATTCAAAAATCTCGAATCGCAACGTCCGCAAAAGAACTTGAAGAGTGCCTGTCACCGGCGTTCGATTCCCTCGAACTAGACGAAGTTCAAGTTCAGCTAGCCGGCCAATTATCGTTCAAGTTCTTACGAGCGAGCACCCCAAACTCATCCAATGCGTCTCATCCAGGGGAGATTGAGGATGAGTGGAAGTTGCAATTGCCCCTCCGACACCGAGATCAGGTAGTTGGGAGAATAGTTGCTCTCAAAAGAGGCCCTATCCGCGCTTTCAAGAATCCCGAATTGATGATCGATCGAATCCGGTTTGCGATTCAACAGCGGCATGCAAGCTTTGACTTGACCTCGATCGATTCAGAGAACTGATCTCGCGATATCTGTGGTTTAGCATCAGGACACGACATCGTGAACAAGCTTCTAGTCTCTCTTTTAGCCGCGATTCCGATGGGTGCACAAGCTCAAATTGGGACTGGAAGTCCAGATCCATTCTCGCTCTCGAGCCGTCAATTATTGCAACCGAAAGGCGGCGACGCGGCCGATCGCACAGGGAATGTATTCTACGCTGAATTCGATGATTTTGGAAATCGCATCGTCGACCTAACGCCTGGAACGACAACGCAAACTGTCAACTACCGAGCGACAAACAGACTCTCAACAATAGCTGAAGATCTAGGGCCAAAAGCCCAGGTAAAGTATTCCCCCATCCTGGCACTGCCGGTCAACCCGGAGGAGCTTCGCCCTTCAGTAGATGTGCTCATGCGCCTCGGAACACTTGACCTTGCGAAGCCAAGTATCTCATATGGATTTATCCACGACTCCAACATAAATCTTCCAAACTCAAACCAAACTGACAGTACGAGCAGAAATCTGCTAGGAGGTGAATTTAGAATACAGTCTGCCACGGATCGAGCGAAGCGAACAACGATCCAACTCGGATACAGACCTTCGTGGACGAAGTTCCTAAAGTATACAGAATTGGATACTCTCAATCATCAGTCTTTTCTCTCGATTGTTGTTCCATTTCGAAGAGTGACGACTGGTTTCGCTTCAACCTTTTCAAAGACTATGACCCCAACCTTGCTCCTGGGAGGAGGCGGAGATTCTCTAACTTTCGACAACACACTCAACTTAGCCGCTGATCTCGGGCCAAAATTCTCCTTCTCATCAAATGCCTCGTACTCGATAGCAGATCAAAACCAACCCTTTGTTTCCTCACTTATCGAAGCGCCAGCAATAACAACGACGACCGCGACGTTGAGCGCAAATCTAAACTATGTCAGGACCCAAAAACTGTCGCTCAGCACAGGACTTACCTTCGGTCTAACTCGGCAAGACGGACTCAATGCAGATATCGCAGGTCTTAGTGGAGACTTAAATCGGCTCAGTCCAAACGTCGGGCTCACTTATATTCCTTCGGAGAAACTCACTGCGACCATGTCACTAGGTATCACGCGAAACGAGGAAGTGGACACCGGAGAAATCAACCTCAATCCCTCAGTTCAGCTCTCAACAACCTATCAGCCATCGCCCAGCTGGCAAGTATCCGCATCCGTCGGGACTACGACCCTAACAGCCCCAGGGATTGGGATCAGCACCGAGTCACGCACCGCGACAGCCGAGGTGACCAAAACCATCTATCGAGAAGTTTCGTGTAAACTTTCCTACTCTATAAGCAACCAATCCGTTTTGGGGAATAATCAACTTGCTGCCGGGATCGGAAATATCATCCAGGAAAACTATTCTGTGCAACTGAGGGCTAGAACTGGGCGGGCAACAACGGTCAATATCGCTTGGTTGATATCAAGAGTAGAGGCGCTGAGTCTTCTTCAAGCCCCGAACAACTCAACAATCTCACTCAATCTGACCCACCAGTTCTAGTCTTACGCCCTGCCCGGGATGCCAATCCACGAAATCGCAAAAACAAGTCTTAAAAACATCTGGATTCTTTGTTGCCCGGAGCGATACTCAGCAAACAACAAACGTTGCCAATGGCACGAACCCCACCGCCTGGAACAGGGAATGCTTCGCCGACCTTAATTGAATTTCTGAGAGACCAAAACTAATAGGACGATGCCAAAGACCTTTCTCTATCTCCTCTTGATCGCTGCAACGTGCACATTCATTCTCCCCTCGCCGACTTGGGCCGGAACTCAGAGCCGACTGGTGGATCTCGCTCGAAAAAAAAGCACAACGGAAAACGCAAAAGGAGAACAGGAGAAAGGCACGCTCGATAACGAAGAAGCAGAGACCAAAGAGTCCAGTAATTCCGCTTCAGAAAAAAAACAATATCCTGCCACAACCATCGATCTAAAGCTTAAGGAGCAACTCGACAACATCAACGACCCAGAGCTCTACATTCTTGGTGCAAACGACCAGATCGAAGTCAGTTTCTTCGAAGAAAAGGAACTAAATGCCACAAAAACCATCGACGAGGCAGGCAATGTTCGCCTCGATCTTATCGGCTCCGTCAAACTAGACGGTTTATCAGTAATCGCTGCCCAGAATCTCATTCGAGATAAATACAAGGCAGACTACCTGCAAGATCCAAGGATTACTGTAAGCATTGTCCAGAGAGCCAAAAAGCGGTTCGTGATTCTCGGCCAAGTGAGAAGTCCGGGATATTACGAGGTTCCTCGTTCAATTCGCCTCAACATATTTCAAGCGATGGCACTCGCTGGAGGTTACACGCGGCTGGCGGGAAGAGTGATTATAAAACGCACGACCAGCCGAGGTGAGGTTATCCAAAAGTTTAGGCTGAAGCGATTGGAGAAGAAGCCCCAAAACGAGATTCCAATTGTAGCGGAGGACGACACAATAATTGTTGGTGAGACTTATTTCTGAAAGCGTCGATTTCTTTTCCAAGGTACCAGCATTAAACTGCACCCGCAATGCATCTGCATCTCCACCTAAAACAATCACAACATTCACTCATTGGAATTTTGTAAATTGGGCGACAAATCAGGCCCTTCCCCCTGCTCTACAACCGACGGAGTTTTTCGCAACCACCTTATTTCAGTACAAGTACTGAGAGCATTAACTCGAGAATTAGCTTAGTTTTCTTCAAGAGCTCCAACAAAGGAGTCGATAGACTGTACACAACGATCACATTCCGATGGCTGAGCAAGGCATAAACGTCAAGGAGCTAGGACAACTTTTCCTCGAAAAGTATCCGATCATCCTCTTGACTGCCGCGATCTCAACCGGCGTCGCCTTTAAGAAAGCACAAGAGGTTGAGCCCTACTACCGAGCTACTGCCACCATTCAGGTTGACTACCAACAATCCTCGGTGCTCGATGACATTGAACAAGTCGGCACACAAGATCTAAGCGACTATGACGTTCTAAACACGATCGTTGAAACGATAGCTAACACCAAGCTCATGCGGGAGGTCATTAGGGATCACGACCTGATCAACCGCGAAGAGTTCGCTGGTGAAAATGCAGGCTCAGGATCAATAGACGACCTGGCGAGGAACCTTGCAGGCAGAACGAGTGCAAAACTCCGCGAGGAAACTCGACTCATCGACTTGTCAATTTCCGACAGCGACAAGACCCTCGCGAGAGAATTGATAAACTGGATCGCTGCCGGCTACATCAAGCAACACGCAAATCGACGCGTAGCGGCAAGCCAAGTGGCCAACAACGTCCTCACTGGAGAGGCCGAGCGGCTTAAACTAAAGCTCAGGAACGCCGAAGAGGCTCTTATTAACTTCCGGAAAACGTCAAAGCTGGTTGTTTCACTGGATGACCGAACGGCTCTGCTGGCCGAGACCATTTCAAAGCGATCGGACGCCCTCGACGTCCTCGAAGGCGAGATCGCTCTGCTCAAGGCAGATCTCGCCCGAATCGATGACTTCGGAGATGAACCAACTTACGACCAGTTAAGAACGATTACGAGCATCAGCAGCAACAAACTCATCCAAGATAGGTACGCCGAGCTTCAATCCCAAGAAGGCTTGGTCAATAGCCTCATGACCCGATACAAGGAAAAGCACCCGAAGGTCGTTCTTGAGAAACGAAACCTCGATGACATGCGGTCAGCGTTTGAGAACGCATTATATGATTCTCCGTTTCTACTCGAGGCAAAACTTGGGCAACTCGAAAGCCAAAAAACCAACCTCAGCCACCAACTGCAGGCTGCAGAAGAGGAATCTCTCCAACTCTCAACTCACGCCGTTGAATACAATGTTCTACAGCGCGAAGTAGACGCCACTAAAACTCTCTATGAATCCGTTCTGAATCGAATTAAAGAGATCGACTTAACGAGCGGCCTGGACGATGAGGTCATTTCGATCGTGGAGGAGGCAGAAGGAGCCATCAACATCGCAGGCAGCGCAGATTCTACAGTGACGATAGGGCTTCTCTTCGGTATCGCCATTGGCATGGGGATTATCTACCTCCTGCACATGCTAGATACAACGCTCAAGTCGGTCGACCAAGCCGAGCAATTACTAGAGCTACCGGCTCTGGGCGCGATTCCTGGAAGCGAGCCAAAAAATCGCTTAGCAAAATCTCGATTGATTATGTTGTCAGATCCAAGCTCGTCTTGTGCGGAAGCCTTTCGCTCCCTACGAGCAAATATCGAAAGTCTGGGAAGCCAGGACAAGAAAGTGACGCTTTTCACCAGCTCAATGCCGGCAGAAGGGAAGACTTTCGCCTGCATCAATTACGCACTCACACTCGCTCAGCGGGGGCTAAAAACTCTCGTCATTGATCTCGATCTTCGCCATCCGAGTGTCGGTGGAGAATTCACTTTCACGGACGACACCCTTACGGTAGCTGATATTCTTGAGGATCCTCGGGCCTTCCATCAATTCACCGAAGAAAGTCTTGAAAACCCAACTGAGAATCTATTCGTAATGCCGGTAGGGGGACAACTACCCAATCCAGCAGAACAACTCGCTAGTGAGTCCGTAGTGAACCTGATTCGCCGAGCGACCGAACAGTTCGACCGCATCATAATTGACTCCGCCCCCCTCAACCCAGTCGGCGACACTCTCTCTATCGTGCAACTCGTAGATGTGGTCTGCATGGTGGTCCGGTGCAAGAAGACACCTTCTGCGATCGTTCAACGCTCTCTGGAGACGCTTCGCCGCTTCAACAGTCCAGCCTCTGGCGTCATCCTGAATTTCCTGCCTGCCAAGAAGAGCATGGGTAACTATTACTACTACTACGGTGGTGGAAGCTCACCATACGATGGGGTCAATCACTACCCCACAGCGACTGATCCGGCTCCCACCTCTCATGCGAGAGGAAGCCAGGCCATAGAAGATACCAAAGGTGATGTTGCGCCACCTTCTAGGCATCGAAGGAGGAGAGTTCGCCGCCCAGAGGTCGAACCTAAATCAGAAATCTTAGCAGAAGAATCACTTCCCGCCACCAGTGGGCCGACAAGAAGGCGAATCCGTCGACCAATCGAACAGCAAGAATCTCCGCAGGCGGTTGAGGAATCTATCACCGAGCCCAGCGCCCCTAAGAGAAGACGGATCCGTCGCCCAGCAATGCGAGCAGAAGAAGGGCATGAGGATGAAGTGTCCGCAGGCCCTCGTCCGTTCTGATTCACCAGATCCACTCACCACAATCGCCCTCACTTCAGCGAGGCCCCAAGAATCAAGTCCCTGGGTATCTTGTCCTCCGAGAGAAACGTGTCGGTTACTAAAGTCCATACTTCAAATTCAGTCGAAGAAAGTAGGGACTTCAAATGGATAAGGAAACGCCCCGGCCAAAACGGGGCTGAACTCCTTGCCATTGGACGAACGAGATCCGACTACTTGATTCGATACCATAGCGTGGCTGACTACGAGTTTTCCCCTTCCAATCGCTCAGTCAGTTGGCAGATCAACGCAGCGGACTCGGACATAGATCGTGCCGTCCATCTCGGAATGAATCAGGTCGTTCCAATGGCGCTATCAACCCAAGACCGCCTCCTCCTCCATGCAAGTGCGATCAGACTGGGCAACGGAACTGTCGTTGCATTCTCCGGACCGTCCGGGATTGGCAAATCGACATTGGCAAGATCACTCTCCAAAAGAGACAGGATACAACGGGTAGCCGATGATTGGATTTCGATCGAAACCGGCCGAGTTCCCCCGAGAGCCTCAGCCTACCCTGAATCAATTTGTGATACGATTGATTCGCTCGCCGATAACCCCAGCAATCGTTCACTCCCTGAAACAGCTCAGCAAAGGGAGTTCCATCTTGATGAGATCGAATCACACAAGTCGGACGCTCACCCACTCAGCATCATCTACATTCTGAGAGAACCGGCTAGCGACAATAGAATCTCAATCAATCGACTCGGGCCTAAACAGGCCTTCGTTGAACTAGCCAAAAATCTCTTTCGCCTTGATCCAAGCAATCACAAGCAACTGCACAAGGAAGTTGCCCTGCTGACGGACCTCCTGAAGTCGACCTCGGTTTTTTCCCTATCCTACCCTCGAAGAAAAGACCGGCTAACAAGCTTGATCAAGCAAGTTCTGACTCATCGTTCTAACGAATAAACTATGTCCTACACACCCCTCGATTATGCTTCAATGCTAGGCGACAAAGGGCGCATGGGTGCTTACTCCGCCGCTCTAAAGAACGCGATCGGCCCTGATTCAGTCGTCTTGGACCTCGGCACCGGCACTGGCTACTTTGCGGTGCTCTCATGCTTTCTCGGAGCTAGGCACGTCTACGCGATCGAACCCAATCCAGCCATCGCACTCGGCAAAAAACTGGCAGCACACAATGGCACAGCGGAACGCATCACTTGGTACGAAAAGTTTTCCACAGACGTTCAGCTTCCCGAGAAAGTCGATATCATCGTGTCAGACCTTCGAGGACTTCTCCCTCAAAATGAAGGCAACATTTCTGCAATCAAAGATGCCAGAACCCGCTTCCTCAAGCCGAACGGAGTGCTTCTCCCACAGATGGACCGTCTGTGGATGGGGATCACATCAGATCTAGATGCATACAACAACCTGAGAAAACCGTGGCTCCCAGTTGAAACCGGCCCCATCGATCTCTCACCCTACAGCGACGGACTAGCGAATATGTTCGTTTCTCGGGAAGGCAACTCCGACAGCCTACTCGCCCCTAAACAATTGTGGACGGAGATCGACTACTACACCGCCGTGTCACTCAACAACCGAAAAACTCTCAACTTCACGGTAGACAAGCCGGGCACTGGTCACGGGTTCTATCTTTGGTTTGAAGCACAGGTTGATGACAACTCTAGCTACGAATTCTCACCTGGCTCCCCAGTCACCGTCTACGGATCCGCTTTTTTTCCGTGGCAAAAACCCTTGGAACTAGCGCCATCGGACTCGATTCAAATCGATCTATCCGTACATTTCGGAAATGATGGATATGACTGGACTTGGATCACCCACCATGAGCCGAGTGACCGCACCCGTCACGAATCTCATTTCAAACAGTCGACATTTTTGGATTCCAATGCCACTCAGAAGGACGATCTCAAGAAACAAAGCCCAAGCTTCGTTCCAAGAATCGGAGAAAAAGGAAGGATAGCCATCACGGCACTCGAATGGATGGACCACGGATTAAGCCTCGAAGAGATCGCCCGCAAACTAGAAACCCAATTTCCCGAACGAAACAAAACAACTGATGAGTGGCTAAAAACGGTGTCGGAGCTCTCATATACATTCGCAGACTAGCCACCTGATCGAGCCCTACACTTTGTAGTGTTTAGACGCTTCAGTCCGTATCAACTCCAGGCAAGAAGCAGGATCATTCTGCGCGCCTGGAGGTGGATTAGCTCATTCGCCGGAAGGTGGATGATCGCCCAATGTGCAACGACGATCGCCGCCGCGTTACTCCCCGTCGCAAACGTCTTTCTCACCCGGGAAGTCGTCAACTCCCTCACCGGACTTCAGTCCCCGCTGGACGGTGCCCTCCCCCAATTCTTGATCGCTCTCGCCTGCCTGGTGGGGATCATCCTCCTCGGCGAGATAGTGGCAGTCGTCGCCGATTGGATTCAGCTGAACCATGGTGAACTTGTCTCCGATGAGGTTCAGACAAGAATCCATCAAGTCGTCGTCAAAGCTGACTACAAGTTCTTCGAAATTCCGGAATACCAAGATCAACTCTACCTGGCGACATCAGGGGCAGACGACGAGTTCACGGACACCATTGAGAATCTGTTCACATTCGCAAGATCCGTCATCACTCTCATTGCGATGATCACCGTGATAGCGGGATTCGGACTGTGGCTTCCCCTCGCTCTGGCAATCGCTGCGATCCCCACACTCATCGTCGTTCTCACCCAGTCCCGTCGAGACCATGAACTTCGAAAATCGCTCGTTCCCGATGAACGTCGAGCGGACTACTACGATTGGCTGATTCAAAGCAACGATGCAGCAGCAGAGATAAGGACTTATAAGCTGGGCGATCGATTCGTGAACCGATTTCGAGATATCAGATCCGGAATTAGACGACAGCAACTGAGGCTCGAAAAACGACAGATGTTTCATCGCCTGAGCACGGATGTGTTTGGACTCTGCATTCTAGGTGGAGCAATGGTATTCGTCGTTGCCCGAGCGATCTCGGGACAGGTCACGATCGGCGATGTCGCAATGTTCTATCGCTCAATCAAGTACAGCCATGATGTTGGCATCGAGTTCGTAAAGAGTATTGGAAGCCTTCAGAAAAACGCGATTCAACTCGGCGAGTTCTATCAGTTCGTCGATTCAGAGCGCGAGCGTACCGTCACTCAGCGTCAACAAACATTCCCGACAGCTCTTCGGGCAGGAATCACATTCCAAGATGTATGTTTCACCTATCCTCAAAAAAAGTCCCCCACCCTAAGAGAGCTCAACCTGACGATTCCAGCGGGGAAAATGACGACCATTCTTGGCCCCAACGGATCCGGAAAAAGCACGCTCCTAAAACTCCTCGCTCAGCTCTACACGGACTATGAAGGTCAAATTACGATTGAAGGGAGAAATATTCGAGAGTTCTCCACCGATGAACTGCGCTCGAATCTGTCGTTCTTATTCCAAGACCCGATGGAGTATCACTTCTCCGCCCTTGAGAATATCACAGGCAAGACCAGCGAAGATCAAAAAGACATCCCAGACCCTACCGAAGCAATCACAGCAGCTGCTGCTGATTCGATCGTCAGCAAGCTTCCAGAGGGACTCAATTCCCAGCTGGGAAAATGGCTTCATGAAGGGGCGGAACTGAGCGGAGGGGAATGGCACCGTCTCGCCACAGCTCGCGCACTTTACGGAAAAAAGCAGATCATTGTCATGGACGAGCCGACGAGCTCGCTCGATCCCTGGGCGGAACTCGAATGGACCCAGAGAATACGAAACTTTCTACGTTCTCGAACCGTCATCATCATTACCCATCGCGCCGCTATCGCCAGACTATCAGATCACATTTGTGTCATGGAATCTGGCCGAGTCTGTGAAGAAGGCAGCCATCAAGAATTAGTAGACGAAGGCGGTGCCTATGCTCGAATCTGCACCTAGCCCCGAATCCAGGAAGACAAGACCTGCCTCAGCCTTCGCCAGTGGAGCCCAAGGAGGGATGCTTTATCGCCCGCCGGGAATTGATTGCGCATATAGCTTGGATTGGGAAAGGCCAGCTGAAATAAGGCACCCACGCGCAGGAGCAGCGAGGGAAGACTAAGAATCGCCACACGCAAGTCAGATCGCCGCGTTCGGTCGGGCTTTATGTAATATGCAGACTTTTCCCCGGAATAGGATCGGTTCTTATTCGCCCATTCCACAACCTCACTGGAGAGTGGAGAATCGAAGGCTTCCAAGAGTTCTCCTATCGACTCAGCAATCAGCACCCGACATTCAGCTTGCTGTGCAATCTTGAAGACGAGCTCCCAATCATCTTCCCCCATCGCTTCAGCCACTAACTTTAGATCATACAACCACAGGAACCGTCGATCACCGGGCAGATGCCCCAATCGATGCAAGGCCGCCAAAACAAAAGCCTCGGGAGTTTTTGGGCCCCGAAGTTCGATTCCTCCGACTGTAAACACCTCACTTCGAGTTTCAAAATGCTCCATTCCAAACGGCGCTAGCAATGGCCGATTGTTCATCTCGGTATGGAACTCGAATACGTGTTCAAACCCCTTCCCTCCTTCACGCCAAAACTGCTTCTGCTGAGACACGGTTCCAAACAGTAGATCTGGGACCTCTTGATATCCCATTTCCCGCATCTGGGAGTTCACCGTTTCAAGACTCTCCCGATCAATCAGAATGTCCACATCGGAGCTGGGACGATGATGCGGAAACTGATAGTGGCTATGGGCGAGGGGAATTCCCTTGAGGAGCACACCGTTGACCCCAGCTCCGGCCAAGCGAGAAAGAACTTTCACCAGCTCGCCCACTCGAAATTCAAACCCCACGAATTGCGAGCGATTACATTCGTGTAGTCGCTTCACAATGACGCTTGGCCAAGAGGGCTTGTTATCATTGGACATCAGCATCGCATGAAGAATCGGTTGCACCTCCATTTCCTCGGTCAGCGAAAGGAAGCACTCAAGATCATCCGGATCTCGGCCCAACGACCAGGGAGATGCTCCTTCCGCCAGGCACTTCCGAATAAAGCTCTCCGTAGCCCACTCTCGCTGATCTGTTGCCATCAATGAAGTGTAGCTTCGCGGAAGGCACCAGGGCAGACAACCGTTTTCTCAAGACGAGTGAGGGCATAGCTCCGGTCCCTCACTTGGAGTGAATGTATCTGACAACAGCGAAGTCGATCGAGATAACGCATTCCTTTTTTGACTTCAGTTCTCGCGTTGAGCATTTATCCTCCCATCCATCTCATGATTCATCGATCAACTACCCCTGGAGTATACTTAGCCCTTCTCGCAACCCTTCTCCAATGCTGCATTCTCTCTGTTTGCGGAGCCAATTACGACGAGGCGAAAGTCCCTAAATATACACTACCGTCCCTGCTGAAAGCCAGCGATGGGTCTCGTATTCAGACAGTCTCTGAGTGGAATTCAATTCGACGGCCAGAGATTCTCACTCTATTTCAAGATCAGGTTTACGGACGCGCCCCCAGTGCGCCCAGTTCAGTAACTTTTCGGGTTGATAAAATTATTGAGAAGAGTCTCCAAGGGAAAGCGACCATGAAAGAGGTGACGCTCCTCCTTGGAGATCGAGGGAAGGAGACTCCTGTGACCCTGTTGCTATTTATTCCCAATAGTCCAGCCGACGGGCTCTTCCCTGCATTCCTTGGACTGAACTTCAATGGCAACCATACCGTTCACCCGTCTCAAGCAATCACCCCCCCGAGCTCATGGGTTAGGAATAACAACAATCTCGGTATCACCAATCACCGGACAACAGAAGCAGCACGCGGCACCTCAGCAAGTCGCTGGGCAATCGACAAAATCATCGATCGAGGTTATGCGCTCGTAACCGCGTACTACGGGGATATTGATCCCGACTTCGATGATGGATTCGAGAATGGAATTCACGGTGCGCTCCAACCGAAAGGCTCCAAGCCTGCGCCTGACGAATGGGGCTCGATTGCGGCTTGGGCGTGGGGTCTCAGCCGAGCACTCGATTACCTCACGATCGATTCACGCATCGACCACAATCGGGTCGCCGTGATCGGCCATTCTCGCTTGGGAAAGACATCTCTCTGGGCTGGGGCAAGCGACCCTCGATTCGCTCTCGTTATCTCTAACAATTCGGGGTGCGGCGGCGCCGCATTGAGCCGACGAGAGTTCGGTGAAACAGTAGCTCGCATCAACCAGTCGTTTCCACACTGGTTTTGCGATAATTTCCAGCGCTACAACAACAGCGTTGCAAGCCTTCCCGTCGATCAGCATATGCTTCTTGCGCTCTGTGCACCCCGCCCTCTTTATGTTGCAAGCGCCACAGCAGATCGCTGGGCAGATCCAAACGGCGAGTTTCTAGCGGCAAAGCATGCAGGCCCAGCCTATCAACTCTTCGGATACACGGGTATCCGAGAGAATCAACAGCCCGCTCCAGACCATCCAATTGGCGACCGGGTTGGCTATCACCTGCGAACCGGGAAGCATAACGTCACGGATTACGATTGGGAGCAGTATCTCAATTTCGCTGATCGTCACCTAAGATAGTCTCACCGGTGTTTTAATGAAGAACCCACTATCCCTGTCCGTCAGAATCGCAGAAGGCTTTCTCTCAAAGGAAGAGGCAGTCCTAGATCTCAACCAAGTGATCGCCCTGGCTGGTGAAGCGGCCTACGATGCCTTATGCATGAGGGCTTCACAAATCGGCATTCAATCGTCCCCCGAAGCGGTCTCCAATGCTGCTCAGAAAATCCAAGAGAGCAAGATTCCCGTCAGTATGGTTACCGGTGATTTTGATATCGTCTACAACAACGATAATGGCCCGTCATGCCTCAACAAGATCACCCCCTTCCTCGATCTCGCTCAAACACTGAAGGCTCCAATGATCCGTGTAGCCTTAAAAACCGAAGACGATATCCGGCAAGCTCAAAGGGCTGCGGACGAAGCAGCAGAACGACAAATCACGCTCGTCCACCAATGCCATACCTTGAGTCTCTTCGAAACGATCGACTCTTGCGAGCAGACAGCCGCTCGCATCAATCGCCCCAATTTCGGCATCATTTACGAACCGGCAAACCTTGAGATTTGCGGCCAAGACTACATCGGAAAAGTATTCGATCGGTTGCGCCCATGGATCAAGAATGTCTACCTGCAAAACCAACGCCTCAAGGACTCCGGGAGTGTGACGCTGGACACTTGGTGCCGCGGTCCCGTTTCCTTTGATCTCCTACCGATTCACTCGACTGAGGGAATCGATTTTCCGGCCGTGATCCATGAACTGCGGCGCATCGAATATACGGGCCCAATCACGCTCCATCAGTCAGCACAGCCAGGAGAGCAGCCCCTCGAGACCGCCCGCCGATCAGCGGAATATCTTCGATCCATTATGGAAGACGGCGCTTCAACGACTGAATGAACGACTTCAAAACAACCGTGTTTTCGGCATAGCCCCTACCCGTAACCAACCAATCATCTTCAACCCAATCCTCATCGACGTAGATCGCCCCGCCTTGTTCGGCGTCTAGAGCACACTTAGGCACCGTCGTTACTTTACGTCCTTGAATGACACCTGCTGCCGACAAGATCTCGATACCATGACAGAGACAGGCCACCGGAGAACCATTGGAGACAATGCCACGAACGAGTTCTAACAGATCTTGATCATACCGGAGATACTCCGGCGCTCTCCCACCCGAAACGAAAATCCCGTCGAAATCGCCTGCTCTCAAATCTCGAAACGCAGCGCTTGCCCGAAGATGATACCCGGGTCGTTCTTGAGTAATATCCCAAGGAACATCGGGATTTGGGGGAATTTCATGAAGCACGGTGTGATACAAGCGCGCCTCGGGCCCGGCAACAAGCACCTCAAAATCGTCCTCCGGTAACCGGTAATAGGCGTAAAACGTATCGAGCACTTCCGTTCCATCTCCAATGGGCATTAAAATCTTCATAGCAAAACTCCACCGAAGCTATCGTTCGATCGGCCTCTGGGCAAGCAATCGACCGCGTTCGCACCGACTTCATTCTTCCGTCCAGTCGACGCGTTTCGACGACCCGAGTTCTTCCTTGCCAAATGGCTTGATCCGAGAAACTCATTGAGAAATGATTCCCACCGAAGAGCTCAAAGAAAGCTCAGCACGATCGACACAAAGGGGATTGGACACTTTGAAATGACTCGTTTCTCCTTCCTCATCACTCCATTTAGAGGAGACAATATCCCGCCACGATCAAAAGTGCACAGCAGCTACATTCGAAGGGCGTTCCGGATCATTCTCACCTTCACGTGTCTCGCCCTCTGCCCGTCCACCATCCTCAATGCTCAAGTGATCATCAGTGAGATTCTTGCCAACAACCGAAGCCTTGAGCGGGACAATTACGGCGAATACTCCGACTGGCTCGAGTTACATAATCCCACAACAGCGCCCGTTTCCCTTTGGGACTGGGGACTCTCCGACGATCAGAACAACCTCAAGCAGTGGTGGATCCCTAACTTGATTCTCAGCCCGGGAGAGTCGATTCGAATTTGGTGTTCTGGAAGGAACGACCGCAACCCAAAAGGCTCTCTCCACGCAAACTTCAAACTCTCTAGTTCCGGAGAGAGGATCTTCCTCTCACGTCCCAACGAAAACGTCGCCTGCTTTGTCCTCGACTACCGGAACACCCAACAAAGCCCCAACATCACATTCGGATGTGCCTCTTCCACCTATTCTTCGAGCCTAATCAAGGATTCCAGTCCCGCCACCTATCTACTTCCCCGCCCGGGAGACTCGGTTCCGGCCGATTGGTTTAAGCCTCAGTATGACGACACCCATTGGAAACAAGGATACGCACCCTTTGGAATGGACCGTCAATCGACTCCGACAAACGCCTCTGAGATTCGCACCGATCTCAGCATGCAGGTTTCAGCCGAGGCTCAAAGAGGACTCTTTAGAATTCCCATTCAAATCACACAGGCGCAAATCGATAAAACCCCAGAGCTGAGCATCCGATTCAAGGATGGTATCCGGTGCTACCTCAATGGGGAGCTGATCGCCCGAAGAGGCGTCATGAAAGGGAACCTGTGGGACCCGCGTGCAGAGCGCTTCGTCGCTTCGAGCGAAAAGGGTCTCATGCAGGAAGTCCAGCCGCCTAATTTTAGCAGACACTTAGTCCCCGGATTGAATCTACTCGCGATCGAACTCACATTCGGCGAAGGAAAGAGTATCGACTTTCACCTCTCTCCCTCGATCGTTACCAAACCAGAGCTCCCAATTGAAACCACGGAGAACGTCTTCCTCATTCGCTCGACTCCGGGAAAAAGGAATTCGGAGGGCTTCTCTACAATCTCTCCGCAACCGGAACATTCCGAGCGCGCTAGCATTATTGCTCGGCCCTCCTCTCTCGCCCTGACTCTACCTCCTGAGACGAAGGGAACAATCCACTATACACTCGATGGATCCGAGCCGTCTCAAGCGTCAAGCAAGTATGAACACCCGATACCCTTGTCCAGCAGCGCACAAGTCGCTGCGCGCACTTTCTCCGAACAGGCGCTTCCCAGTCATGTCAGCAAAAGCACCTTCACATACTTAGCAACGGACTCAAAACGGTTCAGTTCTAACCTACCTATTGTGCTGATCGACACACACGGCGATCGAATCGGAACAAGCGCTTACACATCGGCGGCTCTCCACGTTATTGCACCGGAAACTGGCGGAAGAGCTCGCCTCCTTTCCCCCACAGAGTATTCGGGAGACTGCGGCATCAAATTGCGGGGTTCAAGCACCCTCAATCGTCCCAAGAAAAGCTTTCGAATCGAACTCCGAACGACCAATGGCGAAGAAAAATCAAGTCCGTTGCTCGGCATGCCATCTGACGGAGATTGGATTTTGTACGGCCCCTACAACCACAACAAAACGCTCATCAACAATGTCCTTGTCTACGAACTTAGTCGCCAGATGGGGCACTACGCCCCGAGGACACGATTCGTCGAAACATTCGTCAAAGAGCATGCCGGGCCGCTCTCCATGACTTCCTACGTGGGACTCTATGTCCTGATGGAAAAGCTGGAGCAATCGAAAAACCGCGTCTCAATCGACAAACCTGGCCAAGGAGGAGCGGACTTGTCAGGCGGCTATATTTTCAAGATCGACCGCCGTGGACCGGACGAGAAGGGGTTCCGAGCCGGCATGCAAGACTTAGTCCATGTAGATCCCGACGAGAAAAAAATAAGCACTGAACAGGCTCATTGGCTCACGCAGTACATTGAACGCTTCTTTGCCGCCCTCGCCGGCCCGGACTTCACCAACTCGCTCTCGGGATACGCTGCCTACCTTGATGTGGAGAGCTTCATAGATCATCGGATCATTCAAGAACTCACTCGCAATCCCGATGCCTACAGCCTGAGCACCTACTTCACCAAACCTAGAGGGGAAAAACTTCGTGCCGGACCCGTGTGGGATTTTGATCGAGCCTTCTACTTCGGGGCAGATCTGATGGAACGTGGCTACTATGAACGCTGGATGACTTGGTCGGAAGAACTTGGCTACAATTGGGACAAGCTCCTTATGGACGATCCGAAGTATCGAGCTCGCCTACGGGTCCGCGGCCTCGAAGTCATTGACGGCGTCTGGAGCGTCGAAAACGTGCATCGATTGATCGATACGTTTGCAGATGAGATTCAAGAGGCACAGGAAAGAAACTACCAACGCTGGGGGCACCTCTCCCCCTCGGAATGGAAGGACTGGATCGGGTATCAGAAACGCTATATCGCCCGTCGACTTTTCTGGATTCGCAACCACTTTCTTCCCGTGCCGACGGTAACGGAAACGCCCACTCAAAATGGCAGCACGATCGAGTTAGAGACGAATTACGCAGGAGCATCAATCTTCTACACAAGAGACTCCGATAGTCCAGCAAGTGAAGACGGCCAAATTACCAAAGAAGCCATTCGCTACTCAGAGCCCATTCGGGTCGCGAAGGGCCAGAGCATTTCAGCCGCGATCAAAGTCGGTGAACACTGGAGTCAGCCAATTGTGTTCACTCACCAAGCGAGCCAACCACAACTCGCGATTACCGAAATCATGTATCATCCGGAAAATCAATCGAACCTTGAGTTTATTGAAATCCAGAATATCGGCTCAACAATCGCATCTCTCGAGGGTCTCGAGATTTCAGACACCATAGATTTCGAATTCTCGGACAGCCAGATAACCCAGCTGGCGCCAGGCGAGGTAGGCCTCATCGTCCAAGATCTTCCGGCGTTCAAAAAGGCTTACGATACGTCCACACTCAAGATTCTCGGTGAATATGAGGACAAGCTATCGAATACGTCAGGACGAATTCAGATTCAGGGACAGAAGGGAGAGTCGATTGTCGACGTCTTCTACTCAGACGCCTGGTATTCGGAAACAGATTCAAGAGGCCATTCTCTAAACTTGAATCCTGATAGGATTATGGGACGAGATCGATGGCGTGATCCCAGGGCCTGGCATCCAAGTCCCGCCCCAGGAGGCACCCCAGGAATTGTGCCTAAAAACTGGAAATACTGGCGTTAACAATGCCGTACAAAGCCTTCATCTTGTCACACTAATTGATTTGGTTCCGCAGCCATTGGATGGTAGATTTGCTCTAGTTGTTAGGTTGGAAAGTCGTAGTGGATTAGGCGTAAAGGGATCGGAAAAACGTTCACTGTAGCAAGATGAATTCACGAAACATGAACCACCTTTCAGATACCAACGAAGCCATGGGAGATCTTCTCTCCTTCCTCAATTCGATCGCAGATAAATATGAGCTCAGCGAAATCGAGATGCTTGGGCTACTGGAATACTCTAAACGCCAGATCTCGAGTGCTGAAGAAGAGTGGGTGAGCCGTAACTGACTCGCCGCCCAATCCTTAACTGATCAGAATGATCGGCTCAGTAATCGGCCGTTCATTCTGCTTTCATCATGTCGTGCTTTTGAATTGTCTTGCGGATTCGGATCTGCCATTTTTTCCCAATGAAAAGAATCTACTCAGCACCTGTTCTTGAGCATTATGGCCCGATCACGAACTTCACTACGGGAGGAAGCACAAAGAGGAGCGAATGGAAGTACATGAGCAGCATGAGCAGCATGATGGGAGGATCCTCAGGAGGTAGCTGGAGTCAAAGCATGTCCAAGAAGAAGAACGTGGTTAAGTCCTAGCGACTTGTCAAATCACACCATTGAGTTCTCGATTCCCCGGAGCGAGGGATTGAGACTCTTCCCGATATTCTCTCACCGGCAAAGCCTAATCAAGGCGCGGGCACCCAGCAGAACTTAAGGTTCGCACCAGGTGCCCTGATCCATATTAGCAAGCAATCTCAACTCGCTAACTGGTGTTCAAAGCTTATGCTAACGCACGAGCTTCCCATCATCGCCCACCTCAAAGGGACTGACCTCGGAATGACCGTCCCCAAAGGCATAGACCCACACCGGTCGGCCATCGTCACTGACCCCAATTGGATCACGGGAAGCAAACACGATTGAGTTCTGAGGATCGTCAATCGCATCGACCGTTCCGTAGTCGATCATCACGAGCTCCTCAAGGGAAATCACTTCCAAAGCGTCTCCAATGACACTTTGATCCAGTTCCTCCGCACCGGCAGGGAAGCGTCCCTCGTTTTCCCCCGCATACATGAGAAGTGCCAGGGCAAACTTCTTCATGCTATTCATTGCGGCAATTCGCTCCGTCGCTCCGGGCGATTCAGACGATTCGTCCAGCACTTCGAAAACCGGAGCCGATTTTGAAACGCTCGCGGATCGCGACTTCTCCAGCGCGTTGATTCGTCCCAACAGATCGGTCCGCTCTCTCGACAGCTGAGTCACCTGCGCCCGTAGCTTGTGCACCTCGGAAGCCTGTTCGCGAAGTCCTTTCAGTTCCTCCACTTGCTCTTGCAGAGCCTTCAGTTCACCGGCTTGGGACTCGAGTTCTTTCGCTTCTTCAACTGCGACTTGCAGGGCTTGATTCTCTTTTTCCAAAGCGGTGTTCTGTTGATGCAAGCCGACAATCGGAACCCCAGCAGCAAGCGCTGCCGCAGCCCCGATGGGCGCGATTGATTTGATTTTTATCCAAGTCATCATTTTGGTCGTTGATTCTAACAGGGTTACAGCAAAGGGAGCCATCGAGACACCTCCCGAACTGGCACTCAGAGCCACGCCAGCAGCAACACTGGCGGGAACTGAAGCGACGGCCTGCGTACTCAGCAGAGTCGCCAAAGCGGCCGTCGAAACCGGCAACGAACGACGTTCGAACAAATGCCTCAGGCGCTCGAGAGCTCGAGAAACTCGCTTTTGAGCAGCATCTTCCGTCGTCCCAAGCCTTTCGCCAATTTGGGCGAGGCTGAGTCCCTCAAAAAACCTCAAGACAAGAACCAAGCGGTCCCTCTCCCGTAGGCTTGCTAGCAGATCATCTAGCACGGGCTCCATTGAATTCCAACTGGGTTCAGATTGTTCCATCTGAGCTCCTTCTTGAGCGGCGTCGCGTTCGCGTTTGATTCGCCTCATTTCTGTTCGCAATGCTCGTTGACTCGAATAGCGGGTCGCCTGATACAGCCACCCCGAAAGCACCACATCTCTTGGGAGACGAGCAGCCTTTCGCGATAGCAGAACAAAGACGACTTGAGCAACGTCTTCAGCCAATTCCGGCCGACGGACCTGGCGTAGAGCCGCCGAGAATACCATCGGGAGAAACCGGTGGACGATCTCGGCAAAAGCCGCTTCGTCAGCTTCCGATACATAGCGTTCCAAAAGTTCGGCATCATCCATCATCTACATACCTTATATGCCCGCAGCTCTTGGAAATCCGACAGGATTTATGCATTTTCGACTTCGACTGAGCCTCCACCCTGCGCTACACTCCCACATCAAACTTGAATAGGCGATTGCTCCACTAGCGAACTCTCATGCCTTGCAAATTGAATCTCAATGAACTGGCGCAGATTTTTACCCCTCAATGCTCAGTCCACGGCTCTGCTTCTGGTCCTGTGGCTCATCGGACAAGCTTCGTCCCAGGCCAGCGATTACGAGACCGAGGTAAAGCCCCTCTTCAAAACCCATTGCTACCGTTGTCACGCCGGTGAGCAACCAAAATCTGGTTTTCGGCTCGATACAGCCGCCGCAGCTATCGCGGGCGGGGACAGAGGTTCCTTGATCACCCCAGGGGATTCTTCCCAGAGCCCACTGATCCAGATTCTGCAAGGCAAGCATGCCTCGATTGATCAGATGCCTTATCGTGACAGTCCTCTCTCAAGCGAACAGATCCAGATCATCGCCGACTGGATCGACGCCGGCGCTCAACACCCGATCGACGAGCAAGCGGACTTACACATCCACTGGGCCTTTGTCCCACCTACGAGGCCCGTTCCACCGGAAATCGAACCCCGATTCAGAGCAAATAATCCCATCGATCATTTTGTCATCCAACGGCTCAGCGACGCTAAATTGATCCCATCCCCCAAAGCGAAACCTGAAGTGCTTCTTCGTAGACTTTACTTGGACATCATTGGAATCCCCCCCACTCCATCTGAGATTGACGCTTACCTTGCAGACTACTCGATCAATGCAACCGAAGAGGTCATCGATCGCTTGCTCAATTCCCCACAATTCGGAGAGCGCTGGGGACGTCACTGGTTAGATATCGCACGCTACGCAGATTCAAACGGCTACAGCATCGACTCTCCCCGTTCGATCTGGCGCTATCGAGACTACGTGATCAACTCCATCAATGGAAACCTGCCCTTCGATCAGTTTGTTACGGACCAATTGGCGGGTGACCTCATTCCCAATCACACTCAAGATCAATTGATCGCTACCGGATTCCATCGCAATACTCAAATCAATCAAGAAGGAGGAATCGACAAAGAGCAATTTCGCATCGAATCCGTAGTGGATCGAGTTGCCACGACGGGAACCGCCTTTCTGGGTTTAACGATCGCATGCGCCCAGTGTCATGACCACAAATTCGACCCCCTCAAACAATCTGAGTACTACAAGTTCTTCGCTTTCTTTAACAATCAGGACGAACCCAATCTCGAAACCCCTCGCCCGACTGAACTATCAGCACGCGAAAAGCACAGAGTCGCTCTGAAAAACCTCGAGCTCGCGATCAAGGAAAGTGAATCCAATATCCAGCAACGGATATTCGATTGGGAAAAATACCTAACCGAAACAGACCTCCAGGAGCTTCCCGTTTCCTATCGTTCAATCCTCACCAAACCCCGAGAATTGAGATCAGATCAGGAATCTCAGGAATTGCTCAAACATTTCAAAGAGGAAAACGAACGGCACCAAGCGCTCAAGAAACAACAGCGGGATCTAGCGAGGAAGCGGCCAAGAGTCACCACCACCATGATTCTTAGAGAGAGAGCGAAGAAGCGCCCCACACACATCCACATTAAGGGAGACTTCACCCGCAAAGGGGATGAAGTCAGTGCGGGAACACCAAGTGTGCTCAATCGTTTCGAGGGAGACGCAAACGCGAATCGACTTGACCTCGCAAAATGGCTCGTCAGCCCGGAAAACCCACTCTTAGCACGAGTAACCGTGAACCGAATCTGGCAACAGTATTTCGGTAGGGGAATCGTTGAGACGGAGAACGATTTCGGCACCCAGGGAATCCCTCCCTCGCATCCAGAGCTCCTCGACTGGCTGGCCACCGAGTTCATCGACACCGATTGGAATGTCAAAGCAATCCACAAAAAGATCCTCATGTCCGCCACCTACCAACAATCGTCTCGGATCGGGACACGAGAGGCAAAGATCGATCCAGCCAACCAATACTTCGGACGCCAAAGTCGAATTCGGCTGGAATCTGAAATCGTGAGAGACGTTGCCCTTTCAAACGCAGGAATCCTCACGACTCGGATCGGGGGCCCCAGCGCACATCCTCCACAACCGAGCGGCGTCATGAAGCTCGGACAAGTGCAACGAAGCTGGAAGCCAGACACCGGAGAGAACCGCTATCGCCGAGGCATCTACACGTTCTTCTGGCGAGCCACACCTCATCCTGCCCTCACCGTATTCGACAGTCCCGACGCCTTCAGCACTTGTAGCCGACGGATCCGTTCCAACACCCCACTCCAAGCCCTCACCCTGTTGAACGACCCTGCTTACTTCGAAATCGCTCAATTACTGACAGACCGAATCGCGCAGCTAGAGGCTAGCGGGGATCGAGACCGCGTTCGTCAAGCGTTCCGAATTTGCCTCGGCCGTTTTCCCTCTAGATTTGAAACACGACAAATCCTGTCTGCCTTGGAGCAAGCGGCACCGGCTCAAGACGGGGAGGCCACGCTCGACAGAAAATGGCTATTTCTCGCCCGACTCTTACTCAACCTGGACGAAACGATCACCCGCGAGTAGCCATGCAAATCGAACAGACCTCCCCTCTCGCTCGAAGCACCCGACGTCATTTCTTTAGCCAGTGTGGACTGGGACTCGGCTCCCTAGCATTGGGCTCATTGCTCAAACAAGACGGTCAGGCCGATCAAGAAACGTCCCTCCCTCCGCACTACCCAGCCAAAGCCAAGAATGTCATCTACATGTTCATGGCTGGCGGTCCCTCGCAGCTGGAGCTCTTTGACTACAAACCGGAGTTGGTCCGACTGAACGGACAAGCGATCCCTGATTCCTATCTCGAAGGGCGTCGTTTTGCCTTCATGGATAGCTCCTTCAAAGAACGCTCCAAACTTCTGGGAACGCGGCGAGAGTTTAAGCAGTACGGGCAGTCGGGCATGTGGATCTCTGAGCTCCTGCCCCACACAGCCAAAATCGTCGACGAGATCACAATGGTTAAATCCTGTGCAACCAATCTGTTCAACCACGCCCCCGCCAAGCTGTTTATGAACACCGGCTCAGGTCAATTCGGCCGACCGAGTATCGGGTCCTGGGTTACCTACGGAATCGGAAGTGAATGTGACAACCTACCAGGATTCGTGGTATTGCAAAGTGGCCCAAGAGGCCCAAGAGGCGGGGCCGTGAACTGGGGGAGCGGCTTTCTTCCTACCACGTTTCAGGGAGTTCCGCTCCGCGGCCAAGGCGAGCCGATTCTCAACCTGACGAACCCGGAGACAATCTCGAACCAAGCTCAGCGTGATCTCATTGACACCGTCAATCAACTGAATCTAAACCGTCTCGTGGAAACAAATGATCCCGAGATCTCCACTCGCATTGCCGCCTATGAGATGGCCTACCGAATGCAATCAAGCGCGCCCGAACTGATCGACCTCAAGGGAGAATCTGATGCAACCTTGAATCTCTACGGAGTTGAAAAAGACAAACCATCCTACGCCAGAAATTGCCTCCTCGCCCGACGCTTGGTGGAACGAGGCGTCCGGTTCGTTCAGCTCTACCACACAAGTTGGGACAGCCACGGTGGGCCAGGAGAAACCCTGCAGGGAGATTTCGAGAAAGTTTGCCATCAGGTAGACCAGGCTTCTGCCGCTCTCATTATCGACCTAAAGGAACGAGGATTACTAGATGACACCTTGGTTGTCTGGGGCGGTGAGTTCGGTCGAACCCCGATGGGTGAAAACCGCAAGACAACTGGCCGCAACCACCACATTGACGCCTTTTCTATGTGGTTTGCTGGAGGCGGCACCAAGAAAGGGTATCAGCTCGGAGACACGGACGAACTGGGCTTTAGCCCAACCCATCACCGAGCCCACGTTCACGACATCCACGCCACCATGCTGCATCAACTAGGCCTAGATCACGAGGCGCTGACGTTTCGTTTTCAAGGCCGCGATTTCCGACTCACAGACGTCCATGGAAATGTTCTCCATGACATGCTGATCTAAGCGGACTGGTCCTCTACCCAAATCCCCGAAAAGATTTATCCACATGAAAAGCTCACTTCGTAGACACGCCTGGCTACTGCTACTTCCTCTATTGATCGCTGGAACGATTTCACAAAGCACTGCCGGATCACAGCACATTGCTTTCGTGATCGCTGAGGACGAATACCGTGCGAGCGAATCTCTACCCGTGTTCGCGAAGAAGTACTTACCCAAGGAGAAGGGGTTTAAAACCAGTTTCCTCCTCCAAGCGCCAGACAACAAATACAAGATTCCTGGACTGGAAACGCTGAGCTCTGCGGATCTCGTGGTGTTGTATGTGAGACGTCGTTCACTTCCGGAGCACGATATGAATCGACTGAGAGCGTTTCTCGACCAAGGAAAGCCCCTTCTTGCACTGCGCACCTCAAGCCACGCCTGGGACACTCGAAATAAGGGCCCCAAGACTAATGTGGAATGGAAGGGTTTTGATCCAGAAGTTCTGGGCGGCAACTACCACGGCCATCACGGAAACTCGATTCAAAGCACCATCAGCTTCGTTCCCGGCATGGAAGCTCACCCGATTCTGAAGGAAGTGAACGTCTCCGCCCTGATCGGCAAGGGATCTCTCTACAAGGCATCGCCACTGGCCAGAGACGCCCAAGTGATCCTGCTTGGCACGATCCCAAACGAACCATCCGAACCCATCCTCTGGACCCATCACTATGGCAAGAGCAAGATCATTTACACATCGCTCGGCCACGTAGGAGACTTCGCCCAAACAGGCTTCAACCAGCTCCTATTGAATTCCATTAACTACCTATTGAATCAATAAGCGAACAGAGCCAGGCGCTCGCTCTCACCAGAGTTCAATAGCCTCCAACTGCGGAATGAGCTGCTCTGTACGATTCGGGAAGTAGCTATCGAGAATTCGTCGCACTTCCGGCTCCCAATGAACCGCCGGAGTGTACAGTTCATAGGGTCCTTGCCGATAAGGATGAACATCCCGACGATAGTCGCCCCACCGAGCCGCTTCTAAGACAATGGCATCCTGCAATTGCTGCACCAAACGGTCATACCGGGCTCGGTTGGCCCGCGGCCCCAATACACCATCATCTCCCAACACGGACCGCGCCCGCTGAGCAAAGGCACTGCGGAATGCAGGAAAACGCCGAAGGCGCTGAAAAAGTCTCGTCGGAGAGAGGTCATCGTCGAGACGAGTGATATCAACATCCACCGCCTCCAGAGAACGTTCCGCATCCCACAAGAAAAACCGAAACCGCGCCCCCGGACTCAGATTCCGCCCAGCATACCAATTGGACGATCGATCCCAATCTGAGCTGCCACCGTAGATCTGGACCAGCATGTAGTCGATGAACCCATCGATCTCCAAAAGCCCTCCAATCTCTTCATAGTTTGCAGCACTGGGATCCGAGTTGTTGACGATCTCAAAAAGGCGAAGCCAGACATCTTCCGTGCCTGATAGAATCTTCGAGGCGTTACGACTTTCGTATTCCGCTGGGTCTCCGCCATCCAAATGAGCCTGGAAATACGCATCTGGCCGCTCACATGGATTGTAGATCCCCCAATAGAGCCCGTTTAGGAATAGGTGCACCAGACGCCCAGGATTTGAGGGCCTTCCGAGCGCTGCAAGGGAACGACGCATCCACTCGTCGCGCAGCAGGTCTCCTCTGACGCGCTCCTCGTGTTTCCAATGGAGCCAGGTGTTATTGCAGCCAGCCCGCAGCACGATGTTCTTGAATCGTGCCGGTTCATCCCCACCGAAAATCGGGTAGTTCAATTCGGCGGCACCATATTGTTCACGAAAGATCAACCGAAAGGAATGCTTGGGACTCTCCTCAGGACGCCGGCTCCATCCCCCTTGGATTCGAATGCCACATTCTTCGCGAAACCCTTTCTGACCATTCGGAAAAATAAGCTCCATCGAACACGGACGTTCCCATGCCCGTCCGGTCGCTTCCGGATTCGCGTAGATACCACGATCTCGATCGAACAGATCAGCTCGGTCCACTACGATTGACAATGCAGGCAGAGCAGCGAGCCCCGCCTCTCGTCGTTCCGCGTAGCCGGGAGCATCTAGAATATCCGGGTCCATCTCGTAGTCTGCTGGAACGGACCAATCACCTTTCATCCCCCATACTGCCGGCATCCCTTTTCCTCGCTGCGAGAAGATTTGGTCTCGAAAGAGATAGGTTTGAGTGTCTGTATTGGATGGTTTGTAATTTTCCCGGAAGGCCGCGACACGGATCACCGTTGTGTGGTCAATGAGGATTGGCTTGGTGTAATCCATCCCATGATCCAAGCTTGGCCAGGATCCATCTAAGGTATACCGAATCCTCGCGCGCGGTGTCGACGTATCGAGTTCCAAACGAAAGGCCTCATCCACGTAGCCACCATTCCGACTAAAATGGGTGTCCGAGACCTGCCCCCAAAACTCGCTTATATTGGGTCCACCTGGAGTTGGATCGCTAAAGTAGGCAGTTCGTCGGTAAGCACCAGGGAGTCGGCCAACCACCTTTTCAAAGAAGCTCGATCGAATTCCAAAGCTATCGTCGCCACTCAAGGGAGGAAATTTCGGCAAAAACTCATGAACGACTCGCTTACCAGAGGGATCAACCAAAGCCAAGTATTCCCCCATCTCATCTAACTTAAAGTTAGTGTGCAGATCATCCAAAAGCTGGCGCCTATCCTTACCCGAAGCGAACACAACCAGAAAACCACCGCCTTCCAACACGATCTCAGGAAAACGCCATTTGGTTAGGTCCTTAAAGTCATCCGTAAGATACCAACCCGTCAGTGTGTTCGGCTCAAGAGACGGGTTGTGAATCTCAATCCAATCAGAATGCTCTCCGTCGGAATCGACGATCGTCGTCCAATTGGAAGGTTGGATCTCCGAGATCAGAAAGGCGGGGCGTTTTACAGATTCGCCAAGATAACTTGGGTTGAACCAGAACAGGAGAAGAACAAGCCCCCCCAGAATCAAACCAAACAGCCACGAAGGAACCCGGAATCCGGTAGTGACCCGAACTGGAACATAATCAGCCATCTCACAACTCAACCATCTCAACGCCGACAACGTATTTCGACATCCGCGTTACCCGAAACGGGAAAAAATTCATGATCCCACTATTGAGCTCAGCGATCGCGCCTGAGTATTTCAGCTCCATCACCGTACTGCCATCCAAGGGACGTCGCACGATGAACAGATTGTCTCGCTTAGCAATTCGGTAAAACTCCAAGCCTGTATCGATGGTGATTCGGTAAGTTCGATCAGCCGAAAGAAAATACTTACGGTGGTAGCGATTGACCAGCGTCGGGGTGACGTAACTCAATTCTCGATGAACCTGATCAGACAGCCCACTTCGGGCGAAGACATCTTTCAGCGAATCAACATCAAACCCTTCTCCGATGTCAAAATCGACCAGTCGGTGAGAATCTTTTGTCCCCACCATCCCTCGCTTGATTTTATACTCCAGAACGGGACGGGTCGCCGTGCCGAATAAATCTCCATACCATCGGATACGGATTTTCGTGCGGTTCGCAACTCCATCGAGGTTCTGGAAGTAGTTCCCTAGAGAAGGTGTGTCGAAATAAATGTTGTTGATATACCGAGGGGGAAACGCTTCCCGAAAAAAGGCGGGACACCGGAGCACCCATGACTCAATCTCCTCCGCGGGAAGATCTACGATATGGTATTTTCGTTCGAAACGAAAATCGTAGTCGGCAGCGAGATCTACAGCCATTTGAGGATCCGAGTTCTAACTAAGCGCCGATACCACGATCGTCTACCAAGCTGATTTTCATTCCCTCGTTCAAGTCACGCAAACGTCGGACGCAGGTATTGACGTTCTTCGAGGACTGAAACTGAGCCTGAAAAGACGCCTCAACAAGCTTCTCGGTCTCATCGAATCGACGCAATCGAACACTCAAGGCATGCTTTCCGATGATTTCAAGCACTCGAGGCAAAGCCAACTCATCGCTGCGAATTCCGGAGATTGTAAGGTAAAGGTTCGCCTCTGGCTCCTTCTCTCGAACAAAACTTCGTAGCGATAGCACGCCTGCCATGACCACAAACCCAATGATCGTGATTACGGCCTGATTCGCTCCCATGCCTAGTCCCACCGCAATGGCAAGGAACAGGTAGCTTAACTCCTCCGGCTCTTTTATCGCCGCACGAAAACGGATAATGGACAAGGCGCCAACCAATCCAAGAGACAAAGCGAGAGACGACTTAACGATAGTGATAATCAACATCGTCGTCATCGAGAGCAAAACGAAATTCCGACCAAATAGCTCACGATTAGAGAGTGACGTGCCGAACCGGATATAGATCCGACTCAGAATAAATGACAAGAGAGCGGCCAGTAAGAAATTAACCAAGAAGCCCACAACGCTGACTTCGGCGTTCTGAGCAGCAAAATACTCAAGTAGCGACTGATTCTTTTCCATTCAATTCCTTATCGGCCAAAATCTACCTCAAATCTTTGAAATCCATCGGGCAGGTTTAGAACAAAGACGTACGGGCACGGCCAAACGTTACAATTCTGACACAAAGATCCAAAAACAAAGTGAACGAGCCCAAATCATCTCGCCCGAGAAGTAGAACCTTCCTAGAATAATGCGAGGCCTCCGTTCACGTGAATATTCTGCCCCGTGACGAAGGATGACGCTTCACTGGCAAGATAAACCACGGAGGACGCAAGGTCTTGCGGGACGCCCCAACGTCCAACGGGAACCGTAGGCAAATAGGCATCTTTCCACTCTTGCGGCTCTTTCTCGTGACGCTCGACGGGAATCCATCCTGGCGAGATCATGTTCACGGTGATTCCAAAAGGGGCCAGTTCCCGTGCCATACTTCGCGACCACCCATTCTGTCCCCCCTTCGCAGCGACATAGGCGCTAAAGTTTGGCACTCCCAAATGGAACACTTCAGAGCCGATATTGATGATCCGACCAAAGTTCTTCCGCTTCATCGCAGGCAAACAAGCTCGCGTCAGCAGGTAGGGACTCTTAATGAAGAAATCGAGCATCGATTGGTAGAATTCCCAACTGTATTCCTCGATCGGCATGTGGGGTTGATCACAGGTTGCGTTGATCACGAGGAGATCCACATCGCCCAGTTCTTCAGAGATCTCTCCATGGATTCGATTCACATCTTCTTCATTGGTGACATCTCCTCGAACCAGCATTCCCTGGCAACCCGCATCCCGGAGCTCCCCTATAGCCTCGTCGGCTTTAGCCTGATCGTGGCAATAATTCATGGCCACCTTCGCGCCCGCTCGTCCCAGAGCGAGCGCCATTGAGCGACCAAGCCCCTTGCTACTTCCTGTGACTAACGCGACATGCCCCTCTAGCGAGAACGAACCCTTATTACTCATCTTACTTACCAATGATTTTCGGTTGGAGGCGGAAAGGTTCTCACGAAGACGGGAATCAGGCCAGAATTTCTTCGCGGCTTCAGTCCGCTTCTAGTTTGGGTTTTGATCGAATGACTAGGGACTTTCCCCAAGCTTCTCAATAATTGAATAGTAGGCCGGTCCAGCTTCATCACGATCGGGAAGAATATGCCAGCCAAAAGAAGTTCTCTGCCCCAGAGGTGAATCGGATTGTAGGATTTTTATGTACTCGCCCTTCCGCTTCGCCAAGCGGGCAACCACGCCATCGTTCTCCGCCGGAGACAAACTGCAGGTTGCGTAAACGATCCGACCTCCGGGTCGCACCGCCAGCAAGGCAGAACACAAAATAGAATACTGGCGCCGAGCGAGTTGACGAGTTCGAGCAGGCGTCCAGCGCTCAAGCTCTGAAGGTCGCTGCACGAGATGCGCCTCCGCTGAGCATGGGGCATCCACCAAGATACGATCAAATTGCTCCCTCTGTCTCAGTCCAACTTTCGTCCCATCCCAGCCCGTCACGGTCATTTCAGCTCGCACTTCGGCCGGCAAATACTTTTCGATGACCGAGAGCAACTTGAATCGGCGCGACCGTGACAACTCGTTTCCAACGAAGCGTCCCCCACGACCAGCGATATCCGCGAGGACCAACAATTTCCCTCCCGGAGCCGCGCAGAGATCCAAGACATCCATGCCCGGTTTGACGCCCAGAGCTCGGGCCACCAACACGGAAGCAAGATCCATCCTATAGAGAGCTTCAAGACCAGGGTTCGCTACCGTGTACGGACCTTTGAGCAAGGCGTCTCCATCTCTCACACAATCAATTGCCCAGTCATAATCTGGATTCGGTCGCCCCCACACCGAAGACTCATTACCGAAGGCATAACGATTGATGCGCCAGATCTTCGGTGCCTCCCCCCTCAAGCTGGTTCGCAATGATGGCCACCGATCCCCATAGATCGCGCCGTAATGCTCATCGAAACTCGTCTTGTTGTCAGATTTTGTGGCCATCGCTGCCGTCAGAGATTGGATAGGGTGAAGAACTCAAAGGATCTCCCATCAGCCTCACGCCATCCAAAGGATATTACGAGCTTGCCGCAATGCTTTTAGATCAAGAAACTCAATAAAGCGATGGAACATCGGGAGTAAGGTCTAAACTTCGGCCAACGACCGAATGCGTCGACACCATTCTTCGCGGTCTCTGTCTCTATCTAGACAGATCGTCAGATAACATGATCAGTCGCTATCAAAGTGTGAGTAGTCAGAGGATCCTGAAAAGGAGACTCGAAAAGCGGGTTGAGAAAACCGGCCTCGACTACCTGGTTACGGCTATCAGCCCGCTCCTCGTGATGCTGCTTGTTGGGAGCCTCGTTTTCTTCGTCATCCAAATTTTCTACCGCGGCGAGATGGTTGGTGGGATTCGCTGGGTCATGTTCTGGTTCGTCATCGCGATCGTTCTCGTCGCCCGCATTGGTATCGAGCAGTCCCCATTCCACGCAGCCGCCTATGGAGCCGCCCTCGCCGGCGCCACTTGGCTATTCCTCATGCGAACCCATCCGGCCTTTCTCTTAGGAATTGCCCTCCTTGCACTCGTCTGGTGGTCTTCCCACAAGCTTGTTCACGATTGCACACTCATCGACGATGACGACGATTCAACCAGCCGAGGTCTAACCGAATCCATTCCAGAGGAAGAACAGAATTCGCCGAAAAACCGCTCCGAAAAACCGAATCGGAGAGCCACCAAGAAAACGCTACCGGGCCGATGGGTCATCTACTATTCCCTCGCAGCACTGCCCATCTTTGGGCTCGGCCAGATGGTTCAGGGCGATGAAGGCTCATCCGCGTTTACTCTCCTCCTGATATATCTCACCGCATCAGCGGGACTGCTCCTTTCAACAAGCTTCCTCGGACTCCGACGCTACCTTCGCCAGCGTTCTATCAAGATGCCAAACGGAATCGCCGGAAAATGGCTCACCTCAGGTGCGAAGCTGGCAGCAGTCATTTTTCTGATCGCTCTCCTTTTTCCTCGCCCGGGAGTCGGGTCCGCATGGAATGGATTGAACCGAACGGTCGAGCACACCATCCGACGGGCCAACAATCTTGCGATGCGATTCAACGCTTCAGGATCCGGCGAAGGAAGAGAAGGAGCACGGAACCCCAATCAAGAAACACCCCTTGGCGACGCTGACGCCCCCTCCCAGCGAGCCCAAGTAGAGGCATCATCCGAACCGGCCCGCGGCACCCAGCCAGCATCAAACCGTTCCGGTGGGCGACAGGAGGGCAAGCAAACGCCCACTAACAGTGGAGGCTCATCGGGATCTGAAGCGCCGTCGATGATGTGGCTAGGCCGGGCCCTGGTCCTGCTGGCAGCGCTAATCGCGATCATACGCTATTGGAAACAGATCGGGGCCCTGATCGCAGCACTTTATGGGGCACTCATCAAGTTGTTGCACGGCTCGTTTTCAATACGAGCCAAGCAATCTCCCTCGCCCAGTAACAGAGCACCCTCCCCTTCGACTACCAAAGCATTTCGAACCTTCACAAATCCGTTCGCGAGCAACAACGGAAAGAATTGGACGCAAGAGGCATTAATCACTCACACCTTCAATGCGCTCGAGGCCTGGGGCGAGACCAAGGGGATCAAACAAGATGTGTCACAGACCCCGTCGGAGCGAATCAAGCATCTCTCAGAGTTGGATTCTCATCTCGCAGGGCACGCCGACTCACTCGCAAGGGATTACAGCCGGCTGGCCTACAGCCGTCGGCTTCCCGCGTCGCCCGACTTGCAGGCTCTCAAGGCCCTATGGCAGGTCATGAGCCGCACCTGAGGACTGGCCTCAACTGCTCGGAAGCGACTAGGCCTTAACACCATAAAACCGGGCCGCGTTGGCACCCATCACCTTCTCAGAAACCGAATCACCGAGATCCGAGATATAATCCGTCACAATCCCGACAACCTCATCGTAATCTGCGGAAAGAAGGCAAACCGGCCAATCCGACCCAAACATCAGACGGTCCTCACCAAACGCATCAAAAACAATGTCCATATAGGGACGGAAATCCCGCTTATTCCAAGCGCGCCAGGCAGCCTCGGTCACCATTCCAGACACCTTGCAGTAGACGTTTGGGAATTCCGCCAACTCCGCAATCTGCCGATACCAAGGGCGGAGTCCTCCGTCTTCGATAAAGGGCTTGGCAATGTGATCCAGAACGAAAGGCTGTTCCGGAAACCGTTTGACCACTTCGATCGCTACCGGGAGATGCTTCGGGAACAACAGCAAGTCATAGGTCATTCCAAACCCATGCAGCCGACCAAGCCCCCGAAGGAACTCAGGCCGCAACATAAACTCGTCATCCGGCTCGTCGTGAACTACATGTCGAACCCCTACAAAGCGGTCGTGGGGCGCCAACTCCTCCAATTGGGCTTCCAAGTCAATCCCCCTTAGATCGACCCAACCGACAACGCCCTTGATGCGAGGATCTCGATCCGCAAGCTCAAGGAGCCAACGCGATTCCTTGAGACTTTGCCGAGCCTGGACTGCAATCGACCCATCCAGTCCGACCTCTGATTGCACCCGCTCCAAGTCGGCTGGCCCGAAGTCGCGCCGAATCGGATTCATCTTCTCTCCTTGCATCCAAGGATACTCCTCCGGATTGTAGTTCCAAAAGTGCTGATGCGAGTCAATCTTCATAAGTGCGGAAAGATTATGAACTCAAGTCGCTTCTGTCACTCTATTCTCATGATCCTCCCGAGTCGGTCAGCATCAGGACACTGCACCAACCTACAGCCTCTCGGAGCGTGAACTCTGGGAGCCATTAACCCACCGTGTAACAAGCTTGAAATCAGGACTTTACGGAGAGTAAGATCTAGGAGTTCATAAAAGTAATCAGAGGATCGGGCTTTCATTTAAGCCATTTTTCGAGTCACAACTCCGACACAACACTCCCTAAAGTCGCAAAAAGTTCAAAACACGACACAAAAGTCGGATTTCAGGCATTTTAGACTTGAATTCCGGAGTCACCAGAGGACTAATACAAACTGTCTATGTCCGGCCGGGAAGCCAAAACGCCCAATAGGGCCTCAGACCCAAGACCCAATAGTCTGGCGGGCTATTATCAACCAAAGCAGGTGTTCCTGCGAGGCGTCATCGACGCACTGGCTTTCTCGTGGTCCTTCATCGTTGGGACTTGGATCCGATTCGATGTTGATGTTTGGACGGCCTACCTGAACCTCTACCTTCCCTGCATCGTCGGTGGAGCCATTGTTTTCGTCTTCGTAAACTTCGTCTTGGGCCTGTACTCGCCTGAAGGGGCCAAGGACTCGACGTCGAAACGAGCACTTATCCTGGCAGCTTGCTTTATCGGAGTCATTGGCGTGATGACTTCGTTTTTCTACCTCAATTTCTCGGGACGTATTGGAAGAGGTGTTATGGCGCTCAGCTGTCTCTTCGCGTATTTGTCGATTCTCGGGCATCACATCATGATCCGAAGAAAACTGTCCCGCTACCGGCCCCGGACAGTTCTGATCGCCACCAGCCTGATCGACCAGCTGGAGATCATTTCCAACTTACAGAGCTGGGAAAAGAAGCTTCAAATCGTTGGCTATGTTCATCGCAAAGGATTCGTTCCGTCCGGCGAGTTACCCATGCTAGGGGAAGTCGACGACCTCGAGCGAATTGTCCACGAACACGGCATCGAGAGAGTTCTTTGCACCCAAAAGTCTTTGTCTGACACCATGTTCACAAAGATCTTCTCACAGCTTAGATACTCGGGTGTAACAGTGACACCGCTCCACATGTTGTATGAGGAAATGCATGGCACAATTCCACTGGAGCTTATCACGCCTGAATGGCTTCTTTCCGCCAGCTCTTCGCCAACGATGTTTTACATCAAGAAAATCAAGAGGGTCTTCGACGTGGTCTGCTCAATACTCTGCCTGGCCGTCCTCAGCCCCATATTTCTAGCCGCCATCGTTGCCGTGAAACTCACTTCGAGAGGACCCGTTTTTTATCAGCAAGTGCGAGTTGGACGATTCGGCCGTGTCTTCCGAATCGTGAAACTCCGGAGTATGGTCGTCGATGCCGAAAAATCTGGGGCAGTTTGGTCACAAGAGAACGATCCGCGAGTCACTCGAGTCGGGGCTATCCTTCGAAAATACCGCATCGATGAGATCCCTCAGTTCATCAACGTTCTCAGTGGTGAAATGTCTCTAGTGGGCCCAAGACCAGAGCGACCTGAGTTTATCGACGACCTCGCTCAACAGATTCCCTACTACAAAGAGCGACTCATGATTCAGCCCGGTCTCACCGGATGGGCTCAAGTACGCTATCCTTACGGAGCCTCTGTCGAGGACGCATGGAGAAAAACGGAGTTCGACCTCTACTACCTCAAACACATGGGGCTTGTCTTGGATATTGGAATTCTGCTCCGAACGATATGGGTGGTCGTTACCGGTGGCTTGGACGGAGATGACAAGAAGAAGGAACTAGCGGTCTACAACCCGAGTCCGACAAGAATGTCTTCTCGTCCCTCCCTCATTCAACCCTCGACGCCCACTCGCTAGCAGAGTTAGCGCAACGATTTCTTTGCTTCCCTCTCAGGAACTCGCAGATCCAGCCTGCGCATCCAGGACTTTCTTGAGGGCATCAACTGTCACTGGCTTGGTGACGAAAAACGCCACGCCCAGTTCATCCATTTCCGCTCGGAAGTCGGAAGCATCATGCCCGGACACGAAGGCTATCATGGGCTTGGGGGAAATATCGGGAAGCTCTAGAATCTTTCGGGCAACATCAAACCCGTTGATATCTGGCAGCTGGACGTCGAGGAACAACAAATCGACCCCTCCGGCCTTCACCGACTCAATGACGCTTGCCCCACTGCCAACAACCGAGCACTCACACCCGAGCTTCTTCAGCATGCCCTGAAGAACGAGTTGATTCACTCGATCATCATCCCCTACCAGAATTTTCACCCCATTATCCATACATTACGCAGACTGCTGCATCGGCATCATCACTCTTGAGGAAAGTCCAACTGACGTTTCACTCGAAGTCGAACCAAGGACGAACAAAGCGTCCTTGGAATCAGGAGGCGATTGAGAACCACCCCTTTTGCGCCATACTGGCCGAAAAGAGCTCCTAAATGCAACCGTTATCCATGAAACGCTTGTATCGAGGCATAGGAACCAGTCATTCTCCTCGATCTGCCCCACCGTTTTGTAGTCAACACCGTCTACTCCAGTCTAACGTCACCAGACCATGTATCCTACTCCTTTTCCCGCACCGCGAGCCCCCGAGTCGCGCCGACGAAGACGATATCGGGAACCAAGTTCGAGAGAGAGATTCCTGAATTCGGGACTTATCGTTGTTACGCTCATGCTGTCAGTACATGTGGCAACATGGGCACAACATACGCCCCCAACATGGAGTGTTACCTCAACATCCCATCAGCCTTCCGGAAACCGAACAATTCGCGGTCAGGCAGATCTTAAAAATGCGTCTATTCTCGATATACCTGTCCAACAGGTCCCTTCATGGCTGACCGGAGCGCCATTCCAAAACGGAGCCCTTTGGGTCGTCATCTCTGCTTCCGGCAATGTGGAGGCTTTCAAGACATTCGGTTCAAGATGGAAACGGATCGACATCACTCCCCATTCAATTCCACCAGGGATGCCTCCACTCGTCCGAGTCCAGAATGAAACGGCGGAGCTCATCTTACCCCCAGAAAATGCTTCAAATCTAACTCACCCCATCTTGCTAGGACGCGGGCGCGCGATCGCGTTTATCAACCAAGCTGGAGATCTCACGATCATGGAAGGGGCCCAGTCCCCTACCTTGGCGATCAATTCGCTTCCTGATGCTCGTCTCGTTACCGATTCGCAAGAGCGCATTGCCGTACTCACAGGTCCCACGTCCCGCTATCGACATTCTGTTCTGGGCGACGCTGTGGAAGCAGATTCGATCACAATCGTCGTCACCGAATCAACTCCCTACGTAGAGAGAGTCATTACCGTTCCCGATCCCTGGGTCATCGAAGGACTCGCTCCCATCTGGGCAGATCTGAATGGCGATGGATCGGAGGAGTTGATTGTCACACTCTCATCTCAAACCGACGGAGGAAAAATAGTCGTTTACAACGATGCTGGAGAGATCGAAGCAGAGGGTCTCGGAATCGGAAGAGGGTTCCGTTGGCGAAATCAGATGGCTGTCGCCCCCTACGGTTCCAACGGCGAAGTCGAGCTGAGTGCCGTATTAACCCCCCACATCGGAGGGACGGTTGAATTCTATCGGTGGTCTGGCAAACGACTTGAAATCTCAGCCTCAATTCCCGGGTTTACCTCTCACGTCATTAGGTCACGAAACCTGGATCTTAACATCACCGGAGACTTCCTCGCCATCAACCAGCCAGCACTCATCGTTCCGAACAACGCAAGAAACACCCTCAACGCCATCCGGAGAATCGAGAGCGGCACCGAAGTCGCGTTAACACTTCCCATCGGTTCAACCCTTTCCACCAACCCCGCGGCCGTCACTCTGCCAGACAACCAACTCGCGCTCGCCATTGGAAGGCAGGATCGGTTTCTCCGAGTCTGGTTACCTCCGACCGATCTAACCCGAATGGGTTTGGTTCACCCCTCGCTACCTACGGTATCTTTGCACGGCACCCCAGGAGTAAACTACATCATCGAAGAATCAGAGGATCTTCGCTCGTGGCACCCTAGGGCCAAGATCACCCTGCCAACCAACCAGGATCACGCCAATGTTCACTTGGACTCAAGCTCTGCCGGACCTCGGTTCTTTCGAGCCACTTCAGTCTCCACGAAAACGCAGGCAGATGTTCTATCCGTCCAAGTCTCCACCCAAAACAACCGAACCAACTTCAGTGTCGAAATCTCGAGTCCGGACACGGGTTGTATGGAATACGCCGACTGGTGGGAGGTCGTCTCTGCCAACGGCACCTTGCTCTATCGAAGAGTTCTTCTCCACGATCACGCGAACGAACAGCCCTTCACTCGATCCGGAGGCCCGGTTCTCGCAGGGCCGGATGAAGTTCTCTGGATCAGAGCACACATGAAACAGGCTGGCTACGGTGGAGTTGCCTTCACCGGCACTATTCGATCTGGCTTTCGTCCCGCAGGCCTTTCAAGCCACTTTGCACCAGAGCTTGAATCCCTTCCGCCGCTTCCCTTGAACGGAGACTGCCCGTAACGAAATACGAGATAATGGATCGCAGGGATCTACCCTCCAGTCCTACTCCCACTCAATCGTGGCAGGAGGTTTACTTGAGATATCGAGGCAGACGCGATTCGCCCCAGCCACTTCATTGATGATTCGATTCGAGATTCGCTCCAAGAGCTCGTAGGGCAACTTGACCCAATCGGCCGTCATACCGTCCTTTGACTCAACAGCCCGGACAGCCACGGTGTATTCGTAGGTTCGAACATCTCCCATCACCCCAACACTTCTGACAGGTAAGAGGACAGCGAAGCTCTGCCAAATCTTGTAGTACCAATCGTTCTCCTTCATCTCCTCAACGACGATCGCATCCGCTTCCCGCAAGATCCGGAGCCGCTCCTTGGTAACATCGCCCAGAATTCGAACTGCCAATCCTGGTCCAGGGAAAGGCTGCCGCTGAACAACTTCCTTCGGCAAACCCAGTTCCTCTCCAAGACGACGAACCTCATCTTTGAAAAGGCATTTCAGCGGCTCAAGCAGCTCGAACTTCATGTTCTTCGGAAGTCCCCCGACATTATGATGGCTTTTGATCATCGCCGCCGGATTACCCGCAATTGGCACCGACTCAATCACATCCGGATAGAGTGTTCCTTGAGCCAAGAATTTTGCCTTCCCGGCCCGCTTGGTCGCAGCCTGAAAGACCTTGATAAAGGTCCGGCCAATGATTTTTCGCTTTCGTTCCGGATTCGTGACCCCTTTGAGCTTCTTCAAAAACTCGGCTGAAGCGTTCTCATACTGCAGACGCATATTGAAATTTCGACCGAAGAGCGAACGCACCGCGGTATCTTCTTTGGCACGAAGCAGGCCGTTATTTACAAAAATGCAAGTGAGCTGTTTTCCGATCGCCTTGTGAATGAGGGCAGCCGCAACACTCGAATCAACCCCACCGCTCAAGCCCAAGATTACACGATCAGTTCCCACGGTCTCGCGGATTTCATCCACAGCTTGTTCAACATAGTTTCGCATCGTCCACGACTTACCGCAGCCGCAGACTTTGTGGACAAAGTTCTCAATCAACTTCATCCCTTTCGGTGTATGAACGACCTCAGGATGAAACTGCAATCCATAGATCTCACGTTCCAAGTTCTGAACCACCGCAAAATCAGAGTTCTCAGTGACTGCAACCGTCGCGAACCCTTTTGGCAATTTGGTTAGTTTGTCGCCGTGGGAATTCCAAACCTGGAGCGATTTCGGCAAACCCCGAAAAAGCGGTGAAGCCGATTTCACCTTCAAGGTTCCCTTACCGAACTCTCGCTTGAGACCTCGCTCAATTTTACCACCAAGGAAGTGGCCGATCACTTGCAATCCATAACAAATCCCAAGCACCGGCACGCCTAGGTTAAACACCTTGCGATCCGGCTTCGGAGCGTCCTTTGAATAGACGCTCGCAGGACCACCCGACAGAATGATGCCTTTGGGAGCCAATTTCTTGATCTCCTTAGCGGGCGTATCGAAGGGCAAAATGGTCGAGTACACGGAGCATTCCCGGATGCGGCGAGCGATCACCTGCGTATACTGCGACCCAAAATCAAGAATAACAATTTGCTCGTTCATGACTTGGAAAGCCGAACGTTCTGCCTGCTAGGAATGGGTTTGACGAGAAAAAACGAAATAAATTGGCCCCTATCTTTTGTCTGCTACTCCCCGATATTTTGAGTTGGCACCTGACTCACGACACCCGTCCTAGGGTCGTATTGGAGACTCAAACCCTTGGGCAATTCTGGGAGTCGAGAGATATAGCCAGACGTGACAACCTCCTGAAGCGTTCGCGGCAGACGGTCTTCCATGATCTGAAACTGCTGAATCGCCTGTTGGATTCCCATGAGATTCAGTTTACGAGCAGATGACTTCTGAGCCTGATTGACGGCGCCGAGATAGTCCACAGGCGCAGTCAACGGATTCCCTTCTTCAGCGACCTTTGCGGACTCATCTGCCGCAGGGGCTGATTCACTACCGCTCCCACAACCCACCGCAAACACAGCCCAAAGCAAGCAACCCAAGCTCCATAATAAACATTTCGAGCCTCCTCCTCTTCCAGTTGATTTGCACCGATTTCCTCGCGCTTTCATGAAGCCTACCTTTGCAATTCATGAACAGATTGAAAGCGAAAAACGCCCCTTCAACCCGTGCATCCACTCCCTGCCCGACTATGAATTTACTCGCCGGAGAGATATCTATCACCCATCATTCGTCCTCGACCTACGGAAACTGGCATGAAGTGGACAGCAGCAGACAAGCGAAGGCGCTGGTTTGGCCTATTTTATCTGATCTCGGCACTGGGAATGTTCATCTGGGGGCAAACCATTCTCGAGCCTCATCTCACCGGTCTCCTCTACATTATCTACTGGCTGATCGTTTTCGGCCTCACGATCCTGGCCATGCTCACGGCAGCGCTAGATATTTGGATCGTTCGAATCCGCCAACGCCGCAGCGAGCGAGAAGCCGCCCAGGAAACTTTCAAGAGCTCTCTGGATTCGCACGAAGGATCGACCCAGGAAAACGAAACGGGCTCCGAGTAGCCAAAATATAGTGTCCCTTAGGCTCCGCCACAAATCCGCGTCGAATACCACCGCGCTTTTCTCAGCATCTTTGGGCCTTGGAGCGGTTCTCCTTTTTTGGATTCAACCTTTGGTTGCAAAGTCTCTCCTACCAATAACGGGCGGATCCCCAGCCATTTGGCACACCGTGATCGTCTTCTTCCAGACGACCCTACTCCTCGGATACGCCTACGCCCACCTACTCACCAAGTCGCTCCCATTCTCAAAGCAAGCGGCCGTTCACTTCTCTTTGCTTCTTGTTTCGATTTACCTGCTTCCGCTCGACCGGTTCCTACTGGACGCCAACATCCTCGGAAGCGCCTCTTCCAACATCCCGCTGCAAATCTGGACCGGACTCTTCATGTCCATTGGTCTCCCATGTTTTCTCATCAGCAGCACATCTCCACTCCTCCAATCTTGGTATCGAAACTGCGATGTTGACGACGCCGACGATCCGTATTTCCTCTACTCTTCAAGCAATGTAGGGAGCTTGTGCGCGCTGCTAGGATTCCCCCTCTTCCTAGAATTCACTGTGGGCCTCACACCTCAATTCAGAATATGGAGCACCGCTTTCATCTGCCTCGGTTTTCTCCTCTTCCTCTGCTATCGACGCGGACAACACCATCTCTGCAACACACCCGCATCCCAGCCAGAAGAGTCCCTCGCAGACAGCCAAGGCCAAGAGCAAGGCAGGATCAAACCCTGGCTCGCCTACTCATTCCTCGGCTCAAGCGTGATGATTGGAGCAACAACATTCCTAACGACATCCATCCTCAACACCCCTCTCATGGGAATCCTTCCTTTGGCCGGCTTCTTGGTTACTTTCGTGTTCGCTTTTTCGAGACGCAAGCCACCTCTCTACCACTACGCCCCAAAGCTGACCTTGGTTTTCCTGTTGGGAGTTCTATTTCAAACCTTAAGCAGCGCCACCGAACCAGCTTGGCTTATCGCGATACTGCATCTTGGTCTCGTGTTCTTTTCCTGCCTCCATTTACACGAGCGCCTCGCAAGGTCACGGCCGGCTGCAAGCCAGATTACAGATTTTTATTTCTGGATGTCTCTCGGCGGCGTAGCTGCAGGTCTCTTCCATACCTTTGTAGCCCCTTCAATCTTCAATCACATCTGGGAGTATCCGCTCACGCTGATTGCGATTGGATTCACCTCAAGGCTTACTGAACAGAATTCGCCTCGTGAAACAAAACCTTTCATATTCTGGGGTTTAGGCACATGTGCCATCGCCCTGTATGCATGTTTCGCCGCCGCCAGAAGCGTCGAAACTCTCACACCGCTCAACCAGTTCGCGAATCCCATCATCGGGACGACACTCGTCGCGATTTATCTCTGCAGTCGGAACCCCTATCGGCTCGCAACCATGTTGGCCTGCCTTTTCCTTCTCAACACCTGGCGTGGCGACGCCCACGGAGAGACGCTCTTCACGGGTCGAAATTTCTTCGGTCAATCACGAGTCACGATGGACCCAAACGGGCTGACAAAACGCCTCATCCACGGCAACACAATCCACGGACGCCAGTCAACTGTTGACGAAGAAAAACACCTTCCCTTGTCTTATTATCACACCTCTGGCCCCCTTCGTCGAATCATCAAACAGTATGAAGATGTAGAACACAAAGCGAATGTGGCCGTTGTGGGGCTAGGGGCCGGTTCAATGCTCTACTATGCCCAAGCACAACAAACTTGGCACCTCTTCGAAATCGACCCCCTCGTGATCTCCCTGGCAAAGGATTCTGGATTCTTTTCCTACTTTGAAAGCCCTGGTTTGGAGACCTTCAGCATCCTTGAAGGGGATGCCCGCGTTCGGATAATGGAAATACCAGACGATCACTTTGATTTGATCTTACTCGATGCCTTTAGCTCGGATTCCATTCCCCTCCACTTGATGACGTATGAAGCGATGGCACTCTATCTCAGCAAGCTTGCCGATCCTGGATTGATTGCCTTCCACATTTCCAACCGCACACTCAACCTAGCCCCTATCCTTGCTCGAATCGCGAGGTCATTCGATCTCGTGACACTCGGCTGGAACGACCCTCACGAAGCGCCTCAGCTCGGTAAGGATCCCTCTCATTGGGTGGTACTGGCTCGCTCATCAGCCCACCTAGAAAGACTTGAAAAAGATGACCGGTGGACGGCCCTTGAGTCGAAGCCTAAAACGCCTCTCTGGACCGACGAGCGGTCGAGCATGCTTGAAGCGCTCAGCGTGTTTCAATAGCAGTGCCCCTCCACGGAGGACCTCAATCGGTAGCGAGATCAAAGCAAACGATCTCTTCGTCATTCCGTGCATAGACACGCCGATTAGCGAATGCAGGATGAGACCAGACAAGGTAGCGACTTCCCACCAAATGCGTCGGCTTGATCAGCATCGTTCGATCGATCTCGGTGTAACCACGAGGAGAAAGCTCCGCTAGAATGAGCTCCCCATGATCATTTGCGAGAAAGAATCGACCACTCGGTGCGTGTTTTACGGTGAAAGTACTTGGCCACGAAGTTGCCCTCTTCCCTGCAAGATTCCTCGTCGGCGCATCATCACTCCAGACTCTGTTGCCTGTCTCTAACTCCACGCATCGATATTCCCCTCGATGGCCTGAGGCGTAGACATGCCCCTCCTCAACCCAGGCCGTGTTCAAAACTCCAGCCACCCCGCTTTTTGCATCTCCCCGCCAGACCAACGATGCCGCATTGCCATCGGCGCTCACCTCAATCATTCCCGAGACTCGATTGAATGACATCAGGAATAGTCGATTATTCTCCTGCCTCGGCATTCCGATCGACATTCCGTACGTTGGCGGAAAAGGCACCTGCCAATAGATCTCTCCAGTCTCCGGGGCAATCCCACTCACGTGCTTACTATCCCAGGTCACCAACTGTCGCTTGCCTCCCAGGGTATAGATCACTGGCGGACAGTATCCAGGGTCCTCCGCGTCGCCAGATCTCCAGAGTTCGGCCCCTGTCATCTTGTCGAAAGCGACGACCGCAGAGTCCCGCCCCCCCACCATGCAGATCAATCGCGGTCCATCCACAAGGGGGTGAGCGGCAAACCCCCAATGGGATACCTTCGCCTGGTGGCTTTCCGTCAAGTCAATCGACCAAAGAACCTGTCCAGAGTCCAAGCTCAAACACATCAACCGCCCTTCCGCCCCCAAGGTGTAAACCCGACCTCCGTCAATCGTCGGCGTACACCGCGGACCGATCGCGTACGGAAACGCCGTCGTATACTCCACGCTATAAGAGAACTCCCAAAGTGATTTCCCAGTGCGAGCATCCAAACATAGAACGCGCTCCGTTCCAGGAATCTGAACCCGGATGAAATTGGGATTCCCTCCTGGAGCGAGAGATGGATCGAAGGGCTCAGCTTTTCGATCCATGACCACCAGGCGCCCTTTCGAAACAGCCGGGCCTGAATATCCAGAGCCAATGGCTTGCCGCCATACGACAGGAAGCCCCTCTTTAGGAAACGCCTCGACGACACCACTCTCTCGCCAAACGCCATCCCGATTTTCCCCTAACCATTGAGGCCAATCATCGCCAAGCATCTGGCCACCGATTGAGCTCCCGACGGCAGCAAGAGCTAGGCAAATGAAATCATTCCAAAAGGTTCTCGAGCGGCCACAGCTTGGGCTCGCCAGTCGTCTCCTCAGTTCGCTAATCAACATCGCAGGATTTCTCTATGGAAGAGGGACTTGAAGCACATGAAATTGCCATTGTCCCTCGGTAATATTCAGCTGCCTTTCACAAGAAAAGAAACTCCACACACAATACTGTCCCACAGGCAAAGGCACCCTAAAGGCCCCCGTTTGACCAACCCGCAAAGTGTCCTCTACATTCTCTAAGTAGAACACATCTTGAGTGGCGTCATCCACGAGTAGCCATGCTCGCCCCGGCGTTCTCACTACGATCCGAGCCTCCGCAGAGAGCTGAATGCCTTCCAGGCCTAGTGTGGTTCGCAACGAATCTGAGAGGAGCTGCGCGTCCAAGGTTTCCGCAAATGCAGAAGGAATGGCTTTCTGCTCGGCGGTATCAAGTGACTGAAAACGAGTCACCAACGGGTTTTCCCGCCCCAGATCGTCGGTATCAGAGAACTCTCGAACATCGTAGGAAAAACTACCGGGAAAGGGCTGATTGAGACACTCTCCCGGAAATTCAGGATCCTCCAAGCAGACCCCAGGGAGCAAAAGGGTTATCCCAAAAATCCCCTGTTCTTCAGCGAGCTCCCGGAGACGAAAAAAACGGAGAGCCCCCGTGACCTCGATCAAATCAGGCACTTCATATCGGCCGCTCGTAGGCACAATCCGCGCAAGTGACTGCCAAGAAACAAAGTCCGTAGTAGCTTCGAGCTCAAAGCGGCGCGTTTGCCCACCCTCGACAACGATCTGAATTCCATGAGCTTGGGGTGATACACTTAAGGTTACGGGCTGGGGAATGCTTCGAAGCACCGCGATATCTTCACCAGCGTTTCCCTCGCTGCGGGTCCGACTACAGAGCCCCGACCACAAGCCGTCCTGTCGTCGGTTCGCATAGACAACGTAGGATTCTCCAACCGAAAACCCAAAGCCACACAAAGCCCCATCGGATGCCGTGAATACTGAGACCTGAGACAAGCCATCGGTCCCTTTGAACGCTTCACGAACTTCCAAGACGACTTCTAAATGAGCAAAGCGATTCTCTGGATCAGTCGAATCAACCGAAAGGACTCTCCCAACGAAGACAGCATCCGCAGACTCCACAGCAGCAAGGGGCGACGGAGGCGGGAGGCACGAACAGGCCTTAACCAAAGGCTGAGCTGAACCGAACAACAACAGAGCCCATCCGACTCGAAGTAAACTGCTCCTCATTATACGGAAACGCTGAAGTATAGAACGACTTGGGAGAGAATCGATTGAATCACCGAATTGTTTTCCCAGCGACATCAAGCAGCTGAGAATTCGGAACAGAGTTTCCAAAACGCTCAAATTCATCAAAGGTCCAGACCACCTTTTTCGTCTTCGGATCCAATTCGACTAGAAGAGGGTTCTCTGGGCCTGCATGACAGTTACCGATGACGTAATGACCATTGGGCAGCACCTCCAAAGTCGTCACCCAAGCAAAACGAATCCCAGGAAGATCGTCTTGGTGAACCTGCCACACAATGACTTTCTCCGGCGTCACTTCAAGCACGCTGTGCCCGTTTCCCGTTGCGATTAGTGTGTTTCCATTCTCTAGCCGAACGGCGGCAAAACACCGATTTCCGTATGCCTCAAGTCCGTGCCCCCTTTGTGCCGGTTTCCCAAACATCGGCACTTCATACTCCCAAATAACTTTTCCGTCCGAGGCTCGATATTCCCTTACCGTTCCATCCGACTCGTGGCAGGCTAGGTAGTTGCCATTCTTCAGTTGGCGTACCAGCCGCGTGTCTGTGTGAGGATGAGGGTTCAAGACCTTGAGTGGCACCTCCTTCTGAATCTCACCAGCTCGATTGATCTCGATGATACGCGCTCGCCCCGATTCCGCGATCATGACATTGCCATTCGAAAGTGGTTGGAAGGCATGCACTTCGATCTTTCGCCCCTCATTGCCATTCTGCTTGGAACTATCATACCGCCACACCACCTGCCTGGTGTCAGGGTCGATCTCAACGATCTCGCGCATTCGGTTCTGGACCATGATGTGACCATTCGGCAGTTGATGGACATCATGAATCCCTCCCCAAGGCATCTCCCATTCAACAGCACCATCGTGCCCCACGATTGCCAGTTTCCCATTTCCCTGCGTCAACACGCGATGTGTAATCTTCTCAGCCTTGACCTCACTCAGAAACAAGGCAGAAACACTTAGTACAAATGGCAAAAAAAATCGGCTCAGGTTCATGCCTCTGAAGAGAACACAAACGAGCCGATTAGTGAAGCCGACAATTTGCCGAGACCTCTTGTTAGTAAAATCTCTGCCTACTCACCAATGAAGAGAGGGACGATGTGACGGTCATACAGATTGAGGGTCACATTCTTGGCTATGGTTTCTTCACAGCCCTCAAGGAGTTGAATGTAGCGATCCCCCATCTTGGCGGCGATCTTGTAGCCGACATGTAAGAGTTGTCGCATGTGCTGATTGAATTCAGGACAATCCGGAACGTGCCGAATAGCCGCCACGAGCTGCTCGGAAGTCCACCCATTCACTTCATCACCAGAAGGCAACCGTCCGCGATCAATATCAATCACCGCAGCATAAGGCGCACAGAGAGCCTCAACGTTCGAAATTGCTTCTCCGTAGATATCTTTTGCTAGGACCAAACCTTCACCTCCAGCCTCGGCCAACCCGATGATCTCCTCCAGCCAAGTTGTTCCCGCCGTTTTCAGATGCAGCCCTGCTCCCGTTCGCTTCAATGCACGATGAATAGGTGCGTAGATCGAAAACTTGTCACTGCCAGAATGGACACTCAGCTTCAGGTTTGCAGGTAAGCCATACTTTTCGATGGCAAAGGCGATCACGGCCAGATCGTCATTGAACTCCCGTTCGAACTGGCTGACATCGCCAACATAATCGACGCCCTTGTTGAAGCGGCCCGTAAACTTGGGAGCGATGGTCTGCAGCGGGATCCCTTCATCAGCGAGAGCAGCCAGAATAATCAACAACTCGGGCGGCGTCTGCGGGGCGTCCGTTTCATCCATCGATACCTCAGGAACAAATGGAGTACCATTCTTCTTCTCCAAAATATGTCGATAAATCTGACCAGCATCCTTAACTGCCTGTAAGTATTTGGTCGCCACGTCTGTCACATAGCTCGAATCAGTCTCGAAGGGCTCATCAATCCCAGGGATGGAGATGGTGCCGACGAGCTCTGGATGCTTGGCCACAAACGCCTCCACCAAGGAACTATCCGGAGTTGCCCCAATGCCATCGGCAACATCAATAGTAAAGAAGTCACTGTGAGGCAGAAATCCTTCCACATTACCCATGTTAATGTGGTCTGCGTCGACATAGTGGGATTTCTTCCAACCCAGGGCCGCAACGGCCTCATCCGCGGCCTTACGAACGCTGCTTGGCTCTGAGCCAATCGTCGTGTGTTCGCGGTGCGACTTGTTCCACACAGGAACAACTTCTACGCCTTTCTCAAGGGCCTGCACGCAGCCTGCCAGTTGAGATTTCGCTTGGTGAGCAAACCGATCTCCTACGCCAAAGGAGTACTTTTCAATCGTTAACATAGTCCTAAAAGAACCCAAACCCTCTCGGTTCCACGGAAAAAAGACAAGTAAACTCGTTGAGTTGCGGAACATCACAGTGTGCCACCCCGCTTGAATCGCAACTAGCAGAGCAAGGGTCTCAAGGCACGAAAATGGGGGAGATGCCGCATTGCGCAATCTCCCCCAGCTAGGGTCACGGGCAGTCTAGTTGCCAACTTCTACACCATCAAGAAGCGACGTTTTCCTAGCTTAAACCTCAGCGATCATCGTCGGAGCTACCACTGCCGCCTTGGCCGTCATCGTCGGAGCTGCCGCTGCCGTCTTGATCCTCATCGTCGGAACTCCCACTACCACCGTGGCCTTCATCGTCGGAACTGCCACTGCCGTCTTGGCCATCACCTTCGGAGCTTTCATTGCTGTCTTGGTCTTGATTGGCCGGGCTCTCATTACCGTCCTGGTCTTCATTAGCCGAACCGTCGTTACCGTCTAGGACCTCATCAACGGAACTACCGCTGCCGTCTTGGCCTTCATCGTTGGAACTGCCGCTGCCGTCTTGGTCTTCATCGTCGGAGCTGCCACTGCCGTCTTGGTCTTCATCGTCGG
>CAYFGX010000005.1:194004-220384 GCA_964342405.1 uncultured Verrucomicrobiota bacterium | reverse complement strand
CTCTATCGGTTTGTCTCCGAGTGCGGGGACGGCAGGAGTGATTTTCATCATTCCACGAGCCATATCAGCGCAGGCGTCCTTGATCTGATCAATCGCTTCGTTCGACTCCATTTTAGATGTTGAGTCAGGTGACGGGGCTACTCTAGTCCGAGGACTTTTCTTCCGTCTGCCGTGATCATGGATTGGTGCCAAGGCGGATCCCAGACGATTTCGACGAGAGCATCGTCGACTGCAGGAATCGTCAGGACTTTTTCCCGGGCATCATTGGCAATGACGTCACCCATCCCGCATCCGGGAGCGGTGAGCGTCATTTTGATGAAAACTTTGAATTTTCCGCTGGGTAGTTCCTGTTTCTGGAAATCGTAGATCAAGCCGAGGTCAACGATATTGACGGGGATCTCTGGATCGAAACAGGTCTTGAGCTTGTCCCATACCGCGTCGTCTTCAAGCGGGCCTGTAGCTTCCTCATTGTCTACTGCTGGCTCGGCCGGGTCTCGGCCAAGGGCATCGGCATCTTTTCCTTCGATTCGGTAGAGAAGACCTGCCGCGTGGATGGTGAAGGTGCCGCCCATTTCCTGGGTGATATATACTTCTGTCCCCTCAGTGAGAGGGTGTGGAGTCCCCGCTGGGATGGCGATTGCCGTAACGTCGCGGGTTAGTGTCACACTTGATGAGACCGTCATTTCGCTGTCAAACATAGCCCAAGATTTGGCGAAGGCCAAGTATTCGTGTGGGATCTCTGCGTTTCGTATCCATCAGAAATGCCAATTCACGGGGACTCTTGATTGTGCTTTTCTGTTTGAATGGAGTAAGCTCGTGCCTTGAGGGAAACACGAATGGAGGGAGATGTGCTGTTGTGAGTGAGATTCTTGTTATGGGGCACCGGAATCCGGATACGGATGCGATTTGCTCGGCGATCGGTTATGCCGAATTCAAACGGCTAATGGGGTTTGATAAAGTTATCGCGGCTCGCTGTGGCGATATCAATGATCGTATCAGCTTCGTCTTACAGCGCTTTGGGGTTGCCCCGCCTCGTTTTGTCCCCGATGTCTCTCCTAAAGTGCGTGATGTCATGCAACATCATGTTGCCTCCGTCCCTCCTGATGCGACCTCCGCAGAGGCGCTGGCGGTGATGGAGCAAGGGAATATTCGAGTGCTTCCGATCGTTGATGATGAACGATATTGTCACGGTCTGATCTCCGTCTTCAAGATGGGCAAATTTCTGCTGGCAGCTCGAGACCGAGATTTCAGCTCACGGCGGGTTGTGGCCAGCATCCGGAGCCTGTCAAGGAATCTGGGTGCTAAACTCCTTTTCGGAGTCTATGTGGATCGAGAAGAAGACCTCTTGCTGATGGTGGGAGCGATGAGCCTGGATTCGTTTGCGGAGCGCTTGCCGGGTTATCCGAGGGAGAAGGTCATTGTTGTCGTCGGTGACAGGCAGGATATCCAGAGCTTGGCCATTGAGCACCGAGTGCGAGCCGTTGTCGTTACCGGGAACCTAAAGGTAGACGATGAAATCGTCGCCTACGCCCAAGAGAATGAGGTTAGTTTGCTCGTCTCACCTCATGACTCAGCGACGACCGTGATGTTCTGTCGGTCAGCCGTGAGTGTTGAACACATGAAGCATGAGCACTTCCTGACATTTCGAGAAGATGAATCTTTGTCGGCAATTCGTGATATTGCTGTGTCGTCTCAGTTCCAAGCCTTCCCTGTGCTTGACGCCTACAAACGGGTGGTGGGTGTGCTTTCCAAGACAGACTTGTTGAAGCGGGTGGAGCGAAAACTGATTTTGGTGGATCACAATGAATTGAACCAGGCGGTTCGAGGGGCGGATCAGGTGGAAATCATTGAGATCATCGATCACCATCGAATCGGGGCGTTTACTTCCCATCAGCCAATGCTTTTTATGAACCGGCCTGTTGGGTCGACAAGCACGATTGTGGCAGATCTTTTCTTCACTCATCAACTGCCACTGGCGAAAGAGATCGCCAGTCTTCTGCTGGCGGGGCTCGTTTCGGATACGCTCAATCTCACGTCGCCCACGACGACCGAGGTAGATGCAAGGATCTTGTCCAAGTTATCGGCGCTGACCGGGATTGATCCGAATGAGTTTACCGAGGAGTTGTTTAGCTCGGGCTCCGTTCTTACAGGGCGTCCGCCAGATGAAGCGATTACGGCTGATTGCAAGGAGTACACTGAAGCCGGACGACGTTTCAGCGTGGCTCAGATCGAAGAGATCGGATTTAATCGTTTCTGGGAGAAACACGAAGACGTTGTGAGGGCTTTGGAGGCATACCGTTCGAGCAATACGTATTTGTTTTCCAGTCTGCTAATCACTGACGTCGTGCGACAGACATCCTTACTGCTTGTTGCCGGTGACGATGATTACTTGGCTAGAGTTCACTATCCAGAAGTCAAAGGAGGAGTTTTCGAGCTGTCTGGCGTCGTCTCGCGAAAGAAGCAGTTGCTCCCTTACCTGGTGCATTGCCTCGAGCAGCTTGTAAACGGGGCAAGCTCGGTTTTAGCCGGAAAGACCGTGGACGAGATTGTGCGTTTGGACGGAGCCCCTCTCACGTCTCCCGAAGACTCTAGAGGAGTCGTCGTCATTGGGATTGAAGACCATGACGTGCACGAAGTCTTACAACGCAGGGATGAAATTATCGATGGGCTTGAGTCGTTACGTCGTGAGAATGACCGAGATGTGGGTGCGCTGTTGGTTTCTGAGATTGCCGGCGACCAAAGTGTTCTCTTTGTTGCTGCTTCAAGTGGGGTGCTGGCCGCCGTCAAGTTGCCGAGACTGAAGGACGGTGTTTTTAGTTTGGAGAAGAAGCTTTGTTCGAAGAAGGCTGTCGCTGACCTCTTGAGTGCTGCGGTAAATCCATAGTCTTGGTTTGGTCTAGAAATGTTGCCTGAGCCACTCGGCCAGCACTATGGATGAAATGACGAGATCTGGAATACCCTGGTCTTGGTGGTCGAGAGCTGACGACCACTGATCCTTTAGGTCGTCAATCAAGATAAAATCCTCGAGTCGCTCCAGTAACCATTTGGGTGGAACTGAGTTTGCCTTGAGGTATTTTCCGAAGACTTCGTCGCTAAACCATTGACCGATGTTCTCTACTTTATACTGGTCTGTGATTGCAGTGGGCAGCATCTCCTTCATCGCTTGGCGAAGAATCCATTTCGGGACTCCATTGTGAATTCTGAAGTCCCACGGGAGCTCGAGGCAGAATTCAACGAGGCGTTTATCCATGAACGGATGGCTGACGGTAAGGGAATGAATCGCTGCTGCTTCCTCGTATCGTTCAAGTGCGGCTGCCAAGTAAGGTGCGGAAAGTGTGTGAGCGCAGGCCGTGCGCATATCTGAAGGGGGGAACGGATGTTCGTTCTCGAGCTGTTGACGAAATCGATCGATGAGGTTGACTTCCTTGGCAAAGGATTGCCGAAGCGAGGAATCGTCGAGTTGATGGATTCTCGATCGGTGAGACTGGCGATCCCTGAGCAGTTTTCGGAATGGATTTCGCTTCGAAATAATCTTGTTTGCGAGCTGGCGGGCAATGAGGCTCAAGGCCATTCGTGGCAGTTCTCTCTTGGATTCGTAGTAGATCGTTTCTTGATAGATTTCTCTCAGGCCCGCTCGAATACCCTGCTCATTGGCAAGGAAACGTTGGTAGTTTCCCGTTAAGGAAGTGACGACATCGCCGTCGACGCCCGTAATCATCTGCTCAAGACCATCTGCTCTGCCGAGTGAAAAAAGTGGAATTGGGCCAGCGACAAGCGTGGCGGTAAATGGATTCTCGATCCTCGACATGAGATCTGAAATGCCCGGTAGGCAATCGTTGACCTCGGATGGTGAAACGTTCTGCATGTTCCAGCTTCGGCCAGCTTGCATGATTTCGACAAACTTACTTTCTTCACAAAGCGGGTCGTGTTGACCGGATAGGAGAGAGTAAGTGTTGAGATTGCTATTCGTCTGTCTGGAAGCGATCTCTGCGATGGAGCAGGAATCTATTCCGCCGCTCAGTAGGAGGCCGGTCTTCTCCGATCTGCGGTATCGGTCCGCGATCGCTTCGGAAAAATGTTCCGTGAAGCCTTCAATGGCTTCGTTGGGTTTCACCTGTTGCTGGATCTTGTTGCTTGGATTGAAATGCTGATGCGTGGTGTAGGAATCTCGTGAAACTCGAATCGAGCATCCCGCAGGAACTCGAAGTATCCTTTCAAAGAAGGTTGTGCGCTTGTCAATGCCTTCGAGTGATCCTAGGAAGTAATCCGCAATTCGATCTCTGTTCACAGTTGTCGGAATCCAAGGCAGTGAACGGAGTGCTTTGATCTCCGAAGCAAAAGCGAGCGTGTTGCCTTGCCTGTAGAGATAAAGGGGGCGTGCCCCGAAGGCGTCGCGGCATAGGGTGATGGATCTCTGGTTGCGGTCCCAAATCGCGAGCGCGTAGTCGCCCGTGAGACGATCGAAGAGTGGGTGTTCGTTGGTTCCGAATTGAGCGGTGATGGCTTGAAGCTGTGGATTGCAAGACTCATCAGTCGGTTGTGCAATCCCATCGAAGCCCGAATAAATCTCTCCATCGAGAAGGCTGCTGAATTGCTCGTTGCGGTAGAGCCGAGGTGGCTCTGATGATTGCTGGATGATTCCAAGGCCGATCCAGTCTTGTGGATAGTGAACGATGGATTGAACTCCTCGGTGAGGCATGGCGTCCAGCATGGTTGGAAGCCAATTTTCCGCGGATTCGGACTCTTCGAAATGGACGTAACCTGCGAGGCCCGCGATCATATTTTTGTCACGAGAATGAGTGGAGCCCGCTCGAGGCTGGATGCCGCTCTCCAATCGGTTGGTCCCCGCATTCGACCCATGCATGGGCGTCGACATCGTGAGCCGTGCTTCTGACTCCGATCCTGAGAATGGCGTCGGCTGGTAGGTTTCTAAGTAGGGAACAGACGACGATGGATCTTGGGAGGCACTGTAATTTCAAAGGGAGCTTTCGGGCGACGCGGTGAACAATCTTATGCAGTTCTTCAGCCTTCTGAATGGAGTCCTTTGAGCTGGAGCGTGATTCGTTAGCTGACGGTGAGAGAAGTGTGACCCGAAACAGGTTGCATGTTCGCCTGAGCCCGATGGATCGAAGGCTGATGAAGGCGGCGGGGAGAAGGACTGCGGCGGCGAGGTAAAAGCCTATTTTGGAACCTCGACCCATGATAAGAAGGAAATCCGTTCTAGCTGAGCGTCACCATTTTCTTTTCCATCATGGAATTAATCAGGTTTGTGATGTCGCTTCTTAAGGTTGACTCGTCGACTTCGAACTCTTCAAGGAGAGGCTGCACAGCGCTCTCGATCGTTTCGGAGTCTACCAGTAATTGCCAAATTCTGGTGCCTGATTCATTGAGGCCGTAGTACGATTCGTCTCCCAAGTGCAAGATAACGGCCTCGCCGTCCAGTTCCCGGAGTAGGATGTCATCTGCTGCTGTGAGTTTCTTGCTAAAGTCGATTTCTGCCATTTGCCAAGCACTAGAACTACCATTTGAACTGAGTGGCGTCTACAGAGAATAGAATGGCGACGGGTTCGTTGCGGGGTTCAGATTGTTTCATAGCGGAAACGGGATAGGAGATATCGCTGTGTTTTGGGTGATGTTCGTTGCCTGCGTCCAGCAATTCGATGTTGTTGGAGATTCCGTGAAACCCGGCAGGGATTTGTTGAGTCTCATCTAAAGAACCGTACAAAGAGTCGCTTTCAAGCGAGTTTTAGGTCAGAGTTCTGGCCGTTTTAGCAACAAATTAAGATTATCATGAGAAACAACAGGTTGGTGTTTCAGTTTAGCGTTGCCATTCTGGCGGCCTTGTCCCTCGGCGGGCTTCGTGGTGGCGAAGTTCTTAAATCGGCCGGGCCGTTGGCCTTTGGGCCAGGCGGTGTTTTGATTGCCGCCGATCCAAAGGCTGCCTCCCTGGTGTCTTTCGAAACGGGGGATTCAAAAGCAGAGGGCGGCCCTGTTCAAATCAAGGGCATCAACGCGAAAGTTGCTGCTCTGCTCGGAACAAGCGCGGATGCTATCCGGATTGTTGATTTGGCGGTGAATCCTCAGTCGAGACAGGCCTATCTCTCGGTGGCACGAGGGCGCGGAGCGGATGCTAAGGCGGTGATTGTGAAGGCCAACAATGACGGAGACCTTTCTGTGGTGAGACTTGAGTCGGATCGAGTTGACATGGTGAAGCTCCCGAATCCTCCTGCCGATAAAGTTTCGGGTCAGGGTCGTCGGGCTCGGAATCAGCGTTTGGAGTCGATCACGGACATTTCCTACGTCGACGGTCGCGTGATTGTTGCGGGGCTTTCGAACGAAGAGTTCGCTTCCACTCTGCGATCCGTGCCGTTTCCTTTTCAGGCGGCAGATAAGGGAGCGAGTGTTGAAATCTACCACGGTGCTCATGGACGTTTTGAGACTCGGTCGCCGGTGAGAACCTTTGTGTCTTACGCGATCGAGGGTGAGAAACATATTTTGGCTGCCTACACTTGCACGCCATTAGTGAAGGTTCCCGTCGCACAATTGAAACCAGGAGCTCATGTGAAGGGAACGACGATCGCTGAGTTGGGTAATCGCAACCGGCCCTTGGATATGTTGGTTTACAATAAGGGCGGTAAGGACTGGTTCTTGATGGCGAATAGTAGTCGCGGTGTTATGAAGATTTCCACGGACGATCTGGCAAGTGCTCCATCCATCACGTCGCGAGTTGGGGGGGGAGGAATTAAAGGGCAGGCTTTCGAAACGGTAGAAGCTTGGAAGAACGTTTTTCAACTGGCGGAATACGATAGCGGGCACGCCCTCGTGGTGCAGGGTGCGGCTGATGGGGCGCTTGATTTGGTTTCCCTGGCATATCCGTGATTCGAGTTCTCTGCATCGCTGCTTCCATTGCCTTTGTGGAAGGCAGTCCCGAAGGCCATGCTGAACCGGCAGGTCAACGAGAAGCGGTCCTTTCTCCATCGGGGGAAGGACCTGTTTCTTCTCCTCGCTTGAGGTATCGTCCTGAAGCGACAGGGGCGCCGGCGAGAGTCATTCTTCAAGGTCTTGCTGTAGACTCCTCCGTTCGGAAATTCGTTAACGAGTTGTCTCAGCAAGACTGGCAGCAGATCTTTCCCGTTAGTGTTTTCGACGAAGACGAGCTTCCAGAGGCTGAGACGATACCCATGGCTGGGGAGTACGAATGGGAGGGGGGAACCGTCCAATTTGAACCGCTGTTCGGATTTGAACCCGGTGTGTCATTTCAAGCAGCCTTTCGTTTCTCCAAGTTTGTCCTCAGGTTGAAACGGAGGGGCGGCGAAAACCTAACAGACTACAGCTCTTTGCAGCCCATGGTGTTGAAGTTTGGCGGGGCACGCCTGGATCAGGTCCCCGTGACAAAGGTTGAGAGCGTGTTCCCTTCGAGAGCTGTGCTGCCCGAGAACTTGTTAAAGTTTTATCTCCATTTTTCGCGGCCCATGAGTTTGGGGACGCGCTACCAGCATATTCACCTCTTTCGTGAAAATGGGTCTGAGGTCGTTGCTCCCTTTCTTCAGCTTGACGAAGAATTATGGGATCCAGAAGGACGGCGAATGACCCTGCTGATCGATCCTGGCCGCGTTAAGAGTGGGCTCTTGCCTCGAGATGAAGTGGGGCCCGCACTTGAGGAAGGGAAGGAGTTTCGCCTGGTGGTTGATGCGGCATGGCCGGATGCTGAGGGACTACCATTGGTGGCTAGCTTCTCGAAGCAGTTTCGAGTTGTTGCCCCCGATACGGAGAGTCCTCGTGTGTCCGCCTGGAACCTGAAGTTGCCAATGTCTCGCACGCGTGACGATCTCGTGGTGCTTTTTCCAGAGCCCTTGGATCATGCGCTACTTACGCGAGTTCTCTGGGTGGAGGACTCCGCTGGCCGTGTGATCAAGGGAATGACTCGTGTCACTGATGCGGAGAAATCGTGGCGATTGTCTCCAGATCAGGACTGGCTACCCGGGATTTATCGGCTTTGTGTTGAGAACTCGCTTGAGGACCTGGCCGGGAATAGCCTTGGCAAGCTCTTTGAAGTGGACTCGTTTCTAACTGTCTCTCGCCGGGTTGAGAGAGAGACAATCAAGCGTCCTTTTCAATTGCGGTAGTCGAGCTCTCGATGCGCCCATTGCGGGCTTGTGGCCCATGGACGAAAAGGGCACTCGAGAGTATTCAAAGCCTCGAAACGGTCGGTGGAGCGAAGCGGAAAGTTCCCTTTTCTTGACGGGGACTGGATATTCTGCCATCTAGGTTGCATTCCTATGAGATTTGTAAATGTATTCAAGTCGGGTCTTTGCCTGGCTGGTGTAGCGCTACTCGTTGCGGGTTGTGAGCCGGCAAATGACAGCCAATCCGGAGACGGTTCAGGCGGTGGAAAGAAGTCGAGAATTGCTTTCGTCAGTAATGGTGTCGCATCGTTCTGGACTATTGCCGAAAAAGGGGTGGAGAAGGCGGGCGAGGACCTGGGTGTCGACGTTTCTGTGCATATGCCGGCCGAGGGTATTTCTGACCAGAAACGCATTTTGGAAGATCTGGTGACTCGCGGAGTCGACGGCATCGCGGTGAGCCCGATCGACCCTGAAAACCAGACGGAATTGCTCAATCAAGTGGGAGAGCATACCACCTTGATTACCCACGATTCGGATGCGCCAGATTCTAGCCGCTTGGTCTACATCGGCATGGACAACTACAAGGCTGGCCGGATGTGCGGTGAACTTGTCAAGGAGGCGCTGCCAGATGGAGGAAAGATCATGATCTATATCGGGCGTCTGGAGCAGGACAATGCGCGTCGGCGTCGCCAAGGCGTCATCGACGAGATTCTCGGACGGGACTACAACCCAGCCAACTACGATCCGCCAGGCAATGTTCTGAGTGGTGGTGGTTATGAAATTCTCGGAACCTTGACGGATCAGTTTGATCGAGTGAAAGGGAAGGCGAACGTGGAAGATACCCTTTCGAGGCACCCTGACATTGATGGAATGGTCGGCCTCTTTGCCTACAATCCCACATTGATTCTTGAAGCGTTAGAACAAGCCGGGAAGCTAGGGCAGGTGAAAGTGATTGCCTTCGATGAAGAAGGGCCAATGTTGCAGGGAATCATCGACGGAAACGTCCACGGAACCGTGGTTCAGAACCCTTACATGTACGGTTACCACTCTGTAGAGATTCTCAAGTCCATTGTCTCTGGCGATACCTCAGTGATTCCTGAAAGCAAGTTCATTGATATTCCTGCTCGACATATCCGGAAGGACAACGTCGAAGCCTTTTGGGCAGACCTGAAAGAGAAGATCGGAGACGGAGCGGCCGAATAGGGCTCCGCCGACGATCATGTCATCGGACGCTCAAACATCGATCCTGGAAGTTTGCGGGATCACGAAGCAGTTTCCCGGAGTCTTGGCTCTCAACGATGTGAGCCTCAGTCTGGGGGAGGGTGAAATCGTCGCTGTTTTGGGCGAGAACGGTGCCGGAAAGAGTACTCTCATGAAGATTCTCGCCGGGGTTCAGGGAGCGGATTCCGGGGTGATGAAATTGGAAGGGAGAGAGGTCTCCATCCGCTCTGTCGAAGATGCCCTGAATCATGGGATTTCCCTGATTCATCAGGAGCTAAACCTAGCTGATAACCTTGATGTAGGTGCCAACATCTTTCTTGGGCGCGAACCACGTAGGCTGGGTGGGCTCATTGATAAATCCAAGATCTGTCAAGACGCCGGTCAGTTCCTCGAGCAGGTAGGGTTGGCGGTGGATCCGAATACACTGGTCAGCGAATTGACCATTGGCCATCAGCAAATGGTTGAGATCGCCAAGGCGCTGTCCGTCGACGCTCGGGTTCTGATTATGGATGAACCCACCTCAAGTCTGAGCCAAAAAGAGGCGGACCAACTGTTCGTGGTCATCAAGGAGCTAGCGAAGAAAGGCGTCAGCATTGTCTATATTTCCCACCGTTTAGGCGAGGTTGAAGCCCTGGCGGATCGTGTCGTTGTTCTTCGCGACGGGGAGAACGCCGGGGAATTAGGCCGTGACGAAATCAACCATGACAACATGGTGAAACTGATGGTCGGAAGGGATGTTTCTCAGTTCTACCCGCACGAGCCCCACGAGGCAGGAGAGGTTATTCTCTCGGTTTCGAATCTTGTGACCCCGGCTCATCCGAGTGAAACGATCAATTTTTCTCTTAGACGCGGCGAAATCGTGGGTGTTTCCGGCCTTGTGGGGGCTGGACGGACTGAGATGCTGCAAACTTTGTTTGGAGTGACGCCTGCACTTTCTGGTGAGATCTCCATTGATTCTAAAGCTTGGCACATCAGAACGCCCATCGACGCCATCGAGGCCGGATTGGCACTGGTTCCCGAGGACAGGAAACAGCAGGGCTTGATTCTTGATATGGCGATCCGTGAGAACATGAGTTTAGCGACGCTCCTTCGCGATCAGAAGAAGGGGTTCTTAAACCATTCGAAAGAACGAGAAATCTCAAAAAAAATGGTTGGGGATCTGAACGTCAAGACTCCGAGTGATGAGCAAATTGTTCGTCTTCTCTCGGGCGGAAACCAACAAAAGGTTGTTCTGGGAAAATGGCTTGCTCAGGAGCCAAAAGTGCTTCTCTTAGATGAACCAACACGGGGAATTGATGTGGGAGCGAAGGCGGAGATCTACGCTCTCATGGAAGCTTTGGCTAAAACCGGCGTTGGGATTCTCTTTGTGTCGAGTGAGATGGAAGAAATCTTGGGGATGTCGGATCGGGCCCTAGTCATGCATGAAGGCCGGCTGACGGGAGAATTGCAGCGAGCCGAATTGAGCGAGGAAGCGGTCATGCGGCTGGCGACCGGACAGACGAAAGAAGCAGCCTAGTCGGGCTTTGTGGAATGAAAAAAATCTTCGGTATTTTAGGGATTCTCATTTTTGTGGTGGTAGCCACGATCGTCTTAAGCGATGGAATCTTTCTTCGTCCCTTCAATTTGGAGAATCTCATTCGCCGGACGGCTTTGTTCGGGATCATCTCCATAGGGGTTGGTTTTGTGATCATCACCGGGGGAATCGATCTGTCGATTGGCTCAGTTGTCTGCCTGGTAGGCTGTGGGTTGCCGTGGCTCCTCACTGTGCAGGGTTGGCCGCTACCTGCGGCACTTGGGGCTGCAGTCCTCGTCTCGCTTCTGATCGGTTTGATCCATGGCCTTCTGATTACCAAACTAAAACTACAGCCTTTCGTGGTCACCCTGTGCGGCTTGCTCATGTACCGTGGATTGACCCGAGGTTTTACTGGGGATCAAACCCAGGGGTTTGGTCAGGATTATAAGGGGATTCGAAGTCTCGCGACGGCCGAGATTCCTTTGCCGTTCGTGGAGGGATTTGGAATTCCGGCTCCGTGTATCTTTCTAATCGTCGTTGCTGTTATTGCAGGCATCTTTCTAAACCAAACCATCTACGGCCGCTATCTGCTCGCGCTCGGGCGTAATGAGGAAGCCGCTCGTTATAGTGGTATTAATACCGATCGAATGGTGATTCTCGCCTATGTGATCTGCTCTCTAACCGCTGGATTGGGCGGCGTACTTTTCGTTATGGATGTCAACTCCGCGCAACCGGTTGATTTCGGAAACTTTTACGAGCTTTATGCGATTGCTGCTGCGGTTCTCGGGGGCTGTAGTCTCCGCGGAGGGCAAGGAACCATTGTTGGTGTCGTGATCGGTGCCGCACTCATGCAGGTGCTACGAAACATGATTACTTTGGTGGATGCTATTCCGACCCACATTGAGTACGCCGTGATTGGGCTTGTAATCCTCGGAGGCGTAATGGCCGACGAGCTGGTCAAGCGTATCGCGGGGCGGCGGGTTGCTTCAAAGTAGATTCTTGCAGTTCTGAGTTGCTGTTTCTCGGCTCGGGACCGATCTTGCTTCCAATGAGTCGAGTTGCGTATCTCAATGGTCAATTGTGCCCGCTAGATGAAGCACGGGTTTCGGTCTTGGATCGTGGGTTCCTGTTTGGTGATGGCGTCTATGAGGTTGTCAGATGCTACGGTGGACGGTGGTTTCGAATGCAGGATCATGTTGATCGGCTTGCCCGAAGCCTTGCTGAATGTGGCATTGATTTTGATGCCCAATGGATGGAGGGCGTCGCCCTTGATCTAGTGGCTGCTAATGGCGCGCCACCAAAGGACTCGATCCTCTACTTTCAAGTGACGCGGGGTGCTGACCTGGTTCGGTCACACGTCTATCCAGATCATGCTCCGGAACCAACCACTTTCGGGATGCTGCGTGCGATGAATCGAACGTCTCCCGAGCCGCCTGCGGCGACAGTCCTAGTTGAGGACCGTCGTTGGGGCAGGTGTGACATCAAGACAACCGCACTGTTGGGACATACGATGGCTGCGAATGAAGCGAGTCGCCAGGGCGGGGATGAAGCGATCTTGATCCGCGATGGAGTTGTCACGGAGGGGTCATGTACGAACGTTGCAGCCGTGATCGACGGCAAGGTCGTGACCTATCCTGAGTCGCCCAATATTCTGAGTGGAATCTCTCGGAAAGTCGTCTTGGAACTTTGCCATGAATTAGGGGTACCGGTGTTGGAACGTCCTATTCAAAAGGCAGAGCTCTTGGGCGCGCAGGAGGTGTTCTTGATGGGGACAACCCATGAAGTTTGGCCCGTTGCTTCCATTGATGGAGAATCTCGCTCCCTTCAGGTGGGGCAGGGAATCACTCAGATGCTTCGGGAACAATTTTCGAAGCTGACGAGCTGTCAGGATCTCCCTGAATGAAGTAGCTCAGGTTTTCTAGCTCGATTGCCAAATTCACATTGTTCACCATGATACTCTCGGGAACCTGAAGCACGATCGGAGCGAAGTTGAGAATGCCGGTGACGCCGTTCTCAATGAGGAGGTTTCCTGTCGCCTGAGCGGCCTCGGATGGAATGCAAAGAATCGCCATCTTGACGTGATGCTCCTTGATGAAATTAGCGAGCTGGTCCATGGGGAGAATCGGTTGGGCGATCTTCTTGTTTCGCTGACGCTCGGGTTCGATATCAAAAGCGGCAATGATTTCAAAACCTTCCTGCTCAAAGCCTCGGTAAGACAACAGGGCGAGGCCAAGGTTCCCGACTCCCACCATGATCACCGGTTGGAGTTTCTCCGTTCCCAAGACGTTACTGATCATGTGGGTAAGCTGCGATACGTCGTAGCCCAGTCCACGAGTTCCGAATTGTCCGAAGTAGGTGAGATCTTTTCTCAGCTGTGTCGGCTTGACCCCGGCGGCAGCGGCTAAGGCTCCACTGGAAACGGTCTGCATGCCGTTTTCATTGAGGCGATTGAGACACCGAAGGTAAACGGAGAGCCGGTATACCGCTTGACGAGGTATTTCGTTCTTGGACCCTTTTTTCGTGTTTCCGAAAGACATAGCCGGCTTATTTTGAGTCGCTGATCCCTGATTCGAGTCTTAAGAGAGTCGGTTCCAGAGGCGTCGGGGAATAAATGCCCACAACGAGGCTCTCAAAAGCGGGCAAAGATCTCGACTGCGGTATTCTCTGTCAAGCGGGAATGCCATATTTGTGTGAGAAATAGAATGACAAACCAAGAGGATTCAAGAAACATCCGCGCATGCCAGTTCCGGTCATTTTCAAGATCGAGCTGTCGATAGATGATCCTAGTGAAAACGCAGACCTTCGACGACGACCTCAATACCGGGGCGAATGATTGCCTTCAAGCGGCGATTGATCTCCTTGAGCAAGGAGTGGAGTTATTGGAACAAATCTCGGACGAAGCCTACACCCGCCGTCTTTCCGTTGCGGGCGATGCCTCGATTGGTGGGCATTATCGACATTGTTTGGATCATTTTGATTGCTTGCTGAGCTCTCTTGCGGGCGGGTACGTCGATTTTGATCAGCGGAGACGGGACCCGGATTTGGAGTGCAAGCGTGAAAAGGCCGTTGAGGCATCCCGGTGGCTCGGCGAGAAGTTAGGAGAACTGAGCTCCGAGAGCCTGATGAAGACGATCCGAGTGCGTTGCAAAGTGCACTATCGGGAAGATCGGGCTCAAGAAGTGGATTCGACGATTGCGCGAGAGATCATGTATTGCGTCGCCCATGGCGTGCATCATTTTGCGTTGATCGCGATCATGGCGAGAGTGATCGACATTCCCTTGCCGAGCGAGTTTGGGGTGGCTCCCTCCACGCTGCAGCATCGAGCGCGCGTTGCTGCTCTCGCTTGAAACCGCGTGATCGAGAGGAGACCACTTGGCGACTCCCGAAGAGTTTGGTGCCTGGCTACCTGAATCTCTGGGGCAATGGCCCCCATGGCTACAGGTTGCCGTGTTGATGGGGCTAAGCTTTGTTTCCGAAGATCTGACTTGTATCGGAGCGGCGCTTCTCGCTTATTCCAGCGCAATTCCCCTTTGGGTCGCTTGGACAGGGGCTTTTGCTGGGATCTGGCTGGGAGATGCCTTGCTCTACGCTATTGCCCGGTTGTTCGGTGCCCGCCTGCGCCAGGTCTCCTGGGCGCGGCCTTGGCTTGAATCTGAGCAAGTGAAAGAAGCAGAGGCTTGGTTTTCGAGGCGCGGATTGTCTGTGCTGTGGATCTGCCGTTGGATCCCTGGGACTCGCCTGCCCAGTTATCTGGCTGCGGGCTTTGTGGCGTTGCCGTTGTCCTCATTTTTGACGATCACCGGATTCATGGCTTTGCTGTGGACGATTCTCGTTTTTGTGGTGACGTCGTTTGCGGGAGCGGCTGTCTGGGAGCTGATGGAGCGTTTCGAGAGCGGGGTGGCTGGGCTAGTTACGCTGGGAGTCGCTCTGTTTCTCGTAATGCGTATCCTGCCGCGTTCTCGTTGGTGGCCATCTCAGAAGCAGTTGCACCGCTTTGTTGAGCGTTGGATCCGATGGGAGTTTTGGCCTCCTTGGCTGTTCTATCCACCCGTGGCCTTTTGCTACGTCTATCTTGCTTGTAAGTATCGTGGGCTTTCATTGCCTACTGTCTCTAATCCAGGGATCGAGACTGGGGGGATGATTGGGGAAGCGAAACTAGATTTACTGAAGCAGCTTGCGCGGGTGGCGCCAGAGCACACTGCCAGAGCGTTTTTGATCGATGGGGATGATGTGGGCTCTCGGATCGCGAATCTCGAACGAATCTTGCAGCATACCGGTTGGCGATTTCCGGTTGTGATCAAGCCGGATGTCGGCCAGAGAGGAAGTGGAGTGAAGAAAGTGGATGACATTGCTAGCGCCAAAGCCTGTGTGCGGCCTGACGGGTTTCGATTGATCGTGCAAGAGTATTGCCCGGGGCCCGGAGAGGCTGGTGTCTTTTATTACCGGTATCCGAACGAGGTCAAAGGGCGGATCTTTGCAATTACCCATAAGGAGTTTCCAAACATAGTGGGAGATGGTGTGCGCAGTGTGGGTGATTTGATTGATAACGATGAGCGGGCGCGGCTGATGTCACAAGTTTACCAAAAACGCTTTGAAGCTCGACTTGAGGATGTTTTACCGGCAGGCGAGCGCCTGCGCTTGGTGGAGGCAGGAAATCATGCTCAGGGGTGTATCTTTCGAGATGGCATGTGGTTGTATTCGGAAGTCTTGGAAGCAAAGATAGATGAGATTTCTCGGGGCTTGGATGGCTTCTTCGTTGGGCGATATGATATTCGCTATGAGTCTGTAGAAAAACTGAGAGAGAGGGGTGAGTTCAGCATCGTTGAGCTGAATGGAGCTTCGGCGGAAGCGACGAGTATCTATGATCCCACGAATAGCTTGATTTCGGCTTATCGAACACTTTTTCGTCAGTGGGAGATCGTCTTTCGTATCGGTGCATTGAATCGAGATCGAGGGATAAACCCACTCCCGATGTGGGCTCTTTGGCGTTTGTGGCGAGATTACCAAACGCAGGCACGTGGTCACCTGCTGGCTGATTAGGAAGAAAGGATGTGTACCGTCAGTTTTCTGCCCCACAGACAGGGGTATCAATTGGGCATGAACCGCGATGAACAGCGAACTCGCGTGAAAGGCCTCTTTGGGCCCGCTGAGAGGGTTGGGATGGTCACGGTAGTCGGGCCATCAGAACCGACAGGTGGTCGCTGGATTGCCTGCAACTCGCGGGGGGTGACTTTTGCACTGCTGAATTGGTATGCCAAGTCTGGCCCCAACATCTCAAAACCATACAGTCGTGGAGACTTACTGAACGGACTCGCCTCGCACTCTGATCCGGGGCAAGTCATGTCAGGTTTGCGAGAACAAGCTTTGGAGCGGGTGAGGCCGTTTCGATTGGTGATGGTCGTCAACGAATCCCGTTTGCTGTACGAGTGGAGATGGGCAGGCGAGCAGGTGGAAGAATTGTCCCATCCATGGGCTCCTCGGATCTGGGCCTCGTCCGGTTACGACGAACCAGCCGCGAACGAGGCTAGAAAAGAAGTATTCGACTCGTTTGTAAATCGGTTCAAGCAGCAGGATAGCGAGGCGCTTTACGCGTTCCACGGCTCCCACCTTCCAGAGAAAGGAGCGCGATCGGTATGCATGCATCGGAAGGAAGCAGCGACTGTGAGTTTTACCGAGGTTTCGATCTTCGAATGCAAAGGCTTCGTGCGTTACGTTGGCGGACCACCTTGTGAATCGGACTTGAATGCCGGTCACACGGCGGCTTTTGATTTGGACAGCGATTCCTGAAATGGGCCTGTTTATTATCGGCGTTTGCTCCCCGTTGCACTAGGCTTTCAAACCATGAACCGAGACGATGCATGGGCTCTCTTAAAAGAGTTTACGAAGTCGGAGTCGTTGCGAAAGCACGCGCTCGCTGTTGAAGCAGCAATGAGGGGATGTGCCCAGCGACGCGGGGAAGATGTCACCCTCTGGGGAGTGGTTGGGCTGTTGCATGATCTCGACTACGAACGTTGGCCTGACCCGAAGGATCACACGCGGGAAACGGCTCGCATTTTGCGAGAGCGTCAGGTCGACGAGGAGATTGTCGGAGCGATCTTCTCTCATGCCCCTTGGAACTGGGAACAGTATCCGCTTGATACTCCGTTACGAAAGGCGCTTTTTGCGGTGGATGAGTTGTCCGGCTTCGTGATGGCTGTAGCCTACGTTCGGCCTGGGCGTTTGAATGGAATGACGGCAAGCAGCGTGAAAAAGAAGATGAAGCAGAAGTCCTTTGCTGCGGCAGTGAATCGGGATGACATTCGATACGGAGCAGAATTGATGGAGCTGTCTCTTGAGAGGATGATTGAAGATGTCATATCTGATCTCAGTGCGATCTCTGATTCACTCGGACTCGCAACTGCATCTCCTGACTGATTCATGCTGTTCGGGTTCTGAAGAAGATCTCAGCGGGCGTAAGTGTGTTTCAGATTGCATTTGCTTCCCCAGTCAAGAGTGACTTATTTTTTAACGATGAAATGTCCAGCTTGTGATGGGGACTTGGTTTCTCGAACGACTGACAACGTGACTGTTGATGTCTGTGATGGAGGGTGTGGCGGCATTTGGCTTGATGCCTTTGAGCTTGCTCGAGTCGATGAAGCCTTGCCGCGGGAACTCCAAGAGGTTTCTCGAGACCCGAAACTAGTCGTTGACCATGAGCGGAAACGGCCCTGCCCGCGTTGCGATGGAGTCAAAATGCAGCGCCATTTCTTTAGCGCGACCCATCGTGTGGAGGTCGATTCTTGCCCCGGCTGTGGAGGCTATTGGCTTGATGCGGGAGAGCTTACGCAGATTCGCGACGATGTGAAGAAGCCAGTAGAAGACAAGGAATCAGGCCCTATTCGAGTCCATGTTGCTAAGAATTCCCCTTCTCCAGCGGGTAAACCTGCCGGCTCTGGTGGAGGAAGTCGCCTTGACCGTGCTTGTACGCTAGATTCTCTCTACCGAATGATCGGGTCAAAGTATTAGATGTGAGGAAAGGACTTGAATGGTAGAGCCGGTGCGACGTCATCCACTGAATTTGTTTTTGGGGCAGATCCCGTGTGTGATCGCCAGCTGGTTCGTGCTGGTAGCTCTTTCCGTTACGGCGGAGGATTCAAAGTTTCTGAGATTTATTGAGACCGGGGAGAGAGAGGGGCATGTTGATACAGCATTGACGACCTATCGATCTCCGAGCGGAGTGGAAGTCGCCTTAGTGGCGGCGCTTCACATCGGCGACGAGGCCTACTATGAAGAGCTAAACCGGCGCTTTAAGAGCTACGATTCGGTGCTCTACGAAATGATCAAGGATGCCAGTGTGAGCCCGGAAGCGCTCAATGGAAGTGGGCATCCAATTAGCCAAATTCAATTGGCGATGAAATCGATGCTCGGTTTAGAGTTCCAGCTGGAAGAGGTCGATTACTCTCCTGACAACTTTATTCATGCGGATATGGATCCTCGCACCTTCACCTCGCTGCAGCGAAAGAAGGGTGAGAACTTCTTCACCTTGTTTCTGCAGTCTGTTTTGCAAGAGAGGCAGATGCAGCTCACTGGAACGGCCCGACCAATATCATTGATCGATCTCGTGGTGGCATTTTCACGTGACGATAGTGCTCATGCTTTCAAATGGTTGTTCGCGCAGCAGCTTGAGCAAATGGAGGGGATGCTAACGGGTATCGACAAGGGGATGGATGGAAAAGGGTCGGTCATTGTGACGGCTCGCAATCAAGTAGCTCTCAAGGTTTTAGGGGAGCAGATTCGTGCGCGGAAACGGCGCTTGGCTGTCTTCTACGGGGCCGGGCACATGCCGGATTTGGAAAAACGATTGGTGAAACGTGGGTTTCGGAAAGTTCGCCACGAATGGCTCACTGCGTGGAATCTTCGGCATTAGTCCTCTGCTACAGACCTCATCTTTTCCAATCCCTCGCGTGCCACATCGAGCGGGTCTTTCTTCCACAGAGCTTCGTTGAAGAGCTCGAGGGAGAGCCAGCCTTCGAACTGAATCTTTCGGAGGTTCTGAAGGTATTCTCTCAGGTCGAGGTGGCCATCTCCCGGCATCACTCGATGGTGGTCATGTTGTTCCGTTCTTGATGGTGTCGCTGGTGTATCATTGAAATGGCAAACGGCGATCTGCGCGGCATTGAGCTTCTTGATCGAGTCTTGGCTTCCACCCCCTCGGAAGATGTGAAACGGATCGAGAACGGTCGTCGATGCCGGGTCATTTGCCAGCTCCATGACTTCCAGGGCGTCTTCAATCGTGTTGATATGTTCGACGAATCCCAGGAACTCCATTGCAGGGAGCGTTCCGATCTTCTTTCCCCGTTTCAGGAGTTCTCGGTAGCGGCAAGCCCCGGTTTCGATGTCCGCTCGTCCCATAGGAGGGCCTGCAATGATATGGGGGGCTCCGACCTGGACGGCCTGTTCCATGCGTCGATCGCACTCCGATAGGACCGAGGGCAGCTGCTCGTCAGGAGCGTCAAACCAATCTCCGAGATAAATGGTCGTGGGGACTTTGAGTCCCGAGTCTTGAAGGCAGGCATGAATATCCTTTAGGGACCCGCCGTCAGAGATAAAGGCATCTATGGCATCATGCCAGAGTTCGATTCCGTCGTAGCCTGCGAAGGCCGCGATTCTGATTTGATCCAGAATCGGGGTTGTTTGAATCGTGCTGGCGTTCAGGCTGTAGCTAAATGGACTGGGAAGTCTCGGCATGATCGATGATGCGGAGTGGTTGATTTCTCGCATTTAAGGCGAAGAGGGAGACGGATGCGATGAGAATTTAGAGTCTTAGATCGACTCGGGGTTCTGGATCTCCTATTGCAAATCTTGCCCGGATGAGGCTAGGATGCGGAATCAGCTGTTACGTTTTGGCCCTCCAAAGGGTCTATTCGTTTGGCGACAGATTTTTTTGTAGATTGGACTAATAACTATGAACGAAAGCTCATCACAACCCACGACGCGTCGTGAGTTTATCAAAAGTACGGGAAAGCTGGCTGCAGTGTCAGCCCTTGCTGGTCAGGCCTTGCCGAAGGTTCACGCAGATTCAGATGACACCATTCGGATTGCTCTAGTTGGCTGTGGTGGTCGAGGAACTGGCGCAGCTGCAAACGCTCTTGTGGCTGAGAATGGCCCCACCAAGCTGGTCGCCATGGCTGATGTCTTTGATCACAAGCTCTCTAGCAGCTATCAAACGCTGAGCCGGCGTTTTAAGGATCAAGTTGATGTACCTCAAGAGCGGCGCTTCATCGGCTTTGACGGTTACAAACAAGCGATCGATTCCCTACGACCGGGAGATATTGTCATCTTCACGACGCCTCCTGGATTCCGTTGGGTGCATTTTACTTACGCTATCGAAAAGGGCGTGCACGTTTTCATGGAAAAACCGGTGACCGTCGATGGTCCCGCGACCCGCCGCATGCTTGAGCTCGCCAAAAAGGCAGATGAAAAAAATCTTAAGGTGGGTGTCGGTCTCATGGTGAGGCACTGCCGTGCACGGCGAGAACTCTTTGACCGCATCCAAGGTGGTGAGATCGGAGACATTGTTTCCATGCGGGCTTATCGAATGCATGGACCTGTCGGATCGGCATTCTCAGACAAGAAGCCAGAGAACGAGAAGGAACTCATGTATCAAATCTCGCGTTTCCATAGCTTCCTTTGGGCAAGTGGGGGTCTTTACAGCGATTTCTACATTCACCAGGTCGATGAGTGCTGTTGGATGAAGAATGAATGGCCTGTGAAAGCGCACGCTCTCGGTGGACGTCATTACCGAGGAGACAAAGTTGACCAGAATTTTGATTCGTATGCTGTCGAGTACACCTTTGACGATGGGACCAATTTCCATATGAATGGTCGCACGATGGTGGGGTGCCACGATCAATTTGCTAGCTACGTCCATGGGGCGAAGGGCTTGGGTATCGTGTCCACGAGCTCCCATTCTCCGGGGCGGTGCCGCACCTTCAAAGGTCACAAGCTAACCCGTCGCAACATGCTCTGGGCCTTCCCGCAGCCGGAGAAGAACCCATACGAACTGGAGTGGGTCGACTTGATTGATGCGATCAAGAATGACAAGCCATACAATGAGGTGCCTCGCGGTGCGAAAGCCAGCTTGGTCACGTCCATGGGACGTATGGCCGCACACACCGGGCAGGTTGTGACCTTCGATGATATCCTCAACAGTGATCACGAGTTTGCGCCGAACATCGATAAGCTGACCTTCGATTCCGACGCTCCTGTGCAAGCAGGTCCTGACGGCAAGTATCCGATTCCGCTCCCTGGAATCTCACGTGATCGTGAATACAACGATCAGTTGCCTCGATCGATTTAAGCTCTGGGGATAAGCCCTTATTATTCAAAAGGCCGCCGATGGATTTTCCGTTGGCGGCCTTTTTTTCGTTAAACTGTCTCTGAGCTAGTTGCCGTCTGAGAGTCGAGAGTAGCAGTGTTTAACAAACTCAACCAGGGGTTTGGGATCGGGAATACTGTGTGGGTGGTGGCCAATTCTCGGTTTCACGATTTCTCTGAAGTGCTTTCCTCCAGCCAAGTGATAGGCTCGCTTGAAGCGGCCAGTATTTTCGGAGTAAGGAACGACTTCATCCGCTCCGCCACAGACATGAAAGAGTGGAATCTCGTGATCGACCAATGGTTTGACTCGGATCACTGGGTTGCCTTGATAGGCTTGAGCTTCCGCATCGGTTGAAAATCCATAGGCCTTTTGCATTGCTAGCCAGGCTTGCTGTTGGCCTCGATTTGTTTCCCTTCGGGGGCCTCCCGGCCAGGAGTTGAAATCGAGGACAGGGGCGTCGGCATAGATGCCGGCAACTTTTTGAGGGTTCACGAGAGCCCAGTTGTAAATGATGAGTCCCCCCCGACTCATTCCTTCCAACAGCGCTTTGTAATGGAAGCCATGCTGGTTTTCGAGGAAGGAATGAAACTGATCCCAGGCCTCAACGGCAGAGGGGGCGCCGAACTCGTTGGCCACATCCAGATAGACTAGATGATACCCAAGCTTGAGGAGCGAGATGTCGAGTTGAGGTTGGTGACCGAAGAATCTCGCGCGCCAGATCCATGGTTTTCCTGCGGCAATTTTTTCTGGGGCGACGACGATGGCCGCTCGATTTTCGAAGCTAAAGTCGTGTCGTGTGAAACCGTTCCAATTTGTTTGTGAGCCCGGAAGCGGGCGATGCACGAGGATAGAACGGAGATTAGCCCGTTCATCGGCCGGCTTGTGATTGGGCGTTGCACGAGCGAGTTCTTTCCAGAGTTCTTGCTCCGCTTCATCAGTGAGAAACTTGGTCAGAGCCTTTGACGGATTCTGTCCGCTCTCTGCCCAGCCATTGAAGAGCCCCACCAGAAGCGCCAAGTGAGCTCGCTCCAGAGAATTCTTGCTGGCTTCAACAACGTGTTGAAGAAGACTTGGGATGGTGGTGCGTTCGTCGCGCTTCCCGGAGATGAATCCGATGTAGTGCAGGAGCTCTTGCTTCGATGGGCTGCCCAAGAGGTGAGGAATCAACTTATCGGCGAGGGCGTAGTGAAGATCAATGGTTGCCTTTTGAATAGTCGGGCTTTCTGCGTTGTCGAGAATGAAGGTGGCAATAGTTGCCGGGTCTCGTGGTGGTGGCGTCTGTTGGTGGTTCTGATTGATGAAGGCGAGTAGATCCGCCATATCTTGGTTGCTCATACCTTCGGCAAGGCCGTCTGGCATGAGCGAGCGCCCTGTTGATCGTAGGGTTTGAATTGCCGCTCGCTCAATCCGCCTGGGAGTCTGGTTGGGCGCGATCAGAACAAGGTGCTCATCGGTTTCTTCAGTCAGTAATCCCGAGAGGATCGTGCCGTCTCGTTGCTCGATTTCGTAGGCGATATATCCATCTAACGCTGCCCGGTTGGGATCCAGAATCTCATTTATCAAATGGTCGGCAGAGCGATCTGTGAGCTCCATGAGATTTGGTCCGATATTAGTCCCGATGCCATGGAGCGCATGGCAGGAACTACAACGAATCTCGAAGTGTTGTCGTCCGCCGTTGGGGTCGCCTGTGAGGCTTGATGCTTGCTTGAAGGACTCAGCGGCGATGCGGATTTCTTGAGAGGACGGTGAGAGCAAGAGGTTCTTGGCCATCGCGCGAATCTCCTTGTCCGAATGGTTGATAAGCCGACTCCTTTGCAGTGGCGTGAGGTTGGGGGCGCTTTGGGAGTTCGTTTGAAGGGAAAGCCATCTTTTGGTCCAGACAGGGCGTTCAAGGATTCGAGCGGTGATTCGCTTGCTTGAGGAGGGGCCTAGCTGAGCTTGCAACGTTGTCAGACTTTCGAAAGCATGTTGTGTGGCAATTCGGGCTAGCGCGTCGATACAGGCTATTTTTACCTGGCTGATTACTGTTTTTCCAAGGCATAGGCTTAGGAGGTCGATATCCTGTTTTCGGTGCTGTCTCTCCCTTCCAAGGAGTAGGGTGGCGGTGGCGAGCTGAGGGTCGTCAAAGAGTTTGGCTTCGAAGAGAGCCCTGGCATTTTTCGCGGCGTTCTTTGCTGTGAGGCTCGCGGAGATGTGATCCCAGTGTTTTGCGATGAGCCGATTGTGAGCGTCTTGTGTGAGTTGCGAGCTTTCTGCTGTGATCACGTCGAATACTTCTGCCAAATTCAGATCTTCTTTGCTTTGGTGTGCGATAGAGAGTAGGGAATCCCACTGCCCCTCGGAGAATAGAGTCTTTGTTCCGTCTGCGGCCGCGTTGAGGATTTCGCTAAGGTGGGCGTCCGCTGAGGAGAGCGCAGCGATGCTAAGATAGGGTAAATTCCGGGAGTCCGTAAGGAGTTGGGCTAGCAATGCTCCGGCATCTGGAACGGGGAGTTGCTTGATGGAGTAGGCGAGCTGAGTCCGGACAGTGGGTGAAAGGTCTTCAGCGAAGGCCGTTAACGCTTGAAGCAAAGGAGCTGAGAGTGAGCTTTGGGATTCGGCTAGGCGGATCACGTGCGCCCGAATCTCGGGATGAGGGTCGACTGAGAGCTTGAGAAGTAGATCCGCGGGGAGCCTTTTGAGTCCATCGAGCGTGCAGAGTGCTTGGAGACGTACGTTCGGGGCCGGATGAGTCTCAGCGAGTTCGATCAAGTCGCCAAGCTGTTGAGTGAACTTGCCTTCAATAATTGCTTGCTGTGCGAGGTCTCTTCGAGTGCCGTTCTGGTGCGCAAGCTCGCCAAGTAAATTGACTTCGTGAACTTGTTTGTGGGCCGGTGGAGTGTGAGCGGATCGTCGACTGACGATCCGGTAGATTCGGCCTTGGTGTTCCCCGGCTCGGGGATCGAGCTCTCGAAGTCGGTCAGGCTGGATCCAAATGGGATGTTCCATCAGAAACCGATACATGTCCACGATCCAGAGCCCGCCGTCCGGGCCGGTGATTGCTTGAGCTGGGCGGAACCAGGGGTCGGTGGAACTGAGGAACTCACGGTCTTGTTCGTCGTCAGCCCGCCTGGCGCTGAAGGTTCCTTGGTAGGGATCGAGACCGACTCGACGAACGAGATTGTGAACGGGTTCGCAGATAAAGGCGTTTCCTTCGTATTGTTTCCCCAGGAGTCGGTCACGATAGATGCCAAGCCCACAGGCAGAAGTGACTCGGCCTTGGTGGTCTAGGTCGTTGAATCGATTCAGGGGGCGACTGATGGGAAAGAGCTTTCCCGGATCTTGGTCACGCCAGTGAATCGAGTGAGCGGCTGGAGGTGAAACCGCTGTTGAAAGATACGCTTGTTCGAGTGGATAGTGTTGAATCAGGACGCCATTTTGACATCCAAACCAGTTTCCAAAGTCATCACGAGCACGTCCTTGCTGGGTGAGTCCTGAGACAAGTTCCAACTTTGGCGTGTTGATGCGGAATCTAAAATCATGTCCGCGAGTGTCTGTGGCCGGGCCGCCTTCTCTGGGGGCAATGGTTCCTCCGAAGAGTCCGTTTGCGGCATAGATCCAGTTGTCGAGACCCCAAGCGAAACTGTTGACACGAGCTTGATAGTTGTGATCGGCGAAGCCGGTAAAGAGAGGTTCAATTTGATCTGCTTTCCCATCATGGTCGAGGTCTCTGGCCAGAAGGATATTAGGAGCCGCACCAATCAAAAGCCCTTCGCTGGTCGGCATCAACCCGGTGGGGAATGGTATCTTATCGGCGAAGATGGTGGCTTGATCATACTCTCCGTCTCCGTCCGTATCTTTGAGTGTCTTTATCCTGCCTCCGGGTTCATAGCCTCCGTCTAGCCCAAGGGGGTAGTCATGCATTTCGGCAACCCATAGGTGGCCTTCCAAGTCCCACTGTATCGCCACGGGATCCACGACCAAGGGCTCGCTCGCGACCAACTGAACCTCGAGGTCTGGATGGGTTTGAAAACACTGGAGGGCTTCTTGGGGCGTTTTCGGTGCGGTGCCGTCTGTTCCGTAGGGAGGGTGGAAGGGGGCAGGAATCAAAGAATGAACCGTGTGAACGATCTTGTCTTCGATGCCTGATGCCAGTCGGGTAGGCCGGTCATAGTAGACCATGGCACCGCCTCCCTCGTAGCCCCCTTCTTTGAGGATTCGTTCGCTCGGGATGTAGCAGGGTGAGTCGTTGGCATACGCGGTGACCCATACTTTGCTTTCGTCGAGTTCGTGCTTTAGTCGGGTGGCATAGTCTACGACGACCTCCCCAGGCAGAAGTACCCAGGCCATCGATTGTCCAAAGCTCCAGGTTTGCACGCGGTAAGGAAGTTGGGTGGGGAGGGATTGTCCCTGCTGGATTCGATCGAGGTTGACGCGAGCGTGATATCCGACGGCATCGTCGCGCTTGGCTCGGATCTCCCATTCTTGACGGCTGGGGAGGGGTGCGAAAGGAAGCTGGATGGATTCGGATTGCACATCGATCGGACCGGTTACTTGCATTCTTGGTTTGCCTAGAATCTGAGTGATTCCGTTCGCAATCTTCTTACCCTGTTCTCTGGCTGTGTCAGTGTCATCACCTATGACGCCAGAACTTGGGTTGGCGTCGGCGCCGCATCCGATACCAACCATTGCGACAGAGGAGGGAAACAATTTCTCGATTTCTGTCTGGGCATAGCCTGCCCAGTCCCCACTGATTTTGTTGTGGGAGAGCGTGACACAGTGGCAGGCATAGTTTGTATAAACGGCGATGATCTGATCTTTGGTGTTTCGCGCAATGAGTGCGGGTAAATCGTGATCGACAGGCCCTCCTTTGGTTCGACGGTTGACTGCGAAGTCCGTGCTCCCGATTCCGAATTCGAGTGTCGCTGGCTGTGTGCTCCTGAGTGCAGCCAGAGCAACGCTTTTGAGCGCCTCCTGGAGATCTCGAGTGTATTGATCGATTCGTTGTTTGTGCTCGTCGGGAATCGCGGTTCCGAAGAGGGTCGGAGCCACTCGACTGAGCATGGGAGCGGTATGTGTATGGGTGGCCAATACGCTGACTCGCTCGGGATTGATTCCCGCGTGCTGCTCCAGTTCTCGCGCGAGCTCCGTCACCATGGATGCAGGGAGCCCGAGATTGTCCAC
>CAYFGX010000005.1:0-193904 GCA_964342405.1 uncultured Verrucomicrobiota bacterium | reverse complement strand
CCAGTTCTCGCGCGAGCTCCGTCACCATGGATGCAGGGAGCCCGAGATTGTCCACAGAGATGAGTATCGCTGGGCCGGAGTGTGAGTCATCAATCGCCAGTGCCTTCGCCCAAATTCGATGTGAAATTCCTTCTGACTCGGTGCGGCGAAAACCGAAGCCGCTGAGTCGAACGGGGTAGTCAGGGGTGATGTCGATGCGAGCGGTGCCGACTTGGTATTCGGTGGCTCTCATCGTCCAACTGAAAAACAGGAGAAGAATCGCGAGTCCTAAACGCAGATGCCTCTGAGACAGGGTGTTTGGTAGATTCAGCTCGTCGTAGGGTGTTAAGGCAAGCGGGAGTGACTGGTCGAAGTCCAGGTTCTGATCGTTCTGACTCATAGGCGGTTGGGGCGCTGAGGCTGGATCAGAAGCGGCGCTTCGATCCTTCCGGTAGCCTGGAAACGTTGCGGAAGATGAGCCTAATGTGCAACCACGATCTCGATTCCTGACTCTTGCAGTTGAGACCGTAGATCGTCGGGAACTCCCGGATCAGTGACGATGGTATCGACTGGAGCGAGATCACAGAGAACGGATACAGATTGTCTGCCAAACTTTGTGTGATCGAGGCAGAAGATGACCTTCTGGGCTGCGCGAATCATGGCTCTCTGAATGTCCACCAAAAGGCCGTGGGAATTCATGATCCCCTCCATTGTGATGCCGCCAGCACTCATGATTGCCACGTCGACATGGACTTTGGAAAACGCTTCGACAGCATGGGGGCCGACGAGCACGCCAAGACGAGGATAAATGACTCCGCCGGAGACGAGCACCTCTACGGTGGTTGCGGCATTGTAGAGGTTTGCGACGGGGAGTGAATTGGTGATGATCTGGGGAGTCTTGGGCTCCAAGTGCCGGGCTGCGTGGTAAGCCGTCGTGCCGGCATCGACGATGACGCTCTGGTTTGGGCGGATGAGAGCCGCGCAGGCCTTTCCAATCGCCTCTTTTTCGGCTAGCTGATGGGCATCCCGAGCCGTGAACGTGAATTCATCTGTTTTGGGCGCCAAGAGGCGCGCTCCTCCGTGGGTTCGTTTGACCGTTCCCCTTGATTCGAGAATGGACAGATCGCGGCGAACGCTCGACGCAGAGGCATCAACCAAGCTGGTTAGTTCATCCAGCGATGCGAACTCTGCTTTCTGCAAATAGGCTTCAATCCGGGTCTGTCGTTCTTCAGCTTGCATGAAGGTTTTGCAAAAGTTGCGTATCTGTGATCTAATTTGAACGGTTCTGGTAGATATTGGAAGAAATAAATTGACAGAATTTGGTAGATTGTGCGATTTTCAGATCGTTAGCAATGTCAGCGATTCAAAATGCCCCCCATCGTGCCGTTGTTGAGCACTTAGTGCGACAAGCCGTGTATGAGCGGATGGGAGTGACCGTGCCGCAAACGGCTGGGGCTCCCAACCCACTGGTTGTCAACGTGAGTGCTCGTCACTGTCATCTCACACAAGAAGCGGTTGAAGCTCTTTTTGGGAAGGGGCATGAACTGACGGTTCACAAGTGGCTTTACCAGGAAGGACAGTTTGCGGCCAAAGAGACCGTGACGCTGATTGGTCCTCGTAGCCGCGTGATCTCGAATCTCCGCATTCTTGGGCCCTGCCGAACTTTGAATCAAGTTGAGCTGGCGTATACCGATGCCATCGCGCTCGGGTTTGAGATTCCGCTTCGAGCTTCAGGGAGTATTGAGGGGACGCCAGGCGGGATGCTGATGGGGCCAGCAGGATTTTTCAAGATGGATGAAGGGGTGATTCGGGCCTTGCGTCACGTGCACATGGGGCCAGTCGACGCGGAGTACTACGGTGTGAAGCAAGGCGACGATGTCGGTTTGCGGATCGGTGGTCCTTGTGGGTTGACACTTGAGAAGATGTTGGTGCGAGTCGATCCGAGTTTCAAACTCGAGGTTCACATCGATACGGACGAGGGCAATGCCTGCAATCTTCGGCCTGACAGCCAATGTGAGATTGTCGTCTAGGACTAGGGTGGAGGAGCCATTCCTTTAGGGATTTCAAACAACGAAGAGTAAACGAAAACAGGAACAAGACCTATGAGTGAAGCACTCGGAATGATCGAGACCAAAGGCTACGTTGGTGCCGTAGAGGCCAGCGATGCGATGGTAAAAGCCGCGGATGTGCGGTTGGTGAAGACCGTTCCCATTGGGGGCGGATTCTTGACTGTGTTGGCGCGCGGAGATGTAGGCAGTGTCAAGGCTGCTGTAGATGCAGGCTCCAATGCTGCGAGCCGCGTCGGTGAGTTGGTGAGTTCGCACATTTTGGCACGTCCCCATGGGGATCTGTTGAAGGCGTTTGTGGATGTGCCGAAGGCGAAGGCCTAAGGGCGAGAAACGATTTTAGTATAAAGAAGAGGCAAAGATTATGGCTCAAGAAGCTTTAGGAATGATCGAGACGCGCGGATTGTGTGCGATGCTCGAGGCGGCTGATGCGGCACTCAAGTCGGCTGATGTCAAGATGACGGGTTGGGAGAAGGTTGGCAGTGGTTTCGTGACGGGATTCTTCCGTGGCGATGTGGCTGCGGTCAAAGCGGCGACCGATGCCGGGGCAGCGTCTGCTGCTCAGGTTGGTGAGGTTGTCAGTGTGCAAGTGATTCCGCGTCCGCACGAAGAATTGAGTGGTCTGGGTAAGTGGCTCAGCTAGTAGCGAGAGAAGAACCCTATTCAAGAATCCGCTTTGCCGTCAGCTATGAATATCCTTGTTGCCAACCTAGGCTCAACCTCCCTGAAGTATCGCTTGTTCGATCTTTCGGGCGGGGAAGAGCGTTTGGTGACGCGGGGTGGTTTTGAGCGAGTGGAGGACTACGGAAGCACGGTTGACGCCTGCCTCGCGGAACTGAAGGAGGGCGGTCACATTGAGTCGGCGGCTGATCTTTCAGCGGTCGGTTTCAAGACGGTGCTTGCGGATGGTGTCACCGGCTGCGTGTCATTGGACGAGGGGGTCTTGAAGGCGATGGAGGCCGGTAACACGGTCGCGCCGGCCCACAATCCTGCTTATCTCACGGGGGTGAAGGTGTTTGCGGAGCGAATGCCAGATACGCCTTTGATTGGCTTGTTCGAAACGGCCTTTTATCAATGGATTCCTGAAACGGCGAAACGCTACGGCGTGCCAGAGTCATGGTATACAGCAGGCGTTCGTCGGTGGGGTTTTCACGGAGCCAGCCATAAGTTCATGGCTGAACGCTCTGCGGAACTTCTCGGGCGAGCAGACGTTGCGGACCGGGTACGACGGCTTTACGTCGACGGCGGTGACACGCCAGTGGATGGTGCTCCGCTGAGGGTTATCTCGTGTCACTTGGGCGGAAGTTCTTCGGTGACTGGTATTGCCAATGGGGTTGCTGTTGGCAACAGCATGGGGATGAGTCCTCAGTCAGGTCTGCCGAATAATAACCGAGTGGGTGATGTCGATGCCTTTGCGTTGATTCACATGATGCGGAAGCAGGGCTTGTCGGTCGATGACCTTGAGAAGCAGTTGTGTTCTGAAGCGGGTCTGAAGGGGCTCTCGGGAGGATTCAACGACTTGCGTGATATTCAGGAACAAGCGGCTTCGGGTAACGAGTCTGCGGCGCTGGCTGTTGATTTCCTCATCCATGAGACACGACGATGGATCGGTTCCTACTACCTCCAGTTGAACGGTCTTGATGCCTTGGTGTTCACGGCAGGTATTGGTGAGAACCGAAGTGAAATCCGGGCTGGTATCTGTGCAGATCTTGACCAGCTGGGAATCCAGATCGATGAAGAGAAGAACCTGGCTGCTCAGGGGGAAGAGGCTGAGATCAGTGCGGCGGGTTCGAAAACGAAAGTCTACGTCATTCCAACCAACGAGGAGTTGGTTGTGGCGAGAGAAGTAAAACGATTTTTAGAAAACAATTAGAAGAAACAATCCCATGGCAAATCAAGCGATTGGAATGATTGAAACGCGTGGCCTAGTGGCATTGGTTGAAGGAACTGATGCGATGTTGAAGGCTGCCAATGTAAAATTAGCAGGTCCGATGACCCAAGTGGGCAGCGCGCTCGTTACTTCGGTAGTGGTGGGTGATGTGGCTGCCGTCAAGGCGGCGACGGATGCTGGGGCAGAGGCGATCAAATCGATCGGCGGAGACCTCGTGAGCGTTCACGTGATTGCGCGTCCCCACAACGACGTCGATACTGTCCTGCCTGGAAAGAAGTAGGCCTCTATGTTCTTGGCTCGGGTTGAAGGATCGGTCGTTTCGACCAAGAAGGATCCATCCATGGATGGGCGCAAGCTCCTATTGCTGCGTCCGCAGTTGGTGGATGAAGCGGATCCAACTCAATTCCGTCCGGGCAAAAACACCATCGTAGCAGTGGACAGTGTTGGAGCGGGTGAGGGGGAGCTCGTGTTGTTCTGTCAAGGAAGTAGCGCACGACTGGCGCCGAATATGAAAGCTGTGCCGGTCGATGCCGTGATCATTGGGATTGTGGATGCGGTAGATGTGCTCGGGAAACAAGTGTTTAACTCCAAGTCGTAGGGGAGCGGTCGATACCGGTCTTGCACTGATTGGGAAGGAAGAGAAGAATGTCGAATGCACTAAATGAATCATTAATCCGCGATGTTGTGGCGGAGGTGCTTGGGAGATTAGAGGGGCAGGGCACGGTTGCCACGGCGAGTGGAAACGATTCATGTCAATGTCACACCGAACCATCACGAGGTGGAAAGTTCGGAGTTTTTCAAACGGCAGCTGAAGCCTGTGAGGCCGCTCACGATGCGTATCTCCAACTTCAGGAGAAAGGAATTGAAGCTCGCCGACAGGTTGAAGAGATCGTTAAGACCATGTGCGCCGATAAGGCCGAGGAATGGGGGCGTATCGAACTTGAGGAAACGAAGATTGGGCGGCTAGACCATAAGATCGAGAAGCTTCAGATTGTGAAGCTCGTGCCGGGTGTTGAGTGGTTGCGACCTGCGGGACGAAGTGGGGATCACGGGATCACGCTGGAGGAATACACGCCATTTGGAGTGATTGGTGCGGTGACGCCTTCTACTCATTCTATTCCGACTTTGGCCGGGAACATTGTGAACATTGTCGGAGCAGGCAATGCGGTCGTTTTCAATGCACACCCAGCGGCAGCGAAATGTGCGGCCATGGCTGTGCGTGCCTTCAATGAAGCGATCGAACGTGAGACCGGAATTCAGAATTTAGTCTGTATCATTGAGGAGCCAAGTTTCGATTCCTTCAAAGAAATGTGCGCCCACGAAGCGGTCCGTCTACTGTGCGTCACGGGTGGGCCCGGCGTCGTTAAAGCGGCGATGCAGACCGGAAAACGAGCTATCTGTGCGGGACCTGGAAATCCTCCGGTTCTGGTTGATGACACGGCTTGTATGAATCGGGCTGCTGAGGCGGTTATCAAAGGAGCCACCTACGACAACAACTTACTTTGCATCGGCGAGAAAGAAGTGTTCGTCCTCGACCGGGTTGCAGATGAATTCATGTCTGCTCTCGAGAAGGCGGGTGCGTTCCGATTGCGAAACCAACAGTTAGATCAACTGACCCAGGCCGCTTTTGTTTTCAAGGAAGGCCAAGGGGCGGGATGCCCTGAGCCGGTCGTGAACAAAGATCTCATTGGACGAGATGCTGCTGTTTTGGCAGAAGCGGCTGGAATCAATCTCTCCGCTCGCACCGAATTGCTTTTCGCAGAAACGTCTGCGGATCATGCCTTCGTGAGAGAAGAGCAGATGATGCCCTTCTTGCCGATCGTGAGGGTGCCCTCAATTGAAGCGGGTATCGAAGCCTGCAAATTGGCAGAGCACCAGTATAAGCACACGTCCATTATTCACTCACACAATGTGAATCACATGACGGCGATGGCTCGTGCGCTTGATACCACATTGTTTGTGAAGAATGGACCTTGTATGGCAGGGCTTGGACTCGGAGGCGAGGGCTATCTGAGTTATTCGATTGCGACGCCAACGGGGGAAGGAGTTACCAATCCCCAGACATTCACCCGCGTGCGGCGCTGTGTGATGGTTGATAACTTGAGAATCTACTAAGACCCATGTTATTGGCCAGAGTGGAGGGCAGTTTGGTGGCGACTCGCAAGCACGAAAGCTTGAATGGGTGGCGCTTGATTATCTGCCAGCCGCTCAACGCCGTCGGAGATGACGAAGGAACTCCGATTGTTGCGATCGATCCGTACGGCGCGGGGATGCATCAGAAGGTGATCGTCTCATCTGATGGTATTGCATCTCGCAACGCGGTAGGCGATCAGAAGAGTCCGGTGCGGATGATGATTTCTGGGATTGTTGATGAAACGACCGAGGAGATGGCCCGATGAGAGTTGGGAAGGTGGTTGGTCGTGTGACGCTGAGTCAGACACTGCCTCAACTGAAAGGGGCTCGCTGGCTCATCGTCAGTCCGCATGGACGCAAAGAGTTTCAAGAACACGACCGGGAAGATCTCCCACTGAGTAAAGAACCGAGCTTAGTCGTGTTTGACAATTTAGGGGGAGGCGTGGGCGATACCATCGGCTTTGTCGAGGGTCGCGAAGCAGCCTCTCCATTTGATGAGCCGCCGCCTATTGATGCGATCAATGCGGCATTGATTGACGAAATTTTCTATTCACCGAAACCATGAAACAAATTGTAAGCGCTCGAGATGTAGAGGTGTTGCTGCAAAAGGGAGCCTCCCTTAGCAGCTTACCAGGAGATGCGATTTTAACGCCGTCTGCCCGGGACTTGGTAAGGGCCCATCAGGGCGGTGATCAATCCGCTCAATCGCCATTGAACGGTTTGTCCCAGGCGGTTGCGAAAGTATCGACTGGTGCCGTTTCGGCTTCGAGTTCGGAGGCAGAGCTTCAAGCCTTCTTTAGCACGGCAGAGATGCACGATCTGAAGGAGCAGATCTGCGATGTGGGGCGAAGAATGTGGCAACGTGCGTACGTTGATGGCAACGGGGGAAACATCGCGATTCGTGTGGCGGATGACCTCGCCCTTTGTACCCCGACATTGGTTTCCAAGGGCTTCATGAAACCCGAAGACATGTGTCTGGTCGATTTGGACGGAAATCAGAAGGCGGGGATCAAGAAGCGCACCAGTGAGATTCTGATGCATCTTCAGATCATGAAGGCAGTCCCTCGCGCTAAAGCCACTGCTCACTGTCATCCGCCCCACGCAACGGCCTATGCGGTTGCTGGCGTTGAGCCTCCGACATGCATGATTCCGGAGATTGAGGTGTTCGTTGGGAAGGTGCCGATTGCTCCGTATCGTACGCCGGGAACGCCGGAGATGGGTAAGCTCGTCGCTGATCTTGCCGATAAGCACAATACGATCCTAATGGGCAATCACGGAGCGGTCTCCTGGAGTCATTTGAACGTAGAGGACGCTTACTTCAAAATGGAGATTCTAGAAGCCTACTGTCGAACGATTTGGGTTGCATCGCAGTTGGGTGAACCACTCAAGACGATGAAGCCAGATCAACTTCAGGATCTTTTGAATATCAAGCAAAGTCTGGGAATTCCTGACCCACGTTTCGGGCTGAAGGAGTGCGAACTTTGCGATAACAACGAGTTTCGTCCTGGCGTTAGCTGTGAGGTGCCATCCAAGTCGGTTCCGTCAAGTGCTGCGCCCGCGGCTGGCGACAGCAATGTGGAGTCGATCGTCAAGGCGGTCACCGATCAGATCATGGCAAACTTGAAGGGTTAAAGAATTATTTTTTAGATACCATGAAAGTCACTGTAATAGGAGGCGGGGGACGGGTTGGTTCATGTGCGGCGTTTGCCCTGCAAGCGGGCGCGATTGTCTCGGAAATTCAGATCCTCGATGCCAACCAGGAAATGTCGGAAGGTGAGGCTCTCGATTTGCTGCATGGGAGTGCCTTCACGGCAGATCAGAGGATTTATGCTGGGGACTACGATCGGGCAGCGGACTCAGACGTCTTCCTGATCACCGCAGGGCTCCGACGAAAGCCAGATGAGTCTCGACTGGATTTGATCAATCGCAACGTTGCTCTGTTCCTGCAGATCCTCGAAAGCATCAAATCATCGGGCTATTCAAAGTCTGCCAAGATTTTCGTCGTCTCGAATCCGGTCGATATTCTTACCCAACTGGCGGTTGAGAAACTAGACCTCCCATGGCAGCAGGTGATCGGTCTGGGAACGATGCTCGACACCGCTCGTTTCTGTTCCCTTATTGCTGAGGCTCTCGAACTGGCACCGACTCAAGTTCGTGCTCTGATTTTGGGAGAACACGGTGATTCCATGCTTCCCGTCTGGTCGTCTGCGACTGTGAACGGCTTTCCTCTGGCAGGCCTAGAAAGCTGCAGCCCAAGTTTTCAAAACTCCATCTTCCAACGTACGCGTGGAAGCGGTGCCGAAGTGATTAAGCGTAAAGGAGGTGCCGGTTGGGCCGTGGGTGTTGCCATTCGCGACGTGATTCATGCGATGGCGCTAGACCAGAAACAATTGTTGCCGGTTTCGTCCTTGGTTCAAGGTGCCTATGGTGTGCGGGACATTTGTTTGAGCGTTCCGAGTGTGGTTGGTCGCACGGGTGTTGAGAAGCACGTTGAGCTTAAGCTCTGGCCAAAGGAACACACCGCGTTGCAGAATTCGGGGCGGGCGCTGAAGGAAACGCTCAATAAAGTTCAGCGCTAGATTCAAGCCTTGAACGATGGGGCCTATGAAGTCGCTCGATCGCAAAATCGCGGACGTTAAATCGGATCCCAATTCCCGTTCCTTCATCATTGCGGACGCGAAAGATGCCGACATGGCATTTGGTGTTCGGGCTCCCGGAACGCGGAAGTATTTATCGAGGCTCGGTGAACGAGATGCTCGTTTCTCGCCCGAGATCTGGACTCGGGAGGAGTATAATCATCGGAATCTCCCTGAGTTTTTAGACATCATTCGGGAGGTGATTGATCAGGAATTGGTGGATATCGTATTGATGTCTGCCTATGTCAACGAGCAGCTTGCAATCAAAGAAAAGCTGTTTGATCAGAGCCCCATCACTCCTGCCGCTCGGGCGAACGATGCCACCGATATTTGGGCGATTCGTCACGGATGCTACACCCAAGAAGCCTCGCAGCCTTTCCGTAGTGCCTCCATTGATCATATCCAGTGCGGACAACAAGAGTGTGATCGAGATCAGGAAACTTTCCCTGGAGCCGACCTTGGCTTGTATTCCATCACCTTCATCAACGAGCTCGAGCACGATAAGCAGAGTTTGGAGGCCTTCAAACGCTTTCGTGAAGAAGCTGAGCGAAAGAAATTTCGCTACTTTCTCGAAGTCTTTGATCCAAACGTTTCGACGAGTATTCCAGCTGAGAAGTTGGGTGAGTTCATCAATGACAACATCATTCGAACCCTTGCGGGCGTCACGGAGGCTGGGCGCCCGGTCTTCCTAAAGATTGTCTACCACGGGCCCAAGGCCATGGAGGAGCTCGCTCAATATGATCCGAACCTCGTGGTGGGTATTCTCGGGGGAAGTGCCGGAACGACCTATGATGCCTTTCGATTGATTCACGATGCTCAGAAGTACGGTGCGAGAGTGGGATTGTATGGACGAAAGATCAACAATGCTGAGCATCAGCTCGCCTTCATTGAAATGCTTAGGTTGATCACGGACGGTCGTATTGAGCCTCTTGAAGCTGTTCATGCCTATCATGCGATTCTAGAGCAACGCGGCATTACGCCTAATCGGACGCTCGAGGAGGATACTCGATTGACAGATCAGGCGATGAGCTATGATGGCTCTGTTCCGAAGCGGAAGACGGTGTTGCCCTCCGCTGAAGTTCCCTCGAGTCAGAATGTCTCTTCTGAACCGGTTAGTAAGCCAGCTGAATCGAGTGCTGTGGAAGGATCGGCTTGGCCAGTGAAAGAAGATGGTCAACCGGATTTTGGAAGCATGGACTCGTCGCAACGTCGAGCCTACGACCAGGCGCGACTCAAGCGAACTTTCGGTTGAGTGCTCTTGGAGTTGGCAATTGCCGGTCGATCAGTGGGCTCCCTCGGGCCCTGTTTCTCAGCGTTTTTTGGTTCCTTTCGCTCTGAAGTTTGAGTGGGGGCGAGAAAAAGCTGTTCTAGTTGAGTCCCGTCCATGGTAGTTTGGGGACATCAATTCTGCTGGTTTTCAAACCTGAACTGAATGCATGTCTATGAAAACACCCTATTTACGTACTACTCTTTGCGCTCTTTTCATGGGAGCTTTTCTTGCCGAGGTGCACGCTGCGCCAACTTTTCGAGCCCAGGATGTCGATACGGAGATCAAGATTGGCTATGGCTTGGCGATCGCGGACGTTGATGGAGATGGCCAAGTCGACATCCTGCTAGCGGATAAGAATCAAATCGTTTGGTACGAGAATCCAGGCTGGAACAAGCATGTCATCGCGGAAAACCTAACCGAGCGAGATCACGTCTGCATCGCTGCCCAGGACATTGATCGGGACGGGAAGGCTGAAGTGGCTGTTGGAGCCGGATGGAATCCAGGCAACACTCTCGATAGCGGGAGTGTTCACTACTTGATCCCGCCAGCGGACCGAAGGCAGAAGTGGACGCCCGTCGCCTTGCACCATGAACCGACGGTCCACCGCATGCACTGGGCCAAGAACTGGCGGGGGAATTGGGAGCTGCTGGTGTTACCTCTTCATGGTCGAGGAAATAAGGGCGGAGAGGGAGCTGGAGTGAAACTGTTGGCTTATTCTGTCCCAGAGAATCCGAGGGATACTTGGGCGACGCGCCTCATCAATGATGACTTGCACGTGACCCACAATTTTGATCCCGGGCAGTGGGATGAAGACCAGGCGGCAGAGTTGTTGATTGGAGGGAAAGAAGGTGTGTTTGTCTCCAATTGGGTGGATGGGGCGATGAAGCTTCGGATGCTCGGGGATGATCAGGGGGGCGGAGCCGGAGAGGTTCGGAAGGGAAGCCTGGGAAAGGCAGGTGTTTTTGTGGCGACAATTGAGCCGATCCACGGGAAATCAGTCGTGATCTATCGTCCGGATAGTGCCAATGCAGATGGGGGCTGGAAGCGGAAAGTTCTTGATGATTCCCTTGTTGATGGGCACGCGGTGGCTTGCGGTGATTTGGCGGGAATTGGTCGCGACCAGGTTGTTGTCGGTTGGCGAGCGATGCGAGGCAACGCGCCGGTTGGAATCAAGCTGTTCACTCCCAATGAAACGGGGGATCAATGGGAGGTGAGTGTTGTGGATCACAACACAATGGCGTGTGAAGATCTCAAGTTGGCAGACTTAAATGGCGATGGGCGATTGGACATCATCGCCGCCGGTCGCAAGACCCAGAACGTGAAGATCTATTGGAACGAAGGTTCCTAGTTTCGTTCGTTGTTGATCCAAATCATTCCACTGGTAAAGCTGACTGCATCGCATTCTTCGTGATTCAACACGGGGATGGGGTCAATGAGCTCAACCGAGTTGGAACCGTTTGCGAAGAAGGTGTCGAGGGCCTTCTCAGAAATCGACTTGGGTACGGTTTCGTCCGCGGCGCAATGGTACATTCTGAGGGAGGCTTCTGGTTTCCAATCGAACACATCGTTTGCTTGGAGCGCGATACGAAGCGGATGTTCCTCGTTGTTGAGGAGTGATTCGAGGAATGCGGGTTGAAGAATCTCTCGAGGACGGGCACTGGGTAAGAGTGCATTGATCGATGCCCCGGTCGTTCGTCCATTGATGCGGGGAAGGACGCGTCCAGCGACCTCGACAGTGAAGACTTCCTCCGGGTTGTCGTAGAGAGCGTAGCGCTCATTGTAGGCGATTAGCAGGTAGGGCAAGAGATAAGGTTGAGGGTAGTCGACATCTTCCCTTAACAGGTGGTTTAACCAGAGCTCTGAAAGATCGTGCGGACCTGCCATCGGAACAGAAGCAATCACGTCGTATTCCGAGTCCTCATCGGCTTCAAGGTCGCGGTGCGTCGCCGTGGTTGCATGCCCCCCTTCACCGTAGCCCATGAGGTAGAGCTCCTTGATGGTTGAGAGACCTTCGTCGGCTGCAATCTGTTCTGCAACGGGGAGAAGATCGACCACTGAACTAATGGCTGTTTCGCTTTGGAGGAGTGGATGGAATCCAGGTGAATCACCGAGTCCGAGATAATCGGGCGCCGCAGTCACAAAGCCCTGTGAGGCGATAAAGATAGGGAGGAGAGATTCAAGGCTATTGAACCCAAATCGCGAGGGAACGGCCTCGCGATCGAGAACGGTGCCATGTTGGTAACTGAACAGTGGAAGAGGTTCATCAAAATCCGTTGGGGTGACGACTCCGCCGGATGCGACGGTCGATTGTCCACTTGAGTCTATGGTTTCATAGAGAACGTAGTAGAGGTTGACTCCACTCTGAGCTTCAATGGCGGAAATGCCAATGATGTCTAACCATTCGGCGACGTCGTCAAGGGAGAGGCCATCTACTTTTTCAAAAGAGATGAGCCGGCCGCGCTCGGGCTTGGGGAGGGGATCGGCGATGACGCGATAGAATCTTTGGGACGGAAGGAAGCTGGCTCTTGGATCCAAGAAACGGGTCTCCTCGATCGGCCATTGACCGATGGGGGGCACGGGCTTCCAGGTGTCGCCTAGTTTGTCGATGGATTGGACGGTGTAGAGCGAGGGTTCACTGTGAGGCGTCCAGCTGATCTCCGCGTTCAGCCGCTCATCGAATGTAAGTTGAAGCGAGAGCGGGGCCTGAGCCTGTGCAGAGTGAACGACACTCGCAGTGATGGCGATCGAAACGAACACCAAGGACAAGGTCTTGCCAATGAACTGAAGGGCGTGTCGGCGCTGCAAGAAATTGGGTGATCTGTTTTTTTCTGAGAGAGTCATGCCTGCTATTTAGCCTCCGTCCCGATTCATCGCTTTGGGCTTTTACTTCGAAAACCTCGAGTGGACGAGAATGTTCGTTTAATGGACGCCTCGGACGCGTCTTCTATTCCCCGCCTATTCCGCGGATGTGAGCAGGAACGCTACCAAGTCTGCGAGCTGTTCGTCGTTGAGAAGCTCGGCGAAGTTTTCAGGCATCAGTGACTTTTGGGTGGATCGACGCATAGCAATGTCCTCCTTTTGGACGGAGACTTCTTGTCCTGCTGCATTCGCTAGGTAGACCAGAGAAGCGGACTCACGACGGAGGAGCCCCGAGAGGACATCTCCATTCTTGAGTTCAAAGGTTTGAGTTTGAAACGCGTTATCCACATTTCGATTTGGGTCCAGGATATCTTCAAGCACTCTCTCGATTCCTCTATTTCCTATGCCTTCCAATTGGGGGCCAACAAGAGCGCCTTGTCCGTTTATCTGGTGACAGATTTGACACGCTTGGGTGAAGAGTGCCTTGCCATTACGGGCGTCCCCCGGTTGGTTGCTCAACTTTCTAGCTAGCGAAGAGACCTTGGAACTCATGTCTGGGACTGTTCCATCCAGATCGACGGTGAGCTTGGCGATTCGGTTTTTGAAATCCTCACCGTGATTACTGAGTGACGCCTTGAGTTTGCTGTCTGATAGAACGACGGGAGAAAGCCGTTGATCCTCCGCCAGGTCCAAGACGAGTGAAGCCCCGTGGCGGTTTCGAGATAGATCTTCGATCAATCGCTTTTGACTGCGGGCCGGGAGTGCGGTGATGAGCTCGGCTGTGAATGATACAATACTCTCGCTAGATACGGACTGGAAAAGGCACTCTAGGAGGCGTTGTTCCATGTCTGAAGGGAGAGGATCGATCGCGAGCTGCTTAGCCAGCGTTCGCGCAAGAGGATGGGAATGTGATTGGCAGAGCCCTACGGCGATTTCGGCTCGTGTGTAGGCTGGGATCTGTTTTGCCTTGATGAGCCCCGTCATCGATCTATAGAGCGAGCTTGAGGTGTCCTCGCCAGCAATTCTAGAAGCGGTTGCCAGAAGGCGATGCTGTTGCTGGGGGGACACGCTTGGGAGCGATACCAAGCCACTTGGGGTAAAGCGGCCGACCGCGAGCCATGCGTAGGCTCCGGCATTGTCGCTGTCCGTTACCTCGATGAAGCCTTTCTGATTTGCCGCGGCAGACAGATCCCATCGGACCAATTGGGCCGTGTCATTGCGGGGCGGTTGGGCACTTGCGACGACTTCTCCGGTGCTGCTGATTCGGATGCGAACGTGGTTGCGTCCTTGAGCACTCTTGTCGGGGTAGCCATCGTGCCCCGCTAGGTAAAACTGCAGATTTCTTGGGATGTTGAACTCTGGGGACCGAATGACACCGGTGAAGGATTCGCCGCCAGGTGACAAGCTTGAAAGGAATTTTTGAGGGGAGCCTCCGTCCGAACTACGCCGGCGTTGAATGATCCAAGGTATTTGAGTTGCCTCCATTCCCGGCACCGAACGGTGAGTCCAGATGGACTCGCTTGTGCCAGCTTCTTTGATCAGGCTGGCGGCGAGGCGCTGTCCCCATTGCTTCACGTTGGTGGATCCGCTGCCCTGTCGATCTCGATTTCCGGCTTCGATCGCTTCATAGATCTCGAGCCGCTTCGTGAGGTCTGCCGGGAAGGCGCGATCGATGAGAGCTGGCAGGCGATCGAGATCAGCGACGCTAGCATGTTGGGCAATGTGCTTTGCAATGAGGTCCGCTGGTTGACCCGGTCGTAGCGAGTGGGTGAGGTGTTCAATCAGGTAGCCGGCTGCCTGACTTGATTTCACTGCGATCGCAACGTCTGCAATTGCTGTTCGTTGCTCTTCATTGAGACGAAGAGAATTGAGGGCTGAAAAGGCCTGCGGATGTCGCAGTTGATTGCGAAGGGCAATCCGGAGGGTATGTTTCAGATGCGGGGTGTCGTTGCTCGTCTTTTCAAGTGCAGACAGTAGGGGGGCGACGTGCTCTGGATCAGGATGTGTGAGTAAGGCGTCGGCTGCCGCCCGTTGGACGTTGAGATCCGCGTCGCTGAGGCCTTCAACGGCGAGCTGTCGGTGATTGCGACTCCAGTCTTTCGTTTCAGACAGAACTCGCATGGAGTGAACCCGAACTTCTCGAGCACTATCTCGAGCTGTTCTCCTCAGGGTGTCTGGATTCAGCGAGGCCAGCCGATGGAGGAGCCAAAGGCACTGCACTCTCTGTTGCCATTTGGAAGCGGTTTTACCGTCGATGATTGCCTGCGCTCGTGCTGAGGCGGGTGCCCCAATCTCGTCAGTTAAGTAGTTCAGAGCCAGTTGACGCCTGATCAAGTTCGGGCTGCCTAGCTCGTCAAAAATCCCGGAGAGAGAAAGTCGGGTGAGATCAAAAGGGAGCGACGTTTGTCCCGGCTGACCCTCAGTCCCTCGGAACGAGACTTTCCAAATTCGTCCACGGTGCCGGTCCCGTCCCGGATGTTTGAGTGGGACTTCGTAGTGGCCGATGATTCGATTGTAGAAATCGGCGATATAGAGTGAACCATCGGGACCAAATTGCATGTTCACGGGGCGGAACCACGGATCGTCGCTGACGATGAAGTCGGCTTCTTCTTTTGCTCGCTTTCCTGAGCCAACTTCCAGAAGTGTGTCTCGGTTGACTCGACTGGTCATGACGTTTCCAACCATGACATTGTCCCGATATTCGGCGGGCCACTGGTTGTCGCTGTAGTAGACGACTCCGTCAATCGCGGTGGAACCATGACTGTGCTCCATGATTTTGGGGCAGAACCCGAGTCCGTCATGAGGTTTGCCGAAGCTTGGGTAGAAGGCATCACGAATGAGGAGATAGGCCGGCATGCTGTGGCAATCTGAGGTGTAAAGATTCCCGAGGGGGTCAAGTGCCATGCCGAAGGGATTGACCTGTCCGTAGGTGAACTGCTCGACTCTGGATCCGTCGAGATGGACTCGGTAGGTGTTCCCGGAGTTCATTGTGATCTCACTTCCATCTTTCCCTCGCACGGTGGTGTTGTTGTTGAATCCGTGCGTGATGTAGAGCCAACCGTCAAAACCTCGGGTGAAAGAAGAATTCATTCCGTGGGTGTCGCGCTCGTAACCCAAGGGCCCGTAGAGGGGAGTTTGACGGTCGGAACGACCATCGCCATTCGTGTCTTCGAAATAGTAGATGTATGGAATGCTCCAGGCGATGACCCCGTTCTTGTAAGGATAGAGGCCGATGGGGATGTTCAGTCCATCGGCGAACGTTTGAATCTGATCGTATGAGCCATCACCGTCCGTGTCTTCCAGGACTTTGATAGCATCTCTTCCCGGGCGATTGAGTGGGGCTGCGAATGGGTATTCGTACGAGTCCGTCACCCAAAGCCGTCCTTGGGCATCGAAGGCCAGATTCATCGGCTTCGCGATCTCCGGCTCCGATGCGACGAGCTCGATCTCGAACCCGGGCGGCAATCGAAAACTATTCTGCTGTTGAGAAGGAGATTGGGGATCTGTTGATCGAACTCCCGCAGCAAACAGATTTTCTGCTGCATGACTAGAACTGGGTCCTGCTGCCAAGATCATGGCCATGGACAAGATCTTGCCCAAAGTGATTGAAATGGATGATGCCCGCATATCGTTGAGGAGAGTCTATCCGGGATTCGCTACGCTCCAATGGTAAAATAGGGTTTATCTAGGCACTGGCCTTGATCCCAAACCCTAGCTATGGTTGACGTGAACGGAGACCAATTCTCTGATTCGAGAGATCGAACGAATGATGAAAACGCTCACAATTGAGTACTGTGTGGTTTGAAACTATCGACCTCGAGCTGCTAGTTTAGCAGCTGCTGTTGAAGCGAGTTTCCCTGGACTGAAGACGATCCTCGAACCGGGAGGGCGAGGGGATTTCATTGTGACCTATGGGGATCAAGAGCTCTGGAATAAGCGAGCACAGAATGACCAGTATCCGGACGAGGTCAGTCTTGTGAGACAACTCGAAACCATGGGGCTCGGTAGCGACTAGCGTTTTTTTGCGATTGATCCCGTGGCTTGGCGGCGATTCTTCCAGCGCCACTCGAGTTGAAGGGAGCATTGCCATCGCTGAGCTCACCTGATAAACCTCCTGACCTCACCTCTATCATGGAAGAGCAACCGAAACAAAAGTCGGGGTCGAATTCGACCGATTACTGGCGTGCCAATCTGCGGATTCTGGGTGTCTTGCTCAGCATTTGGTTCATCGCGGGCTGTGTCCTGAGCATTTTCTTCGTTGAGAAACTGAACGAAACGAAGCTTGGTGGCTTTCCCCTCGGGTTCTGGTTTGCCCAACAAGGAACCATCTATGTGTTCATACTCGTGATCCTAGTCTACGCTTTCATGATGGAGCGCTTGGATCGAAAACACGGTGTCGAGGAGGACAAGTAGCGATGGATATTCAAGCTTGGACTTACTTGATCGTTGGGCTCTCGTTCGCTCTTTACATTGGAATTGCGATCATCACGCGGGTTCGAAGTACCGCCGGGTTCTATGTTGCTGGTCAAGGTGTTCCGGCAGTGTTCAACGGGATGGCCACCGGGGCGGATTGGATGAGCGCTGCTTCCTTCATCTCGATGGCTGGGCTCATTTCGTTTATGGGCTACACGGGATCGGTTTATCTCATTGGTTGGACTGGGGGATATGTGTTGCTGGCGCTGATGCTGGCTCCGTATTTGCGGAAGTTTGGAAAGTTCACGGTGCCGGACTTTGTCGGTGATCGTTATTACTCCAATGTCGCCCGGGTGGTTGCCGTGGTCTGTGCCGTTTTTGTTTCATTCACGTATGTTGCTGGGCAAATGCGGGGTGTCGGAGTTGTGTTCTCTCGGTTTCTTGAGGTCGATATCAATACCGGTGTGGTGATCGGTATGGTTCTGGTTTTCTTCTATGCCACTTTGGGTGGAATGAAGGGGATTACCTACACACAGGTTGCCCAGTACGTCGTGCTCATCATTGCCTATCTCATTCCGGCAATAGCGATTTCGTATCAAATGACCGGCAACCCCATTCCTCAGATTGGATTCGGTTCAACGATCACGACGGGTGAGAATGCAGGAGTCTATCTTTTAGAGGCGATCGATCAGATTCACCGCGACTTGGGATTTCCTGAGTATACGGGAGCCTTTGGTGCGGGGAACAAATCCATGATGGATGTGTTTGCCATCACTTTTGCCCTCATGGTGGGAACAGCAGGTTTGCCGCACGTTATCATCCGTTTCTACACCGTGAAGAGTGTTCGAGCTGCTCGATGGAGTGCGTTTTGGGCGCTTCTCTTTATTGGGCTTCTCTACACCTGTGCCCCAGCGATTGCGACCTTCGCTCGAGTGAATCTCATTCAGACCCTTCATACCAAGGCCTATGCCGAACGGCCTCAGTGGTTCAAGAGTTGGGAGCAGACGGGACTGATTGCCTGGACTGACAAGAATGGGGATGGACTGATTCAGTATGGACCTGGGGCTGCATTCGAAGGCAAACCTTCTTTCGAAAAGGATGCCTCGGGTGAGACGGTTCAAGGTTCGTTTGGAGAGCCGAAATTGACCAATGCCGCCACCGAGAACGGTAACGAGCTTTACGTGGATCGGGATATCATGGTGTTGGCAAACCCTGAAATTGCGAACCTACCTGCCTGGGTGGTGGCGTTAGTGGCTGCAGGTGGACTGGCAGCGGCGCTCTCGACGGCGGCGGGGCTCCTTTTGGTGATCTCTTCTTCGATCTCACATGATCTCGGAAAGCGAATCCTGAATCCGAACATGAGTGAAAAAACCGAACTCACCTACGCTCGGATTGCGGCGGGGGGAGCGGTGATTATTGCGGGCTATTTCGGAATTAATCCGCCCGGGTTTGTGGCTCAAGTGGTCGCCTTCGCGTTTGGACTGGCAGCCAGCAGTTTCTTTCCGGTGATCATTCTAGGAATCTTCAGCAAGCGAACGACCCGTGAAGGGGCGATCGCTGGGATGTTGGTGGGAATCACCTTTACGGCCGGATATATCATCTACTTTAAGGCCATCGTGCCGGGAGCGACTGCTGCGGACTGGTGGTTCGGTATCAGCCCTGAGGGGATCGGAACTCTCGGAATGGTGATCAATTTTGTGATCGCGATTGTGGTCAGCCAATTCACAGCGGCGCCTCCTCAAGAGGTCCAAGACCAAGTTGAACGCCTTCGAATTCCTGGCGACGCGTAGCCCTTGGGCTTCAGTCGTTCGGAGTTTTGATGTGGCGTTTGAGTTCCTTCAAATCCTCTTCCATACGCAAGAGTACACGGCTGAGATCTTTGGCGGGAGCCTTGGGGTCCGGCATGGAGGCGAGTTCTTGCATCGTAGATACGATGATGCCGATGAAGAGGTTGAGGATCGTGAATGTTGCGACCACGATGAACGGCACGAAGAAGGCCCAGGCCCATGGTTGTGTGTTCATGACGGGGCGAACGATGCCCATGGACCAGCTCTCAAGGGTCATGATTTGAAACAGGGTGTAGAGACTCTTGCCGATGCTACCGAACCAGTCTGGGTGAGCATCGCCAAATAGATTCGTGGCGAGGACGGCGGCTGTGTAGAAGAAGATTCCCATGACTGCCATGACAGAAGAGAGGCCGGGGATCGCGTGAATGAATGCAGCTACGACTTGGCGCATCTGCGGGACGACGGTGAATAGTCTGAGAACTCTGAGGACGCGAAGGGATCGAAGAACGGCCCAGGGCCCAGCGCCGGGGAACAGGGCGATTCCGACGACGAGCGCATCGAACCAATTCCAGCCGCTTCTCCAGAATACCCCTCGGTAGGCCAGCAATTTGAGGAGAAGTTCAGCGACAAAAATCACCAGGCAACCCGAGTCAGCAATGCTCAACAGGGGACCTAGTTTCTGCCGGGCAACGTCACTCGTATCGAGGCCGAGGATGAGGGCGTTGAGTAGAATGATCGAAGTGATGGCGATCTGGGAGGGAAGACTCTCCAGCCGCTCGGCGAGGCGCACTCGCCATGGGGCAACCCCGGGATTGTTCGTTAGGATTTCAAGTTCAGTTTCGCTCATAGACCGCGCTTCAATGAATTATCGGGCTGCGGCCTGGTATGCAAGCGTTCTCACTAGAATCACGCCTATCAGGGCATTACGGCAGGCGAATGGCCACTTCCTCGTGATGCCCTACTTGATTCTAAAACAGAATTGTTGTACCTCGTTTTGTAAGGCGGGCACGAGGCTTTCTTCCGCGTCCTCGATGAATTCCGGTGGGCAATCTGGACTATGAGGTCCGTTTGAACATGAGAAGGCGGAAATCGATCGCTTTTGCTCCCGGAATTTTCGTCGCATTCAGACGAAGCTCGCCGCGTCCTTTCTCGAGCCAGATTGTTCCTAGTGTTATCGGCTTGAACTCTTTGACGTAAGACTCGACCCGCTTGACCCGATCATTCTCGGCCCCTCGGAGAGGAGGATCGTGCGCTTCTGTGATTTCGGTTTGAACGCGTTGTCCCTTCCACTCGAGTTCTAAAGTGCACCCGACATCTGGTTCAGCGCAAGCGTAGTGCATCTCGATTGAGTAGGTTCCTGACTGCAGAACGTCCACTTCCCAGGAAACGTAGTCATCCGTACTAGTCCAATTGGTGAAGAAGGAGCAGTTGGGGAAACGATTGGACCGCTCCAGATTGCCGTGCCCAGCACCATCTCGTGCGGGTAGTTGGGTGAGGGTGGCATCGGGATGTCCCACGAGAAAGGGACGGAACTCGGGATTCGTTGTGGGTAGGCTGTGTTTTTTCCACGCAGCGGTTGCTTTGCTTAGGCGTTCATAAGCCTGGGGTCTTTCGGCTCGGATGTCTCTCCGTTGGCCTGGGTCGGTGTTGAGGTTGAAGAGCTGACCCGCATGGCCAAGTCGAAATGAACGGGAACGAGCGCTCACGCGATTTCGCCAGTGGGAAAAAATAAGCCGATCAGGCCAGTTCGAAGGCGTGGACAGAAGGAGGGGTTTCAGGCTGATGCCGTCTAACGGTTTAGGTCGGGGGGCCGGAAATCCGGCGAGATCAGTGAGGGTGGGCAGGAGGTCAATCGCCGCTCCGAGTTCTTGGACTTTCTTGCCTGCTGGAATCTGTCCAGGCCAACGTATGAAGAGTGGGCTTCGAACGCCGCCCTCGTCGGTCGATCCTTTACGACCTTTCATGTCTCCATTCCACCGGGATCCGTTGGGCCCGTTGTCACAGAAGTAGACGACGATCGTCTCAGAATCGATCTCAAGCTCTTTGAGGTGCTTGAGGAGTCGTCCCACATTCCAGTCGATGTTTTCACACATGGCCAGAGCTGCTCGAGTGTGGGGAACATTCTCTCGATTGGGCTCTCGATGTCGCTTCTCGAGATGTTTTCCTGCAAAGCGTTCCCAGTAGGGTTCAGGTACCTGCATAGGTGAGTGGGGCGTGTTGTATGCCAGGTAGGCGAAGAATGGGCGCTCCTGGTTTGCGGAGATAAAGCTCATAGCCTGGTTTGTAAAGTCGTCGACGACAAAACCATCTCCTTGGACAAGGGCTCCGTTGTGCTCCAGAGGGGGACTGAAGTAGTTGCCCCAATGACCGGAGCAAAATCCGTAGAACTCATCGAAACCTCTTCCGTTCGGATGATATGGATACTGCATTCCATTGTGCCATTTGCCAAAGGCCCCCGTGGCGTAACCTTGCGAGCGGAATGCTTCGGCGATTGTCGCCTCATCAAGGTTGAGACGTTCGCCTCCCGCCGAAGTGCTGTAAACACCTCCGCGCACGTGGTACCGTCCAGTCAAGAACTCGGCTCGTGTCGGAGAGCAGACAGGGCAGACGAAAAATCGATCGAATTGCGCGCCTTCTGTTGCCAGGCGGTCGATGTTGGGCGTGCTCAGGTTTGTATTTCCGTGAAGGCTGAGATCGCCCCAACCTTGATCGTCGGTCAGAATAACGATGACATTCGGCCGTTTGTCAGCGACAGCGGTATTTTGGAGAGAGAAGAGGAAGGTGAGCGCAACGGTCGAGCTGGCAAAGAATGAAAGCAGTCTGGTTCTCATAACGTCGATTCAATGGAAGGTCCCTAAGCATTGTCAAAGCTGATGAACAACATCAATTCCAATCAATCAGCAATTCAAAGGCCCTTGCCTTGCGGATGGGATGCAGTCTCCTCGGAGTTCCGACGATTTTGCGACTAAGTAACCATTTTGCGTCACTTTACATCATGACACGACCGTCATTAAAAGGAACCTAGACAGCGGCGTTCGGGTGATCTTTATTTGGAAGTGGTGGAACAAGAAGTGGATAAAGAACCGGGAATCTCATTGTCTTTGGGCGTTTCGGGGGTTCAGGAAGCCTTTCCGATGAAGATCGAGGGGTGGACGGAAGAATCTGCGCGGTCGATGTTGAAAATGGGACTCGGAGATAAGGATTGTGAGCGCATCATGCGTTTGGAATCGAAGTCCGCTCAAACCCGACTAACGGACGGAGAACAGGCGGAGCTCGATGGATATGAAAGCGTTTCTGTCTTCCTCGAGTTTCTAAAGCGCTGTGCCCGAGAACACCTTGCGAGTCCCGCCGAGGAATCGTCGCGGTCTCGCCTCGTAGCGAGTCGGACTTGGGGCGTCGAGTCCAGTGATTCCCTTTAGCAGGTTTCTCGAAGCCTTTTGAGTTGACTGGCTGCTTCTCCGAATTCTGACCAGAGCGTGTCTTCTACGGATGCCTTAACGGCAAGGTATTTGCCAGTCGCGGAAGCGATTTCTTCTCCTCCGACCTCCAGGACGGCGCTCGTTTGAAAAATCTTTCGCTTCCTGTTTTCTAGAATGGATCCGATCCCTTTGACTTGATCGCCGGGAGAAAGCGGACGTGTGTAGTGGATCTGGAGGTCAACAGAGTAAGCGAATCTTCCGCCGATCACTCCGCAGGTCCATGCCATGATTTCGTCAAGAACCGTCGCAATCAATCCTCCGTGCACCGTATTTGAGAATCCGGTTTGATGGCCCGATGGAGTCCAGTCTGTGAGCATATGGTCCCCCTCTTTTCTAAACTTCAAGTTGAGGCCGTGAGGGTTGCTGTGGCCGCACGCGAAACATGATTGAGTCTGCGGGAGTGAATCCATCCTTGGAGGCTAGCTCGTCAATTTCACGAACTCAATCCAAGCCTTTTAGAGTATCTGATTTGGAGTTTCAGCGTGAGAGACGGAACTGAGGGGGACCTTTGTTGCTGATTTGCAGCGTTTGACCCGAGTTCGTTATTCTGATTGGCTTTGCCGCGCACTGTGAAAGGCACGGATCGATCAGAGAAAGAGAATGCCAATATCCCGTCCGGCGATGGCCGTTGGCGAGTGGATGGTAAGTTCTTTTCTGATGGCCGGAAACGCGTTCATCCTCGAGGTGTGACCTATGGTCCCTTCCCGCCAGGGGATCGGGGGGATTTGTTCCCTGACCGGTCCGGGGTCTTGCGGGATCTTGAGAGGGTGCGTGAGTTGGGTGCGAATGTTCTGCGTTGTTATACGATCCCTCCGCCTTGGATGTTCGACCTTGCTGCGGAGTCCTCGATCAAGCTCTTCGTGGATATTCCATGGAACTACCAGCTTGCCTTTTTGGATAATCCGGAAGACGCGAGGGCGGCAGTCATTGCGGTTCGAGATTTCGCCCGAGAGTTTTCTCGGCACCCGGCCCTGTTTGCCACGTGCCTTGCCAATGAGATACCTCCTGACATTGTACGCTGGAGTGGGGCTGATCGAATCGGTCATTTCCTAAATTGCTTGGTCCATGAGTTGAAATCGGTGAATGAGACTGCTCTGGCAACGGTATGCGGATTTCCTCGCACGGAGTATTTGATCGCTCGCGACTGTGATTTCATGAGCTTCAACGTCTACCTGCACGATGAAGTGGCGTTCTCGAATTATTTGGGTCGCCTCCAAAGTATTGCGGGGAACAAGCCGCTTGTGTTGGGAGAGCTCGGATTCGATAGCCGTGGGTCTAGTGAGGAGGTGCAAGCGACGCAGCTTGGTCGTCAATTGAAAGTGGCACGTCGGGAGGCGGTAGCGGGAACCTTCGTCTATAGTTTCTGCGATGAATGGTATAAGGACGGTCGACTCGTAGAGGGCTGGGCGTTTGGGTTGTTGAGAGCCGACCGAAGCCGAAAAGCGAGCTTCGATGCGGTTGCTGATGTCTATCGCTATGAGCCAGCGCGATCGGCTAGATTCTCGGTCTCTGTCGTGGTCGCTGCTTGTAATGCAGAGGCCTGCATTGCTGCCTGTATCGAATCGTTGTTGGCGCTAGATTATCCTTTGGTGGAGATTGTTGTGGTCGATGATGGATCCGTTGATGGAACGTGGGTGGAGATTGAGCGGTTCAGTGATATCAAGGCGATTCAGCTCCAGGAGAACCGGGGGCTGTCTGCTGCGAGAAACGCAGGAATCGATGCAAGCTCGGGGGAAATCATCGCTTTCACGGATGCCGATTGTCGCGTAGATCGTGAATGGATTACTCACTTGGTGGAGACATTCGAAGCGCATCCGTTTGTCGGCGTCGGTGGGCACAACCTGATTCCGGAAGGGGGAGGCGAAACGACTGCGGCCGTGGGCGTGGCACCTGGAGGGCCCATTCACGTGATGCTGACAGATCGTGTGGCCGAACATATCCCGGGGTGCAATATGGCCTTCTACCGTTCTGTTCTCGACGAAGTCAAAGGCTTCGATCCGGTGTTTCGCGCAGCGGGTGATGATGTGGATCTTTGCTGGAGAATTCAGCAGAGGGGGCACGTCATCGGATTCAGTGCTGGTGGCTTTGTTTGGCACGACCGACGATCGACGGTCCGGGGCTATTTAAAGCAACAGATGGGCTACGGGCGGGCTGAGGCGATGTTGGCTCGAAAATTTCCATCGCTATTTAATTGGTCAGGTGATCATACGTGGCGAGGGAGAATCTATGATGAGTCTGCCTGGCTCTTTGATGTGTCTCGTCAGGTGATCTATCGAGGGGTTTATGGGCGGGGATTATTTCAGTTGCTTCGCTACGGTCCGGGTAGCGTTTGGTCGGACCTCTTGCTGAGCTTGGAGTTTCAGCTCTGCGTGGTCGGCGGGAGTTTTCTCCTCGGATTTTTGAGTCCTTACTTTTGGGTCGCTACGGTGATGGGCGTGTTGGGAACGCTTGCGCTTTGTGCTCGCATCGCCCGTCGGGTATCACTGCCGAGAGATCATCGATCGCTTCGAGTGCGCTGCACCGTTGCTTTGCTCTACTTGCTGCAACCATTATGTCGGAGTTTTGCTCGATATAGGGAGCAATCTTCATTTCCTTGGGCGGTCGCGAGAGCGTCTCATCGCGGGGGGGAAAAGAGCGGAAGATTCGGTGTGAGTTGGCCGGGCCTTTGGATCGAGGTCTTGAGAGAGTATTGGTCTGAGAGCGAAGGCGATCGCGTAGAATTGATCTCGAGGCTCCATAAGAGTATGGGGAAGCTGGGATGGCCCATGTCTCATGACGACGGCTATCAAGAGTTTGACCTTTCGACATCCGTTGGTATCTGGGGGCGAATTGAATTCCTCAGTGCCGAAGAGTTTTTTCCTAACAATCGGCGGCAGATTCGTGCTCGGCTTCGCTATCAGCCTTCAAAATTGAGTTTTGGCATCTTAGTGATCGGCATTGGCGGAATGCTTGGGGCCGCCCTCGGTTGGTGGAGTGAGATTGGTTTAGGATGGTTTATTCTTGGATTGGGTATCATGATGACCTTCGGTGTCATCATTTATTGGCGGCTCGAACGACACTTGCGGGTTGCTCTATGCTTGTTGGATGAGGCAGCGGGTATGCTAGGTCTCATTGGGGTGAAACGGGGGCGCGAAGCTGAGACCGGAAAAATTGATTTAGGATGAAACAGTATCAGGATTTGCTCCGATTGGTTTTGGACTCAGGCAAGTTCAAGCCAGATCGAACGGGGACCGGAACTTACTCTCTCTTTGGGGCTCAAGCCCGGTTTCGTCTGAGCGATGGCTTTCCTTTGCTTACGACAAAGAAGCTCCACCTGCGTTCCATCATTCACGAGTTGTTGTGGTTTCTTAAGGGGGAAACCAACATCCGCTATCTCAAAGAGAATGGTGTTTCGATTTGGGATGAGTGGGCTGATAAAGAGGGAAACCTCGGCCGGGTTTACGGGGCGCAGTGGTGTGATTGGCGAACGGCTGATGGTCGATCGATTCATCAAATCGATCGTGTAATCGAGCAGATTAAGAGCAGTCCTGATAGCCGGCGGCTGATGGTTTCAGCGTGGAATGTTGGCGAGATTGAAGGAATGGCTTTGCCTCCGTGCCATGCGCTGTTCCAATTCTTCGTTCAGGATGGCGAATTGAGTTGCCAACTGTATCAGCGCAGTGCAGACCTCTTTCTCGGAGTTCCTTTCAATATCGCGTCCTACGCGCTCTTGACGCTCATGGTAGCTCAGGTGTGTGATTTGAAACCCGGCGATTTTGTTCATACTTACGGAGATCTCCATTTGTACTCGAACCATCTCGACCAAGCGCGGCTCCAGCTTGAACGAGAGCCGCGGTCTTTGCCGACGATGACCTTGAATCCAGAGGTGAAGGACATCCATGAGTTTGTCTACGAAGATTTCACGCTCTCCGGTTACGATCCGCATCCCCACATCAAGGCTTCCGTAGCGGTATGATGGATTCTCAGTGCTATCAGGCGATTGTCGCTATGGCTCAGAATCGTGTCATTGGCCGAGGGAACCAGATTCCGTGGCACTTGCCGGAGGATTTCAAGTGGTTCAAACGAAAAACCATGGGACATGATCTTGTCATGGGGCGGCGTACGTTTGAGTCTATTGGGCGGCCTCTCCCTGGGCGGAAGACCATCATTCTCAGTCGACGGGGGTTTTCCTATCCAGGTGTCGACGTCTATTCGTCCTTAGATGAGTTGCCGGAACCCTCTGAAGGTCGAATTCGTTTTATCTGTGGTGGTGCAGAGATCTACCGCCTTGCCTTACCTTACTGCAGTGACTTGTTTCTGACGCGAGTGAAAAAGACGGTTGAAGGAGATTGTTTTTTTCCTCCGTTTGAAGACGACTTTCAGCTCGTGGAGGAGCTGTCCCAGAATGAGGATTTCTCCGTTGAGCACTATCAGAGAAGGCCAAAGGCTGACCTCTCATGAGCTGGGCCGTTTCGGGTGGGCATCCCGAATGGGTGACTCGCTTGACCTCGTGGTCCATTGGTTTCCTAGATCAGATAGAGCTTTGGTTTACTGCTAAAGGGCCCTAGATTCTCCGCCTTCGAGTAAGATGTCTAGAATGTTGAAATCCAGCGGGGCTATGGGAGTGGCGACTCTGTTGAGTCGAATTCTCGGGATGTGCCGCGTCATCGTCTATGCTCGATTCATGGGGGACTCGTTGGTTGCGAGTGCATTCTATTTTGCTTTTCAGGTGCCGAATCTTTTCCGGCGGCTTCTCGGTGAGGGGGCGCTCTCAGCGGCACTCGTGCCGATCCTGAAGGACAAGGAGGTAAGCGAAGGCGAAGCGAGCATGTGGGACACCGCGAATGCTGCGTTGTCCTTGCTGGTCTGTGTTTGCTCGGTTGCCGTCATCGGGCTCATTGCCGGATGTAGTCTTCTCCTTTGGTACGGAGGATGGACGTTGAAGACGCAACTATTCCTGGAACTCCTTCGGTTGATGTCCCCCTATGTTCTGATGGTGTGTGCTGCGGCCGTGATGATGGGAGTCTGCAACGCGCGAGGGATTTTCTTCATTCCAGCCCTTGGAGCGACGATGTTGAACATTGTCATGATCCTGGCGGTGCTATTTCTGGCGCCTCGGATGGGCGCGGAGCTGTATGATCAGATATTTGGACTGGGGATCGGGGTCTTGGTCGCGGGCGTCTTTCAGATGTTGTTTCAGCTCCCCGTGCTTTTCAAAGAGGGGTTTCGGCCTCGCTTTATCTTGCCTTGGCGACATCCGTCTGTGAGAGAGATTATCAATCGAATGTTGCCCGGTATCGTCGGTGTCGCCGCGTTTCAAATCAACGTGCTGCTAACGAACTGGATTGCCTACAGTCATGCGGGCTACATCGTCGCCTCTTTTGAATATGCGGTACGTCTAATGGAGCTGCCGCAGGGGGTGATCGGGGTTTCGTTGGCGACCGTTCTCCTGCCAACGCTCAGTGGTTTGGCAGCCAAAAAGAAATATCCCGAATTCAGGACGACTCTGAAGGAAGGCATGGGGTATGTGATTTTTGCCAACCTTCCGGCCTCAATATTGATGTTTGTGCTGGCCGAACCCATCGTGCGGCTTCTCTTTGAGTGGTCCGCTTTCGATGCAGCTGCGACTTTTCGCTGTCAATACGCCTTGAAATGTCTGCTCCCTGGTTTGGTTGCTTTCTCGCTTGTAAACGTCTGTGCTCGCGCCTTTTTTGCGCTGGGTGACGTTAAGACACCAATGCGGATCAGTGTTTTTTGTCTGGCGACCAATCTGATTCTTGCCCTGCAGTTGATCCCATTGTTCGAGCAGGGAGGCATGGGAATGGCAAATTCAGTATCCTCCTTCCTGAACCTTGGACTCTTGATTTACGCGTTGAGGAGAAAGTTTCAAAAGCTGAGTTTCGAGGATCTGGTTCGCCCGGTGGCGTCGATGGTGACGGCCGGAGTGCTTGCCGGTTTGATCGCTTGGGGCTCACATCTCGTGATCGATGGAATTGTCGGGCATGGAGCTTTGTTATCCCGAACGCTTGGCGTTTTCGGGCCTTTGATTTTGGCCGGTAGCGCTTATGTTGGTACTACACTCTGGTTAAAAGTGCCTGCAGCCGAGGATGTCGTGGCGCTTGTGAAGACTAAGCTAGACAAATCAGCTTAGAATAAGGTATTTTGCGGGGACTCCACCAAGGAATCTTCTCATGAGAGAAGATCGTGCAGTGCTGATGAAAAAGGACTCAGAGGGTTTTGGCATCTGGAACTTGTTGACGTGGATGGCAATGGGCCTCTTCCTCGTCGCTGGTGGCATTGTCGTTGCTCTCTGGTACATGCCCGTGATCAAGAAGAACGAGGGGATGCGCCGGCAGATCATTGCTCTGGAGGACAAAATCTCATATGAGCAGGAAGTCGCCCGCCAGCTCAAGTCTTCGATCGATGCTCTCCAGACGAATCCGGACGTAATTGAACGGATGGCCAGGGAAAAACTTGGGTATGCCAAGCCGGGAGAGACTGTCGTTCGTTTCGAGAAGGCAGCTGATTTTTCTTCCGAGTAAATCGGCAGCCAATCCTTCCTGGAGGAGTCTGCGCTCCTAGTTGTTTGGGCGAAAAGTGAAGGTGACCGCCGCTTAGACGGTCATGATTTCCGTCTCTTTTTTCTTCATGTGACCATCAATGTTGGCCACGTATTTGTCGGTCAGCTTTTGGACCTCCTTTTCGCCGTGACTTTGGTCGTCCTCCGTGATGGTCCCGTCTTTGCACTCTTTCTTGAGGTGATCGATCGCGTCTCGGCGGACGTGTCTGACGGCGACTCGGCCATCTTCTGCCATTTTTCGCACAACTTTGGTGAATTCAATGCGGCGTTCTTCGCTCAACTCTGGCAAGACGATCCGGAGGAATTTCTTGTCCACCATGGGGTTGAGCCCCAAGTTGGCCTTTTGGATTGCTTTGTCAATCATCCCAATCGTGCTGAGGTCCCAAGGTTGAATTAAGAGGCATCGAGGCTCCGGTGTCGTGATTCCCGCCATTTCTTTGATTCTCATTTGTGATCCGTAGGCTTCGACCATGATATTCTCAATAAGTGCAGGGGAGGCTTTACCGGTTCGGATACCGGCGAAGTCATTGACCATGACTTCTTCGCTCTTTTGCATCTTTTCTTCTGCTTCAAGTAGAATGTCGTCGACTGGCATAGGAATGAGTAGATTTGGCGAGTTCTGATTTGGAGCCTATGAGGTTACCAGGGTGCCTACCTTTTGGCCGGTGATAACCTTCCGTAGGTTATGAGATTTGAAAATATCGAAGACGATGATGGGCATATCATTGTCCATGCACAAGGAAAACGCGGTCGAATCCATAACCTTTAAGCGTTTCTGCAAAGCCTCGGAATAGTCGATCGTCTTGTATCGTTTTGCTTTTGGATTCTTCATGGGATCGCTGTCGTAGATCCCATCCACCTTGGTGGCTTTCAGAATGACTTCGGCTCCAATCTCGTTTGCTCGAAGCGCAGCTGCTGTATCGGTGGAAAAGTAGGGGTTGCCAGTGCCGGCTCCGAAGATGACGACGCGCCCTTGTTCGAGGTGGCGGACCGCTTTTCGGCGGATGAACGGTTCGGCTACTTGGGAAATCGAAATTGCGGTTTGAACCCGGGTTTCCACTCCGTTCTTCTCCAGGGCATCTTGCAACGCGAGTGAGTTGATCACCGTTGCCAACATTCCCATGTAGTCTCCGGTGGCGCGTTCAATACCTTCCTTGCTTCCCTGGTAGCCACGAAAGATGTTGCCGCCTCCGATGACAATCACGATCTGAGCCCCGAGTTTTCGAATCTCGGCAATCTGTTTGGCGATGCCGTGCACTTCTTTGGGGGAGATTCCGGCTCCGTTCTCGCCTCCAAGACTTTCTCCGCTGAGTTTAACAAGAACTCGCTTGAATTTAGATCGAGATTTCGCAGTTGCCTTCTTTTTCATTCTGGGGAGCCTTGGTGGATGTGTGCGAATCGTTATATCTCTGAGAGCTTGTAATGATAGGGTCGCGGTCCGCGTCGGATGTTTAGCAACAAAACGTTGGAGCGTCAAATTGATCCGTTCAGAAAACTTCGTTTTGAGTTCGGAACAGACCTTCATCCGTCTTTTTTTCAGTTGATCATTGGCAAGATTCTCGGTGTTCACTAAAAGTCATACGCTTTCACGTCTATGGGTAAAGAGCCACAGCACAAATACGACGAGAGTAAGATTAAGACCCTTTCATCTCTCGAACATATCCGATTGCGAACGGGCATGTACATTGGGCGCATCGGTGATGGAAATCACTATGATGACGGATGCTATATTTTGCTCAAAGAGGTTATCGACAACGCGATCGATGAATACATTATGGGCTTTGGAAAAGAGGTTCATATCCAGATTGAAGACGGCGCTGTGACCGTACGAGATTTTGGAAGAGGGATTCCGCTGGGCAAGATTGTGGACTGTGTGTCGACCATCAACACGGGTGCGAAATACAACGATGATGTCTTTCAGTTCAGCGTAGGGCTGAATGGAGTCGGCACAAAAGCGGTGAACGCCTTATCCGAGCTGTTTCATGTTCGCAGCGTGCGGGACAGCAAGTATGCTGAAGCCACGTTTGAACGAGGGGGGCTCGTAAAACAAAAGAAAGGTTCCTGCAAAAACGAACCGGACGGTACCTTTGTTCGCTTTGTTCCAGACGCCAAGATATTCAAGAAAGTCGTCTTCCTCGAGGAGCTGATCGACAAGCGTCTCAAGCATTATGCTTATCTAAATTCTGGGCTCCGACTGAACTACAATGGCAAGAAATACTATTCTCGGAAGGGCTTGCTCGATCTGATCGGTGAAGAAATTGGAGATCAGGCGATCTATCCGCCCGTTTACTTTGCCACGAAAACGCTGGAGTTCAGCTTCACTCACAGCAATAGCCGAAATGGAGAAACTTTTTTCTCCTTTGTGAACGGCCAGTTCACTTCTGATGGGGGGACTCACCTTAGCGCCTACCGCGAGGGATTGTTGAAGGCTGTTAACGAGTATACCAAAGGAAAATACGATGGGGATGACGTTCGCGAATCGATGGTCGGGGCGATCTCGATTCGACTGAAGGATCCTGTTTTTGAGTCGCAGACGAAAAACAAGCTGGGTAATACCGAGATTCGGTCGGATCTGGTGACTCAAGTTCGCGAGGAGGTCCTCCACTATCTCCACCGCAACAAGGACGTGGCCCAGAAGATCGTGGCCAAGGTCGAAGACACGAAGCTTCTTCGTAAGGAGCTCCAGGCCGTGAAGAAGATGGCCCGTGAGCGCTCCAAATCTGTCCGGCTCCGAATCCCGCAGCTTAAAGACTGTAAGCAGCATCTCGACAAGAAGAAGGGTAAAGGCGAGGGGACGATGGTCTTTATTACAGAGGGTGTGTCTGCTGCCGGATCGATTGTCAGCTGCCGCGATGTTGCCACGCAGGCAATTTTCACACTGAAGGGAAAACCTCTGAACGTCTGGGATCTCAAGCGCGACGTGATGTACAAGAACGATGAGATGTACAATCTGATGTGCACCTTGGGAGTTGAGGATAGTATCGAGAATCTTCGCTATGACAAAGTCGTTCTCGCGACCGATGCGGATGTCGATGGACTCCATATCCGAAATTTGATGATCACCTATTTCTTTCGATTCTTCGATCAGTTGGTTTACCAGGGACATTTGTATGTATTGGAAACTCCACTCTTTCGCGTCCGAAACAAAAAGAAGACGATTTACTGTTACTCCGATGAAGAACGCGATGCTGCAATTAAAGAAATCGGCAAGGGGCGGGAAATCACTCGATTCAAAGGCCTTGGGGAAATCTCGCCCAAGGAATTCAAACATTTCATCGGTGAGGAAATGCGGTTGAACCGAGTTGAGTATGCCGCGAATCGTGACGCGGCCGATATTTTCACATTTTACATGGGACGGAACACCCCGGATCGAAAGGCCTATATCATGAAGAATCTGGTCGTTTCGAAGGAGGATTAAGGGATGGCAGGTAGTTCAGACGAGGATCAAATCGGGTTGCCCTTGGACGGGGCCGATCAGGTGGTGGAGGAGAGCGATGGAGTCAAAGGGCTCCAGGCGCGAATGGATCGAAGCTTTCTCGAGTACGCCTCGTACGTGATTCGTGACCGAGCGATTCCTAACCTGGCCGATGGTCTGAAGCCCGTGCAACGCCGTATTCTCTGGGCCTTGAAGCAGAAAGATGATGGAAAGTTCATCAAGGTTGCGAACGTTGTGGGGCATGCGATGCAGTACCATCCTCATGGAGATGCTTCGATTGGCGACGCGCTGGTGGTTCTCACCAACAAACGCTATCTAATCGAGGGACAGGGTAATTTCGGGAATGTCTTTACCGGAGATCCGGCAGCCGCCTCGCGATATATCGAGTGTCGCTTGACTCCTTTGGCTCGTGAGGAAATTTTCAATGATGAGCTCACCGAGTTCGTTCCCAGTTACGATGGTCGTAGCAAAGAGCCGGTAACCCTGCCCTCAAAGCTTCCCATGCTATTGATGCTTGGCACCGAGGGAATCGCGGTCGGATTGTCGTCCAAGATCTTGCCTCACAATTTCATTGAGTTGCTCGAGGCGCAGATTGCGGTGCTTCGGAAACAGTCTTTTACGCTTCTGCCTGATTTCGTGACGGGCGGGATGATGGACGCTTCAGATTACGATGACGGGAAGGGGAGCATTCGAATTCGTGCCAGAATCAAAGTGAAGGATAACTCGACCTTGGTAATCACTGAGATCCCTCCTGCGACGACCACTGAGTCTCTGATTGGGTCCATCGAAGACGCGACCAAGAAAGGGAAACTAAAGGTACGAAGTATTAACGACTATACAGCCGAGAACATTGAGATCGAAATCAAGTCTCCGGTAGGTATGGATGCCGAAAAGTTGGTGCCCGCTCTCTATGCCTTCACGGCTTGTGAGACTCCGATCTCCAGTCGTATTACGGTTATTCGGGATAGCCGCCCCGTGGAGATGACCGTCACGGAAGTCATTAAGGCGAACACTCGGCACTTGGTCGATTTGCTGAAGCTTGAGTTAGAACTCAAGGAAAAGAAGCTGCTGGAAGATCTGTTCTTCAAGACCTTAGTGCGGATTTTTGTGGAGAATCGAATCTACAAGAAAATCGAGAATTGTAAGAGCAACGAAGCGATCTACGCCGCTATCTACAAAGGTTTCGAGCCCTTTCGCGATGAGTATTATCGCGATCTTAAGGACGATGACATTGAAATGCTCCTAGGAGTGCGCATTCGGCGGATATCCCTCTTTGATATCAATAAGCACAAGGACGAGATGGAGAAGGTGAAAGCCGAGTTGGCTGAAACCAGAAAGCATTTAAAGTCGCTCACGAAGTATGCCATCTCTCACCTGAAGAGGTTGATCAAGACGTACAAGGATCAATACAAACGTCTTACTGAGGTTACAGAGTTTGGAGCTGTTGCTGCGAAGGAGGTAGCCTTCAAATCGTTCAAAGTGAGCTACGATCGCAAGAAGGGCTACATTGGTCACAAGGTCAACGGGAGTGAGTTTGAGGTGCCATGTTCCAAGTTCGATCGCCTCTTGCTCGTGTTTTCTGATGGATTGTATAAGGTCGTCGATTTAACTGATAAGCTATTTGTCGGGCAGAATCTTTTATACTGTGCCTTGCCGGAAAGAGATCGCGTGTTCACCGTTGCTTATCAGACGAAGGGGACGACCTATTTGAAACGCTTCAAGTTCGGTGGCACGATTCTCAACAAGGACTACAATTGTGCCCCGGCCAAATCGAAGATTCTCTTCTTTGAGCCGGATACGCCGGAACAGATCTACATCAAGTACAAGCCAGCTCCCTATCAGCGAGTCGATCAGCAGATTGCGAATCCAAGTGAACTGCTGGTGAAATCAGCGAAAGCGAAGGGGAATCAAGTTTCCATCAAGGAAGTGGCATCCGTTCGGAGCAAGCCGCCGAGGAATTGGGATTCGGAAAGTGCGGTCACGAAATTGAAATTCGTATGATAGGTTTCTCGTGAGCGCTGGGCTCTCGTGGCTTTAGCGATCGAAACTGAGTGATGGAACGCCTATTTAACACAGCAACGAACCTTTTTCCGCTCTGGACGATTTTGGGCGCTCTAGCGGCGCTTTTTTGGCCCGAGGCGTTCACGTGGTTCAAGGGCGACCTGATTGTTTGGGGCTTGGCTGTGATCATGTTGGGGATGGGCATTACACTTAACTTCTCGGATTTCCGTTCTGTTGCCAAAACACCCTACCCAGTTCTTTTGGGCGTGGGCTCTCAGTTTCTCATCATGCCTTTCTTGGGCTGGACGATTGCGACGGTGATGAAGCTTCCTCCCGATTTTGCTGTTGGCTTGATCCTTGTTTCTTGTTGTCCGGGGGGGACGGCGTCCAACGTCGTGACGTATTTGGCTAGGGCTCACTTACCCCTCTCGGTCTTAATGACGATGGCTTCGACCTTTGCGGCAGTGATGATGACTCCCGTGCTGACCAAAGCGTTGGCTGGAAAAATCGTCCCGGTCGACGCGTGGGGATTGTTTTTGAGTACTGTTCAGGTCGTGCTCTTGCCTGTTGCAATCGGAATTCTTCTGAATCAGTACACCCCGAAGTTGGTGGACCGTGTCAGGAATGTTTCTCCATTCATCGCTGTGGTAGCGATCGTGCTCATTGTTGCCAGCATCATTGGCCAGCGTGCTGACGAGATATTGAAGAGTGGGGGAATTTTGCTGGTGGCTGTCACTGTAATGCATGGATTCGCATTCGCACTAGGGTACTTCTCAGCTCGAATCTTTGGCTATGAAGAAGAGGTCCGTCGGACAGTTGCGATCGAAGTGGGGATGCAGAATTCAGGATTAGGTTCCGCTTTGGCGACCCGACACTTCAACCTTTCTGCCGCGACCCCCTGCGCCATTTCAGCTGTCATGCATTGTATCATTGGAAGCGCAATGGCTGGGTATTGGCGTTGGAAATCGGTTCGAAAAGAGCTCTCAGATCGCCCGCCAGGCCCTGAGCAAGATCCTGAGTAGGTGGTTCTCTACGCTGTCGACCCTAGTTTTTGTTACCTCGATGGTGCCCCTTTTTTGCTGAGCAAAAATATTTTTCCTGGTTTGCCAAGTTGCTTTTCCTCGGGGCATACTCCTTCGTTCGCCGATATTGTTGGGCGACTGAGTTTTTAATACAGGCAATAGAGTATAGATGCAGGCAGTTGGTGTCATTCCTTCCAAGAAAGAAGTGGGGATTTTGGAGCACTCGAATCCCGAGATCCGGCATGATGATGTCGTCCGGGTGAGATGCCTGGAGGTGGGTATTTGCGGAACGGATCGAGAGATCTGTACGTTTGTCTATGGCCAACCTCCTGAAGGTTCTGATTATCTAATCCTTGGGCATGAATCACTCGGTGAGGTCATCGAAGTCGGGTCTGCCGTAAAGAACATCAAGGTGGGTGATCTGGTGGTGCCCTCAGTTAGACGGCCCTGTAATGATGACACTTGCCAACCTTGTCAGGCCGGATTGCAGGATTTCTGTGCCACGGGAGAATTTGTTGAACGGGGCATCAAAGCGCGTCATGGGTACATGACAGAGGAATACTCGGAACATGAGCAGTTTCTCTATGTGGCACCAAAGCACCTCCGTGATGTAGCCGTTCTGGTTGAGCCGCTCACAATCGCCGAAAAAGCTATGGCGCAAGTCTGGTTGACGCAGCAACGCTTGCCTTGGCGAAAAAGCCAGGGGGAAGGGACTCCTAGGGGAGCGGGCTTGAAGGCGGTCGTTTTGGGTGCTGGGCCCATTGGGATTCTCGGTGCGATGAAGATGGTTTCCGAAGGATTTGAAACTTACGTCTACTCACGCTCTCGAAAGCCGAATCCAAAGGCAGCTCTCGTTGAGGCTGTCGGTGCAAAGTACATCTCAGCGCTTGATCATACTGTGGAGGAGCTGGAACAAATGGTCGGAAACATCGATTTGGTCTATGAAGCGATTGGTGTTTCCAGTGTCGCTTACGATGTTTTGCGCGTGTTGGGCAATAACGGGGTATTTGTGTTTACCGGTATTCCTGCTCCGAAGCCTCCGATTGAAGTAGACGCTGATGTGATCATGCGGAATGTGGTGCTCAAGAACCAGGTAGTTATTGGAACGGTCAACGCGGACGCTGCAGCTTTTGAAGCGGCCCTCAAGGACTTGGATATCTTTATCAAGCGTTGGCCCGAGACGATTCGAGCTGTCATCACCGGGCGCTATTCATTGAGCGATAGCCAGGGACTCTTACTCGATAAGGCGCAGGGCATTAAGAACGTCATTTCGTTTGCTTGAGCCGCGTGGGTGTGGCTGGCAGCGTGATGGTGAAGGTCGTTTGCTGATTTGGAACGCTGCTCACCTCCACTCGCCCTTCGTGGGCATCAATGATTGCTTTGACCATGCTCAGGCCCAAACCGAGACCTTTTTCTGACCGACTCTTGTCTGATCGGAAGAGTCGATCCCAGATTCGTGGTTGATCTTGTTCAGGGATTCCAATTCCGGTGTCGGTAACTCGAATGATAGCATTGCCGGTTTCTGCCTGCGCTTCGATCCGCACACTCCCTCCGGCTCGATTGTACTTAATGGCATTGTCCAGCAGGTTCGCTAGGACTTGTCGCATTCGTTGAGGGTCGACTGTGGCCAAGAGCGGTCGATTGCCCGTTGTTTCAATCGAGATGCCACGATCTTCGGCTAGGTCGCTGTAGAGCTCAATGGAATCTTGAATCACTTGGTGAAGATCAGTTTCTTGAGGTTGCAGGACCATCATCCCCGCCTCTGCTTCCGCCAGGGACATTAGGGAATTGATCATGACGAGAAGGCGATCCGACTCTTCGAGGCAGTCTGCAAGTGCTTCGTTCTGGGTGGGGGAGCTCGGATCTATCTCAATCGCTGTCTCGGCAGTGTTTCTTAGTCGAGTCAACGGGGTGCGGAGGTCGTGTGCTACGTTGTCGAGGGACTCACGCATCACTCGAATCAGGGACTGGTTTTGGTCCAACATCCGGTTGAAGAGGAGGGCGAGTTGATCAAGCTCATCGCCGGTGCTTGAACGGGGGACTCGAGTGTCTAGTTTCCGTGTTCTAATGATGGACTCGACGGTTTGAATCATTTCTCGGATCGGTCGCAGTGTGCGATGGGTGAAGACGGATCCTCCGATGAATCCGAGTAACACGATTGGGACAACTGACCCTACGAAAATTTGGCGGAACGGCTGTAGCAGTCGATCTTTACTATCCGTGACTCTTCCGACAATGAGGATGTTTCTGTCTGCGAGGACTCCTTGAACGAAGAGGAGGTCTCGCTCGTCGTCCTCGGGGATTCGGAGATAGCTGCGGCCCTTGAAGATGAGCGGGCCGAACCTCACCGTGTCATTCTGAATCCAGTTCTTGGAAGCCTGCAGGAATATATCTTTGCCTCTCGGGGTGCTGACTTGGACGAAGAAGGAGTCGAGGCGGCGGAGACGCTGCTGCTGTTCGATCCAGGCATTCAGCTTTCGAGGTCCGCCGTCGTGGTAGACCTGTGCGTAATCTTGAAGTTGTTCGACGAGGGACTCTCGATCTCGATTTGTGATGAGGTAATCTAGAAGGAAGTAAAGAACGACAAAGAGTGCCAGTGAACTTGTGGTAAAGAGGGCGCCATACCAGAGATTGAGTCTGAGACTCGTGGTTTGAAAAAACTTGGCGACTTCACTTAAGGACATAACCAACGCCCCGAATGGTATGGATCAGAGTTTTTTCTTTGTCGATCTTGTTACGCAGTCTTGAGACGAGAACATCCACAACGTTTGTTTGCGGATCAAAAGCGTAATCCCAAACGTGCTCTAGAATCATAGTCTTTGTGATGACGCGGCCGGAGTTTCGCGCTAGAAATTCCAGCAAGGAGAACTCTCGAGGCTGAAGTTCGTATTCATTTTCACCTCGGGTGACCTGGCGTGTGAGGAGGTCGATTTTGAGGTCTCCTACCGAGATTTTTGTGGGTTCTTCTGCCTGGGTGCGCCTGCGGAGGAGCGCTTGAACCCGTGCCAGGAGTTCTGAGAAAGCAAACGGCTTGGTGAGGTAATCATCGGCGCCGAGCTGGAGTCCGTTGACTCGATCCTGAACGGAGTTTTTGGCGCTGAGGATAATGATAGGGACGCTTGTGTTTTCAGCTCGCACCGTCTTGAGGAAGGACAAGCCGTCTAGCTTAGGAAGCATGAGATCCAGAATCATGACGTCGTAGTCGACTGTTTGGGTCAGCACGAGTCCTGATTCACCGTCGGAAGCGTGGTCAACGGCAAAGCTGTTTTCCTGAAGGCCTTTTCGAATGAATGAGGCAATTTTTTGATCATCTTCTACTACGAGAGCTCTCATTCGGGATGGAAGGGTAACCTCTTGTCAGCCGGAATGCGATCTTTTGAGAATAGTCGCTAGAAGAAAAAGGGCCCCTACTCATCGGTGGCTATCGATGAGTAGGGGCTGGTTGGGATCTAGCCGGTTGTTGTTTCGTCAACGGCGATGAAGAGGGTGGAACCATTTCGCCAGATTCGAAGTAAGATAACATCATTGGACAGATCTTCGCTCAGGGCGATTGCTTCGTCGGCAGATGTGACCGCGGACCGATTAATTTCTCGGATGATGTCGCCAGGTCTCAGGCCCGCTCTCCAGGATGGACTGTTCTGGTCAACTTCAACGATGAGCGCACCTTGGACTCGTCTCGAAATCCGGTTCTGAGAACGATACCCAGGATCGATGTCGGTGACTGTCACGCCATCCAGGGCTCCCGTCGAATCATCGGAGCGACTGGTTTGAGCCATCCAGTTCTTTTCGCTGTCGAGTTTGTCGAGTTCCACCGTCAGGGTTTTGCGTTTGCCATCTCGGAGCAGGGAGAAGTCGTGCTCTGTGTTGGGGTCGCTCGCACCGATTAAGAGTTTGAGGTGTCGGCTGTCCTTGACGGAAGTGTCGTTAAACCGAAGGATCACGTCACCTGTCTTGATACCAGCTGCATCTGCCGGGCCTCTGGGTGTGACTTCAGCGATGAGAGCCCCTTTGGATGAACCGATGTTAAAGTAGTCGGCCAGCTCCGGAGAGACATCTTGAATCATCACACCGAGGAATCCGCGCGAAACGTGACCATATTCAATGAGATCTTCCATCACGTTCCGAGCGAGGTTGGTGGGTATGGCGAACCCGATACCTTGATTGCTACCTGTCCGTGAGAGAATTGCTGTGTTGATTCCGATGAGCCGGCCTTCGACATCGACGAGAGCCCCTCCCGAGTTGCCAGGATTGATAGCAGCGTCGGTTTGAATGAAGTCCTCGTAGTCTAGCCCCATACTGGCTCGGCCGGTCGCTCCGACAATGCCCATCGTGACCGTTTGACCGACCCCAAAAGGATTGCCAATGGCTAGGACAACATCTCCAACTTCGATTTGGTCACTGTCGCCTATCCTTGCGTAAGGGAGATCCGTCGCGGCAATCTTGAGTACGGCGAGGTCACTCTTTGGATCGGTCCCGATGAGTTCAGCTTTATATTCACGGTCATTCTCGTTGAGTGTGACCTGGATTTCCTCGGCATCTTGAATGACATGATTGTTGGTTAGAATATATCCGTCTGGCGAGACGATAACCCCGGATCCGAGTCCGCGTTTAAGGGGCATTGGGCCTTCCTGAGATCGGCGAGGAACATTGAAGAATCGATCCAGAAGGGGATTGGATTCGAAGGAAGGCATTCGGTTGTTTCGAGAAACTTTGGTCATTGTATCTACGCGGACGACACTAGGAACGACCGTTTTGACGACATCCGAGAAGCTTCTCGGAATGCTCCCTGATCTCTGAATAGGGCGGTCGTCAACCACGAGATTGACGGTGCGATTCGGACTACGGTCACTAGCCAGCGTGAACCAGCCAAATGTGGCTCCAGTCCCGATGAGGACTCCGATCACGGAAAGTAGCGTAGACCGGGTTGATCTCCTTAGAGTAAGTAATAGATGTTTCATTGTTTTGTCGTTGTGTTTCGGTATTCGCTCTTACAGCTTGCTCCTAACATGACAAAGCTTTCTGGCGTCAACCTTTCCGGAACATTACAAAAATGAGAGGATCGAAATCAGCGAAGCGCACAGATCGAATGAAAAATTGGCAGTTCAGCATTGGCCTGCTCGTGGGGTATGTACTGGTCTTTCAGGCCTGGGTTGGAGCAGAACGTTCGTTTGTTGTCTCAAGTGGAATCCTTTGGTGTCTAACCTTTTCCGTCTGGACTCTTGTTCAGTGGAGAAAAGGCTATTTTCGGAACCGTCTCGATGGAGGGCTACACGGTGTTGTCATTCTTGACGTGTTGCTCGAATCTCTCCTGATTACCGATCACAGTCATTCTGGATTCTGGCTCTGTGCCTTCGGATTCGGGTTTGTGATCGGGGGCTATCGATTCAAGCTTTTGAGGGAAGAACGGACAGATAAGAATTCGATGAAGGCATAAAAAAACCCGCCTCATTGAGGCGGGTTTGAGGGAATATTTGTTCAGTAGACTATTCTTCGGCCGGTGCCGCTGGTTCCTCAGGTTCGGGAACCTGTGGGATGACCCGCACAAACAACGATGCGCCATTTACTCTCTCGGTGTGAATGACTTGACCGTCTTCCCCAATTGGGAGATCAGACGCTCTCCGGAGCCATCGGCTTGCTTCAACAGACCGGGCACCTTCGACAGTTACAAGCTGGCCAGGCTCACCACTGATGACAACCTCTAGGATGAGGCCAGCGTCAGATTGTGCAAGACGGGTGACGACGCTGATTCCGTCCGTTGGTGTCACAACGGGTGGTTCAGGCTCGGGTTCCGGCTCAGGTTCTGGTTCGGGCTCCGGCTCCGGCTCTGGTTCGGGCTCCGGCTCCGGCTCCGGCTCTGGAACGATCACTTCAATCGCGGCCTGTTGGCTTCGAACCGAATGCGTTGAGGTGAAAACGATCACGGAGTAACTGCCGGCGTCTGCACCGACTGACTCCGAGACTGAGTAAGTTGATTCGGTTGCCCCGGCAATGTCGTTGCCGTTCTGCTGCCATTGATAGCTGAGAGCATCCGCTCCTCCAGCGCTTACTGACAGGGAGAATGCCTCGCCCTCGTTGAGAGAGGCTCCTTGGGGTTGTTCCGAGATAGTGATGGGATTGTCGTCATCGGCCAAAACAAAATCTTTGTTCCAGACACTTGCTGAAGGTGCGGTGACCAAGACAGAGCTGCCGATTGATAGGACAGGTTCCTCGGGTTGCCATGCGCCATTCTCGAACGTGGCTGCCACACTGAATGTGCCTTGATCATCGACAGTAGAGATGGTGAGTCCCTCAAGAGTAGGGAATCCGAGATCGGTCGAAATCAATCCTGTGAGTGGTAGAATACTAGATCGGAGCGATTCTCCCTCTGGAATAAAGTTCTCCAACATCCCTGTGACTGGCTTGCCGATCCGGTTCCAGGAGAATGCTTCGGGGCTAGAAGCAAGGGCACCTTCTCCGGGAGAAAGCGTCATTTCTGGTGCAGACCAAGATCCGGGGTCACCAGAAAATCGGTTTGTTTGCCAAACACCTCCGGAGAGCTTGATCAGTTCAAAGCCGTCTGGAGCGTTCGTGATTAAGTCTTGGACTCGATTTGCACCCGTTGCCAGTGGGTTCGCCAGGAGTGAAAAGCCCTGAGGGACATCGATTGGAGCGAATCCAACTCCAACACTCTGTCCGATTACGCTGCCAGAGGCGCAAAGGCCAATGACACCGGCGATCATTGCTAGATTTTTTGTTTTAACGTTTCTTTTTTGCTCCATGTCGTTGGCTCTTTCTGAGGCACAATTGATTTGAAGTGTGATATCAGGCTGGTAGGCGTTGTCAAAGTTATTCACGGCACCTGTGGACCTAGGAAAAAAGGGTTTTCATTCGGTCAGGTAACCCGCTATTACCAGGGGCAATCATGCTTGCTCGATTGATGTTTGTTATTGGTTTTCTTTGCACAGCTTTCAGTGTTTCCCTCTCGATACTCGCTGCTCAGAACGGTTGGCCCCAGTTTCGAGGGCCTTCGGGACAAGGGGTTTCTGAAGCAGATAAATTGCCAGATTCGTGGGGGGAAGGGGAAAATATCGATTGGAAGGTCCCGATTCATGGTCGGGGTTGGTCTTCGCCAGTCGCTGAGCGTGGGCAAATATGGCTTACAACGGCCACAGAGGATGGACGTATGCTCGCTGCGATTTGTGTCGAGGCGAAGAGCGGCGATGTCATTTACGATAAGGTCTTGTTTGAAGTGGATGAACCTCAGTTCGCCCACAAGTTCAATTCCTATGCTTCTCCTTCACCCGTTCTGGATCGAGACCGAGTTTACATTACATTTGGATCTGAGGGGACTGCCTGTCTGGATGCGAAGACGAAACGGGTGATTTGGAGTCGGACGGATATCGAGTGCAACCACTTTCGAGGGGCTGGCTCTTCACCAATCCTCTTTGGGGACTTGCTTGTGATGAATTTTGATGGAAGCGATCATCAGTTTGTTATCGCTCTCGACAAGAAGACTGGGAAGACCGTTTGGGAGACAAAGCGATCGATCGATTTTCAAGATCTTAATGAGCAGGGCTTACCCGATCGAGACGGTGACTGGCGAAAAGGGTTCTCTACCCCCCATGTGGCTACATTCGACGGGAGGCCGGTTCTTTTGAGCATAGGTTCTATGGGGCTCTATGGATATGAACCCCTCAGCGGTAGAGAGCTTTGGAGGGTGGAGTCGCGAGTGGGGCACTCTGCAAGTACGAGGCCGACCGTCGCGGGTGATCTCATTGTCTATTGCACTGGTTTTTCGAAGGGAGAATTGTGGTGCGTCAAACCCGGCGGCACTGGGAATGTTTCGGAGTCTCACGTGTTGTGGAAGCTCAAGCGAAGTGTTCCGAACAAGCCCTCTCTCATCTACCATGAGGGTGCGATCTACATGATTCACGACGGAGGCGTGGCTTCTTGTGTCGATGTTGAAACCGGGAAACCTGTCTGGCAGGAAAGGGTGGGAGGGAACTATTCGGCTTCACCTCTAATGAATGACGGAAAGATTTACTTCTTCAGCGAAGAGGGGAAGACCAGCATCATTTCAGCCTCTCGAGACTTTGAGATTCTCCAAACGAATCACCTCGATGATGGGTTCATGGCATCGCCTGCCGTCTTGGGCTCTTCGTTAGTCCTTCGGACGAAAACCCATCTATACCGAGTATCTTCTGAGTAGTAGAGGTGCTCCAGCGTTTAATCCTGGTTGATCTTGGGGAAGCGAATACCCAACGCTTGGGGGTAGGCTGATTTTAGAGCTGGCCTGAGATGGAATCTTACGGTTCTAAGTTCGCAGACCCTGGGGGCAGGCGTGAGCCCGCACAGCAACGGAGATTGTCGTAAATGAAACCCCGCCACTCGAGTGGCGGGGTTCTGATAATCTGAATTTATTTCCTAAGCCTTTTCGGTTGGCTTGGGCTCTGGGCGCTTCTCGTCAGCCCCACCCTTCTTCCGCTCGTTTTGATAGTAGGAGGCGTAGTAGCGGTTCTGGTAATAGTAGTAAGAGTAGTAGTAAGAATCCTTGCCTTCGAAGTCGATGTCGTTGATCACCGCGCCGATGATCTTTACGCCTGCATCTTGAATGCGTTGGACAGAGCGTCGTGCATGGTCACGTCGAATCTTGTTGAACTTGGTCACAAAGACCGTGCCGTCGCAAAGAGAGGCGATAACCAGTGGGTCACTCACGGCGGAAACCGGTGGGCAATCGAGGATGACGCGATCGTATTTCTTTTTCACCTCTTCGACGAACTGTTTCATCTTGTCCGATCCGACCAGTTCAGATGGGCTGGAAGGGACTGTGCCACTGCACATCAGATCAAGATTAGGAACTTCAGTCGTATGCGTGACTTCGTCAATCGAGTTTACTTTCCCTAGAAGATACTGCGTGAGACCGACTGGGCTCTGGAGCTGAAACGCTTTGTGAATTGACGGTCGGCGTAGGTCAGCATCGATTAAAAGGGTTTTTAGTCCGGTTTGAGCCGTGACGATTGCCAAGTTACATGAGACCAGTGATTTTCCTTCCGACGGGATTGTGCTCGTGACGGCCGTGCATTTCAGACTTTCCTCGGGGTGAGCCAGTGAAACAGCGGCACGGATCGTTCGAAAACCTTCCGAGCTGTTTGACTGCGGGTGGAGGTGGGCCTGCAAATCACGTTCGACGATACTGTTCGTTCGAATATTGGGAACATAACCCAGGAAGTCCAATTTGAGATAAGTCTCGATATCATCCTGGGACTTGATCGAGTCGTCGAGGAAGTTCACAAAGAATGCGAGGCCGAAGCCGACACAGAGGCCACCCATGACACCGAGGAGTAGAGTAAGAACAGTGTTTGGCTTGAAGGGTTTAAATGGGGCCGTCGCACGATCGACGATGCGCATGTTCTGCATGGATTCTTTCGAGCTGAGGTCCATTTCTTTCGCCTTGGCGAGTACCAATTCGTAGAGAAACTTCGATCGGTCTGATTTTCGCACCAAAACGTCGTACGCTACTTTTTTCTCGGAAAGACCATGTTGATCTTTTTCTACCGACCTGAGGTGGGCCTTCGCCGCCTCTTCTTGCTGCTGAGCGATTTCGACTCGCTGGTTGAGAGTGGCAATGACCTTATTCGCTTCGATGCGGATCTTTTCTTTCTCTTGGGCGATCTGAGTTCGAGCCTCGATCACGGTCGGATATTTGTGCTTATACCGCTCGAGAAGTCGAGCGAGCGCGGTTTCGTCTGCTAGGAGCTTTGCTTTGAGTTGAGCAATAAGAGGATCGTCAGCGACATACGGGATCGTGTCGATTTCGACTCCGTTTGCGAGGCTTTGTTGAACCTGCATCGCTACTCTTGAAAGGTCGGTCGCTGCCTTTTGAGCGGCGCTGTAGTCGGCCTGAGCCTGTCTTAGCGACTGGGCGATGATATTTTGGTTCTCCTCGAGGGACACAAGATCGTGCTGAAGACGAAACTTATGAACATCGAGAGCAGTTGATTGAACTTCTCGTTCCAGAGTCTCTACTTCATTCTGCAACCAGAGGAAGGAATCCCAAGATTTGGCTTTCTTTTGATCGAGGTTGTCGGCGAGGAAGAGTTCCACCAGGGTGTTGGCGATTTCAGCAGCGCGTTTTGGGTCCGGATGCTGCACCTTAATGTCAACCAGTCGGCTGAGGCGAATCGGAACTACTTGAATATCGTCTAAGACTGCCCTTAGAGGGTCAATACTCTTCGCATATCTCTCATCTTCGTCCAGATCCAGTTTATTGAGGACTTTCTGGATCAGTGTTCGGCTTAGGAGGTTCTTGTACTGCGTTTGAAGGTAGTCTTGATCTCTGGAATCAAGGGAGACCGTTTGTCCTCCGAGGTCAAGAAGTCCCCCTGACAACCTTTCAATTTCAAGACGGGTTTCAGCAAGGTAAATCGGGGTGGCCTTGAAGAGGTAGATGAGTGTCAGCGCGAAAACGGATATGAACGCGGTGATCACTAACCAGCGTCGCTCCAGAATGACGTGCCAGTAGTGGCGGAGATTCAGGCCCTCAGCCTGATCCGAATGTGATTCTTTGGCAGATGTTTCGTTTTCCATGACTCTGTTTAGAAGAATCTTTCAGGAACTTTGATGACATCTCCTGGCTGCACGAAGATGCGCTTTTTGGGGTCTTTGGAACGTTGGTTTTGTAGTAACAGGTCGTCGTAGCTGTATTTCGTTTTCTTTCCATTGCGGTAGAGCTCAATGCTGCCTTTTTTTGCATTTGGGGTTAGCCCGCCCGCCCGTGCGATAGCCTGGACGATGTCGATTTCTTTCTCTGGAGGTAAAGGGTAGGCCATTGGGACGCGGACCTGGCCCATTACTGAAAAAGTCTGTTCACTGTACTCTAGAATATTGATCGTGACCTGAGGATCCACGAGGTAATCTTTTGCCAGAAGATCACGGATGTTGTTTTGAACTTCTCTAGCGGTTTTGCCGGCGACCTTGACGTCCTTTAGTAGCGGATAGGTAATTGTGCCGCTTCCGTGGACGCGAGTTTCGAGCGTTAGCATCGGTTCATCGAAGACGATTATTTTGATTACGTCCTCGGCTTGAATCTTGTAGTCTGATGCTGCCGCTTGAGTCCTCTCCACGCTACAGAAAGCGAAAGCTAAGAGGCATAATGAAACCAGAATAGAGCGCATAAGTTTGTTCGGTTGTTAGTACCCAATCCTCATTGAAAGACTAATGGTATTGACGTCGTAGTCAACGATTCCAAAAGTTCCGGTCCTTGAAAAGCTCGAGGAAAATGACTGCACGGAATAGGAGAAGCTAGAAGTGAGCCATTCTTGGATTTGATATTGAACGGCTAGGGTCCCACTAATCCAGTCGTTGGACCGGTCCGCCGAAAGTCCTGTAGAGTTTTCCCAGGTTTGGAAGTTCATGTTCCCTGTGGCGCTAATAATCCAGTTCTTTCGAGTGCCAAATGGTTTTCGGATGGCGAGGCTGAAACGGTCACTGACGCCGCCTGCATTCGCACTCTGAATCCCCGCAAATGTTGAACGAGTATAGGAAATCGACGACGTGATGTCTCTCCCCATGAGATAGTCCAGAGTAACTCCTGCGACAGGTGCCACGAAAGACTCAGAAGTTCCGCTGAAAGTCAGTCGTTGTATCCCAAAGCGAATCTCTCCGGTGAGGCGATCAGTAAATTCTCCTTCCGCTGAAAATCCTCCGCCCACGTAGTTCTGGCTGCTTCCCCTTCCCAACGTGGCTGTATTTGGGTCGATGCTGCGTCGCCCAACACTTCCATTCAGGCTGAGTGAGACCTTCGGCCGTAGCTGAAAACCGAATCCTTGAGTGAGTCCGAGATCGTCGGTGTCGAAAAGTGGAACGCCGTCCTCAATGTCGTTCAACGTGTAGCGTCCTGTCGTTGTCGAGAAGAGTTTCGGAGTAATCTGAACTCGCGTACGGATATCAGCTCGTAGATTGTTCCGTTCGATCAGTTGGTTCGATAATCCCGCGATTCGGTTAGCTCCATTTTGGATCGCTTGTGTGTTACTCCCGGTGATGGTTGGGACAATGCTAATTCGAGCCCCGTCAATTTGCCCTCGAAGTCCAAGATTATGTCCCCCGGCGTTTTGAATCGTATGCTCGTGAAAGAAGCGATGGGAGTAGGTGTAATTGGCACTGAGAAAGTTGCCTGTCGGTCGCCCTAGAAGGAAGGAGGCTCCGCCGGAGAGCGAGGTAATGAAATCGTCCTCGCGTTCGATGCGGCTGGTTGAACCGTCTGGGTTGACGACGAAGAAGGCTTCATCGCCGCGGAAGAAGACGTTGTCGTTGTAGGATTGGCCGATTCCGAAGTTGGGACGGATGCTGACGTTGCCGACGCGATAGTAGAGGAGGTCTTCAGGTTCAACAGCATTCGCGAATGTGGCCATGGCAAATGCCAACAAAGCCGTTAGGAGGCATTTTCTCTGTGGGTGCCTCTCAGTTTTGGTCGGTTTGACTGTCATGCTTTCTTCGGAGCGAAGTTTCTCGGGGGCTTACTTTAAGTCGCCTCGACGAAAATCCTCTCTTTTTCTCCAGGCTGAATGGTGTGTTTCGCTCCAGAACTTTCTAAGTTATACCAAGCCGAAAATATTTTCAATAGATCTGTTCTCTTCTTACGGATTTGTGCGGGTAGGGGAAGCTTTGATGGGGCAGTTGGCTGCTCTCTTGTGCCCTTGGGAAAAGAAAAAGGCTGGGCACTAAGCCCAGCCTTTGAAAGAGAAATTGTTTGCTTCTACTACGCCTTTGATCGCTTGTGGCGGCGGTAAGCGGCCATTCCCACGAGGCCTAGCCCGCTGATGAGGGCGTAGGTGGTTGGTTCAGGGACAACGCTTACTGTGACGTTATCCAATGCGACTTGTCGCGTGTCGCCGTCGGCTCCTGCGGAAATGATTCGGAAGAAGATTCCCGTCCCAGCCTTCGCGGGGCTAGAGCCTGGGTTGAAGGTGAACGAAACAGTGTTAAGGACTCCGATGGTATCGAAAACCGCGGGTTCGTCAGTTAAGCTGATTTCGCTCAGTGCCGTCTCGTCATCTGTTGTGTATAGGCCCGCTGTGAACCCGGTAGGTGCCAATGCCTGATCATCTCGCCGCCCGATGGCAAATTGGACTTGAATAGGGGTGTTTGCTGTCACGGTCTCGCCGATATCTTGTCTGATTCCCGAGCCTTGCCAGAATGTTCCAATGTTGCCAGTGTGGCCGCTGGTCGCAAACCCAGAACCTAGGGTGGCTTGGTTGCTTCCCACTGCAGTCCAGGTTTCGATTCCGCCTCGGAATCCGTTTTCACCAAGTGGGTCTCCAGTCTCGAAATCTCCGTTGGAGATAGACGCTGCGTTCAAGTTTGCGGCTAACACGACGATAGTACAGATGCCGAGTATTCGTTTCATAGATTTAAGATATTTTTACCTCCGCCGGATTCACCTTCACGGCTTTACTGTTAAGACCGTTAGGAGGGTAGTATGGTTTGGTTTAATCTGTCAATTGAATTGGCTGACAAATTGTCATCTCGACACGCGATCTTTGGCATCGAATTGGCTTTCTGGGCATGGCCTGGGAAACTGGTTTCTTAGTTCGAATGAATCGAATGTAAAGCATTGCTAGTAAATTATTTAAGAGTTAATAGGGTTATTGGATAGTGGCGGAAATTCAATCCTCGAAATCCAGTAATACTTGAGATGATTTAGGGTTGCGAAAAAAAAGGGAGTTTTTGGATAAATTGCGACATGCCTGATCTGCTCGAAACTCGGTTCTTTAGGGAGACATTCTTGCTCTAGGTGATTGGCCAGGCCCATCCTGCGGTGAATCCTCCATCGACGTAGAGCGTTTGCCCGGTCATGAAGCCGGCTGCAGGGCTTGCGAGGAAGAGGGCTGCTCCGACCATGTCGGCGGGTTTTCCGAGGCGTCCCAATGGTGTGTTTGTGTGGCCCCAATTCTGCATTGTCTCGTCGGACCATAGTTTATTGGTCAGATCCGTGAGGATGAATCCGGGGGCAAGGGCGTTGACTCGGATGCCTTTGGGACCCCATTCCATCGCCAGGGATCGCGTCATGGTTCCCATGGCGGATTTGCTCATTGCGTAGGGTGCAACGTTCTTGAGAGGGCGATCGGTATTGAGGGATGCGATGTTGATTTGGTTCCCTTCGCCCCGTTGGATCATTGCCTTTCCCACTTGCTGGCTCAGCTGGAAGGCTCCCTTGAGGTTGATATCGAGGATAAAATCGTAGTCTTCTTCCGTGACTTCCTCCACAGGTTTGCGGCGATTGACTCCCGCGACGTTGATTAGAGTATCGATGCGGCCGTATTTCTCCAAGACACTGTGAACGGCTCCCTTGATGGAATCTAGCGAGGAAACATCGCAAATTCTCCAATCCACTTGATGGTCGCCTTTTGTCAGCTTTCTTGCAGTTCCTTCAAGGGTTGCCTGCTCACGGCCGGTGATGATGACCTGTGCTTCTCGTTCTGCGAAGCCGGCGGCAATCGCCTCGCCGATGCCTCTGCTGCCTCCTGAAATCAATACGATTTGGTCTTTGACGGAGAATAATGGATCAGACATGGGGTTTAGTTGAGCTGGATCCAGCCTCTTGTCCAGCCAATTGATCTGCACTTGATGCTGCTGGATCGGCTATTGTTTATTCGCGGTCTTTACGCCAGGCTCGAGCCGAATGTTGTCGCTGGCGAAAGAGTTGCGAGAGATTGTCGGTTTGAATGAACGGAAAGTCCGGGTCGATGCGGCCAGTTTTTCGCGGAGCTATCAACTCTGCGATCTGTCCAAATGCCAGGGGATGTGCTGCTACGATGGCGTTTTCCTTGAGGCACCAGAGAAACAGGCCATCGATAAGATAGTGAGTGAAGAAGGTGGGCGACTGGAAGAATGGAGGATCGACCTTGAAGCTGGAGCGACAACGCTTGAGCAAAAGTCAGACGGTCGGCGCCAGGCTAAGACCCGGACGCGGCCCTTTGATTACGAGGATCGAGCCTTGGTCCCTGACCATTTCGGCGCCACCGCGTGTGTCTTCCGGTGTCCGGACGGGCGATGTTCGCTCCAAAGGATCTCTGCTGAGCGAGGGCATCACCCTTGGTATTTCAAGCCGATGGGCTGTTGGATGCATCCGTTGGAGTTGAGTCTCGACGGGCAATCAACGCTCAGTGTGAGTTCGTTCGGGCGCTCTCCTTTTAGTGCCTCGACTCAGTGCGGGAAGGTTTGCGGTGAGGGAAGGTCGGGTTTTGACGTCTTTAAAGGCGAATTGGAGGCTCTTTCAGTCGTGCTTGGACAAGACCTTCTCGGCGAAAACGATTCGTTGTCTTGACCTAGGAGAACGTTCGCATGCGGATGCCCGAGGAATCGCAGGGCTTTGAAAGCCGGTTGCGGGATTGCTTGGCTTATGGTTCTCTTAGAGGATGTCTTCTCAATCGTTCCTTTCTGATCGATTTTCTCGCGGGGCTTCGCTGCTACTTTGCCTGCTGATTGCGTCGTTCGCTGGGGCTATTGGGTTAAAAGCGGAGGAGGGGTTTGTGTCCTTGTTTGATGGCCGAAGCCTTGACGGCTGGACCTTGCTTGGCAAAAAGGGTGAAGGGTATGGTGTGAAGAACGGCGTGCTGTTTTGCACTGAAGGCGGTGGCGGCAATTTGTTGTCGAAAAAGACCTACTCCGATTTTGTGTTCCGATTTGAATTTCGACTGCCTCCGGGAGGAAATAACGGAATCGCGATCCGGGCACCCTTTCAAAGTGGAAGCCTGGCTTATAAGGGAATGGAGGTTCAGGTGCTGGATGATACGGCTGAGAAATACGCGAAGCTTGAGCCGGGACAGTACAACGGCTCTGTCTACAAGGTGATCCCTGCTCAGCGAGGAGCCTTGCGGCCTGTTGGGGAATGGAATCGCGAGGAAATTCGTCTCGAGGGATCTCATGTTCGAATCGTGTTAAACGGGGTCGTGATTGTTGATGCTGATCTTGATTCGATTGATGATCCGAAAGTCTTGAAGGCTCATCCAGGAATCAAAAACGAGTCTGGTCATATCGGCTTTCTGGGACACAACGACTTTGTTGAGTTTCGCAATATTCGGATTAAAGAGTTGTGATCGTCTCCCTTGTTCTCATCTCCCTTCGCTAAAATCGGTCTCGACGGGGACGATCGTTGGGTTTTCTGGTATTCCTCAACGTTCACTTCAATTCCCTAAGTTTTTCGTATCCTCAAGGCTCTCCCCTTCGTCTTGGTCACTTAAGATGGTGTTCGGTCGGGGATCAGAAGCCTGCCGCCGGCTCCGCTATTGACGTCTTTGGATATGAGAATCGACGCTGAATGTAGTACTGAGCTGCCGGTCGCAGCCTGGGAAGAAGGGCCGGGGGCATGCTCGGATATCCCCTTTCGGGTCGCTAGTCTTGCGGGGGAGACCGAAGAGATTGGTGCCGCATCCAGGCCACAGCGGAGCGGTTACTTCAAGATCCTCTACATCACTCAGGGCACTGGTTCATTCTTCGTCGACTTTGAGGGTTTCCCGATAGCTTCAGGAGCGATGTTCTTCATCAACCCGGGGCAAGTGCACTATGCTGATCTGGTAGGCACGGTTCAGGGATATGTGCTGTCCTTCCCGGAAGATTTCTTGTCGATTGACCCGTCCCGTGAAAGCACGGTGTTTGAGTTAGCGTTTTTTCAGTCGCCTGACCGAGAGCCAGTTGCTTGTTTTGAGGGGAGCGCTGCGGATGAGATCGTTTCTCTCGTGGAATCGATTCGGGGTGAATTCTCCCAACGAGGAAGCGGTTACATCACGGTTCTTCGATCGTATTTGCACATTCTCCTTGTTCGAGCATCCCGGGGCTTGCGGGCACCTGTTCAGCCGAGAACGGTTTCGAGTGCGATTGCGACCACGAGGCGTTTTCGTCAGTTGGTAGCCGAGCAAGTGAGAACGGTTCGGTCGGTGAATTCCTACGCCCAACAATTAGGCATCAGCCCAGGACATTTGCACGACGTGGTGAAGAGCAGTGCCTCCGTGACGCCCAGTGAGGTGATTCAGCAGGAGCTGATGCTGGAAGCCAAGAGGTTGTTGGCACACACAGATATGTCGATTGCCGAGGTGGGGCATCAATTGTGTTTCGATGATCCAGCCTATTTTGGTCGCTATTTTCGACGGAACCAGAAGCAGTCTCCGGGGCAGTATCGGAACCAGGTTCGCAAGATGTTTTGGTCTGCGAATGCCGAGACGGCAGCCTGAATAAGGCAAGTGTGCGGACAGTCTTCCTGGTTCTAAGCCGGTTCGATACGGACTGGGCACACCTTGAGTTCGGCCGTTTCCGTGACCGGGTCATACCCTGATCCGGTGAGAACGTTGATGGGAACGTTGGCGAAGCTGAAGCTCGTGAAGACGGTACCTTTCGGCGAACGATCCGTGATCTTAACCTTGATGCGAACCGAGCCGCGCCGGCTCGTCAACTGACACCAATCTCCTTCTTGAAGCTTCCATGACGCGGCATCGTCAGGGTGCATCTCGAGAGATTCCTCTGCCAGCAAATAATCGATGCCCTGTGCTCTGCCTGTTTGAGTTCTTGTGTGATAGGCTTGTAATCGACGCCCGGTTGTCAGCCAGACGGGGAAATCATCGGAGATGGTCTCCGCTGGATCGCGATAGTTAATGACCTTGAAGAGACCGCGGCCGTTCTTGAACTCTCCTTCGTGAAGGATCGGTGTGCCGGGGTGATCTTTTTCCGGGACCGGCCATTGATACTCACCCTTGTCGATCCGATCCCAGTCAAGGCCTGCGTAGATCGGGGAGAGGGAACAGAGCTCGTTGAAAACACTTTTGGCAGAATCGAAGTCAAAGCCTTTGAGGTCGAGCCGTTTTCCGATCTCACTAATGATCCACCAATCCGGTTTGGCTTCTCCGGGCGGGGGGACAGCCGCGCGGAGTCTTTGGACGCGGCGTTCTGTGTTGGTGCAGACGCCGTCAGTTTCTCCCCATGAGGTGGCGGGGAGGACAACGTCTGCCAGAGCGGCGGTCTCAGTGAGGAAAATATCAATGACGACCAGATGATCGAGAGAGCGAAGGGCGTGCTCGCAATGCTCTCGGTCTGGATCGGAAACCAAGGTGTTCTCGCCATCAATCAGCATGGCGTGAATCGACTTTCCGCACTGGTCAAGGGCGGTCACTTTGGTGATGCCTTTTTCCGAATCCATGCTTCGACCGTAGAGACGTTCGAACTTTGCTTGGAATTGAGGATCAGTAACCGGTTGAAAGCCGGGGTAGTTGGAAGGAACGGCTCCGGCATCACCCGCTCCTTGAATGTTATTCTGTCCCCGCATGGGATTGATGCCAGCGCCCTCTTTTCCGAGGTTGCCCGTCATGAGCGCGAGATTGCAGAGGCTTTGAACGTTATCGACGCCGCAGATATGTTCGGTGATGCCGAGCGTGTAGTAGATGGCCCCTCGATCTGCTTGCCCATACAGAATGGCTGCTTTCTCGATGGACTCTGCCGGCACTTCAGCGATCTTTGCCGCCCATTCTGGAGTGAACTCTTTGACGTGCTCCAGGAAGGCGTCGCCGCCGCTCGTGCGTTCTTCAATGAAGGCTTGGTCGTAGAGCTTCTCACGAACGATCACATGAGCCATCGCCAGTAGAAGGGCCACGTCTGATCCCACGCGGATGGGAAGATAAAGGTCTGCCATCTCGGCGAGTGTGATGCGGCGAGGATCGGCCACGATCATCTTGGCCCCTCGACGCAGGGCTTTTTTGATCCCGGTTGCGGCCACCGGGTGGCACTCGGTCATGTTGGTGCCGATGCAGAAAATAACCTCAGGTTTCTGCATGTCGACAAGGGGATTGGACATAGCTCCCCTGCCGATCGTGGCTGCCAGACCGGCAACCGTGGGAGCGTGTCAAGCACGGCTACAATTGTCTATTTGATGCGTTCCGAATCCTGCCCGGATAAACTTCTGCATCATGTAGTCTGCTTCCGAGGGAGTCCTGCCGGAAGCCACGCCATAGATGCTGTGCCGTCCATGCTTCTCGAGTGCCGAGCGAAAACCTTCTGCCGCTCGATCGAGGGCAACATCCCAGGAAGCGGGCTCAAGTTCACCAGATTCGTTTCGCACGAAAGGCTGGTTGAGCCGATCCTGATGTTGGACGAAATCGAAAGCGAATTGTCCTTTTATACAAAGGGCACCTTGATTGGCTGGCCCATCCATCGCGGGTTGTACGCCAACGAGGCGATCCCCTTTGCTCATGAGATCAACGGAGCAACCGACCCCGCAATAGGGGCAGACGGAACGCGTCTTGGTGATTTCTCCAGGAGTGTCTTCGGCGCGGAGCGCCTTCTTGTCAGCCAGAGCGCCGGTTGGGCAGGTCTGCACGCACTGACCGCAGAATGTGCAGGATGAATCCTTGAGTGTGCCACCAAACTCTGTGGTTATTTGACTGCTGAATCCGCGGTTGGCGATATTGATGGCGTAATCCCCTTCCTGCTCTGCACAAACACGCACGCATCGGTAGCAAGAAATACAGCGATCATAATCGCGAAGAATAAACGGATTGTCATCCTCTTGAAAGCTCTGGCCGGACTGCCGCCCGGCGAATCGTCCCGTATCAGCTTGATACTCATCGACCAATTCCGAGAGCTCTTGGGACGCGTAGCCCCTCAGTGGATCGACTTCGACGTCCGGATTCTCGGAGGCGACCATCTCCAGAAGCACTTTACGGTGTTTCTCGATGGCTTCCGTTCTCGTATTGACCACCATGCCGGGAGTGGCTTTTGTCGTACAGGAAGCGACAGGGTTTCGAATGCCTTCGACTTCCACCATGCAAAGTCTGCAACTACCGAAGGCTTCTAATCGTGGGTCGTAGCAAAGCGTCGGGACGGACTTGGCATGGCGCTCGGCGATTTCGTACAAGGTTTCTCCAACCGTGAACTGGACGGCTTCACCGTCGAGCGTGATTTCACTGGTTGGAGTGCTTACCATGAGGGAAAGAGGGTAGTTTCTTAGGCCTTGTTTTGCACGTGTTTTGTGACCTGATCGGGGAAATACTTGGTGAGGCTTTTGGTGATGTTGGGGGCTGCCATCCCCAATCCGCAAGCACTGGCGGCCATCATCGTGGTTCCGATGTCATCCACTTCTTCGCTCCACTTGGAAAGTTCTTTGGGCCCGGCCTCGCCTGCCAGTCGCTCAGTCAATCGCTCTGTCCCGATGCGGCAAGGGAAACACTTTCCGCAGGACTCTTCGGCAAAAAAGGCCATCGCCTCATGGGCGGCTTCAACCATGTTACGGGAGTCGTCGTAGACAATAATTCCACCTGCTCCCAGAAAGGAGCCTTTGCTTCGGATAGAAGGATCGTCAAGGGTGGTGTCGAGATCTTCGCCTGCCAAGTAACCGCCCGAAAGGCCAGCCATGGTAACAGCTTGAATACTTCTTCCTTTTGGCGGTCCGCCTCCCCAATCGTGGAGTAAGGTCTTGAGTGGAAGTCCGATCGGAACTTCGTAGTTGCCAGGTTTCTCGATGTCACCCGATAGGCTGATCAGTTTTGTTCCGGCATGGTCTCCGATCCCGAGCTCGCGATACCATTCGGCTCCTTCCACGATAATTCGAGGCACAGCTGCGAGGGTCTCGACATTATTCACCGCGGTCGGAAGGTCATTGAACCCGTGAGTGACAGGAAAAGGCGGACGGTTGCGGGGGAATGGATGCTTGCCTTCCAGCGAATTCAGTAGAGAACCCTCCTCTCCGCAAATGTAAGCTCCTGCTCCGCGTCTTAGGTGCAGTTCGAATTGAAAGTCTTTGTTCCCGATGTTCTTTCCGAGAAGCTTGCTCTCGTAGGCCTCTCGAAGCGCTTGCTCCAGGAGCTCGTAGGTTTGAGGATACTCGTATCGAAGGTAGATAAATCCTTGGGTCGCGCCGGTGGCATAGGCGGCAATAAGCATTCCTTCAATGACTGCATGCGGATCGTAGTCCAAGATGGCTCTATCCTTAAAACATCCTGGCTCGCCTTCATCAGCGTTGCAGACAATGGTCTTGGGAGAGCCGGGGGCTTCAGAGACAGCTTTCCATTTAACTCCCGTGGGGAAGCCGGCTCCTCCTCGGCCAGCGAGTTTGCTCTCCGTGAGAATGGTGATGACTTGCTCGGGGGAGAGCGCATCGAGCATTTTTTCGGTGGCCTGGTAACCGCCTGAGCGACGATATCCGCTCAAAGTGGCGCGGCCCGGCTCGCGGATACCCGAAAAGATACACTCTACAAATCCGCCCGGATTTGGTGCCGGAAGAGGGGTGGGACGGGCCTCTAATGGATGCCCCGGCCGGCCAACGAGTGATTGGTGCCCTTTGAGCACAGGAATCGGATCGTCACAACGTCCGGCGCAAGCCATCGGGGTGGCTCCGTCCGCTTCCATGCCCGATAGGAGATCCTTCGCTCCGCGAAGGCAACAAACTGGTCCGGTGCAGACGCGAGCGGCACTCTGACCAGGAGCCTGACGAGAGAAGTGGTGATAGAAAGTGATGGTTCCATAGAGCTCCGCAAGGGGAATCTTCATTCCTGCGGAAACATCTCGGATCACATCCTCGCTCAAAAAGCCGTCCCGATCGTGAAAGGCGTGGAGGACGCCCAACAGCGGCGCTGGTTTGCCTTTCCAGAATTGAATGATCTCGTCGTTGTGGACCGGGGTATTCACGTTGCCGCTAGCACTCTTTGTGGGTGACTTCTGCGACGATAGGGGGCGCTCTGTCGAAAACGCAAATCAATTATGGAGTTTCAGTTATGTAGCTCCTTGGGCTGAGCGGAGGGATCATGGATTCGCGGCCGGTAGCTGGGCTTGCGCCCGGCATCTCGACTTCGATAAGCGCCGACGGCCTAGTCTAGTAAGTTGTCGTCTTCGCTCCAAAGTTTCTGGTCGGGACCAGCGCTTCGAATCTCCATCTGGTGGGCGCTGAGTGAGTGAAAGTGATAGGGCGTGCCCCAACGGTCGAGCAATTCTCCTGATGATGAAATCGCCGTGTGATCCGCTGGGATAACTGCAATGCTCTTTCGATTACGCCCCGTTAAGGCTTCGAGAATTTCGTAGTTCTCCCCGGATGGATTGGTTTTCAATGCCTGTCGATAAGCGATGAAGAGAGAGTCAAGGAGGTGGATGTCATCTTCCCCGGTCGTTTCTTTACTGTGAAGATCAATGGTTGTTTCGGCCGCCGCCAGTAGTGTGACTTGATCGTTTTCTTCGATCGCGATTGAAGCTTCGGGGGGCTCACTCCTTGTTGGGGCGAGCCTTTGGTTCATCTTGTCGGATGTCGACGAAGCGCCACGGGCTGGTTGGGCAGTTGCCTTTGGCCCCTTCCAATCCCTGCTTTCCAACCACACGACCAGGGCGAGCAACCCTATCAAACCTGCGACAAAGCTTCTTTTGCTCATTCTGAGGTAGCTGTCTGTCTGCGAGGTCTGGTGCTTAAGAATGCATGAAATTCAGATTGGGTCGTGAGCTCGTGAGAGGATCGTCAAAACGGGGAAGATTCGGAAAAATGGCTTCCATCGAATTGCTGTCGATACCGAACCACCTTGCCAGGACGGCGGCGTATTGGTCGACGGATGTCGTGGGGATCCAGCGTCCGCGACTTCGCCCCGCATCGTCTTCTGCTCCCACGATGAGCCGCGGGAACTGTCCGTAGAGCTGTTGGCCCTTAACGGCTCCTCCCATGACCATTGCGTGACCTCCCCAGGCATGATCGGCTCCGGCCGTTGCGTCTGTGCCGTTGGGCGTGAATGTCCGAGCAAAGTCGGAACAGGTGAAGGTGGTGATGTTGTCCTGTAGGCCGAGGCGCTCCGTTGTTTGGTAGAACGCTTGCATGGCACTGGCGAGCTCGGCTGTGAGATTCGCATGCGAGGGGAGTTGGGACTGATGGGTGTCATAGCCTCCGACTCGACAGAAGAAGATTTGTCGACGATTGCCGATGGCCGAGCGGCCGGCGATGAGTTTTGCCACGGTCTTTAACTGGTCGCCTAAATTGGATTGTGCGTTGATGAAGAGCTCGTCGAAATCGACGCCACTCTGGTCGGCTAGGTCCAGCGTGGTACCGATGGTTCCCTCTGCCCTCCTCGCTCGGCGAACCACCTCGTTGTAGTTGTCTTCGAGAAGATTGGCATGTGTAAGGTTCATGATTTCTTCGAAGGCCTTTAGTCGAACTCCTTGATCGTTCCTCTTGTAGCTTCCGTCCCGATTGAGTGCGTTTTGGTAATTCCTTCCATATCCGGAAAGGCCCGCGACGCCATTGGGGGTTGTGACGAACTGGGTAACGGCTCCTGTCGTGCCTATCTGGAAGCTATTGATGCCGGAAAGCGAGATGGACATGGAAACTTTTGAATCAGGATTCTCTGAGGCATGGAGTAAGTCAGCAATTCGACCTCCCCATCCGCTCTGGAAAGGCTGGTCGGGAATGGAGCTCTGCCATTGCGTCTGTTGGTCTGAGTGAGAGAAGAGCTGTTGGGGAACGGGGACTCTCCGGTTGAGATAGTCCTCTCGAGAGGCGATCGGGTAGGCGAGGGTGCCGACGTTGCAAACGAAAGCCAAGTTGCCTGCGTTGAAAGCTTCTTGAATTGGAGCAGCGTTCGGATGGAGGCCGAAGTCCCGACTGTCGTTGAGTGCTTGGATCGGGTGAAGCTGGTCGGAGGGAATCTGCAGGATGCCTCGGCCGTTTTCGTAGTCGGTTCGCAAGTCGCCACTGCGTGGAACGAGCAGATTGTTTGAATCATTGCCGCCGTTGAGAAAGAGGCAGACGAGTGCGCGATAGTCTTCTCTCGGAGTGTTTTGGGCGACGGCGGCGGTAAAGAGCCTGAGGTTCGCGAGGGTGTTAACAACGCCGGTAACGCCGAGAGCAGCGCAGGCCGACTGGCGAAAGAAATCTCGGCGATGAATGGGCCCTGAGTTTGGCCTTGGGGATGGGGCAGTCTTGGGGTTCATGATGATGCCTGGTAGGTCTGTTCTGGAAAGAGTTGGCGTTTCAGCGCTACTTCAGGGTGATGTATTCGGGGCTGGTGGCGTATAAGTAAATTGCAGTCTTGATCATGTTGGGGGCTCGCGTAGCAGCAACCGCATCGATCATGATGTCTCTCGGGGTGCGGCCGATCTGGTTTCGGTATCTTGCCTCTAGGCTGCCTCCGCTAAGTAGCAGGTCGATGTAGTCGATCAGCAAGGTTGCCCGTTCGATCTTCGTGGCTTTGTTGGCTGCCGCTTCGCTTAGGAGAGCTCTAAAAGGAGTGAGGTCCGGGATGAGATGATCGTCGAGCGCTGAGTTCTGTCCCCGAATCCGGACGCCTCCTTGGCCATTGCGATTGAACGCGATCTTGTAGTGAGCATTGGCCGCGTTGACGACCTGAGACTCTGTGGTGACCTGGAATTCTGGCGCCACCAAGCCTGCAGCCGCCAAGGGACCTGCAACGGTGAAATCTGGCAAGAACCAGTTAAAGACGGTAGGCGCACTCTGCGGGGTCTGCGCCAGCCGGTTGTCAGTGTTGCCCATGCGATATAGCGAGGTGTTCTTTGGGAATTTTGCGAGTTCTGCCTCGGGATATCCATGCTCAACTAGGTCAGAAAGAGGGAGTTTGGAGGCAACGTTGAGAGCTCGGCAGAATGCGATGTACCGGATGATTGGCTCCTTCTGCTTTCCCGCGTCGACTCGGTCGGCAAACTCAAGGCTTCGGGCTTCAGGGTCAAGTAGGATGGCTTTGATCACTTCACCAAGCTGCCCTTCGGATTCTTTGAAGACAGAGGCAACGCGAAAGACATAGCCGCGAGTTGGGTTGCTTGAGACCAAGCGTTGGATTAGGAGTCGACTGATAAATGGAGCCGTGTTGGCGTGACTGGTCAGAGCGTCCAGGGCATCATCAAGATCCTGCTCTCCGCCTTGAAACGCCTTCGTTTGGCTCCCATCGATCAAGGTCTTCTCAGCCTGATCATGGTATCGTTCAAAGTATCTCATGGGATGTGTCCACTGAGCTTGGAATCCGCGGCTACCATTCCCGTAGCTGAATCGAGTGTTATCTCTCACGGTATCACTATTTCGCGGAATGTTTCGCTTGCTGAAACTGAACCCCGTCATGACTCGCGCTAGCTCGGTGATGTCGCTTTGGTCATAGGTAGGGATCGGAAGCCCTCGGGCGTCGAGTTTGATCGTGCCGTCGAGATGTCTCTCTACCAGCCCGATTGAAAACAACTGCATGATCTCACGGGCAAAGTTCTCATCGGGGCTCACGACCACCTTGCCCTCATCATCCCGCACTTCGCGCTGGTTTCTGAGGTGACTGAGATAGTGGCCCATGATGGGGTGTTTCGCGACGTTTTCCAGAAGATCTCGATACGAACCAAACGCGCCTTGGGAAAGCATATCATAGTAGTGCGCTGCCCCATAGTGTCGGTTGTTTATCAAGCTGTCCTTGGTCGAGATCACGAAGATTTGGCTTAGTGCGAAAGCGATTCGTTGCCGGAGTTGATCATTTCCTCGCATGGCCATGAGCCACCACCCGTGTCGAAGATTGTGGGGTCGAAAGGCTGATTCGCCCGTTTCGAAGAAAGAGGCTTCGTGCTTGTCGGCCGCGCGAGTCAGCTCCAGCAGTGAGATCGGCGGCGTAGACTCTGGGTTCATTTGCTCGTCAATCCAGTTCGCCATTCCGGCGATCCGGTCGCCTGCCCGGGTGATGTGTTCTTTCACGCTGGCCATCAGCTGTGGCGTGGGGCCGTAGGTGGATTGCATGAGCAGTCGGGCAATATCTCTTTCCAGCTCGTCTTGGCTGAGTTCCTCGATCGATGGTGCTGAGTCTAAGGGCTCGAGCGCAAGCGACCCGGCCTGTTGTCGGTAGTCGCCGCGTATCTCTCCAGCAGGAAAGTTAGCGGAGTGAACATTGATATAGAGTTTTCCGTTCGTGAGGGCGTCGAGGGCTTGTTGGTCGGTGGTTAAGAATTGGGTGGCGCGGATAAACCACCAATGATCGGTGACTTGCCCAAGCTCGAGACTTTCTAGCGGAGGGCCTGAAACAGGGTTTGCGAGGTGGATGTGAACCGCCGTCTGTGGTGAGCTCAGACCGGAGAAGCTGAGGTTGACAAGCGCCAGGCGATTGTCGCCCTGGACGCGAAGGGTTGAAAGCCCGAAGGCACTCGTCTCGGCCCCGTTTTCCGGTCTGAGTGTCGCGACAAAGAGGCGTTCGTTCTCAGGAATATTGGTGGCGTCGTAGAGCGTGATTTCAGCGCTTGGGGTGTCTGAGATCTGGTAGTGAGACGAGGGAGCGATTCGGATTCTAAGCGTTTCCGGAACTTCCGCGAGCGAATCTCTGAGGGGGGCAACAATGATTTCGACACTTCTTTGACCGGCGGCGAGAGGTATGGGGTTTGGGATTGGCTGGCCACTGGAATCCAATAGCCGGTAGTCACTAACTTGGGCAACGCCCTTGGTTGGGTCTGTGTTTGGCTCAACAATGAGAGGAACGAGAATGGGAGCATTGGATTGCTCTCGAATGAGTCGAATGCTGCCGCTCAGAAGCTCCTTTTCATAGGCGTTGGGATTTTCTGTTACCAGCCGGAGAATTCCCCCGTCGAGTGTACCGTCGAAGTGGCGGGGATCTGACCCGTCTTTGAATTCGTTCAGGTTGCTTGTTCCATCCCCATCAGCGTCTTCGTTTGCATCGGACGGATCGTTCGGATCGAGGCCGTAGGTTTCTTCCCATGAGTCAGGGAGCCCGTCAGAGTCGGAATCAACGGACGCTCCAATGACGAGGTAGCCCACCTCTTCTGCAATGTGATTGACTTCCGTGTCGAGCGATCGCTCTTCCTCAACCTTGATCTGGACACCGGAGTCCCTAAGGTTTCGGTGGCGAAGCGACGCGGGGTTTCCGCCGTTGGTGGTTTGCATGTGAGCAAGAAAGACTGGCGCTGCATGAAGGTTTGGGAAGCGGAGTCCGAACCAGGCATGGGTGACTTTGTTTCCCGTATTACCGGCGGTGACGGTCTGGCCATTCGATTGGATGTAATCGCCAGGTTTAATGGCAACGAAGTGCACCGGCCGAGGTGTGAGACGGGATTGGTTCCGCTCCTCAGCCTGAATACGCAGTTCGAAGCCATTTCTCGTGATTCGTCGCGGGCGTACGACGAGAGCTGGGCTCGAGTCACTCGCCTCTACTTGGAAAAGAATGACTGGAGGGGTGTCGAATGGTTTTTCAAACTCATACTTCTTTAGTCCTTGCCCGACGGAAGCAATTTTTCCGGAAACGGTTGGGAAGCCTTCGAGATCGTGCTGTCCGTAAGGAACGGCTAGATAGCTAAACGTTTCTTCCACGTGGGTGCCATCCCGGTAGTCCCACTCCTTGAGTTGTACTTGAAACCCGTCGGTCGTGACGTTGCGGATGCGAAGTGTAGCCGGATCGCTCCCATTGCGACTGATCGGGCCTGCGACGACCACTGGGGGCTCATCGAAGGGCTCTTCGAAAGTGATAGATGTCCAGCCCGAATTTTTCTGCTGTGTTATCGAGAAGTTGGCGGCTTCGAAGGCTTTCAGGGATGCGGCGACTAGGAAACTGCTGGCAAGAATGAGGGCTCCGGAAAAGTTCGAGAAAGAGTTCATATCGAGTTGGACAGGGCTTGAGTTCGAGTTTGGAGAAGGTCAAGCGTCCGAAATGCCATCCGGGTTTTTCATATTTGTGAGTCAAACGAGGGAGCAATGATTGTACCAGACCTTGCTGATCGTGAGGTCGCTTGTCCCTTGGACTTTCTCTGGGTTTGGGTCAAGGGAGTGTAGGAATGAGATCGAACGGAATCGTGTCGTGATCCGATGCGCGCACTTCTTTAAGTGCGTCCAAGCCTTCGTCGTAAAAGCTATCGAAGAATCTGGTGTTTTGGTTGATGTAAGTGGTTGGAACTGAAGAGCAAAGAGCGAGGTGGAGCGGGCCGGAGTCGACCCCGAAAAAAGCACTGGCACCGCGGATGAGGGTCCAAAGAGATTCGACCTCCATGGGAAGTCGGCGGAATGTCGAGCGGACCTGATCGTGGTCGACGAAGGGAAAGTCAACGTTCTCAGGGTGATGGAAGACGTAATCATAGTTGATCACTACGACTCCCCAGCCGAGCTGGCGCATCCGCTCGACGGACTTTTGAGCGAATTCTAAGGGTGGGTTTTGCTGGTTACGGTTGGACGTCCCTTGAAAGTGACAGACGAGATACGGGCCGAGGTTTGCGAGAAAAGTATGGGTGGCTGCGACTGCGGGAGTGTCCATGGCATCAAGATGAGACAGTGGAAGGGGGCGGAATTTGTAGTCGGGGCGAATCAGACCGAATTCATGTTCCGCACAGATCCGCGGCTTGATTGCCGGCCCGCTTGTACACTCTCGACTGAATTCAAGGCTGAATTGGATGTTGCGCAGTCCCGACTGTTCTGGGGCGGCAAGCACGCTAACCTGTGGGTCATTGAAGAAGATTCCGGATTGGCCTAGATCTGGGTTGAGATAAAGCTGGATATCCGCGTCCAGCATACGAATGACGTTGCGAAACATCAGGATATCTCCCAGTCCGTGATGGAATCTCAAGCGGTGTACTGGCGACGGGTTCATTGCGAATGACGCTGCCTACTTCCATTGTGAATTCAAGTGTGAATTCGGGTCGAAGCGGGGACCGCTATAGGCGTGTTTCAAGCTTTCGAATAGCGCCGAGACAATGAGATCAAAGATTGCTATCAATTTAGGATTCGTGTTTCCATTGAGCCGTCGTCGGTGTGCATTCGTGAAGAATGCCCATCGGCGTTATGTCATGACTAGCGTCCTAGGAATATCCGCATTTTATCACGACTCAGCTGCGGCCCTCATCGTTGATGGGAAGATCGTGGCTGCTGCTCAAGAGGAGCGGTTTACGCGAAAAAAGCATGACCACGATTTTCCTCAGAATGCTGTTGATTATTGCCTGAGCGCGGCAGGGATTGCTCCGGAAGAGCTTTCTTACGTAGCCTTTTACGACAAACCGTTAAACAAGTTTGAGCGCCTCTTGGAGACTTACCTGGGCTACGCGCCCTTGGGTTACCGCTCCTTTCGTCAGGCGCTTCCGCTTTGGCTCAAGCAGAAATTGCACTTACCCCGTGAGATGAATGCCGGTCTGCGGGGGAAATATAAGGGGCGCTTCGTTTTCACGGATCACCATGAATCTCATGCTGCCAGTGCCTTCTTCCCATCTCCATTTGAGGAAGCAGCCATTTTAACGCTCGATGGTGTGGGCGAGTGGTCTACGACATGTTATGGCACGGGAAAGGGCAATCAGATCGAGCTCAGTCATGAAATTCGTTTTCCTCACTCTCTTGGACTCTTGTACTCGGCCTTTACCTATTACACGGGATTTCGGGTGAACAGCGGAGAGTATAAGGTCATGGGCTTGGCGCCCTATGGGCGACCGATCTACCAAGAAAAGATACAGAATGAATTGATGGATCTCAAGGAGGACGGTTCGTTCCGTATGGATATGAGCTACTTCAATTATTGCCAGGGACTCACAATGACGTCTCGCAAATTTGATGAGCTGTTTGATGGGCCGCCAAGGCAACCTGAGTCGAAATTGGGCCAACGTGAAATGGATTTGGCGGCGTCCGTGCAGGCCGTGACAGAAGAAGTGATGCTACGGATGGCTCGTCATCTACATCGAGAGACCGGCATGAAGAATCTCGTGTTGGCCGGTGGTGTTGCCTTGAATTGCGTGGGGAACGGTCGCTTGTTGCGAGAAAGCCCGTTTGAAAATATCTGGATTCAGCCGGCTGCGGGTGATGCCGGGGGAGCTCTCGGTGCCGCATCGTTCGTTTGGTATCAACTGCTACAAAACGAACGACGCGTCAGCCAGCCGGACGGGCAGGCAGCATCGTTGTTGGGGCCCGAGTATTCCGACGACTCAATCGCTGATTTCCTGAAAACGAAAGAGGCTGTGTTCGAAACCCACGCCCAGGACGGTGCTCTTTGCGATCGAGTGGCGTCATTGATTGCAGACGAGAATGTCATTGGTTGGTTTCAAGGGCGGATGGAATTTGGGCCTCGTGCACTCGGTGGGCGAAGTATTCTGGGGGATGCGAGAAGCGAGAAAATGCAATCCGTCATGAACCTCAAAATTAAGTTCCGCGAGTCCTTCAGGCCTTTCGCCCCTCTTGTGCTGAAGGAGCATGTTGCGGAGTATTTTGAGATGAGGGAATCGGAAGAGAGCCCTTACATGCTGCTCGTAGCGCCGGTCAAGGAATCTAGGCGCTGTGAGATGCCTGCTGATTACGAAGAGAAGTTCGGGATTGAGAAATTGAATTATCGACGTTCCGAAATTCCTGCGGTGACCCATGTTGATTACTCTGCCAGGGTGCAGACCGTTGACTCCGTGCGGAATCCCTTACTTCATGGGTTGATGCAATCTTTCAAGAAGATGACCTCCTGTCCGGTGTTGATCAACACGAGCTTCAATGTTCGGAGTGAGCCCATCGTCTGTACTCCCGACGACGCCTATCGCTGTTTCATGATGACGGATATGGATGTTCTTGTCCTAGGGCACCATGTGTTGCTGAAAAAGAATCAGCCCAATCAAATGAGTGAAGAGGAGCGAAAGCAGCATCTCTCTCAGTTTGATCTCGATTAGGAGAAGCCATGAAGTTAGTGGAAGTCAACTGGACGCCGACGCCAAAACAACTCAGGCAATTTGGTCTGATGTGCTTAGTGGCTTTGCCATTTCTCGGGTGGATGTGGTCAGCCAGCTCCGGTGTGATGACGTGGCTCATTGGAATCGGAGTGGGGCTGGCTCTTGTCGGGCTCGCGATCCCCATGGCATTGAAGCCCATCTTCATCGGCTTGATGTTAATCGCATTGCCCATTGGAATGGTGGTGAGTGAGCTCGTGATGGTGCTCATCTACTTTGGGGTCTTCTTGCCCATTGGAATTTGTTTTAAGCTTGTGAAGCGAGATGCCTTGAAGCGATCTTTGGATCCACAGGGCGAAACTTATTGGGAGCCGAAGAAAGCGGCGAAGAACGCCGCGAGCTATTATCGGCAATGGTAAGTTCAAACTGAGCGGTTAGGAGAGCGATATGTCAAACGGTTCTGGCGATAAGAAGAACGAGTTTCAAGAGGCGGGCGAAGGAAAACAGGATTCTCTCATCAAGGAGTTTATTGACTTCGTGTTCGAGAACAAAAAGTGGTGGCTGATCCCCATCTTGCTTGTGTTGGGTTTAGTCGGCTTGTTGGCGGTATTGGGCTCAACGGGAGCGGCGCCATTTATCTATACCCTGTTCTAGGCGTCGAGTCTGCCTGAGTTCCTTGTCGCGGTTGACAGGATTAGTTTCCGGTCGCACGATTCCTGCTCGCTGGGGCGGATGGCCTTGACAAGAGCATATGAAGAGCGACGACGTTCCTGACCTGACGCGGCAGCTCAACGCAATTCATTCAGAGTCCGCCGATGAGCTGCTTCCCAAGGTCTATGCCGAGCTCCGCCGCTTAGCATCAGCCAGAATGGCGCAAGAGGCTCCGGGGCAGACCTTGCAGCCCACTGCGCTGGTTCATGAAGCGTACGTCCGGATCACCGGTGAAGGGGCGCCAAAATGGGTGGATCGACAGCATTTTTTCGCTTCTGCCGCTGAGGCGATGAGGCGAATTCTCGTTGAAAATGCCCGCCGAAAGAAACGCATCCGGCATGGTGGGGGCTTACAACGGATCGATATTGAGCACGTCGATATCGCTACGGAAGCGGAAGGAGATCTTCTTCTGGCGGTCAACGATGCTCTACTAAAGCTCGAAAAAGAGGACCCGGAGAGTGCCTCGCTCATCAAATTGAGGTTCTTTGTTGGTCTCCCGAATGTTGAAGCCGCCAAAGTTCTCGGAATTCCTGAACGAACTGCGAAACGCCGTTGGTCCTATGCTCGGGCTTGGCTTTTTGAAGAATTGCGCAAGGCCACAAGCTCCCGTTAGGGGCCTTTTTAGGGGCAATTCCTTGGGTAGTTCATTTTTTTCTTACGAGATTGGCCCAATCTCGTCTTTTTCGTCGCTTATGCTTTTGTGGGACCGAGAATCCCGCTGATATGGCGATACTAGAACTCAGCGAACGAGAGATCTTCGAGGAAGCTCTCGAAATCGAGCAACCAAATGAGCGCGATGCGTTCTTGGTTCGTTCGTGCGCGGGTGACTCGGCTCTCTACGACAGGGTTCAACGCCTGCTCGACGCGGACCAGGAAGGCGAGCACTTTCTGCCTCCATCTCCCGTAGCTTCGACGATTCCTTTGCCAGAAATCAGTGTGGATGAAGAGGCGGGGACCTGCATCGGTCGATACAAGCTGCTTGAAAAGATCGGCGAAGGAGGTTGGGGAGTGGTCTACATGGCGGAGCAAAGCGAGCCTGTTTCACGACGCGTTGCGCTCAAGATTGTCCGGTTGGGGATGGACAGTAAACAGATCATCGCCCGTTTTGAGGTCGAGCGGCAGGCCTTGGCGATGATGAACCATGAGAACATCGCCAAAGTGCTGGATGCCGGGACAACTGAAACCGGACGCCCGTATTTCGTCATGGAACTTGTTCGGGGTATTCCGATTACTCAGTACTGTGATGAGAATAAGCTGACAACCCCGCAAAGACTGGAGCTTTTCATTGAGGTCTGCCATGCCGTCCAGCATGCGCATCAGAAAGGGATCATTCATCGGGATCTGAAGCCGTCAAATCTTCTGGTGACGATGCATGATCACAAGGCGGTGCCTAAGATCATTGATTTTGGCATCGCCAAGGCGACGCAACAGAAGCTCACCAACAAGACTCTCTTCACTCAATTTCAGCAGTTTATCGGGACCCCGGCCTACATGAGCCCAGAGCAAACGCAGATGAGCGGGCTCGATCTTGATACTCGAACCGATATCTATTCGCTCGGAGTCCTGCTCTATGAACTCTTGACCGGTAAGACGCCCATCGACGCCAAGGAGTTATCTCAGGCTGACTACGACGAAATGCGCCGACGTATTCGGGAGGAAGATCCGATGCTTCCTTCAACTCAGCTGAGTTCGATGAATGATGCGGAGATCACCACGGTCGCCAATCGGCGGCATGCTGAGCCGACCCGATTGAACCGTTTGGTGAAGGGAGAGCTTGATTGGATCGTCATGAAGGCGATTGAGAAAGATCGGACCCGTCGCTACGACACGGCCACAGAACTTGCCCTTGATGTCCGCCGGTATCTTGATTTGGAGCCAGTCAAGGCTGTTGCCCCGAGCAAACTTTACCAACTGAAGAAACTGGTCCTCCGCCATCGTGGTGCGTGCACCGCGGCTGCAGCGATCCTCTTGGCGTTGGTTGGAGGTTTCTCCGTGAGCTCTTGGCAGGCATTTCGAGCGCGTCGAGCCGAAATCGCAGCAGCCAGTGCAGCCACCACTGCCCGTCAGGCCCTTCAGGTCGCGGAAGAAAATGCTGCTGAGGCTAATCGCCTTCGAGTTTTGGCGGACGGTGCGGTCCATGATCTGCAGGAGAACTTGTATGCCTCCGATATGTATGTGGCGCAGCAGTTCCTGTTACAGGACAACATCTCCAAAGTACGTGAATTATTGGTCAAACACATCCCTCAAGGTGATGAACTCGACCATCGTGGTTTTGAATGGCGCTACCTTTGGGACCGAAGTCGTGGTGATGAGCTCTTTGTGTTCCCAGCGCACCAAGAGAGTGTTGGTGCCTTAGGGTTCTCCAACTCTGGACGATGGTTAGCCTCGTTCGGTACTGACCGGATCTTGAAAGTTTGGGATGTGGATCGTAAGCGACCTGTGGCCGAGCTGCAGGGTGTGGGCGGGGGGTCCTATCGGTCGATACGCGTCGAATTCGGCAAGAACGACGAGTATTTGGTAGCCGGCACGGTTCACTCCCGTCATCGCGAATCAAGTGTGAGTGTGTGGGAAACGAAGACCTGGCAGAAGCTTGCCTCAATCAGTGGGATGGGTTTTCCAGTGCGCTTCGCAGCCGATGGTAACCAGTTGGTGGGACTGAGCCCTCACGGTTTTGTCGTGAGCGAGTTTTTGGAATCATCGCAGGACGTGGAGCCCTATGCGATTCCTATTGAGACCTCGAGAAGAAAATTCCGCGGCTATTCGTGGTCTCCGGACCGGAAGCTCTTGGCGTTGCGGCGAGATGATAAGACTCGGGTATGGGCCTTTGAGACGGGGGAGCTTCTTTGGGAAGGAGAGAGGGCTGACAATCGTTTTGCCGTGGCGCCCGATCTTGATTACATCGCCTCGATCCCACGGCGCTGGATCCGAAGTGTGTCTGAGCTCAGCCTGCAGTTGTTCAAGCCTGATGAGAATCGGGCGATTGAAGCAGAGCAGGTTCAGCCTGGCTACTTGCATGCCTTGGAGTTCTCGGCGGATGGACAATGGTTGGCCGCCGGCGGATGGGACTATTTGATTCATCTCTGGCGCCCTGAAACTGGGGAGAAGGCGGGTGTTCTGAAAGGGCAACTTGATGAGGTCTTCGCGCTGGCGTTTTCGTCGAATAGTCAGACGCTTGCCTCGGGTGGGAAGGATGGAAGAGTCCACTTGTGGGACGTTCGTTCTATCGTGCCCGCGGAAGAATTTCAGATGATCAGTTACCCAGATCGTAACGATGAAGACCGGCAAAAGGTCGACAAGATTCGCTCCCGGCAGGATCTGAGGCAAAGAATTTCTCCTGATCTCTATCCCGAGTTTGCATCGGGAAATCTCGATTTTTCGCTGCCGCAGTCGGGGCGCCGGCGGGGTGAATTGATCTCTGAGAACGGTCGATACATCGCAGACCGCGTCGATCAAAACCGTGTTGAAGTTTGGGATCTGACGGCAGGAAAGTATCGGGCGAGTATTCAGATTTTGGAGAAACGGCATCAGAATATGCGGAGTGCTGGATTCGGTTTCGTGGGGAATCAGCGACTCATTTATGACGGGGAAGAAGGGATATCGCTCTGGGATATTGAGAGCAATCGGGAGGTTCTGACTCGCGCTCCAGGTTCGCTCGAATTATGGCAAGGGGCGAGTGCGGATGGTCGTTACCTGGCGATGCTTCCTTCAGCGGATGAGACAGAAATCATGGTCTGGAATCTGAAGGAGGACCGCGAGCAATCGATACTGGCTGGTTTGAACCATAGTCCTCACTCAGTTGTTTTTTCCACGGACGATAGGCTGGCCGCAGCCGCGAGTTGGGACAAACGTTGTTTTGTTTGGGATGTCGAAACCGGTGCGGTCGTGCACGAATTAACTGGGCATAAGCAAGGAATCGCTTCCGCTGCTTTTTCTCATGACGGGCGGACCTTTGCGACCAGTAGTCCGGACGGGACGGTTCGGCTGTGGCATCTCGAGAGCGGACGCGAAATGCTCTCCTTCAATCCGGCTCATGCGCGAGCTTGGAAACTCAGTTTTTCCGCCGATGACAATTTACTCCTGCTCGATGGGTATCGCAGTGCTCTGCTGCTGCGAGTGCCAGGAATGGCAGAGATCGAGACAAGTAGTTTAGTAGGGCTATAGCATCTGAATGAAAACCGACTCCAATGACACGAAGCAAAACACCGAGCTTTCTCTTACTCAAAAAGAGGTCGCGCAACACATCAAGCGTGTTAAAGCCGGCGACGAAGAGTCGGTGAAAGCATTGATGGACTTTCTGTATCCCTTCGTAGCAAAGATTCTCAATGCACGCCTCCGTTATCGAGAAAGTAAAGAAGATGTTTCCCAAGAGATCTTTATCCGTGTCTTTTCGAAGATTGAACAGTATTCCGGCAAAGTTCCCTTCCATCACTGGGTGAGTCGGATTGCTGTGAATACCTGCACGACGGCCTATCATCGATCCAAGTCAAACCGAGAATTGCGGATTGCGGATTTGTCAGAAGAAGAGGCTCGGGTGGTTGAAAGTATCAAAGCCACGGCTTCGGAAAGCGGGCCAGGAGATCAATTGGCGGCCAGGGAGCTGGTGGACAAATTGCTGGAGTCGCTGAAACCCGATGACCAGTTGGTGATTCGCCTCGTTTATCTGAATGGCTACAGTCACCAGCAGGTGAGCGATTTGACGGGGTGGAGTGTCTCATTGGCCAAGGTCCGTGCTTTTCGGGCCCGGCAACGCCTCAAGCGAACGCTCGCAAAACTGACGGCAGATCCGACGCCAGTCTTGGGTTTTTCCAATCTACTCAACGGCATCGTTGGCGAGGCTGCTTAGTTTCTTCCGACATCTGGGGGTATCTTCAGCCCCCCCAGGCATCGAGTGCAGCGAGGCTCTGGGCTTTGCTGGCGGAGTGAGCGACCAATCTAGGTCGTTGTTTCATGGGATTGCGCTCTCAAGACACTTATTTTGTTGGCGGTACTTCCCTTCATGCATTAACAAGGCCTCCGTGAGTTCAGATGAAGCGAAGTGTGTCGATATTGTCCTCCCCATGGAGCTGGCCGAAAACTCAGCTGAGTGGCGGGTGGCTGTTGCTGAGAGACTTCGACTTCCCGCAAGTCGAATTGCGGATCTCCGATTGGTCAAGCGCTCGATTGATGCCCGCCAGCGCCAGATCAAGTTTCAGCTTCGTTTTGAAGTCGGCATTGACGAGGCTTTACCGGCCAAGTCGCTCCCTCAGTTATCCTTCCCGGATATCTCGGCTGAAGCTCCGAGAATTGTCATCGTGGGATGTGGCCCTGCGGGGCTCTTCGCAGCGTTACGCTGCCTTGAGTTAGGTTGTCGGCCTGTGATTCTGGAAAGGGGCAAAGATGCTTCGAGTCGACGTTTTGACCTGGCCCCCATTCTCCGGAAAGGAACGGTGATCGAGGATTCGAATTACTGCTTTGGAGAAGGGGGGGCAGGAACCTTTTCGGACGGGAAGCTCTACACTCGAGCCAAGAAGAGGGGCCCGGTGGCAGATGTTTACCGAACTCTTGTCCTCCACGGTGCGCCGGAGGATATCTTGATCGATGCTCATCCGCACATCGGATCGAATCTCTTGCCGAGTGTCGTGATGTCGATGCGGAATCAGGTGTTGGAGGCCGGTGGCGAGGTTCATTTCGGAGCGAAGGTGAATGGATTTTTGCAGAAGGACGGGCGCTTGCAGGGCGTAACGACGGCAGATGGTGAAGAGTTTTTGGGAGCAGGCATCATACTGGCGACCGGCCACTCAGCGAGGGATATCTATCGACTTTGCGAGTCCGAGGGGCTGAGGCTTGAAGAAAAGCCTTTCGCCATGGGCGTGAGGATCGAGCATCCACAGCCGCAGATTGATTCCCTTCAGTATGGATATCCACAGGGAACCGAACGTCCGCAAGTGCTTCCAGCGGCGAGCTACCATCTGGCGACAACGGTCCGTGATCGCGGCGTTCACTCGTTTTGTATGTGTCCGGGAGGCTTCATCGTCCCTGCTGCAACCGAGAACGATGAGATTGTCGTCAATGGCATGAGCTTGTCCAAACGGGATTCTCCCTATGCCAATAGTGGGCTTGTGGTCGGTGTGCACCCGGAAGACACGGCTCCATTTCAGGCGGAGCACGGAGTCCTGGCAGGTATGGCTTTCCAACGTTCTTTGGAAACAGCAGCAAAGCAGGCAGGGACGGGCGGGCAAGTGGCGCCTGCCCAGCGTGCTCTGGATTTTATCGGAGGGCGAGAGTCGAGCGATCTACCGCCGACGAGCTATCATCCAGGCGTGTCTGCAGCTCGCCTGGACGAGGTGCTGCCCCAATGGATGACTATGCGCTTACAAAAGGGACTCGCATGGTTTGGTAAGCAACGTCCGGGCTATCTGAATGATGAGACTCTCTTGGTCGGGTTCGAAACCAGGACAAGCTCTCCGCTTCGGATTCCTCGAAACGATCAAACGCTTGAGCACCCGGATCTACGGCGTTTGTTCCCTTGTGGAGAAGGAGCGGGATACGCGGGGGGAATCGTGAGCGCGGCCTTGGATGGGCGACGTTGCGCAGAGGCTGCTGTCTCTTGCGCAAGGCAAGCCTAACATTAACCGCTGGGCGGTCCTCAGATCATTGGAATCTGAGTTTCACAGGATGTCTCTGGTCCGTATTTCCATTCTCTTTCGAATTTGTTGAGTCCTGCGGCGGCAGCACCTTCGTTGGCTGTCGGGGTAGAGACTTCAAGAATTATAGTCTCTTGGCTCATAGTTAAACGGGTCGAAAGTCGCTATTTAGATGTGCTATGTCGTTGTTGTTTGCGGCTGTTTCTCGCTTAATGTTGGTCTGATTCAGATAGGGCGCAGGGTTATTGGGGAGCGAGAATTCACTGGAAGAAGCCTTTTTCCAGGTGGGGTTATTGTCTGGTCTGTGTGAAAAGGGTCTGAAAACGTTGAAAAAAGTGTGCCGGCGATCTCACTGGAGCCTGAACCATTTAACAGTCGCAGATCGATCCCCGGCACGTGCGCCCTAACGGCGGCCTCAGTATCGATCGTATAGCGGGTACGATCTAGAGTCCTCGTTGTTCTGAACGCAACCGGTATAGTGCCAGGAAGCTATTGTAGAACAAGAATAGAATTGTGCAGTCCTTAGATGCGACATCTAAATTGAATGAAGGGGGGGCAATCGGCGAGAACTTTGAGTGATCGCTACCTTTTCTTGTGGGGAATCTCATTTGGCTTCCTTCCCCTCTGAGGGGGCTGCAAACATCGATTGATCTTCCTCGAAGAAAAAAGTTGAAGGTTTTTTGAAAGATTAGAGCCCCTCCTGCGAATACTATTATGAGACTGCCTTTCTCCAAGGTGCTCTCCCAGGTCTGTGGAAGGGTTTAGTCAGCCCATTCGCAGATTGGTGGCAAGGTGATCTGACCAAGGGCGATGCGCTCGGTTGGTTCTGTCTCCCAGAGAACCGACCTCATCTTGCCGGGTTTTGTGGGGATCGCCGGTGGCTTCATCCGTAGATGGGGCTGCCGGTTCCTAACATCTCCTGTGTTTTCACTTTGAACCGCCTTGGTTTGAAAGGTTGGTGGGTTCATTGGAACTTGGATTGAGCGAAGGAGACAGTTGGGATTCACCGTCTAAATTGCTTGGTTGGCGGGTTTAAGGTGGTCTTTTTTCGGTTAGTGTTCCTCAGGGAGAAGGTGTTTGGAATTCAGACCTCGTTCTGTTGATTCTCTAGTTGTTCCAACTGAAATTATTTATGATCTTTTTTGAATACTTTTGAAATTGAATGAGTCAATAAACTCTACATGGCCTATGTCTTGGTGGGATTCAAGGCGGCCATGCTCATCTTAGATCTGTCTTGCCTGTCGGATCTGGGATCGATGGCGACCGGTTTTCTTTTTGTTTCCGGTCGCCATTTTGTTTTCATTGCTTAGCGGGCCTGGATGGAAGAGCAGATGGCTCGTCGCCCTTCGATTTTAGGTCCGAGGCAGAACTTCAATTGGAGAGCCTACTTTCTTGAGTAAATTGGTGCCTTCCAATCCTTCGGTAGGCGTCCTTGGGGACGGACTCCGTGAGCTCCCGTTGGAATTGGGTGGTCTTCTGGCTTAAGGAGTGGAAGGTCGTCAGGCAGGTGTTTGATTCGAAAATCCTTGTACTGAATTTTCATTGGAGGCCCCCGGTGAACTTGTACGGCAAGAACGCCTTCCAGCGCACGCCCTGCCTCGTCGAAGTCAATCAGGTCAGCTGTTGGGTGTCCGTTGATCCAGTGACGATGATGGTTCCCTTGAACTAAAACGCGATAGTCGTGCCACTCGTCTGGAGCAAACTCTTTCACGGGGAATGAGTCTACAACCCATGCTTGCCCGTCTTGGTCGACGATGACTTTCTCCCCCGTGTGGGACAAGATGCGGCGGCCTTTCTCCTCGTAGAGCATTCCGTTGTATTTCGGATTTTTTGTCACCACGTCACACTGATAGCCCGTAACAACATCAAGACCCAAGTCAGGTCTGGAGGTTCCGCGGTATTGGATTCCGCTATTTCCGGCTGCGCTGATTTTCACTTTAACGTGGAGATCGAAATTGCGAACCGTTGAGCCCTTCCATGTGATAAAGTGATTCATCTTCAAGGTTCCATCTGCTGTTCCCGTGAGCACACCGTCTTTGACTGACCAGTATTTTGGATTGCCAGACCATCCTCGCAGTCCATTTTTTGCTAGCAGGTTCACAAACCCGTCTGCTCCAGGTCTGTCGGTGACCGCTGCGGAGGCCTCTGGATGCGGGGGAGTGGATAACGTGAAGGTGCCTTGAAAAGGACGAAGTGATCCCCCTAGTTCAGCGACGCGCTTGTCTGTCCGGCGACGCATGTCTGTGATGACGCGTTGATAGGCAGGATCGGTTGCAAGATTGGTGAGCTCGTCTGGATCCTTCCTCAAATCATGCAAGAACTCGTGGTTGCCGTGGTCGACGTAGCGAACGTATTTGTAATCTTGGTTTCGAATGCCCTCGAAGGGAGGGATTCGTCCCCGTACGGCGAAGTGTTCGTGAAAGGATTCCGTTCTCCAATCGTCCGGTAAATTTTGACTCACGATGGGCTGTAAACTGTGCCCTTGGTAACGTCTTGGAACAGCGATTCCGGCCCAATCGAGAAAGGTTGATGGAAGGTCCAAATTAAGGGCAATCGCATCGGTGACCTGCCCCTGTTTTGCTTGTGGTACTCGAGGATCCATGATGATGAGAGGGACTCTCAACGATTCGTCGTAGTGTGACCATTTTCCTGCAAAGCCGCGATTGCCCATGTGGTATCCGTTGTCCGCGCTGTAGACGATGATCGTATTCTCTGCCAGCCCCGCCTCTTCCAGTGCTTTCAGGAAACGCCCAATTGCGCCATCTATGCCGCTAACCATGCGAAGGTAGGCGCGCATGTTGGTTCGGTATTTTTCATCCGTGTTCCATCGCCAGAAGAAACGTTCGCGATTGATCGTGGTTTTGAGAAAATCGGGTTGACTGTCGAAGATCGCGGGGTCGTTAAGCCGTGGAGGCGCAATTTCGTCTTCCTCGTAGAGGCCGTCCGTTGCGCGGGGCCAGGGAAAGTGGCCGATTGCCGGTCGCCGATCGCTGTCTTCGGCATGGCAGGCGTTAAACCACATGTTGAGTGCGAAGGGTTTCCCTTTTGGGTTTCGTTGAATGAAGTCGATGCCACGGTCGACAATGACTTCGGTCTCGTGGCGCAAAGTTCCGTCAGGTTGTTTTTTGTAAAACGGATTCCGGCCGATGGCCTCGAACTCATCGAAGTGATCCTCGCGTCGGTATCCCTTAGGCATCTTGGCGTGCCACTTGCCGAAATACCCAGTGCGGTATCCGTTGGCGCGAAGAATGTCTGAGTACAGTTCGCGGACCGCTTCTGGTCGGGCTTGGTCTCGTGCTCCTGGAGTTCCATAGCTCCGTCCTGTGAGCCCGGTTAAGATTGTTGTTCGACTGACCCAACAGATGGAATGACTCACAAACATGTTGGTGAAGCGAGTGCCTCGCTCCGCTAGGTTGTCGATGTTTGGGGTTTGGACCAAAGGATGACCGTAGCAGCCCAAGGTGCTGGTGGTTTGGTCATCGGTGAAAAAGAACACGATGTTGGGGCGCTCTCCAGCCGCCGCGAAAAACGGAAGCAGAGCAACGAGAATGAGTGCAAATCGATCTTTCATAGAATGTGGCGTAAAGGGATGCGTGGATTGTGGTTTGCCACGGTGCATCGGTCAATCACGGAGCACTCCTCATAGCCGTGAGTGAGCGCCTAGGACTAAGCGCTTGCCGGGAGGTAGAGGAACGGCCTATGTTGTGATTAATGGAGTGGTGGCCGAACGACGGTGTGTTGTGGACGAGTTTTCTGGTGGCGCTTAGTGTGCAGGGCCTTGGCTTGGTTTTTGTTTGTCTCGAAACTTGCTGGCCGGCTAGGGCCAGAGCCATGGAATTGTGGGTGCGTCACATGTCGAGGAAGCTTTCTCTCCCGGCCAAACTCAAGTGGGAGCCATCGGGCAGAGACCGACAGGCCTGGGCTTGGGGGGCTCTCATTCTTTCGACAATCCTCTTTGGCAAGATCGTGGTCAGTGTTCTCAGGGGTGAAGGTTCTGTTTTTGGGATCTCCGCTATTCTGGTTGAGGCGATTGCCTCGTTGGTCGTCGTTGTATTGGTGCTGATTTTTCTTCAGGTTTTGCTAGGACTCTGCTTTCGTTTCGGGGCCTGGTCTCTCAAAGAGTTGAGAAGACTTACTCTGGATCGAGCGATCGGAGGTCTAGGCTTGCTGTTGGTGGGTGTTGGGTTCTTGATGCAATTCTGTCAGTTGCTGATGACCTACATGGGGCCAAGCACGTAGGGGCCCCGAGCTCTTAGCTTAGCGCGCGGCATGCGGCGCGGTGGCCTTGTCTCGTATCTCTTGAATCTTTGTTTCTAGTCGCATTGCAACTTTGGGGTGTTCGCGGACGACGTTTTGCTTCTGCAGAGGATCAGTTGCCAGATTGTAGAGTTGACTGGATGGGGCATCGGGCCTGATTTCACCGTTCTCAATATCGCTGTTTGCGTGGCCGGTAAAGCGATGCGCTGCGGGTCCGCCGAACGCGTGATCTCCTTCTTTTTTGGCGGCAAAGCCTCCTCCTCCTTGATCACTGATGTACATCCAGTCAGCCTCTCTGAGAGAGAGATGGGTCTTTCGGGCGGGAGCGATAAGTAGGTGATCCCGAACATGGATTGTCTCGGACCCAGTCAGTGCGGGGAGCAGATTGAAGCTGTCAGGCCCTTCGTCCGATTCGAGCTTCTGATCGGTCACGGCAGCCAGCGTTGCCATCAAATCAATGTTGCTGATCAGGGCGCTGGATTCGGAGCCCGAAGGAATGTGACCAGGCCAGCGAGCGATGAACGGAATTCGATGCCCGCCTTCCCACGCATCAAACTTGAATCCCAGCAGCGGTCCGTTGAGACGGTGCCCTCGGCGCCATGCCTCTTGGCCTCCTCGATTGAGCATTCCTCCATTGTCGCTGGTGAATATCAGGAGCGTTTCGTTCTCGATATCTGACGTTTTGAGCTGCTCCATCACCTCGCCAACGATCCAGTCGAGTTCGTGAATGAAGTCGCCGTATGGGCCCGCTTGGCTGGTATTCTGAAATCGTTTTGCAGGGGTGAAAGGATGATGAATATTGTGGGTGGCGAGGTAGAGGAAAAAGGGTTGGTCTTGCTCACTTTGTTGTGAGATCCATGCTGTGGCCATGCGAGCGAGTGTCTCTCCGACAGCTTCATCGTCATAGAGTTCGTGGGCGGTTTCTGCCCCGCCAATCTGATCGATTCCGAATTTTTCGTCGTAACGTTTCGTCTTGGCTGATGTTCCGTAGACGAAAGGATCATCGGCGGTCCAGCCCACCACGCGATGGTCATGCACCCAAACAAAGGGTGGGTGACTGTTCACGACAGGAATGCCGAAGTAAGTGTCGAAACCCAATTCGAGTGGGCCGGGTTTGAGGGGGGCATTCCAGTCGGTCGGTTGCTTCTGACCAAAACCGAGGTGCCACTTGCCGAGACAGTTGGTTGAGTAACCGGCACGTTTGGCGAGGTCGGCTATCGTCGTCCGATCGGAGTCGATGACTAACGGAACGCGAAGGAAAATAGGGCTCCAGAGATTACCATGTCGAACGGGATAGCGTCCCGTCATGAGCGCGTAGCGCGATGGACTACACACCGCGGAAGCCGTGTGAGCATCCGTAAAGCGTCGCCCCTCTTGGGCCAATTGATCAAGGTTTGGTGTCTGGACGTGAGTGGCTCCGTAGCAGCTCAGATCGCCGTAGCCTACATCATCGGCGAAGATGACAATGATGTTGGGTTTCGATTCCTTTTGCCGGTCGGAAATCTCGCGCAGCCGAATATGGCGAAAGCGTACTTCATGTTTCTCGTAGGGCTTTCGGCTCACTCGTCCGGTGACGCTCACGTTGCCGTGAACTTGGAGGCCAATGATGCCCTCCGCGTTCAGGTCGTCCTGAACATCGGCGCAAAGGATTCCATTCACCCAAGTCTGAAGTCGATCCCCGACGCATCGGATGCGGTAGTGATTCCACTCACCGTCTCGAAAGGCCTTCTTCGCACCGGGCTTATTCCCTGGTTCATCCAGGAAAACAAAACGTCTAGCCTCATCGTAGATGCCGCCACAACGACCCGAAGACTGCCGAGAGATCTCAACCTGATACCCATAAACGCGATCAGCAGTGAGCTCGATGGTTCTTGGATTGTTGGGATCCTTAATGTTCGTCACTTTCGTCCCCTCGGTCGCGATTTGACTGCGGACCTGAATTCCGGAGTTGAGCCCGGGATCGCAGAGCACCTCGACCTCGAGTTCAAAGTCTCGAAATTGTTTCTGCGTGCAGAGAAAACTATTCGGGCTTCGTGGAACCGTCGTGCCGATAATCACACCATCCTCCACTCGAAAATCAGCCGTGCCGCTTCTCACGATCCATCCCTGAAGGTCTTTACCATTGAACAAGTCTTCTGATCCGTACACGAGAACCGCTAAACAACAACTCGAAAGCAATAGAAGTAAACGAGGCAGCAGGGGAGGTGACGATGGGAGCTTCATGATGAAGAGGGAGCCTATCGAAATCTCTTCGACGATGCGAGGACATTGCTTCGCGCACGAGCCCCCGGTTGAAAATACTCTGCGACATAATGGACATTGGAGGACTATACTTGGGTCCCCACTCAACTATAATTCTGAACACTCTTTGGATTGTTCAATTCCATGACAATCGTCTACCTTTTCTTTCCCCGGACACTTCTCAGTGAAGCAGTCCGGAGATTTCTATTGATATGAGTTTCAGGAGAAGAGGAAATAGTGTCTGGGGTATTGTCGTGGGCCCCGTCATTCTTGGGGTGGCTCTCCTTTGCCTGTGGGCGAACGAGGGTCGATTTGACTATCACGCTGCCGCTGTTCGAGCCCGTGTTTTAGCGGAACCCTCTCAAGCGCGGTCATCAGAAGCGATTGCCTATACGGGTTCGCTTAAGCCCGTTTCCTTTTCGGGGGACTACGTGGCTGAGTTCAATGACTACTTGGTCGTGTATCGAACCGCGGAGATCTATTGCTGGGACAAGAAACGCCGTGATGGTCGCGATGTCTGGGATCTCGAATGGCGACCGTCGATCGCTCGCAACGATCGTAACAGTGGCTTGTCCCAAGCCCTCAGTAGCGACACTTTGAAGCCCGAGGCTTACCAATTGGGCGCTCTCGAAATATCCCCATCCGATCTTCATTTCTCAGACGGGAAAGAGCGGCTTTCACCCAGTAGTCTCCCTTTGTCAGAAAAAGGAAAGACCTCCGGACTGAAGGTCTATAATCAGTACTTTTACCTCCGAAACCATACCGATGGAGGTGATCAGTTGGGAGACGAACGCATCCAGTATCGTGCCGTGCCAGCATCCGCGACCGCCAGCTATTTTGGTGCGATCGCTGACGGAGTGGGGCAGGGAAAGGTGTTCGAGCAGAAGTCAGGTTTCATTTCTAGGGTGATCCGGGATGATGGGACTCTCCACCATCTCGTGAACGGTGTCCGTGAGACAGCGTTAATGACGATGAAAGGGCATATTCAACGACTGCGATGGATGATTCGCGGCGGAGGGACCCTGCTCGCGATTGCTGGTGTTTCCATCACTCTTTCCATGCTCTTGCATCTGTTCATGGGGGTGCCATTGCTTGGCCGCTTAATCGAGGCAGGAATCAAGCTGGCGAGTGTTGTGATCGGAGGGAGTCTTGCCGTCCTAACGATCGTGACGAGTTGGTTTTTTCATCACCCTATTTTTGCCCTCTTAGTTATTGGCGGATTGATCTCCATTGGAGTGTGGTTGAGTAAGAGGCAGAAGTCATCCCAAGCGAATGCGGGGAAGGTGATGAATCAACTGGAAGCCAAGCAGCTCCCAAGTTCCAATGAAAGCGGTCAGTCAGCCCTTGGTCGGGCTGAACACGTTTTTCAGCACTTGGTTAAGATTGCCGTTTCGGACGGGAAACTCGACGAGACAGAGAATGCGTTTTTGGCTGATTGGGCGCGGGCGCGCAGTATACCGGACGGTCGAATCGTTGAGCTCTTTGAAAAGGCCAAAAAGGACGATGAAGTGGACCCTTTGAGTGGGACTCGCGAGGATTTGTTTTATCTCATCTCGCTAGCGCTTGCTGATGGGTATCTCTCTCCCAAAGAACTCAAACACATCCGGCGATTTGGCCAAGATCTGAGGATATATGGCCAGGAGCTTGAATCCATCATTCTAAACATTCGAGGGGGTAAGTTCGAAAGCAATGCAGCCTGATATTGGTCCGGCTTGGTTTCTTGCTCAATCCTTCACTGAGGGCTCCTTGGCCGACTTCTGTTAGAACTTCGAACGGAAGTACGGACAGACCTAAGACTATAAGGAGCAACTGGACAAAATCTGTCAGTGTGACCGACCACATTCCTCTGATAAGTGTGTATCCGACAGCAATCCCAGCCACCAGAAGAATGCCTGCGGCATGAGGAATCTCAAAGAAGGTTTGCAAGAGTCCGGCTGCGCCCACCAAAGTCGCTGCAATCCAGGGCAGATAGCCGACCATGAAGAGCGTGGAAAGCCACTCCGCCGCTCGCCCAAAGCGTCGACGATACAAATCGTTGGCTGTGAGAAGCCTTGCTTCCCAGAGCGGTTTGGCAAAGAAGAGCGCGACGATGATCAAGGCAATGCCTGGCCCTAGCGGTTCGAGACCAATCCCCGCGAAACCTTCTGCCCGAACCTCATCCGCGGTGGCCAGGATCGTGCCCGCGCCTACCCAAGTCGCCATGACCGTTCCGAAGGCTAGGGGGAGAGACAGACGCCGTCCCGCAACGAGATAATCCTCGGTCGTTTGAATTCCGCGTTGCACCCAGAAAGCGATCGCAAACTGAGTGAGCACGAAAACAATGAGAGCAGCGCCAAGCATCGATGGGCAGATCCAATAGGGGAAATTTCAAGAGGAATCCAGAACTAACTATTGGTGCCATCTCAGAATAAATTGTTCACGGGACGGAATATGGGAATGTCTTGAGCCTAACTGTCATCGAGTGTGAATTGTTAGCTCTCCGTTCATCGAAATCCTCGCTATCCAGAGCCGAAGATTCATAGCCCTGAGCAAGATCCAAAGGCCTTATCATGGTAGCGCCGGTTTTTCGCCACCATCTCCGATTACAATTGCTCGCAAAGTTGCTCTACTAGCGAGCGCCTCTACTCTACTAGCGTTCTTGTGAGCGTTGTTTTGAATAGATTCGCGGTTCCTGACCCTTGGAGGGTAGTTTTTATTTCCGACCTCACGGGCTGGAATAGGGATTACTCGTATTCTTTAAGAACTAATGTTTAGATACTTATAGAATATGTCTGGAGGGAATGATGTCTCTATTGTTTGGGTGGCGATGTGCTTTCTGGAATCCTGGCATGAAAGCTTCTACAGAATTTTCCGTGTATGAAATGAGGTCGATGTCCGCGCAATTCGCCCTGGACATTGATGGTTAGGAAAAGGAAGGAATAATAATGGAGATATATATAAGTATGTGGCTACGGAGCATCTGGTGGAAAACGTTGCTGATGCTTGGCGTGTCGACGATCACAGTAGTCGGGCAGGCAGGCGCTTGTGAAGATATCAGGACATATCGGCGAGTGACAGTCGATTGCGGAGGATGTGTAGATGTCAGCACAGCTCAGAATCCCATGAGTTTTCGATGTGCTAGCAGTACTTGGTTGACTCGATAGCCATTTTCGAAGCGCGTTTCTGGATCCCGTTACCAAGACTGTTTTTCAGCCCAACTCAGGATGAGTGTTGGCCAAATCGGCTCCTGTGCGATTGTGACGAATGAGGCTCAAGTTCGGGCTTGTAATCAGATGTCTATCGCCATGGCCCTTGCGTGTGTTGGGTGTGCGGCAGATCCGACCAGGCTGAGCTGTGCAGGTTGCGCAGCAGCCATCGCGGCCATGAGCGAATGTGTTGGTTGTGGCACGAAGCTTTGTGTATCCGGAAATGGGCGTGAAATTTGGCGATATCCGGCCCTGGACGCATCTGGACCCTGTCGTACGGGGAGCTCAGGAGGTTGAGAACTTTGGCAAAGAGCTGTCGAGTCTTCCAGTTAGACCCCAAGTGGATATTGCGGGGAAGAAACACGGGGCTGGAGCCGATGACAAGTTATAGACGGCGGTTGGTAGGGGGCTGGTCGCTGGCTCGGTTGCAGATTTGTTTCCTGATACTGGGTGTTTTGGTATGGACGGCTATAGCTGTCGGTCAATCGATTAGTCCCAGGGTAGATCAATTGCGTGCCCTCTACGATTTGGCGATGAAGGAGCGGGCACCGTCTTTGCGTCTATTGGCGACCAAAGTTGTGACCCAGGAGCCTCTTAACACGGAAACGCTCGAGAGCCAAGCCGAATTGATTGCTGAGTCCTTTACTCCGCTTGGTGAAGGACAGGAGGAGGTATTTGTTGATGAGACTGCCAAGGCCATGGACGCCCTTTCGGCAAACGAGTACTGCGCCCGCGTCTATCGAGAACAGGAATGGTACAATGGCGTTCTTTACCGGTACGATCAAACGGTGCTTCCCGGAATGGAAACCAGCAGACTTGCAGAAGTTGATGGATTCCTTCGTTCTTACGTTCAGCTTGGCGATATCTGGAGCGGAGATTACCGCACGTATTTCCTACATCATGGTGTGCGCATGGCTCAGAAGGACGACCGGGAGTCTGGCCTTCGTGCACCGCTGGGCTTAGGCGATGGAAATCGCTTGCCGGTCGATGTTCGCAAAATACTGCTGGCTGGATTGGGCTCACAATCGTCCGAGGGTGAGATCGCTTTTGACGCTGAAAAGTCGATGCGCTTGGCGACAGAGGGGGAGGGTGGGGTGCTCTTGAGTCTCCTACTCCGTGACGATGGATTTCGGTATGAAATCTTGGAGCCCTCGAGACCCCATTCCCTTCGACTGAGCTTGGACCTCGACTCCCGCATGGAGGCCGTTGAACGACTGGAGCTCTTTGCCGTCGACGGAAAGTTGATCTATCGAGACGAACGCAATGGTCAATCTGGGCATGGTTTCCCTCAACGTTGGATGAATGTCCGACTCACACCGGAGGGTTACGTGACCAACGAGGTGATTTTCTTAGAAGTGGAAATGAATCCTGAGATTCCGAAAGACTTATTCGAGTTCCGTCCTCCTGAATCCTATTCGATCTATGAGGGAGATCGTATGATTCGAAACGTCATGTTTGGTGGCGATCGACTCCCCATCGATTCGTTCCAAGAGGTGCGGGCGGATAGGCATACCGAGAACGTGGAGTCTCTTGTATGGAAAGATCGAAAGGTTCTAATGTTCAGAGCTCTTTATGTGATCTTTCTCCTGCTAGGCCTCTTCTCTTTTTCCAGGCTTCTCAGAAGTCGCGCCGGTCGATGATCCTGAGCCCGAAGCAGGGGTAACGTGCTTCGGAAACTTCGATTCGATTTGAGCAATTGAAGCAGTGATGGTTTCTACTACGAAACGAAGCCCATCCAATGGTTGGCGTACCGCTCTAGAAACTTTTAGAATCACCGCCTTAGAGTCATTGCTCTCCGCGGCCAATTCAGAAAACGAGGAACCAACGAAAATAAAGAATCCCCACTCTTTGGTGTAGATCCAGTTGTTGGTGTCTAAGAAGAAAAGTGGTGCACCGGGAGAGACTCGAACTCCCAACCCTCTGATCCGAAGTCAGAGAACGCGGTTTTGAAGCTGTACGATACTGTTTGAGATAGATTGGTAAAGTATTACGAATCAACGCGTTGCAAAGAGTATTAATTCGCGTTGTTTGAAGCTGTATGAAGTTTATCGCTCTCAAAGGGGTAGCAAAGGGGTAGCAGTGGAAAAGAAGCCTTCTGGTTTCTGAGTAGAAATACTGGAGGTGGTACACTACGATATTCGTAGTAGGAATCTGCGGTTCGTCACTAGTAGTTTTCGTCGGATGGGCCCGGGTGCTGTTGAACTCGATGCCATGAGGCGAGATTATTCGAAATTGCGTAAATCTGGGCTCTGGATTTTCCAGTTTGTGTTGTGTAGGCAACGTACAATCTGAAGACCGGTAGTATTTCGCGCCGGCCACTGATCGTGCATTGGAATCCTTTTTTCTCGAGGTTCCCGCAGTTTGGTATCCTGGTTTCGGAAATCTCGATGACGCCATTATTTCCGTCTTCTGAGATTTGTATATCGTGCACATCTGCTCCGTGATTCCTAAAGTAGATACTCGCGTTGAACTGCCCGCCGTCTTTACCCCATCCCGTCCGATCGGCATATTTCAGAAGTGGCTCATCTTTGTCGTAGGCTGTAGCTAGTTCATATCGATTTGCTTCCTCGGCTTCGGCGATGAGCTTCTTGGTATTCTCGCTTTGTTGCCTTATCTCCGTTTTCAAGAGTGAAAGCTCTCGGATTTGGTAGAGAAGGGCAAAACCGACCAAGAGAGTAGACACGGAGGTGAATACTGAACTAAAGAATCCAAACGAATCGCCGAACTGGGCGAGGCGTTCTATGCCACGATGTGACTCAAGGAAGAGCGAGTAGGCATATCGTCCGTATTCGACATAGGATAGGAAGAGCAACGCCACGAAGACTGCAAGAAGCGACCACCCAAAAACCTTGAACGGGTTTTCCTTGGACCAGGTAACCCAGGGGTTATTTTTACCATTCATGCGAATTGCGGTTTAGCAATTGGCGCGGACCCTTCCCATGCCTCCCAAGCTGGGGGCTCATTCGTCGGCATCCAATCTAGTTTGATTGTAAGAATCTCGCCGTAGGTCTCCACGATTAGTTTGCCGCCTGACTTGTGCCCGATCTGAAGTGCGATTTCAGTGTCGCTCACGCCTCTCGATCGCAGAACGTTGACATAGTAGGAGCGTAGACCGTGAACAGTCCGTTTGGGCAGCTGGAGCTTATGGCAGGCTCTTTCGAGCGCTTGCCTAAATGATGTCGTCTCCAAGTGCTCTCCTGTCTTCCTAGGGGAGGGGAAGAACCACGGATTTGTTGGATTGGTTACGCGCTTCCAGGAAGTATGAGCAGCCAGGCATGTCCGAAGTTCATCTGTGACCTTGATGAACGGAGCTGTGCCCTTGTGAGTTGTCGATCGATAGAGCCAGAGGTGTTCTCCGTCATCATAGCCGGGTTCCTCAGGGCTTTGGGCGTCGCTTCGAAGGTGAAGCATCTCGGATCCCCGTTGACCAATCATCGCCGAGAGCAGAGTCAGCCAGCCAAACACCGCAGATCCACGCCTGACGGACTCTTGGCGCTCCATGAAGTAACGGGCGATATTGTGAAGTTCTTCCCCGTCTTTCGGCTGATACTGCCGGCAGTGGTTGACGTGCTCGGTTACTCGGATGCGCTCCGGGCGCTCGGCGAGCGGTCGCGATCGAATGCCTCTCTCATCCTGGTATCGGATCGCATGCCGGAACGCCGAGCTCAGTGTTGACCATGCAAGGTCGATCGTTCGAGCTCCTTTGCCACCGGTGTATTCAGCAAGACGGGAATCCGCGTATCTGTGCCAGTCCGCCGGCGTCAGCTGGTGGGGGTCTTTTCGGCCTAGGTGGCGAGTGAGGTTCTCGATCGCCTTTTCCCCGAGCTGGAGGGGTTTGCCCTCACGCTTGGAATTGTTCTTCCTTGGGCAGCCGGCGTCCCTGTAGAATTTCAGCACGTCGCCAAGTTGGCCCATCCGTTTGCCTATCCGAGGGCCGTCACCGTAGCCGGCGGCCGCGAGCACCTGCTTAGTTTTGATCTCGTCGAGTAGCTCTTTGGCTCGACTGTAAGACCCTGTTCGCAACGAGAGCCACTTGGATCGCCCCTGCACCTTGTGCCGGTAGTAGTAGACCGATCCGCGTTTGACTAGGTTGGTGGGGCGTTTCATCTGAGAGAGAGGGGTTCAAGTGGGTGATTGACTGCAATCTCTCTTCGCTATCTGATCTCTGTTTCTATCAGGTAATGAATTGTACATTTCAGAGATCTTCCTCGGTTCTGTTAGCATTCGTTCGGCGATGATATTGATAAGCTCAAATAGGCTTTGAACAATCTCTGGGGAGTCCGTGCTTATCTTTCCCGGGTGGACTGCGTTGTTTCCTACAACCCGTACAATGTCGAGGGCTTTCTGAACATCAGCCGGAAGTCCTTTTTTCACTAGCGATGCTATATCATCGTTGATTTTCTTGCCGGGTTCTCCGAGGTGCTTACAAAGGAGCTGGATTGAAAGCCGTAGCAACGCGGCTGCGCTGCGAGGGGACTTTTCTGCAACACTTGCCGCCTCAATGTAGATCTTTTTGATCTCGTCTGGTAGATCCTCATTAACAGGTGGGGAATTTGTTGTTTCTGGGTAGACTAGCTTCTCGTATGCCCAGAGAGATGAACGGTCACATGCGCCGCACCTGGAAACTGCTAGCTTTGACCTTGGCGAATCGTGGCCTATCGCTTCTATCGCGGCGTTCAAAGGTTCGGGTTCTGATCCAACGGCAAACGGATTGGGTTCGCGCACTGTTTGTAGGCTCCAGTTTGCCTCTAGCCACTTATGTTTTGCGGTTTGACGGCATACAGGGCAAGTGAACGTTCCTGCTCTGTATTGAGGGGCAATGTATCCCATGTTTCTAGTTCTTGGATTCTCTTTTTCTCGCTATGGCAAGCTCGAAAAGGTGAGTGGTGGCTTGATGCTTTTTGCAGCGTGAGGCGCTCCAAGTTGTCCATTGTTGTTGATGCTTACGCTGGGGAATCTTGACCGCTGTTAATTTTGTCCATCACCTCTTTGATATGTGCCTTGGCCAGTTCATAGTTTTCTTCCAGGGAAACTGACGGAAGGTAAAACGAGCCATGAGGGGATCTGCCAGTTAACGATAGAAGCAATTCCCTAATTGATGAATAGAGAATGCTTCCGCCATTCACAATCACGAGCTTTCCAATGTTTCCTTCGTAAGTCGGGTGGACGTGGAATTGCCCTCTTAGTTCGATCTCTCCTGAATACCCTGCTTCTTTTTTCTCGCCCGCGCTCCAGAAACTCACTGAAACCCCTAGTTGCCAGCTTCGAAAATCATTGCGATCTATCGCGAAAGGCACACGGCAGCTTACAAAACACGAGCCACCTTCTTCTCTGTCTTCAGGCCACGTCGTGAGCTGTATCTTTGACGGGTAGTATCCTCTAAGCTGCAGTACTGATAGTTTCATTGTTGTTCACTGAGGACTGGTCACCGGTGTGTTCCGTAGGGACGATAAAGTCGCCAGCGCTCACGGCCGTTCTGAAGCTCATTCTACTGTCGTAATGGATATGGACGATAGTGTCTTCAATCAGGGCTTCGTCTGTGGATTGCCATTCGTGTCTATGTTGGTCTGCAAGCCTTACCTGCAGATCGCAGTCGAGGGCGCGAGCGAGCTTCGCCATCGATTGGATCGTGAAGTTTGCATTCCCTCGAAGAATTTTTGTGATGTACTGGGGCGATGAATCGATTCTTTCTGCAAGCTCAGTCCTGTTGATTCCGAGTGCTTTCATTTTTCTTGCGACGGACTCGGTGAAATCAATGATCGCGCCGGTTACGTAGTAATCAAGTTCCCGGCGAGCCTCTTTCAATAATTCACTAAACGAACTACTCATCATTGTCCTTCGGTTTTGAAACCAATTGGTTTCTCGTTGCTGCTGCTACGAATGCCTGCCTCATCTCAGAGCATTTCTTGATCAAAGCGTTCTGCCTACCATCCCCTTTAAGGTTTCCGGCGCACAGAACGACCGCGTCGCTTCCCTGGTAGAAAAAATAGATCCGCACACCGCCATGGTCTCTCAGCTCGAAAATCTTATCTACGCCCTTCAGTGGCTTGCATCTTTCACGATTCGAAAACTGCCCATTGGCTAGTTGTTCGAGCAGCTTCATGGCCTTTGCGAAATCTCGCTTGTTGTTTTGGCGTAGATACTGCACAAACTCGTCTGTCAGATCCTCGCCGTTGAACCACAGCTTCAATACGGTTCGCTCTTTTCCCTTAAACCATTCCTGAACCTCTACCTTTGGCATATTAACCTACAGGTTTAGTTCGTCAACTGTGTGGTAAGCGTCATCGCGGGTCAATAGGGAATATCCGTCAAGTTCAAGTGCGGCAAGGAGTGTTTGGAGGCATCATTTGAGTATTCGCTCCCAATCCCGAGATCTTTCAAAGAATCTCGTTTTTCTCAGTCCGATTTCAGATCCCCCAATAAAACTTTGGATTGTTTGAAAGGTTTTCAGCGGATTGACCGAAGACTCTATTGATACGTATTCCAAATGAAATCGATTCTGTACTCAGCTGAATTCTACCGTGACGACTACTCTGATGATCCAATTCACATCATCGAATCAACTTCCCCATTTCTCACCTTTAACAAAGGTGACACGGTCGATTTAACTGCGTGGAGCGTTGCGAGGGGGCAAGTAAGATACGCAACGCTACTGTCGCCGAAGTCATGCACTTGGTTTACGACATCAGCGATGATCACGTGACGCACAAACTCATGATTAGGCTCGATCCTCTCGAAGACTTATTCACATAGACAGGATTTGTCCTACCCCTGAGGCCATGATGCAGCCGTCCTTTAAGGAGTTGTATCATGGATTTTTCAAAGTCGTCTCCCAAGCTGCTTGCCTTCCTCAAGCGCAAATACAGCACTTCCGGTTCTCTCTATTCACCGGATCAACCCACATTCATCACTAAGGGCAAACACGCCACGATTTTCCTGAGCCCTGATTGGGAAGCAGGGTGTGAACTGGCCCGCGCTCTTCTGAAGAAGGGCTACATCGTGACTTACCGAACCCGCAGGCTACCAGCGTACGAGATTGAGCATATCGAAGGGGCGCCGCCGTTGCGGTTTCCCGATTCGTTCAATTGATGGACTGGCCGCGAAGGCTAGAATTTCCTGTTCTCGGCCTTCGGTGCCTTGAACGTCGAGCTGTTGCCACTGGCCCACACCTGCCCGGTCACAGTGTCCACGACATAGGCCACGTGGGCGCCTGCTGAAACTTGAAAACGGCCTACTTCGTTGTTCTGCTTGAGTGCTGCGCCCAGTGTGGCGGTCGCCACTACGCCTAATACGAAGCCGATAACGATGTTCTTGGTAGAGGTTTGATTGTTCATTTTTGGTTCCTTTGTGGGGTGTGATTTAAGGGTTGCTTCAGTATTCGGATTCAATTTGCCCGATTCTACAAGAAATCTCCGCCTTATTTAATAAAACCGTTTACTGGGGTTCGACTTGAAACGTCTCGTGAAGCAGGCATTCCGGGGGGGCTACTCCCTTTTTCCACTGGGAGATTACCCTCAGAATTTCTGTCGGGTATCTGATTGGGTAGAGAGTCTAAGGAATTCTTCCAGCAACTTGGACAAGCAAAAGGCTGCTAAAGTTGACAAAATGGTCGAAGAAATTCGAGGGTTTAATGGAGTTACGTTGAAAGAATTTCCGATAGTGGAAGTAGATTTGGGTGATGACAACCTTGTGAAGTCATTGAAAACGTTGGCCTCTTCTCGACCTGAGCTCCTAAAGCAACTCGATCACCTATTGCGTTGAATGTAAGAAGAGGCTCAGTCGCCCTGCTCGGTATTGAGAGCTGGTCGTTTGCTATCGGATGGGTAGTCCTTGTCTAGCACTATTGTGCCAGGCGTTACAGGCTGACATCAGATTCGACCAGGCAAACGCCAGATCAAGCCGAGATTCAACAGGCTCGATATGATCCACTGATTCGGCCGCCACGACTCGCACACCATGCACGCCGAATGGATCCTCACTGACAGGGTTTTCTCGGCGCTTCCTTTGGCTTAGAAGCTTCCATCTCTTCTTGTTGGGCCCTTACTCACGAGTCGCGCGGCGTTTGGATGCCTTCGGACACCGTTCTTGGATGGGGATTCAGCTGCGCCGATGGCAGTGCAAGGATTGCCGTCGAACTTTTGTCCCTGAGCTGCCAGGTTTGCGCCCAGGTCACCGGTCCACGGAGCCATTTAGGAAAACCATTTATGAGTCCCATCATGATGGGATCTGTGCTGCCCGCCTGGCGCGTCGAGAGGGGCTTGGAGCGGCCAGTATTGGGCGCATCTACGCTGAGTTCACCTACCTCAAAGCTCAGGAAAGACGGAATCAATCGTGTCCCAGGGTGTTGGGCATCGACGAATATACCCTTCACAAAGGTCAACGCTTCGTCACAACCTTCTGCAACCTCAAGAACCGGCGCGTCTTTGTCGTGGTCGAAGGCAAGAGTCAGTCTGATTTACAGGCCTTCCTGAGCACTATTAAAGGCCGGGAGAAGGTCAAAGTGGTCTGCATCGACCTCTCATCCTCCTATCGCCAACTCATCCGCAAATGGTTCCCAAATGCCGAAATCGTGGCCGATCGATTCCATGTCGTTCGGATCATGCAGCATCATTTCCTGAGCTTCTGTCGCCTGCTGGTTCCCGAGTTGAAGTACCGACGCGGCCTGCTCAAATAAGCACGCGCCGAGTTGTGGTGAGCATGAGTTCGGCCTATCCACTCGCTAGTCTGTTTGATCGTGTCGCTCACCGCTTCAAAAGCGCTTCGCCTTGATCGAGGCTTGACCATACGTCTCTCTTGAGGACTCCCAAAGTAGGGAGACGGGAGTCTTATATCTTGAGCGTTATTGGTTTAAAGGAGAATGCTCCCAAAAACGTCGAACACCGGAAGCTTGGCACCACAGAGTCCCAATGAGTCTCACTTTTCAGACGGGAGCATTAGAATCGTGTCCAAACTCCGGCACAACTCCCTTTCGGTGAGAAATGGGGGCTAGGTGCCATGCTTTCCGCCAGGCATGACGACAGGAATCACCTGGTGGCGGTTTCGTCGGTAAATCTGAAACTCGCAATCTACCGTGACTATTGAGAGAGCAGGATTCAATTCCGACATTCGAATCAAACACAAATCAGCTAGGTCTGGTTCGCGGTCGGCATAGCGATCAGCGAGGGCGGCCACCTCCACTTGGTTCTGAGAAAGATCGAATCCCAACCGAACGAGTCCCTTTTCCGTGAGTTGCAGTACGGCGCTCGAATTTCTCAAATGGTACGATGCCTCTGCCAAAACAGCTTCGCAGGTTAGGAGTGGCTCGCGGATGGTTTCGGCAACTGCATAGGCCCAAGGAAAATAACGATCTCGACGGTTCAAGAATGCTACTAGAAACCCCGTATCAGCGATTCCTTTCACCTTTGAAAGCCGCTTCTCTCGCTCAGATCCGCCGGTCCATCGAGGCTTCCGGCCAAATCAAGAAATGGTTGCCGCGCCGATTCTACTCGGGATCGCTCAAGCTGCCTCCGAACAATCTGTCCCTTAGGTAGGCCGGTCCTAATGGATTGTTCCTCCAGCCACCGACTCAGATCCTCCGGCAGCCGAACTGTAATTGTCTTACTCATTTCTAGCAGTATAAGACACTGGTAAGTTTAGGCAAGCGGGATTCCGTGGGGTGATTGAATCAGCCGTGGTAACCGCGAATCCTTCGCTCATCTGAATGTCGGACCGCGGTATCAGAGGACAGCTCACCGATCTTTGGTGTAGACCCGAGCCAGAGTGATTCGGAAAACTAGAAACCAACGAAACAAGAAAAGTGGTACACCGGGAGAGACTCGAACTCCCAACCCTCTGATCCGAAGTCAGATGCTCTATCCAATTGAGCTACCGGTGCGTTAGCAGGGAGCGGAACTATTATCGCTTGTGAGCTAGACGTCAATAGCGAAGCGGCCGGATCGACATTTTATCGATCCGGCCGCTTGTTGCAGAGTTTGTCTTCGAGTCGCTTAGTTTGCTGGTTGCAAGCGGTAGAAGCGGTTTGCCGAGGTGGTTCCTGGGCTTGCTTCGAATGGATTGGCTTGCTCAGCTACTGCCGTCCAGGTGACGAGATCGTCGCTGGATTCGAGGACGAATTCCCCGCTGTCGGTCGGCCAGGAGATCGAAACAACGCCTCCAGTAACCGATATACTGAGTACCGGAATGGTCGGTTCACCTGGTTCGGCGGGCTCGGTTGGTTCTGTAGGCTCAGTCGGTTCTGTTGGTTCGGTAGGCTCTGGGGCTTCATTCACGGTGATCGTAATAGCGCGGGAGTCTGTGCTTGCTCCCAGATTGTCGAACACGGTGGCAGTGAGAATGTGCGTGCCCACGGGCGGGTTGACCCAATCGAACGAAAAGGGTGCTGCGTCGACCTTCGCGATTTCGTCTGAGCCGTTGCTCAGCCAGGTGAGGGAGGTGATTTGGCCGTCGAGGTCCGAGACGTTGGCGGTCAGCGCGACCGTAGCCGGAAGTTGGAAGTCGGCGTTTGCTGCAGGTGAGGTGATCACGACGCGAGGGGGGATGTTGACCGAAAGAGAGAGGGGTTCCGAATCTGCGGTGGCACCACAGTTATCGGTCACGCGGGCGATAAGGTCGTAGTTCCCAGAAGGAACATCTGCCCACGTGAATGTATAGGGTGCCTCCGAAAGTTCTGCGAGGACTTCGCCGGTTTCTTGGAGAATCAGCTCGACGAGTTCGACTGAGCCATCCTCGTCGGCAGCGACTATGTCCAGGTTGAAGTTCGCAGGGGGACGCTGAACGACATCTTGGCTTGGTGTTGAGAGGGATGCTGTTGGGAGGAGGTTGGGTGGTGTGTCCTGGAAGTTGCCTTCAACCGATAGATTATCGAGGGACCCGATGGTGTCGCCTCCGAAAAAGATGGATCCCCAGTAAGCGAAGTAGCCTACCCGGTGTGTAGCAGGAGCCGGTGCGGGAAGCGTGGTGAGCAATTCGATCGTTCGGCCGATCGCGCGGACCTCAGTGCCGTCTGATTGTAGGAGTCGGGCAGTGACTTTCGCGGTGGCGTCCGCTAGGTCAGCCATTTCGGCATCGCTCGGGGCAGCGAAGCTGAGTTCGAACGTGGCCGGCTGTGAGGGATCGTATTCCTCTGGCAAAGCCATGAAAGCAGACTCGTTATCAGGCGTTGCCGCGGTGCCGTCCAGATTGAAGAGCTGGGCGAGGGATTCATTGTCGTTGGAGGTCTCGGCCAAGAAATTGACGGTGTTGAGCCGAACGCCACTTGAGAAGCCCGCCGGGCGGATGTGAAGTGCGATGCCCGTAGCGGACGTCTTGTCCAGCCAGCCAATGACGCCACCCCGTCGTTCGTCCGAGTCCGTGGCGGGTGTGAAATCAGCACTGACGGAGTATTCGCCGTCGCTGGGAACTTGGCTGGTGCTATACCACGCCGTGCGAAGGGGAATGAATGGAAATCCTTGAGGGCTTTGGCTGACGGTGATCGCGCCATCGGTCACCGTCGCAGCCGTGAACGCTGAGTCATTGCCCGAAGCGTTTCTCAGCCGAGCGAGGTTGTCAGTCGTAGTGCCGTCATTCAGAACCGCTGCCTGGGTGGCCATGACGCCACTGAGCGTGAGAACTGACAAGATTTGGAAGCTCCGCAAAAATATCCGCATATCGATGAAGCAATTAGCAAAAATAATGCCCAATTTGATTGGGCAGTCGTCGGCCGGAAATTGAGTAATAACAGGCGTTTCTAGCGCTTTGGACGCTAATTGGGGACGTTTTGGGCGTCAAGTTAATAAGGGGCGATGCGGTTCGTGAAAGGAATGGGGAGGGGAGGTTGGATATTTTCGGACAGCGGATGCTTGTTTCCACGCCGAGGCGCGTTGAGTGATGAGATGGGGGCCTCGAGTCATGGATTCGAGGCCCCGGTTCGGACCCGTGCGGTCTCTCTAGTTGGCGACGAACACGTTGTCTGGGAGTTCGCTGCCAATATCGGTGTTGCGACGAATGATGCGCGACAGTGTTTGCTGATTGACGAGGCGGACTAAGTTGTCCGGCAGGTAGCGCTCATACCAGAATCGATCGCCGTCTCGGAGACGTTCAAACTGGTCTTTAAGGATGGCGTGGAAGGTTTCGCCGATTAAGGCTCCCTCGACGTGTTCCTCGGCCAGACCGCCGACCCAAAGGTCGATGTTGTTGATGTCCGGATAGGCGTCGCTCAGGTTTTGCTGAACTTCAGGATCTGGATTGATCTCGGCAACAGATTGAACGGGATCGAGGCCGTAGTCGACGCGCGTCTGGTTGAAATCTGCGAGTCCGTGATCGCGCCCTCGTTGAATGTTCAGTGAGACCAAATCGAATCCGCCTGCTCCCGGAGGGCCGAAGAGGAAGTTACGAACCTCATTGACGCATAGGTTATCCACTTCCTGAGCGACCTTGGCCGCAAGCCCCCGCAGGATGGGATCAATTCCGTCTTCCACAAGAAGGTTGGGACGGAAGAAGGCTCCAGCGAGGGATAGATTGCCGTTTGCGATCGGATCCCCATTGGCATCGAGGCGCAGCAGTTCGCTCGACAACATCGTGTGTCCGAATCGGTAGGCTGCGGTTGCGAATTCGTTGGCGATGCCTGGGTTGGTGTCCTCTTGATATCCACGGTAGCGGCTGACACCACGGCGTCCGAGGAGGACCGGGAGGAACTCTCGATAGGTGATGGCTTGCATTTCTCCCGCAACAATGGCTCGGGCGGCTTGATAGACCGTCTCTCCCGACAAGCCTTGGTTCCCCTCACGAATGGCGTCTGCCCAATAGTTGTGTTCCCTCACGAAGAGTGTGTGCATGGAGAGCAGGCCGACTTGCTCATTGGCCCGGAAATCTCCTGCGAGGAACAAGGTTGGCATTTCAGCCGAAGGAGCGTTCGGGAGACCGGCAGTATTGAAAGGAAGGAGGTCGCCCGCACTCACTTTCAGTCTGCCTGTTCCGTCAAGAGTTCGTAGCTCTTGGGCCCGTTCGGTGTCTGAACCGTAGACGTTCGAGGCATCGATATATGCGGTGATCTCATTGACTTGCTCTCGGACACCGTTCACTACTTCGTAGAGAGATCGTTCCAGGGGAATCGTTTGGGTTCCGCTGTTGGTGGGGTCGAACCAGGGATCCCCGGTCGGTACTTCGATATCGAAGTTCTCATGGGGGGAGACGACTGGGGTTAGATCGATGTCATGATCAAGGAACTGTCCCCATTGCCAGAAAAAGTCGGTCGCTCCCCTAGAATTTGGAATCGATTCAGATTGGGCTGCACAGATGTTGCTGATATGTCGTGCGCTGGGGCGATTGGCGCCTGCCGGAGCATCTGATCCGTCCGCGTAGGCGTTCTCTGCAAGTCGAAGAAAGGGAATGTTGGCGCTTCCCCAGAGTGGAGTCGAGGTGTTGTTCGCCGTGCCGTCGATGGTTCGAGATGCAGTGGGAAAGCTTGCAGGAATACTGAGGGCGTTGGAATTCCCATCGTTTTGATTCTCGCGAGAACGGCGTGCTCCGTCGTCATCTCGACGTTGTCGTGTCGGCTGGGTGGGTGTGCGAGGGAGTTCCATGGCTCCGTCCACATCGGTTCCTTGCTGGGTTAGGTTTCGAGCCTGGCGCTCTTGATTCTGAGGTGCTCCCCGTCGCTCTACCGGTCGGCTGGGACGGTCCCCATTTCGATTCTGCGGACGAGTGGCTTGTGCATCTGCGTTAAGTTGGCTGAGTGCTAAAACAATGCAGGAAGTTAGCGTGACCATTCGGTTCGCTCGGTTCGGGACTCTCGCTGGTGCTATTCTCATCGTGTTACTCCTTTTTTGGTGTGTGTTTTTCGATCTGAAACGACACGGTGTCAGATTGTTAGAATTGATATAGCAACCTGCATGCCTTCTTATAAATTAGAATATAACATAAAGTATAATTACATTGGTACATAGCTCCTCCTGTGCGAGTGTCGCTCTCTTCGAACACTCGCACAGGAGAGGCTTGACTCTCGAGTTATGAATGGAGCTGCCGGCTGCGATCCCAATGGTCATTGAAGCGCAGCTTGGTATGAGCAGCTGAACGGGCTGGTCGGCCAGTTCGAGTTCACCCTACTCAACGAAAATGAACGGGATCTTTAGAACGGATTACAGAGTTGTAATGTTGTGGATTCTGGAACAATCCGGAGATAGAGTTCCGTCTCCTGTGTTGAACGGTTGGCAAGTTTGCCCTGGTAGGTTGACGCTGGAGGAGAACGATCAATCCCAGTTTAGATGCGAATCCTGTTGGTAGAAGACGAGGCGAAAATGGCTGCTTTCGTCCGGAAGGGCCTTACCGAGCAAGGGATGTCTGTCGATGTCTGTTCGGACGGCAACGATGGCTATCAGGCTGCCCGAACGAGCCCCTTTGATCTGGTTATCCTGGACATTATGCTGCCGGGGCGTGACGGATTGAGCATCCTGAGAAATCTGCGACGAGAGGGGAACAATGTTCCGGTTATTCTCCTAACGGCTCGGGGGGAGCCGTTTGAGCGGGTGGAAGGATTGGAGATGGGGGCGGATGACTATCTGGCAAAACCGTTCTACATTGACGAGCTCGTGGCGCGAGTTCGAACCGTGATTCGGCGAGCGGCCGGGCAGGGCGCGCATTTGTATCAGGTGGGGGACCTCTCCATGAATCTCAATAATCGGGAGGTCAAACGCGGGGAGCAAGTGATTGATCTGACTCCTCGAGAGTTTTCACTTCTGGAATGCCTGGTGCGGTCGCCGGGGCGTGTCCTCAGTCGGGTGCAGATCTGTGAACAGGTTTGGAACTATGACTTTGATCCCGGGACGAACCTTGTCGACGTCTACATTCAACGACTGAGGGGCAAGATCGATAAAGGCCAGTCCGTGAAACTGCTGCATACGGTCCGCGGGGTAGGTTACAAAGCCGATGAAAAGCCATGAAGCGGTCGTTTCAGTGGGAGTTGACGATCTTCACAGCTCTTGTTTCGGGAATCATCCTGTTTGGTTTTCTTGCGGTTAGTTGGTGGTTTATTGAGCGACAGTTTGAGCGCTCCGTCGATGGGAAGATGGAGATTCCCGGGGAGCGATTGATTGGATTACTCGGACCGGATACGGATCTCTTAGAGGTGTTGGTTGAGTATTCGGACCGGGCTGCCGAGCATGAATTCCATTTCATCGTTGTTAGCAATGATGGCGACCATTGGTATACGACCCCGGGTGGTGATTGGCTAGAACGAGTGGACGTGAGTCCTTTTCTCCCTGATCCGGCCTTGTTGGCTGATCGTCCGAGCCCGCGAAATGGTCCAGATCGTGAACGCCGTGAAGGACCGCGCTTGGGAGGCCGGCGAGGTCCTCCTGGTCCCCCTGGTCCTTTAGGGAGGGGTTTGTTCCCTCCCCGTCGGCCGATTGCACCCATGGTATTTCAGGCTCACAAACGCGAGAATGGATCGCGGTGGCGGCTTGGAGGGACGAGCAACATGGATGTCACGGTGATCATGGCGCTCAATCTGGCTGACTTCGACGACGAACTGCAGCGGGCTCGGTCGGGATTCATGTTTGGCATCCCGGTGGCCCTGTGTGCCTTGATGGGGGGCGGTTGGTTGGTTTCTCAGCGCGCCGTTCGGCCCTTGCGGCGAGTCACGCGAACGGCCAATCACCTGAGTGTGCGTGACTTAAGTGAACGAATTGAACTGACGGGCCGGGAGCCATCCGAATTTGTTGAACTGATTGAAGTTCTCAATGACATGATGGATCGCTTGGAGCGCGGTTTCACCCAAGCTCGTCGTTTTGCTGCTGACGCTTCTCATGAGCTGAAGACACCGATTGCTCTCGTCCAAGGGGGGATCGAGAATGCCTTGGAGGAATGTCGCAAGGCGCAAGGAGATCCTCGATCACTGGTGGAAGTTTCGGAGGAAGTTCGGCGTTTGAAGGGGATTCTGGATGGCTTGCTTCTCCTCAGTCGCGCGGATGCGGGACAACTGAAGCTTGTCGATGATGTGATTGATTTCAGTTCTCTCGTGGCTCTCTTCTGCGAAGACGTCGAAGTGATGGTGCAAGAAAGGGGAATCCAGTTGGAGCTTGCTATTGAACCAGACTTGCACGTGCAGGGTGATCGGATCCTTTTGGGCCAGGCGATCCAGAATCTTTTGAGCAATGCTCTTAAGTACAATGAGGAGAATGGACAGCTCTGGTGTCGGCTCGCGTTCGAGCCTCGTGAAGCCGTGCTGACGGTGGGTAACTCGGGGCCAGGGATTCCTGGCGATGAGGCCGATCACATCTTTGATCGCTTTTATCGGGTCGACAAGGCTCGCTCGCGAGCGGTGGACGGTGTTGGCTTAGGCTTGAACATTGCCATGGAGATCGTTCGTGCCCATCGCGGGAACCTTCTCTTGACCCGGGTTGAGGAGTCGGTAACGGAATTTCAAATTCGATTGCCCCTGGCGCTGGGAAAACCGAGTCAGAAGAGCCAAGGCTAGAGAGCCTCGGGACGGCCCATGAGTTCAGCGACTCTCGAGAGCAGGCGCCCAGCTGCGCCTCCGTCAAGGACTCGATGGTCAAAACTGAGGGTGAGGGTAGCCTCTGTCTTGGGGAGAAACGATTGGCTTGCTTCGTCCCAAACCGGTTCTTTGCGTCCGGCTCCTAGGCCCATGACTAGGTTTTGCTCAGGCAGGGGAATTGGGGTGGCCCAGGTAAGGCCGAAAGTGCCGAAGTTAGTGACGGTCGCGATTGATTTTCCCGTCGCATCGGATGGTAGCCGGCGTTCTTGAGCTTGCTTGAGGCGCTCTTGGTATTGAGGGATCAATTCAGTCAAGCTGTGCTCATTGGCGGATGGGAGCACCGGGACGAGCACCCCATCGGGAACCTCGACGGCAAACCCGATATCAATTGATGCCGGAAGCGCAATGTTGCGTCCGATTAGCCGGCCGGCCGGAGCGCTATTCTCGCTGAGGGCGATCGACAAGGCTCGAATCGCGTAGAGAGTGGGACCGGGTTTTGGATCGAATGTTTTTCGGTGCGCTAAGATTGGATCGAGAATGACGGGCAGGCCAACGGAAGCGAGCGGGCGGGTCCAGCTTCGTCGCATCGCATCTGCGACAGCCACTCGCATCGTGGAAGCCTCGGTCAGTTTTGTTTGATCGAGCTCTTTGATGAAGCGCTCGAAGTCTTGAATGGTGACCCGTCCTCCTGCCCCGGTTCCTGCGATTCCGGCCAAATCGGCGCTTCGCAATCCGAGTTCTTGCATGCGAGCCTTGAGTCGTGGGGAGATAAACGAAGCGACGGCACCATCAGCAGGAACGGGCAATCTACCAACCGTTGGTTTCACGGCCGATGAAGCAGGTTCTTTCAGAGGCTGGGTCTCGATGGCTCGCTCGTTCGAAGGTTCTGGGCTTGGGGCTGTTGAAGGTGTTTCACCGGGGGCGGGCGGAGTGGGAGGCGCCCCTTGGGTAAGGGTGATTTGCCCGAGAACGGCAGCTACAGCGTAGCTTTCTCCAATCTCTACCAGCCATTGTTCGATCACGCCCGCCGCCGGGGCCGTCACGTTCATCGTGGCTTTGTTGGTTTCGACTTCCAGAATGTCCTGTCCCGCCTCGACCGACTCTCCAACATTCACGAGGATCTCAATGACGGTCGCCTCAGCGATAGACTCACCGAGCTGAGGCATAATGATGGGGGCGGTAGGCATGGTGGATATCAGCTCGGCACTCTCTAGGTTCGAAATAGATCCCTCGCGGCGACAAGAATACTCCCTGCTGCGGGACGATGAACAGCCCAGAGATCAGGATGATAAGGAATGGGTGTGTCCTGGGCGTTGATTCGTCGAGGAGGGGCATCTAAGAGGTGAAATCCGTCTGCGGTCACGCGGGCGATCACTTCTGCGTTCACGCCGCCCCACGGCCAGGCCTCGCCCACGCAAAGAAGGCGTCCGGTTCGGGCTACCGAGGCGATAATTGTGTCGGTATCAATGGGTTTGATCGTGCGGAGATCGATGACCTCAAGCTCGATATCTTCACTTTCCAGCTCGGCGGCGGCTTCCAATACTTCGTGGAGCATTGCGCTGTAGGTGACAACGGTAATGTCACGTCCCGGTCTGGCAATTCGAGCCTGACCTGCGGGCAAGGCATTGTCAGGCAGGCTTTCTGCCTTGAGGTGATAGTAAAGGTATTTGTGCTCGCAGAAAATGACCGGATCATCAATTTCCACTGCCTCTAGAAGCATCGAATAAGCGTCTTCCACGGTTGCCGGCGTCATGACGACGAGCCCTGGGTAGTGGGCGTAGATTGCTTCGAGGCTCTGAGAATGGAAAGGTCCTCCACCGGAGGTGCCACCGCTTGGAAGACGAACGGTGATCGGAATGGGAACGCCAGTCCGCCAATGGAATGCTCCGGCGTGATTGACGATTTGGTTGAATCCGACTGTCGAGAAGTCCGCAAACTGCATTTCGATGATTGGACGTAGACCTTCGATCGCGGCTCCGATGGCTGTCCCGACGATAGCATCCTCGCTGATTGGGGCATCGATCACGCGTTGGGGAAACAGTTCGGCCAGGTTTTTGGTTGCCTTGAATGCTCCCCCGAACTGTCCCACATCCTGACCGTAAATGAAGACCCGTGGGTCTTTCTCCAGCAAGTGATGCTGCGCTTCGCGAATCGCGTTGAGATAGGTGATAGACATGTGATCCGGTCGCTGGGGAAAATCGTTTAGTGGGCTGGATCAGCTAGTCTCCTGGTTGCAAGAGCGCACCAATCGTAGTTGGTGGCTTGAGGGGCGGCTTCTTGGGTGACTTCAGAAACGGCTTGCTCAATCGCTTCCAAAGCCTGTGTGCGGATCGTGTCCAAGGTGTCGCGTGAAGCATGGCCCTGAGAGGTCAGATACTCTTGTGCGACTTCGATACAGTCTCGTCCTTGGCGCGAGTTTTTGAGATCTTCGGCAATGTAGTTTGCGTCGTCGTGTTCGCCATGGCCACAGAGGCGGAGAAGCTCGCCGACAACCAGCTGGGGACCGTTTCCATTTCTGGCGCGATCGACTGCCGCGTTCACGACCTCACGGCAGGCGACCAGGTCGGTTCCATCGACGCAGTGTCCTTCGATGCCATAGCCCACGGCTTTTTCTACGAGGGAGTCACAGGCGAACTGTTTCTCAGTGGGAGTCGAGTAGGCGTAATGGTTGTTGGCAACGACTACGACGAGGGGAAGCTTTTCGACGGCTGCGAGATTGATCGCTTCGTGGAAGGCTCCGGTCGATGTTCCTCCATCTCCGATACAAGTAGCTCCCACTCCCATAGGGACGCCCTTGATGCGGCGAGCCAGGAGCGTGCCACCGACGACTGAAATCATTGCTCCCAGATGACTCAGCATGGGGAGGTAGCCTTCCCTAGGCCGTCCACGGTGCACGTTCCCATCTCGGGCACGCATGGGGCCTTGTGGAGATCCCAGGCAGTTGCGTAGCGCATCGTGTATTGTTTCTCCAAAGGCTAAGCGACCGGCGCCGTCGCGGATGAGCGGGGCGTAGACATCTGTAGGGAGTAGAGCTTGCCCTAAGGCCACGCTGAGTGCCTCCTGGCCTTTGCCGAGGAAGACGCCTCCATAGATGCTCCCTGCTCGATACATGGCGGCAAGTCGATCATCCAAGAGTCGGGCGGTGAGCATCCAGCGAAAGGCCTCGAGAAGGGGATCAGAGGAGCCGGCTTGTCTGCCTTGCCCGCCTTCATTTGCTTCCCGTAGACCCATCGGCGTATTCTAGGCACCGGCATCAGGGGGGCGCAATGGTTTCTTGTCCGATTTAGTGGGCGGGGACGTGCTTTGAGCTAAGCCTGCTGTGCCGATTGACATTGTGAAGTATTGGAGCCAGTTTGTGGGCATGGCAGATCCTGAGATTCCACAGAAAAGCCCGATTGTTCAGAAAGTCGAACCTGGAACGTACTGGTGGTGCACTTGCGGCCGATCAGGCGACCAGCCGTTTTGCGACGGTTCTCACAAGGGGACGACATTTACTCCCCGAAAGGTTGTGATTGAAGAGTCCAAGCAGGTCGCTTGGTGCGCCTGTAAACATTCCTCCAACCCGCCTTTTTGTGATGGATCGCACACGAAGCTGAACTGATTTCGGACAAGCGACCCTTCAAAGGCTGACTCGTGAGAATGAGTCAGCCTTTTTTTCTGCTGATTCTGAGAATGGCATGGAATAAGCAGGTGTCATTCGTGCACTGGAGTGCATTGGTTGGCATATGAGATTGAATACATGGATGCTGCCCGTTTGGGTGGCTCTGGTGGCGTCGAGTTGGGTTTCAAGCGGTGGGCTTGCTGCTCAAGAAGGAGGATTGGAACCTGAGAACGTCCCGAGAATTACGTGGAAGAGTCCTCCAAGTGGCCTGAGTTTGGTCGCTCCGGCTGGTTTGCCATTGATCGCCGAGGTCTCTGGGATTGAACAAGGGGATGTGGCGGTCGAGTTTGTCGACGGCGACTCAAGTTTAGGCTGGGTGGACAGTCCCTTCTCCTTGCTTCCTGGCCTGGATTCAGACGCCGGCATCTCTGCGTCTGGCATCTACACTTTCGAATGGAGCGAAATCAGTTCTGGGACGCATTCGCTCGCCGCAGTCCTTTGGCTTGATGGTGAGGAGCTTGTGCGATCCGAGACGAGTGTCATTGAAGTCGCCTCGGTTCCGTCCCAGCCCGAAGTAAGCTTGCGGGTTGTTGAACCCATCGCGCTTGAAGGAGGAGGCACAGGTGAGAATACGGCCGTGCTGCTCTTGGAAAGAAGTGGAGCGCTCGATTTGCCATTGGAAGTTTTCATCGAATGGGAGGGCATCGCGGAACCGAATGAAGATTTTGTTCCCCCTTCTTCTTCGATTGTCATTGCTGCTGGTGAGGCCACTGCGGCTATCGAAATTCTCGCTTTAAATGATGCCCTTGTGGAAGGTGATGAGAGGCTTCTCGTGCGAGTGCTCCCGCCCTTCTGTATTGAGATTTTTCCCCCCGCCGAGGATTGCTATCTAGTGGGACGGAATGGGGAGGCTGGAGTGACCATTCGGGATGCTGCTGCTGGGGTGGAAAACCAAAGTCCCTTTGTTGCCCTGTTGGAGCCGCTTGCAGGACAGGTCTTTCGTGAAGGAGATTCGGTGGAGCTTCGGGCTCATGCGTGGGATTTGGATGGCGATGTACGGGCCATCGAGTTTCTCGAAGGCGATCGTGTCTTGGGACGGGTGGCTTTAGAGCCAGATTCAAACTCCGGAGAGGGGGCTGCTCCTGTCAACGGAGAACCTGGAATTCCCCTTCCTCCAACCCCAAGACTGGGGCAGTTCCTATGGGAAAACGTGTCAGCTGGACGTTTTGTGCTGACGGCTCGCGCGATTGACGACGCTGGTGCGGAGACGGACTCTGCAGCTGTTCAAATCAGCGTCGCGAGCACCATCGCACCCTCGGTTGTCTCCATTGAGGCCGTTGATGACGAAGCGCATGAGGCGGGAGTCGGCCGTCCCGGTCGTCCAATCGTTCTTGACGGGGGCCGATTTGAGGTGCGGCGCAGCGGGGACGTTTCTCAGCCATTGGTCGTAGGCTTGTCCATTGGAGGCTCGGCGACAAATGGGAGGGACTATCGTCGAATTCGAGAGCGTTTTACCATCCCAGCGGGGCGTCGTTCCGCGAGTATTGAAGTCGTGCCGATGAACGATCGAGAGGCTGAGGGAGTAGAGACCGTCCTGGTCGAACTGCAAGCGAGCGATTGTGGCGAAGATCAAGCGCGTCGGAATCGTTGCTATGTCGTCGGGCGATCGTCTCGGGCGCAGCTGGTGATTCAAGACGATGAGAGAACCAATCTGCCGCTGCCGCCATCAGTCGAAATTGTACGTCCTCGAACGGGTTCAGAATTTAGAGATTCCCAGTCGATCACTCTGTTCGCAAGCGCAGATGATCGAGATGGTCGCGTGGTGTCGGTTGAGTTCTTTGCAAACGGTGAAAGCCTTGGCTCGGTTCGCTCTCCCGGAAATGGCCGCTCACAACTTCGTCTCTTTCGCTTCAATGCGGGTCGACTTGCTCCAGGGCGATATGAAATTGGAGCCTTGGCGACAGATGATGATCGAAACACAACGAGATCTGAGTCGGTGACAATCTCGGTCGGTCTCGATCTTGTGAGGCCGGTGATTAGCGTGAGGGCTCTGGATCCCGTCGGCGCGGAAGTCGCTCAGCGGGATCAGGTAGACACTGGCTCGAGACCGGGAGCGGCTCGTGCCCTGCGAAATACGGCGAGCTTTCTGATCACCCGGACCGGTCTTCAGGATGTAGCGCTCACCATACCCTACCGAATGACAGGAACGGCGGAGAATGGCAACGACTATTCCGAACTGAGCGGTTCTGTGGAATTGCCGGCTGGAGTCTCTCGCGCTCTTGTGGTGGTCCATCCGATCGATGATTCTGACGTGGAGGGTCGCGAGGATGTAGTGCTTGAGTTGTTGCCGGTTCCTTGTTTAGCCATCTTTCCGCCACCGCGGAACTGCTACACCTTTGGGCGCTCGAGCTCTGCCCGTGTGGTGATTCATGACAACGATAGGGCCGGAAACCTTCCTCCTGAGCTGGATGTCGTCGCTCCTGAGAATGGTGCGGAGTTTGATCGGCCGCGGGCGATTGGAATACAGGTCAAAGCTGTCGATCGGGATGGTGTTCTGGAAGAAGTCAGCTTCTTTGCCAACAATCGATTGCTGGGAACTGTGGAGGCCGATTCGAACGCCACAGTGGGTGAGGTTCAAGAATTTCACTTTGATTGGGTTGGTCCGGCTCCGGGACGTTACTCGATCGAGGCTCGGGCACGAGATGCCGAGGGGCAGGTGAGTCGAAGCAAAGCTGTTTCGGTTACGGTCATCGAATCTGTGTTACCCCAGACGCAAGTGACGGTTGAAGCGATTGATCCTACCGCAGCGGAAATGTCCGAAGGGATGCCCTCAGACGCCGGTATCTTTCGTTTCCGGCGAAGCGGAGATCTGAGTGTGCCGGTTGAGGTTTCATACCGAATCGGAGGCAACGCTGTAAATGGGTCCGACTATGAGCGGGTTCCGCGTCGCTTCGTCTTCGAGGCGGATGAGGATTCGGTGGATTTGCCCATTCGACCGGTTGATGACACGCGGGTCGAGGGGACTGAGTTCGTTGAGGTGGCCTTGCTTGAACCTGCCTGCATCGCGATCTTTCCGCCTCCCCCGGCTTGTTACAAAATCGGGGAACAGGGTAGGGCCTCGGTCAGGATCTTGGACAATGATCGGAATCGGAATCTGGCCCCGAAGGTTGCGATTATCGAACCAAAGAACCGGACCGTTTTTCATCAACCTGAAGATATTGCCGTGCGGATCGAGGCTCGGGATCGCGATGGGTGGATCGGATATGTCGCTTTGTTCGCGGGCGAAGAACAAGTTGCGGAGCAAACTTTGAACTTCTTCCGCGAGCCGGATCCCGGACAGCGACAACATTTCGAGATGGTCTGGAATAGCGCGCCGGTCGGAACACATCAATTGACTGCAGTGGTGGTAGATGATCAAGGCGAACGAGTCCGGTCACGTCCGGTCACAGTTGCGGTTCGTGGAGAGGGGGATGTTCCTGTGGTCACGGTCTTTGCCCGGGATGGATTTGCGTCCGAGCCGGATGGAAATCGGCCGGCGAACCGAGCCTCATTCCGGATTCGGCGAACTGGAACTACCGAAAGCGAGTTGGAGGTTTACTACGAACTTTCAGGGCTGGCGGTGAACGGCCAAGACTACGAAGAACTCTCAGGAATTGTCACGATACCAGCGAGAAAGCGATGGGTTGCTCTTGATGTGGTTCCCTTGGCTGATGGTCAAGACGAACGAGTAGAGTCGGTTCTCGTAAATCTGGTGGACGGCGAACCGGCAGGGGGGAGGGCAACCTATTCAGTGGGGCGACCTGGGCGTGCAGGAATTGTGATCGGGAGTCGAGGTCAAAGTAGCGGAGGCTCGAGGCGTTTGGATGACGGCTCTGTGCATGTCTTAATTCCGGTGCCGAATGGGCAATCTTTTCGCATTGAATCGAGCACGGTTTTAGGTCAGTGGGATGTGATAGGTGCGAATACTGCTACGGAAGGTGCTATCCACATTGTGGATGCGGAATCGTCCGGAACAGAGGCGCGGTTCTTCCGTCTGATTCCGGATGTCGATTCAGACGAAGAGGAGGAATCGACTGACTAAAGATTCGGGTTGGAGCAATCGGCCCGCGGCGAGGACACTGGGGTTGTCGTTGCGGGTCGGTTGGATCCGAGGTCTGAGCTTGGCGCTTCAGTAAGGTGGAATTAATGGAAACTCTGTTTCCTATTCACCAAATAGAGGTCAACGGATATTGACCCGTTCCGTTCTTGCGGGAGCGCCAAGCTCAGACCTATTGGCAGGGACGCTGCAGATGGTTAGTCTTCAGATTTCTTCGGTGTGAACTCAAGGGATGCGGAGTTGATGCAGTAGCGAAGACCCGTTGGTTCTGGTCCGTCCTCGAAGATGTGGCCGAGGTGTCCATCGCAGCGACTACAGTGAACTTCAGTTCGAGTCATGAACCAACTGCGATCCGTCTTAGTCTCCACGTTCTGTTCCGCGATGGGTTCCCAGTAGCTTGGCCAGCCGGTACCAGAGTCGAATTTCGTTTCTGAACTAAAGAGAGGCTGCCCACAGCAGACGCAGGTGTAAGTGCCGTCTTCCTTTTGATTCCAAAATGCCCCAGTGAAGGCTCGTTCAGTGCCGTGTTCTCGGGTCACATGAAATTGCTCAGCTGTGAGCTGATTTTTCCACTCGTCGTCTGTTTTCTCGATCTTGTTTGGCATTGAGAGTCTGTTTATTCGAGGTCAGATACGATCTTCTTGATCAGGGCCGGAACATAGGAGCGATATCTTTGTGGGCTTGCATTGTTCCGTTGGGGAAGCGAGCGAACCTGGGCGAGGAGTGGCTGCGCTTTCTCATCGAGTTCGTCAATCGCGTTCAAGGCAAGCATCGAAACCCAGACGTTATGTTTGTTCATGTCTGCTGCATCGATGAGTACGGCCAAGGAGTCGTCCAGATCGGACTTGCGCCCAAATTTCCCGAGCGCTTCTGCGGCGAGGACCCGGACACTGGGGGAGGAATCGGCCAGTGCTTTTCTCAAGGATTCTGAGTCCGCCCGAACGGCGCGCTTTCCCCGATTCACGTAACCCATCGCACCCCAATAGCGAACGGCACTGTCAGCATGGGCCAACGATGTCTTCAAGGTCGCGGTCGCTTTCTTGCCCCTTTGAGAGGCGGCCATCGCTGCCTTGCGGATTTCTTTGAGATTGAATTGGTTGGGGTCTTGTCCGACTTCGTAGGGACTTGAGCCTTTGGCTCGCGAGTGAACTTCGGCCTCGGGAAGAAGTCCGATGTCTCGAATCTCAAATTGGAAACGTCTGAGTTCTTTTCGGAATCGTTGCATCGTTTCCTTGTGGGCTTCCGATTTGGCCAGATTGTTGACTTCATCTCGGTCTGAGCGCAGATCGTAGAGCTCTTCCACCGGTTTACGTTGCCAGAAGAGTGATTGTGCCGGAGTGAGTTTTCCTTCTTGGTAGAGGGCATGCCACTTCTTTGTGGTTGGGGTCTTGAACATGTAGTCGATGTATTGACCGTAGATTTTATGAGGCATGAAATGGCGGATGTAGACGAAGTTTTGATCGCGAACAGAACGCACGAGGTCGTAGCGTTCGTCCATTCGACCTCGGAATCCATAGGAATACTCTGGCGCTTCTGATTGGAACTTTCCCATGAAGGCGCTGCCATGGAAGTGTTCAGCAGGCTTCTCGCCGATAAGACTCATCAACGTAGGTGCGAGATCGATAAACCCGATGAGTCGCTTGCTCTCGCCGCCCACCTGATAGTCAGCCGGGGCGAGATGCTTGTATTTCTCCGGAACCGAGACGATGAATGGGACATGTAGCCCTGAGTTGTAGGGCCAGCGTTTGTTGCGTGGCATCCCTGAACCGTGATCCCCGTAGTAGAAAACGATGGTGTTCTCAGCAAGTCCATCCGCCTCGAGCTCGGCCAAGACTTTTCCAGCGAGCGTGTCCATCTCAGAAACTTTGTCGTAGTATTGAGCCCAGTCCTGGCGGGCCTCGGGGGTGTCCGGATGATAGGCTGGAACCCGAACTTTAGCAGGGTCGTGAACCGCTTGGTGGGGGCGTTTCCTCAGTTGGCTTTCGTGTGAAACGGTGAAGTTAAAGATGGAGAAGAAAGGTTGGCCAGGCTTGCGGCCGCGCCAGTGTGCCTTCTTAGACGATTCATCCCAGACGGTACCTTCTTCTGCCAGGTTGTAGTCTTTCTTACTGTTGTTGGTACAGTAGTAGCCAGCTGCCCGAAGATACTGGGGATACATCTTAATGTTCTTGGGGAGTCTCGTCTGGCTGCGCATATGCTCGGCACCTGTGGATGGAGGGTAGAGCCCTGAGATGAGTGTTGTTCTTGCAGGGGCGCATACTGGCGCGTTGGACCAGGCGTTGCGGTAAATCATTCCCTTCTTCGCCAAGTTGTCCAAGTGGGGTGTCGTTGCATACTCATCCCCGTAGCATCCCAAGTGAGGACCGTTGTCTTCGCTCGTGATCCAAAGGATATTCGGTTTTTCGCTGGCGGAAACCGTTGCGAGCGCGAATGTCCACAGGGTGACTGTGAGAGTTTGTAGCAGCTTCATGGCTCCAATATGGGTGCTGAATTCTGGGCGTGCAAATTCCTTTTTTAGAACCGCAAGGATCTGGAAAAGCAGAATCGGCCTCGAAGGGAGGGCTCGTAGACGACGAAATCCGAGTTGCCCTCCATGACTTTGGCTTTGATTTTTGGCTTCACGTTCGATCTCCGTTGCCTAGGCTTGCGATCATGAGTGATGTGATTTCATTTGGGGCAGAAGGGGATGGGAAAACTGATGACACAGCTGCGATTCGGCATGCGATTTCTCAGGGGGATGGCGTGGTGCGTTTTGGGCGAGGGATCTATCGGATTACCGAAACAATTGAGATCAATCTAAAAGATGTCGATCGAACTTCGATCGATGGAAGTCACGGGGGCGCGAAGATTGTGATGGAGGGAGCGGGGCCAGCCTTTCGCTTCGTTGGAACTCATCGTGGGACGGCGGATCCGATGGGAGTGACAAAGGAGATTTGGCAGAAGCAACGTTTGCCAGTTCTCACTGGAATCGAAATTGAAGGAGCCCATGAAGAGGCGGATGGGATCGAGCTTCGAGGGACCTTTCAGCCGATTGTGTCACAGGTGCTTCTTCGCGACCTTCGAAATGGGATTGTGCTGACCGATCGAAATCGAAACGTGCTGATCAGCGATTGTCAGATTTATCACAACCGGGGAGTAGGGGTTCTGATGGACGAAGTGAATCTGCACCAAACCAATATCACGGGAAACCATATCAGCTATAATCGACTGGGTGGAATTCGGATTCAGAGATCGGAGATTCGGAATCTTCAGATCACTGGCAATGATATTGAGTACAACAATTTCCGGTCTCATCCGGGTAATGATCCGGGAGAAGCGACCGCTGAGATCTGGATCGATTCGCGGGGGCAGGAGAGTGACAGCCCTCGCCCCTCGGTGCGTGAACTGACGATTTGCTCCAATACGATCCAATCCACCTACTCACCGCAAGGGGCCAATATCTGTATCCTCGGTCCTGATCCCAGCAAGTCGCTGCCTCCGGGCATGGCGGCGATCACCGGGAACGTCATCGGAAATCAGGCAATCAACCTTCACTTAGTTGGGTGTCGAGGGATCTCTGTGACCGGCAACTTCATTTACTCGGGCTTTCGCCATAATCTCTTGGCTGAGGGATGTGATGACTTGTCGATCGGATCCAACACTTTTGGACACAACTACTGGGTGCCGACGAGGGAGATTGATGCCAACCTGAGATTCGTTGACTCGACCGATTGTGTGCTCAACGGAATTGAGTTAAGGGGAGCACCGTCCGGGAAGACGAATTGGGAAGAGACGTGGAATGTCGGGGAGGGACGGAAGCATTTGGGCTTGATTGAGTTCGAGCGATGTGAGCGGATGAATGTGACGGGATGCTCCCTTCGTGATCCAGCTCCTTGTGGGATCTTCCTGCAAGACTGCTCTCGGATGAATATCAGCGGGTGTCAGATCCATGATACCCGTAGCGAGAAACTGATGGGACGAGCCATTGATTGGCGAGGTCAGGGTGAGGCGAGCCTGTTGCAGGGAAATATTCTCGGTAGGGGGAGCGCTGGGGGCGTTGAGATCAGTCAGAACGCCTCAGTGCTTGAAAGCGGTAACGTCGAGGATCCAGCTTAAAATAAAGGAGACCCGGGTAATTCCGGGCCTCCTGTGTCTTAAGTGATTATCTTGTCGGAGAAGACTTAGTCTGAGCTTCCACTGCCAGAGCTTCCGGAGCCGCCAGAGGGATCTGGAAAGTTGCCGAAGAACGCGGGGAAGTGATCGACACCGCCGACACCTGGAGTGTGGCCGTGGGTGATGAAGTCAGGATGTCTCACGATTGTCAGACCCTCAGCCGTTCCTTTGACGACGAGTGGTGTGCCGTCATTATCGACAAGCTGGTTGGATGCGGCGGTGTTCGGATCCACCGGATAAACCCGCAACCAATAACCTCCGACTCGATTGAGTCCCTGTTGAGAGAGTTCCATTCCAACGACGGGAGAGGCGTCTTCTTCCAAGAGTTCATAGTCAAGGTTGATGTCCAACTTACCTTTGCCCTTATTGTCCGTAAAGATAGCGTTCAAGTCGGGTCGGATGCCGTTGTAGACGGGATCGGCGATGCCGAATGCGGGGGCCACGCCTTGTGCCGCCGATGGAAAATCGGGCGGTAGAGTCTTGTCTGGGCGAAGTCGGAAATCAACCCAGACCGTGTAGAGTGAGTTTGGCTGGGCGTTCTTGAGCTCGACTTTGAGTTTCTTACCTTTGACTTCAACCTTTGCCGTTGCGCCCACATCGGCTCCAGTTGACGTGAGGTTGAACTTAACCTTCGGATCAGCCGCTTCCAGCTGTGACGCGAGGATCAAAGCTCCCAACGCCAGTGCAATGTGAAGAGTTTTACGAATCATATGCTTTGGTTTTGTTGACTTGTGTTTTGGGTGCCTTGGTGAGTGGTAAGTCAGAGAGTAGAGAGCGAAGACAGAGGCGCAAGCCAAAATGGACAGCTAGCCTGTTTTCGGACGGACCCTCCGCAAGTCGGACTCGGGCAAGAGTTTTAAGCCGAGGTCTCCGATTCGCGCCAATGGGATTCGCGCTTTTTAATTTCTTCCCTCAGCAAAGACTCTGCGCTGAGTCCCTGTGATTGGGCGCGAGCTGCAAGGTCGAACAGGGTGGCTCCGATGGCTTGTGCGTCAGATTCCTGAGAGGTTTCACTGTTCGACTCGTCGGTGAGTCCGTGTTTGCGTGCTTTCTTGACGAGCTTCTCGGCGTATTGAAGGGCGGGGAGATGTCTTGGTATGCCATCCAGGACGGAGCTTCTTTCATGTTCGGTGCCTTCTTTCTCGGCTTTCTTGAGTTGCTCCCACTGAGTCCAAACGGCATCCACGGTCTTGGCATCACTCTCTCCGAAAACGTGAGGGTGACGGTGAACCAATTTGTCTACGATCCCTTGAGCGATTTGCTCGAAATTGAAGTCGTTGCGCTCGGCACCGAGTTGGGCGTGGAAGACGACTTGAAGAAGGAGGTCGCCCAACTCTTCGATCATCTCTTTGTTGTCGTTGGCCTCGATGGAATCGATGAGTTCGTAGACCTCCTCCACGGCATGAAACCGGATGCTCATGTGGTCCTGGTCGCGATCCCAAGGACAACCTTCAGGGGAACGGAGAGCTGCCATGACTTCTAGGAGTTGGTTGATCGCTGGCTGGTCTTTGCTGGGGGGATTCATGGGTCAGAGGATGACGAGGTTATTGCGGTGCACCACGACTTTGCCAGTCGCTTCTGATTCGCTCATCTGTTTGGAGGAGAAGGCTGACATGCCGCGTCCAAACTCCGTTCCTTCAGCGTCACAGATGGAAATAATATCATTCTTGGAGAACTCACCCTCGACGCGAATGAGACCCTTCGCCAAAAGGCTTTTCCCGTTCTCGCGCAAGGCTGCTTTGGCTCCTTCGTCGACAACGAGTGAGCCGAGCGGTTTGTGGAAAAAGGCGATCCATCGCTTTCGGCCTTTGAGTTTAGCCTTGGTGGGCAAAATCAAGGTGCCTTCGTCTTTGCCGGCTAGCATGTGTTTCAGAATGTGCTTCTTGGTGCCGGAAGCAATCAGAGTGGCAATGCCGGATCGACTCGCGATCTTGGCTGCGAGCACCTTTGTAGCCATCCCTCCGGTCGCCGTAACGGCGGTAGTGCCGCGAGCGATCGATTCAATATGGCGATCCACCTTCTCGATCACAGATAGGCGTTTGGCCTGAGCTGTGCCAAAATGTTCGATGACCCCCTCCGCGGTAGTGAGAATCACCAAGAGGTCCACTGGTAGCAAACTTGCGACAAGTGCGGAAAGGGCGTCGTTATCGCCGAACTTGAGCTCGGTGTAGGAGACGGCGTCGTTCTCGTTTACGATGGGAACGATGCCTTGAGCCATGAGGGTAGCGAGCGTGTTTCGCGCGTTCAGATGCCGGTCATGATCTTTCAAGTCTTCGTGCGTAAGAAGAACCTGAGCGGTGAGAATTCCCTTCTTAGCAAAATACTCCTGATAAGTGGCGATCAGTTGTGACTGTCCCAAGGCAGCGCACGCTTGTAGCTGAGGCAGGAGAGTGGGGCGTTTCTTGAGCCCGAGAGCTCCCATGCCAGCGCCCACGGCTCCGGAGGATACAACAATGACCTCCTTCTTGGCTCGATGAAGGGCGGCGACTTGATTGACCAATTGCTCAATCTGCTTTGGGTCCGGCAGATTGTTTTCATCGGTGAGGATACCCGTTCCGAATTTGATCACGATCTGCGAGACGTTTTGGAATATCTCCTCACGCATTGGGACCAAGGGGATATTAAATCGCGATTGCAAGCGAAAGGAAAAAGTCACCGTGTTTGATCGGAACAGAGTGGCAGTTGGTGCGTATTGTGACAGAATTCCGTTGTGGCCAATCTCCGTTTCGGACGGCTTCTTATCCTGGTGCGATCAAATGAGTGAAGAACAACTGTTTAACAAAATTTTAGTAACAGGAGCGGCGGGCGCTCTTGGTAGGGTGGCGGTGAAGGGGCTCAAGGAGACGGGGTATCGAGTGGCTGGTTTGGACATCAACCCATGTCCAGCTTGCGATGAACAGTTTGTAGGCGATCTACAGGATGAGTCACTTTGTCAGGCTGCCTGTCGTGGAGTGGATGTATTGATTCATCTCGGCGCTGTGCCCGATGACGCTCCGTTTATCACGGAATTGATGCCGGCGAATGTAGGCGGGCTTTATCAGATTCTCACGGCTGCCCAGAAGCAGGGAATCAAGCGTTTCGTGTTGGCGAGTTCGGGACAGGTTGTTTGGGGAAGGCAGCAAAAGGGGCCCTGGCCAATCGGCGTGGATGAACCTCCATCCCCTCGATTTTGGTATGCTGTTACCAAGGAGTTGAGTGAGATCGCGGGGAAGATGTTTCACCGAGAGTATGGCATTGATGTTCTATCCGTGCGACTTGGCGCCTGTCCTCGAAATCCAGAACATGCGGAATTGGTGGAACAGAACGAGGTGCATCGGGATGTTTACTTCAGTCCGCGAGATGCTTCTCGGTTTTTTGTCTCCACGGTGGAAGCGGCTACTGGGTTCGGCTATCAGATCGTATATGCCTGTAGTCTTCCGACATTGCGCCCGCGCTATGATCTGCAACCTCTTGCAGATCTGTTGGGGTTCGTGCCGGTCGATCGCTGGCCCGACTACATGGACGAATACTGGGGAGCTTGAGGGAAGCTTACCTCAAGCCGTGTTCCGACATTTTCTGCCGCAAGAAGATGGCGGACTCAGTGATGTCGTGGATGCCTTTTTCAGGGTCGGGACCATCTTCAATCGAAATCCAGCTGTTGAAGTCGACGCCTTTGAGGATCTTGAAAATTTGATCGTAGTCATTCAGTCCCTCCCCGATCACGCCATGTTTCAGGATTGAGGCGTAGCCCTGCTTCGGTTCCTCGTCGAGTTGTTTCAAATCTTCGAGCGTGCCTCCCTCAAAATAGCGATCGCTCGCGTGCATTGAACGCAGCCGATGTTTCACGTCTTGTAAGAGTTCGATTGGATCATCTCCCGCCGTAATGGCGTTCGATGGATCGTAGTTTACGCCGAACCAGGGGCTTTCGGGGATGGCATCCAAGAGTTCGAGAAAGACATCTCGTTTCTGTGCGAACTCGGGATAGTCCCAAAATCCATCTTTGTAATGGTTTTCAAGCACGAGGACGACCTGATGTTGCTCGGCGCTGGGGAGGAGTTCTTCGATGCATTCGCGAACCCATTGGATGCCGTCGCGACGGGAAACATCGGGACGTCGTTGTCCTGAGAGCACGCGGCAAAAACGAACCCCGAGATCTTCGCAGACTTTGAGGGCTTGGCGTTCTTCTGCGACTTCGCGCATGCGATCCTCGAGAGCTGGTTTTGTGAAATCGGGGGAGTAACACATCATCGGGATACTGCGGCCCTGTGCTTCGACGGCTTGACGCAGTTTCTGTGTCTCCGCGAAGTCATTCGATGGGGTCATGGGCCAGTAGAATTCAAGTCCATCAATATCCATCGGCGCGGTGGCCTCGATCCAGTCATAGACGGTCATGCTTTTCTCGACGCAGATGGAATCGATGAAGCACTTCGGGAAGGCAGCTAGAGGCATGGCGGTGTCACTTAGATTATTTCGTTGCTTAGATCTGAGGCGTGAGAATGGCTTTGACGTAATCGCCTTGGTGCATGCGTTCGAAACACTCTTGCCAATTCTCGAGGCGATCGACCTGGCTGATGATGGGGTCGAGGTCAAGCTGTCCTGAATGAATCATTCGAAGCACGCGCTCCCAGACCGGCCAATTGTGTGAGAAGCTTCCTTGAACGGTGACGGCCTTTTGAACCATGGCGTCGATGCTGTAGTTCAAAGGTTGGGGGCCCCATCCGACTTTGATGATTTGCCCAGCCGGTCGCACTGCTTGCATGGCGAGTTCGAAGGTTGCGGAAACTCCGGCGGCATCGATTACGACATCGACTCCGAGTCCATCGCCCTGATTCTGAACATGTTCTAGAACCTGGCCTTCTAACGCGGCGTCGGCGCCGATCTGTTTGGCAATCTGAAGTCGTTTTTGATCGCTGGGAAGTCCCGCAACAATCAGGTGGCCTGCGCCACTGAGCTTGGCCATGATCGCACAGAGCAAGCCAATCGGACCTGGTCCCAGCACGAGAACATGATCGCCGGATTTGATCTGCCCGTTGACGCAGACAGCGTTGTAGGCGACGGAGCAAGGTTCTGTCAGGGCAGCTTTCTCGAACGCCAAGGATTCGGGAATGCGATGAAGGCACCGTTGGGGCACGCGAACGAGTTTGGTCATGGCGCCATTCACGCCATAGCCAAAGCCGAGTCGGTCGGTGTCCAGGTTGTAGAGGCCGCGCCGAGTCATCGGGGAATCAGGATTGATCACTGCGGCTGTTTCGCTGACGACTCGGTCGCCTTCTTTAAAGTTCGTCACGGCCTTGCCGGTCTTGGTGACGAAGCCTCCAAATTCATGCCCGAGAACACAGGGGTAGTTGACTTTCCAACTGATACCACCGAGCCATTGGTGTAGATCACTTCCGCAGACGCTGACTGCTTCGACCTGAAGGAGGACATCGTTGTCCCCAATCTCGGGAACGGGAATCTCGCGAAGTTCAACGCTGTGTGGTGCCTCGGCGTAGTTGACGATGGCGGGCATCAAGGAGCTCATTGATGGCGCTCCTTTCCAACAGGGACAGCGCCGAACCCGTGCACGCGATCACAGATTTCTCTGAGCACCGCTGCGGTGTCTCCCGCTGCTGCTTTAAAGGCGTTGGCATCGATAGCCAGCGGGGCGCCAATTACGACGAGAGGCGCCCCGTAGCTCGGTGTTTCGATCGCTTGTTCAAGCGTGAGTCCCCCGACGGCTTGAACCGGTACGTCGACCGCTGCAACAACCTCTCGTAGTTGCGCGAGGGGATCTGGGGCTTCCTGGCCACGTTCGCGTCGGAGGTTTCTAAAATCGTAGCCGATGTGATGGATAATCTGGTGGCAACCGAGGTCCGCCAACTTTTTGGCTCCCGCGACCATATCTGGCATGCCGAGATTATCTCCCATGACAGAGACCCCGAAATCTGATCCTGCCTTGACGACGAGTTCCACGGTCTCTTCGTGGGCTTGACCCATCACCACGACATGGGTTGCTCCCGCTTTGGCCATCAGTTGTGCTTCGAGCCAGCCGCCGTCCATTGTCTTGAGATCGGCAACGATGGGAGTATCGGGAAAGGCCTCACGTAGTGCGCGGACGCCGTTCATGCCCTCAGCAATGATCAGCGGGGTTCCAGCCTCGAGCCAGTCCACGCCGGCATCGATCGCCATGCGCGCGGTGTCGAGAGCTTCAGGGATCGAAGTTAGGTCGAGTGAGATTTGAACAATGGGTTTCATATGGGATCTCGGGTCGGTAGATCCTATCCCGTCTCCTGAGTTGCAGCGAGCTTTGATTGAAGGACTAACCTAGTATGTCGACCGCTTGGTGTGAATGAACACGGGCCGAGCGCTGTGCTCGGCCCGTTAGATAATGCTCGATCAATGGGGACGCTTTTCTCGTCCTATTCCGCGACTGACTCGTTGAGAATCTGTGCGTAGATGTTTCTAGCTTGGTCGTAGGCTTCCGCCGCTGCTGCCTTTTCCGAGTTTCGAATCCGACCTTGTTTCGAATTCCAACAGGTATCGACGGCCTTGATACACCACTCGGCGCTGCGCCGACTTGCTCGAATGGGCTTGCCACCGACTTCGACGAAGATGGGGTTGGTGTGTACGGACGGGAGGATACGAACGGCAACCCAACTGGAATGTTCGATGTCGATATCAAACTCCATGGGAATGGTCGTTCCATCAGCAAGAATCTCTCGGCGAGCGACGGGGTAGCCATTGACAATGATCTCGACGGGAACTTTTCTTGTGTCATCGACCCGTGAGCGTTCGATATGCCAGTAAGGCTTTTGGTCGAGCCTTCGTTTTCGGATTCGCTCCGTCTCGGCGGTTGGTTCCTTTGCGAGCAGGGCGGCGGCATCGAAGCTCACTTTCACCTTTCCAGGTTCGAGGAGGTTGAGTTGGGAGAGTTCCCCCGTAGTGCCGGGTTCGCCAAGAGCGGTGTTGTTGACTTTGAAATCGAAAATGTGACTCATGCCGTCGCCGCAGTAGCTTCTACCCCGTTTCAATCCTTGGACCCATGTATCGAAGTCGAGGGTTTGACCTGGATCGAGTTTAACGTAGATCCGGCCCAGTCCTACTTTGTCCCCATAGATACAGGGAAAGTCTGTCTCTCCACTGATTTTAGCTCGGAATCCGCAGTTGAGGGTGTGATACCAGATGTTCAACTCCCAGATGGCGGGGGTGTCGACGGCGGAGATAAAATCGCAAACATCGTGAGCGACGGTGACGACGTACTCGTTGGCTCCAATGCCGTCGAAGGGAGGCATCGCATAATCGGGCAGGATGTCTGCTGCTCGACCGGTCCACTGGCCTTGGTCCGCTCCGCGTCGTGCGTTACGCCAGACGCGTTCGCCGTTTGGTGCGTAATCAGGCAGTGCGAGGCCCCAGCCGGAATGACTGTAGCCGACGACGCCGCCCTGACTCTTGCCCCAAGCGAGGACTGGAAGCGTCCAGCTCGGCCACTCGTTGATGAGAGTGGTTCCGGGATAGTCGTCCTCTGTCAATCGGAGCAAGCAGAGATGGCCCGCGTGCGAGGAAGGAAAACCACTGACCTCGACGTCGTAGCGCATCAGATAGTTGGGAACCGAGAGTGCGGACGTCTTCCCTTCGAAAAAGTTCTTCTGTGAATACCAGCAGGGGCCCCAGGTGAGCACGCAGCCGACGTTGAGATCTTCACCGAGAATATGACGCATCATGTCGGCTGGTGTGACGCCCTCAGTCGGATTCTCGTAGTGCGCACAACCAGCGGCGTGGACATGGTGATCGCCTGAAATCCATTGACGGGCCTTGGGGTGAATCCACCGTTCTAACTCGAACGTGGCAACCTGACTGACAACGCCGCTTTTGACGGTAATGGTGTGGTTTTGCACGCGATACTCGGGGCCTCGTGAAATCTCAAACTGGTAGTCGCCCGGAGGAAGATGAAGCGATTCTCCATCGGCACGATAGACTTGGTTATGGAAAAAAAAGTCGGGGGCGAGTCGACGAGCAGGATTCGGATAGATCCGACCGAATTTGTCGCGAACGACGAAAGCAGCTGAGGTCGGACTCCCATCGTGATCCTTGACCTTCAGGACGACTTCCACCGCTGGAAGGCAATTGAAGAGAATCGGAACGGCGTTCCGGAAGCCAAGATCTTGGGTTCCTTGTCCAACGTTGAATGCGAGCTTGGCTTCTCGTTTTCCAATATCTCGGCTGAAGAGCTGAATGATTCGGTACTCGGCGGCGAGGCCCGAAAGATTCGGCTTGAGGGGCGGTTTGTTGAACATTTCGATGTCGAGGAATCGCTGGGCAACATCGCTCTGAGAGATTTCTGACTTGGGATCGGGCGAGCCGCTGCTTCTCTTGTATTGTGGGCCGGCGTTGGGGCTCTCGGCAACGAGCTGAGGATTGATCCCAGCTTCGTTATGAACCTTCACGAGAAAGGTGCGCCACCCCTGTTGGACGAGATTTTTGACGGCAGGACCCTCTGCCACTTTCACCCGGCTCTCTGGATTAATGTGAACGCCGGCAACGGTGTAACGATCGAGAACTGCTTGAATCTCTCGGATAGCGTCCTCTTGATCGTCCATCTGAGTGGCTTCGCGAACAGTTTTCTCATCCTTTGCCGTCAGCGGTGCTCCGACAAAAACGAGGGCTTCGAGCAAGCGCTCTGTGGCGGCGACAAAGGGTTGGTATTCGACTTCCGTGATCGTGGGGAGTTGGGCTTTTGCTGGGATGCTCAGGCAGAGGAAACCTGTGATGAATAGAGCAAGAAATGGCTTCATGGTGAAAGATGATAGAAGATGACGAAGGTGAGACGCAACCATGAATAAGTCGATTGAGGACCTAGGCTGACGATAGGGGGCAAAAGATCGTGACGGGGCGATCCGGATGGCTAGCATATCCCATGATGAAGGCATACTCTCGAAGGACTCTATTCTCGATCCTATGTTGTTGGTGGATTGCAGGAGCATTGGTGGCGGATTCGGTTCCAGGATATCGACCTGCGAATGTTGCCGAGTTGCTCTCACGCGAGGCTGCTTATGATGAGTTGCTTGACGCATCCAAGCTTCGCGCCTGGATGGAGGAAATGACACAACGGCCGCATCATGCGGGCTCACCAAAAGCAAAACAGAATGCCGAGTTTATTGCCGCACTCTTTCGTGGCTGGGGATACCAAACGAAGATCGAGACCTATTATGTTTTGTTCCCTACACCCAAGACTCGTGAATTGAAACAGCTCCGACCTCTTCCCATAGACCTTGCCTTGGAAGAAGTGATCGTCGGATCAGACTCCGCAGCTGAGGCCCTTCGAAAAGAAGGGCTACCGCCCTACAACGCCTATTCGGCGGATGGGGATGTTGCCGGAAGTTTGGTTTACGTCAATCAGGGCCTACCGAGGGACTACGAAGAGTTGGAGCGTCGAGGCATCGATGTGAAAGGCAAGATCGTGATTGCCCGATACGGAGGGTCTTGGCGCGGCATCAAACCCAAAGTGGCTCACGAGCGGGGTGCCATCGGGTGCATCATCTACAATGATCCCGCCGCGGATGGCTTTGCTCAAGGGGCGGCATACCCCAACGGGGCTTTCAAGCATGACACGGCCGTACAGCGGGGTTCAGTGGTAGATCTCCCAATGCGGCCAGGCGATCCGCTCACTCCGAATTATGGTGCTACTCGCGACGCCCGACGCTTAAAGCGGTCTGAATCGGAAACCTTGATGAAGATTCCCGTGCTACCGATCTCATCGGTTGACGCTGAGGTTCTGCTGAAGACTCTTGATGGCCCGGTTGCTCCAGACTCTTGGCGAGGGGCTCTTCCCTTGACCTACAGGATGGGTGGAGGCGGAACGGTGGTGCGACTAAAGGTGAGCTTCAATTGGGATTTGGTGCCGGCCTACAACGTGATCGCAAAAATGGAAGGATCGACGTTTCCGGACGAATGGATCATTCGGGGCAATCACCATGATGCGTGGGTGATCGGAGCGCGAGATCCGATCAGTGGGATGGTGACGGTTCTGGAGCAAGCAAGGGTTTTTGCCGAGTTGATGAAACAAGGTTGGCGACCGAAACGTACCATCGTTTTTTGTAGTTGGGATGCTGAGGAACCTGGTCTTCTGGGTTCGACAGAGTGGGCAGAGGATCACGCCGCCCTCTTGCGAGAGAAGGCCGTTGCCTACATCAACACGGATGGGAATTCGCGGGGCTTTCTGCGAATCGGGGGTTCACATGCTTTGGAAGGATTGGTCGCCGGAGTGGCTCATGCCGTGAAGGATCCGCAAACCGGCGTCTCTGTCTCGGATCGGCTTCGCTCTTCCCGAATTGTTCATGGCAATTCAGAGCAGCGAAAGCGATTGCTGAATCGGCCCGACCTATTCCTGAGTGCGCTTGGTTCGGGCTCTGACTACACAGTGTTTTTGCAACATCTTGGCATTCCTACATTCAATGTGTCTTTTGGGGGAGAAGGGATTGGCGGGGAATATCATACCTGCTTTGACACCTTCGATCACTACACTCGTTTCATCGATCCCAATTTCGATTATGGACTTGCCTTGACCCAATTGTGCGGGCGCTTGACGCTTCGTCTTTTGGACGCGGAGTTGCTGCCCTTTGAATTTGGTGCGGCCAGTGAGACGTTCGCCCGCTATGCGGGTGAATTAGAGGAGTTGTTGGAATCGACGAGGACAGCCGTGGATCACCACAATCTCTTAGTTGCTGAGGGGCATTGGAAGCTGGCTTCTGATCCGACCCTGCGCTTCGTAAATCCCGGACGAAAAGAACGAGTGCCACACGTGAGTCTTGCGCCGCTGCTGAATGCCTTGGATCGGCTAGAGCGAACGAGTGAAGACTATGCCAACGCGGTTAGTGCTTTTTATGAGCATCCCGATGCGGTGTCCAGGGAAGAACTTCGACGGGTGAATAAGCGTCTTTTTCGGGCGGAGCAGCGCCTGCTCTTGCCCGATGGACTTCCGCGTCGGCCTTGGTTCCGTCATCAGGTTTATGCCCCGGGCTTCTATACGGGCTATGGGGTGAAAACGTTTCCGGGTGTTCGCGAAGCCATTGAAGAAGGCGAGTGGGATACAGTGGACGATCAAATCGGCAGGGCAGCGGATGCAGTGGAAGCCTATCGTAAAGAAGTAGTGGAGGCGACTCTCTTGCTTTCGAGAGCGCTCCGGGATTAGATGCTCGAGTTTTGACCGAGCTCGAGAGTTGGCTATTTGGAGGGAGTTGGTATTCTTTGGTGATGCGATACCTACTCATCGGCCTGAAGAAGCTTCAAAAAATTTCGAGCGTGTGGGTCTGTGTCTCGACCTTGCTGATCAGTCCGGTAGAGAAGGCTCGAGCGGCTCGAGTGGTTTTCATGATCGGCGAGCAGGAATACCAGACAGCCGAGACCCTGCCTCGTTTTGCCCGAGAGGAGCTTGTTTCTCAGGGTATGGATTGCCAGTTTGCGATTGTTAACGAAACGGATCCCAACGATTTTCCAGGACTGAATCAGCTGGTTGATGCCGATCTCTTGGTTGTGAGCGTTCGACGGCGGACGCCCTCGACTCAGCAGATGGGAATGGTCAGACAGTTCATAGCACAAGGCGGAGCAGTCCTGGGAATTCGGACGGCGTCCCACGCCTTTGACCGTGAACCCCCGAGTCAATCGCATGTTCGCTGGGAGCATTTTGACAACGAGATCTTCGGGGCCGATTACCAGGGCCATTATGGAAACAAGCCGCCCTACGATCCGCGGTCTCATGTCGTGATGACTCCGCTGGGGCGAGAGCACCCGATCTTGGATGGGTTCGAAGTTTCCGAGTTTCGCTCAACGGCTCACCTTTATCGGAATCGTGATTTGGCGGAGGGAGTGGAGGTTCTGTTAAATGGTAAGTTGGTTGGCGGAATGGATCGTGAGCCCGTTGCGTGGACTTACCGAATCCCCGAAGGTGGTGGTCGGAGCTTTTACACTTCACTGGGAGATCCCGAGGATTTTGAGAAACGACCCTTTCGGCGGCTTCTGCGGAACGCCGTTTTCTGGTGCCTAGATCAGCCAGCACCCGATCAGTTGGTGAAAGGGGCGGCACCGCAGTGGTTGAGCCTGCCGCTGACTCGGAGGGATCCCGTGACAAGCGAGAAAGAGACCTTCGTGGAACGGGTGCCTGGATATCGAGTTGGCGTCGTGGCGATTGATATGTGGAACTGGCACTGGTGTAAGACTTCGACGCAACGAGTCGGTGCATTGGTCCCCCGCATGAATCCGGTTCTTGATCAGGTTCGCAGAATGGGAGGACAAGTCTTCTGGTGCCCCACCGATGTCATCAACTCGTACAACGGTTTGCCTCAACGAGAAATTGCTGTCGCGACTGAGGGAATGAAATTGCCGGAGCTGGCTGAGGTTCAGTGTCCTCCGGCGCGAGACGGTGGCGGTTGTACTTGTGGTCCTGAAAAGTGCCGAGGCAATTTTGGTTGGGATGGTATGCACCCATCGCTGAAGATTCATCGAGATGATTTGATTCCTAATGATCCGGAGGTGCTCTATGCCTTGTGTCGACAGAAAGGGATCACTCACTTGATCTACATGGGGGTTCACACGCAAGTCTGCGTGCTTGGGAAGTCAGTGGGGGTTGCCAACATGATGAAGGCTGGGATGCGTTGTATTCTAGCCCGAGATTTAACGGATGCTCACGGGGTGTATCTGCCGGAGAGCAAGTTCACGCCAGATGATCTCACGCAGGAGGTCCTCGAGCATTTTGAGAGGCATCTTATTCCGACTGTGGACTTGGGGGCGGCCTTTGCGGCGATGGGTATGGTGAATCTAGAGAAGTTGTTGGAGCCTGTACGGATGGCGCCTTGGGGCACGGAGGGGAGACCTCATCACTTCGATGAATCGATCCAGATTGCGCTGACTTTTCCGAGAGATCCAGCTGTGCAGGTTTTTTATACCCTTGATGGCTCGCATCCGACGCGGCTTAGTCAGGTTTACAGCGGACCGGTTGAGATCAATGAGACGAGTCATCTGAGGGCCGTAGCGTATACCCGATCTGGAGAGGTTTCATCGGTGAGCGAGGGGCATTTCTTCAGACGAAGCGCCCCTCCGGCTTCGCCGGACCTTTACCTTTCAGAAATCGAGCCAAGCCTTGTGCGGGGTCCGGGGCACTCGGCCTCGAGTCGAGATTTTCGGAGTGAACCCTTCGTTCGCGACCTTCAGTGGGACCAGAGCAACCTTGGGACACCGATTCGTCTTGGTGGGCGAGAGTATTCGCGGGGAGTCGGTGTGCAGGCGGTGACCCAGTTGATCTATGATCTTGAGCCAAGGTTTCGGCGCTTCGTCGCCCTGGCGGGTGTGGATGAAGAAGTGATCCGTCGCCAGAATGGAAGCAACATTGCTCGCCATTGTAGTGTGGTTTTTCGAGTGTTTGTGGATGGGAGGTTGCGTGCTGAGAGTCCCGTGATGCGAGTCGGCGAGATGCCCTGGAGATTTGATGTTGCACTGCCGGAAGGGGCTCAGCAATTGAGTCTAGTTGCGACTGATGCCGGCGATGGAACCAAAGGAGATTTCGCGGACTGGGCGCAAGCAGGCTTTGTGATCGCAAAGTGAAGTCTTGGGGAATCCCGCAAGCAACTGCTTCTGTCTGAGAACAACTGCAGGGAGCGCGCGACGTTCCGACGAGTCACTATCGCGCGCCTTCAATGTTGAGGAGGGCCCTCACGGATGTTTTTTCGTGTCGGTTCACCGGCGCTCGTGGCAGCATACGGCTCGTGAGTAAGATAATAGGTATTGATCTTGGAACGACGAATTCTGCGGTGGCAGTCGTCGATTCCGGCTTTCCGATCGTGTTGGCAGATGGGGCGGGGAACCGCATCACGCCATCGGTCGTCCGATTCGGTCCCCGGGAGGGCGAGGTCGTTGTTGGGGAGGTGGCCAAACGCGGGCGAAATGCTGCTCCCGAATCGACTGTTTATTCCGTGAAGCAATACATGGGGCGCCGGTATCGCGAGTGCCAGAATGATTCTCGATCCGTCGACTACTCGATCGCCGCCGATGATAACGGGGGTGTTGTGGTGACCTTGGGCCATGAATCCAAATCTCCGGAGCAGGTGTCTGCCGAGATCCTCAAGCACTTGAAGGCGGTGGCAGAGGAAGGCCTTGAATCGGAGGTGACACGGGCCGTGATCACGGTTCCGGCCTACTTCAACGATGCTCAGAGGCAGGCGACCATTGAGGCGGGACGGCTGGCTGGCTTGACCGTGGAGCGAATCATCAATGAGCCGACAGCCGCAGCGCTAGCCTACGGATTGGATAAGCTGAGTGATCGCTCGAAGATTGCCGTGTATGACCTAGGCGGTGGAACCTTCGATCTCTCGATCCTGGAGCTAACGGAAGGAACCTTTCAAGTGCTCTCAACCAATGGGAATACGCGCCTTGGTGGAGACGACATTGATCAGTGTATTGTGACCTTCCTACTGGAAGCGATCAAGAAGGCCGGGGGGCCGGGCGAGAAAGACTTGGCGATGGAGGCCAAGGCAAGAATTAGGGAAGTCGCTGAAGTCGCCAAAATTCAGTTGAGTCAGGAAGACTCTGCTGAGGTGTTGCTGCCCTTTTTGACGCCTGATTTCAGTTTTGAGTATGAATTGACTCGAGCGACGCTCGAAGAGCTTTGCTGCGACGTTGTGGAGCGAACCCGGCAGCACTGTCGTCGGGCCCTAGAGGATGCCAAGCTTTCTGCTAAAGACCTGGACCAGGTCATTCTCGTTGGGGGCCAGACCCGGATGCCTTTGGTGAGGAAACGGGTGGCTGAGTGGTTTGAATGTGCGGAGTTCGAAGAAACGCGGGGTGATCTTCGACTGGGGGATGAGTACCATGAAGCCGATGGTCCAGCTCTGAACGTCAGTCAGCACCCTGATGAAGCCATTGCGCTGGGCGCAGCGATTCAAGGAGCAATCATCAATGGAGAATTTAAGGACGTGTTGTTACTCGACGTGACGCCACTCTCTCTGGGGATTGAGACCTTTGGTGGTTTGATGAATGTGATCATTCCGAGGAATTCAACGATTCCAGTCAAGGCCGGTGAGACTTTTACCACGGCTGTGGATGGACAACGCGAGATGTTGATTCATCTCCTACAAGGAGAACGCGAAAAAGCTAAGGACAATTGGAGTTTGGGTCGCTTTACGCTCTCGTTCGAGAAAGCTCCCCGTGGGGTCCCGCGGGTAGGAGTGCAGTTTGAGATCGATGTGAACGGTGTCTTGAATGTCCTGGCGCGGGATATCAAGACGGGACAAGAGCGCATCGAACGTGTGAAATCGGCAGTGGATGTAGATGATGCGGACGTGCAGCAAATGGTAGAAGAATCCGTTGAGCACGCCTTTGATGATTTAGCTGCCCGCCGTTGGATTGAGAACCGGTTGAAGGCGAAAGAGATTCTGACGGCGACGCAGCAGGGCGTTGAAATGTGCGCCGATGAGCTCGCGGATGAATATCTCGTCGAACTACGGGCCGCGATCAAGGATCTGTCGGACTGTATGGGGCCAGCTCCCGAGGAAGATGCGGACTACGTGGGCGATTGGCAGCGTTTGCAGACCCTGATAAAGGCGACTGATGAGCTGACGGCCGATTTGGCAGAAATCCAGATGGAGAAGTTGATGGAAGAAATGATGAAGCAAAAGGGCCTGGGATAGCTCCCAAGCCCTTTGCGGTTAATTCTTGATTAGATCAACGACTATTCGTCGTGCTCATCATGGCCTTCGTGATCATCGTCCTCTTCACCTTCAGGCTCTGGCTCATCGATCAGCTTTGTCTTCTCGTGTCCAGGGTGTTCGGCACGTTGATTCTTAGGTAGTGGGCTGATCATCACAATCAGTCCACGGCCGATCTTCTTCGTCGGAGCATCGGGCTGGCCCCACGCTTGAACATCATCCAGGAATTGTTTGACAACCTCGAAGCCAACCTCGGTGTGAGCATTTTCGCGTCCTCGGAAGCGGAGCGTCACTTTGACCTTCATATCCTCGCAGAGGAAGTCGATCGCGTGATTCTTCTTCGTCTGGAGATCGTGAGGATCAATCTTCACACTCAACTGCACTTCTTTTGTGCGATTTGAGTGCTGGTTCTTCTTGTTCTCCTTCTTCTTCTTGGACTGTTCGTATTGGTATTTTCCGAAGTCAACCAGGCGACATACAGGTGGATCCGCCTTTTCGGCGACCTCCACGAGGTCAACGCCTCTCTCTCGGGCCATTCTTAGGGCGTCTTGCCGGCTGAATACACCGAGCTGGCCTCCCTTGGCATCTACGACTCGAACTTCTCGGGCGCGGATTCGTTCATTAGTACGAATACGAGGTCCACGAAAACGACGGTTACGGGAAAAGTGAGGACGACTCAAGAAACCCCCAATGGCTGAGTTAAGTGCGGTTGGCGTTCCATTATTACGCGCCGCATCGGTGAGAAATCATTACGTTTGATGGCATTAGTCAGGCGCGTTTAAACTTATATTAGGGGTAAGTTCAAGCCTTTTCTCAGCCTTGCGGCCGATTGGTGAACGAATTCCAGCATCTTTAACAAATATTTGACGGGACTGCGGAAATTCTGTTTTGGTCGGGCTCTTGAATTGATTCTTTATGGCAAGTGTAAAACCATTCCGCGCATTGCGCCCCAAAACTGAGTTGGCTAGTGAGATCTGCGAGCTTCCGTATGATGTGTTGTCCTCTGATGAAGCCCGTGAAGCCGTCGAAGGGCGTCCCCACAGCTTCTTTCATGTGAGCAAACCAGAGGTAGATCTGGCCCCAGGAACAGATCCCTTCGATTCCTCGGTTTATGCCAAGGGGCGTGAGAATTTCGATCGCCTGATGAAGGACGGTTTTCTGGTTCAGGATGAGACGGCCTCTTACTACCTCTATCGCCAGATCATGGGGGAACACAGCCAAGTCGGTCTGGTCGCCGTTGCGAGCTGCCAAGAATATGACGAGGGTATTGTTAAGAAGCATGAATTTACCCGGCCGGACAAGGAAGACGATCGAGTACGCCACATGGAGGCGCTCGATGCCCAGACGGGCCCGGTCTTTTTGACCTATCCGGCGCAAGCCGATCTTGATGCGCAGTTCGCTGCTATCATCGAGCAGACCCCGGAGATCGACTTCGTGGGGAAGGACGATGTTCGGCACAGTTCCTGGACCATTAGCGATCCTGCGCTGATTGCTTCGATTGAGGAGCAATTTCGGGCTATTCCGACACTCTACATCGCAGACGGGCACCATCGAAGTGCAGCCGCTTCGCGAGTAGCTGTTTCGCGTGAGGGGAAGAATCACAGTGGGGACTTTTTAACGGTTCTTTTCCCGCACAATCAGATGCAGATTTTGGCTTACAATCGCTTTGTTAAAGATCTTAACGGTCGGTCGGTCGAGGAGTTTCTCGAAGCCATTCGCTTGATTGCGGATGTCGAAGAGAAGAGCGCTTCGGTTGTGCCGAACAAGAAGCACGATGTGGGCATGTTCCTAGGTGGGAAATGGTACGAGTTGAGCTTCAAGGAGAATGCTCGCTCGGCCGCAGATCCGGTCGAGCGGCTGGATGTTTCTATTCTTCAACAGCACGTTCTGAATCCATTGCTTGGAATCGAGGATCCTCGGACCAGCAAGCGAGTTGCTTTTGTGGGCGGAATTCGCGGCAATGAGGAGCTTGAGCGCCTCGTGAACGGTTCCGACAACGGAGTCGCTTTCTCGATGTTTCCGACAGATATCGAAGATTTGATGGCGATCGCTGACGCCGATCAGATCATGCCTCCCAAGAGCACTTGGTTTGAACCCAAGCTCAGGGATGCCATGTTCTGCCACATGCTCCGCTAGGAAATAAAACACCCCTGATGGATCAACCGTCAGGGGTGCTCTCTTAAATGGGCAGGTGAATTAAACGGTGCTCGGGGATTGGTTGTCCTCGAGCCAGGTCGTAATGACTCCAACCACTTCCTCTGGCGATACTTTTTGCAGTTCCCCTGTGCGAGGCTTCACTTCGACGACATTCTCTTTGAGAGAACGCGCACCGACCCCGATTCGGATGGGGAAGCCAAGGAGCTCCGAGTCTTTGAACTTCACTCCCGGGCGCTCTTTCCGGTCGTCTAGGATCACGTCGATACCGCGCTTCGTCAGTTCTTGATAGATGGATTCAGCCGTCTGCATTGCCGGGCTCTCGGGATCGATATCGAGAGCGGTGATACAAACGGTGAACGGAGCGACGCCGATCGGCCAAATAATTCCGGAGTCGTCGTGATCTTGCTCGATAATGGCTTGGAGCGTGCGGGTCACTCCGATGCCGTAGCAACCCATCACTGCGGGATGTTGCTTGCCTTCCGCATCTAGGAACAGAGCCCCGATGTTTTCGCTGTATTTTGTTCCCAGTTTGAAGACATGCCCGACTTCGATGGCCGCTCTGATTTCAAGCGGTTCGCCGGTTTCAGGGCAAGGCTCGCCGGCTTGAACGGTTCGCAGGTCTGTCCACTCGGAAACCTTGATATCTCGATCAATGCACACATTCTTGAGATGGAATCCGTCTTCATTGGCCCCGGTTGTCATGCCGTGCGCGTTCTTGAGTCTGTTGTCGGCGATGATCTGGAGTCCATCCACGTTCACCGCGCCTAGGCTCCCTGGGTGTGCCTTGAGGGTCTCGTTGATTTCTTCCGGTGTTGCGGGGCGGAAAGTGGTGGAACCGATGGCCCCAGCCAGTTTGGCCTCATTGAGTTGATCGGAACCAAGAACCAGAATGAGGATCGGTTTGTCATCCGCAATGTAGACCAGCGTCTTGATCTGTCGGTTGGCCGGTACGTTGTAGGGATCCTTCTCCAGGGCCTCGATTGTTTTTACGCCAGGGGTGGCGAATTTCTCGATGGCGTCGAGTGAGCTGACGTCCACTGCGTCCGGAAACGGGGCGGGAATAGCGCTCGTGGCTTTTTCGATGTTGGCAGCGTAGGTGCCGGATGCGTTGTAGACGATGTCGTCTTCACCGACTTCTGCGGGGACCATGAATTCGTGAGAATGCTTGCCGCCCATCACTCCCGTGTCCGCTTCGACCGGCAGTGCTTTGAGGCCGCAGCGACGGAAGATGTTGACGTAGGCATCGTACATCTTTTGGTAGCTCACTTGGGCAAGCTCATCGGAGACGTCGAAACTGTAGGCATCTTTCATGACGAATTCACGCGCCCGCATCAGCCCAAAGCGAGGGCGGATCTCGTCACGGAACTTGGTCTGGATTTGGTAGAAATTTCGAGGGAGCTGGCGATAGGAGCTGACCTCACTGCCAACGAGTGTGGTGATGACCTCCTCGTGAGTGGGACCCAGAATCCACTCGCGCTTGCCTCTATCTTGTGCCTTAAAGAAGACGTCTTGGGCGGTTTCGTAGCGACCGCTTTGCTGCCAGATTTCGGGTGGTTGCAGGGCGGGCATCAAGATCTCGATCCCACCCGCTCGGTTCATTTCCTCCCGTACGATGGCGGAAATTTTTTGGAGAACCTTCAACCCCATGGGAAGGAAGGTGTAGAGTCCGCCCGCGAGCTTGCGGATCAGGCCTGCTCGCAGGAGGAGACGATGGGAGAGAATCTCTGCCTCGGCTGGTGTCTCTTTTAGAGTGGGGATAAAGGTTTGGGTCCAACGCATGTTGTCTGGTCTTTTCGATCGATTTAAAAACTAGGCGGGCAAACTAAGCGGTCTAGGTGTGGCGCTGTCAACGGTGAATTCCGCGTTCTCAGCGGGCGCCTTTTGTTAAGAATCGCGGAGCCAACTAAAGCCGTGGTGAGCGATCCCTCGGTTCGAGGGAAGCTCTCGCTTGATCCTTAGTGTCTATTAGTCCTTTGTGTCTCTTTGCCGGTTCAGTGAGTGGGAGGAATGTTCTCCTCTTCGAAGGGATCGTCAATTGTTGGCTTGTCGACTGGCTTTTTGGCGGGCTCTTGCTGCAAGGCTTCGAGCTGTTTCTTAAGGGTTTCCAGCTGCTCTTTGAGTTTGGATTCGCTCTCTTTGAGTTCAGCGATGGAGTCATTCAGATGCTTTAACTGGCGGTTGGGAGTTTCGGTGTTGCGCAGTCTGCTGAGAGCCGCCTGAGCGGTCTTTCTGTCAGGGTGGTTCTCATGTCCGGCGGCCAGTCTTTCCAGCACTGGAGTGGCTTTTGGGTCGCCGAGAGTGCCCAGTGCTCGAATTGCCGCGGATCGAATGCGGTTCTTGGCGTGCGATGTTTTCCCGATCAAGAACTCGCGAACGAGCGTTCGGTCAGGCAGGTCATGAGCAGTCCGCGCAAGTGCATTGAGGCTTGAACTGTAGACGCCGCCAGGGATTCGGGTAGGACGCGACATCAGGAACTCGAGAAGAGGCGTGACGTAGGTTGGATCCGCTAGGTCACTGATCACCCGGACAGCGGCACTCGCAATTCGTTCCTGGTAGCTGGGTGTGCGAAGACTGCGAAGGAGAATGCCTCGCGTGGCTTCGTGGTTGTACGGGGTGAGGGACGTGATCGCCGAGGCTTTGATCATGGGGTTTGTCTCTTCATTGATCACGTCAAGAGCCAGATCTTGCGCTCGGGTGTCGTAAAACCGTCCGAGGTCTGAGACGACTTGGTTTCTCACCCTCGGATCGGATTGTTCTGTTCCTGCCATCAAAGCCTCAAGTGCCGCTTTTGAGTGCAGAGAACGGAGAGCTTTTGAGGCCTCAATTCGAGCGCCGTAGAAGGAGTCTTGAGTCAACCGCTCCTTGAGTGCCTCAATTGATTTGTGAGTGTCTTTTTTCCCGAGTTGTCGAATAGCGAAAATTCGACCGATGAGGTCCGTTTCATCGCGAACCTGGCTTAGTAGCATATCAGTGGGCACTTTTACGTCGGCTCTGAAAAGTGTCGTCAAGTCTGGATCGACTCGGAGCACCGAAGGCTTTTCATCGAGAGGGAAGTAAAAATCTTCGGACACAGAAGAGATTTCGATTTCGAAGTCGCGGGACCAATTCTCGCCTTTGAAGCGAATGGTCAAGGGGAAGCGAAACAGCAAGACCTTGTCGCTTGGTTTTTGCTTTTGACGGACGTTGAGTTTGGCCATCTGGGTTTTGGTATCCCAGCTGTAAGAAACCGCGAGATCTGGGTGGCCGCCATGGTAGACCCACTGATCGAGAAACTGATCGAAGGAGCGTCCGGTGAGTTCTTCGAGAACTTTATTGAGATCCTCTGTGCCAGCGGATTGGTAGGTATGGCGTTGCAAGTAGGTCTTCATCATCGTTTGGAAGAGCTCAGGGCCGATGGTGGATCGGATCATGTGCAACACCCAGGCAGCCTTGGGGTAGGCCCGGAAACTAAACTGCTGCATGGGAGAGTCATACTCGCGGCTAACGATTCCGACTGGGTCTGTTGGGTTGTTGAGCCAACCGCCTTGCTTCTTCAGGAGGGAGTATTTGAACGCGTCTTCGCCGTCTCGATGTTCGAGATAGAGTGCCTCAAAATAGCTCGCAAAGCCTTCATTGAGCCACAGGTGACTCCAATCTTTGCAGGTGACCAAATCGCCGAACCATTGGTGAGCGAGCTCATGAGTGACGAGCCCCGTGCTGGAACGGATATTCTCGGTGGCGTCGCTGAAGAGAGTGCCGTCAGTGAGAATCGTGAGGGTTGTGTTCTCCATGCCCCCGGCTACGAAGTCGTTCACGCACACTTGGTCGTAACGATCCCAGGGGTAGGGAACTCCGGTGATATCCTCAATGAATGCCATCATGTCCTTGGTGCCCGCGAACGAGTTCTTGGCCAGTTCGATTCGTGAGGGAAGCGTGTAGAAGGCCATCGGAATGTCTCGGTATTGGTCGTGTATCGCCTCGAAATAGCCAGCGACGACTGCGATCAGGTAGTTGACGTGGGGCTTGTCTTGCAGCCAGTGGAAGGTTGTGAGGCCCGTCGATTCGTTCTTCTCTTCTCGCAGTTTTCGTCCGTTCGAGAGCACGATCATTCCATCTGGTACATGGCAAATGACTTCGGTTGTCAGCTTCTCGTTAGGTGAATCGAAACAGGGAAACCAGTGGCGGGACTCGATGGCTTCGCCCTGGGTGAACAAGTGATCCTCACCCTCCAGGTAGCCCATGTCCGGGGTTCGAAAATACAGCCCTTTCTTCGGCTGGGCTTCGTGGGTGATGGCAACGGAGTTCTGTTGGCCGAGTGGCAGCGGGTTCTGGAATTCGATGATGAGCTGGTCTTCTGAGAGGTGCCAGCTGGCGATGGGTTTGGATCCGGTGACGGATTCGACCGTGAGCTCAACGGCATCCAGTTTTAGAATTGAGACCGGTCGAGAGATGGGTTTGAACTGGAGTGTCGTCGTGCCGCGAACGGTCTTGGACTCGAAGGACGGGGTCATATCGAGTTTCAAGTGCAGGTAATCGACGTCGCGGGTGGGCGCGTACTTTCGATGTTCTGGTGAGTCGACAGGAGCGAGGTGCCTGAGATGGTTGTGACAGATGAGTTCGTGCTCGTTGGCCTCGCAGAACGGCGCGAACGTCATAGAGAGGAAGGCGATTGCGGTGAGGAATCGTCGTTTCATGCCGGAGAACATACCGGCCTAAGTCGACGGATGCGACACAAGAAGGGGGCGAGAGGAGACTTTCCTGCTCCCGGTCGCCGGCGAATCTGTGGCTTCGATGTGGAGAGGAACGACGAACGCCTCTCGCTCCGGTTATTTGACCGTGTTGACGAGCGGGGTCATGCCTTGAACCCGCACCTCCAGTCGATCTCCAGATTGGATCGGTCCGACGCCACTGGGCGTTCCCGTGAGAATGATGTCACCGGGTAGCAGCGTCATGTTGGTCGAAATGAAGCTCACCAATTGGTAGCAGTTGAAGATGAGCTGGCTGGTAAGGGAGTTTTGTCTGAGTTGACCGTTCTGGAAGAGCTGAATCGTCAACTTATGCGGGTCGATTTTCGTTTCCACGTAGGGCCCGAGTGGCGTGAAGGTATCAAAAGATTTAGCGCGGGCCCACTGGCTCTCAGATTTTTGGATGGTTCGGTCGCTGATGTCTTGTGCCGCGGTGTAACCGAAGATGTAGCGGGCGGCCGCTGCCGGTGTCACGTTTCTCATCCGTCTCCCAATCACAACTGCTAACTCCGCCTCGAAATCGGTCTTGTGTTCAGGGAAGGGAATCTCGATCTTTCCTCCATCTGGAATTAGAGATGTCGGGGCCTTGAGCCAGAAAAGCGGTTCTTTGGGGAGTGGCGCCCCTGATTCGAGGGCGTGATCTGCGTAGTTAAGTCCGACAGCGATTACTTTTGAGGGTACGACGGGAATGAGAGTCTTGATCCCTTTCAGAGGGAGTGCCTTCTTTTGGAAAGAGGGGGAGCCGAAAACGTCGCCTTTGAGCTTAAATAGCTCTCCATCAACTACTTTGGCGTAGAATATCTCATCGCCTTTTTGAAACCTTCCGATCGCTGCCATGTTGGGCTGTGGAGGATACACAAATCGAGAATTTGCCGCAAGTGATAATCTAAAGTGGGACACAATGACGCAATTTCCTGCCTTTGCGAGGCGCCGGAAAAGAGGTCTTTTCGGTTCCTGCGAAATAAAACCGAGTGGATTGCGTCCCATTGGTGTTAGTGCAAGAGGGAGCGAAAGGCTTGAGGATGCGTGGATACCAGGTAGTTTGGCAGCGGATTTGTTCGTCTGACCTTGGCAGGTTTAAGCAGCCATGTTTGAGACCTTCTGCTTTCGATCCGGCTCTATCGTGGAGCGAGGATTGCCCTCGAATGGTCAGTTGAGTGATAGCTGGGTTTGGGAATGTCATTGAGGCTTAGTTTAGTCAAAGTTTGGGTTTTTGTGCTCATCGGCTGCGCGGGTTCCGTTGCGAGCGGTGCGGGGCTGGTTCGTTGGCATCCGGAGTCGGCTACCCTGGATGCCAGTCTTGAGCGGGAATTGCTCTCGAAGGTCCTTTCGGACGTGGGGGCTTTGACTGGATGGGATGTGATGGTTGAACCGGGGCTCAAACGAAGGGTCTCGACCCGGTTTGAGGGACTGACAATCAATCAGGGGCTGCGGCGAATTCTGGGTGATTTGAATTTTGCCGTCCTTCAAGGTGATGGCACAACCAAGAAGCTTTTCATCTACCAGCAATCGATTGGTGCCGCAACGGAAGCATTGCGGACGGGCAGCAACGAGATCCATCCGAAGAGTCGGCGCATTGAGAATGAGTTGATCGTCACCTTAGATCCCAATTCTCCTGAGACGATTGAGGAAATCGCTAAGCGTCTGGGGGCGGAGGTAGTCGGGAAAATTGACGGAATGAATGCGTATCGGCTTCGGTTCAAGGACGCCGAAGAAACTGAACGGGCGCGGAAATCCTTGGCGTCCGCCGACTACGTCGAGGTAACTGATAATTTCGAGGTCGATATTCCCGCTCGACTTGCTTCCCTGAACTTTGGAAACAGTGCGCGACCCCGAGTTCGGGTGAATCCGGACCCGAATGCTGAGCAAGTGGTCGTTGGGCTGATTGATACCCCGGTTCAGCCTGAGGGAATCAGTGCTTCTGAGTTTCTCTTACCGACTGTGTCTGTGGGGCCGGGTGAAAGCAGCCTGTCACTCGATGAGCCGACGCACGGTACCACGATGGCGGAGACCCTTCTCCGCGGTCTCGAAATGGTGGATGATGGAGGGCAGGGATCTAATGTTCGGATTCTTCCCGTCGATGTTTACGGGGCGGAGGAAATGACGTCCACCTTCCAAGTTGCTGCAGGGGTCATGGCTGCAATCGATTCGGGGGCGAGCATTATCAACTTGAGTTTGGGTGGTGCTGATACGACGCCCTTTTTGCAGAATCTCATTTCTGATGCCCACCAGCAGGGAGTCGTCTTCATCGGTGCGGCCGGGAATGAGCCCGGGACTCATGATGTTTTTCCAGCTGCTTACCCAGAAGTCGTCGCGGTGACCTCAGCGAATCGATTCGGGGACGTGGCACCGTATGCGAACAACGGAGACTTCGTTGATGTGATGGTGCCCGGGCACTCCTATGTGACCTACAATGGCGAGACGTATTTGATCAACGGAACATCTGCTTCGGCTGCCTACGTTTCCGGAATCACCGCCGGTGTGGCTGCCGCATCTGGATTGCCTCTGAATCAGGTCGAGGCACAGATTCGGCAAACGCTGCCGAAGCCTCCGTCAAATTAACTGCTGTTGCGAGTGCCTCACTGAGGCTGCGCGCTTCTGGACAGGCGAACGGCAACGAACTTTGCGTTTGGGATGATGAATTTCCGCACTTCGACTTGAACTTGCCTGGCTCCAAAGTCGTTCAGAATCCACTGAGCGATGTCATTCGCTAACTTCTCAATCAGCTTCCACTCTCGTCCGTCCCCGAAGTGAGTGAGGTCCGTGGTGATTCTTCCGTAATCGATCGTGTGCGAGAGATCGTCTGTGCTTTGGGCATTGCCGAATTCGTGATCGATCCGAATACAAATGAGTAGTCGCTGAGGCTTTGCTCGCTCGTCGTCGGGCACGCCCACGCGAAATTGGACTTCCAAGTCTTCGATGATGATTTGATCCATGCGAATTCGATTTCTAGGTAAGTTCTGGGCGCATTCGGATGACTTCGTCGAGGAGGATTCTGGTTGGCTGATTCAAGTCTAGCTGTAGGGCGTCTGCGATGGAAACCCACCGAAACGAATGGGCTTCATGGTTCAAGACTGTGTCGAGCGGAGGGAGAGCGCGGCAGGTGTAGTTGAGCAGGAGGAAATGTTCTTCCCGGTAAAACTCCTCGGGACGGATGGCGTCTTGCACCATGACGAACTCGATGGAGTCGATCTTCAGATTTGTTTCCTCTTTGATCTCCCTCTCTAGTGCGGCTTCCGAGCTTTCACCGTATTCGATCTTTCCGCCAGGAATGCCCCATTTATTTGACCATTTATGAGTTTGAATCATTAGGACCCTCGACTCTGGATCAAAGATCAGGGCTCCGACCGTGGAGATGGGAAAACGGGATGTTTCGATATTGTTTGTGCTGTGTTGTTGAGGCAGCTTTCCTTGATTCTGCTCCAGAATCCTTCGTAGTTCACCCAAGTGTTCTACGATGAGATCGGGATCGCTGCTCTCTAGTTGCTCGAGGCTGTTGAATCCAGTCAAGACGCCGCAGGAACGTGTCTTCCCGTGCTTGGCGGTGTCGATATCGTGCTGCATGTCTCCGATGAAGAGCGTTTCCTCTGGGGTGAGTTGGTGCTCTTCGAGGAGTTGATGGATCGTGTCCCGTTTGTCGTGTACGCCGACATAGGTTGCTCGGAAGAAATCTTGGAACCCAGTCATCGCAAGATGCTGTTCAAAGTGAGAGGCGTGAATCGACGAGAGCACGAATGTGGTGATCGATTGATCCCGGCAGTATTCGAGAAAATCGTTTGAATGGGGGAACGGACGGACGGAAGCTTGTTCGTTTCGGAACGCTTCAAGATACCACGCTTCGAGTTGTTCCTCGGCAATATGGGGTGTGTATTTCTCGTAGAATGGTCTGAATGGGAGAGCGAACTCCTGTCGAAAGGCGTCTAGTGTCAGAGGTTTGATTCCGGATTTTTCGAAAGTTTGATTCGTAGCCTTCCAGACGGCTTCCAGATCGTTGACCAGCGTCCCGCACCAATCGAAAATGACGTTTCGAATCACGTGAAGAAGTCTAGCGAGCATTCCCGTGTCTCAACAAGATTTGACTGTGATTGATATCCGTCGCAGATCTGTTAGGGCGTTGCCTTGTTGGGATAATGTGCTAATGGTAATCGCATGTCCAAAATGATCCGATCTGTCCTCTCTACTTTGCTTATCGCGATGTGGTTTTCTGATTTTCAGGAGCTTCATGGGGAAGAGCGGGCGGAGAAGCCTAACTTTGTGGTGATCTTTCTCGATGATTCGGGATGGGGTGATTTCCAACCCTTTGGTAGTCCGAGTTATCCCACACCCAATGTGGCTCGCTTGGCCAACGAAGGGTGCCGTTTTGATAATTTCTATGTTCCTCAAGCGATCTGTTCGGCTTCTCGAGCGGCTTTATTGACGGGGTGTTACCCCGGGCGAACTAAAATGTTCGGGGCTCACGCACCGAGGCAACGGGGACTGGATCCCTCATTCGCGACCTTAGGTGAAGTCTTAAAATCAGGTGGCTATGCGACCGCGATGTTTGGGAAATGGCACTTGGGTGATCAACCCGAGACCCGTCCTCCTGCGCGAGGATTCGATGAGTCGTGTGGTCTGATGTATTCCAACGACATGTGGGAGTTCCATCCCGAGGCTCCGGAGTTTTGGGGAAAGTATCCACTCCAGTATTGGGAAAACAACAAGATTACGATTGAGCGAGTGACCAAGGAACATCAGCCGCATTTGACCACCTGGTATACCGAGGCTGCTGTCGATTTCATCGATCGAAAAGGAGATCGTCCATTCTTCCTCTACGTCCCCCATTCCATGCCGCATGTGCCGATTTTTTGTAGCGATAAGTTTAAAGGTAAATCCGGGGCAGGATTGTATGGTGACGTCATGATGGAGCTTGATTGGTCGGTGGGGGAGATCATGAAGGCCCTCGACGCAAAGGGAGTGGCGGACAATACCGTGCTGTTGTTCACGTCTGACAACGGGCCTTGGATCTCGTATGGAGATCGAGCGGGGGTGACTCCTTTTCGCGAGGCCAAGGCGACTTCGTTTGATGGCGGGCTGAGAAGCGCATGCATCATCAAGTATCCTCCTCAAATCAAGGCAGGGACCCGTTCGGCGAAGACTTTCTGTACACTGGATATCATGCCCACCTTCGCTGCTTTGGCAGGTGCGTCCTTGCGAAACCGCGTGGACGGCCAGAATGTCTGGGATCTGATTGTCGGGAAACCTGGGGCTGTCAATCCGAATACTTACTATCCATTTTCCAATGGGAATGAATTTCAGGGAATTCTTACGGGCGATGGTCGCTGGAAGCTCCATCTTCCGCACGGGTACCGGACGCTGGCAACGAATGGGCAAGGAGGGATTCCAGGAAAGTACAGTCAGGCAAAAATTGGTCTTTCGCTCTTCGACATGATGACGGATCCGAACGAGACCAGGAATGTCTTGGATGAGAATCCGGACATTGCCGCTCGACTCCAGGCCCTGGCTCGCTTCCATGCGAAGCAGTTTTATGGTCAGTAAATGGGAGATACGCTAGGCTGCATAGAGAGAAGATGAGTGCCGTATTGGTCACAGGTGCATTGGGGAACTTGGGATGGAAAGCAACGATGGCATTGGCCAGCGATGATCGGTTTGATCGTGTTTTGGCCTGTGACCTGGGAAACCCGTCCGCGGCGCAAGGGAGCCAGTTGGAGGCCTGGGAGAAGGCCGAGTTTATTCAGTGTGATCTATCCTCGTGGCAGGACCTGCGTTGGCGAAGTCGAATCTTGGACGTGGATATGGTGGCGCATTTTGCCGCTCAGAATCCGTTTCCTGAAGCGTCGTGGCAGGACGTGGCCGTTTCCATGGACATCACCAACCACATCACGACAGCCCTCCTTGCTTCAATCAAGTCACAGCGCTTGGTCTATATTTCTTCAAATCATGTCATGGGCCGGTACAAGGATAGCCTTTTTGGAACGGAGCAATCGGAAGGAGCTCTGAAGACAAGCTTGGAGCCCGGGGTTGGAACGATTTGGGATACGGGACTAAAGACGATCGATTCCACTGGCTATGCCACGGTGAAGCTGGCTGGGGAAAGGAGTGCACGAACAATCTCCGAAGCGACCAATGGGCGGGTCACGTCGGTCAGTACTCGAATTGGATGGTGCCAGCCAGGCGAGAATCATCCGTCCACTTTGTCGGCTGCGGGTTCCATTTCCATTGAGCGGGCAGGGGAGGAATCCCGTGATCCTTCTTTGGCTCTGACGGACCGCTGGTTTCAGGAGATGTGGTTGTCTAACCGGGATTTTTCCCAGCTGATCGTGAAGAGCCTCCTCGCAGACTCGACCTCTTGGCCAAGTCCATGGGTAGTGGTCAACGGGGTTTCGCGTAACAGGGGGATGGTCTGGAGTTTGTGCGAAGGGCGAGATTGGTTGGGATACGATCCCGAGGACGACGTCTATCGCTCTCTCTAGCCCTTCTTGTGGATAGGCCGTCCGGATTCTAAGTTCTGCGACGAATCAAGTGTTTCCAGCTGAATTCACCGCAGCTCGACGGGGTCACTCATTTTGATTCCAGGCACCATTCCAGGGGAAATTTCAGCCATTCTGAGAGAAAGCTTATTTTTCTTCGTGAGCCCAGGAATTCTCGATTCTCATCAATGAGAATGGCCCAGTTTACGCTCCATTGTTTTTGTCGATTGAGAGAGAAGGAGGTTTCAATCGGCAGTGGTTCTGGTTGGAGCCTCGTCGTTGGCTGGGAGGTAATGACTTGGTTCTGGTATTTGGCTCCAGCAGCCTAAATCGCTTAGTGGGGGTCAGCTTAGCTGGCAGAAGCGCAGGCTTATGGCGCTGTGCCCGGGGGGGAACGTGGGGACGCATGATGCGGTCTCTCCCGGGCTTTTTCCACTCTTAGTCGGCTCAACCGATCTGTCTCCGTCTCTCTACATAAGCTTTCGCGTTTGCCGTTAGCTGTGCCCAATCGTCTTGTTCCAGGATGCGTTTTGTGATCATCGATGAACCGACACCTAAGGCGGCGCAACCGGCGTTGAGGAACGACTCCATCGTGTCAAGGTTGACGCCTCCGGTGGGCACAATTTTTAGATGGGGAAGAGGGGCGCGAATCGCTTTGATATAGGCCGCGCCGAGGCCATCTGCCGGAAAAAGTTTCACGAAGTCGCATCCCGAGCGATGAGCTTCCTGCGCTTCGGTGGGAGAATAAGAACCGAGCATGACCGGTTTGCCGGCACCGTGAGCGACGGGGACGATCTCTGGTTTGAGAATCGGAGTGACCACAAACTGCGCGCCCGCGTCGATAGCTTGCTGAGCGGTGTTCACGTCCAGAATGGTTCCCACGCCGATCAGCGCTTGGTCACTCAGTTCGGCGCTTGCCTCTCGAATCGATTCGATCGCATCCGGGGTGGTCATTGTGATTTCGATGGCGGTCACACCACCTGCGAGAAGCGCCTCTGCGAGTGGCCTCACTTGTGACCGAGATCGAGCTCTGACAACGGCAATAATGCCGGGGTTGACTAACCGTTCAACAATTTCTGTTCGACTCTCGCCCATGGCGGAATTGAAACAGAGCTTCCCTGCTTGAACAACCGGGAATTCGTCCGCGCTAAGGAAAGCGACAGCTTCACTCTCGCAGTCCATATTGATTCTGAAGTTCGAAGGTTTATTTTGAGCGCAGTACCGAAGTGTATGGGCCGGGAAGATGGTGGACCGGTGTTCGATCGTTCTGCGATGGTCGATCGCGGTTCGTGTCAGCAAGGAACAAACGCCTATTGTTGTGAAAGAATGAGTGCCTCGAGCTTCGCTGTGATAACAGAGGCAGCTTGTTTTGACCCCGTGTCATTGAAGTGGACTGAATCGTAGAGGTGGGTGCGCTCAGGCGGAATCGCTTTGGCCAGGTCGATACAGAGAACATCATAATCTCGACAGAGCTGACGGATGTCTTCATTCAACGCATGGAAGATATCTGTAAAGGATCGGTAGCCGGCTTCTTGAGCGCCGTTTGGTCCCCATAGGTTTTCTACAATTGGATCGGGAGAGGCTTTGAAGCGGCTCGCTTGGGTCATCAAGACCGGTTCAATGTCGTTCGCGTGGCAGATTCCGATGAACATGAGCACGCTCTTTCTGAACTGGCTTTGGATACTCATTTTATCGACGGCGAAGTTTTGGCGTCGTCGATTCTTGAATTCGTCCTGTTCGCCGACGAGGAAGCCGAGGACGTTCTTGGTGCTCTGATACAAGCCCGGAATGGTGCTTCTCAGGAAACCCTTGGTGTGAAAAAGCACGCCGGTTTTCTCCGTTAAGATTAAGGATCTTGTGGGGTGATCAGTGAAATAGCTTCCCTCTATCCGGAGAGTAGTTAGGTCATTGATGTTGTGCATCATCACCGCGATGTCGGGTTCGTATTTCAATCCCTTGTTGAGAAGAATATTGAGGGAGTGGCGCGAATGATTTCCGATCGACGCACTGTTGATTGTATTCACAGGGATTCCCTTTTCTGCAAGTAGTTGGCCAACCAAGAATGGGAAACGATTGGATTCTCCGACGTTCTCGCATTCCGTTGTCGATCCGCCCAGAAAGAGGATTGTTCCCTCTGGTTTCTCGCTCTCAAATGCCGGGAGCACGTTACCGTCTTCATCGTTGTCGAGTCGAAATTGATGACGTTCGATACCGTCAACTTTCCTCAAGAAAGTCTCTGATGCTTCCCACTCGAAACTTCTCAGCGGAGGTCTCTCCCGTAGCCGAATATAGCGCTGGGGATGGTGGGGAGGGTGAATCTCGAAGACTTGGGTCAGAAGCACTTCTCCAATAGCGATCGCTACGGCAAGAGCTGCTACAGCTAAAACGACTCTGGATAGGGCTTTTCTCATGCCGGCGTCACTCATTTAGAGAGGCCCTGATAGCGGGACGGCTTTACTCAGCGTTGTACATGCTGACCAGGAGTTGGCTGCGGGCACTCTCGAGGGCCATGATGAAGTCGGCGTAGCTTTGGTAGCGATGAGCAGGATCTTTTGCCATCGCGTGATAGATCGCATCACTCGTGCCCTGAGTGATAGTTTGAACCACGTGGTTAGGAGGCGTCAGCGGTGTGTGGATTTGGGCGGAGACGACTTCTTCGATGGTCGGCGCTTCAAAGGGGACGTGACCGGTCAGTCCGTGGTAAAGTGTGCCTGCGAGGCTGTACATGTCTGAAAGGAAGGTTTCAGCCTGACGATTGACTTTTTCTGGGGCGATATAGTAGGGAGTGCCCCAAATGGTTCCGTGATAGTTGGTGTCTTTCGTGGACTGAGTTGCGAGGCCGAAGTCGATCACCTTCGGCTCGCCTTCTTGGTTGAAAAGAATGTTACCGGGTTTGATATCGCGATGCAGCAGACCTTTTTGCAAGGCCGAGTCCAGTGCTGCGGCAACCTTCGTTCCGACGTCGAGGATATCCAACTCAGGGACCAGGCCTTCGTTCTCAATTCTGGTATCGAGAGAACCGTTATCGGCGACTTCCATCACGAGATAGCGTTTCCCTTGATGTTCATCGAAGGTGTAAATGTGAATGATATTCGTATGGTTGAGCGACGCGCAGGCGCGGGCTTCGATGTCAAAGGCTTCAACCGCCTCTTTGTCTTCCAGCATCTCATCCTTCATGAGCTTGACGGCAACCTCTCGGTTGAGGCTGGTGTCGATCGCTCGGTAGACGGTGCCCATCCCGCCAGAAGCAATGGGGCGCAGGAGCTTAAACTGACGAAGCATCATGGGCATCATGATGGGGGCTTCGCATTTTGAGCATGGGGTTGATTCGAGGGGTTCAAGGTCCGAGGGAATGAACACCTTCGTACCACACTTCCCGCAATCGACCATCGTGAGCGATTTCTTGGGCTCTGAAGCGTTTGCTGTCACTTTGTTACAATCTGATACAAATCGAGCAACTTTTATTCCGCCACGCTGGGCAGCAAGCGGTTTTCCGATTTTGCTTGGGGATTGTCAAATCTTTGTTCCTCGTGAGGGGCAAAAAGCCGATGAAATCTTTTCTCGAGTTCGATTTCTGTTTGCCTGATTTCGCTGAAGACTTTAGGTATTCGGCGCGATGCTTTTTGCAGCCAGTGATCCAAACCCTCTCATGATTCTCCCTTTTGGGGTGCTTTTGGCGACGATTGCCCTCGCTCCCCTGTTCTTTCTTCATTGGTGGGAGAAGCACTATCCTAAGGTTGCGTTTATCTTAGGTGGAATCACACTTTCTTACTATTTCTTCAGCCTTCATGACTATCACACCGTGATGCACACGGCGGAGGAGTATGTGAGTTTCATTTGCTTAGTGGGCTCTCTCTTCGTGGTCTCGGGGGGCATTCACATGAAAATTAAAGGTGAGGCGACTCCCTTGGCCAACGTGATGTTTTTGCTGTTTGGGGCCGTAATCGCCAATGTTTTGGGGACGACAGGGGCTTCCATGCTGCTGATTCGGCCTTGGATCCGAATGAACAAGTATCGAATTACCGCTCATCACATCGTCTTCTTTATCTTTATCGTCTCGAACGTGGGTGGGTGTTTGACCCCAATCGGTGACCCACCCTTGTTTCTAGGATATCTCAAAGGCGTACCATTTTGGTGGGTTTTGGAGAACTGCTGGTCAATGTGGATGGTGGGAATCGGTCTCTTGCTGGCGATTTTCTATGGAGTCGATTTGGTCAATTATCGGAAGGCACCGAAAGAAGTCCGTGAAGAGTTGGCTGAACCACCCGACGAATGGCACTTTGAAGGGGCAATTAACCTGTTTTTCCTGGGAATGATTTTGGTTTCGGTCTTCATCACGAGCCCGAAATTCCTTCGAGAAGCGTTGATGGTGGTGGCCGCGGTGGGTTCTTACTTTGCGACGAAACGGCATATCCACGAAGCGAATCACTTCAACTTTGAACCGATTCGTGAGGTTGCGATCCTCTTTGTCGGTATTTTCGCCACGATGATGCCAGCTCTTGCCTGGCTTCAGTCCAATGCCGGACAGATGGGGAATGTGACGCCCGGGTTCTTCTATTGGGGCACGGGACTCCTGTCTGGAGTTCTCGACAATGCGCCCACGTATTTGAGTTTTCTCAGTGCCAGTTTCGGCGTCTTTGTGACACCTGAGATTTTGGCTGGCGTGCAGGCATTGGTGGCCGACGGCGGGGCTAGTCTCGCCAGTGTGACCGGGCCGGATGCCGAGGTTATCAAGAATGCCTACGCGGGCCTTCAAAAGTATTTCAGTCTTGAAGGGGGCGAAGCGACCCAGGCTCAGATCGAGTTGGCGGTCTTGTTAGGAAATTCGAACCTCAGTCACTATATTGTGGCTATCAGCGTAGCGGCCGTGTTCTTCGGTGCGTTTACTTACATCGGAAACGGTCCTAACTTCATGGTGAAGTCCATTGCCGATCAGCAAAAGGTGCATGCGCCCTCGTTCTTAGGGTATGTGTTCAAGTTTACGCTTCCGGTCATGTTGCCGGTCACGGCTGTGATTTGGTTGATCTTCTTTTTCTAAAGCATCCTGGCAAGAGAGGAGGCTCGGCAGATCCAGAACGCTATGCGATTCGTCTATAACGTTCTGTTCACGGTCTTCTTTTTGTTCAGCCTGCCGTACTACGTCTTTCGGCTGGTGAGAAGGGGCAATTGGCGGCGCGGGTTCTGGCAGCGGTTTGGAGGATACGAGGAGGCGCTCCGGGAGCAGTTGGCGGGCGAGAATGTCGTCTGGTTTCACGCCGTGAGTGTCGGTGAAGTAAACCTCTGTGCGCTTCTGGTTCAATCGTTGGGTGACCGCCTCCACGGATGGAAGGTCGTTGTTTCAACCACGACCACAACCGGGATGGGGGAGTTGGAACGTAAGTTGCCCGGGTCGGTCGTTAAGGTCTACTACCCGATTGACTTTGCTCCGTCGGTGAACCGAGCCCTTCGGGTCATCAATCCTAAGCTCGTTGTGCTGGTCGAGGCAGAGATCTGGCCGAATCTGCTTTGGCGTCTGGCTGATCGGTCGATCCCGACATTTCTAGTGAATGCTCGTCTTTCAGATCGCTCCGCCTCGCGCTATGGAAAGTTTGGAGTGTTGTTTCAAGAGATCTTTGCCTCCTTTGCCGGTGTCGGTGTGCAGAACGAGGCGGATGCTCAGTCTGTGGTTTCCGTTGGTTGTGCTCCAGATCGAACGGTGGTCACCGGGAATCTGAAGTTTGACGCCGTCGACTTAAGTTCCCGGCATGCTTTGAATCCCTCAGAACTGGTCCGATGGGCGGGGGCTCAGGCTGGGGCTCCGGTTCTGCTCGGGAGCAGCACGCATGCGGGGGAGGAACGCCTGCTGGGTGAGATTTATGTTCGTCTCCGAGAGAAGATTCCGGACTTGTTTCTGGTCATTGTGCCGCGGCATTTCGAGCGAGGTGCAGACGTGAAGAAAGATCTCTCAGTACTGGGAATTCAGACGGTAATCCGGACCGATTATGATGGGCGACCGGATGGAGATCCGAAGCAAGGCGATTGTCTGATCGTGAATTCCACGGGGGAGCTTCGGTTTTTCTACGACGTCGCTTCGGTTGTTTTTGTTGGAAAGAGTCTGCTGGCTCATGGGGGACAGAATCCGATTGAAGCTGCGGCTTCGAGTTGTGCGGTCGTAGTCGGACCCAACATGGAGAATTTTAGGGCTATTACCCGAACCTTCTTGTCGGCTGAGGGAATGGTGCAGGTACGAGATGCCGCTGAGCTGGAGGAATCGCTCTTGCGCCTGTTGCGTGATCGCGAACGCGCGACTCAGCTTGGGAGCCGGGCACGGGAGGTTGTCGAGCGCAATCGCGGTGCGGTAGATCGGACCGTTGAGATGATCACGCCTGCTTTGGAAGCCTTCAACCAATAGCCAATCACAATCCGTAACGGCAACTGCTCTCTCGCCTCACTTCGGTACCTTGAATCGTGTGTTGATTCGGCGTCGTTCGAGGGCTAGCCTCCAGCACCTGTTCTCATGTCTGATGTTGATATATTTCGCACAGCGATTGAATTAGCCGAGTCTGAGCAAACGTTTGCGATGGCGGCAGTGATTCGTGCTTTCGGATCGACCCCTCAGAAGGCGGGGGCTAATGCGATCTTTGCCGCCGATGGGAGGATGTGGGGAACACTCGGCGGCGGCTGCTTAGAAGCAGAGTGTCGTCGAAGGGCCATGGATTCGCTGGATGAAGGTCGAGGCCTGGTATTTGATCTGAAGCTTGATGATATAACCGGATGGGATGACGGGTTGATCTGCGGGGGGAAGGTTCGTGTGCTGGTGGATCCTCGTCCCACCAAGAATCTGGAGACGTATCGACGATTGGTAGAGGTGGCCCAAGCTGGGGAGTCAGGAGCTCTGCTTACATTAGTGGAAGATCGCGGTGAGATTGCGGGAACGGCTAAGTATTATTCGGCCGCTGAACTGCCGCAGACCGATGAGTGGCAGCAGTATCCTGAGATCGCGAACTTGTGGGAGCGAGAACGAGCTGGGAGTGTTCAACGGGACCAAGCGGGGGGGCGATGCGAACTCTATTTCGAACCCTTTCTCAGTAAGCCTAAACTCGTGATCGCCGGGGCTGGGCACGTAGGAAAAGCAACCGCGCATTTGGGGCGATTGATGGGCTTCGAGGTGGTTGTGATCGATGATCGCCCAGCCCTGGCTTGTCCGGAGAATATTCCTGATGCCAGTCAGACGATATGTGGCGATATTCCGGAAGAAATGGCCCGGTTTGAAACTGATGACAACACGTATGTGGTGATTGTGACGCGGGGGCATCGACACGACGGGACGGTATTGGCTGCCGCTGTGAAGAAACCCGCTGCGTTTATCGGGATGATTGGAAGTCGCAGAAAAGGCCTCATGATTCGGCAGGGGCTGATTGATGAAGGACTAGCGAGCGAGCAGGATCTTGAGCGAGTTTGTTCCCCGATCGGCGTTGACATTGGATCTGTCACTGTGCAGGAGATTGCCTTGAGTATTGTCACTCAGCTTGTAGCGCGTCGGCGAACTCAGAATTGGGGAGCTCCGGCAATGAATTATGGACTTGAAGATCACGGCAATCGTCCTCGCGGCGGGCAAGTCTCGTCGGATGGGGCGTCAGAAACTTCTCCTACCCTGGGCCGGTAGGACGGTCATCGAGCACATCATCGATGAGCTGAACGCGAGTCTTGTCGACCGCGTTCGAGTCGTGGCGAGTGATTACTTTGATGAGCTTCGGGCTCGCTTGCAAGGCGAAGCAGTGGAGGTGCTGATGAATCCTGCTGCGGATGAGGGAATGCTGAGTTCTGTTCGAGTGGGAATCTCGGAACCTCCAGGAGATGGTTTTATGGTGGTTCTGGGTGATCAGCCGAGTTTGAGTTCTAAACTGGTGGATGGCTTGATTAGGTGTTGGGAAAAACACCCTCAATCGATCGTGCGTCCCAAGTATGAAGGACTCCATGGGCATCCCGTTTTGATCCCGAGTGAATTCCGAAAACACGTATTGGAACGCTATGACGAGATGGGCTTGAAGGGCTTGCTCAGGGAGTTTCCAGATCGGGTCAGAAATTGGGAAATCAATGATCCGGGTGTGATTCGGGATATTGATACCCCAGAAGACTATGCCCAGGAGATTGCGCGGCTATCAATGGAATCTGAGAAGGATTGATTCACTCTCTCCTTAGTCTCGCGATGAGCGGGGGCATTTTTTCGACGACGGCATTGATCTCTTGTTCGGTGCTCATGTGAGAAAGACTGATGCGGATTGCTGCGTGGGCTTGGGAGTGGGGCTGCCCCATGGCAAGGAGCACGTGAGATGGATCGAGGGATCCCGAACTACAGGCGGAGCCCGTTCCGACCGAAATGCCCACGGCATCAAGCGCCATCATGATGCGTTCTCCCTCCAAGCCTTTGAATGCGATGTTTGTAATGTGCGGGAGGCGAGGGCAGCCAGCTCCATTGACCCATGAGTGAGGAATTAAGCTGAGGAGGCTGGACTCAAGCCGGTTTCTTAGTTGTTCAATGCGGGCCCACTCGTCTGAAGTTACAGTCTGAGCGATCTTGCAAGCGTGAGCAAAGCCGACGATCCCCGCTACATTCTCAGTTCCTGCCCGACGTCGACTTTCCTGGGCTCCGCCTTGGATAAGGGAGTGAATAGGGACGCTGTGCCGGACGTAGCAGACAGCGATTCCCTTAGGGCCATGGATCTTGTGTGCAGACAACGTCAGTGCGTCAACTTGAAGCTCCTTGACATTGATACGAATTTTTCCTGCCGCTTGGACCGCATCGGAATGGATCCACACGCCTCGAGAGCGGCATTCTTGGGCAATCGATGCGATTGGCTGAATCGTTCCGATTTCGTTGTTGGCTAGCATAATCGAGATGAGGGCCGGCTTCTTCTCGAGCGCGGAGGTGACCGCGTCCCGGTTGATCATGCCCTCAGACGAAACTGGGAGAAACCATTCCGTCGATGGCCGTTTTGGTAAGGGGCCTTGGATTGCTCCCAGAACGGAATGGTGTTCAAAAGCTGAGCAAATTACTTGGCCTGAATCCTCCTCGGTTCTCAACGGTTGGCGGACAATCAGATTGTTGGCTTCGGTTCCACTGCCCGTGAAAATGATCTCTCGCGGTTCCGCATTGATGAAAGCGGCGACCTCTTCACGCGCCCGCTCGATTGCTTTCCTCGCTTTGCGGCCCTCTTGATGAAGAGAGCCAGGGTTGCCGAATTGATCGGTGAGGTAGGGCATCATTGCGTCCAGGACTTCTGAATGAAGGGGAGTGGTCGCACTGTGATCCAGATAGATTCGAGGCTCACGCATGGATTTAAGAGGCGAAGCCTAGCTAGGATTGTCCATCGGTTGAAGACGATTTTAGTCTGCTGAATGATTGGCTTTTTGCTGTGAACTTGAATGTCATTCAATAGTCTGGTTTTGAATGAATCACTTTATGAGGATCCTCCAGGGACTGAGTGTGTTGTCTTGCTTCGGGATAGGGAGTCTGGGGGGCACGGCGCTCGGAGAGCAGGGCTTGCTTGAGATTCAGCGTTTTGATTCGGTCGATGCCCACCAGGGCGTAGGCGTTGGGCCTCATCGTGTCTATGCGATTGGTTCTCGCTCGATTTCTGCGCATGACAAGCTGACCGGGACTCTGCTGAAACGTTGGAAAGCCAAGCTCTTAGGGCCCTTTATTCATCTCGATAGCGGCTTTGTGCGGAGTGGGAAACTGTATTGCGCCCACTCGAACTTTCCCTTCCTACCGATGACCGGATCCGTCGAGGTTTTTGATGCTGCGACACTGGAATGGGAATCTCGGCATGAGTTTAAGGCGCCCCCGGGTTCTTGTACTTGGGTGGTTTGGCATGACGATTCCTGGTGGGCCTGCTTCGCTCATTACAATGGAACGGGAGGAGAGCCAACAAAGGACAACTCTTGGACGACTCTCGTTCGATACTCCGGTGACTGGGTTGAGGAGAACCGTTGGCGCTTTCCGAAGCCAGTGCTGGATCGGTTTGGGAGCTACAGCTGCTCGGGGGGAAGCTGGGGGCCAGATGGAAATCTATACTGCACTGGACACGATGCGTCCGAAGTGTATGTCCTGAAGATTCCCGATGAAGGCGATCGTTTGGAGTTGGTTCGGATTGTGCCACTAACCTGTTTCGGGCAAGGCATTGCTTGGGATTTGGAGGGCGGAGATGAACCGAAACTGTATTCGATCAAACGGAGATCAAGGGAAGTCATTGTCAGTTCTTGGCAGGGTCAAGAGTAGTTCGTTTGGAAGGAGACGCACATGACATTTTGGTTTCGTTTTATGCTGGTGTTGTTCGTAGGAACGGCGGAAGCAAGAGATTGGCCGGGCTATCGGGGTGGTCGGGAACGTCGAGCGTTTTCACCTGAAGCCTTTCCTCAGAAACTGAAACCCGCTTGGACTGTTTCGCTGCAGGCGCCTTCGCCAGCTTGGCCGGCTCCTGCGAAGAAGAGCTACTGGCAGAAGCTAGAGACGATCACGGCTCGCGTGACAGACGACCAGGCCTGCCACCCAGTCATCGCGAACGGGTTTGTCTTGGTGGCGTCCAGCGCGGACGATCATCTCTACTGCTATCGGTTGAAAACCGGCGAACAGGTTTGGCGATTTGGGACGGACGGACCAATCCGGTATGCCCCGTACGTTGCTGACGGGAGTGTGTTCCTAGGGAGTGATGATGGGGTGGCTTATTGTGTAAAGCTGGATACTGGCAAGGAAGTTTGGCGCCGTCGACTCGCCGACGAGGATGTTCGAATTCCTGGCAATGGTCGCATTGTTTCGTCTTGGCCGATAAGGACTGGTTGCCTCACACACGGGCGGCGAGTGTTCTTTACCAGTGGACTCTACCCTCAGCAGGGAACTTGGGTGTGGTCACTCGATTCGGCGACCGGAGATATTGGTTGGAGAACCAAGCTTGATGTCTCTCCTCAAGGGTATCTCTTGGCTTCCGAATCTCAATTGTTCGTTCCCACCGGGCGGGGGCAACCGATCTCTTTGGATCTCGCCACGGGAACGCATCGTTCTCAATTGCAGAGTCTTGGGGGCACATTTGCGGTCGTCGATAGTGGTGTTTTGCTGAGCGGGCCTGGAAACGATGGTTCTTTATCCTTGTCGGATACTCGAAGCGGGAATCGTTTGAGTTCGGTTCGAGGTGAGCATCTCTCGGTGGGAGATCAATACTCGTTTCTGATCGAGGCAGGTGAGTTGATCCGGCTGGATCGAGGTCAGTTTCTGGAGGCAACGAGAGCGCGAAGTCGATGGACGAATCGGTTGCTTGCCTTGCAAGCGGAACGGAAGAAATTACCTGCCTCCGGGGCTGAGAAGCTTGCGAACTCACAGGAATTAAAGCTCGCAGCGGATAGCTTGCGCCAAGCGGAAGACCGATTGACCGGAGCTCGTCGAGTCCTCTCCAAGACGGAAACGATTTTCTCCTTGCTGGGATTGAGCGATGCGGTCTTGGCCGGCCAGGAGGACAAGTTGATTGCTTTCTCGAGTGAAACCGGTCAGATAGTTTGGGAAGTATCTATTGAAGGACGGGCCGTGGGACTCGCTTTGTCTGAGTCACACTTAGTTGTGACGACTTCTTCCGGCACTCTGATGTGCTTTGCTCCCGAGAGTCATCTTGAAGCCCAGCCGGTGAGGGCCGAGTCGGTATCGGAGTCTGAGACTCAAAATGGCCCACAAACTCTCCTGCCCCTTGAGATCAGCAAGGACGTACCGCTCAAGAAAGGGTTTGCAGTTTTTGTCGGGCGTAGGGCCTCACGGTGTGTTGAGGAGATTACTGAAGAAACAGACCTTAAGTGTGTTGTGTTTTTGACGCAGAACTCGGAGGTGCAGGCCGAGCGAACGAGATGGATGGATCGCGGCATGTATGGTAAGCGAGTTTCCGTTCTTCTTTTGGAGGATTCTGTGCTTCCTATGGCGGGTGATGTTGCGGCCCTGGTCATCTACGAGTCGACGAACCTGTCAGGTGAGGAAGCCCAACGTGTGGCGAGACCTCACGGGGGAATAGCTTTGGACTTGGAGGCTGGGGCCGTGGTGCGCAGGGGAGCTCTTCCCGGGGAGGGACGATGGACCCATCTTTATGGAAACCCGGCCAACACCGCTTCGAGCGGGGATCGTTGGGCAAGCAGCGATTTGTCTTTGCAGTGGTTCGGGGGTGTCGGTCCAAGCCGAATGGTCGATCGACATTTGCGAGGTTCGGCCCCCTTATACGATGGCGGAATCATGGTTGTTCCCGGGGAGAACGTCGTGCTGGGCGTGGACGCTTACACTGGTGAGGAGTTATGGGAATTGAGCCTGCCTGACTCGCAGCGGTACTCGATGCCTTATGATGCGGGTTACATGGCTCTGGAAGGTCAAACTTTCGCGGTGGCTGTCGGGCGGGAGTGTTGGATTGTGAATTCTGTTAAGGGAACAGTCCGGGCGAGGTTGCCTTTGTCGAAGCAAGCGCAAGAGGCTTGCTGGGGCTATGTGGGGTTTCGAGATCCGTCTCGATTGATTGGAACCTGGCAGGCGCATCATGCTTCCCGGATGCATCCGAGCCGAGATCGAGTGGATGCTGACTATCGGGATGGTCAGGCGCTGGTGTGTGGGCTGGGGATATTCTCTGTCGATATTGAGTCGGGGGCTCTGGTGTGGAGCCGACCTTCAACCGGGATTGTGAACCCAACGCTAACAGTCACGAAGGACTCGGTCCATTTCGTCGAGTTTATGGGCGATGACGAGATCATGCGGAATGGGCGGATGGCTTTGGAGAGCATTGTCGAGAGAGAGCCACAACTTGCTGCTGTAGGCGGGGCAGATGGACAGACGAAATGGCGGGCGCCGCTGCCTGAATCGGCGCTCCGTTGTCGGAATATCTTATATCTCACTCACGCGCATGAGCGCCTCATTCTAGTGGGGTCCTACTTGAATTCGCGGAAGGACACCACTTACGAGGTACTTTGTTTTTCTGCCATCGATGGCTCGTTACTCTGGAGTCGTTCTCATGATAAAGGGAAACCTGGGGAGACCTATCATGGGGAGCAGATGCATCACCCAGTGATCGTTGGAGACTATTTAGTGACGGAACCCGTGGTCTATCATTTGGAAACCGGAGAACCTGTTGCTGCATCGGGCCAAGAGAACGCTTGGCGGCTCTCACGGCCTGGGCATAGTTGCGGCACGATTTCAGCAAGCCAGAATTCGCTCTATTTCAGAGCGGGAAACCCGACGGCGCTGGATCTTTCATCGCATTTGATGGGTCGCTCAACGCCGAAGAAGCTGGCCCCAACCCGGCCCGGATGTTGGATCAATATTATTCCCGCAGGAGGCATGGTTTTAATACCGGAAGCGAGCGCGGGTTGTGTGTGTGATTTCTCTCTTCAGACCTCCATGGCTTTCCGGCCGCGCTGATGGAACGGCTCGGGCTATTTGGGATCGGCGGTAATCTCCCATTGGATCCCTCGGGTGCGTGATGGATCCATGAATGCGGCGGCCCGGCCGTTCGGCCCGCGATGTGGTTGGGGACTTTTTGCTTTCAAGCCTTGCTCAGGCCATTGCTTCATTTCCGCGGGGACATCGTCCACTTTGAGGCAAAGATGATGGAGATGTTCCCCTCTTTCTTGAAGTTGAGCCGCCAAGGGATGGTCATCAGAGAGGGGTTCTACGAGTTGTAGGTCGATGTTTCCGAGGTCCAGATGGGTTAAGCGCACGCCGACTTCCTCGATTACTTCGCTTACTTTGAGAGGCAGTCCAAAGATGCCTTGATAGAATTTGAGCGCCTCTTCCGTACTCTTGACGAGGATGGCGATGTGATCGAGTTGTTTTGGCATGGAGCAAATCTTAAGGCGATTTCCGCAATTCCACAATCATCCTTGGCCTCATCGACTAGCGTAGAGAACATCCTTTTTCGGGGGTGACATTCCAGTTGGGCTTTTCTAGGGTCATTGGCTTTGTGAAGACCTTCAAGATTGCAGTATTGCCTGGAGATGGGATTGGCCCTGATGTGACGAATGAAGCATTAAGGGTGCTTCGAGCTCTAGAACCTCGGATGACATCCTGTCGCTTCGAGTGCGAAGAGCACGCTGTGGGTGCAGGAGAATACCTTCGGAATGGAAACCCATTGCCAGAATCTGCATTTGAAGCCTGTCGCTTGGCCGATGCGGTCTTGTTGGGAGCGATGGGCCTGCCCAATGTTCGCTGGCCGGACGGGAAAGAGATGACCCCGCAGCTCGATATACGCGAGAAGTTCCAACTCTATGCCGGCTTGCGCCCGATCTATCTGTTTCATGAGAGTGATTCTCCCTTGAAAGGATACGAGACGGGTGGAATCGATTTTTCGATCGTGCGCGAGAGCACGGAGGGACTTTTCTCAGCCCGTCTCGCGCAGGGAGATCCTGACGGTGCTGAGATGCGCGATGTGATGCGGATCACGCGGTCGGGATCGGAACGAGTCATCCGCTTCGCGTTCCGTGAAGCCATGAAACGTCGCAAGAAAGTAACCCTCGTTGATAAGTCCAACGTACTCCCTTCGATGGTGTTTTTCCGGTCCGTATTCGATGAGATAGCTAAGGAATTCCCAGAGGTTGAAACGGAGCGCATCTATGTCGATGCGGCGGCCTTGTACCTCGTGAACCGCCCGTCACATTTCGACGTCATGGTGACCGAGAACATGTTTGGTGACATCTTGTCGGACTTGGCTGCAGGGCTGATTGGGGGGATGGGAATGGCGCCCTCAGGTGACATTGGAGAGGATTGTGCGGTGTTTCAACCTTCTCACGGTTCGGCCCCCGACATTGCCGGTAAGGGAGTTGCGAATCCGGTCGCGACAATTCTATCCCTTGCCATGATGCTCGATTGGTTGGGGCATGAAGAGTCGAAGCAAGGTGCTGCGAAGATCACGCGGGCTGTTCGGAAAGTGATGGCGGATCCGTCTCAGAGGACTCCAGACATGGGTGGGGGGCTATCGACTTCAGACATGGGCGATCGAGTAATCGCTGCCCTAGGAGAAAGCTAAGACATGCCGAGCGACGATTATATCATCGATCTGACACTCACGCTCCACGAGGGAATTGATGGAGTCGATTTTGAGCAGAAATTCACCGTCGCCCGCGATGGTTGGAATGCGCGAACGCTGCACCTTTATTCTCATATCGGAACTCATATGGACTCACCGTTTCACTTCGAGGCATCGGAGCAGACGATTGATCAGATTCCGCTGAGTCAATGTCGAGGGCGAGCTCGGATTGTTCGCTTGCCGAAGGTAGCATCTCGCGCCTTGATCGAGGTTGCCGACCTTGGCAGTGTGGCGGAGGATCTACAGGCAGGGGATTCGTTGCTGATTCAGACTCTCTGGAGTCAGTATTTTGGGGAGCCAAAATTTCGTGATGAACTGCCTCGAATCAGTGCGGATCTGGCCCGCTGGTGTGTGGATCGAGGCGTACGCATGCTTGGTGTCGAAGCGCCCTCCGTCGCGGATGTGAACAATCTGGCAGAAGTGACCGAAGTGCATCGTATCTTGCTTGGCGGTAATGTCATTATTGTGGAGGGCCTAACAAACCTTGATCAGGTGCCCGATGATATCGTGAATTTCTGGGCGATGCCCCTCAAACTAGATGCTGGCGATGGATCTCCCTGCCGGGCGTTCTGCACGCCGTATTCTGAGTGACTGGCTGAGCGTGTGAACCAAAGTGAATGTGGAATGTGATATGAAGAATAGAACGAACAACCTGCTTGCGACCGGGAGAGTTCTCATGGCGGCAACTGGCCTTGGAGCCTTGCTCCTGCTGAGCGTCGGTTGCGGGCCAATTGAAGCTCCCAACCTCGTAACGAGTGGCTGGCCCAAGAAGCCTATTACGATTTCATGCTTCGCAGCTGCGGGTGGCGGAACAGATGCGGTAAGTCGCATGGTCGCCAAGTTGATGAAGGAAGAATTGGGCGTCAACGTTAACGTGGTCAATCGAACGGCGGGACGAGGTGGAGCGGCCATTAACTACGTCGCTGTGAGAGTTCGTGATGGTTATAATTGGGGGGGCTTCTCCGAGTCCATGCTCACGGGAAGTGTCCTGGGTATAACGGAATCCACCGCTGCCGATTGGACCTTCTTTATGCTGGCGGGCGCTCCTGGCGTCATATCAGTTCCGACTGATTCTCCCTACTCTGATTTGGAATCCTTGGTTCAAGCTGCGAAGGCCAATCCGAAAACGGTCAAAGTCTCTGCCTCGCTCACCGGAGGAATCTGGCACACGAAGCTTCTCGCGCTGCAAGAAGCGGCCGGGATTGAGTTTCAGTTCATTCCTTACAATCAAGGAAGTCAGCCGAGTCAATTGGCCGCTCTCTCGGGTGAGGTGGATGCTGTTTTGACTTCGGTATCGGAGCAGGCGGAACTTATTCGGGGAAAGAAGCTGCGGCCTCTAGCGATGGTAGAAGCCGAGAGTTATGAGTTTCCTGATCTCGGTACGATTCCTTCAGCAGCGGCGTCCTATCCTGATGTTACCAAGATTCCAGTGAGTCAGTTTTTGGGCTTTGCGTTGCCCTCCGATACTCCAGAGCCGATTCTAGAGAAGATTACGGCGGCCTTTGAAAAAATTGTTCAGAGCGATGAAGTGAAGGCTTTTTGCGAGGCCCGTTTGCTGACCCTGCAAGGGTGGCATGGCGATGAAGCGAATCAGAAAGCCCTGGCAGCCGAGCGAGCTTGGGTGTGGAAACTGGACGAACTGGGAGTCACTGTTGAGTCGCCGGCTGCGTTCGAGATTCCCAAGCCAGAATAATGCCCGTCGAAGGAAGCTGGGATTTGAGTTCAAACTTCGGTCTTGTTGAAGTCTTGTCGGTCTAAGTCGGGCGCTTATGTTAGACGAAGCTGATTTGCGCCGCTCGGATCTCCTCTCCGGAGCGCTCATTATATTGGTTGGGGTCGCGGTCGTTGTCGGTGCGTCTCAGATGCCGATGGGCGGAACTTACGGTGGTGTCGACAATCCTTGGTATGCCTCACCGGGAGCGGTTCCCCTCTTTCTTGGGTGTTTATTTTGTGCTCTGGGCGGGGGGATTGTATTCCATGGTTGGCAGCGAGGGGGAGGTCGGAACTGGGTTCAAAATTTGGTCCGCAGATCTAGAGATCGTGAGGGGCGCCTGCGGAGCATTCGTGTGCTTGCTCTCTGGGGCGGCCTGTTGGGCTATGTGCTCATGCTGAGCTGGAAACCCTTCGGGGCGGCTAGTCTAGGGCTGGCTCGTGTGGTTTCACCCGAAGGACACCTCGGGTTTCTTACCGAACCGAATGGAGTGAATTACTGGATTGCCACCGCAGTCTATCTATCGCTTTTTGTTTTTGCGTTTGGGCGACGGGGGGGGCGCTCGCTCTTCCGTTTGAGTACTCTGGGGCTGGTCCTGCTGCTTTGGCTGACGCCCCTTGTGTTAGGCTACCTCTTCGCAGTGCACTTGAGGGTTCCCTTGCCGTGAGTTTCATCTGGAAGAGTAATCGCTACCTCGTGATACAGGTCGCGGACAGTTGATGGTATGGATGCATTTCTCCAGTTTGGGCAGCAGTTCGTAGCGCTGGCCTCTCCGCTTAACCTGCTTATCCTGCTGGGTGCCGTTCTTTTGGGAATCGTCTTTGGCGCCCTTCCGGGTTTGACGGCGACTCTTGGAGTGGCCCTTCTGACAACGGTTACTTACAGCATCAGTCTCTCGGTAGAGACTTCCATGATGGCTCTTATGGGAGTTTATGTTGGAGCTATCTACGGCGGATGTCACCCCGCGATCTTACTCAATATTCCAGGTACTGCTGCCGGTGCCGCGACGGCGGTCGAGGGCTTTCCTTTGAGCCAGGCTGGGCGAGGGGGGGAAACGATCGCGACGGCGACGGTGATGTCTTTTTGTGGAACGGTTTTTGGCGTGCTGGCGATGTTGCTCTGTATTCCTGTCCTGAGTCGTTTGGCGCTGCTCTTCCAGTCGAGCGAATACTTCCTGCTCGCGCTATTTGGAGTTTTGATTTGCGGTTCCCTGACGGCCCCAGACATTCCTTTGAAGGGTTGGATTGCGGGGCTATTCGGAATGCTTCTCGCGACGGTGGGTATGGATCCGACGCATGGGTTTCAAAGGTTCACTTTTGGCGTCCCGGAGCTGGTCGAGGGGATCAAACCAATCCCAGTGATTCTGGGAGGCTTTGCGATCCCGCAGATTATTCGCTCCTTAACGGGATCCAGTCAGCCGGTCTCCGCCGCGAGTGTCGTGCAGAGCCTCTGGCCGCGAGTGGCCATTCTGAAGAAACACATCAAGACGGCGATCCGATCAGGCTTGATGGGCGTCGGTATTGGTTCGATACCGGGCGTCGGAGAGGATATTGCCGCTTGGATGTCTTACGACACGGCAAAACGTCACAGTAAGGAACCAGACGAATACGGGAAAGGGAGTATGGAGGGCGTGGTCGCCGCTGAAACCGCAAACAACGCTTGTATTGGGGGGGCGCTGATACCCTTGCTAACTTTGGGGATTCCCGGCTCTCCTCCTGCAATGATGCTGTTAGGGGCGATCATGTTGCATGGTGTCATCCCTGGACCCCGACTGCCGGAGGAGCACCCTGAGTTCATTCCTCAAATGGCTGCCATTCTGTTGTGGGCATCATTGTTTATGTTGGTTTGCGGATTTCTCATGAGCCGAATCTCTGTGTTCGTTCTGAGAATCCCCGTTCACATCCTGATGCCCTTTGTCGCCGTCTTTACGGTGCTGGGTTCTTATGCTTTCGACTACAGTTTGTTCAACGTTTGGTTCATGCTGGGGTTTGGGTTGTTGGCGTACTTCATGGAGGAGAACGGTTACCCTATTGCTCCTCTTGTTATCGGGATCATTCTTGGCCCAATGGCCGAGGACAATCTGAGGCGGGCTCTGATCGATCACCAAGGGAGTTTGCTGCCTTTCTTAACTCGGCCAATCTCGCTGGTATTTGTGGTGTTGATCGGTTTCTCGCTTTTCTTTAAGCGGCGATCGAAGCGATGAGAGCAGAGGCCCTCACTTCGTGCTAAGAGATCAACCTCCAATGGGCTTGCCGAAGCACCGCATGGTGATTTCCCTTTAATCGCTCATACCAAACGCTGAGGAAGGTTTGATCTTCAAGTTCGACGGTTGAAGGATATCCCAAATCACCCGATGCTCCGTCATCGGAAATCGTGATGGCTGGGGACCATGAGGCGCCGTTATCGTCACTGATCCGAACTTGATTGCCGAACGGTTTGCGACGATATCCGTAGCTCATCATCAGACGCTCGTCGCGGAGACGAAGAAGATGTGAAGGCAATCCCCAGACGCCAATGGAATGGGGTTGGGACCACGTGGTCCCGCCGTCTTGAGATTCCGTTTGTAAAGTCTCCCGGTTGTTGATGCTGTTGTGGTTGCGGATGTGTACGACAATCTGACCATTCTCGCACTCTACCGCGTGAAGCTCATGATAGTCCTCGGAGCGATCCCCTGGGCGCGTGGGAATTCGGCTCAGCCATTTCCAAGTGACACCGTCATCGTCAGACACAGAAACACCCACCCGGCGATCCCCAGTCCAGAGTTCTTTTCCGGCATAGAAAAGCCGTCCACTGGAGAGCTGAATGGGGCCGTGGGGACTATTGACGATCGAAGAGTATGCCTTGCTCCAGGTTGCGCCGCGGTCCGTGGATCGCATTATCCATTGTCCGAGTTGCTTCTTGCGATCCGAGGGTGCCAGACGATTGTGAACGGCCTCCCATTTTTGTCGCTTCTCGGCTGACCACGTGGGGGCTTGTTGTTCTTTTTCCAGAATGGGTTCGTATGCGAGGGACGAAAAGCTCGTGGCGAGAAGAGTGCCGTTTTGAGTTTCCAGAATTCCAGAGTCGCGATCATCGATGGGACCATCAAGGATGACTTGGGGCCAAGTCCACGAGCGTCCTTTGTCGTCTGATTGCATAAACTCAACGCGGCCAAACGGGCACACATGAGATTCTCTACCGCCTGAGTATGACAAGTAGAGCCGCCCCGCTTTGCCACGAGCAAGTGTCGACCATCCGTGGTAGCGATGGGGGAGGTGGCTGATCGTCTTGATGGGTTCAATGAGGCGGGCCGAGGGTGTTTGGGCGGTCGCCTGAATGGCGGTCCCGATACTGATTGTCGCGGTTGTAGCAAGGAACTTCCGGCGGCTGATGGGTTGCGGCTGTTTCACGTTCACCATTAAACCGCCGAGACCTAAGCGAGACAAGTCCTCGTCTCGATGCCTTCCGTCCAATGCGCCGCTCAGTGAGTGTATCGATGAATGATGATCTTGAACTTACTTCGGAGGCGCGGATGGGAGAGGAGTTGACGAATGATTCGCCGGAGTTGTTTTGCGATCTGATTGCCGTAGTAGCCCTTCGGAATTTCGATGTGTATCTCCCAGACCCCACGATTGCCGCGGTTGATATCGATGGAAGGGCGTGGGACGTGTGTCCGTCGAGGAGCGTAACGGTGGGTGCCGCGGAATCTCAAACTTGCCTGGGTTTCTGTTCGTTGCAGCTCTTTCGGTTGTTCCAGAGCGGTGAGTAGGTGAGGGGCGATCTCAGGATCGGCTGCGATCGCTCCAGCGAGAACCTCCTGGGCTCGAGGTAAGTTTTCGATAGAGATTCGAAGGGCTATTTCGATGGCATGGTCAGGGGCTCCTGCGACGGCTGCCTTGACGATGCTGTAGGCCTGCTCGGGGAAGAGGCGAACAGCCTCAGTGGTGCAGGCAACAATGACATCGGGGGCCTGCTTTGCAATCGAGCCTATCAAGCTGGGAGCTAGTGAGTGTGCCTCGCTAAGAAACGTTCGAATGACTCGGATTGCGATCCGTTCTTGTTGAGCGATCGGGGCCTCTGCGATGAGTGCCGCTGCTTTAGCGGGGCGTTCTACCATCGGTGTTTTCTGAGCCACCTCCGCCAAATGACGAGAGGTCATGATGGTCTCGGCGTGAGAGTGATCCCAAGTAACCACCGCAAATAGCAATGCGAGAGCAGTTAACCAGTGGTGGGGTGAGTGGAAGTGTTTTGAGATGATCATAGTGCTTGGGCTTCTGGTGCTGATGGCCTTGTAGGGGCTTCGAGGTTTCCAAGCAATCGTCAATCTGTGGTTGGTCTCGGATCGTGTGTTTGATGACGGGTTTGAGGGCGAATTGGCTGTGCTTGCTGAAAGGAAGTAGGAAGGGTTTTATATGTGTGCGGCTTCGGTTTAGGGAGCTTGCAGCCTCGTCAGTTTGATCTCCCAACGGGACTCAAGCACCTTCAACTTCGTAGTCGGAATGAGTCGTGGGATGGGAACCTTCGCTCCTTGAGTCGCTCTGTTTTTAGTGAACGATTGGGCGAGAGCTTGACTTTTGGTGAGTGCTCAGCTTTCCTTCGAGGTCCAAAGGGTTTCCTCTCGACTCATTCGAGTCCACCTGCGAAACCCGACCGGGGGCTGGGAGGCCCCCTTCCTTTTTTCTAGGCTTGGTCCTTGAGTTGCTCGGGCCGCTGGTCCGATGAGATCGACTGAGATTCACCGATGCCGGACAGCACTTCGTAGTCAATGCGGCAATCCAATTTGGCAATGAAGCGCGACTTGCTCGGTGATTCGACGAATCCCATCTCGAATTGAGTCATGGTTTGCGCCGCTGTTGCTGCTTTGCCTGTCGGTTTCCGCTTCATGCCTTGAGGTAGATCGACTGTATTGCGGCTACTATACGCGAAGTTTTGCCTTCTTGCTGATAAATTATGGGAACTTTTCTTCGTTTGTTGCCTTGTTACGCTCTTGTCATTTGTTGCTATCAGTCCCGGCTTGCACCTTTCTCATGGATTGTCAGAATCCTGGCGATGAAGCGACTACAATCCGTCTTGAAACCAGCGGTCGTCCTAGCGGTGTTTTTCTGGGGAGGGGGCGTCATCAAGGGGGCGAGTTTTTCTGGGAATTCCAATGGTTCTTTTGTCGAGCCTGTGGGGCCTGCTGAGATGGTTGTGAGCGGCGTGGACACTGCTCGTTTGGATTGGGGACGAATTCGTCCCGGATCCGAAGTCGAAAGTTTCTTTCAGTTCGAACCGAACGCGTTTTCGGTCGAGGAGGGCGAATCGTTTGTTATCGGATCCTTCGTTTATAGTAATGGAGAGAACGCCATTGGCTCGGCTCCTGAGCAGGTAGAGCTTGAGTTGCGAGTGGATTTTGGAGAAGGCGATCCGGTCGCGTTTGTGTTTCCGATTCAGGTCGGATCCACGACGAACAACGACAACACTGAAACCAGTGCGGATTCAGTGAGGCTTCTCCAACGTTTCGCGAAGCACTTGATTGAGGTGGATGGGGAGCCCTTTGCTCTGAGTTTGGAGTTCGGGGCGACCTCTGACGAGGGTTTTAGTCTTCCTCATGAATTCAATGTGTTCGAAGGAAAAGTGGCGACGGCGGAGTTGGTTGCGACATTCGCACGTTTCGAAACGTTCTCGGGTCGGTCGGCAGGTGTGTTTGACAATCCCGTTGGGTCAGAGGGAATGATCACCGGTGGAGAGGGGACGGACACCTTCGTCTGGGGAGAACCACCCCCGGGTGCCGATCCCAATCGATTTCATTTTACCGGGCTAGACTTCGAAGTGGGCACCGGGATTGCAACGACGATTGGGGAGTTTGAGTATTTTAACGGTTCGGTTCGTACGGGAACGGCCGCTGACACACTGGACCTAATGCTCCTTCTTGAGTTTCCTGGAGCGGCATTCCGAAGTTTTCGATTTCCGTTGGCCATTTTATCGACCCCGAACTCGAGCGATTCTGAGGCAAGTGCTGACATCGTTCAGTTGCTGGAGCCCAATTCGGAGCGAAGGGTTGAAGTGGATGGCCGGGAGTTTACCCTGGCGCTCTCGTTCAGCAACTCGAGCGACGGTGGTTTCACTGCCGTGGACCGGTTTTTTGTATTCGAGGATGCCGTGGCCACGGCAGATCTTCAGGCGACGTTGACCGAACTTTTGCCCGAACCAAAACCCGATCTTGCTCTCAAAATCCGGACAGCAGTTGAAGTGGAATTTCAGACCTTTCCTGGGGGGCGCTATCAGATCCAAAGCTCGTTTGATCTCCAGAACTGGGAGAACAGTGGGGAGAGCATCGTGGGCGATGGGAGAAAGGTTCACCAGTTTTTCTCTGTCCCGCCGGGATCTACTCAGTCCTTTCGAGTGGTTGAGCTCGACGAGTGAACTGGGAAAGATGGGTCGCTCTTGAGGAGGCCTCATTCAAGCTTCTTTGTATGAAGACATTGCAGATCTGTGATTTTCGGCGGCGGACTTTGGTTTCCCTTGGGCTGGCCTTGTTCGGTTGGGCAGGCCACCTCATTCAATCTGAGGAGCCCAAACAAGTCATACTTCCGGCGGCGGATGCTCCGGCGCCACTTTCGCCATCTGAGAGCCTGAAACGGGTGCGTTTACCGCGAGGCTTTGAAATGTCGCTCGTTGCGAGTGAGCCGCTCTTGCAGGATCCATCGGGAATTGCGTTTGACGAGTGGGGGCGGCTCTTCGTTTGTGAACTTCATGGATATAACATCGAGGGTCATCTGGATGTTCAAGCCCTCAATCAGACCGGCGAACTCGATAAAGAGGTGCGTCGAATTCGATGGGAGTTCATGGGAGGAAAGATCGCAGAAGAAGCTGCCAAGCTCCAGTTTGGCGTGGTGAAGCTCTTGAGTGATCACGATGGAGATGGTTTGATGGATCATGCCGAGGTTTGGGCAGATGACCTGCCGCCATGCTATGGACTGATTGCAGCTCGAGGAGGTGTGATTGCCGTGTGCGCTCCCGACATTGTTTTCCTGGCAGATCGTGATCAGGACGGGAGAGTCGACTTCAGAGAAACGCTCTTCACTGGCTTCAAAGTTCGTACCTTAGAACGAGGAATCAATAACCCGCGGCTCGGTGTTGATAATTGGATTTACGTAGGTGGTGGAGGAGAAGGGGGGACGATTACGGGTCCCCATTTGGCCGAGCCTGTGGTTTTGGGGAATACAGATTTTCGAATCAAGGCGGACGGTTCGGCAATCGAGCCTGTGACCGGGCGTGTGGGAACTTTTGGGATGACTCTCAATGAGATCGGAGATCGGTTTCCGTCTAGTGGCGGGACTCCGGCAATTTACGCTCTGCCGATTCCCTTCCACTACTTGCAGAGGAATCCGTTCGTCGCTTCACCGGGAATGAATCACCGTGCCTCAGACTACAATCGAGGATTTCGTATCAGTGAACCTCATCCGTGGCGTGTGAGGCGTCAACAGGATCCGGCTTGGGTCAAGTTCTATGGATCTCGAGAGACGAATAGTCATTATTTTTCAGGCGGATGCAGTGCCGAGTTCTATGGTGGAGGGAGTCTCCCGCAAGAGTATGCAGGTAATCTCTTCTACTGTGAACCATCCTTGAACATTGTTCACCGAACTGTTCTCACTAGAGATGGGAACGGATATCAAGCCCGCAGGGCGAGGGGTGAAGAGACATCCGAGTTTCTGGCTTCTACGGACCAATGGTTTCGTCCGATGAGCCTCCGCTTCGGTCCCGATGGAGGCCTCTACATTGTCGATATGTACCGCGAGATTATCGAGGACTATTCCGCGATCCCACGTTTTCTCCAGCAGCAGTATGGCCTGAATCGGGGAAGCGACCGAGGTCGTATATGGCGTTTGACTCCAACTCAATCATCATTGCCAAAGAAGCGGTTTTCAGATTTTGCCGCTGCGGATTTGACGGTGTCTGATTGGGTTGCTTGGACTCAGGATCAAGAGGCCTGGCGTCGCAAGACGGCACAGAGGCTTTTGGTTGACGGTCGCCACACCGCGGCGGCCCCAGCGTTGAGGGCGGCGCTTCGGCATGATCAGTCTGTGAGCGGTTGCTTGAGTGCGCTCTACACTTTGGAGGGGATTGGCGAGCTGAATGCTCAAGCACTTCGGGTCGCCCTCGCGAGTCGCTTTTATGAGCTTAGAGTACACGCCCTGCGCCTTGCGGAAGCCCACTTGAATCACGGAGGAATCCAGGCTCAGGTTGCGGCCATGACAGGAGATTCTGATTCACGTGTGCGTCTCCAGGTGGCATTGAGCTTGGGGGAAGCGGACCCTCGAATTGCGACCGTGGCCCTATTGGAACTGCTGCGCAAGCATGGGGAGGAGCGTTGGATGACCGCCGCTGTATTGAGCTCAGCGCGCGAGATTGCGGGCCCTATTCTGTTGGGGCTCATGCGTGCCCCGGGTGTTGGGGTGGATTCCCGAGATACGGTGCTTTCACCCCTGGCCGCGACTTTGGTTGGTAGTGAGAATTTCGGCGAGTTGCGAGAGGTATTGCGGCGAGCGATCGGATTCGGTCCCAGAATTCAGGCCTCCTTACTCAGAGGAGTCGTGACGGGATTGAAGGGGCATGAGAAGGAGAAGCGAGATTTGGATCTTATGGATATTCTGAGCGAGTTTACCTCCAGTCAATCGCATGAAGTGGTGAGGCTCGCAGTGGAGCTGATGGTGAGTTTGCCGGGAGAAAAGCCTGCCGCTCTTGATGAAGTGTTTGATCGGTCTCTAAGAACTGCTCTGAATCCAGAAGCTGAAGAGACGGAACGATTACAGGCGTTGGGCTTACTCGCGAGTGCCCCCTTCGATTTAGTCGATCCGCTTCCGGCTGCTCTCATGGGAGCTCATGAATCGCCCAGAATTCAGCGGGCGGCGTTGCTCGCCGTGGCTTCGCATTCAGAGTCTCGCGCGGGAAGGTCGATTCTGAAAGAGTGGAATAACTACAGTCCAGAAATCCGCGCCGCCTCGCTGGAAGCAATGTTCTCCCGTTCCGATCGCGTTGAAGCGCTTCTGTCATCGATTGAGAATGGGCTCGTGGGATTGAAGGATCTATCAGATCGACAACGTGAAAGTTTGGCCTCGCTCGAAGATCCTGCAATGTCCGCGAGGGCGAGAGAGCTCCTCAGGCGAGGCTCAGCGCAAGACGGGAACCGGCTTGATTTGGATCGCTTTTACGCGGCTCTCAAAGAACCTCGGAATCCCGACCAAGGAAGGATTGTGTTTGGCCAGCTGTGTGCGCCTTGTCACCGAGCGGAAACGCAGGGACATAACGTTGGACCTGCCCTGGGAAGTGTAGCCGGGAAACCGGATGAGGCGCTGTTGCTTGATATTCTTGATCCAAATGCAAAAGTAGATCCGGAATTTCGAACTTACTCTATAGAGACTCAAGATGGAGAAATCTTCAGCGGGATACTCGCGGCAGATTCTCCGACGAGTGTGACGCTGCGTGAAGCTCAGAACCTGGAGCACGTGGTTTTGCGCCGCAATATCAAACGTCTTCGATCTTCGGAGTTATCTTTGATGCCGGCTAATTTCATCGACCTTCTGTCCCCGGATGATGCGGCCCACCTGCTCGCCTATCTTCGTGTTGCTTACTCCAAATAATTGGCTCTCTCGGATCGATATAAAAAAATCTGAGGAAACCCTTTTTCAGGGTTCCTCAGATTTGAGAGGTCTTGGTTGGCCGGAGGCCAATGCTTGAGAAGCTAGATCATTTCAACCGCGACTCGCGTCTACGATGACGCTTCGATCAGGCAATCTCCGGTCATTTCGGCTGGTTGCTCAAGCCCCATAAGGGACAGGACTGTTGGCGCGATGTCCGCTAAACGTCCCGAAGGTTTCAGCTTGAGCGCCTGGCATCCTTCTCCGTAGATGACGACCTCAACCGGGTTCAAGGTATGTTGAGTGTGGGGCGCATTGACCTCGGGGTTCCACATTTGATCGCTGTTGCCGTGATCAGCCGTGATGAGTGCCTTGCCTCCCATCTGATCGATCGCGTTGAGCAGCTCTTGGAGGCAGCTGTCGACGACTTCACAGGCTTTCTGAGCGGCTTCGAGGCTTCCCGTATGCCCCACCATATCCGGGTTGGCGAAGTTGACGAGAATGAAGGCATATTTTCCTGAAAGGATGGCTGCTTTTGTTTTCTCGCAGACTTCACCCGCGCTCATTTCTGGCTTTAAGTCGTAGGTCGCCACATCCTTAGGGCTCGGTGCCATCGCCCAATCTTCCCCCGCGAACTGTTCGTCACGATAGTCGTTGAAGAAGAAGGTGACATGAGGATACTTCTCGGTTTCGGCGCAACGAAACTGATTCAACTTCTGTTCGCTGACATAGCTGCCAAGAACGTTGATCATCTTTGGGGGTTTACGAAAGATGATGTTCTCGCAGAGACCTTTCTCATATTCCGTGAGTGTGGCGTAGTGCAGTTTGAGTTTGTCGCCGCGATCAAAGCCGTCGAAGTCGTCGTTGATAAAGGCTCGGGTGAGTTCCCTTGGCCGGTCGCCCCGGAAGTTGAACAAGAGAACACTATCGCCATCTTTAATGGTAGCGACAGGGTTTTGGTTTTCATCCAAGATCTGGGTTGGGAGGGCGAACTCGTCACTGTTTTGTGACTCGCTGATTGGATTGTTGTAGTAGTTCTGGATCGCCTCTGCTGCGGAGGTAGCCGTGGATTCGATCTTCCGGCCGGTGAGGCAATTGTAGGCTTTTTCGACTCGATCCCATCGGTTGTCTCTGTCCATCGCCCAAAAGCGCCCAGAGATCGTGGCGATCTTGCCAGCACCGATTTCTTTGCATTTGGCGGTTAACTCATCAAGGAAACCGGCCCCGCTTTTTGGGGGAGTGTCTCTTCCGTCCATGAAGGCATGAATGAAGATCTTCTGAATCCCTGCGTCTTTGGCGAGCTGGATCAGTCCGTAAAGATGAGGCAGCATGGCGTGGACGCCAGCGTCCGATGCGAGCCCCATGAGGTGGAGGGCGCTATCGTTCGTCCTTACATTCTCGAAGGTTTCTTTGAGTGACTCGTTCTCTGCAATAGCTCCAGTTTCGAAGGCTTTGTCGATTCGGACGATCTCTTGGTCAACGATGCGTCCGGCCCCGATATTCTGGTGGCCCACTTCACTGTTCCCCATCACGCCTTCAGGCAGGCCCACGTCGAGTCCCGAGGCTCGGAGTTCGGTTCGGGGCCACTCGTTGGTGAGTCGGTCCGAACAGGGTGTCTGGGCGGTCTTGATCGCATTGAACGCATCGTGTTCAGCGTTGTGGTTGGCTCCCCATCCATCACGGATGACCAACATTACGGGCTTGATGTTGTCTTGACTCATATCGGTTGATCGAGGGAGGGAGTGTTGGAATCGGGAGCGACGGTGTCAAGCGGATAGCATGGGGTGAGTGAACCGCTGGGGCTGCCGCAGATCTTTTCACCCCCGAGAGCTTACCGAGTAGTTCACTCTGCAGATTGCAGACAACAAGCTGGAAACTCGCACCCAGAAGAAGGGCCCTGGGAGGCCTCTTAAGCCGGATCCCTTCTGCTAGCGACCGAAACCGTCGATAACGAACCAGATGACGAGTGCCACCGCGGAGAACATGAGCATTGCAAGCGCATTGCCGGTGGCGGTGAGGAGTAAGAGAGTGACTAGGGCTAATGTTGCGTAGCAGTCTCGAACGCTGTATGTGTTCAGTTTCATTCTTAGAGTTCTCCTTCTACATCTATCAATTTCGAGGATATCTCGGGGTTCGGCTCACCGTTTCTTGCTGTAAGCTGATCGGATGCGCTCATTTTCAGAGGGAAAGCAGCACCTTGGAGACAATCAGTGTTTGTGTTTGGAGTGAGAGAGAAGTGGAAGGGAAGAGGGCGGTCCAGTAGGAGCCTGAACCATAAACAGTCCTGTAGACCGCCCTCGTTTTAATCGTTGCAATTAGCGGGTTGCAACGAATTCTACTCAGCAGGGTCTGTGCCTGCTTGTCGTGTCGGGTGCCTTTTTTCTTACAGAATGGCGTAATTCTGTCGAAGCGTTCGCTCCCAGCCCCCTTCACGACCCTTCATTAAGTGACATACATCACCTTTTCTTGGTTTCAAGTTTGCGGGTGAAATTATTCGGCCAGCAAACTGTCGGATTTGACTTTATCGATCGATACTGTGCTTGGGTAAACTTTGTTGTCGTACCTTTACGATCAAAGGAGGACTGCTAGAGGAGATTCCGGATCGTCATCACAATGAGATAGATGGCGGTGTGGGTTAGGAACGGATTCCAACGCCTCATTGCTGAAACCCCGAAAAACTTCCTCACATGGGCTCGAAAAAAGTAGAGGTAGATCAGTGAGTGGATGACGGCGCGGCCTCCATATTTGATGGCGTAAAATTCCGGTCCCTTCTTCAAGTCTTCAATCGCTTCGGGTGGAATGGCCCCAAAGATATCGGGGAGGTGAACCAGAGCGCCTCCTGCTCGAGCAAGACCGTAGAGATAGTAGAATGAACCCAGATGCCAGCCCCACCAGGTACCCCTCCACATCCCAATACCCGAGAGCGTTGCGAGGCTGAAAAGGAATAGATAGGCCAGAATCAACAGGCTCGGAGAGAGTCCCAATTGGTTTGCCCCGAGTGCGAGCCCACGGCCAGTTAGGAACTGAAATAAAAGCACGGGAACAAGGAGGAGGCCTACGATGCCGCCGCCCACGTGGAGGATCGCTAACACGGAAATCCCTTTCGGGCGACCTTGCCTTGCTTGGCTAGGATCGTATGCCTCCCGGGTTTCCATTGACTGCTGCGTTGTAGCTATCGGGCCGAACTAATCCTCTTTGTCAGCTATTGCTGCGGAGCGAGCGCCTCGAGATAGTCGAGGAGGCTGGCCATCTCATGGACTGAGAAAGCACTCATCAAACCCGGTGGCATGATGGAGTTGGGGAGCGTAGAGCGGTTCGCTATTTCAGATTTTTGGATGACATGCTCTTGAGCGGCAATATCGCGGAGCGTGACCTGATCGCCCGCTTCATTGGTGATGAAACCCATGTGGGAAGTCTCATCTTTTAGCGTAATGAGGTGCGTTGCAAAGCCTTGGGCGATTGTCTTGTTCGGCACGAGAATCGATTCGGCGAGATCCTTCCGTCGGTAAGTGTTGGCGATGTTTCCAAGGTAAGGCCCCTTTTGATCCTGGTCTTGGCTGACGGTATGGCAAGTCGAGCAAGCCGCACGGATAAACACGGCTTCGCCCAAGGCGGGGTCTCCGGTCTTTTCAACGACTTGATTCAGCGCTTCGTCGGTGGAGAGGCTCTCGATTTTGGGGCTGGTGTCTTCCCCTGGTTCGGGAATTCTGAGTCTCCTCGCTGCGCGATTTGCCGCTTTGACAACTTCCGGATCAAAGTCGCTTCGAGCGGCACTGATGCGGGCGTCTAGGTAGTGGTTTCGGAGCTCTGCTGCAAGCGTGATCAGGAGAATTCTTCGTGCGGGATCGAGCCAAGCAAGGTCGATTGCCGCTCTCGCATGCTCCTGTGCTTCGGGCCCGGCATTCTTTCGGGAAGCTAGTTCCAGGAGCCCTGCGTGCGCCCAGCGGGCTTTGTCTGACTGGGGATCACGGGTGGCAATCTCGGCGAGCTTGGAATGGTAGTTGTCGAGTTTTGGGTTCTTGAGGAAGGCGTTTCTGCCTTCGGACTGTGACTTTCCGGAACCTTTGGCCCGCGAAAGGGAAACCAAGGCGTCCAGTGTTGCGCTGAGCGCCTCAGGGTGATTCAACTTTGCGAGGCTGCCGATGCTTTTCGCAAGCACGGGCGCGGATGTGTTCTCATCTTGGGCTGCCTTGAGTAGAATGGGAATGGCGTGGGCCGGAATGTTTTCAATCGCGGCAAGTTGGGCGACGGCGGTCGAGACATGGCTCTCATCTTCCGTCGCCAATTCGAGAATGCGGTCCAGTGCCTCGTCCAACTGTATACGATTCCGATTCATCTCTTTGACGAGATCGGCCGCTTCTGCAGGTGAGGCATTCTGCAGAGCGGCTCGGAGGGCTTCGCGAATCTGTTCTGCATGTGGTGAGGCCTCAAGTTGGTAGAAGGGGCCTCGGGTGTCAGGACGTGTTCCCCAGCTATCTCCAGTCCACTCTGCTTCCTGGTTGTAGAGGCGGCAGAGAGCAGCGAGAACGGCGGGGCGAGCGCTTGCTGTTGATTCGTTCTCGAGTCGTAAAATCAAGTTTTCAACCAGCTTGGGTCCGCTCATGCGCATCAAAGCGTGTGCGGCACCCTGTCTTTGGGCCTCGGACGTGTTGGGCGAATCTAGGACTGAGAGGCAGGCGTCGACCGCGTTCAATTCAGCAAGGGCTCGGAAGGCGGTGTGAGCGATGACGGGATCTGCGTGCCCCAGGTTGCCAATCATGGTGGAGGCGGATTCGATATTCTTTTGTCGGGCGGCGGCCACCATGGCTTCGACTCGTGTTCGTGGTTGAGCGCTGTTGAGGGCGCTGACGAAGAGAGCAGCGGGTGCGGGGCCGGGTTCACCTTCGGTTAGCCGGTCAATGCCCATGTCTCCAAGAGCTCGAACCACGAAGGCCTCAATCGTAGGATCTGCCGCCAGCGGTGAAATGAGTTCGATGATACGCTCGCTTGAACGGCTGTTGATTCCCCGTTGGGTGATGGCGTAGAGGGCCGCCACTCGGGCGCGAAGTTCTTTTGAGGAATCTCCGGCTAGTTGCAGGAGTGAGCGAGTCGTTTCAGTATCCTCGGCGCGGCGGAGAAGGGTGCGCTGTGCCGTGAGTGCACGAATATGGCTTGGATCCTCAAGCAAACGGATGAGCTGTTCGCTACTCAAGGCGTCAAATCGTGGTAAGGGGCGGGGTGTATAATCCTTTGGCGTGACACGGGTAATGTAACCGTGATCGGGACCGGCCCAATTGAATGTTGCAGGCCCTTTCCAGCTCGCCTGATAGACGCGGCTCATCGCATCAACGTCAGCGTCGGTCGGTCGAGTGACTTTGATAAATGCGCGTGGAGTTTCGGTCTCGATAAAGGTGGCGCCTTGCCTTTGGACGCTGTGGTGGAAGAGAGCGGCACGGCCCCAATCACAGGTGAAGGGAGCGTTGGCCCACTCTTCGGGAAATCCGGGTTCATGAATGTAGACCGATCCGCAACCGGATCCTCCACCATAGTCAGCTAAAGGGTGGATGTGCTCTTCGGGGAAGTTTTTGTAGAGCCGTGGATAGCCGTGGTCTTCAAGTCCGGTGAAGTGATGAAAGCGAACGTCCCATCCGCCGCCGTCATTGGTATTGTCTCGCGCAAAGATATCCAGGAGGGGGCTTGTCGGTGTGCCGAGAATATTGCGCGTTCCCGTGGCGAAGATCTCCATGCCAGAACCATCCGGGCGAAATCGAATGACGCCTCCTCCACGGTGCTGAAGCTCGCGCCCGTCTGTTCCGATCGCCTTTAAGAATCCAAAATCTCCACCCGCAATGTAGATCCATCCATCGATGCCGAGTTCGAGTCCATTTGTCGTGTGATCTGGGGGCCTCATGTCGAAGTCGAAGGCAATGCCTTCGATCAACCGTTCAGACTTTTCGGCTACACCGTCGCCATCTTGATCGAAGAAGACGCTGATGTGGGGCGGATGCAGGAGGTAGAGTCGATCATGGTCCCAAATCAAACCTCGGGGAGAATCAATCTGTGGGATGAATTCGGTTACCTCGTCCGCTCGTCCATCGCCGTTGCGATCGCGTAGGCGGAGCACACGGCCTCGGTTGGGATTCCGTCCTAAGGAACCGTTGCCGTCGCTGGATACGTAAAGGTCTCCGTTGGGGGCTGCAGCCACATAGACGGGATAGTTGGCCGTCGCTGCTGGAGCGAAGAGGGATGCCTCGAAGCCTTCTGGAACTTTAACATCCTGGAGAATCGCGGCCTCCTCCTCAGCCGTGAGCTCGACGATTCGTGGCTTAACATTGCCACCTTTGGCGAATGGATCTTGTGGTTTCGATTCGGCACCGGAGCAGAGCGAAATCCCCAACATCGATGTGAAGAGGACCGATCGGAGTTCTTGAGTCGTCATGATAGTGGGGGAGATCCTACGGATTGCGCCTGCTCGGCTCAAATCTTTTGAATCCGTTCAGCGGACACTTTCCTCGTAAGATTAAACGTAGTGTCCGCATAGAGTCCGCACAGTCCTTTGCTATGCTTTTTGGGGTTTTTGTTTCTTCATTTTTTCTCGTCTTTAAAGGCGGTTTTACTGGGGTTTTTGGTGTTTTAGAGGGTTCGTGGTGAGCCCTGATCGTTACCTTGGCACGCCGGTTGCATTAGGTGTTTTGTGGAGGGAAAACATCCGCATACGAATTAAGGAAATGAAAACGAAAATGAAGACAAACGAGTGTGTGAAAGAGGGATCCTGGGCAAGACCAGCGAAGCGATCAGCTTGGTCGATCGCTGGAGCGATGGTGATGATGTCGGGTTGGTTGAACGCAGGTTCAGTCGATCACTTGGATAGGGGCTTGGAGCTGGTGGAAAACCTATTGGCTCGTCAGACCCAGGGACAATTTGAAGATGAGAACCAAGTGAAGCTCAATGACTACGGTGGCAGTTGGGGACAAGGGACCTTGCTGGTGGAGGTTGGGGAACCTGCCGGGAATGTGTTGCCCTACAATCTTTCTAAGTGCGGTTCGTTTGTGACGAAACTCTTGAATCAATCCTACAACTGGAATTGGTCCGATTACGAATTCTTCGATCCGAACGCGGGAAGCTTAGTCACGACCGCGAGTCCGAATTCTCATCGCTACATGGAATTGATCAAACAGCAGATCGGTTTTGATAGTCAGATCTTCGATATTGTTGACGTGTTGCCTGGCGATGTGATGGTGAAACGAGATGTCGGCACAACGACGGGTCATGTCTGGGTGATTAAGGAAGTCTTTTTCGGGAATCCAATGTTCTATCCAGCAAACTCACCTGATTCAGAAGAGAGCTTGGTCGGAACAACGTATTTCGAAGTTGATGTTTTGGACTGCTCGTCGGGACACCATAGCAATGACACCCGCATGGTGGAATACAATGGGCTTATTCATGAAACGAATGGAGCTGGCGTGGGAACGATGGGTCTGTTGGTGGACGATCAAGGTGCCATTATGGGGCATACGTGGAGCTTACCATCGGCGAGCTATGACTCAGATCGAGACAGTTGGGTCTCTCAGTTGAACGGGAAACTGCGGTTGTTTGGCGAGACCGAATTGGTGATTGGTCGTCTGGCGCTTGGGCAATCATCAGAGGAGAACGATCCGGAGTCTCAGCCCGAAGAACAGCCCCAGGAACAGTCAGAGGAGCAAGTGAATGGTGCACCGCACTTCTTCGAATTGGGACAGCTCTTGTTAGGACAGATCTTGGCCGCCCAGGCGGATGGAATCTTCGTCGACGAACATGGCGTTGATATCAATCGCCGTGGTGGGAGTTGGAGTAGTCAGTCGAATCCAGTCATGATCCGGTTTGCCGATCCAGAACAAGGCATCTTGCCAGCAAACAACACGAAAGGAACCACCCTGGTCACCTTGCTCTTGGCTGAGGCCTATGGCTGGGATTGGAACGACTACGAGTTCTTCGATACTAAAAAGGGGCAGATCGAAGATACGGCTAGTCCGAGCTCGACTCGCTACGTTGACTTGATCGAGCAGAACGTCGGTTTCGAATCTCAGATCTTGAACCTCACCGATGTTCAGCCTGGCGACGTGATGGCCATTCGCTACCTGTCGAGTTGGTCTGGTCACACGACCATGGTGCATTGGATTGATTGGGATAACGCCAAAGCGTATCCTTCGGAGCATCCCGATGCCGATCCAGCTTGGAGTGGCTGCTGGTATGTGCCGGTTGAAGTCTTGGACTCGACTTCGAACCCGCACTCATTCGACACCCGTGAAGTGAATGGCGAAGAGTTAGAAGGAATCGGATTGGGCACGATGGGTGTCTTGATCAATGAAGCCGCAGAAGTGGTCGGCCACACTTGGTCCTTGCCGTCCTCAGACTATGAAACGCAGCAGAGCTCCTGGTTGTCATCGCTGCATTCTCGCCTGAAACCGCAGACAGAGCGACGAATGGTATTCGGCAGACACGCAGGGAACTAGGCTGACTCCGCTCTCCGATCAAGGCTAGCTCGTTCATGTTGCGAGCTAGCCTTTCTCTTTGAGTGTTTGAGCTGCGCGGACTTCTTGATCGGCCAGAGAAGGATGTAAAGAACGATGTCCGCGAGGTGGAGCAGTATCTCAAGCATAGGTGTTCGATGGTGTGATCTTGAGCAAACTAGATCGACCGAGAGACGGGAGCCATTACAATTGCGGCGATTGTTTCTTGCCTGTGGGAATGAAACATTGAATTTCTGGGAATAAATTGACGCATGGTCGCTCAAACCGTGCGCTTGAGTCCGCCTCTTCCTCTGTGGCAGAATTGGGCTCGAATTTAACCCAAGTCAGCCCCTCGATAGCGAAATCGAATCCTGTTCAGCGAGACAGAGTTAATTTGAGGAGGCCCAAATGCGAATTTTATGAGCAACCATGCAATCCGAAGTACGAGTGGCCGTGGCCAACTCTTTGACAGCGTTCTGGACACCATTGGCGATACGCCGTGTATCCGGGTGAATCATTTAGCCCCCGATCACGTTAAGCTTTATGTCAAAGCCGAATTCTTCAATCCGGCGGCGTCGGTCAAAGATCGACTCGCTATCAGCATCATTGAAGAGGCGGAGCGACGCGGAGAGCTGAAGCCGGGGCAGACCGTGGTTGAGGCCACCAGCGGAAATACCGGTATTGGTCTAGCCATGGTGTGTGCCGCCAAAGGCTATCCTCTGGTGGTGACGATGGCAGAAAGTTTTTCCATTGAGCGCCGCCGTCTGATGCGTTTTCTGGGTGCAAAAGTTGTGCTGACTCCCAAAGCCGAAAAGGGGTATGGTATGTATCAGAAGGCCAAAGAATTGGCGGAAGCCAACGGCTGGTTTTTGGCGCATCAGTTTGAAACTGCGGATAACGCGACCATTCATGAAAACACGACAGCCCGAGAGATACTGGCAGATTTCAAGGACGAAAAACTGGACTATTGGGTAACCGGTTACGGGACAGGCGGCACGGTCACTGGCGTGGCTCGGGTCCTCCGCCAGGAGCGGCCTGATACCAAGATCATTCTGAGCGAACCAGCCAATGCTCAACTCATTGGGAGTGGTGTGGTTCAGGAACGAGACGCCGATCATTCTCCCGCGGTAAGCCACTCCGCCTTTGAACCGCATCCGATTCAAGGTTGGACTCCGGACTTCATCCCTTACGTGCTTCAGGAATCGATCGACAAGGGCTTCTTTGATGAGTTGATTCCAGTGGCGGGTCCGGTGGGAATTGAGTGGTCTAAGAAGCTGGCTCAACGTGAAGGAATCTTGACCGGGGTATCTGGAGGTTCCAGCTTTGCTGTGGCGATCCAGATTGCCGAGAAAGCAGCTCCCGGTTCGACCATTCTCTGTATGTTGCCTGACACTGGGGAACGTTATTTGTCGTCACCATTATTTGACGGGATTGTTGAGGGCATGAGCGAGGAAGAGATTGAGCTCTCCAAATCCACTCCCGGTTTTCAGATGAGCGCCGACTGAGCTTCTTACCATTCGTCGTCCGTTTTTCGCAAAGCCAGCCTGATCCGTGGAGGAACAGGCTGGCTTTTCACTTACGTGACTTCTAATTCCCTGGCGTTCTCTTGTCTGCCATGGGCTTGCGTGCAACTCCTTGCGAGGGGAGCGGATTTAGAAGTCAACCCTTGTACTGATTTTGTAACGCCGAGATTCTCTTAGGTTGGGAGGCTAACTTGGAGCGCGGCGGATCGCTCCCTATTGATATGAAACTCTCATTACGTAGCATTCTGCTTTGCACCGTTTTGACTCTGAGTGGGGTCATTGCTCAAGAACCGACAACACCTACTCCAGCCTCAACGGGCGATACGGCTATCCCCATTCCACAGCTACGGAAGATGTTAGTCCCGATGACGCAGTCGGAGCTGCAGGGCGAACTAGAGGCTTGGATTTCGCTCGTGCGCGCGAAAGCGGGCGAAGTGAGCGCAGCTGAGATTGCGGCAATGAATCAGGATGGTGAGGGCGCCAATTCCGACCAGGAAGCCCTGAACTCTTTACTCAGCGAACGCGGGCGGCTCGTGGATCGAGCAAACGTCGTTGTGGATGCCCTAGAGGAAAAGGGGGGGGATACTTCAGAGCAGACGGCCTACTTGGACGCGGTATCGGGCCTCTCTCTAGAACTTCATAATGCCAAGCAGACCGTTGGTCGATTTCAGGGTTGGCTGCTTTCGGCTGATGGGGGCATTCAGATTGGACTCAACATTCTGGCTTTTCTGGTGACCCTTGTCTTGGCTCGGCTTGTTGCCAGTTTAGTTAGCCGGATTGTTCGTAAGAGTGTGGATCGCGCGAAAGGCGGCTCGTCCGAATTGTTCCGTGATTTTATTGTGACCACGGTTCGCAAGCTGGTCACGTTTGTTGGCGTCGTGGTTGCGTTGAGCTTTATTCAAGTTGAGATTGGTCCCTTCCTCGCCGCGATTGGTGCCGTTGGTTTTATCGTAGGTTTCGCGCTGCAGGGGACCTTGAACAATTTTGCGGCAGGACTGATGATTCTGTTTCATCGTCCGTATGACGTGGGAGACGTCGTAAGCGCCGGAGGAATCACGGGGAAAGTGGATTCAATGAGTATGGGGTCAACCGTTTTCAAAACGGCCGACAATCAGACGGTCATCGTTCCAAACGGGAGTATCTGGGGGGGAGTGATTACAAATGTCACAGGTAATGAAACCCGGCGCGTGGATCTCGTTTTTGGGATTGGCTACACCGATGACATCGATAAGGCGGAATCCGTTCTGCGATCAATCGTCGAAAACCATCCCAAGGTTTTGGCCGATCCCGCCCCCGTGATCAAACTCCATGAGTTGGCTGATTCATCCGTCAATTTTGTGTGTCGGCCATGGACTAAGACCGCGGACTACTGGGATGTCTATTGGGATGTCACAAGAGCCGTCAAAGAACAGTTCGATCGCGAAGGATTGTCGATTCCGTTTCCTCAGCAGGACGTCCACATGCACCAGGTCAGCTAAGCGAGCAGGTTTAGTGCTCCCGGAAAACTTCAACGGGTTGGGGACTCCACTTGGGAGAACCCAGCCCGTTTTTTTGTGGGCTGAGCTGAGAGTGAACTGGTTGGGGCCTAAAGCTCCCCATCTTTGGCTGCCTGGTAGATCGTTCGCGCCATGTCGCGGATAACCTGTTCTTCACCCGAACGAGCTGCGAGAGCCAAGATGAGGTGGTTGTCAGACTCTTGGTCGGTGAGGTAGCAAAGATCCAGCACGTAGGTGGAAATGAGGCCCGCTTTATGGAAGTAACGGGCATTGGGGAAGACGATCTCTCCCGACTTCTCCCATCCATACGGCCCTGCGAGACGATTTTCCAGACCGATAACGCCACGCTCGGGATCCCCCTCGCAGATCCAACGTGCTTGTTCGGTGCTCAGATTGAATCGCTCGGACTCTGGGATCTGTGAATGGAAGAGGAGGCGACGAAGGCAATTTGCGAGCTCGGCTGTCGTCGTGCAGTTTCCGGTGGTTTCACTCAGTGCAGTGGCCCCGGCGAGTTTGGAGTAAGAGGTTCCCGACCAGACATGCTCGAAGACTCGTTGGACTCCCGTGGATGTCGAGGCGATGATTCGCTGAGGCTCTTCGTTGACGTAAAGCGCGGGGCGATAGGTGATGTAGTCTCGCATCAAGGCGGTGTGGGGGAAGCCCTTCTCGGGGGTGAAGAATGTTTGGTTGATTTGGTCGATCCCGAGGCTGCGAAGAAGGAGGGTGTAATCCTCGTTTGACGAGCGGCGAAAGACTTCGCTTACCATCTCGGGGTAGGTTCGGGCACAGTCGATGATCCATTGCCGACTCGAGTCCTGCCGGCAGAAGGTCAGCGTCGTGTCGAGCGGGAGTTGCTCCTGGTTGAGCCATTCGAGGACAGCGACAACCGTATAGAGTTTGATTGTGCTTGCGGGCCAAAAATCCCGATCCGTCTCGCTTCCTTGATAATGTTTGGTTTCAAACGACGGTGAGTCGTTGGGGTTTTGAACGCGAATCACAGTCGCCCATTTCTTGGTGTCCGGGTGCACTGCGTCCAACAGAGTCTCCAGCGACTCGGCTCCCTTGATTTGAGGGGCAACGAGCAGGCTCAGTAGGAGTGAGAGGAGAACAGGATGCCTGTGAGCGAGAAGTGAGTTTAGGTTCAAGGCCGATGGGTTCATGAAATCTTGTCTTCGTTGATCCGACTGCTAGCGGGAATTTACGAAAGTCCCAAGTGCTTTCGAGAAAAAACGTGAGCCCTGGTAAATGGTAGGGGGGAGACAGCTCGGAGCAGGGCGTTCCTAGAGAAATCGATCTTTCCTTGCGGCATTCTGAGACCATAATTGTGCTGTGTTAAAAACCCGACTCTTGACCACCCTGTCGCTTCTATTGATTTCCGCTGCCTGGGCTGCTGACGAACAGTCGAATTTGGCGAGCGGCTGGCCTCAATGGCGTGGCCCTTTGTGGAATGGAATTGCGCCTGCCGGGAACCCACCCGTCCAATGGAGTGAAACGGAGAACCTTAAGTGGAAGGTGGCGGTTCCGGGAGCGGGCTGGGCGACACCCATTGTCTCCGAGGGGAAAATCTTTTTGCTCTCCGCAATCGAGGTCGACAAGGAGATGCCGGTTCCCCAACGAATTCCCGCAGATACGCCGAGAATCAATGATCACCCTCGTGTAATCAAATCGTGGAAACCGCAGCAGTTTGCCATCATTTGCCTCGATCTAGAGACCGGCGCTAGGCTTTGGATGCGAATCGTCCATGAAGCAATGCCGCATCAAGGGCATCACCGCAAAGGGGGATTTGCCTCGTCATCGCCGGTCACTGATGGACGTTATCTTTACTCCTACTTTGGATCCTTTGGATTCTATTGCCACGATTTTGCTGGAGAGCTCGTTTGGAAGCAGGATTTCGGTGCCTTGGCGATCGAAGATTCCTTGGGCGAGGGGAGTTCGCCGGCTCTGTTCAAAAACACGATTGTATTGATCATTGATCACGAGCTGCAGTCCTACGTCATGGCCATGGACAAGCGAACGGGGGAAGAGCTTTGGCGCCAGAACCGTGATGAGACGTCTAACTGGAGTACCCCTCGGATATTCCATCATGAAGGCCGCGATCAAGTTGTCGTGAACGGCAAAGCAGTGTGCTGCTATGATTTAAAAACGGGCGAGTTATTGTGGCAATGTCGCGGGCAAAGTGAAGGGGCGATTCCGATGCCAGCCGTTGGTCACGGATTGGTATTCGCGACGAGTGGCTACGCGAAGGATACGCTCCACGCCATTGAACTTGGTCATCGGGGAGACTTGACTGATGGCCCTCACCTGAAGTGGAGCCTCGATCGAGGCACACCCTATGTGCCTTGCCCTGTGTTGTGGAATGATGAATTGTATATCCTCGAGGATGGCAGCTTCTTCTCCTGCCTCCGAGCGGTCGATGGCGAACGACATTACTTCCGTCAACGGCTCCCTGGGGCCTTGAACTTCAGTGCTTCGCCAGCGGGAGTTGATGACCGACTCTATCTGCTCAGTGAACGTGGCGAAACCCTCGTAGTCCGGCGTGGACCAGAATTCGAGGTGCTCGCGACCAATTCGCTGGAGGGGATGTTCTATGCTTCGCCCGTGATCGTCGGCGATACGCTCTTGCTTCGAAGCAAAGACCATCTGTACTGCGTCGCTTCTGGCCAATGAGTGGAGCTCGCTTAAGTCTGCGCTGGTTTCGGAGAGGGTGTTCTCGTTCTGCCGTTGTGCTCGCAGGTGCTTCACGGTCACGAATAGAGCCTCTTGGGCTCTTCGTTCTCGTTAGTTGACGTAGACTTTCTTCCGGTTCTTGCCTTGGGATTTGACTTTGTCGCGGATGGCTTGTTTGACGGTCTTTAACCTTTCCGGCCAGGTGAACTTTGGAGCCTTGCTTGGATCGTAGCCTTCGAGATGCCCGTGGAGCCGGGTCGTTGGCTTCGTGTAGACGAGTTTCGTATCGCCGAAAACTTCTTCGCAAATCGCCGCTAGTCCGGGATCGTATTCTTTCAGTTCAATACGGGTGTCTACGTGGTTGTGGTCGTGGTCTGGTTGGCGGTTGTTGTCGAACCAGGACTGGACACCTTCGGCGAAATACTCAGCATGGTTCACCGACGCATATTTTCCCGCCCAAAGCCCTGCCTTCATGGCGGCATCGTAGGTCGCTTCGAGTCTCTCATCGAATGAGGGATCCACGTTGATCATTCCTCTCAGGTGGATGTTGTGAGCGAATTCATGGATGACAATGTTCTCAGTTGAGTAGGGGTCGCCTTCATAGGCCAAGACATTCTCTTCCGCGCAGGAACAGACGGGTTCGGTTTTCGATCCGCCGAGCCCTCTTGCACGGGCGTCCCAATAATCTTTTGGCGTGAGGTGCTTGTATTCCGGAATATCTGAGGTGAATTCATCGTAAGCCATGACGATCATTCGAGATCCACTCTCGACCATGGCGTCGCGGACGTCAGGTCGCTTGGCGAGCATCATGTTGATTAGGTAAGCGACCTCGTGGAGGGCATAGTCGTTCACTCGAGCGGAGCTGATGATGGGATAGCCGTTGGCGTTCAGGTATTTTTGGTAGAACGGAGGAAGCTTCATGGAAGCCGGCGGTTCCGTAATTTTGGATGCGACATTTGAATCAGCGGGCTCCGCGCTCCATATTGTGGCGGTGGCGAAGAAGACAAGCCAAGTGGCATGTCGAGGAATCGAGCGTATCATCGTTTGAAGCTACGCTGATTCCTTGGTCGCTGACAAGTGTTCCCAGTGCTTTTGGTGAAGCGATGAGAAGGGCGGTGTGCCCCACCTAAGCTTGATGAATCGAATTGATTATTTCCAGTGGGGCGTGGTCGCGTTCTACATCTTGCTCGTGGGAGGATTTGTTTATGGCCTCCTCCGACCTCGGAACCAGGCCGAGTGGCGCTCCATGGGGATCGCTCAAGCCTTTGTTGTGGCGCTCTATGCTGAAATGTATGGCGTTCCGTTAACGCTTTACGGCGTGGCGTGGCTGACGGGGCAATCGGAATATGTCACCGACCACTTTCATGGCCATGCTTGGCCTTACCTTTTGGGTTGGGGAGACTGGGGGGCAATTGTCTTTGATATCGCGGGGCAGGCGCTGATTGCTTTGGGAGCGTTCATTGCGCTCTGGGGGTGGCGAGATTTGTATCGAGGGAGAGGCGGTGTCGCCCGGGGCGGTCTCTATCGCTACATCAGGCACCCGCAGTATTTGGGGTTCCTTCTTTTCCTCACCGGTTCTGTCGTGAACTGGCCCACCCTCGCAACAGTGCTGATGTATCCTTTCCTGGTGTGGGTCTATTGCCGACTAGCGCGGCGCGAAGAACAGGAAATGTTCCTTCGCGCGCCGGTGGAGTATGGAAGGTATGTCGAAGAGACAGGCTTCTTTTTTCCCAAACGCCCAGCGTGAGGATCGTTTTTGAGTGGGCCTCCCTCTCTTTAGCCAACATTCAGTACGACGGGTTCAAGTTTCTTCAGTGCGAGATCAAGAGCGGTCATGGAGACGGGCAGAATGACGGTGAGATTCTGCATGTCTTGGCTGATTCCAGTGAGGGAGTTAGTTCGGATTCGTACTTCAATTCGTTCAGCGGCTGATGCGAGAGGGCCGCACCCAACAGCTGCGGCTGTGCCTTTGAGTTGGTGAGCGATCCGAAGCCCGTTGTTCCAATCGGAACTTTCAATCGCTTTTTCCAGCTCGCAGTGGTCTTGCTCCAGGTCGACCTTAAAATCGTCGGCTATGCTGCGAATAGCCTCCGAATCCCCGTCGAGATTGTCGGAAAGTATCGAGAGGTTAGCCAATTCGATTCCTCGCGTATTGATCGCTTCGTTTTCTTCTGAGCGGGTTCTCGTTTGATCAACAGATGTCATGTTGGGGCTCTCAATGCCAGAAGCATGCCAATCCCTACAGGCCCTGTTTTCTTGGGGTTTTCCCTTTAAATAAATGCAAATGCATTGTTTTGATTTATTTGCATTGAAAGATATGAGATGCAAATGCAGTATTGGTTGCTCCTCTCAGCGGCGTGGTCGGGACCATCACCGGAACTGGGGCAATCGACCGGATCTCCTCAGTCGCGAGCTCCAAGAAGGGCTTCAAATTGGGTGATATCAGTTGTTGGTAGCTGGCAGACGAAGTCCTCGCAGACGAATGCGGTAGCCTGATTGTTGATGGGCGCTACCGTCTCAAGGAATGCCAGTTGCTTGGCGAGGCTTGCCTGTGCGTTTCCTCCATCCGCCAGGAGGACAATCTTATTTGGGATGAAGGGGCGGTGCAGAGAGCGGAGCATTGGCTGGAGGTCATCGGCGTCTGGCTTGGCGGCAATCACCACTTGCTTCGCCTTCACGAGTGAGAAGTTGAGTGCGGCGAGCATCTGGGGAGCGGATGCAGGTTGGTCGATGATGGATTGAGAGAAATGGCTGAGGGTTTTCTTTGCTTGCGCGAGACGTTGATCATCTGCCGTGATCTGGGCCAAGCGTAGCAGATTCATGATAGAAACGGAGTTGGGCGAAGGCTCGGCTCCGTCGTAGTCCTCCTTCAGTCGCAGGAGTATGCTCGGATCCTGACCCGTTGCAGAGAAGTAACCTGCCGAGTCCTGATCGTAGAATAGTCTGTCTTGTGTCGATTGGAGGCTCCGGGCCCAATCAATCCAGGCAATGTCGAAGGAGGCTTCATAGAGGTCCAGGAGGCCCTGGATGAGGAAGGCGTAATCGTCGACGAAGCCGTCTATTTCACTCGCCCCTTCCCGATAGTTTCGAATGAGGGTTGCTTGTTCGGTGTTGAAGAGTTCCTTTTTGATGAAGCCGGCTGCATCGGTGGCTGCCTTGAGGTAGTCGGGATCATTCAAGACCTGATAGGCTTTCGAGAAAGCGGAGATCATCAGACCATTCCAGGCCGTGATCACTTTGTCGTCCAAGTGTGGTCGCGGGCGTTTCTCTCGGACTTGGAAAAGGGTTTGGCGACTGGTTGCCAGTTCTTTGGAGAGCTCTTTGATGCTCAGGTTAAATTTCTTCGCGGCATCGGCGAGGGTGAGGCGTTGGATCAAGATGTTCTTCCCGGTGAACTCGTTGTGAGGATCGCTCCCGTCTGGCGCATTGCCGCTTTTGACCACCCCATAGAATTCGTTGAAACGCTTGGCTTTCTCTGCCCCGAGGAGCCGGACAATCTCAGCCTGTTCCCAAACATAAAACGCGCCCTCACCATGTTCGGGTTTGCCGTGTTCGAAGAAGCTGTCGGCGTCTTCGGCAGAATAGAAACCTCCAGCCTCGTCGGTCATATCACGGAGAACATAGGTCATGATCTCACGAGCAATCCTGGCGTACTTTTCATCGCCGGAAACCTGGAAGGCTTCGAGGTAGGCAATCGTGAGTTGCGCCTGATCGTAGAGCATTTTCTCGAAGTGGGGGACATGCCAGAATTGATCGACGGAATATCGATGGAACCCACCCCCGAGATGATCGTACATTCCTCCAGCTGCCATTCGGTCGAGAGTGAAGAGCGCCATTTCGCGGGCCTTTTTGCGGTCTGCTTCCTGAGCTGTTTTCTGAACAGCGTATCGTTGGAGAAAATTAAGGGCGACCGGCCGAGGGAACTTGGGAGCCGATCCGAAACCGCCAAGCTCTTGGTCGTAGTTTTGAGCGATTGCTCGGTAGGCGGTATCGAGCGTTTTTGGACCGAGTTGCTGCTCGTTGATGTCGCTGGGCGTGAAGTGCTCTTTTAAAGCATTGAGAATTTGATCGCCCCTCTCGACCAGCGACGCTCGATCCATTTCCCAGGCGGTGGCGATCTGATTCAGAACCGTGGGAAATCCAGGGCGTCCAAATTTATCGACGGGAGGAAAGTAGGTGGCTCCCACCACTGGTTTTAAATCCGGTGTGAGCCAACAATTCATGGGCCATCCTCCTCCGCCTGTCGTCGCTTGCACGAAGCTCATGTAGACCTTGTCGACATCGGGACGTTCTTCTCGATCCACCTTCACGCAGACAAAGTATTTGTTCATGATCTTGGCGATTTCCTCGTTCTCGAAGGATTCTCGCTCCATGACGTGGCACCAATGGCAGGTGGAATAACCAACGGATAAGAAGATCAGCTTGTCCTCCGCCTTGGCTTTGTCGAAGGCTTCTTGTCCCCAGGGATACCAGTCGACCGGGTTATGCTTGTGTTGCAGCAGGTAGGGAGATTTCTCGAGAGCGAGTCGGTTGGTGAACTGGATGCTAGCGTGTGGTGTGCTCTGTGTTTCCGATGCTTCGTCGGCCGTGCCGAGCAAGTAGAGGGCACTGAGCGCAATGCCGGAGCCCAGGAGCAGAGAGGCGAAGGAGATGTGTCGTTGCATTTGAGCCATAGGATCGGATTCTCGCGGAGTTTCAGCAGATTTCGTGGGACTTTAACAGCGGCTCTGAGGGGAAGAGAGAATATTTTTTTGCCTCGCTCCTCTCTTTGGGCTTTAGTGGCAGCATGTCGTCGGTGAAGTCAGTGGTGGAGTTATCAGATGTCGTCAAATCCTTTCCCAAAGGAGACGGGACAGAGCCCGTGTCGGTCCTGAAAGGAATCTCGCTCTCGATCGAGAGCGGGGAGGCCGTCTCGGTGGTTGGACCTTCGGGTTCCGGAAAAAGCACCTTGCTCAATATCTTAGGCACGCTGGATCAGCCAAGCTCAGGTCGAGTGACGATTGACGGCGAAACGGTGAATGAACTCGATGAAGACGCCCTGGCGGATTTTCGAAATCAGCGCTTGGGCTTCGTTTTCCAAAACCACCATTTATTGCCTCAGTGCACGGTCTTGGAAAACGTGTTGGTGCCGACTTTGGCTTCTCGAGATCCTCGCGTGAAAGAATCTGCGATCGGGCGCGCTCCCGAGCTATTGAAACGGGTGGGACTCGATCATCGAATCGATCACCGCCCCGGGCAGTTGTCAGGGGGGGAATGTCAGCGCGTTGCAGTCGTGCGGGCACTGATCAATCAACCCAAGATCCTCTTGGCCGACGAACCCACCGGAGCGCTTGATGGGAAATCGGCGACGGCCCTTTCTGAGCTGCTTCTTGAACTCAATCGAGAGGAAGGGGTCACGCTCATCGTGGTGACTCACTCGATGGTGCTGGCTGAGAAGATGGGGCGGATACTCGAACTCCAAGATGGCGCGCTCGCGAACGAGCAGGCGTAGATCATGGGCAATGACGCACGAGGGGTTGGTATGAATATCTGGAATCTCATCAAGCAAAGCCTTCGGTATCATGCGAAGTCTCATCTTGGAACGATCGCTGGTGCGGTGGTCGCGAGTGCGGTGTTGGTTGGGGCTCTTTCCGTTGGCGACTCCGTCCGTGGAAGCCTCAAGGACATGGCGATGGCCCGTTTGGGCTCTGTCGAGTTTGCCTTGGTGGCGAATGATCGAATCTTCCGCGACTCACTCGCCGAATCCTTGCAGCAGGATATCAATCGCGAGGTGGCGAGCGCGATGGTGGTTCTGGGAACGGCGAGCAGTGGCGGCGGAGCGGCCCGGGCGAATCGGGTGAATGTGTTGGGGGTGAACGATGACTTTTGGAGCTTGGCTCTCGAACCGAAAGAGATTGGCAAGATCGAACCGGGGCAGGTGATTTTGAACCAGCCATTGGCCCGCCAACTCAACGTTTCCGTGGGGGACGCCGTTTTGTTCCGGGTGCCGAAACCTTCTAACCTTTCGCGGGATGCGCCCCTTTCGCCGGAGGAGGATACATCGGTGGCCATGAGGTTGACCGTTCAGGATATCGTGGCAGATGCCCATTTTGGCCGCTTCAGTCTTCATGCGAGTCAGTTGCCTCCTTTCAATGCTTTCGTGGATCGGACCTTTCTGCAGGAGAAAATTGAGCAGGAGCAGGGCGCGAACCTCCTTCTGGTCGGCTCAGGAAATGAGGCGACAGATCCGTCCCGTTTGATGACGGCTCTCCAGGCTCATTGGAGCTTGTCAGACGCGCAGCTTGAGTTGCGCGTCTTGGCCAACGGTGAAGATCTCGAGCTGCGATCGAGTCGCGTGTTTTTGGATGAGGTGATTGTCGACGCCGTGAAGGCGGCGGAGCCAAGTGGAGTGGGGGTCTTAACCTATTTCGTGAACAGTCTCGAGCAGGGGGAGAACCGCAATCCCTATTCGATGGTCACCGCCATCTCCGATGACTTGGTACCGGCAGGACTGGGCAAGGATGAAATCATTCTGAACGATTGGCTGGCCACCGATCTTGATGCCAAGGTCGGGGACGAGATCACGGTGAGGTATTTCGGGGTCGGCATCGGGCGAGAGCTCTTGAATGAAGAAGCCCGCTTCACTGTAAGCTCCATCGTCCCTCTCGCTGGGGCTTACTCGGATCCCGAACTGATGCCCGATTTTCCTGGCTTGAAGGATGCGGAGAACTGTCGGGACTGGGATACTGGGTTCCCGATCGATTTGGATGCGATCAGGGACAAAGACAATACCTATTGGGAGGAGCACAAGGGAACGCCGAAAGCGTTCGTCTCAGAGGCGGCAGGTCTGGACTTGTGGAAGAATCGTTTTGGGAGTCTGACGGCGATTCGGTTTCCTGAGGCACAAAGCAAACGGGATGCTCTCTCGGCGACGATTGCCGCTGCGGTGCCGCCGGAATCTCTCGGTCTCAGTTTTTATGCGGTGCGAGATGAGGCCATGCGGTCGGTCGACCAAGCTCAGGACTTCGGGGGCTTGTTCATCAGTTTTAGTTTCTTTCTCATCTTGGCGGCTCTCATTTTGATGAGTTTGTTGTTTCAGTTCAGTATGGAGCAACGGACGGGAGAGACTGGGGTTCTCATGGCGCTGGGCCTTCGACCCGCATTGGTGAAACGGCTGTTTTACTACGAGGGCGGGGCACTGGCTGCTTTGGGAGCATTGGTTGGATCCGTGGCGGGTGTTGCCTATGCCCGGGCGATGCTCTACGGACTGACGACGATCTGGAGTCAGGCGATCGGCACCTCGGCCATCAATTTTCATTTTCGGATGGGGACTCTGATCGGAGGCGCTTTGGGCGGGATGCTAGTCGCTTGGTTCACCATTTGGTTGGCGGCTCGGAAACAGACCAACCGGCCTGCACGGGAATTACTGCAAGGCTTGTCCGAGGTGAGTTCTGATGCGAACACAATCGGTCACCTCGGCCGGCGCTTGGGACTTGCGATTGGCCTTTTTGGATTGGCTATCGCTTTGGTGATGGCTGCGATTTCCGGTGAAGGACAAAATGCTGGGCTCTTCTTTGGGGCCGGCGGACTGTTGCTGATCTCTGGCATGATGGCCGCGTCTTGGACGATTCGACGATGGGCGAAAGGAGCGGGCGGAAAGCTAAGCCTTATCGCCATGGGAATTCGGGGGAGCTCACGTCGGGTCAAACGGAGTGTAGCGACTATTGGTTTGCTGGCTTGTGGCAGCTTCCTGGTTGTATCGGTCGGTGCTAACAAGCTGGACGCCGTGAAAGGGGCGCAACTGAGGAGTGCGGGCACGGGAGGCTTTTTGTTCTGGGGACAGTCGACCGAAGCGGTTACACACGATTTGAATAGTGAGGTGGGTCGCGAGTTTTTTCTCTTGGACGACGATTCGCTCGAAGAAGTGCGCTTTGTGCCCTTTCGGGTGCTTCCGGGTGAGGACGCGAGTTGCCTCAACCTGAACCGTGCTCAGCGGCCGCGCCTGATGGCTGTGGATCCATCAAGCCTAGCCGAGCGACAAGCGTTTACTTTTGCCTCAACGGCAGATTCAACGAGCGAGAATCCGTGGTTGCTGCTCAACGAGGAGCGATCGGATGGCGCGATCCCGGCAATCGCGGATCAGAATTCGATGCTCTGGGCCATGGGTAAGAAACTCGGCGATACGATCCAGTATGTCGATGGAAAGGGAGAATCCTTCGATGTTGTCTTGGTTGGTGGTCTTGCGAACTCGATTTTACAGGGCAACCTGGTGATCGCGGAGAAACGATTCATCGAGCGCTATCCTCATGAGAGTGGTTATCAGGCTTTCCTGATTGATGGGCCCACGGAACTTGAGACTGAGATTCGTGAGTCTCTCGGTCGGGCCTTGCAAGATGTGGGACTCGAATTGGTTTCGGCTGTGCAGCGCCTGTCTGATTTCAACGCAGTTCAGAACACCTACCTCTCGACCTTTCAGATGTTGGGTGGCTTGGGACTGCTTTTGGGCAGCGTGGGGCTCGGAGTTGTGGTCCTGAGAAATGTTTGGGAGCGCCGCAGCGAGATGGCTCTCTTGCGGGCGATGGGTTTCCAAGGGAAGTCCCTGCGAAGCTTAGTTTTGAGTGAGCACTCAGCTCTGCTCATTGGCGGACTCTTGATTGGCGTCGGGGCTGCGTTGATCGCGGTGTTGCCGGCTTTGTTGTCACCGGGAGCGGACATCCCGTATCGATCACTCGCTTGGACCTTGTTAGGTGTTCTCTTGAGCGGACTGCTTTGGACGTGGATCGCAGCCCGAGTCGCGCTCCGGGGAAAACTATTGGAAGCCCTCCGGAGTGAATAGTGGAAGTGAATAGCAGGGTGAAAAAAAGAAGTAATCGAATGATGAAATCGTGGGTGTGGACAGCGGCATTGTCCGGTCTCCTGATGCTTGGCGTCGCCAAGGCAGAGACGATTTATGAGAATGATTTTCAATCGGTCGAGCTGGGCGAGGAACCGGATGAGTTTCTGGTGCTCGATGGTCAGTTTGTCGCCCAGGAGGAAGGGACGGAACGCTTCCTCGTCTTGCCGGGTGCGCCGCTCGACAATTTTGGAGCTTTGTTTGGGCCGAGTCGACGGGAAGGGATGCGGATTCGCGTTCGGATCATGGGGCAAAGCAAACGGCGATTAGCTCCTGCGTTTGGGGTTGGGCTTCACGGTTTGGGAGGATTCAAGCTGATGGTCAGTGCCAACAAACGAAAGCTCGAGCTCCTACGGGGTGACGAACTCGTCTCATCAATCGATTACCGCTGGCAGATCAAAGATTGGACTCAGATCGTTTTTGAGGCTCGCCCAAAAGGGGAATCGGGTTGGCTGGTAAGAGGTAAGATTTGGAGTGCCGCGGAGCCAGAACCAACGAATTGGACGATTCAAGCCTCTGCCGATACCGCGCCCCCACGGGGTAAGGCTTCCATCTGGGGGCATCCCTTCTCCGGGTATCCAATCCGATACGATGATATCGTAGTGGAATCGGTTCCTCCGGTTTCACGGGATTGAGCCAACTAGCCTCGTTACGGAAAAGAAAAACCTGAGCCTGGAAGATCCAAGCTCAGGTTTGGCTATGTGTTGGCTATAATGAGGAAGGAAAGTTATCGGCCCCGTCGTGAGCCTCCTCTTCGACTTTGCGGACCCTGCGGACGTTGAGGGCCTTGAGGCGCCTCATCGGCATTGGCACCCACTTGATCTCCATTGTCTGCGTCGTTATTGTCGGGACCGCGTTGTCCACGGCGTCCAGGGCGATTGCCGCGTCGGCCTTGAGCTCCCTCGGCGACTTCTTCCGCGGTGATCTCGCCGTCTTCGTTGCCGTCATATTTGGCGAGCAACTCCTCAACTTTCTCCATCACAGCCGCGTCGCTCACGTTGCTGAGTTCGTCGGCCGTGACGTTGCCATCGCCATCGGCGTCGTAGCGTTCGTTGAATCGGGCCTGCATCTCAACCACCATGGTGGCTCCGGCGACGAGAACTTCATCTTCGGTAATCTCCCCATCTTCGTTGAGATCGAGGTTGGTGCGGTTTCCCCGACGTGGTCGCCGCCCCTCTCGCTCTTCCCCATCGCCTTCCTCGGGTTCCACACCGTTAAGGCGATCAAGAATTCGTGCGACGCGCTCGTCGGCGGCTTCTTGGTGTACGGCGAGGGATTCCGCTGAGGTAATGGTGCCATCTTGGTTGAGGTCGAACTTCTCAAGGACAGCTGCCTGTTTTTCTGCCGCCTTCTCAGAAGCGGCCAGCAAAAGTTCGTCTGCGGTGATCACTCCGTTTTGATCCAGGTCATGGCGCTCCATGAAGCTGTCGACTCGAGCCGCAGCGTTTTCTGCTCGAACGGCCTGGATTTCTTCGCGGGTGACTTCGCCGTCGCCGTCCAGATCGTATCGCTCCAAGAACCGGGCGCGTCGATCTTCGTTGTCTCCGGCGTCAGGTGCTTGAGCGTAGGTCGTGAAGGAAGCGGTCAACAGTCCGGTGGTCAAGATGGCGGCTCCGATTGAAGGGATGGTTTTGTTTTTCATAATGTTTTGCTTTCTCTTTGGTTCCGTTTTGTGGGTTGCCCCGTTTGCTTATTTTTCAAACTCAGGTGATGGATTGCTCTCATTCACACTTTGAGATTGAGCAGGGACTTGGCCGCGTGCCAGGTGAGAAAGTCGTAGTTGTACGACTGGGGAAGTGGGATTCTTCTGAAGTTAGAAATTAGAAATCAGAAGTGAGAAATCGGAAGTGAGAAATCGGAAGTGAGAGGAAGAGGGGGACGAGAAAGGGGGCTGGTGGAGGGCGGTTATGCCTTTGCTTGCCACCAGATCATCAACTCTAGGTTGGTGCGATTCGGATAGGAACGGGGCGTCCATTCTCGTTTCAACCCAAAGAGATCGGAAAATCGTCTTAGAATCTCTTCTCGTGTCGATGGGAAGGGCGGGCCGTCCTCATCTTCGATCAGATAGTAAACCGCCAAGTAGTCGCCCCCTGGCCGGAGCCATCGATGCGTAGCCGAGACGTAGCTGTCCCGTTCCTCCGGTTGAATGGCACAAAAAAGCGTGTGTTCGAACACCCAGTCGAATGGTTGAGGGGGAGTGCCGTTTAGGTAATCCGCTACGATGAACTCAGCGTCTAGTCCGGCTTCTTTCGTTTTCTCCCGTGCCAGCTGCATTGCCGTCGGCGCGATATCGACGCCCGTCGCCGTGAAACCATGTTGGGCCCACTCTCGGACGTCGTGACCGGTACCACAGCCTGGAACGCAGACGGTTCCGCGTTTGAGCTGAGACTCGGCCTTGAGAAAGTCAACGAGACCGGGGGATGGAGCCCCTTTGTCCCAGGGGTAATCGTTCTTCTGGTAGTTGGATTCCCAGTCGGTCACGTGGCAGAAGGTCGAATAGTTTCTCGGTTTATTTCGTGAAAGACGGCAATCAGAATCGTGTTTCGTCTTTCCACACGACCTCTCCACTCACGATGGTCATGCAGTTTCGTCCCCGCATCGGCCATTGGTGGAACGGCGTGTTCTCGCCTTTGCTTAAACTCGCCTCGCGATCGAAGGTCCATTCGGCGTCCGGATCGAAAACCGTGACGTCCGCCACGTTCCCGGTACCGAGATTGCCCTTGTCTAAATTAAGGAGTTCGGCCGGGCCGACGGTGAAACGTTCGATCAGTTTGGAGAGCGTCATATGGCCGCTGTGATGAAGGAGGCCGAGACTGAGGGCCAACTCGGTCTCGAGGCCCGTAATGCCGAATGGCGCGATGTCGAACTCGACTTCCTTCTCGTAGTTGCAGTGTGGGGCGTGATCGCTGCTGATGACGCTGATCGTGCCATCGGCGATCCCATTGATAACGGCTTGTCTGTCACTGGATGATCGGAGCGGAGGCGTCATTTTGAAAGAAGTGTCGTAAGACGGCCACTCTGGGAGTTCTTGCCGTTGAGAGAGGAAATGAAGCAGGCCTTTGCCATCCTTTTCCCAGAACGCCTCACTCCCGGCGACACACGCATCGGTCAACGCAAAATAATGAGGGCTTGCCTCACCTGAAACCGGAATCCCACGGTGTTGCGCGTCCTTCAGCAGACGCACGCTTCCAGCCGTTGATATATTCTGGCAATGAACGTGGGTTTTCGTGAGATCCGCCAGATGAATGTTTCTTGCGACCATGAGCTCCTCGGCTGAGGCCGGCCAACCGGGCAGGCCCAAGACCATGTTCCAGTAGCCCTCATTCATCACACCCTCACCGGCCAAATGATTGTCCTGGCAGTGGTCTAAGATCGGCAGATCGAACATCTTGGCATATTCGAGCGCTCGGCGCATGAGCTCATTGTTCTGAATGCACGATCCATCATCCGTGATTGCGACGACCCCGGCACCTTTCAGTGACCCAATCGGAGCCAGCTCCTCGCCGCCAAGACCCTTGGTTATTGCACCCGCAATCAGAACATTGATATCCGCTTGTCGCTCAATCTTATCCTGGATCAGGGCCACCGTCCCGGCCGTATCGATCGCGGGAGACGTGTTGGGCATACAAACGACCGTCGTAAATCCGCCCTTAGCGGCCGCGGCGCTCCCGGTTCCGATCGTTTCCTTAGCACTTTGACCGGGTTCGCGGAAATGCACGTGGGCGTCGATGAGGCCGGGACAGACCACCAAGCCCTTGAGATCGATCGTTTCGGCACCCTCGGGGGCGGCCTCTCGGGCGGAATCGCCTACGGCGGCGACCTTGCCACCCAGCAACAATAGATCCTGCTGTCCATCCACACCGTTGGCGGGATCGATCAATCGACCGTTCAGAAGCAGAAGAGCGCTCATCTTTTTTGCAACGATAACCGTCTGGGAATTGACAAGGCAAGCATCCTTCGGTAGATATCTCCGTCTCGCATGAGCGCGGGTGTAGCTTAGTGGTAAAGCTCCAGCCTTCCAAGCTGGCTACGAGGGTTCG
>CAYFGX010000004.1:105487-321800 GCA_964342405.1 uncultured Verrucomicrobiota bacterium | reverse complement strand
TTCCGCAGATATGAACCAATCGGCTCTTCAACTCGATCACAAACAGCGTGTAGTAAGTAACTAATCCTGATCGACATAACACCTCCGTTGTGAAGAAATCGGCTGCGAGCAATCCATCCCAGTGTGCTGAGAGGAACTTGCTCCAGTTCGGTTTCTTTTCTCGCTCTGGAGCTGGTAGAATCCCATGCCGCTTTCGCACATTGTCGATCGTCGTATCACTAACCTTGATCCCAAGGTTCTTGAGTGCTCCCACCACTCGGTCACTTCCCCACGACGGATTCTCCTTCAACAACTTGATGATCAGTTCCTCCGTTTCCGGATCTATCGGAGGACGTCCCTTCCGGTCCCCTGAATAGAATGTCCACTTCTCTTTCACAAGCATTCGAAACCACTTCCGTAGCGTATCGGGCCTCGCCAACTGAGCCAGCTCTTCCAATTCTTGTTTTCCTATCGACGCTGCCTTTTCCGCTAGTCGGCGCCTTTGGGAATCCGTAAATGCTTTTGGCTTTCCCCCATTCTGCTCCAAGAGAACCGAAATCTCCTCCCGCTGATACTCAATCACATCCTGCTGCTGCCGATTCAGCCAACCTGCGAGCATACAAACCAAAACTTGGAACCGTAAATCCATCTCCCGATTGAATCTGCGTAAACCCTTGGAAATCAACGCTCATTCACATACGGATGACTTTTTTGGCCCCACACCCACAGGTTCTAGGGTTTCGATTTGTTTAGGCTACCGAGTTGGTAAAAGAAGGCGGTTTTAAGGGGGTGCTTGTCGGGCTATATGGGTTGTTTTTTGTTGGAACGTTCTGAAATAGTTTTCTTTCTCTGGTAGTGTAGTTGGTATTGCGTACAGATATATATCCGATTAGTTAAGTTGATATAGATTAGTCTATTTTTGTTGCTTGTTTCGATTCGAATTAACGAGTAGCTGTGGGATACGAATGAAGCGGTTGGTATTCTTGTGGTTGTTGGTGTGTCAAGTGGGTATGTGTCTTGCTCAGGTTTCGGTAGAGCTTTCTGGATCGCCGGGTTCTCGTGCGATGACTTTGACATTGAATGGATCAGGTTCATGGGTTTCGTTGTTTCAGACTTTCGTCGATGCACCGTTCGGGTCGTCGACGTTGGCCAACGGGAGCCACGCTTCTATGTTGGGTTCCAATCGCGAAGGGATCGGTGACGCAAGTTTGATTAGTCCCGGTCCGATGCGATCATCAATCAATACGGGTGGCTTTCAAACGGGACAGTATTTGCCCTTGGACACCCCCATCCCAATGACGGCAAGCGCTGCGCCGTTCAGCTTCAACATCGTTGGGATCATGATTGATGATGACGAAGACGTTGGAGCTGAGGACGATATCTCGCTGATTACCGATCAGGCTTCGACGAATACTTGGCCTGGGGGTACGACGTTTGGCTACACAGTTGGTGCGAGCTCGACGTTAGAGTTGGACTCGACTGTGGGCGTGAATTTTGATCAGACCTTCATTCCTGGGGTCTATGAGTTAAATGGTTCGCTTGTTGGTTCATTGAGTATTGTTGATCCATTCTTGCAGTGGGGGTTTCACATGCAGTTTGACACTGGAAGTGAGATATCGGGTCGATTTTATTCAGACGGCGTTTTCCCGGACAGCCAAGGAACTGGCTTACACACGTTTGATCCTGGAACGCTATCACAGTTCTTCTGGTATGGTTCAGGGGTGTGGGAGGTAGTCGATTTTTTGTCCTCTACTGAATTCACAGGAGTTTCGTTCGACTGGGATCGTACTAATCAAGACCTCTCGAGTATTTCCGGACTTGGAATCATGCAATGGGGGAACGGAGGAGTAGGACAGGATGTTTTTCAGATCCAACAGGCGGGTATGCCAACGATACGTGATGGAGATCTGGACCCTACCTCCGCTGGAGGTCTAGTTGGGACGCTTCAACTACTGCGTTTAACTCCGGTCCCCTCATCTCTCGACTTTGGGGACGCTCCTGATACCTACAGAACACTCCTAACTTCAAATGGAGCGCACCATGGTAGCACAGGACCGCAACTCGGCAATTCTCGCGATGCTGATGTGAATGGGGTCCCGGGAGCTGGCGCCGACGGAGACGATAATAGGGCCAGTGGTGACGAAGATGGCGTCTCCTTTTCTCCTGCACTCGGGTTCGACAAGGGTGGGGGGGCAAATTCCGTTCAGTTGACCATCGTGAATGGCCCGGCTGACTACGAAGTTTGGGCCGATTGGAACATTGATGGAGATTTTCTAGATTCGGGCGAACTGGCGAGTTCTGGAACCTTGGCGACGGGTGTGCATGCTGTTTCGATCAACATCCCGGGAACGGCCTCGACGGGAAGCACCTACGTTCGCGTTCGAGTCTATGAGCCTGGGACGAGAATTGACATTCCGTTTGGCTTAGCTGCAAGTGGTGAAGTGGAGGACTACGTTGTGACAGTGACCGATTCTACTTTCGTAGAACTCCTGAGTTTCGAAGGGGAGGGACTTGTGGATGGAAGCGTTGCACTCAGATGGCAAACGGGGTTGGAAACAGAAACGGCGGGATTCAACGTGTTTCGAGTCAGCTCTATGGCGACGGACAGTAGCTACCAACCTATTCAATTGAACGACGTTCTGATTCCGAGCCGGCAGACTCTTGCTGAGGGTGGAACCTATGAATTCATGGATTCCCCGGGCTACGGGCATCATGTCTACCTACTCGAAGAAGTCGAATCTGACGGAAGTAAGCACACACTAGGAGGGCGTCTGGTGGATCTGAGGCCATCCCTTCAGATTCACCGTTTGGATAGCGGTGCAATCGAGTTGTTTCATTCGTATAAGGAAGGTTGGCGCCACTCGATTGAACAGGGCAGGCAAGACGACCACGGGCGATACAGATGGGACGCGTTGGTTGGCGGGCACGAAAGCTCTGGTCGAATGACAGTGCCAGAGGTATCACCGGGATTCGGGCTATTTCGGGTCGTCGCTACAGAAGAAACGGTCGAGTGATCACTGGTCGACCTTCCCTCTTATTTGAAGGACTCTACCACGAAACGCATAGTGTCCCGAAATTAAATCGGCAAAATCCTACTGTCCTGGTGAAAAATCCAATCGCAGCCAGAATGGCGCTATTTTCTTTCTCCTCTTGAATCCATACCGGCAACGTCGGTCAGATTTCAAAACACGATCTTCCTAAGTTGATTCTCGGCGAGCTCTGATACTTCCCCTAAACGAGATTTCCCTCAAGCTGCTTTTCGTTCATATCGATGATGCAGGCCACCCAAAACTGGAATACTGACTATCTCCCCCTCCGTGGCGGTAAAATGAACTCTACAAGCCAACCATAAGCACCTCGAGTGCCTGTCGAATGAGATGGAGCATGATTCAGCTTCTCGGCTACGAACCCTCTGCATCTGACAATTTCGATCGTCTGTCTCCCGGTAGAATATCCGTTGGTTTTGAGACTAGCCGACCTAATTGGAGATGCCTCAACGAGGAAAGCTCGCCTACTTTCACCAAACACTCAAACGCCTTGCCCTCCTCGTAGCGGTGTCCCCGGCAACCAAAGAATCGGATTCCAAATTGGAATCGTCTTTTTCTCTCAACTTGGGTAATGAATGCGACTGACCATACAATGAAGTCGAACTCAATCATTTCCCCTCCCAACACACAACCCGATTCGACCGATATAAGCACTCAGGAGAGACTTCGAAAAATAGAGGAGGTCAACTTACCCTTCTACCCAGCATGACAAGTAGTTAACGGCTACAAACACGGGCTAGCCAGACCTATAAAGGGCAATGCGCGATGCGGGCAGCCCGTGCATCGTAGCGCTCAGAAAAAGCGACAAGGAACCATCATCGTGGCGAGCCGAGTTTACGAAGCTTAATTCGAGATCAAATCGCTCGTTCGTCACGCTGGAGCCATCATCTGGGTTTCATGCCGCTATTCAGGCCGATCAGACAACGAGTCCGGTTTCAACTCAGCTCCGAGCTCCGATTTGGAATCAGTATTTACAACGGGCTCTTCACCAATTTCTCGCGCTGCCAAAATCGCATTCCTGGCGGCACGCTTCAATGCGAGATCGGCTTGCTTAAAATGCGGATCGTCTAGTGGGCTAGGGGCCGAGAATTCAGTCATTTTCTTTTGTTAGTGTAGGTCTTCACTAGGACGGGAGGATTTCGAGAAGCATCATAAACTGCCGCTTCATCAACCAAGCTGAGATAGGTTGAATGGAGTAGTTCCAATCCTCGATGGAATCTTCTATCAATATCACACCCCTCGACGTTATGCCCCCCCTGCTTTACCCGTAATGCAACCCTTCTTCTCGCAAACTCCGGGCTTGGCAACCCGAGGAAAATTAATTTCACCTGATATCCCCGTTCTCTCCACTCAGGAATAAACCTCGCGTACATTTTCCCACTCAGAGTAGTTTCAATCGCGAGCGTCTCGCGACGTCCTATGCAATCTTTGATCTGGGCAATTAGAAGCCGCCCAGCCTTCAAAGCAACACGCTCAGGGGCAAAGGGACTCAGGCCGGCAGCAATAAGATCCGCATTCATGAAATTCAGGCACTGAATGCCAGAGGGAAGAAACTCCATTGCAAATGTAGACTTTCCTGCCCCGTTAGGACCAGCAATGAGGAATACACACGGCGATTCCATATCAACATTTTCCATCAGATTTCCTCTAAGGAACTTGGGACACTTTCCAGGCGACCCCACGCGCGGCTGAGTGTCTCGCGTATCGCGGTATTATCCAAGCTCAGAAACCGAGAAGCGGTCAACGACAGTTCAATGTCTTGTTACTCGTCCTGATCGTCGATCGAGATACTGTGAGAGTATAGCATGTCGATCCTAGTGATTCTTGGCCAATCCATTAAGTATGATCGTTCCTTCTTCCAATATGGAGAAACCCTCACCAGTTGGAACCCCCATCCGAGCCTGTCGTTCCTGAAAATCCATCTCACGCGATTACGCGGCTTTCCGAACATACTGATGATGCAGCCCCCCAACCTTCGGGATCTCCACGATTCTTCCGTTCTCGGGTGGATCGACTTTTCGCGATTCCGGACAATCTCCGGAAAGCCCTAAGTGAGTTCTACTCCGATGGTAGTAATCAAAATAGGACCGCAGTAGGCTCCGCAAATGCTCTTCACCAAGGACAATCACATGGTTGAGACAGTCACGACGTATCGAACCGATTAAGCGTTCGGTATATGGATTTTGCCACGGACTCCGAAACGCTGTCCGGACCTCCTTAACTCCCATCCCATCGACTCGTGTGGTGAACTCCTTCCCATAGATTCCATCGTTGTCTCTCAATAGAAACTTCGGCGCTGTCTCCCAAGGAAATGCCTCCACAATCTGCTGGGCTGCCCACTCTGCACTTGGATGCTCTGTAACATTGAAGTGGATGACTCTCCGACGATCATGCATCACCACGACAAACACATACAAAACACGGAAGTTCACGGTCGCTACTGTGAAGAAATCAATCCCTGCGATTGCTTTCGCCTCATTCTTCAGGAACGCCTTCCAAGTTGGTGAAGGATTCCGCCTCACTCGCACTCGATACTTGTCCACTGTCGCTCGACTGACTTCTATTCCAAGCTTTTCAAGTTCCCCGATGATCCGTGGCGTTCCCCACAGCGGATTTGCTTTGCTCATCTGCCTAATCAGCCCACGTAGCTCCTTTGAAATGGTCGGCCTCCCGACCTTGCCAGACCTCGTCTTGGAGAACCAAAAACGTCCAAACCTTCGCTTCTGCCATTGAGTAACTGTCCTCACCTGAACGAATTCAACTAAGTCCCGCCAACCGACAACGCACTTGGAATACAACACCCAGAACAGTCGATCCGACTCCCGAATTTTTGGCCTCACAACACTGCGTTTCAGAACCATGACCTGATGTCTCAACGCAAGATTCTCGGCCAACAGTTTTGAACGTTCCCGAAACGCCGACCAGAGAAACTCCACGATGATTCCTACCCACTTCCACATGCCGATTGAGACTAGTGGCTCCCGTCATAAACGCAACAGCTGCAACGGTTACGAATATTCAGGAACGACAAGTTCTTTAGTGAGCTCGGGAAATTCGAGAGCTCAGCCCACGTTGAATGTTTAGAGATCATCGACAACCTGGCTGTCGATTCGTGTTACCGATTGTTCTTCGGGGACGTTTACGGATATTGGCCGGGGCACAGGCAGTTCGCAGCGTTCTTACGACCTTTTGTTGAGGCCGGGGTTTTAAACTTCGTCGGGGAATCCGATGACCGGTGGGGCTACTATTTCGACGGCAAAGGTTCCGTCTACCCTGTCAGCTGTTTCGGTGTCGTGGATCTCAAAGAACCAGTCATGTCCTCAAACGACGAATCGGAACCATCAAGTTGACCAGAGCAAAAGCTCATTTCAACAACGCAGCTTCTTCAAAAGCGTTCTAATATTCGTCGGCCCTCATGAGAGTCATGACCCTGGCCGTCAACTCAGGGCTAGAAGGATCAGGAGACTGATGCTCCATGTTCTTGTCAAAATAATCGATTTTCCAGAAATACCTCGTGCCTTGATATTCAAGCGAACCAAAATCGTGTTCTCCATAGGGATCATTTCCGCCGCTGAAATTTGAATAGGACTGAACCTCCTGAATCAGGCCGTCTAGGCTCCTGCCTAGTTCCTGCACAGAGGAAGTCATCAAAACCCGCCCACCAACAAAGCTCTTTCGAAATCGATCGTTGAGATATTGAATTCTCTTCTTGTCGGGAGCTGGATGTTTCATTTCATTTACCGTTCATAGAGCGCGTCACGGAACATCTGGGATGGAAAAGGACGTTTATAAGCTTTTCTGTGATCAACTCGCAGATCCCCTCATCACTTCGATTCCTGAAAAGAAAGGAACTGCCGAAACCTCGATCAGATCGAATTCCGCCCCATGGAACTGTGGGCAAAGTATTCAATTGGAGCCCGCCTGTGAGAACAGTGTGAATAATTGCGACCGCCCTGACTATTGGAGCAATGCCAAACTCCTCAACACACTTCTTCAAGCCAACGTTGGAGAGTCTGTCTTGAAACGATTCCCCACGCTCTCAGAGCTAGGCACAGCTTCCCTTTCACAGCTGGCTTCTGTGGATGGGATTGGACCTGCAAAGGCCAAAGCAATTATCGCCGCATACGATTTATCAACTCGAATGAGAAAAGAGAGAGCCCAGCGACAGACCCTCGACTCGCCCGCCCTAGTCGCGGATCTACTCCTCCATGAAACAGTTCGAAGCAAACAAGAGAATGCTTACGTGGCTCTTCTCGATTCCCGAAACCGCTTGATTCGGCTCGAGCACATTGGAATGGGGACGCTGGATTCGGTTTTGATTCATCCACGAGAAGTTTATGCTCCCGCGATCGAGGCAAGATCCGCCTCGATCATTCTCGCACACACACATCCCAGCGGGGATTCAACACCGTCTCAGTCGGACATCGCAATAACTCGAGAACTAGCCTCAACCGGACAGATGCTCAGGATTCCCCTACTCGATCACATTATCGTCGGCAAGATCGGATCGGAAAATCGGAATGGATATTCATCACTCCGAGAATTGGGCTACCTCGTCTAGTTGACTTGTTCAGGCGAGCACAAGAATCGAGGGACTGACGAGTATCAAGGGAACCTAAAACTCAATGACTCGCCAGCCCCAGGGGTGATCTCATGCACCAAGACATCATTATGGCTTCCGTAAACGATTGAGCAAGTGTCTAAGAGAAGCGTCAGGCACCCCCATCTTCCACTGAGCGAGTTTCTCTCCGAATCTCGGGGAATGGCAGAAGAGAAAAGGCTAGAAGCCGACCATTAGCAAACAGTGCAAAAGGGCAGAGTTCGGGCAGGCCTCCCCAACCTTAGGCCGGGTTTGTTTGCATTTTTGGTTTAATCGAGAAGATTTTTCCGTTCAGTATGTCGGATTCCTGCCCCGGGCGGATCTTTACTAAGAAAACGGCTATGAATGAATCCACTCAACTCCTGCAACAATATGCTGTCGATCATTCGGAAGAGGCATTTTCTCAGCTGGTCTCCCAGTACATCGATCTCGTGTTCTCGGTGGCGTATCGACAAGCCAATAATAACACCCAAACAGCTGAAGACATTACTCAAACCGTCTTTGCTGATTTGGCACTTCGAGCCCCCACGCTGCCAAGCCAGACACAGATCGGAGGCTGGCTTCATCGCCACACGTGCTTTGTCGCGTCAAATCTTCGCCGTTCCGAACAGCGCCGACAACAACGTGAAAACAAAGCCCTGTCGCTCGAAATGAATGCTACCGAATCGGAATCAAACTGGGATGACCTGGCACCAGAACTCGACCAAGCGATCGACCAGCTCAGTGAGCCGGATCGCTCAGCCATTGTTCTCCGCTTCTTCGAAGGTCGCAATCATCGCGAGATCGGTGAGGCCCTGCAAGCCTCAGAGGACACGGCCCAGAAGCGAGTCAGCCGAGCTTTGAATAAACTCCGTTCGCTATTGATCCAGCAGGGTGTCACGCTATCGATCCCAGCGCTCATTGCGCTACTCGATGCGCAATGTGTCGCTGCGGCCCCCGCGGGGCTCGGGAACAGTGTCGCTTCTCACATTCATCATTCCGCAACCGATCCCACAAGACCAATCCCGAACGAGCCCCTAGTCAGTCGGATCACGGTGGGCGCGATCGCCGCGACGGTGATCGGCATTGCCGTCATGTTGCTCCAATCCGGATCCGCCGCCAACGAGAGTTCAGATCCGACGGCGGTCACCGTGGAGAGCAAGGCCACCCGAGTTGCGAATCTGGATCAAGAGTCGACCTCGCCTATCGTAGCAACAACGGAAAGCCTAGCTGCCGTTCCCGACACCAACGAGAGTCTGAGATTAGTGATCCAAGCAAAGGCGACGGGCGAACGGCTATCCGGTGTGAGGATCTGGCATCGGGCTCAGTTGATGAATCGCTGGGACGTTCAAGATCTCACCGCAAACCGCATGGGTGAGATCACAATTCCATTTCTGCGAGACGAAGTGAAGATGCTTGAACTGATCACCAAGATTGAGGGTTATGCCGATCTGCATCTTCAGTGGCGTCCCGAGCGTGGCGAAACCATCCCGTCGCACTATACCGCTGAACTCATCCCCTCGACTCGAATCGGTGGTTGGGTTGTCAACCAAAGCGGACAACCCGTTACTGGCGCGAAGGTAGGTTTCAACCACGAGGACATTCCCGGCATGCGAACGCGACCCCAGAGTTTTGAATTCTCTTGGATTGAGGTGGAAACGGATGATGAAGGTCGTTGGGAAATCAATCGCATTGCCGACCAGATTCTGCCGCTCATATACGGCAGCGCGCGACATCCCGACTATTCGCAATCGCCGTTTCTGTTCGCGAGCCGAGACCGGGTGGCTCTGGATGCTATGAAGGCTGGCACCCATCGCTTTGAACTCGCCGCTGCCTACCAGATCACCGGTCGCGTGACGGATGCACAGGGCAACCCGGTTGCTGATGCCAGTGTCGCACTCGGTCGCGTGGGAAGCAGCGGGCGACGAAAGACGACGGGCGATCTCGATGGCCACTTCACTCTCCGAGGTTGCCAACCAGGGAACCGGTTGCTTACTGCTGAGGCCGAAGGCTTCGCAGCGACGACCATTCGCTTCGACGTCGGTCCCAGTTCAGAAGCGGCCCACTTGGTTCTGAATCCCGGTCGCACGATAACGCTGAACGTCACGGATCCCCATGGTGGACCCGTGACAGATGCCAACGTTTGGTATGATACCTTTGGCGATTCTCACGATCCGAACAGCACCCGCCCGCCAATCGCTCAAGTAGCATTCCATGCGAAGACGGACGCAACCGGCAGTGTAATATGGTTTGACGCGCCGGTCGGTAATGTTTCCTTCGACGTTCACGCCAACGGATTTATGCGAGTCGATGATATCGAAGTTCCTTCTGGGGAGACGGAAAAGAGCATAGTCCTTCCGTCAGCTCTGGTAGTCACAGGTACCATTCGCGATGAGGAAACCGATCAGCCGATCGAGCATGTCCGAATGGGGACTGGATACCAAAGCCCACACAGCCGCAAGGTGAATTGGAGTGGAATCGGACGGTTCTGGATCGATTTCTCCGGTGGCGAGTTTTACCACTCGTATGAGGAAGCAGTAATTAGCGGCATATCGAATCCAGGCTACACACTCAAATTCGAAGCGGAGGGGTATGCCCCGTACGTGACTCGGAACATTGCTGCGGATGAGGGCGTCGTGAACCTTGACATTCGATTGACGAAGGCGACGCCAATCTATCTGAGGGTTCAGCTCCCGAACGGGCAACCGGCTAGACAGGCCGATGTGTCGTTTGTCCGAGACTCAAGTCGAGTGACGATCGTTCCAGGTGGGCTGGCGCGCGACGGCGGCGGCAGTGGTGATGTGATCCTCACGGACGCCGAAGGGAGATTCCAGCTCGCACCCGATCCCGAGATTACGGCTCTTCTGATTGCTCATCAGGAAGGTTTTCTTCATGTGCCGGTCAACCGAGTGACGACAGATGCGCCCCTTAGGCTACAGCCTTGGGGACGCTTAACGGGCAGCTATCAGGGCACGGCCCCTGGTGAATCTCCAATCACGTTGGAAGTCCAATATGGCATCGACCCAAGTAGGAGAATCCAACTGCACTTTCAGAACTTTGCGATGGATCTGGATAACGATCACCAGTTCGAGTTCAATCGGCTACCACCTGGAGTTCACCGATTAGCTCGACGCCATTACCAAGAACACGAGGGCCATCAGATATGGAGTTCCCGGACGCTTGAGACGTTTACCATTGAGGCCGGCGAGACCACGGAGCTTCACCTCACAACGCATGAGGTTCAGTTTACCGTTACCAAGCCGAGACCATTTGCTGGTGCCAGCATCGCAGCCTACGTCCGCGATTCGGGCCCCGTTATGCCATTGTCCGCTTTGAATGATCGAGAAGCGGCCATGGCATGGCAGCAGCAGCCCGAGGTGCAACAAACCTTGGCGTCAATGGGGTCGTTTCAACTGGCCCAGACTGAGGATCGCGTTTGGACGAGTTCGGAAATCTCGCCCGGCAAGTTCCTCGCCATCTTCCGGCTGTATCAGAAGGAAGCCAACAAGTTTACCGTTCTCGCACGTGCAATGGTAGAGTTCACTATATCCGAGGGAGAAGGACCGAGGAACCTGAACGTGGTTCCGGAGGATTGGGAACTCGTGGAACCGATGCCGTGAGAAGAATGCCGTGTCGCCCCAACGGCGGCACGGCACCGTGTGCTTCAACTGTAAGCGCTTAACCAAAACGACTTTCGCTGGCCCATGCCTGTCAGGTCATTGTGGTGATTGATTCCTGCATGTCAGGCTCAATGATTCATTCCAGCTCGATTGGAGGGGAAACAAGCCTTTCGCACTGCTCACTTCAAGCAAGTTACGCAAAGGTCAAACCTTGCTCGCCATTAGCACTATGGAGGACAGAAAGTCCGCCATCTTTATTCCGGACAATCGACTAGCTGACATTAGAAGCCTCTACTCAAATCAAGAACCGGGCGGCATTTTCATCTTTGAAGCCGTGCGTCTGGGTCTCCTAAAGCCTGGTATGACCATCGCGAACAAGTTGGCCGCGACGCGAGCGGCGATTAATAATCCGGGCTCGGTCTACAATGCGCAACAGGGACGAGGAACCCACTGATTTCATCGAGATTAAACCCAAAGATACGGATTGAAGTCAGAACCCTCAAGAAAGGCGAATCGTCGAGCTCTAAGATCCAATTGCTTGGATCTCAACGAATCAGTGGTTCAAGAACTATTCTCGCCTATTTCCCGCCACGCTGACTTGCCGAATGTCGCATTATCGAATACGATTCTTCTCACCTAAGACATTCGAAAATCAATCCTTTTTAGACCAATGGAAGCTCTGAAACTGACAGCAAGTCAAATCCCAGCAATCCTGAATTACGGATTAATCGGACTTAGTTTTCTCCTCGCATACCTTGCCTACGCATTACTTCGCAACATCTCTAGCGAAGCCAAATTATCACGTTCTCTCACCGGTTTGATTGCCGGATTCATGGGGATGAGTACTATTCTGGCAGGACTAACAACGACGCTTGAGATTTCCCGAAATAAGAAAGCAATGGGATCAGATACTTGGGGTTCAACGTGGGGATCAGACGCGGAGTTTGCATTTAGATCGGGTGGAGTTGCAGAGGAATTGACAGGCAATTGGGAGGCGGTCTGGAAGGAATTCAACGAGAATGGCGACGCAGTTCCATACAGTTTCCCCGATCCAAATACAGGTCAAATGATAGAATATCCGCCTGAACAGATGTTGATTGCCGGGAGAGGCGCAATGGTGTCGTGCAAGACCACCTACGCTACGGGTGAAAACATTGACTACTGGTACGAAGGTCGGATTTCCTCTGGAAATCACATTACACTGATTTATTGGACTCCAAACGAAGGGCCGGGTTCAAAACTTGTCGGGACTGTGTTTCTCGAGTACATCACCGAACTAAACAAGTCGCCACAATTAATCGGCACTTGGACAGGGCGAACACGAGATAGGGAAATAACAAAAGGGACAACTGTTTGGACTAAACAGTAAAATCCACGCTTTCAGAAATCATGGGCAAAGTAAGGGTTAGACGGTCATTGGTTGGTAACGGTGTCTTCGCAACCTCAAGGATCGCGAAAGGCCAATCGATCGGAATAGTTAAGGGGCGATATGTCGCCGACACAATCCCAGGTTATCAGTACTATTTGTATTTCGGAGAAACTGGAGCATTAGACCCATATCCACCATTCAAATACCTGAATCATTCCTGTAGCCCGAATGCCCGCCTAGTCTTCTATTCCGAGCAGCGTAAGGGAATTGAACAAGGCCACTTGGAGCTTGAGGCAATTAGAGATATTGTGGCCGGCGAAGAAATATGCAATGACTACGGCTGGGAAGATCCAGCGCCATTGATAAACTGCTCTTGCGGAAGCTCCAATTGCAGGAACTGGGTTGCGACACGTAAAAAAGCCGCAACAATTGAAGCCACCGGACAAAGGCGAAGGCATCGAATTCATACGGATTTCGCGCAAATTCTTTCTAAGAACGGAATTCAAAGAATTCAGGCGTATTCCACAAAACCGGGTCAAACTCTGCGTCGCTCCAAGCGGAATGTCTCACTAATCCCCGATGTTGTGGAACCTAGGGTCACCAATACACTTCTGAAGAACCTCAGAAAACATGTGCTACCACTCCTTAGAACGCATAAGGTTGCGATTCCAAAATCCACCATTCATGAGCTCGAAGAGAACTACTCTGAGCAACTACCGAAATCGCTAGATCTTCTCAGTAAATCCATCTCAGTCGCCGGATCCCCAGTAGGACGAGCAGCGAAAGCTGCAGGTATTTACGATCTAATGATGTCTGAGAGTATTCATTCAATTGCTGAACTGGTATCAGGGTTCAGACTGGATCCAAGTGGACACCTTCAAATCCAGTGCTACAAACCCGGTGCACATGTTGGCCCACACACGGACCATCTTCCTGAACTAGAATGGACGAAGAACGGTTACATTGATCTTCATTTTGCAATCACCAGCCCAACAGTTGACCACCAGTGGTTAATCTATGAAGAGGGTGGTCTACTTCGTAAAATCGAAAACGTTGCACATCATTCTGCTATCGGAGTATATCACCTCCCATTCTGGCATCAAGTGACACCTCTCGTTTCTCGAGCAAGGGGATCGAGGCATGCAGAACGTTGGCTGTTGGTCGTAAACTTTGAAATCGTAGGAGTTCGGTAACAAGAGCCCAAGTTTCCCAAACAACATTCAGGTTGCACGCCTGCTACGGGCAGCAGACTCGACCTCGTTTCAGTTCAACTCCCGGGACCAGCGCTGAATCAACCGGCAATACAGCCTATCAGAAATTCCAACGGATCCGTCCGGAATAACCTGAGAAACAACAGTAAATCATCAAGCATACTAAACTCTCGATTTCTTCGAGCCGAACTCTTGGCTATTGCTAAGGCTATACGGGCTTCCGGCCTTCAATCGATCATACCCATTTTTACTTGCCTCTACGCAATTCCTCACCGGAGAATTCGCCAAACCCTTACTAAATGATCAATCTAGAATGCACTAACACTCGGAACCGACCGATAAAGAATCTACAGACGGATCTCTCAACTCAGACCGGAAGCCTTGCGCGTGAAACGCTTCTCGAATGCTACGTCAATCTGAGTGATTAGCACCCACGTTCAATCAATAATGGACACAACAGGAATATACATGATCAGCGGGTGCGCCGTGCCCCCAAACCAACTGGGTGATCACGGCTACTTCGGATTGTCAATCCACGTGGAGACCCGCCTCGAGCAGCACGAAAGCGCCTTAAGGCGAGGGAAACACCACAACGCCTACTTGCAAAACTGCTATAACAAATACGGCGGAGCGAACTACTTCGTCTGGGATATCGTTGAACAGTGCGCCCCTGATCAGCTGGCTCAACGTGAAATCAGCCACATCGATAAAGGCAACACCTACAAGAACCCTAAAGGATTCAATCTGACTCCTGGTGGGGAAGGAGACGCACGATTCGCTGCGGCAAAGACATTTGCGTTTAAAGATCGAGAAACGGGCACTTACTTTTTTGGAACTAATCTGGCGCAGTTCTGCAGAGAACAACCCAAGTATGACTATCAACAGTTGTGCCGCTTAAGGCGCAGAGAAATAGATGTCTACATGGACTTGGTGGCACTAGACTGCCCCCAGCCCTGAGCGACACCCAAAGAAGGGCCGCAAAACCGCCGCCAATTCCATACCCCCTCATATAGCTTCCCGTTGGCACCCGACCGCAGCAGCAACCAGGTCAGCAATTTCTCTGCGAAGTTTCTTGGAGAACTGCCCCAAATCCTTAGAGTTTGTACCAGCTCGGGCCTAATTCTTGGGAGTCTCATCGTGAATCAATGGCACCCTCGTTTGAACTAACTCTCTGCCTCCTAAGGTCTTGAGAAACCTCCCCTACAAGTTCAACTCCTGCCGCCATTGGAACAACCGGAATAACGAATCTCGGATGGCTGCTGCGGGCAATGAAAAACCGTGCTAGGTCTGAAGGTTACCCCTTAAGTTGGCTTGGAGTTCTCCGCCTTGCAGGAACTTTAACAAACACTACCCATCGAGGTCTGGTTTCACCTTCTCTCCAGATCCGTCTAGTGCATACAAGCTCCGACATATGGGGGCTACCTGCAGTTTGAACTTTAGTAAGGTCGAGGACTAGAACAAATCCTAAGCGTATACTCGTATTTTGATATTCAGATGCCTGAGCAGAATACGAATCTGCCAATGCGTCAAAAGACGCGTCCACCATCTCTCGCTTAACTTCAACCACCAGGTGCTCGCCCCCACACTTAAACCAAACATCCGCACGGCCACCTGAAACATCGTCCATCTCAATCCTCGATCCACTACCCACTATGGCCCGCATTAACCCCGAGTAATCCTTTTGAAGCTCAGCCTCCAAAGGCAGCTTTCCATCAGAAGCTTCAAATAGATATTTTATCTCTGGGGCATTCTTTTTGGTAAAGTTGCATCGGCTCTCAAGGAAGGATATCGTCCACAACAATACTGAACTAAATAATGTTCGACCGTTTTCATTGCAACGATAGTCGTCATGTTCCTTTGTTGCCTCAATACAGTTCTCAAATGTCGCAAGAGCAGTCTCCGACAAATCGTCAATGTACTGACGCATCGTCGCAGCAATAGCATGGAGGACTTCAAGTCTAGCCACCGAGCCAGTTCCAGTTTCAAGTTTGCCCACAATACTACCCACCAAATCGACCATGAACTCAGCCTTTTCGGTCAACCCATCGGACTCATTTTTCTCCAGACTCTCCTCGGCCGCCCTAACCAACGACTCCACAATCATTGCGTCTGAATTACCACAGTTTCGCACCAACCACCTTCGGAGGGCCTCAAGCTGCCACTGTTTCGAAACAAGTGAAGCAACAATTCGCGGCCTTACAATCTCTCCAATCAGCCCAGACGTATTCTTACGCACGATACTTCTATTGATGGACAAGACCGAAAGCAGGCCTCTGCGCACGACGCTCTCAAGCTCGTCCCAGAATCCATCACCAAGGCACAAGACAGATTCGTGAACACTACAAGCCAACTGCGCCCATGCCATTATCTGAACATGCCGCCCTCCTAACCAACTAGGTGAAGTAGAAGCGTCATAGTATGCAGAATATTCCCGAACGCATCTCTTCAGATCCTCGATGTAACTAAACAATACATCCTCGCTCTGTTCTGCTTCGAAATCGAAAAGAGCCGCGAGACAGATAGAGTATGCCCTCGCCTCTGTAAAATCCTCCGAAATACTGGATACACGACTAAACCAAAACCTGGCGGCCTCAAGAGCATGACGTCCTTCGCGATAATCCGTAATTCGTAAGCCATCCACCAATTCAGCAATACCACGCTCGAAAACTGCCTCCACCACTGGTTTCTGAATTTTGCTCCAATAATCCAGCTTGTCTTTCAGGTCGCTCATTTGCCAGTGCGAATACGCGACTCCAGTAATTTTGGCCGCGTGCCCAAGAAAGTCAGAAGGCTCGTCCAAACCAACGTCTACGAGAAAAGCACAGAGTGTGTGCTTGAGCCCACGAGGAGAACCCGTGCGCAATGCCATTCGAAGGCCACAATCAAGTGCGGCTCCTCTGGCAAGTGGCTGAATAGTGGTATCTGCAGCAATGACTAACGCCCGGTCAAGAAACTGCTTTGCAACTTCGCAAGGAATTTCCGGCAATTGATCTATGCTTTCTACAAGGGACGGAATCACTAGGTCACTTCTTGCCCGTTCAAAAATGGCATAGAGCAACCCAATTAACCTGCTTTGCGCCTCGGAATCCCTAGAAGAAACCTCAGCGAGAATCATCCTCGCAAACTCTTCTGCTACAAGGGACGTTCCGACATCTTCAACCGAAACACAAAGTGCATCCCAGTCTCCCAGATCGGAGAGCCGAAGTTGCTCCCCGATTTCAAGAGCCACTGAAATCTGACGGACGAACGGATGCATTGGCAATACAACTCCAGTCACCAAAGGGCTTCGTCCCCTCGGGCATAGCGGAGCTTCTGAGATGGGATGCCATTCACAATCGCAGGTGTTGCACGAGCAGCAACGAACAATTGTAAGTGACGGAACTCCGCCGAGACCAGCTGAATCCCGGATAGCAACTCCTCCATATCTTCAGGGGCCAGTTCCTCGGAGCCAGGTGAATCGAGTAACAACAATCCTGGATGTCGCCCCAATCCTTCAGTCTCTCCAACCCGAATCATGGCTAGTACAGTAGCAACCTTAAGCCTGAGCTTCTCCCCTTCGGTAACTTTGCTATAACTGGTCCTAACTCCGCCCTTCTCAAGAAAAAGATTGAGGTTTCCCTTTAATTCGACCTTGGAAAGATTCGTCATGCCAAACTTGCGAGCGAATTCCAAAACTCCTGCAGATATCTTCTCCAAAACCTGGACTTGCGCAGCTTTGAATCGTTTCTCTGTCTCATCAAGCGTTGCCTTTAGCAAGGGGATATCGTCAGGACCATCCTGTATAGGCTCAGGCTCATGACTAGCCTCCTCAATTCGTGCTTTGAGAACTGCAACTTCCTTTTCAAGCCGAAATCGCGCTCCGAATCTTGACAGACTTGAGGCAATGTGACGAAGGTCCGCCTCAATACGAGCGTACTGTTCCTGAGCGTTCTCCAATTCATCCTCAATATCGCCCTTCACTTGCTCGGATTTGCTAACCAACGACTTGGTAACCGCAAGACGTCTCTCCACTTCAGTTCGCTTATCAGTATCCACTTCGTTGCCGGACACAGGAGCGTCGCACACGTAGCATGAACCCTCGTCATCCTTAGTCTTGCGTCTATCGTCTCTGATGGGAGCATCACACCGTGGACAGCATGTTGGTTCAATCGCCCTAAACACTGATCTTGCCGCTTCACCGTCCATTACTTCTTGCAGTTCACGACGATCTTCAGCGTGAGCCGCGATTGCGTCGTCTAAGGCGCCACTAGCACGCCGAAGCTTCTGTTGAAGATCCAGATAGTGAAGTCTGGACTCTGCGAGCTCAGTACTTTTCAAATCAGCTCTCCTTCGAACCTCCTCATCAGACTCAGTACGCTCGAGTTTGCTCGACAATGACACTAGCTCAGTCTCAAGAGTTGCGATCCGATTTTTCTTGAGGAGTTCTCGTTCAGCCGTTCTTTTTCTTCTCGTCTCGCGTTCGCTCTCAACCATTTTCAAAGCCGATTGAGCTGAACTCATCGTCGAACTCCACGGAAGACCAAGATACATCTGCAGAAGGCGAACAGGAATACCGGTATTGGTTCCGTAGTTTCCCAAGAGCGATGAGTAGTCTGTCCCGATGAACAAAGCCCCTGCCAAGGCAGGCCATCCATGAGTAACGACGCGACCTAGTCCTCCACTCCTTTGCTCGGATTGCCAGTTCTGAACCCTCGATAGGCCCAAATGCTCCAAGAAGAATTCCGACATTGCGGCCTCGAATTCCTCATCTGATGCGAACTTGCAGAGCTCTATTGACTTTCCAACTTCCTTTCTCGTTAGGACTCCGGTAAGCCCGTCGTTTAGACTCAACTCAACTTCGTGAAGTTTTCCATCCAACTCAAAGCCAAGCGTAGCACTTGCGATCCAGGTCCAGACATCCTCCTGAAAATTAGAAGATTTCTTCCCCCTAAGTAGCCACTGTACTATTTCAAGAATAGAAGACTTCCCTCTCAGGTTCTTGTCAGACGCTACACCCCACACCCCCTCCTCCAAGTTGTTCCACTCGAACGAAAACGGACCTTCACTTTCAACTCCAAACCTTCTCCCACTAAACTCAATCCGCCGAAGAAGCAAACGATGAGGCGTACCGGCTGTTGGCGACGGTAGGATCTGGTAACGCTCGAGCCGTTCTCGAATCGCTCCAGGCTCCATCTCAACGGCCTGTGCGATGGTTTCCAGCCAGTCGTCGGTATTGGGACGTTCCTTCTTTCTCTTACTTTGCATACTTCAAGCCCGACTCTATTTCAGCCAGTCGCTCCCTTACTCTTTCGGTGATTGGAGGAATCAGCCCCCCGAGCTTCGTTTCGTGGTACTCGATCTGGCGATGTTGTTGCTCCTTGAGAGCCGTTCCCCCTCTCTCACCAGCAAGCTCGGCAACAACTCTAGCCCTCTCTTGATACCACGCTAGCTGCGGAAATTCAGACACGACGTTTCCAGCTAGAACGCGTGCGCCTGAAAATACCAGATAATCTGTTTCAATAACACGCGTTCCTGCTCTTCGAACCGAAATCATGATTAATTCACGCGATCGAAGAATTGCCAGCGCATCATCAAGGCGCTCGTACGCTCCAAATCGATATCTCAGCATCGGCAGGCGACGAATATCTGGTTCTTCCGATTCAAAGATCGAACGGACGAGATCGACCAGTGACGAGTCGCCATTCTCTTCAAATTTATTCAAGAGTTCGTCCGCAAGGTAGTCTGGATTCCGGATCCAAAAGTCAAATGCCAGTAGTCGAGCTCGACCGCAAAAGATGGATTCCGCACCAGATTCATGGTCGGCATCCAACAATCTGGAACCCTCCGTGAATATATATAGCAGTCTGATTGCGTCTCTCAGCGGATCTTTTGTGCTCATCCTTGTGTGTACCTCTAGTAAACCCTCCTTCCTAGATCATCACAAGACACAAACTACCATTCTATCAATAGAAACCCACCTTGATCGAAGAGCATCGAATAAAACTGCCATCAGGATTCAAAATCGATTTTGATCCAATCTGGAGTCGAACCGTTAGTGCAAAGGCGCAGATCCATTGAGCATTCAGCCTGCTGCCGATACAAAAACCTCGTTTAGGCCCGTTCATATCGCCTATCTGAAGGATCGGCATGTGTAGCCCACAGACTCTATTCGGGCAGTTTGTTTTCGGTGCCGACTGGCCACCCAGCTAATGGTTCGTTTTCGACATCGACTGGCCGCCCAGCCGAATGCCAAAAGGTAACAGTTCGTTTTTAGGTGGCGTCTGGGCCCCAGGTGACAAAATATTGTTGTTCTGGGACCTCCCGAGAGGGGAGAGAAGGGAGAGAATTCGTCCAATTTGACTGCTTGGACTGAGTAGCGGGGCTCTCCCCTACTCTCCAGAACAACAATCTCGAAGTCATCAGGCCGAACTACCAACGACCATTTGCATCAGTTTTAAAAGGGCTTTTTCGATCTACGCAATGGTCCCGTCCTTTCTACCAGGACGGGAAGCGGAGAGTTCGTGATTCCGGTTGGATGGGGTGGTTTGCGGGACTCGAACCCGTGGCAACTAGAACAACGATCTGGCGTTTGATTCCTACTCCACCCAATTGGAATATGCCCAGCGTATCAGCAATGCAAATGCACTAGGTTTCAGTTCGTTTTTGGTCTCGAACGGTCACCCGATTGAGACGGTGACGTAACACAAGGGGGTAGAGAAAAACGCCGTTTTAGAGAATACCTGGACCCGGGACAGTGTTTCGACTCGTCAGCGGGAAAAAACAGAGAAATTTACTTCTTGGCCATCACCTCGTAAGTGCCTGATACCAGGAGCTTATGACGACACAAAAAAACCTGCGTTTTTGCTAACACAGGTTCGAACAAAGTTTGGAATGGCGACCCGTACGGGACTCGAACCCGTGTTACCGCCGTGAAAGGGCGGTGTCCTGGACCGCTAGACGAACGGGTCGCTCAGGGAGGGCGAATATACGGGTCTCGCCACTCAAGTCACGAAAAAATTTGCCTATTTTTTAGGTTTGTTTGGCTTCGCCGGTAATCGGGCCGATATCGATGCTTTGAAGCCTCTTTCTCGTTCGAAGATCGACGGTCAGAACTTGGAATATTGAAGCCAGTTTCAGCGGGTATGTGAAGACGAGCCGATGGCGACTTTTGAACTTATTCTCGCCTGATCTGAGCGATAGATTGATTAAAGGGCTCTGGCATTTCAGATGAGAGTGACTGAGGTCTCTCTGCCTCGTGGCTTCGCGATCAACGAGGTCTGATGGGCAGGAGCTACTAGCAAGGCAAGCGCGGAGGTAGGGGTTCGGTCCGCCTTGCGGACCGGTGGCTCGCGAGTACGGCTCGCCCTACCCTTGCGATCTCTCGGGAGGGATCTTAGATGATGCCTTGGATGGGGTCTGCGCCTTCGACACCGACTAGCTTCTGATCCAGGCCCGCGTAGAAATAACTGAGGTCGTTTGGATTGAGTCCTAGTTGGTTGAGCACCGTGGCATGGAGGTGCTTGACGTGGTAGCGGTCGCGCACGGCGGCACTACCAAGTTCGTCGGTCTCTCCCACGCTGACGCCGCCTTTGATTCCGCCCCCAGCCATCCACATGGTGAAGCCGTAGGCGTTGTGATCGCGACCGGTGCCTTTGGCGTATTCGGCGGTTGGTTGTCGACCGAACTCTCCACCCCATACGATCAGGGTTTCATCGAGCATGCCTCGATCCTTGAGATCTTGGATCAAGCCAGCGATTGGCTTGTCGGTGTTGCCGGCGTGGTAGTTGTGATTGCGTTCAAGATCACCGTGCGCATCCCAGTTGTCGTCGTTGTGAGCTCCACCTGAGTAGATTTGCACGAAGCGCACGCCTCGTTCGACGAGACGGCGCGCTAGCAGGCACTTCTTGCCAAAGTCTTGGGTTCGATCTTGATCGATTCCGTAGAGCTGCTTGACGCGCTCGGGCTCGTTCTCGATGTCCACCGCTTCGGGCGCTGTGGTCTGCATCTTGAAGGCTAGCTCGTAGCTGGCGATGCGTGCGGATAGGTTGGTGTTATCAACCCGGTCAGCGAGATGGTTGTTGTTGAAGTGATTGAGATGGTCAAGGAGCGCACGCTGCTCTTTGCGACTCATGCCTTTGGAGTTCTTGAGGTCCAAGATGGGGGTTCCTCGAGGGCGAAAAACAGTGCCTTGGTAACTGGCCGGCATGTAGCCGCTGGTCCAGTTCTTCGCTCCACTGATAGGACCGCCCTTTTCATCCAACATGACCACGTATCCGGGGAGGTCTTGGTTAATTGTTCCCAATCCGTAGTTCACCCAAGAGCCGAGCGACGGGCGACCGCTCAGTAAGTGACCAGAATTCATCATCAGCATGGCGGAACCATGAATCGGCGAGTCGGCGGTCATGGAGTGAATGAATGCCATGTCGTCCACGTGTTTCGCAAGATGCGGAAACAGAGTTGAGACTGGCTTGCCGCATTGGCCATATTTACTGAACTCCCACTTTGGACCAACGACGCGTCCTTGTTTCTTGTGGCCACCTCGGCCGAAGGTCTTGACATCGATCGTCTTGCCGTCGAGAGGGTAGAGTTTGGGCTTATAGTCAAAGGTGTCGACGTGGCTTGGTCCGCCATACATGAACAGAAAGATCACATGTTTTGCCTTACCAGGAAAATGCGATGCCTTTGGGTGCAAAGGACTCTTCCATTCCGTCTCACCGTCCGCAGCGACGGCCTGGTTGCTGAGAAATCCATCCTTCGCCAGCATGCCCGTCAGGGCCAAAGAGGTGAAGCCACCTCCCATCGTGTGCAAGAAGTCGCGGCGGGTTTGACCACAAAAGGTATTGCGCGGTTTCTGTTCCATATTCAGTCCCTTCTCGTCGTTCTACAAAATCTCGGTTTCTTGGTTCAGCCCAGCTCAGTCCAAATACACAAACTCGTTGAGGTTCAAGGCCAGGAGGCAAAATCGATCCAATGCGGCAGCTTCCGATAGGTCAGCGGTCTTACGGAGATCATCCAACATCGCAACGCCATCCTTGATTTCTTGCTCGGTCGCTTGCCGATTGGTGACCAATGAGAGGCCGAGTGCAACCTGAGCCTCACGGTCCGTGCCTGCTTCTCGACGGAGGCGATCGGCAAAGGCGGCCGCCTGTTCATTGACGAATTGACTGTTCAGCATCGTCAGCGATTGTGTCGGCACCGTCGTGGCGAAGCGCACCGCACACGTCGAATCCGTATCCGCCGAATCAAAGGCCTTCAGCATGGGTTCATGCAAAGAGCGCTTCACGTAAACGTAGACGCTTCGACGCATGCGTTCCTCTTCAGGCGAATGTCCCCAGGCGTGATCAGGGCGTGATGCCGTGGCCCGAACCTCAGCGGGAATGTCCGTGTAGATGCTTGGGCCGCCCATTTTAGGATTCAACTTTCCAGTCACGTTAACAATAGAGTCACGGACTTCCTCAGCCGTCAAACGGCGCATCTCGAATCGCCAAAACAGGTCATTGGTTGGATCCTTGGCTAAGGCTTCTTCCTGCCCGGCGGAGGACATCTGATAGGTCTTGGAGAGCATCAGCGTCTTGTGAAACTCCTTCAGGCTCCAGCCCTGCTGAATCATCGTCGCAGCGAGGTGGTCGAGAAGTTCAGGATGGGTTGGCTGTTCGCCATTCTGCCCAAAGTTTGACGGCGAGCGGACAATGCCACGCCCGAAATGGTAGTACCAAATCCGATTGGCGATTACGCGAGCGGTCAGCGGATTCTCTGGACTGGTCATCCAATTCGCCAATACCAAGCGTCTCCCTGAGGATTGAACCCCCTCTGGTGCGGGAGGAATGATGGGATCACGGAAGCCCAAAACACTGGGATATCCAGGACGCACCAACTCACCTTTTGCGTGGGCATTGCCTCGAACCAAAAGGTGCGTATCAGGAGCCTGCCTACCATTCTCTTGCATGCTGAGCGCACTCGTGAGGCGGGGCAGCTGTTTTCGTTTTAGATTCGCGTGAGAATCCTTCGCTTTGACATATGCCTCGAGCTGGGACTCGTCCAAGACTTCCGCCCGCTTGCTTTTATACAAGGCCTCGCGCGTTCGACGATCCTGAGCATCTTCCTTCTCTGGATTCGAAAAGCTTGCGGCAATCGTCTTCTCGTAAGCTTTGAAGATCTTTTCCAAGCGCTTCAACTCAGCCTCATGACGTTGCTTCTGTTCTTCATGCCGCGCCTTCTCCGCTTCGTCAGCAATCACTCGGAGAGTGTTCAGCGTGTAGGGAGATTTTTTAAACTTACCCTGTCGGATGTTGTTGAGCGTGTTGTGGAAGAACGCCATCATGCGGTAGTAATCTCGCTGCGGGATCGGATCGATCTTGTGGTCATGACAGCGAGCACAGCCAACAGTGATTCCGAGAAAAACACTGGAGGTCGTGGACACGACGTCATCGAGTCCGTCGTAGTAGGCCTGATCGGGATCGGCGGGTTCATCATCCCAAATCCCCAAACGTTGATACCCGGTAGCAATAATGCTCTCTGAAGTGACTTCGGGAAGCTCATCCCCAGCGATCTGTTCCCTAATGAACTGATCGTACGGTTTATCCTGGTTGAAGGCATTAATGACATAGTCCCGATAGCGCCAGGCTTCCGGTTTTGGACCATCCCGCTCATAGCCATTGGTTTCGGCGTAGCGCACCAAGTCGAGCCAATGGCGCCCCCACTTCTCGCCGTATTGAGGGCGAGAGAGAAGATGATCGAGAACCTTCTCGAACGCATCCGGGCTCTCATCTTCTTCAAAGGCTTTGACCTCTGCCAAGCTTGGAGGCAGTCCAATCAAAGAATAGTAAGCCCGGCGAATCAGTTGTTGTTTCGTTGCGGGTGGGTTGGGCTGGAGATCCGCTTGCTTCAGCTTATCGAGCACAAACGCATCAATGGGATTCTCATCCCAACCTTTCAAGTCCACTGAGGGAGGCTCTGGCTGAGTGATGGTTTTGAACGCCCAGTAGTTTCGCGTTTGTTCATTGACTTCAGTGAGGTAGCCACTCGACGAATGTTCTTCCTGGACGGCTTCCTTTTCGAGTTCCGGAGCATAAGGGATCCCCTTCGCAACCCACTCCGTCAGAATCGCAATGTCCGCCTCGGACAGCTTTTGTTTAGGCGGCATCTCATGATCCCCATCGCGATAGCTGATCATGTCGAGCAAGTGCGAGGATTCGGGATCGTCCATGGAGACCGCAGGTCCCGTTTCACCACCGGCAAGGATACTCTGCCGGGAGGTCAGCTGAAAGCCGCCCTTGATCTTCTCGCCTCCGTGACACTTGAGGCAGTTTTCCTGGAGGATCGGATAAACTTTGGCGCGGAAGAATTCGAGTTCATCACCCGCGGCGCCTTGCAAGGACGAGCTCACCACGAGACCTCCGAAGCAGAAAGCCAGCGACTTCCAACGCAACGACTGCATTACAATAGGCACGATTCTATTCATTCTCAGATAGGGACTGGCGTCAACTGAGACTATGCATTGGGAACCGCCTAATTCTCAACGATTAATTCCGACCAATCCCGCGCTGGGAGGGCTCATCGAAAGCTTCAGTCGGTCGAAACCACTTTGGAAGCAGCCTGGCCCTTGTTGAGCGAGAAGGTGTCGCCCTCCTTAAGTCCCATAAGGCGCCCTCCCATGGGGGACTCAGGGGTCACAACCGTGATCTCGCCTTTCACGCCGTCGACCTCCACTTCAATTCCACCCCCCTTCGGAAGTACAAAGAACAACATCGTCTCTCCTCCCATATCGACACCTACAAGCGTCCCCACAACGATCGGGTCTCCCGACTTATGGTCCGTAAGGTCTAGCCCCTCGAGAACCGCGACGTCCGCCGCGAGGGCTTCAAATTTCATTGCGTGGCCGCGAGCCAAATAGGAAGACTCAAGCCCTCGCGTGTCATATTTACTCTCCGATTGAACCTCACTATCTGTCGCTCCCGAGCGCGCATCATCCGCCGCTCGATTCAGGAGCGCCAGCTCATTCCGCATCTCCGCTACGACTGCCGCTAAGATCGTCCTCTTTTCCATTTTCCCACACGTTTACGCCGACTCGTTTTCACTTTCTTTGGTCGACTATTCTTTGTTCGACTGTTCTTTGTGTTCCGTTTCCGCCTCCCCTTCGCAGCCCGTTCATTGGGCTTTAATCGAAAGTCGACTTGTTTCTTAAAGCGATCCACCTTGAGAATCTGCACCTCTAGGAGATCACCAATGCCAATCGTGTTCCCGCCCCTTTGTCCAACCAAGATACGTCGATCGGCACGATAGGAATAAAACTCATCCTCGATGGATGACAAGGGCACCAAGCCGCTCATCCCTAACGAGGAAACATCAACAAAAAAGCCGAAGTTCCGAATATCGCTTACCATGCCCTCATACGTTTCCAAGTCACCCGACTCGAGCTGATCGCTCAGATGAGCATACAACTTCACGGTGTGACTATCTCGTTCAGCATCCGCAGAATTCCGTTCGGTCAGGGATATATGATCCGCTACCTCCTTCAACTGTTTCTGGCGTTGCTTTCCGAAGAGACTTCGATGAACCACCAGATCAGCATAGCGCCGGATCGGACTCGTAAAATGAGCATAATCATCTTTCGCCAACCCGTAATGCCCCATCGGAGCGGTGGAATATCGCGCCCGCATCAGCGATTTCAAGAAGCCGATTTTCAGGGCCTTTCCGACGGATGATTCACTGAGCCGGCGAAGAAGCTTTTGCACCTCGATCGGCTTAACGAGATTACCGCAGGGAATTTGATGCGCTTTCACCTCTTTGCGGTACTCGGTCAGGCGTTTGGGATCCGGCGGCTCATGAATGCGGTAAATAGACGGCACCTTCCGTCGTTTTAATTTCGCTGCGACCGCTTCATTCGCAAGCAGCATGAATTCCTCGATCAGTTGGTGGGAAATATCATTCTCGATCTGAACGATTTCACTCACCTTACCCGCATCGTCCAGGTAGATCTTATTCTCGGGAAAGTCTAACTCGAGCGCACCCGCTTTGAACCGCCGCGCTCGAATTTTCTGCGCCAGGCGGCTGGCAGACTGGAGCATCTCTTCGATCCCATCTTTCGCCTTCCCCTCGAGCACCTTCAGAGCCTCTTCATAAGCAAAACGCCGCTTCGAATGAATCACCGCAGCATAGCAACGCGAGCGGAGCACCTCGCCTGAACCGTTCAATTGAAACTCAACGCATTTGGTTAAGCGATCGACGTTCGGCTTGAGCGAGCACAGTTCATTACTCAGCGCTTCTGGAAGCATCGGAATGACTCGATCAACGAGATAACTCGAGTTACCTCTCTTCTGCGCCTCGACATCCAAAGCAGTTCCGGGCCTCACATAATTCGAAACATCAGCAATGTGCACCCACAGCTTCCAGTTTCCTCCCGACGCCTTCCGCAAGTAGAAGGCATCATCGAAATCTTTGGCATCAACTGGGTCGATGGTGATGACATCATGCGATCGGCAATCGATCCGACCTTCCAGGTCTTTTTCTTTTACGCGCGTCCCCAAGCGCTTGACCTCCTGCAACACTTTCTTGGGGAAGTGTGTGGGCAACTCATGTTGCCGGATGACAGCGAGCATATCCACCCCCTCCTGTGTTGGAGGGCCTAGAATCTCGATAATTTCCCCTTCCGGATTCATGTGGCGCGATTGCCACTCTTGAAGCTCGACGACAACTTTATCACCGACGCGAGCGGGGCGCCCCAGGTCGTGGGGTTTCGAAACATAAATATCGCAGTGAATCCGCGGGTCGTCAGGAATCACATAAAGAAACTGTCGGCTCCGTTGCAGATCCCCAACAAATTGTGTCCGGCGCCGCTCGAGCACGCGAACGACACTCGCTGTCGGCTTGTCGTCGTCTCGAGAGATTCGTCCTATCCCTGGCGGGTCCTTTCGGACCAAGACTCGATCCTCATGCAGCGCTGTTCCGGTGGCTTCAGCGGGAATCGCAAGCTCGCCCAAGGTTTCGTCGTCGGGGATGAGAAAGCCCCTGCCCTGGCGGGTCATCTGGATTCGGCCCGGAACAAGATCCGCTTCCGCGGGAATGATATATCGGTTCCCTTTAATTCGAGCGATCGCGCCCTTTTGCTCCAATCGATTGAGCGATTCCGTTAGTGCCCGCCGAACCTGGGGCTTGAGGCGAAGCGTTTTGTGTAGTGAGGTCGCATTGCTCGGCACATAGTCCGCACGCTGCAGTAATTTAATTATCTTGTCTTCCATGTCTGTGGGGGGCTCCCAACGGAGCTCGGGGTAAGAAATTCTGGTTGCGAGGTGAAGGCGCTTTGATCGGAACGATGTTTTATCGCGGATCAAATTCGACTTTGAGAGAAGTCTGAGCGGTCCTGGACGACCTCATTTATATCGGAGGCCGGCTACTATGAATAGCTGGTCCCCCCCTCCGCATGCGGAAGGATTTCGTTGCGTGCAGGGCGACTGCACATTTGTTTAAACAAGCCCACTAGAGAACTCGTTCTATGACAAGGGGAACGAGAACGTCCCCTCCGTTTAACGCCGGAGGCGTGAACCCATGCGGCGCTTGCGTCTCCCAAACCTCGGCAGTTTGCTAGCAGCTGAGGCCGAACGGAATTCTGGTCCCGCTCGTTCGGGTTCGAGTCCAGGAATAACCACTCGTTCCACCGGCATGTTTGTCAGTCGTTCGATTTCCCGGAGTTTGCCCCAATCCTCGGGAGAGACAAGGGAGATGGCGACGCCATTCTCTCCTGCACGACCGGTGCGTCCGATTCTGTGAATGTAATCCTCTGCGACACTCGGAAGCTCAAAGTTGATCACGTGAGTGATCCCCTTGATATCGAGACCTCGAGCCGCGACATCCGTAGCAACGAGGATTCGAAGTTTGCCTTGTTGCATCTTGTCCATGGTCTTTTTGCGCAAACCTTGAGGCATATCTCCGTGAAGCGCTGCAGAATTATGCCCTTGCGCCTCGAGGATAGAGGCCAAACGGTCGGCCGTCTTCTTCGTGGCCGTAAAGATGAGAGCATGGGTCAACTCATCGTTCTTGAGGTAATTGTCGAGAATACGATGCTTGTGAATCAGGTCGTCGGCATGATGGACCTTCTGCTTGATCAGCTCATGCTTCACCGTGTTAGATGCCAACTGAATCGTCACGGGATCCTTCAACAGGTCATGCGCAATGCTCAGCACCTTGCCCTCTAGGGTTGCCGAGAAGAGCAAGGTCTGCCGTTCTTTCGGAAGCTTTGCGGCGATGTTTCGGATGTCACCGATGAAGCCGAGATCCAGCATTCGGTCTGCCTCGTCCAAAACAAAAATATCCAGATCAGAATAATCGATCCGACCACTCTCCATGTGATCCATCAAACGACCGGGAGTCGCAACGAGGATGTCCACCTTCTTCTGGAGCAATCGAATCTGCGGCGGATACGGCATGCCACCAATGACACTTCCCGTGACAAATTTACAGAACTGACCAAGATCGCGAATATTGTTGTTCACTTGAGCAGCCAGCTCTCGCGTAGGGGTCAGGATGAGAACTCGCGGCCCTCGCCCCTTGCGGCTAGGCTTGGGTTCCAAAAGCAATTTGTGCATTGCTGGCAACACAAACGAAGCCGTCTTGCCAGTCCCAGTTTGGGCCGAAGCGAGCACATCTTTGCCCAGAAGAATCTCGGGTATCGAGTCCCTCTGAATCGGGGTTGGGGTTTCAAAACCACACGCATCAATCGCGCGCTGAAGTCTTTCTTCGAGCTGAAGATCCTTAAACGAGTCCATACATCTACACATCACCCGCTCACCTATTGAGGCAATGCGGTATCGTTATTCGGGAACGAAGATGGCTTTCGTTTATCGAAAGGTGCCACCTGGTTCTTCGACTAGTATAGCGAACCATGTCGCTACCCAGGATCGTTGCTAACCAGATGACAATGAAATAAGACTATTTCACGAGGAAGGTCAGAAACGACACATTGCTTCTTTCGAAGCTTGGATACCGTTAACCTCGAAAAGGCAAAATCGCAAGTTATTTTCTTTCGGAACTGATCCAAGAATCGACCAACCAGCACTCAGGAGGAGGCTTTTCGGGAACCAAGAAGTCTTACTCATTTGCCGAGCAATTCACTCCGCCGATAGCAATCAACCGAGTGATCGTTGACCATGCCAACCGCCTGCATCAGGGCATAACAGATCGTTGATCCTACAAACTTGAACCCCCTTCCCAACAGATCTCGGCTTAGCGAATCGGAGATCGGTGTCGTCGCGGGATAATCCTTCAAGTCCTTGAACTCGTTGACGATTGTTTCACCGTCGACAAAGCCCCAAAGGTAGCGATCAAAACTGCCGAATTCGTTCTGCACTTCGATGAATGCCTGCGCGTTCGAGATGGCCGATAAGATCTTCGCACGATTACGAATGATACCCGCGTTCTTGACCAAGCGCTCTACCTCGTCCTCCCCAAACTTCGAAACGCGCTGCACATCAAAACCCGCAAACGCACGTCGGTAGTTCTCACGCTTTCTCAAGACCGTGTACCAGCTTAGGCCAGCCTGGGCCGATTCAAGCATGAGAAACTCGAAGAGCTTCCGATCATCATGCACAGGCACGCCCCACTCTTCATCATGGTAGGCAACGTAGTCGGGTTTTGTCAGATCAACCCAAGGGCAACGCTTCGGTTCCGGTTTCGCTTTCGACATTCAGTCAAATATAGAAAGGATTGAAGCCAACGTCGACTCTAGTCTAGAAAGGGATTCATGCAGCGCACCTTTTTGATCGGACTTTCTATCTGCCTACTCGGAGTTGAGATTCTGCAGGCTCAAAACTTTGCGGGCGATATGGCGCTTTCGAAGATTCTCATCGAAGGTGAAGGCTGGACGCGACTCTCCAGTGGGCACGGGTTTACAGACGGCGCCGCAACGGACGCGAAAGGAAATTTCTATTTCTCGGGACGTCAACAAGGCAAAGCGTCCATCTTCAAGATCTCGCCAGAGGGATCGGTTTCTGTTTTCATCAAAGACGCTCCAGGGATCAGCGGACTCCAGTTCAGTCCATCGGGAACTCTCTTCGGCACGAGATGGGGTAAGAACGACATCGTATCCATCGCTAAAGATGGAACGCTCAAGAAGATCGCGACCGGCAATCACCCCAATGATCTTGTCATCACCCATCGGGGTCACCTCTACTTTACCAACCATGACGGCGTCCATCGCCTTGATGAGTCGAACGTACCTCAGCTCGTCGCCGACCACCTTCAAGGGCCCAATGGAATCTCCCTCTCGCCTGATCAAGGCACCTTGGTCGTTTCGGAATACGGCGGCAAACATGTTTGGGCATACCGCATCGAACGAGATGGATCCCTTCGTTTTGGAGAGCCCTACATGACCATGCGATTACCCGTCAATGCAGAGGCGGCGAAGGGGGATGGAGCGACAACGGATATCGAGGGGCGCTACTACGTGACCTCAGCTTTGGGAATCCAGATGTTCGATGCGACGGGACGCATCAGTGGAGTGATCGCAAAACCATCGAGTTCCGGAGTCTCCAACGTGGAATTCGCGGGCCCCAAACACCAATACCTCTACGTCACGGCAGGCGGCGAGGTTTACCGCCGGCTCACCAAGACTCGCGGGTTTCTCTTTTTTGAAGATCCCCGGGATAGAAAAGCCGCCAAGTAGCTTAGTCCGGCGCTTAGGCAAATACTTCGGTGATCGGCTTCCCTTTGTGGGCGACAGTGAATGGGCGACCCGATTCTGAATTAATCACCTTATCCTGTGGCAAACCAAGGGCCGCCGCAATCGTCGCATTGAAATCGGGGACCGTGACACGGTTCTCACTCACCTCTGTCCCCTGTTCGTTCGTCGCACCGTGGACGTAGCCACCCCGAACGCCGCCACCCGCCAGGAGACCGCTGAAGGCTTTCGGGTAATGGTCGCGTCCCGTATTCTGATTGATCTTAGGAGTTCGTCCGAACTCAGTGGCAACCACCACCAAGGTCTCATTTAGCAAGCCTCTTCGATCGAGATCTGCCAAGAGCGTTCCCAAGGCCTGATCGAGTTCGCGCGCTTTGTCCCGAACCCGATCGAAATTGTTCTGGTGTGTATCCCAACCACCGGACGACACCTCTACATAGCGCACATCCTTTTCAACTAAACGACGTGCCAGCAAACAGCCTTGTCCGAAGGAACTGTCACCGTAAGCCTTGCGGGTCGCTTCCGCTTCTCGACTGATATCAAACGCCTGTAAATCTTGGCTGGTCATGAGAGAAATCGCATCCCGGTAGGCATCGCTGTAGGCGCGAACTGAACGCTGATCGTAACGCGCTTTAAACACGGTATCCAAGCGATTCGCCAATTGGAGTCGACGCTGCATCTTGCCCATGCTCAAACCCTTCGGTAAGCGGCTGTTCTGCAGTCCTGCTTCGGGATCTCCGATCGGGAGAGGCGCAAACTTGGCTTCCATGAATCCCGCCCCCGGGTGACGACTATCCCCTCCAATCGTGACATAGCCTGGTAACGTTCGATTCAACTTTCCGGCTAGCTTCATCGACCACGCCCCCGTTGAAGGATGGCGGATCGTGCCACGTTGAGTGTAGCCCGTGCGCATGAAATAGCGCCCTCGCTCGTGGGCTCCTTGATTCGAGCTCAACGATCGAACCAGAGCGACCTTATCCATTTGCTTCGCCAAACGCCCCATGTGCTGACTGACACGAATACCATCCACATTGGTCTCGATGCTCTCAACTGGCCCTCTCACTTCCTCATCATCTTTTGGATCCAGCGTATCCAGATGACTCATCCCCCCCGACATATAGAGGTAGATGACCCGTTTGGCCGAACCCGAAACGGGGATCACCGGCGACTCTTCCGATGCCAGTGCGAGAGAGTTCAAAACCGGAATACCGACTCCCACTCCCAGGAACGATTTCGCGAGATACTGAGCAAACTCGCGGCGGGAGAGAGCGTCTAAGCGATTAACGAGATCTTTCATACGGTTACGGTTACTGGATAAACGCGAATTGACGGGTGTTCAACATTGCCCAAATCAGGTCCTGAGTTCCTTGCTCGGGGCTCGCTTGAAGGCGAGGCAAGAGAAGCGCTCGTTCGTCCGGGCTCGGAGGACGCGAGAAGATCGATAGATAGATCATGTCGAGCAATTCCGTTGCATTTGCGGCTCTCTCGTAATTCTTTCGGAACTCCGCATTTTCCTTCGAGAGCAGCGAATAGATTGGGCCGTTGAGGAGGGTGAGAATCTGAGGAACACTTGCTTCATCATTGGCGTTCTCGATGGTCTCCCGATCGGATTGGCCAAATTGCCGGAGAAAGTGCTTCTGCGGTGCCGGCGATTGAACCTCCGAGGCTCTCACCAACTCCTTCGGAAGACCTTTCCATCGTGGATCATCTGAGGAAGGGCGCTTCGTTCGGCCAGATTTTCGCCCCTTTCGCATTGAGTTAGTTGAGTTGCTAATCTGCCTAATCTCTCGACTGATCGCGTTCTGGCGCTCCTTCAGACGGACATACTGCGGGCTCTTCCGTCCACCCCGAATCCCGTTCATTCGCTCACGAATCTTTTTCTGTTCGTCCCGCAGTGCTCGGGTCTTCTTGTCATTCTTCGACTTCACCTCAGCCAGCTTGATGATCTCGTCTGGCTCCAATCCAACAAGCCGTTGCGCGTCACTGTAGCGTTGACCTTGCGAAGGGTTCCCTTTGCGTTCGTCAACGTCTGTGACCACCAGCCCCACGAACGAGTCCCACAGTTGCTCAGCCGTCATGCGACGAAGAAGCGGTCCGGCAAAATAGTATGGTTCCCCTTTCTCCCACTCTTCGCGCGCCACATCCCGCTGATAGGTTTGCGTGTTATAGAGCACCTTCAGGTAGTCCTTCAGGTTGAAATCCAGATCGACCATCAGTTGGGCCAAATACTCCATCAATCCTGGATGGGAGGGTGAAAAGCCATCGCTGAGATCATCAACCGGCTCGATGATCCCAACTCCCATCACCCGCTTCCAGAGTCGGTTGGCAATGACCGTCGCAAAGCGAGGATTCTCTTCGGAGGTCAGCCAGTTCGCGTAACCATCCCGCGGGCTCTCGCCATCCGACAATTCGATCGCGTCACCAAAAATCGTGTCGGGTTCGACGACTGATTTAGGCTTGGCATCGTCGTATTGGTAGTCGTCCGGCAATCGCAACTTTGAAGGCGTCTCGTTCACCCGATACCGCAGCGGACGGATCATCTGCCGAGCGACTCGTTTGGTGTCAGCTGAAACCTCATCCTGCCCCTTCTTACGACCGAACTTTCGGTATTCCGCCGCAATCTTTCGATCCTGGGTTTTGACACCGTAAATGTAGGCCGCCTGCTCGTAGTAATCGATCTGGGTAAACTCGTCATAAGGATGATCGTGACACTGCGCACACACGAGCTGGGTTCCCAAGAAGACCTGAAACGTATTCGCCATATGATCGAGTGGCATCCCCGCATCACGGAGATAGTAGCCAGCCGCCCCATTGTCCCAGATATAACCTTCCGCCGTGATCAATTGGCGAACCATCTCGTCGTACGGCTTGTTCTCACGAATCGAATCCTTGATCCAATCTAGGTAAGGCGCGCCCGGAGCGTTTCTCATCCGAGACTGCACCCGGAGCAAATCGGCCCAATAGTTGAACTCCCGACTGACGTTTCCCTCGGAATGCAGCAGCCGATCAATGAGATCACGTCGTTTCGTGCCTGAATTGGAACGCAGAAAACTGGCGGCTTCCTGGAGATTTGGGATGCGGCCTACGATGTCGAGATAGGCTCGCCGGAGGAAGATCGAGTCCGAAGTCTGCGGATTCGGAATCACACCCTGCTCCTTCATTCCCGCCGAAATCAACTTGTCGATGGCCTGGACGTGGGTCTTAAGGGACTCATCACTCAGGGAGGATTTTCCACCCTTGAAGGCCCGGTGGGAATCAATCGCCCCAGCGGCCTGCGCCCAAATGCTCGCGAGAGCCAAGAAGCACCCGCCTGCCGTCTGAAAGAATCTCAGATTATTGAACATGACACGAATTTTCTGACCATTTCGGAGCAGGATTCATGCTTATCAGCAGGCTCTGCTCGATGCCCTTACCCTGAATAAGACTGTGTTTTCGCAGATCGCGATACACAAAACACTGCTTATTGCGCCGAGTCTTCTGCCAAAGTCACCTAGAGGGCAACCGTTGTCAGGACTTGCGCGTCAGCCTCAGTTCCCCTTCGCGCGATCATCAAAACCTTGCCCCCAGTCGGAACGTCGACCAGACCAACGCCCTCCAAACGCCCGTCCTCAGGGCTCCTGGTTCCTCGAAAAGGCCGGCCATTCAGGTCACACAATTGAATGTCGGCCGAGCCAAGCGTCGTCACCTTGGGCAGTTTTGATGCCGGAACTCGCCCCGTTTTAGAGGCGACATCCTGCACTCCAGCCCCACCGCGGGGTTTTTCGCTGGGGCCATCAACCATATTTCGGATCGCAAACCCAAATTGAGAATCCTCAGACCGAGTATCGAAAGCCATTTCTAGGAAATTCCAGTAATACGGCCCGGTTCGCGGCTTGAGATCTGGGGAACCGTGCTGGCTATGATACAGTGCATGAACCTCAAGCGGTCGACCATCGTAGTCTTTCATTTTGGGGCCAAATCCGTCGATCACCCGTCGCCCACCGCTTCGCCCAATGGGGCCAAAGGAACACTCATATAGCCGATGATCCAGGTTCTTCATGATGCAACCATTGTGAACGTCGCCATACACAGACACCACTCCGTCGCGACTGCCCAAGAGCTCGATCACGCGATCGACGCCTGCCTTCACCCAACCGGCGTAGTCAGCAGCCACGCGATCCCTCTGCTCAAACTGCGGAAAGGGTGGTTTCCCGTAGTTTCGCCCCGTCCAAACGGTATGCAGCCCATTCAAACCCGTCAGGCAAATCAGCTTCGAACTGTCTGTTTTGATGATCTCCTGTAACCAGGCAAACTGCTCTTCACCCAGAAGGGAACGGGTCGGATCAGCGCGATCGTAGAGCGTATTAATATGCCCCCATCCCTCATCATCCCACATCTTGGTGTCCTGACTGGAGCGCCAGAGCCGGGAATCGAGGACGAGCAAACTAAAGTCTCGATTGGGCATTTTCCAGCGCCGCCATTTCTTGGGATTCGCCGTAGGAGAAACCGATTCGTCACCACTGATCAGATGTTGAACAATCTGAAAGTTCCGCCGCATGTAATCACGATCCTGCCCCAATCCATCTCGCCATCGAATCGCGATCTGTTCAGGACCTTTCACGTCATCCATCCCGTAGTCGTGGTCCCCAGGATTGATCACGTTCCAATGCCTCATCATCTGCCAACGCGAGGTTGGGCCGCAAATCGTATTGGCGATCACTTTGTAGGCATCGTCCGTACTCGGGGGGTATAGAAGCAACTCAAGATACCAGACATCATCCTCCCACAACATGATCTGGAAATCGTAGTCCTCTAAGTGCCGATAGGCATCAAAAGTTGGTTGATCCCGATAATAGAATTCCCCGCCACGTTCCGTATCCGGAAGAACCGCACGCCCCGAATGAATCGCGTGACAGCTCAAACCGCACAACTTGTAGGGAGCCTTCAGTTGAGGTAAGCGCCCCACGTACGAACCACAGGAAGGCACATCTCCGACAAATCCCGTTCCGCGGCCACTGGCATCCGATCCGATCCGCGGGTCCTGAGTCACGTCAACGCCGTCCTTCCAAACGGTGTAATAAAAAGTCTGATCGCCGGGACTTCCGGGAAGCACGGCATCTATGACAGCTGTGCTGCGTCGGAAGGCATTCGTAACAATCGCGGCCCGCCCAGCGACAGGAACTTGGGCCCATCCGCCCTCGGGATTTGGAGAATCTGAGATCCGAATATCAGCCTCTTTTCCATCACTTCGGAACAAGGAAACGAAACGGACACTCCAACCCTGACTCGACTCCTTGAGCGTCGTACCAAGCGCATAGCAGCCCAAACACTCATTCAAGGCCGGTTCAAGAGGCAGGTTAGAACCAGGTGTAATTTTAAAGTTATCTACTTGAAAATCCAATAGCCCACGCCCTACGACCCCAACGTAGCCTTCGAGGCGAGCAGGGTCGACGCCTGCAACGATCACTGAGACTTCATCGTTATCATGGGTGAGCGTTACACGGCAGATTGCCGTGCCCGCATTCAGGGTCGATACCGAGACTGTCAGGCGGGCCGTTTCCCCCTCCTTCAGTTGAAGGCGTTCTTCGGACCGATGCTCACGCGACTTCTTGCCTCCACCCGAGCCCTCTAGAACGACTAAGTATCCATCGTCTTGCCAAGACGCCATCCAAGCCTGACCACCCGTCCCAAAACTGTCGAAAAGGTTCTTTCCTCCAAAGGCGAGCCCGGCCATGCCGTAACCGGGTCGATACATCTTCCAGTCAGACGAATCCCCCTCGCGCTGCTGCTTCGGGTATCCCTTGAGCGTCCAGTCCATTGAAACCGCGTAGTCGGGTTTCAGTCGCCAATCACGTCGATAGAGAATTCCGTGAGGCAAGGAGGGATCATAATCGACGGCCATCACCCCTTGGTTCTGGCCGTGCGTTTCGTAGTGATAAGGAAACCCAGTCCGCCGCGCTCGATCGCCATAATTACGCAAGCGTCGCCGGAGCTTCTTTCCTTCGATCTTCCAAAATCCCGGGTTCAGCGACTCCCATAGGTCTCCATGATACCAAGAATCAGGTCGATCAAACGTGTCCGCCACGACCACGGACTCGCCCTCGTCCTGCTGCGAATTCCCGCGCAGCAACAACGGACCAGCCGCCGTTCCTGAAGCGACCGTCTTGAGAAAGGTCCGCCGGGGCAACCGTGAGGACGCCATTTACGCGCCTCCTCTGCCAATGGCCTTCTTCAGCTGATAAAGCTCGCGACCCTTGTCCTTTTTGGCTTTGGCGTTGGTCTCAGCTGCAAGCTCTTCTTCGAGGCGAGTAATCATAGCCTCAATTTGCGCCGTGGCTTGCTCGGTTTCCTTCCCTGACATATTCATGGCAGCCGTTCCGGATGTGAGCTCCTTGCGTGTCTCGATGAGAGCCGCGAAGCCGGCATCATCCAATGTCGCCACCTCGACTCCGACGAACTTATCAAAAATAGCGCGATCCGCATCGCTCATCTGACTCTCGTAATCTCCACCGCAAGCCATCAGTCCAAGACAGGCAATGAGACAGAGAGAGTTCCGTAACGCAGGGTAATTCAGTAAGCGGGTCATTCCCGAATACTAGTTCGGCCCTTCTGAACTGCAAGGAATTCTCACCTGTCGAACCTTCGTCTTGGCGGGCCAAGGAGCTCTTTCCGGATTCCGAGAATTGCCGGGAGAATCTCGCGAAATCGGAGGAATGGCATAGATTGGTGGAAAGGGACGCCATTCCCGTCTAGTCTTCGAACAAGATCAGGTCAATGCAGATGGCGAAACAGAGAAGCTCTATGCCCCGTTCCTTCGTGTCAAACCCACACGTGAGATTGCTCGCCGCAATCCTTTGCGCTTTCTCTATAGGGACTCAAACCACTCAATCCCAGGATCTTACGCCAGAAAACCTATCATCTCAAGCTGTGCAACTCCTGCACCAACGCTGCTTCTCGTGCCACAACGAAGAGGATCGGAAAGGAGGGCTCATTCTCACGTCTCGGGCCGCAATCGACAGTGCCAATGCAGAATTCGATCTCTTGGTCGCGGGCGATCCTGAGTCCAGTTTTCTGATCGAAGTGCTCGCGCCCGATGCAGACCCGCACATGCCCCCCAAAGAGCAAATCGCTCCGAACGAGATCCAGATCCTTAAAGATTGGGTATCTGCAGGCGCTCAGTGGGATGAAGGCGTTAAGATCGATGAATCGGCCGTCCCTCCTCCTGCCCCGCGCTCCGCGATCAGTTCCATCCCACGAAGCTTCACCCCGGTTCTCGCGTTGGGCCTCAGTCCTGATGGCCGGCAGTTGGCTTCTGGGCTAGGAACCCGCATCTTGATCTCTCAAGCGCCGTTCGAAACGGAAAAACGCGGACAGATTCTTTCGGGCCATCGAGACCTTGTGAGATCATTGAGCTGGAACCCAATCGAACCCGGCCGTCTCGCATCGGGCGGCTATCAGCGCATTCTGTATTGGGACACACTGATCGGAGAACCCCTCCAGATCATCGAGGCTGACATTCTGGGACAAGTCTCTGCGCTCGAATTCTCGGCGGATGGGACGCGCCTTTATGCTGGCATCAGTCGCCCGGGCCTCTCCGGTACGCTTCTCTGCTGGAGCGTCCCGGGGTTTGAACTCCTCCATCGCTTGGAGGCTCACGCTGACACCATATTCGCAATGGATCTTTCTCCCGACGGCAATTATCTCGCCACTGCTAGCGGCGACCGTAATATCGCCTTCTGGGAAACAGACACCTGGCAAGAGCGTTCCCGGATTGAAGCTCACAGCACTCAAATCATGGCCCTCTCCTTCAGTCCCGATAGTCGAAAAGTGGTCACTGCCGGTACAGATCAGCAACTCCGCGTCTGGGATTGGGTCAATCGCGATCCCCTCTTTAATCTCGGACGACACAAGCGCGGCCTGTTCGCTGCCCACTGGTTACCATCGGGCAATTCCATCCTCGCTTCAGATGAGAAAGGGACTGTCTATCGATACACTGAGATCGGAGAGCATTCTGGAGCCGCAAGCGCACGAGCAGCCAAAGAATCCCGCTTGACCACTATGACAGAGATCATTCAGTGCCTTGCCTACGGACCAACGAACGAAACCGTCTTCATCGGCACTCAAAACGGTTTAGTAAAAGTTCTGAACGCTAAAGGCAAGCTGATCGCAAACCTGGAGAATCCACTGTGAGCCTCCGGCAGCAGAGCGGGAATAGACATTGTCTCCCGCCCGTCACGGGCTATATTCTTCCCAGTATCCGTGGCGGGACAAGGCCATCGCTCAGACAGCAAGCCGCAATCCCGCAATGGACTTGAAGCATCGATACCACCAAGCGAAATGGTGACAAACTGCCATCCTAGCCGCATCCAAACGGCGCTCATCCTCGCCCTGACGCTTTGCTATGCGACGATGTATGGGGGGGTGCCGACCGAATTTCAGGCCATTCACCCCTACCCGAGTCAACTCTCGCTCACGGTGGCAGGTCCGGAAGAAACCTTGATTGTTTCAGCAACGGATGCAGACGGACTGATACACGATGTTACGTCGAGCATCACCTTCGATGAGACCGAATCTTTAGAGATCACACCCGGGGGTAAGGTCCGCGGAATCGAACCGGGCGATGGAATGCTCACCGCTCAATTGAATGGTCAGCCCGTATCCATCCCCTACGTCGTCCACCCAGCTGGAGACGTCCAACCACTCAGCTTTGTGAAAGATATCCTCCCGATCCTGAGTCGAGCGGGATGCAACGGAGGATCCTGCCACGCCAAGCCCAACGGCCAGAACAGTTTCGCGCTTTCCGTTTTCGCCTATGATCCCCGCTCCGACTATGAAGAAATCGTTTCAGATGCACGCGGTCGCCGGGTGTTTCCCGGACTCCCCGAGCAAAGCCTCCTCCTACAGAAACCAACCCTCGCTATTCCCCACAAAGGGGGTAAGCGGCTGGAGGTCGGGTCACATTTTTACAACGAGATCACCCGTTGGATCTCCGAGGGACTGATTTACCAAACACCGGAAGAGGCCAGCCTCGAATCGATTCAAGTCTTCCCGTCACACGGACGGTTCTCTCCCGGCTCAAGCCACCAGCTCCGGATCGAAGCCCACTATGCAGGTGGCGAAGTGAGGGATATCACTGAGATGGCCGACTATGCTGTCAGCGACAAAGAGATGATCGATGTGACCGAATCGGGTCGAGCAACCTTCCAGAATCTCAGTGGGCAGGCCGTCGTTTTGGCGCGCTACATGGGGCACATCGGTCAGTTAAAAGTCACCATCCCGACGCCTCCCACAAGTGCCGCGCCCCAAACCGTTGCTTTCGTTGAACGCAACTTCATCGACCGATATGCGGCCGAGCACTTTGCGAACCTAGGACTCACCCACTCCGAACCCTGCCGCGATGACGAGTTCCTCCGCCGCGCCTTTCTTGACGGGGTCGGCAGGCTGCCGACAATCGAAGAAACACGCGCCTACTTCGCTGACACGGCCCCGGATAAACGCCGTCGCTGGATTGACAAGATCCTCGATGATCCCCTCTACGGACACTACTGGGCAAACAAGTGGGCGGACCTTCTCCGTCCGAATCCCGATCGCGTAGGCGTCAAGAGCGTCTTTGTCTTCGATCGTTGGCTTCGAGATCAATTCAGAGCCAACACGCCCTACGACCAGTTCGTTCGGAGCATCGTGAGCCATCGGGGAAGCAATCACGGGGAAGGCCCGGCCGTGATTTACCGAGACCGTCGTATCCCCACCGAGCTTTCCTCCATGTTCAGCCAATTGTTTCTCGGCGTTCGAATGGAGTGCGCGAAGTGTCATCACCACCCTTTCGAAAAATGGAGTCAAGCCGACTTCTATCAGTTCGCAGCCTATTTTGGCCCCCTCAAACAGAAAGGAGCCGGTCTCTCGCCTCCTATTTCAGCCGGCACAGAAATCTTCTACTTTGCACCTGGTGGTTCTGTGAAACATCCAATCACGGATCAGGCGATGAGTCCAAAGGCACCGGACGGGCCGGTGGATACGGGCGACAAGAAGCAAGATCCGAGACAGCGTTTGGCCGATTGGTTAACAGAACCCACCAATCCGTACTTCACGCGTGCGATCGTGAATCGCGTTTGGGCGAACTTCTTCTCCCGCGGCTTTGTGAACCCGGTCGACGATTTCAGAGACTCGAATCCGCCGGTCAACGAACCGTTGCTCGATGCCGTCGCAAGAGATTTCGCGGCTCAGGGATTCGATCTCAAGAAGCTCATGGCGTCGATCATGAACTCGAGTCTCTATCAACTCAGTGCAATCCCCAATTCGAGCAATATCAAAGACACCAAAAACTTCTCCCGATTTTATCGCAAACGCCTTCCGGCAGAGACGCTGCTCGATGCCGTTTGCGACGTCACCGGTGTTCCGGAGTCATTCGACGGAATGCCCCCTGGATCTCGGGCCATCGAGACTTGGACCTACAAAATAGGCTCTCATTTCCTCGACGCCTTTAGTCGCCCCAACTCGAGTTCAGATCCTCCTTGTGAGCGAGACGAAAAAAGCAGCGTGGTACAAGCGCTTCATCTCATGAACTCGGACAACATTCAATCGAAGCTCTCGGCTCCGAACGGATGGGTCTCGAAGTTACTCAAGAGCTCCCATACCAACGCTGAGATCGTTGAACTCCTTTATCTCGCCAGTTTCTCTCGCTTTCCAAGTGAGGAAGAACGGGAGATCGCGGAGGCCGCTATCCCCGACAACCCAAACAAAAGGCAAGCGGGTATCGAGGACCTACTTTGGGCATTGATCAATACCGCTGAGTTCGTCTTTAATCACTAACCAACGCATCCTATGAGCCGCCTCAACACAAATTGCAACGGAGTTAGCCGACGAGACTTTCTACAGGTCGGACTCGGAGGCAGCATCGGGATGGGACTGAGCGGTCTCTTACGAGCCAAGGCAGCTGGAGCTGCCGGCGGGAATGCGCCTACCCCCGGCAAGAATGTGAATTGCATCCTGGTTTGGCTCGACGGTGGGCCATCCCACTACGAGACCTTTGACCCGAAGCCAAACGCACCCGACGGAATTCGAGGAGAATTCGGAACCATCCCAACCTCTGTCCCGGGCACCCATTTCTCCGAAGTCGTCCCGCACATGGCGAAGGTCGCTGACAAGGTCACGATCATTCGCTCCATCGCCCACACGGACCCAAATCATGGCGGCGGGAATCACTACATGATGACTGGAGCCCCGACCCCAGTTCCGGTGTCGTGCGGTGCCGTAGTGACATTTCACCCCTCCTTCGGATCCATGGTCTCTTATGATCGCGGCATTCGCAGTGGCCTCCCCGCCTACATGAGTCTCCCTCGAGTTTCCCGTTCCGGCGGACCCAATTTTCTGGGCGGCGAGCATGCCCCATTTGTCGTCGATGGAAACCCGCAAGATACTCGGTTTCGGGTCCGCGATGTCGTCCTCCCCCAAAAAGTGGGAGAATGGCGGGCCAAATCACGACGGGATCTGCGGAAATCACTCGACCGCCTCACGCGGTTTACAGACGCTGCGGCAAAAGATCCCACGGTGACATTCGATCAATACTACGAACAAGGGATCGATCTCGTGACGTCGCCGCGAGCGCAAGAAGCTTTCGACATCTTCAATGAGCCAGAATCGACTCGAGACAAGTTCGGCCGCAATGACCTCGGCCAACGATTACTCATGGCTCGCCGCCTCGTCGAAGTCGGCGTTTCCTTTGTGACCGTTTACTACGGAGGATGGGACAATCACACGAAACTCTTCGAGCGATTCAAAGGTTCCTTCATGAGTAAGTTGGACCAAGGGATTGGCGCTCTCGTCAACGATCTCGATGAACGCGGTATGATGGATAATACGCTCCTCGTCGTACTCGGGGAGTTCGGTCGCACACCGAAGATCAACAAAGATGCCGGCCGAGATCACTGGCCACACGCCATGTCTGTTCTCATGGCCGGCGCAGGTGTTCCACGCGGAGCGATCGTTGGAGCAACCGACTCAAAAGGCTACTACGCTTCCGAGAACGTCTATCGTCCCGAAGACTTTGCAGCCTCGCTCTACACCAAGCTCGGCATCGATCCCCATCAAGTGCTCCACAAAGCCAGCGGCCGCCCAGTTCAGCTCGTGAACAATGGGAAACTGATCAAAGAGATCTTCGCCTAGTTCAGCCTCCCGCTACCACCGGATCACGCCGCCCACACAGCCCGCGCACTGGCCCTCGTTCGGCACGAGCACACTGATGGCTGGATTCCCGTTCGCCCAGAAAAACGGCGCACGCTCCACTCTTTCACCGGTGATCTCAGCCATGCTTTCCGCCTCGAAGACACGACCATTCGCGATGACCAGTTGGACCTTCTCCGAATCTCGGATGTCCTCTAGCGGATCGGCTCCCGCCTGAATCACAATCAGGTCCGCAAGTTTTCCGGCTTCAAGCGAGCCGATCTCGGCATCCATCCCGAGATACTTAGCCCCATACAGCGTACCACAACGCAAGGCCTCAAACGGAGACATCCCGCCCTGCACCATGCTCCACATCTCCCAGTGGGTGCAGATCCCATTGAGCTGTCCATGCCCTCCCGTCTGCGCGATCTCACCGCGATCCACGAGTCCTTTCGCAATGCCCGCAACTCGCATGTGATTGTAGTCTTCCAGAGGAGCCTTGATTCGCCGCCTCGAACGTGGATTCAGCTTGGTCGGCGGAATATAGCTCGTCAGACGAGGATGCAACCAAAGGTCATCAATCTCATACCAATAGTTCTCCCCCCAAATCCCTCCATAGGCGACCGAAAGAGTCGGCGTGTAGCCCACACCGCTTCCGGTCCACAGATCGTAGACATCATCGTAAATGGTTTCAACGGACAGAGAGTGTTCAATTCCGGTGTGCCCATCCACGACCATTGTTAAGTTGTGCGCCAAAGTCGCCCCTCCCTCGGGCACAACCAGCATGTCCAATTCGCGCGCGGCAGCAAGTATCTGTTGGCGTTGATCGCGCCGAGGTTGATTGTAGCTCTTCACACTGAAGGCTCCGAGAGCCTTCATCCTCCGAAGGTGAAACTGTGCATCCTCAAACTTGTTCACTTCTGCTTTCCCTGCACCGGTTGCTCCGTAGAGGATAGAACCAGTGGAAAAAGTCCGCGGTGCCGTGATCAGACCCGCTTTTGTCATTTCGCTCGCAGCGAATATCGAATGGCTATTATTGGAGGGATCATGAACCGTCGTAACGCCAAAAGCCAGACGAGCATAGTCGACCCAATTCTGTTGTGGCGTGATTCCATTCGATCCCTGGGCCCCGTGCGCGTGCGTGTCTACGAAGCCGGGCAGTACAGTCTGCCCTGAGATATCAATTACTTTTGCGTGCGAAGGGATTCGGATGGCAGACTTTGAAGAGACCGATTTGATACGATTACCTTCAATCAACACAACCGCATCATCCAAAATCCCACCTTGCCCCATCGTCACGACTCGTCCCCCGACCAGAGCAATCGTTGAACGAGGTTTCGCATGAGTTGCTCGAAATCCAATGAACTGCTCGCTGGGTTCAGTAGTCCCTTCCTCTTCATTGGAATCTGCCTTCGGGATTGCTGGACTCACTTTCTCAACCTCCTGAGTGAAGAGCTTGCTTCCGAGCGTCCAGTGAAGTCGCCCGCTATCGCCACTGAAGTGAATCCAGTCACCTGCGTTCTTGCTTACCTGAATCGTCGGGATCGACGATTTGCCTTGCCCGACATCGATCCGACGTCCGCTCTGGGTGAAGGGGAAGAGGTGCACATTGAAGCGTTCGATCAAGGCAATCCATTTCCCATCCGGAGAAACTCGATAGAGCGTTCCCCAGGTGCTCTTGAAGTGCTCACGGACTTCGTTCCCATCCAAATCACAAGAAAACAAGACCGCATTATCAGCCTCTTTCTCAGATTGGTTTCTACGGAAGAACAAGCGATCCGAGTCCTTGCCAAAATGAGCATCGGATCCACTCTTCAAGATTCTCTTTGACTCCCCTCCCCGAAACGGAATCCGGAAGATTCCGGTGTTGCGCGACCAAAGAGGAGATCGAATTTGCCCACCACCAACCGCTTGATACACAACCTGTTCGCCATCCGGGCTGATGACCGGTGCGATGTAGTGACCGGGTGTCTTGGTCACAATCCAGTTTTCTTGGCTCGCTCCCGGTCGAGACGAAACAACCCGTACGGCCCCTAGATCCTCGTCATCCCAAGTGCTGTAAACGATGTAGTCACCCGAGCGAGAATAAGACGGGTAAAACTCGAAATGATCTTCCTGCGTCGTCAAACGTGTCGGTTCGCCATCAGGGAGATCTTTGACATAAAGATGTCCCAAAGCCTGATAAACCACTTGATCTCCCTGCGGAGAAACCTCGACCCAACGGAGCAACTTCACATCGAACTCATCAGGCGCCACTTCCTGTGGAGTCCGTAGCGCTGTCGTGATTTTCCGGGTATCAACGATGCGGAAGGGAATCACCTCCGCTGAGCCGTCGGCAACATGGATCTTTCGAATCTTTCCTTTCGCCCAGATGACAATCGAATCCCCGTCCGGCGTCCACGCATAGTTCGGGTAGACCCCGTGAATGGCCCAGATCTCCTGCATGTCTCGTTCTAGATCTTCATAGACAACACGCACAGCACCGGACTCTGGATCAAAGATATGAAGCCCCGTCTTGGCTCCGACTCGCCTCACGAAAGCAATCTGTTTTCCGTCCGGCGAAGGAATAGGACGACAGGCGCCCCCCGGCCCGGTGATGTAGTTTTTGAGCTCACCCGTTTCGATTTCCAATCTCCGAACAACATAGATCTGCCCGTGAGAATCCTTGTTATAATCGAAGGCTGCCCCCGGGGTCATGTCTTCGGAAAAGTACAAGAATTTTCCGTCCGGCGAGAAAACAGGTTCGTTCACATCCTTTTGATCCGTACGTCGACTGGTCATGCCAACCCCACTTGAAGCCCCCCCTGGAACACCCGACCAGTGATACATCCACATTTCACCCGCCCCCAATGAGCGTCGACTCGTGAAGTGCTTTCGTCCCACGAGATACTGCCCGTCCGGCGACCACGCGGGCCCACTCAAAAGGCGATAGCTCTCGTTACTGATCTGGCGCAGCTCATCGCCGTGGCGCTTCATGATCCAGATATTGTCCCCAGCCTTGTCATTCTTCCCTTTTCGATCACTGGTAAAGGCGATCCATTTCCCATCCGGACTGTATCGTGGCTGCATGTCCCAAGTCCGCCCTTCCGTCAACTTCTCTGGGTAGCGGCCGCCTGCACCATCCGCCCCTTCGATCGGCATTACATAAATGTCACCAAGGAAGTCAAAAACGATCTCCTTTCCATCTGGACTAAGGTCGAGATTGATCCACGTCCCCTCCGCCGCATCGATCCGTTGTGTCTGCACCGGCCCAGGAGGAGTCTCGATATCCCACCCAGATTCCTCGGACTTCTCCGGTAACTCTTCGTCTCCTCCAGCATCCTTAGCGGAACCTGTTATGTCCCCAAGACTGAGGCAGATCACGATCACGCCAACCAGTCCGCAGCTCGCACTGTGTCGCAACTCATGGAATGTGGGCCACGTTCCATCACTCCCAAGTCCAAAAGGCCAATTCAGTTTCAACAAAGTCATTTCCGTTTCTTCTAGGCTGTTCATCCAGTCTCTATCTGCCTTCCGTGTGCCAGCTCAAGTGTCGCTCAACCGATCAGAAGCGCTACCCTACGCTTCATCGAGATCGCAAGGATGTCCGTCCCTGCTCAATCGCTCTCAATCCTTTTCGACTCGCTTCGTAGGGATCGGGGATTTCCCATTGATCAATCATAATCCACCCCTCAAACCCGCCCCGTCCGAGCAATTCCATTGAAGCCGCAATATCGACGTGTCCGTCACCACAGGCGAGATGTTTCGACGTCCCTCCATCACGCAGCGTTCCATCGCAGTCGGTCAGGTGCACGTAGCCAATTTGTTCGACACCAATGCGCTCTAACATCTCATGCGGACGCCCCTTCGAGCCCGACATCAAATCAAAGTGGCTCGGATCATAAATGGTCTTGAGGGGGCTATCACTCGCCTGCTCCAGGATTGCCGTTAAATGGGACTCTGTGTTGAAGACAAAAGGAGGTTCGATCTCAAAGGCAACAATCAGACCAAACTGTTCCCCGATGCGTGCCGCCTCAGCGAAAGATCGACTCAAGCGCTGAATCGCTTGCTCAATCCCTTGGCCACGTAAGCCTCCACCGGGCCACATCCCCACACAGTCACATCCCAAATAGCTGGCTAAGCGAGCCTTCTCTTCAAAACCTGTCAGCCAAGCCCGACGGTTTTCTTCCCTCGGATCGAAGGCACCGCCGGCACCGATTTGCAAGGAAAAGATCTGCAGGCCGTATCGGTCGTACATTGAACGAAGCGCTCGAGTCCGTTCCTTTTCCTGCACGCGCGGGTACTTTCCCGAGGGCCAACCGTCCACCAATTCGACTCCATCGAAACCGGTGTCGGTCGCAAATTTCAAGATCTCCCAAATGGGATACCTTCGCTGATACTTTCGTTCTCCCGAAGCGAAACCATTGAGCCCAATCGCCGTCTTCCAACGCGGAGAGCTGGCTTCAGCCCGCAGCCTGATTCCGGCCGGCGACAACATGGCAGAGAGGCCCAGACCACTCGCCATCATTTGGCAGAATTCACGACGATCCATAGCGCCACATGCCAACCCGATTTCGACTGATTAGCAATCTTTTTACGCTAGGGTTTCAGCTGACCGCAGTAGACCCGAGTTTGATACTCAAAGGCGACGCGCCCCTCGACCGCGCGCTGTTCGAAAACCTTCTTCAAGGCATCCAACATCGGACGGTAGCCCGGCTGTTCCTCGTTGGGAACATACGAGCAGGAAAGCAAACGCCCTTCGAGTCCTTCGTAATCGAAGTGCTGAATATTTGGAAAGGAAGCGACACGAAATTTGTCGTGCCCATAGAAGCCCGGAAAGACTGAGGCCGGAAGCTTCGCGTGATTGACCTGGTTATAGTCGGTCGCATACGCCTGCAAAAGCGCTTCATAATCCATCAAAAACGGGGAGGCATCCGTCAGGCGTTCATTCCAGAGTAGGGCCACAAAGCCTTGATCCTTCAGGATGCGCTGGCATTCGCGGCGAGACGCGGAAATATCAAACCAATGAAACGCTTGGGCCGCAGTGATCAGATCGACAGAATCCGGAGCCAGTCCAGTCTGATCACTCCGTCCATCAACAGATTGGAAAGCATCAAACGAAGCCAAGGTCGACTCAGCAACCCCTCGCATTTCAGGGCTGGGCTCGACCCCCACAACTCGGTAGCCAGCTTCTAGAAGCAAGCGGCTCCAGATTCCCGTTCCGGAGCCGAGATCAGCAACGACATTCTCGCCTACTAAACCGGTTTCTCGTTGAATGAAGCTCAGCGCCTGGTCTGGGTAACCGGGGCGATACCGCGTATAATTCGAGACTCGATCCGCAAATCGAGCTGCCGAGGCGAGCTCGATGCTGTCACCAGTCACGTCCAACGGGGAATCCACTAGGCTCGAATGAATCCCAGCGATTGAAAACGCTCTGGTCGGTCTAACTTCGCGATGGAATATCCCGGCATGAATTGGTCCATCTGCCGGCGGTCATCACCAAAATGCCCTTCAAATATTTCGGCAAAGACCGATCGAAAATCTGTTCGGGCAGAAAGGTAGCGATCTCGTTCACTGAACATCGCATTCTCTTCCCAGGTCGACTCATCGCAATTGTAAACCCCACCCTGAACACCTCCACCGGCGACAAACATCACCGAAGATTCTGCATGATCGGTTCCTCGGCTTCCGTTCTCTTTCGAAGTCCTACCAAACTCGGTCATCGTGACGACGACCAAATCATCCCAAAGACTTCTCAAGTCTCGCGACAAAGCCTGAAACCCTTGAGCTACGTCACCAAGCAAACGACCATGAGAGCCTCCGGTCTGTCCCTGGCTCTGGTGAGTATCCCAGCCCCCGATCTGTAAACCGATGACCTGCATATCAGTACGTTTCAGGAGCAACGCAGCCTCCATCAGTTTCCGGCCAAAGCGATTATCCGGGTACACGGCTCCATTTTGAGGCACGTAGTCATTTTCACCGACTGCCTCCTGGATCACGTTGATCGTGTCGGCCAGCGACCGTCCGGCGTCAAACACCAACGAGTTGTAGGGCCTGTTCTCTTTGTGAGGCGGTAAGCCGAAAAGCCCACTGATACCACGGGCATCCATTCCGTCCGGTCGCTGAGGAGCCTTCCCGAGGAACTTCTCACCGGACGGGAAATTAAAGTCACGAGCGCTCGAAAAATTTGGAATGAGCTTTTCCCCCTTCAGCGCCAAGAGTTGAGCCGTAGACAGTCCGGCAGCGACAAGGCCCGTGTCCGCGGCGTTCAGATCACCAACCGCATCCATCCGGCGGTAGATGAAACCTTCTTCCGTTTCCGTATCTCCCGGAATTCCGTTTTGCCAATAGTGCTGACTGTCAAAATGTGAGCGCGACTGGCCTTCATAACCCACGCGATGCAACACGGCTAGATTGCCCATCCCATTCCGCCCGTTGATTCCGGAGTGATTATAAATCTCCATCATCGGATTCAGCGCGGGATGAAACTGCGCAAAGCCATTCCCCGAATCAATGGCTTCATCCTCAGGGATGAAAAGCGTCGGACGAGTCCGGAGGCTGTAGTCTGAATCCCCTCGCGGAATCACGGTGTTGATGCCGTCATTCCCACCTTCTTGAAAAATGAAAATCATTTTCTTGGCCCCGTGGCCAGCGGCTAGGGCACGGCGCTGGAACAGGCCGAAAGAGCCTCCCGTGAGCGCAGCAGCTCCGACACCTCGGCTGAAGTTCTGAAGGAATTGTCGTCGAGATAGATTCATGATGATTTTCAGTCTATTGAAATTGTAGCCGTGGGGTGGAGAGAATGAGCCCGATCAGGTCACCAGCCCGCTCAAAATAGTCGGAGCGCGAGGGACGAAACAGCGAAGGGTTTCCGTCTGGCTTGGTGTTGGCGAATTGAACAAATAGATTTCGCTCCGCCTCAGTCAAGCTTCCTTCAAATAGCAGTTCGTCAAAATAGTCGACGATTTCTTTAGCACTCTCGATGTTCCTCTCGATCAAGAATCGGCGCACGCTCCAGCGATGAAGAAACTCGTTCCGCGCGAGGCGTGGCATCCCGCTTGAGAAATTCAAGCGTTCCAACAAGCCTCCCGTGTTCATCCAATCAAACCCCTTCTCAGACCAACCGTCAGGATCATTCCGCGTGAAGAAGTGCATCCCCATGGAATCTGCGGCTTGCGGCAAACGATTTTCCCGAATTTGCCAATCGAGTGCACGAACCACACTGTTCACATACTCGATGGGCGTTCGAACCTTAGCCTGATGTGCTGCATCAGACCAAAAATAGTTCCCCGTCTGACTCTGCTCAAAGATCGCTGCCAACACCGTTGCGATGTTCCCAGCCGGCTCCGTTGAATGCCATGCATTGATGGCCGCATCCATCACACGCAACAAACCTTCAGGGGCCGTGCGTTCGTGATACGAGCGCAACGAGATGTCGTCAGAAACGAATCGGTTGATCAGCTTCAATGAAATGAACTCGCTCGTGGACGGATGGTCTACCATGGATTCAATCACATCCAACGCATCCCTCAACCCCTCACCACCTTCTCTTCCAGCAGGGATGCGAATTTCGTGCTCCGTGCCCTCGAAGAGGATCTTCTCCGAATAGTCATGCTCTTCAGGGTTGAAGCGAAAGGTCCAGAGACCATTAGGATCGCTGGGCTCAATACTCCCCTCACCTCTCGATCGGGTGACGAGACTTGCGTCCACGTAAAAGTTGGTATCCATCGAGTCTGAATTGTGGACCTCGATCGCCAGCACATTCACGGCGGGGGCAGGACGTAATCGACCCAGCAGCCGGGAAGCCTCTACAAATTCAGTCGGATTGGTAGCCAGATGCTTCTGAGACGTCCTGAAGCGATGGGAAGGAACTCTTCCAGCACCATCCATTGATTCACTCCGTCCAATCTCAACCCCGTTCAAGTAAGCCACATATCCATCATCATACTTGATTGAGAGCAAAAGATTTTTCACTTCTTCAGGATTCTCCACTCGGAACGGCCTGCGGAGATAAACCGTGGAAAAAGATCCCTGCATCTCACTGAGATTGGTAGCCAAGCGTCCTTCGATCACAGGGTCTTCCGTGTCGTATCCCAGCGGCGTCCCACCCCGCTCCCAGGTACCATCTCGAAAAGTAGGTGTCGTCCATGCCGTGTTCGCTTGACCGTTGTTCGATCGTGAGGGGGCTCGAGTTCCCCGGAAGAAGCGCCAGTCTTCGTCAGCATCAAACAAAGGTGTGTCCACCGGTTCGATACTGGGAAGCGTGGGCGGCGAAATTGCCGAGTCAGGGAAACTCTGAATGCGATCCGGCCTCACCTTCCGAATCTGCCAACCGGTAAAGGCTCGCGAAAGTTGCTCGATGTCCGCTTGCGTGTACCGATTATCCACCCCGAAGGCAAACAGCTCCAAGATCTCCCGAGCATAGTTCTCATTCGCTTCCCCCACTCGATTGAGGACATTATCGAGGTAGATCAACTGGGATGGGCTCGTCGCACTGTAGAGTAGCAAGTCACCAAAATTCCCAAGAGCGTTTCGGTAGAAAAACTCGTACTCCCGAAACTCCATTTGAACGGCCTCATACTCGGCTCGGTTCATGGCCAACAGATCATTTCCATCCAAGTCTTCTAGATCATCGAGATACTCCGCGACCTTGTCATAATCGGTCGTGAAGTGATTCTCCCAAAACTCTCCCAAGGTTGCCTGAAGTTGACGCTTCGAATAGATGCCACGGGCGTGGAGAAGATCCTTTAGCGATTCCAGGTCATCGATCTCGACTCTCTCAAATTCGCTTTGGTAGGCGCGGGAAACGAGCGTCGAATCCATCAGAGAATCGAAGTCGTCGCGTCGAGCATTGTGAAGCTGAATGGCGAGCACATTCGTGCCGGCTTGAAGGTGCTCTCCGCTTGGATCGAGCTCGAATTCCTCCCAGAGGGGGTAGTCGACATACTCAGTCGCTCGAACATGGTGAGCGGGGCGCAAGGTTTCGACGTTCGCCCGGGCCACTTCTTTCCCATTCAGATAAGCCACAAAACCATCATCATAGACGGTTCGAAGAATCAAGTTGGAGAAGGCCGAAGGATCCGCGACCTCAAACTCATGCCGCATGAACACAGACACGTAGCCGGCCTGATTGTTGTTCTGCTGCATGTCCGAGAGATTTGTCGCAAGCCCCGGAACGCCCCGCCCCATGGGCTGCGCCCCCCGCAGCCAACCCTCGGCATTGGCATCAAATTCGAGTGTCCTCCAAGCAGATGGCGGCGTTTCCGTTCCTTTGAAATAACGCCAAAGCGCCTTGCGGGGCACCACGACGGTGTCAAGGCCCGCCCGATAAACATGCGTCACATCATCAAGAAATTCAGTCAACCTTGGATCTGTTTCCTCGATCGACCCCGGAGCGAGCTGCTCCCTCACATAGGCGCCTACACCAATATCCTTCACGTGGGCGAGGTCCGCCGAACTCGGCCCATATCCCAAACGGTTCAGAACGTGATAAGGCTGAGATTCGGGAGCCATTTCTCCCCCACCAATTTTGACGCGATCCAGTTCGACCGTCCCATCGACTCCAGGAACGGCTTGAGGAGGGAGGCCATTACCGGTTTCTACAGAATAAAACGCACTACCGGGTAATGCGGGAACGAGAAAGCTTGCACCGACGGTCTGTGAATCCACTGCCGTGGAAACCCAAATGCCTCCCGAATCAGTCACCGCATCACGGACACGCAGAGCGACATAATCAAAACCGCGCTCAAAACGCACATCGACCTCGATTTGATTCGCCAGAGGTCGAATTCCCATAATCACCGGTTGGCCAGATGCCTGGCCGCCCGAAAAGAAGAGGCCCAATGTCAGTAATAGGCCCCGGCCCCCTCCGACCAAGAGGGTCCTGTCATCTCCAAACATGCTCATAGATCGCTGCAGAAATTGCTCACCAAACCAATTATCAGCCGAAGCAGAAGCATACTTCATACCGGTCTCAAGGTCAAAAGAACGGCACAGCACTGAGCAGCCGAGCAGCTGAGACATATTCCCCATTCCGGTACTGTTCTCGGGACTCAAGCTCAACTAGCGGTTCTCACTTGCAAAAAGACAAGTCTGTCTGTATTCAAGAAACAACATGAGACAGAAAAACGCAAAAAGCAGGATACTAGAAACAGCTTCCAAGCTTTTCTCAGAACGCGGATTCCTCTCCGTGGGCATCAACGAAATCATCGAGAAATCAGAAACTGCAAAAGCCAGTTTCTATCATCATTTCAAGAGCAAGGATCTTCTCTGCGCCGCCTGGCTACATGAGATGCACGAGCGATCAGAAAAGAACCACGACGCCATTCTGCAACAGGATTCCTCCCCAGAGGAAAAGCTCGAGTCCTACTTTTCGACCCTGAAAGACTGGCTTCATCAAAACGATTTCAAAGGTTGTCCCTACACAAATACCGCGGCTGTTCTGGACAGCGGGAATCCCGAAATTCGATCGGAAATAGAATCTCACAAACTCTTCATTCGAGATTTTTTCATCGAACTCGCTCGGGCAGTCGCTAAAGGCAGCCAAGCTCGATCGATTGGGAACACTTGGTTCATCCTCTATTCTGGAGCGACCACAGAGTCTCAAAACCTCAGGGCGACCTGGCCCGTAGATACCGCTCTCGAGGCTGCCCTTCAGCTGGTCCGAACATCCCCGACTTCTTCCGCTTAAGCTCACCGCTTACGTCCTACTCAGAAAAAACAGAATTCTTCATTTTCACCCTTTACAAGAACAGACTAGTCTGTCTATATTGCAACCGTCTTAAGGACAGACAACAAAAAGAAAAAAAATGAAAACTCATCAAACAAACTCACTGAGCTCACTACTCGCACTCGTCGCATTGATCGCCTTCCTCCCGAGTACTGCCACGGCCGAAAAGGCCATCAGCACGACCTTTTTCGGAAGCAAGGCCGCGGGAGGTTATGACACAGTGGCCTACCACACCGCGAAGAAGGCGGTCAAAGGTAAGAAGACCTACAGCACCCAATGGCGCGGAGCCAACTGGCTCTTCTCATCGGCAAAGAATCTCCAGGCATTCAAGGCAAACCCAGAGAAATACGCTCCGCAATACGGCGGTTATTGCGCGTGGGCCGCTGCAGAGAACAAACTCGTTAAGGCAGATCCGACGATTTTTGATCTTCACAAGGGGAAGCTCTATCTTAACTACAATGCAAAGACACAGAATGACTGGAATGCTGACCGTAAGGGCATGATTACTCGAGGAGATCAGAATTACCCCCGATTGATCGCGGAATAGAATCGACCACGCTACCTCCTACCAGCTGTCAGAAAGGACCCGTATTCCAATGAACTCAATCGATTCCCAGTCAAAACCGGCCAAAACAGACTCGAGTAGCGCCCTGAAATTGACGGTGTTAGTTGGAGTGGTCGCGATCGCCGGCTACCTCTATTCGCAATACGGGGATGCACTCAGCCTCGAGAGTCTGGCTGCGAAGGAAGATCAGCTTCGGGCATACCAAGACGCTCACGCCGTTAAGGGAGCCCTTCTCTCGTTCCTGGTTTATGTGGCTGTCACTGGACTCTCCCTTCCCGGGGCCGCCGTTCTGACCTTGGGACTTGGCTGGCTTTTGGGATTTGGGAAAGGGCTCTTGGTGGTGAGTTTCGCTTCGACGGCGGGCGCTACGCTCGCCTTCCTGTTCAGTCGGTTTCTCTTGCGAGACAGCATGATGAACCGATTCGGAGACCGCCTCACGACGTTCAATTCCTCACTCGAACAGGAAGGCCCTTTTTATCTCTTCTCCCTGCGACTCATCCCGGTCATCCCATTCTTCGTGATCAATCTCGTCATGGGCCTGACGCCGATCCGGGCAAGCACCTTCTGGTGGGTCAGCCAGGTGGGCATGTTACCCGCTACCGCAGTCTACGTGTACGCGGGCTCCACCTTTCCGTCCCTTGGCGAGCTCGCAGAGAAAGGGATCAAAGGTATTCTCCGTCCCGAGCTGCTGGTCGCATTCGTGATTCTTGGGCTCTTCCCTCTCATCGTGAAAAAACTCCTCAATCGGGCAAAACCCCAACCCGTCACGTCCTAGTGCCCTAAAAGAGCCAACCTTCACCCGCAAATCATATGAGCTACCAGGACGCCCTCCTCCCAAAGGATCAACACAACACCAAGCTCGAAGCCAACGTCCACCCTACGGACTACAGCAATCCTGAGCCGGCCGAAAAATACAACCTCGTCGTGATTGGAGCCGGCACCGCCGGACTCGTAACAGCCGCGGGGGCAGCAGGGATGGGCGCGAAAGTCGCCCTCGTGGAGCGGGGATTAATGGGCGGCGATTGTCTCAACGTGGGATGTGTTCCATCCAAGGGGATCATCAGCGCCGCAAAAGCCGTCGCAGCGGTCCAACAGGCAAGCGAGTTCGGGGTCCAAGTCCCCCCCGGTACGACCCTGGATTTCCAGCTGGCCATGGAACGCATGCGCAAGTTGCGGAGTGACATCAGTCCGCACGACTCTGTCAAACGCTTCACCGAACTCGGCATTGATGTGTTCCTCGGCCAAGCCGAGTTCGTGGATTCCCAAACGGTTCGAGTCGAGGACAAACAGCTTAGCTTCGCCAAGGCAGTCATTTGCAGCGGAGCACGCGCCTCGGCGCCGCCCATCCCTGGACTGCAAGACGTCCCCTACCTTACCAACGAAACCTTCTTCTCCCTGACTGAACTTCCCAAACGCCTCGGCGTGATCGGAGCGGGACCGATCGGTTGCGAGATGGCCCAAACCTTCGCTCGCTTTGGTTCTGAAGTTTTCCTGGTCGAGTCTCAACACGGCATTCTCCCCAAGGAAGATCCTGACGCCGGACAACTCGTCCGCGAGGCGCTCGAGAAGGATGGAGTGAAAATCTTAGGACAGGGAAGAAAACTTGAGATCCAACAATTAGATGATGGCATCCACCTGGTGACTAAGGGCACTGAATCCGACTACGATATTCCGGTCGATCAGCTGCTTGTTGCCGTCGGGCGCGCTCCCAATGTCGAGGGCATGAACCTTGAAAAAGTGGGCGTCAACTACACCAAAAAGGGCGTCGAGATAAACGACAATTTCCAGACAACGAACCCAAAGATCTACGCCGCAGGCGATATCTGCTCGCCTTATCAATTCACGCACGCCGCCGATTTCATGGCTCGGGCTGTTATCCGCAACGCCCTTTTCAAAGGCAACGCCAAACACAGTCATCTCGTCATCCCATGGTGCACCTATACGTCACCCGAAGTGGCGCATGTGGGGCTCACCGCACAACAAGCTCAGCAACAAGGAATCGTGGTAGATACTTTCACTCAACCGATGTCAGGTGTCGACCGCGCTATCCTCGAGGGCGAGACCAACGGCTTCGCCCGCGTGCACGTGAAAAAAGGAACGGACAAGATCGTCGGAGCAACCATCGTCGCCAGTCACGCGGGAGACATGATCGGTAGTCTCTCCATGGCAATGACACAGAAGATCGGGCTTGGCTCGATCGCCAACGTCATTCATCCTTACCCCACCCAAGGTGAAGCAGTTCGAAAACTAGGAGATCTCTACAACCGGACAAAGTTAACCCCTTTTGTAAAGCGCGCCTTCAATCGATGGCTGAGCTGGACAAGATAGGGCAAAGCCAGAACAAAACGATTCGAAGTACACCCGCATGAACGCAGCAGCCCAAGCAGAAGTCGAAAAGTTCCTCAAAGGACTCGTAAGGCGAAACCCGCATGAAACCGAGTTTCATCAGGCGGTCCGCGAGGTTGCCGAAAGCCTGATTCCCTTTGTCCTCGATCATCCGGTCTACCGAGATGCCCAAATCTTGGAGCGCATGACCGAGCCCGATCGGATCGTCAGTTTCCGCGTAACGTGGGAAGACGATCAAGGCTCTATCCGCGCTAATCGAGCCTATCGCGTCCAGTTCAACAATTCCATTGGGCCCTACAAGGGAGGTCTCCGTTTCCATCCATCTGTCACCCAAAGCGTGCTCAAGTTCCTCGGCTTCGAGCAGGTGTTAAAAAACAGCCTGACGGGACTCCCCATGGGAGGTGCCAAGGGAGGTGCCAACTTCAATCCCAAGGGAAAATCCGATCGCGAGGTCATGCGCTTTTGCCAATCGCTCATGACAGAATTGCACCGCCATATCGGAGAAGATACCGACGTTCCAGCCGGAGATATCGGGGTCGGCGCACGCGAAATCAGCTATCTCTTCGGTCAGTACAAACGATTGGAGAACCGATTCACCGGTATACTCACTGGCAAGGGACTCTCGTTCGGGGGCAGCCTTGTGCGAAAGGAAGCCACGGGTTATGGGTGCATTTATTTCTGTGAGAACATGTTCAACCAGCAAGGAGACTCCATCGCCGGAAAGACCGTCTCCGTATCGGGGTCGGGCAATGTGGCTCTCTACGCGATCGAGAAAGCAACCTCGCTGGGAGCCACGGTCGTTTCAGCCTCAGATTCCTCCGGAACAATCCATGATCCAAAGGGGATCGACGAAAAGAAGCTCGAATTTCTCAAAGAACTCAAAGAAGTTCGTCGAGGTCGAATCCACGCTTATGCAGAAGCTTTTCCCGAGGCGACATTTCACGAAAAACAGCGACCGTGGAGCATCCCGGTCGATGTCGCACTCCCCTGCGCGACGCAAAATGAAATCGATGAAGCCGACGCTTCATTGCTCATCAAGAATGGTGTCAAGGCAGTCTGCGAGGGGGCCAATATGCCGACCCGACTTGAGGGCGTGCGGCAGTTCTTGGATGCAAAAATCCTCTACGGCCCCGCAAAAGCAGCTAACGCCGGCGGAGTCGCAGTCTCTGGACTTGAACAAAGCCAGAATGCTCTGCGCTTATCTTGGAGCCGTGACGAAGTTGACACCAAACTTCAAACCATCATGAAAGACATCCATGAGAAGTGCCTCGAATTCGGTAATCAGCAGGGCTTTGTGAACTACGTCGACGGAGCGAACATTGCTGGGTTTATCAAAGTAGCAGACGCCATGGTCGCATACGGCGCGGTTTGAGTTCAGCTTGTCCCGTCTACAAATATCATTCTTCACTTGAAACGCTTATGAAGGCCTCCGACTTATTTGTTCAATCTCTTGAAAAAGAAGGAGTCGAATACATCTTCGGCATACCGGGAGAGGAGAATCTGGATTTACTCGAATCCCTGTCGAAATCAAAAATCAAACTCATTCTAACCCGTCATGAGCAGGCCGCTGGCTTCATGGCTGCAACCTACGGACGGCTTACCGGCAAGGCCGGCGTGTGCCTTTCGACCCTCGGACCCGGGGCGACAAACTTTGTGACTGCGGCGGCCTACGCTCAATTGGGCGGAATGCCCATGTTCATGATCACCGGGCAGAAACCCATCAAGCATAGCAAGCAAGGCCAATTCCAAATTATCAATGTGGTGGACATGATGGGGCCGATCACGAAGTCCACGGCCCAAATCGTGAGTGGTGACAACATCCCATTCCGAGTGCGTGAGGCATTCCGTATCGCAGAGGAAGAACGCCCTGGCGCCGTTCATCTCGAACTACCGGAGGATATCGCGGCAGAAGAAACTGCCAAGACTCCCCTGACGCCAAGCCTCGTGCGACGCCCCACGGTTGAAGCCAAATCTGTTCAACACGCCGTTGATCTCCTCAAGAGATCCAAGTCTCCCTTGCTCGTCTTAGGCGCCGGCGCCAATCGTAAGCTCACCGCGAAGCAACTTCGAAGCTTCGTAGACAAATACGGAATTCCCTTCATCAGCACCCAAATGGGTAAGGGCGTGATCGACGAAACACACGAACGTTGCGTCGGAAACGCGGCCCTTTCAAACCACGACTTCGTTCACCGTGCTGTCGAGCAGGCTGACCTGATCATCAACGTGGGACACGACGTCGTCGAGAAGCCACCCTTCTTTATGAAGGACAATGGTGTTCAGGTGATCCACATTAACTTTAGCTCGGCTCGAGTGGATCCCGTTTACTTTCCACAAGTGGAAATGGTCGGCGACATCGCCAACAGCATTTGGCAACTTAGCGAATCGCTCGAACCACAGCCGCATTGGGATTTCGACGTGTTTACACCCGCCATTCAAGCGATGAGAAACCACGTGCACGAAGGCAAAGATGACGGGCGGTTTCCCGTCTACCCACAACGCCTCGTGGCCGATGTTCGACGCGCCATGCCGAAGGACGGGATCATTGCTCTCGACAACGGTGTCTACAAAATCTGGTTTGCTCGAAACTACCCCGCTCACCAACCGAACACGGTTCTTCTCGACAACGCCTTGGCCACAATGGGCGCCGGTCTTCCATCCGCCATGGCGGCAAAGATGGTTTTCCCCCAACGCAAAGTCGTCGCTATCTGTGGCGATGGTGGTTTCATGATGAATTCGCAGGAACTGGAAACCGCCGTCCGCCTCAAGCTGGACCTCATCGTACTCATCTTAAACGACAGCGCGTACGGGATGATCCGGTGGAAACAGGCGAATCTAGAATTCAGCGACTTCGGTCTCGAGTTCTCCAATCCTTGCTTCAAGGGATACGCAGAAAGTTACGGAGCCAAAGGTCACCGCGTTGAATCGACGAGCGAGCTTCTTCCGTTGATTCAAACCTGCTTGCACGAACCGGGCGTTCACCTGATCGATGTTCCGGTCGACTACTCCGAAAATGACCAGATCTTAAATCGAGAACTTCCCCGATTAAGCGAACAAGTCTAGCCTACTGAATCATGCTTGCTGCTTCCTATCCGTATTACCTGGCAAACGAGGCAGAGACTCCGAATACGGATCTCACTGTCACCGACAAATACACCGGCGAGCCGGCAACAAAGGTCGCCCTGGCCGATCCCGACACCATCGATCAAGCAATCACTGCGGCCGTTGGGGCAGCGGAACCTCTCCGGAAAATGCCCCCCTACGAACGCCAGGCAGTGTTGCAACATTGCGTCGACCGTTTCACGGCGCGTTCAGCAGAACTTGCAGAAGCCCTATGTATCGAGGCAGGAAAACCAATCAAAGATAGCCGCGGCGAAGTGTCCCGTTTGATAGACACCTTTCGGATCGCTGCAGAGGAATCCGTCCGCCAAGAGGGAGTCATCCAAAACTTGGAAATCAGCCCTCGAGCCCGAGGCTACCAAGGCATGTATAAACGGGTTCCCATTGGCCCCTGCTCTTTCATTTCCCCTTTCAATTTCCCGCTTAACCTCGCAGCTCACAAAGTGGCTCCCGCCATCGCTGTCGGTTGCCCGTTCGTGCTGAAGCCTGCCAGCCTTACCCCGATTGGAGCCCTGATTATCGGCGAGGTTCTCGCGGAAACGAATCTGCCTAAAGGGGCTTTCTCCATCCTCCCTTGCCGCCGGGATGGAGCGGACCTTTTCACAACGGATGAACGACTGAAACTCTTGAGTTTCACTGGCTCGCCTGATGTTGGCTGGGCACTGAAGGCCCGAGCCGGAAAGAAGAAAGTTGTCCTCGAACTCGGAGGCAACGCAGCTTGCGTGGTTGCCGAAGATGCAGATCTACAGGACGCTACTGACCGGATCATCATCGGAGCGTTCTATCAAAGCGGACAAAGCTGCATCGGAGTGCAGCGAATACTCATTCACGAGTCCGTCTACGATGACATGAAAGAACGCCTCGTGAAGGCCACCAAAGCGCTACCGAGCGGTGATCCCAAAGACGAAGACACCTTCATTGGCCCAATGATCTCAGAAAAAGAAGCCAGTCGTCTCGACAGCTGGATTCAAAGCGCTGTGAGTGCGGGAGGCTCTCTTCTCTGCGGCGGCAAGAGGGACGGCGCCATTCTTGAAGCCACGTTGCTGGAGAATGTTCCCACCCAAGAAAAAATCTGCACACACGAGGCCTTTGGTCCCATCGCTGTTTTGAGCCCATATCGAGACTTCCAAGAAGCCATTGCCCAAGTCAACGATAGCCAGTTCGGACTCCAAGCGGGAATCTTCACCCGGGATCTTTATCGCACCCTGGAGGCGTGGGACGATCTTGACGTCGGTGGCGTCGTCGTCGGAGACATTCCATCCTGGAGAGTCGACAACATGCCGTATGGTGGCGTAAAAGACAGCGGCCTCGGACGGGAAGGCGTCCGGTTTGCCATGGAAGACATGACGGAGATCCGGAACTTGGTGATCCGCACGCCTTGAAACGCGAAGATCGATCACAAACCAATGAGCGACAGGAATTTTGATCACGATTTAATCGTCATCGGTGGCGGTAGCGGCGGTTACGCCGCAGCTCGAACAGCCGCAGCTGAGGGGCTCAATGTTGCGATTGTCGAAGGCGGCAAAGAGGTCGGTGGTCTCTGTATCCTCAAAGGGTGTATGCCCACAAAAGCATTGCTCTACGCAGGAGAGATCGCCCATCTGGCAAAGGAGTCCTCCGTCTGGGGAATTCACATTCCACGCTACGAAGCCGATTTTCAAAAAGTGATGGCTCGGAAGGATTTCCTAATTGATGACTTCGCCAGTTTCCGTCGAGAACAGCTTACAGATGGCCGCTTCACGTTCATTCGAGATCAAGCCCGTTTCTCGGATCCCCATACATTGGAGCTGAGTTCCGGGAAAAGCATCACCGGCAAGCACATTCTGATCGCGACCGGATCCGTCGTCAGTTCGCCGCCTCTTGAGGATCTGTCCAAGCTCGGCTATATCACGAGCAACGAAGCACTGAGCCTCACCAAAGCCCCTGATTCCCTCATTGTTCTCGGGGGAGGCGCCGTAGCGGTTGAACTCGCACAGTTTTTCCAACGCATCGGAACGCAAGTCACTCTGATCCAGCGGAGCTCCACGATCCTCAAAGAATTTGATTCCGACGCCGCACAAGAGGTCGAGAAAGCGCTGGAGGCTGAAGGAATGACGCTCTACACGGAAACCAACCTTCTCGCCGCCCAGATGCGAGACGGCAAAAAAGAAATTCAATTCGAGCATCGAGGCGTCTCGAAATCTGTGGCTGCAGATGAAATCCTGATGGCCCTGGGACGCTCTCCGAACACTTCTAAATTGAACCTCGAAGCCGCCGGCGTAGAAACCCTCAAAGGCCGCATCAAATGCAACCCGCAGATGCAAAGCACCCAAGCCCATATCTACGCTGCCGGGGACTGCACCGGTCCTTACGACGTTGTTCATATCGCGATTCAGCAGGGGGAGCTTGCCGCACACAATATTCTTCACCCGGACCAGCCAAAGAGCATCGACTATCGACAAACCCTGAGCGTCGTCTTCACCGAACCGCAGGTTGGGCAAACGGGGATCACCGAACGCGAGGCGAAGGCAGCCGGGATCGATGTTCGCGTCGCTAGCTATCCCTTCAACGATCACGGAAAATCTATGATCATGAATGCCCAATACGGATTCGTAAAACTCATCGCAGACGCGAGCACCGGCGAAATATTAGGCGGTACCTGCGTGGGCCCATCGGGCGGAGAACTTATTCATGAAATCACTGTCGCGATGGCAACCCGAATGACGGTTCATGATTTAGCCAGAATCCCACACTATCATCCGACTCTAGCCGAAATCTGGACCTATCCGGCGGAAGATCTAGCCGAGGAAATCAACATTCAGGCAGACACCACCCCACAATAAGCCCGATTTCGGGCTCATTCCTCCAACCTTTACCCTCAAATAGAGTCAAGAGCAGGGCTTGAAATTCAAAGCACTTCGGCTACATTGTCGCCGTTCGGGGGGCTAATCCGTGCAAAAATTCGGTTTAGCAGGTCGATTATCCAGCCTTTCGCAGAGCTAAACTCACTCTGTTTTGACGTGAAAACCCCCGAAAATCCGATTGAGATAGCTGATTGAGTCGAAGCATTGCTTCGATACCCGTTGCCAAAATGAGCGAGGAAAAAAAGACAGAAGAAGAACCAAAAGAAGAGAATCTTGAGACCGAGACCGTTGAGGCTGTCGAAGTCGAGGCGGAGGAGAGCGAGCCAGACGCTGCCGCCAAGGAAGAAGCCACTGACTCAGAAGGGGCTGAGAACACAGATCCTGTCACGCTCTCGGCTGAAGACTACAAGGCCCTGCAAGAACAAGCCGACAAGGCGGCTGAAAACTGGGATCGCCTCGTTCGCCTCAATGCCGAATTTGATAACTACAAGAAACGCGCCGCTCGGGATCGAACGGAAGCGATCAAATACGCCAACGAGACCCTTCTCGAGACCCTGATCCCAACACTCGATAATTTCGAAATGGCCATGATGGCTGTCGACAGTGCGACCGCAGAAACCATCGACTCCTTAAAACAAGGTATCACGATGGTTCACAAACAACTGAGAGACGCCATCAAGGAAGCTGGAATGGAAGAAATCGATGCCAGTGCCCAAACCTTCGACCCAGCATGGCACGAAGCCGTTTCCCAACAAGAAACGGATGAAGTCCCCGAAGGCCAAGTGCTGCAACAAATCCGCAAAGGATACAAACTGAAAGATCGCCTTGTCCGCCCGGCGAACGTCGTCGTCGCCAAAGCTAAGTCCGACTCTGACGCTGAGTAAGGATTCCAATCCCCCATGTCCAAACGAGATTACTACGAAGTCCTTGGTGTTCAAAAATCCGTATCAGCGGATGAACTCAAGAAGGCCTATCGAAAGCAGGCTGTTAAGTTTCATCCCGACAAGAACCCAGGCGACAAGGAGGCCGAAGAGAAATTCAAAGAGTTAGGCGAAGCCTACGAAGCCCTCAGCGATCCGCAGAAACGAGCTGCCTACGATCAATATGGTCACGCAGCCTTCGATGGGCGTTCACGAGGATTTGGAGGGGCCGGCCGCGGTGGCGGCGGCTTCCATGACCCATTTGATATCTTCCGCGAAGTATTCGGAGGAGCTGGCGGCGGCGGTGGCGGCGGGAGTATCTTTGAAGATCTCTTCGGTGGCGGTGGTCGACGCGACCCGTCAGGCCCCCAACGGGGATCCGACCTGCGCTATGACCTCGAACTCAGCTTCGAAGAAGGTGCAATGGGATGTGAGAAAGAAATTCCTGTCACCAAACTCGATGCCTGTAATTTGTGCAATGGCTCAGGAGCTTCTCCTGGAACGAGCATGCGGACTTGTTCGACTTGTGGAGGACGCGGACAGGTTGTTTCTTCACGGGGAATCTTCAGTATTGCTCAAACCTGCTCAGCCTGTGAAGGCGTCGGAAAAACTGTCGAAAAGCCCTGTACGAAATGTCGCGGGGCAGGCCGCTTAGAGAAAACCAAGAAGATCAATCTCAAGATTCCGGCAGGCGTGGACACGGGCGCTCGCTTACGATCTTCTGGGAACGGAGAAGGCGGACTTCGAGGCGGTGCTCCCGGTGACCTCTATGTCGTCTTGCATGTCCGAGAACACGAAATCTTCGAACGCGAGGAAGATGATCTCCTCTGCGAGGTTCCTGTGAGCTTTGTCCAAGCCACGCTCGGCTCAGAACTCACCGTCCCCACCCTGAGCGGCCAAGCAAAAATCAAGATTCCAGCAGGCACTCAATCCGGCACCGTCTTCCGTTTGAAAGGTAAGGGCATTAAGAACGTCCAAGGATACGGCATCGGCGATCTCCACGTGCGCGTATCAGTCGAGGTCCCCACCCGACTCAATAACGAACAGACCGAAAAACTGAAGGAATTTGCGGAGCTTTGCGACGACAAGGTGAACCCCATCTCAACGGGTTTCTTTGAAAAGGCGCGAAAATTCTTCTCCGGCTAGACCATCTGATAATGCATCGATTCTATCTCCCTCCTAACCAATGTCGAGACGCTCAAATTCAACTATCTGAGCGAGACAGCAAGCATGCGGTCAAAGTTCTGCGTCTCAGAGAACAAGATCGATTCAGCGTCCTCGACGGAGAAGGCCAAGACTTACATTGCCAAGTTGAGTCGATCGATCGCCATACAGTTCAGGGACGAGTGCTATCGGCCAACAAGGTTCCCGAACTCAACTACCACCTCACGCTCATCCAAGCAGTGACCAAGGCGAAATCGATGGATCTCATCATTCAGAAAGCAACTGAACTGGGATGCCGCACAATCGTCCCGATCTTGTCAGAGAGATCCGTCGTCCAATGCGACGAAGAAGATGCCAGCTCGAAACAGGAAAAGTGGCAAACGCTCGCAATCGAAGCTATCAAGCAATGCGGTCAAGCTTGGCTTCCCAAGATAGAAAAACCGACGACGCTTGACGCCTATCTAGCTGGTCGCGCAGCCAATCCCGATTGTCTCCCACTCGTGGCAAGCCTCCAACCTGGGGCCGTCCATCCCCGTCAGCATATCGAATGCTATCGCAGTGAAAAAGGCGAGCCAAGCCACGTTCACGTGTGGATTGGGCCCGAAGGTGACTTCACGCCTGCCGAGATCAATACCATCAAGGGATCCGGAGCCCTTCCCATTACCCTAGGCCCACTGATTCTTCGAAGCGACACCGCAGCGGTCTATACACTTTCATTTCTGAACTACGAGTTACAGTCAGCCCAAGAATAACCTCCCTCGGCTGCTCAGGAGATTACTCCCAGCCTCAAGGGAATCCATTCCCGACTAGTTGGGGCATCGGACTAGGCTTCAAGCAAGTAAATCGCGCGTTCACTCGGCAGACGCGATCTAAGGATGCAGCTATCGTTGATGCACCAAGCGACCTGACAAGTAGACCTCATCTGCTTGGATCCTGCGAACATCATCTGTCGGGCAAGTAAGAAAATCTCTGTCCAAGACCACCAGGTCGGCCAATTTGTTAACCTCGAGCGAACCACAATAGTTCTCGAGAAACAGCAGTTGAGCATTGTTGCGTGTGTAGAAGCGGAGCGCTTCCAGCCGCGTTAAGGCCTGATCGATGTGAATCGCATTCGACTCACCCTCCGGCCGCCTCGTCATGGCAATCCACATACCAAGAAACGGGTTGTACGGATTCACAGAACGCAGGGATCCAATCTTCTGCATATGATCGCTTCCGCCACCTATCAGAACTCCGGCATCGAACAATTTACGTAAAGGCTGAAAACGTTTCATCCGTTCCAAACCAAACTGCGCTGTCAGCGTCTTCGCATCCTCGTACAACCAGGCAGGTTGGATATCCGCCGAGATGCCCAGGCTCGCCATTTTCCGTATCGATTCATCGCTCAGAAAATTGCAGTGAGTGATATTCGGCCGGATGGATGATAGCCGGCTAGTCGTTCGGCCAATCTGTTCATACGCGTCAACCAAGGCCGAAACCGCGCCGTCCCCCACGCGATGGGCCGTGAACTGTAGTCCATGTTGAGCGCAGTGTTGAATCACTTCGGTGAGCGTCTCTTGGGGGATAAAGCGCAGTCCCCGATAATCTGGATCGTCGATATTGTAGATGGAGCTCACCCCCCAGGGCTCGATCATGTAGGCACTGCCGGTCAACATTCCTCCATCTAGAAACATCTTCACCCCGATGGTTCGAAGCTTTGGGTCACTCGAGTGACTCTCGGGCTCTGCAGCAATGAGCTCGATCTGCTGGATCATCTGCTTCCGTGAGCCCGCGTTACTAACACTTCGAGAAGCCGCGATCCTTACGGTCAGGCGTCTCTCATCCAAGAGCCGTCGGTAGCGAGCCATGGAAGCCAGCGAGGCGTTTCGATCTGCAATCGTCGTCAGCCCGACACGATTGTAGTCATGAAACAGCTGCTGCAGTCTCTGCGTTTTCTCTCTTTCGCTCGGTTCAGATCCAGTTTCTGGGATCGAAAAAATGCGAGACCAATTGCGCACAATTCCTGAAGGTTCTGATGCTCCCGGAACCCGCTCAATCTTGCTCCCCTCAGGCGCACGCGTGCTTCGGGTAATGCCCAATCGCTCCATTGCTGCAGAATTGAGCGACGCGTCCGGCCCTGTTCGAAAGATCACGGGATGCCGAGGGGCCACCGCATCGAGCTCTCCTCGGCTCGGATAGCGCCTCTCAATAAGTCGCGTGATAAACACCTGCTGGAGCACGATCCAATCCCCCTCAGGCAGCAGCTCCACCCGGCCTTTCACATAGCGGAGAACATCCGGAATAGAATTCATCTCAGGAATCGGATGATCCCATTCGATCATGCTTGCCCCTGCAGGATGAGTATGAGAGTCGATGAGGCCTGGAATAAGAGATCGCCCTGCGAGGTCAATCACTCTTGTCGACTGAAAGCGGTAGGGATCGATTTCGTCTGCTGTACCAATCGCTATGATTCGATCTCCTCGGACCGCCAAGGCTTCTGCGACGAGATCACTCGCATCTACCGTCAACACAGTTCCATTGGTAAAGATAAGATCTGCCGGCTGAGCGAAAGCGAACAACTGCACACCAAAAAGAATCGTGCCGACAAGCACCCGGACCTTGGATTGAACCAGCGGCGATGAAATACGGAAAACAGCCATATTTAAAGTAGAACCATGATTGCGAAGATTACAACCAGCAAGTTGGCTTTCGATAGCCTTGGCTCTGAAGGCCGAGACCGCTTCGGCAATCCGAATCCATCCCCTAATCGATCGCCAACTCGATGTAGCACCCTGGTTGAAGAGCCTCTAGTACACCCAGGATCCGATTGACGCTATTTCTGAGCAGGGACCAGTGATTCGTGGGTAAGGCCACAATGGCTACGTAAAGCTTCGAAAGGTTTTACTGGTAGCCAAAATTTTGATCACTTGTCAGGAAGACATCAAAGCCTTCGTTCTCAAACTGTCCAAGTAGTACGCCGTTCCTCAACCCGGCCCAACGCATCTGTAGAGCATCACGGCATTCGTGCCCAATAAGGAGATTAGCTAGCGGCCGAGGAACACACTCGCCCAAAAAAGATCCTCATGACGAGTCTATCATCTCCATGGATTAGAATCGCGAGCGCTCTAGTGCCCCCGGGGGCATCCTCGCGACAAACAGTCGGAAAATGACTAGGGAACTCATCAACGTCCATGCCATTCATCAGATAATCAAAGAGCATTGACACCGGAACTCGAGTCCCTCGGATCACCCATTCTCTGGCAAAGAAGAATCCAGTTCCAACATTAGCCCAGGCCAAACAATACAAAAGTTCCTTCAGCTCAGCCTTCGAACCCAATGGCAGTCATAGATTCTCAATTCCGACACCTGAATGCCGTTTGACACCATTCAACTCAAGTCTATCTAGCTCCCAGATCGAACCGATCTCTCCTAGAAGCACTTTCAAAGAATTAAATGATGGAATTGCGACAAGTCATTTGCTACTTACAGCACGAGATATGTTAACAACATAAAGAACAAAGGAAACAGCCTTGCAGGAGAATTTCAACAGAATCAACGACATCCTTAGAGTTCACGCAGGTGAAGACGGCATCATTCACATATGGGAGGTCGCATTGGCACTAATGTTTTGCCTAGTATGCTGCCTCACAATTGCAACCCTCTACAGGAGAACTCACCAAGGTGCTTCCTATTCACAATCCTTCACTCAAACGATCGTTCTAACCGGCATGATCACCACAGTAATCATGCTTGTTATAGGCAGCAATATTGCCCGAGCATTCTCACTAGTGGGAGCGCTCTCAATTATCCGGTTTCGCAACGCAGTCAAAGAAACGCGAGATGTTGGATTCATCTTCTTCGCAATGGCAATTGCAATGGCCTGCGGAACGCGCTTTTACGGTGTTGCGTTAACCTCCACCATCCTCATATCCACAGTAGTCGTGCTGATGCATTTCTTTGATTTTGGAAAGAGCACGATCGAAGCAGATCGTCTTCTCAGGGTGCAACTTCCGCCAGGGACTGATCCCGAAGAGAGATTAGCTCCTGTCCTAAGAAGATTCTTTACTCGATATAGCATCATTTCAATAGAAAGTGTCAAACAAGGCGCACTGGTTGAAGTGGTGCTTACTGTCCGCCCGAAACAAGGAATTGATGCAGCCACTCTGCTCACCGATCTGGGAGAAGTAAACGGAAACCTAAAGATTCGTTATGACTTCGGGGTCCACACGGAAGAACTCTAAGCCCTATGCCTCGCATTCTCTTCCAGCGCTCCGGAATCTGGGTATCGAGAAAGCATGGCCAAAGCGAGCGAATAAGACTTAGGAGTCTGCTCTACCCTCTGGTGGCAGGTCTAATTTTGACGCTCGTTCTTGCTCTGACCATTAATCGTGAAACCGATTTTTTTCGCGAGTTTACAAAATCGATTGTGGGCATAGACAAACAGTTTCCACATGAAACCATAGAAACCTTTCTTTCATTCAATCGAAAAGCAGTCGAGAGCCTGTTGCTGTCTAATCCAGTCGCAAGACAGACAGAGATTGTAAGTCTCGATTTAGTCGTAGGAAAAAACGCCTTGGAACGCATGTATGATGCCAGTGTCATAGGTGATCCAAATCTCGGCCACGAACCCGGCAGTGATCGTCCCTACGAAAAAGCCTTCTATCGTGATGAGAGCGGAAAGGTGCAAGAATGCGAGATTGCATATCGCGGCGCTACATTGAAACACCATCAAGCATCGAAGCCATCGTTTCGGGTCAAGATTAAGAAAGATGACATCGAACTTGGGCGACGCTACGTGGAAATACAACGTCCCGAGGACGTCATCGCGGCATGCAATTGGTTACCCAGCCGCCTGGCAATGAAAATGGGTATCTTTACCGATCACATCGATCCAGTACGACTCTTCATCAACGGAATGTACTACGGCATGTACGAGCGCCGCTATCGACCTGGAGAATCCTTGGCTATTGCCAACGACCGAATGCCCGGCACGTTCTTTAAGGGAGACTTGGTTGGCCGAAAACAAGGCCTTGCAAGTTTGTGGGATTCTTCAAGCCACTGGAGATACTTCGGAGAATTAGGCCCAGAAAGTATCGAAGTTTTTGAAGATTTCTTACGACGTCTCAAACTGCCACCTAATAGTCAATCGATTGAGGGCATCGATCAAATTCTGAATCTTGAAGCATACGCGAGATTCGAAGCCTTGAACGCGGCAACTCTAAGCGTCCATGTGGACGAAAGCCACAACCAGTTATTTTACTTCTCTTCCAACGCAGGAAAACTTGAACCCGTTGTGTGGGACCCCAATGCCTATGTCAGCGGAAATGCTGAGTATCCAATCAATGTCATAAGGCATCCTGTCGTTGGCCTCTTGACTCGAGATCCCCGTTGGGTCCACGCTCGAAATAAGTTTCTATTCCACTTCATTCTCGAAGAGGTCGCCGCATCGATCCAAATCTCCCTTCTCAACGAATACTACGAACGGACCCGAACGGAACTTCAAGGTGATGTAAATCTCTCGCATATGGGCCAACGACGCTCACCACGGGACCTGCTTTCACAAAAAGAAACCTACAATCGGCTCATGAAGTCCCGAGAGGCCTATATTAAAGACTTCTTGTCAGACACACGCTTTCAAGCACAGGCAGTTCTTGACGAACAGCCTCCCAGGACACGATTCCAAGTTTTCGGCAATACGGCGATTCAAGTGAAACGTCGCGATGGATCACCAGTAACCTGCATGATAAACGGCACCCGATTTCAACAGAGCACAGCCCTTTTGTATCCAGGCCTTTCCGAAAGCTTCCCAGAATCTCCCACTGGCTTGTGGTCCGATCAACCTGATAAGGCCTTCGCCGTCCCCCGCCCTCTCGAATATGAAATACTTGGCTCAATTGAAGAATTCATTGTCACGGACGGACTCTCGAACAGACCTGTAACAAGCGTTGAAGGGCAACCACCTGCGTTGAACAACAATGACTTAAGGACAATTCATCCCTGGAATTTCGGTTCAAAGGACCCAAGTGAGGTTGTCCTAGGCCCAGGAATAGTCGAGCTGAGAACAGATCTTCATGTTCTTCCGGAGCAAGCACTCATCATCAAGCCAGGCACTGAACTTCGACTCTCTAAGGGTGTCGGAGTGTATAGCGAAGGTCTCACACTAATACGGGGCACACGTGACGCTCCCATCAAGATCTTACCACACGAGCCGGGAAAACCATGGGCCGCCATCGGTATTCACGGAAAACACACAAAGGGTTCAGAAATTACCTGGCTTGAATGCTCTGGCGGATCCATCGGAAGGCTTCGGCACATACATTTTAAGGGGATGTTTAACGTCTATCATTGCCCAGACCTTACCATGAAGCATTGTTCGTTTGGCAGAAATGCAATCGGTGACGACACAGTTAATCTGGCAGAGTCCAAATGTCATGTCGAAGAGTGTAAATGGGAGGCAGCACTCAGTGATGGACTAGATTTGGACCTTGTTGAGGGAAGGGTGCGCAACTGCAGTTTCTTCAACGCAGGAGGAGATGCTATCGACTTGATGTCTTCCAAGGTCGAAATCGAGGGTTGCGAAATGATCGGCAGCGGGGACAAGGGAATAAGCGTTGGCGAGGGAACTATCGCATTCGTAAGAGATTGTGTGATGGCAGATTGTGCCATCGGAATTGAACTAAAAGATGGTTCACGAGCGGTGGTAGTGAGAACCTTATTCAATAAGAATGCAACGGCAGTCCACGGATACCGAAAGAAATGGCTATATCGAGATGGAGGATTGTGTTGGCTCCATAGCTGTGAACTTCAGAACAATGGCGTCGACTTGAACCCAGAGCCCAGAGCCCTAGTTCTCCATAGCAATACTCGCGTGCTCTCATCGTCAGAACAAGGTCTTCGGGTCATCGATATGAATCGAGCTGCCGACATCGCTCGTATTCCCGATTCACTAAACTCTCCATTCTTTACTAATAAACTGTCGTGGAAGGCCGCTTCGAACTAAAGTATGTCGTCACTTTTGCCCAAAGAGACCTCTTTGTTGAGGCGGCAAAATCTCAACTAATGCCTGATCCTCACGGCGACGACACTGGCTATCGGATTACAAGCCAATACTATGACGCACCAGACATGGCATGCTATTGGTCGAAAATAAATGGCGAGGGCCGGAGAAAGAAAATCCGTACTCGCTACTACGGCATACCAGAAAGCATCGAAGCTCTAGACAGCCAAACCGCCTACATTGAGATAAAACACCGCATCAGATCGTGTGTATTCAAGGAGCGCACGAAGATGGCTGGAAACTTCGCAAGGAAGCTTCTCGCAAACCCAAGCCTATTGAGAGAGCTTTCATCTCAGCCCTTCGCAGACCAAACATCAGCAACCTTACTCTCCAAGATAGAAAAACTGTCCCGACAGTCGCAGCTCCAAGCGGCGAATATTATAACCTACAACCGAAGTGCATGGCTTGGTACCAACAATCACCGACTAAGAGTAACATTTGACTCGAATATCGAGTCCTTTCCACCGAGCCAGTATTTACCAAAATTTGGATCGGGACAGTCTCTCTTGAAAAAGCACCTCTGTGTCTTGGAGATAAAATTCAATCGAGTAATGCCAACTTGGGTGAAGGATTGCATCGTTATCTCAAACGCTCAAATGCAGCGTTTTTCTAAGTATGCCCATGGATTGGAGGCGCTGGGAGTCGTAAGTGACCAGACTACCGATTAGGCACCTTATAGCCTCCCGATTCGATTCGAGACTAGCGTCGTTCATATTATCTCTTCAACAGGCTAGAAGACTGAATAGATGAAGATTACAAGAGCCTTGGACAGAGACGACAAAGGGAGCATCCGACAGAGATTTCCATCTATCACCCAATGCCGTATTCATCCCACAAAACGAACATCATGAAGACGTCGACGGCTCACCACCGGCCCGGGAATGCGGGGGGTTCCGGCAAAATCCAGCATTTTCGATGAGGTTCGAAAGCTCCATCTCCTGGATACGTCCATTGTTCACAGTCAGCGCGCTGCTGATAGTTTCGCTCTACATCACTCAAAACCAAGCTTGGTCGAGACTATTCGGCGTCCAGAACCACGCAATATTCGAAGCATTGGTGCTCGGAATCGTCGGCTTGCTCCTGACCGCCTCAAGGTGGGCTTCGATTGGCAAGCTGATGGGTTTGAAGGTGCCCCTGCGATTCTATCTCAAGTGGACCTTCGCCGCCTGTTTTGCGAGTACGTTCTTTCCTCGCACTCTCGAGGGGGACTCCCTACGCACCATCTGGCTGAGTATCCCTATCGCTGGACCAAGCGACCAGGAACACCCTAAAGCACGTCGATGGCGTGCGGCGAGTGTCGTTCGCTGGGACCGCTTTCTTGCTCTGCTGGCTCTACTACTCATTGGCATACCAACTCTGTTTACTATTCCTTCCCATCTCCTCCCTCTCCTTTCGCGTACAGATCGGCCGTCAACAACCGTTGTGATCCTCATCGCAATAGCTTTCGGAGGGATCCTCTACGCCATCATTACCGCTTCACGACTAGGCGAGCTGTGGTGTGCAGCCAAAACTCAAATCGTTAAAGCAGGGCTCACCGGAATGACCCAGCCGTGGAGGACTGGCCTGCAGTTCTCTCTCTCCATTATCATCCATCTCTTGACCTGTCAGGCCTTGTGGCTCCTTGCAAGAGGACTTCAACTCGAACTGGGGGGCTCTGAAGCAATCGACCTGATAGTTTTTTCAGGTCTTGTAGCGCTCGTCCCGATCTCACTCAACGGGGCTGGCCTCCGCGAGCTTGTCTTTGCCGCTTACTTTCATTTTCGCGGGTGGGAAACCATTGACGGGGTTTTGCTTGGAGTTCTTATAACGGGTGTTCAAACCTTGATTTCGATGAGCGGTAGCCTCCACTTTTTTCAAATCATGAATTCATTCCGGCTTTCCGTTCCTGCCCGCCGGAGTCCCGACGAATCGTCCAGTCGCTGAGCTTGAACGACGGATTGAAGTTGATTTTCCACCGTGAAGACCGGCATCTTTCCCCATTCACCTATGAACCGAACGCTCCTCACTCTACTCATCTGTGTGAGTCTCTCTAACTCACCGCCCCTTCACTCCGCCACCAGAAAACTGAGCAGCCTTGAGGGGGCCCTCGCTCCTTATCTCAAGACGGCTCCGCTCACAACATCAACGGTATTCGAGAAGGAGCGGTTCCCCAACATCGTCGTCACGCTCAAGGGCACCTTGCTCGCCACGTACGGTTCTAGTTCAGTCCGGGCAAAGCGCAGTACAGACGGAGGGAAAACCTGGGGTGAAGACATTACCGTTGCTGATCCAGGCTTTCACGGAGGCGGCACGACCATTGATGAATCAACCGGGGATATTTTGGTCTTCGTCGAGGAGAAACACCCGCCCGCTCCGCTCACAATCTACCGATCCGTCGACGACGGCGTCACCTGGAACGCCGAAACTCCAAAGATTTACCCAGACAGTCGAGGCAACTTGCCTTCGATGCACATGAACGAGCACGGCATCACTCTCCGCCGCGGCAAGTCTCCCGGACGTTTGCTTCGCGCTTCACGATACTACGGGAAACAGAATAAACGCGAAGAGTGGCCGACTCACTACACAGGCGCGGTCTACAGCGACGACCATGGCAAGACCTGGTTCACCAGCGATCCCTTCCCAGAAAACGGAACTGGCGAAGCAGCCGTAGCAGAACTATGGAATGGAAAAATCTACTACAACTCGCGGGTTCACTGGCAAGAGCGCCCGAACAATCTACGACGTCGGGATGCAATCAGCACCGACGCGGGCAAAAGCTGGAACCAGTGGCGAATCATTGAGGTCTTACCCGACGGCCCACAGGACACAAACTATGGTTGCATGGGCGGACTGTGTCGACTCAACGTCTCAGGCCAGGATATTCTCATCTACAGCAATTGTGATAGCCCGAGCGGCCGCAAACAGGGCACCGTATGGGCGAGTTTCGACGGGGGAAAAACATGGCCCATTAAGCGCCTTGTGTATGAGGGGCGTTTCGCCTACTCGTCACTCTGTTCGGGCCGACCCAACACCGCCACCGAGGGCTCCATCTTTCTCCACTTCGAAGGGGGACCAGAGGGCAGTTCGACATTGGCCAAATTCAACCTAGCGTGGATTCTGGAAGGTGAGCCAACCGGGGATGGGATTCCTCCAAGGTTTTGATAGGGAAAAACCTGCGAGAACGGGTCACTCACGCCTACCAGCCTGATCATGCCAAGATATCCCGCACCACCTGGCCATGCACATCCGTGAGGCGGTAGTAACGTCCCTGGAAACGGAAGTTCAAACGTTCGTGGTCGACGCCCAGTAGATGTAGCAAGGTGGCCTGGAGATCATGCACGTGAACTGGGTTCTCAAGCACGTTGTATGAGAAATCATCCGTCATTCCATAACTGAGCCCGGGACGAACACCGCCGCCCGCCAACCAGATTGAAAAACACCGCGGATGGTGATCGCGGCCATAGTTCTCTTTCGTCAGTTTGCCCTGACAATAGACTGTACGCCCGAACTCTCCCGCCCAGACGACAAGGGTGTCTTCCAACAGTCCGCGCTGCTCGAGATCGACCAACAATGCCGCACTCGGTTGATCGACATCGCGACACTGTTTTCGGATGTGATCCGGTAGGTTTCCATGCTGATCCCATCCACGATGATAAAGCTGAATAAACCTTACATCCCGTTCCGCGAGACGCCGAGCGAGCAAACAATTCGCCGCGAAACTTCCGGGCCTTCGTACCTCTGGCCCGTAGAGATCCATCACATGGTCTGGTTCCTGAGAGAAATCTGTGAGCTCGGGAACCGAAGACTGCATCTTGAACGCCATCTCATACTGAGCGATGCGCGCCGCGATCTCTGGGTCACCAAAGGCATCCTGCTGCCAGCGGTTTAACTGCCCGATCCCATCCAACATCCGTCGACGAGTCGCTGAATCGATTCCCGTGGGATTCGAAAGATACAACACGGGATCGCCCTGACTTCTCAACTTCACACCTTGATGATTCGACGGAATGAAACCACTCCCCCAAAGCCGAGACAAGAGGCCCTGAGCATTAGGCAAGCCGCTCCCCTTCGAAATCAAGACCACAAAAGCTGGCAATTCCTGATTCACCGCCCCCAGGCCATAGCTCAACCACGATCCAAAACTTGGACGGCCAGGTTGCTGGGTTCCGGTTTGCATGAGTGTGATGGCAGGATCATGATTGATGGCCTCAGTAAACATCGAGTTGATCACACAAAGGCGGTCGGCTTGCGCACCGAGGTAAGGCAGGAGCTCACTGAAAGCGTGCCCACTTTTTCCGTGACGCCGGAAGGCAAACTGCGATGCCGCAACCGGGAACGATTTCTGTCCAGAAGTCATTCCCGTCAACCGCTGCCCTTGGCGGACTGAATCAGGTAACTCAGTCTGGTGAAGGGCCTGGAGTTGGGGCTTGTAGTCTAGAGTTTCAAGTTGCGAGGGGGCTCCAGATTGAAACAGATAGATAATTCGTTTAGCACGCGGAGCGATATGCGTGCGCGTGGCAGCAAATTCCTCCTCACCCATGACCCGCTGCCGGCCACCAATCCCAAGGAGACCAGAGAGCGCCGCCAGGCCCACGCCGGAACCAAGCCCCCCAAGAAAGTGCCTCCTGGTAAGCACAGTTCCTCCCATCTCTTGCGCGGCAACACTAGCTAAATCGTAACCCATGCAAAACTCTTCAATGCAGCGTAATCGTCTCGTCGAGATTCAGCAGCATACTCGCAACCACAGACCACGCTGCAAACTGCTCCAGTGAATGCCCTTCCCCTCCTGTCTCCACACCAAAGCTCAGGAATGCGGCAGCGGCTTCTGGTTTGCCTTCGAATCGTGCTTGCTCGGCATTCAACCCTTTGATTAACAGATCGAGTTCCGAAGAACTGGGGAGACGACTCGTCGCTCGTTGGAACATGAATGCCATCCGATCTTGATTCCCGATCTTCCGTTGCAGCGCAAGCAGCGCCAAACCCCGAGCAGCTTCCACGAAGGTCGGATCGTTCAAGAGCACCAAGGCCTGTAATGGCGTGTTGGTTCGGGCTCGTTGAACCGAGCAGAATTCCCGATCTGGGGCATCAAATGTGTTCAAGCTGGGCGGCGGACAGGTTCGCTTCCACCACGTGTAGACGCTCCTCCTGTAGAGTCCCGGTCCCGTGTCCGGCTCATACTTGCCACCGCTGTAAGAATCGTCCGCCACGATTACTTCCGTCCAAAGGCCCGGCGGTTGGTAGGGACGGACACTTGGCCCGCCAATCTGAGTTTCCAGTAGACCTCCCATCCAAAGCGCGCTATCGCGAATCACCTCGGCCGGCAAACGATAACGTGGCCCGCGCGATAGCAGTTCATTGGCAGGATCAAGACGGCGAAGAGTTTCATCTGCTCCCGAGTGTTGCCGAAAAGTGGCCGACGTTACCATCAACCGAAGAATCGCCTTCTGATCCCAATTCAGTCGAATTAGTTCCGTCGCCAGCCAATCCAGCAAATCAGGATGAGAGGGCCAATCCCCCTGCGAACCAAAATCCTCCAATGACGTCACCAAGCCACGGCCGAAAACTTGATACCAAAGCCGATTCACAGCCACCCGCGCGGTTAGAGGATGATCCGGACGCGTCAACCAAGCTGCGAGTCCTAGCCGGTTCCTGGGCGCGCCTTCTGCCATCGGAGGAAAGATCTTCGGTGTGTTCCCCGTGACCGCTTCGCCCCGGTTCCGGTAGTCCCCGCGCATGAGCACAAAGGTCTCACGCGGAATCGCGAGATCCTTCATCACCATGGCAGTGGGAGCGGATTTCTCTAGAGCCTTTTTCTCCGCTTCAAGAGAGTCCCGAAGCTCTCCTTGCTCAGCTTTCCCAATGGCTTGCTCAAGCAATTCTAATCGCCGCTGGTATACAGCATCCGGAGCCTGCACCACCGGCTTTGGATTCCCAACATGCTCCTTGTGATATCCGTCTTCCGGGACATGGTTGAAGAACGAGAAAAACTCATAATACTCTCGCTGAGAGAAGGGGTCGAATTTGTGGTCGTGGCAACGGGCGCAACGCAAGGTCAACGCCATGAAGACCGTCGCTGTGGTCTGCACTCGGTCGGCGGCGTACTCGAGTCGATACTCCTCATCAATAATCCCCCCTTCTGAAGTGACATTGTGGTTGCGATTGAAGCCAGTGGCGATTTGCTGGTCGAGTGTTGGACTCGGAAGGAGATCACCAGCGAGCTGCTCGGTCAGAAATTCGTCATAGGGCAGATTTCGATTGAAGGCCTGAATCACCCAATCCCGATATCGGAAGTTGTAACGCGGCGTGTCATTATTGTAGCCGTTCGTGTCAGAATAACGTGCAGCATCCAGCCAAACACTCGCCATGTGCTCACCGTAGCGATCGGCCCCCAAGAGTTGATCCACAAAGACTTCGTATGCATTCGCCGGATGCTGTTGGATGAGGGTCTTGATGCGCTCGGCCGAGGGAGGCAATCCATTCAACACATAGCTGACTCTTCGGAACAATTGAGCGGAATCCGCCTCTCGAGTGGGCGAAAGCCCTTCCCGCTCCAGCCTCCGCAACACAAACGAATCGATCGGATTGCGTTCCCATCCCCTTTCCTGCGGCCGCGGAAGCGCTATACGTTTGGGGGGAATCCATGCCCAATGAGCCTCATAATCAGCTCCCGACTCAATCCATCGCCGAAGCAACTGCCTGTCCCGGGCACTCAGGGGATTCTTCACCTCCGCTGGAGGCATCTGATCATCAGAGTCAGAGCTCTCGATCCGCTCGATCATGAGACTGGCCTCAGGCTCTCCCGGAGCGATGGCCGGCAAAGCCTCATTCCTCGCAGAGAGGGCCGACGAGCGAAGATCGAGTCGCAGTCCGGCCTTGCGTTGCCGCTCATCCGGACCGTGGCATTGAAAACACTTATCGGATAGAATCGGCCGAATATCTCGATTGAAGGAGATGGCCCTTTCTGCGCGCGTTACCCACAGTCCTAGCACAAACACCAGCCCCTGCACCAGGGCTCGCGGAATAACGGGGTGAGCGAGCAGCGAAAATGCCATCACGACTTGGTGCTAATCGTGCCAGAAGGTCGACTTGGGCCCCACCGAGTATTTCACATCCATTTGTGGCGTCTCAATCTTAACCTGACCGCGGTGCAGAGACTCCACCCCAGCCAATGTCATTCCTGAGGTCAGAAGCGTCCGCTCGATCGGATAAGGGACTTCGCCCGTGATCACCATATCCTCGATATGTCGAACCAAAGGATGAAAGAAATCTGCAGTCGTTGATCCGTGAGTCGGCATCGGTAGATACATCTGAGTTGAGATCACCTCGCCCGTGTCAGAGCGCAAGCCCGCGTAATTGAAGTCGCGGATGGCTGTCAGGAACATCGTCGTACGAAATCCATCCAGGTGTTCAATGAAGTAAGCGATCGTGTCCGGAAAGGTGTCTCGCGCCCATTCAAAGGTGATTCGATCTGTGTAATACCCTCCCTCGACAGGAAGATTATGACTTCGCGTCAGAGCGGCCACCATCAATTGCCGGGTTGATTCACGCTTGGGCTCGGCAAGCTTCTGCCACATCTTTTCACCTCGCAAAGCATGGACACTCTTGATTCCAAGCTCCCCACCGCGTCGCCGTTCGGACATGCACTGAGCGGTCTCCAGAGCATGAATATCGTAGCTATCCACGCCTCCATACGCGACGCAAACGCTTTCACTCAAGGGCACACCATGCGGCATATCGATTGCCGGGAGACGCCGCGTAACCGGCAACGAAGAACCTGCAAAAAATGGGAAATCCAAACGCTTGGAATCCGCTACCATCTCGGCGCAACGTTCCCAGGAGGTCGACAGATGTTTATCATTGAAGACCGGCACTGAGCGTCCCGTCTTCTCGAAGACCCGAACGACCTCCTTGAACCATTCGTAGCGAGGATAGAGCTTCTGCCCCATTTCATTGCGCGGGTAATCCCCATGTTCAGCGATGATGACGACCCCATCCACCGCTAGTTTACCGGTCCCAAGTGTCAATGCTTCTTCGATACTGGAGCAGAGGTTCAGCCCGTGCCGGGCGACCCGTCCTCGCGCCAGATCCTGTTCCGGGAACTGATCAATATAGACCGAGGCAACATCCACTCGGGGCATGATCCACTGCCCTTTCCAGCCATAGCCCAAGGTCATTCGATCCAAGAAATGTTGGGCATGAGAATGGGTTCGAACTTCCGTCCCAAGGAAAGCAACCGTCTTCTTTTTCTCCCCGGGTAGGCGCGCCCAAGAAGTCAACGGGAGAAAACAGGCTCCTCCGGCGAGGGTGGTGAATTGAGACAGAAACTCTCTTCGATCAGTCTTGGTTTTCATATGCTTGGTGAAGATTAAATCCGATAGAGATAACTCTAGCGAACGGTTCTTTTCGTTCCTTCCAATTGGTTAAGCGCGCGATTGATGACTCGAACCGTGTATTTCCCTCCTGAATAAAGTTCAGTCCTCGGAACGAGCGCAGCCTTCATGGCATCGAGAACTGGCCGTGCCTTCTCATCAATCTCATCCAAAACAATGGCCGCATGCAAGCGCTCCCATTGTTCCCCCTTCTCCAGCACTTCCGTCAACACCGGTAAAGCCGGAGCAGCCTCATCTAATCGACACAAGGCATGCGCAGCAGCCGTCCGCACGACCGCTGCAGGATCCTTCAGGGCGGCCCGAACCTGAGCTCGAGCCGAGGCGGCTGGTTCGCCAATGTTGGCGATTCCGACGGCGCCCCAATAGCGTACCGCAGCGTCTTCATGCCTCAGAGCCGACACCAACTCATCGAGCCCGTCGATTCCTTCAGAGGCCAAGGCTGCAACTCGCGCGACTTGATTCGATAATGCCTCACCTCCTGCCTGCCGCAGAATTCCATAGCGATGGCCAATTTCCTTCTCTCGAGTCACGAGCAACGGCTCCGCGATGAGGCCCAGATCTCGCGTTTCCTTAACCCAATCGAGATGGGCTCGCCGCATGGTCGCAAGCCGCGACGCATGACGTGGATCTGCTGCCAAGTTGTTTAACTCGTGTGGATCCACCTGCGTGTCGTAGAGTTCTTCCACGGGCTTTTCAGGCGCAAAGAAAGCAGCCGCTTCAGGGCGCAAGGTACCGGCTTCATACCTCGTGCGCAGAGAGGCCATGGTGGCCCCCTTTTCCGGCGTATTCATGTACTGGTAAAAGGTCTTTAGCGGCTCGTAGTTCCGGATGTATTTGAAGCGTTTGTCTCGAACCATGCGAATGATGTCATATCGCTCGTCCATTCGATCCCGCGCACCATAGACATACGAACGTGGAGCCGGCGTAGCAGCGCCCAGAAAAGCCTGTCCCTGCACATGGGACGGAATGTTGACACCGGCCAGGTTCAATACCGTTGGGCCAAAATCGATCGAACTCACCAATTGATCCAGCATCACACCCGGTTGTCCTTGTCCAGCTTGCCGATATTTTTCCGGTATCCGAACAATGAGCGGAATGTGCGTTCCGGAGTCATAGAGCCAACGCTTAGCACGAGGAAGGCCGACCCCGTGATCCGACCAAAAGAAAATGATCGTGTCTTCGTAGAGTCCATCCTCTTTCAATTGCTGGATAAGATCTCCCGCCCAAGCATCCATGGCAGTGATCAATTCATAGTTTCGTTTCCAGTCCTCGCGCGCTGCAGCGGACTCCGGATAATACGGAGGAAAGGTCGAAAGCTTTGCCGCGTCTTGTCGTTGGTCTGGGCTTAGCCCAGCGGTCACGCTCCGATATTTACCGTCAGACGCAATGCCGCTCTCATGACAGCCACCGAAGTTGAAGACCGAGAAAAAGGGTTTGTTCCGGTCCGTCCTACGACGCCAATGGGCTTTGCCACTCGAATCATCCCAGGCATCGGCCGGGGCAGTGAATTGGTAGTCAGTCTTGGAATTGTTGGAACAGTAGTATCCCGCCTCCCGGAGATAAACCGTGAATGGTTTGATCTCCGGCGGCAGTTGGGCCCGGCAGCGCATATGCTGAGTTCCAATCGTAGTTTGATACATGCCGGTGATAATCCCGCTCCGACACGGGGCACACACACCAGCGGTGGTAAAGGTTCGAGAGTAGCGAACGCCTTCGCTTGCCAATTGATCCAGTCGCGGGGTAATCGCATGGGGATCGCCAAAACAAGCGATGTGAGGACTAATATCCTCGGCCGATAGCCAGAGAATATTTGGCCGATCCGCGGCCACGGCAGGACTTGTGAGGCAGACAATCCAGAGCACCAAGGTGACACGAAAAAGGGGCATGCCCAAATCCTAGGCTGCCCCTCATGCTTTTCAAGCCTCTAAGACTCCCTGCTTTCATTCGAGGGAATCAGGCACTGGGCAGTCACGATGAACCGGCCAGTGTAAGGCGCCGAATGGGTTATAGCTCGATCATTTTACCCGTTCGAAAAGACTCATCGGCGGCAGCGACAATGCGCATGGAATTGATGGCATCATCCATATGATCTGTCAGATCAATATCTTCCTGAACCGCCTTGAGCAAGTAGGCCTGCTCGCGATAGCAAAGGGCATCATGATCAGGCTCGTCTTCCATATCGATCCATTCGTCTGCCTTCACAAACTTTTGGTCTCCATCAAGCTCACTATGGTGCACACGGAGCGACTCGGTCTTGGTATGCGAATCGACATCTGCCGAGGCACCTGAGCCACCGGCCTTCTTCGCCTCAATGGTCACACATCCTTTCGGACCAACCACGTCCTTAACAAAGAATGCGGTTTCACTCATCATGGGGCCCCAACCCGCTTCGTACCAGCCAACCGATCCATCTTCAAAAGTCACTTGCAAGTGCCCATAATTGATTTTTCCTTCCGGAAGCTCCTCCGTCAGACGGGCTCCCAATCCAGAAACTCTTACGGGCTTACTTCGAGTCATTTGACACATGACGTCAACATAGTGCACCCCACAGTCTACGACTGGGGATATCGAGGACATGAGTGCTTTGTGCGTGTCCCACATATCTCCGGACGACTGTTGATTGAGATTCATCCGCATGACGAGCGGTTTACCGAGTGTCTGTGCGACCTCGATAAACTTGGCCCAACTCGGGTGGTGCCGAAGGATGTAGCCGATCACCAACTTGCGATTCAGCTCCTTGGCCTTGGCCACGATAGTTTCAGCCTCGGCGACGGTCTCGGCCAGCGGCTTTTCAATGAAGACGTGCGCACCTGCTTCAAAGGCAGCAAGAGCATACTTTGCATGGGTATCGGGATAGGTGGAAATGCTGACCACATCAGGCTTCGTCTCCGCAAGCGCCGCCTCGTAGTCTCCAAACTCGGCGTAGCCTCCGCCCATCTCCTGATTCAATTTTCCTCGCGATTCCGGAGACCTCGTCACGATTCCGACAATATCAAACTCAGGAATCTGGTGATAAGCCAAGGCATGAGACCGTCCCATATGCCCCGCCCCAACACACAACACTTTCAATTTGTCGCTCATAAGATCCTCGGATTGTAGAGGAGCCCTCGGCGAAAGTGCGAGTGAATAGACGCTTTTTCTCGCCTTCAGCGAGGCTCTCCCTTCATCGCCTCAAGCAAGGCCTGCTTCATCATCACCCCACCCGGTTTTCCGGTAACTGCATCGAGTAGATCCAATGAGATTCGGCCGCTTTGCGACTCCACATACTGAGCCCAAAAGGGATAGTTGAGAAGGCCTCCCACGACAAAGTGAGCGCTATCGAGCTTGCCCCCGGCGACACGACCTAATTTCCACGACAGAAATGCCTTTCGAGCGATTTCGAGAGAATTTGCGTCGGACAATGGATACTCGAAATGAAGTAAGCCGTTAGGTTCAGAGACAGCCGGGAGCTGGCCACGAACGGCTTGAGCCTGGCGAGCAAAACCATTCACCAAGATGAAGCCTTCCACATCGCTTCGCTCGGCTGAAAAAAGTATGACCCGACAAGGAAGATACACCAATTCAAGGCGACGCTGAAGCGGGGACCGAGCAAACCAACGCATCGGTGAAAACAAAGATCGACGTCGAAGACGATTCAAGTAGCGCTGCGCATCCTCGCGATCCACGGCAGGAGCCGCCCAGCGGACATCCATAGGAGACTATCTCAGAGAGCGGCGCCCCAACCAAACCGTCAGCACCCCGACACCGAGCAAGATCGCCCCTGCCATGCCATTGACAAGCCGCCCTTCGCTGGATTGAGGCCACATGAGCCCGACCCAAACGAGCCCGCCAAAGACCAAGAAAAACCAACCGAGCATCCGGAAAACCAGCCCATCCCGATGTTTGAAAGAGTCGCCCTTTTCAGATGCCGACATAGCTTAGAAGATTAAATAAATGAGCAAATAAGGGACAATCAAAACGCAGACCCACAAGCGAAGGTCCGCCCATTTGGTCTGCACGTGGCATCCCCGAAACACGCTTTCCTTACTCAAAAACAGAGTCCACAAGGCCCCAAGCAAGAGGAAAGCACAAACACTCCCACGCCACACAGCGGGAGGCAATTGATCCAAAAATCCGTGCAAGGGATCCAAGAAGGGTTTCAAGCCACGGACGAGAACCGACTCGATCGCATTGGTTAAAGATTCCATTATGCTTCACCTCCTGAGGGAGCGCTCTCCCCGTCATCAAGCCGGGCCCGCAAAGCTGCTTGCGAGGCGGGATCATCCACGACCGAGCCCCAGACGAGTCCCTTCGTGTACTTCTCGTTTGGCGGCCCTGTCACCGCACTGACTAGGCTCGTTGCCACCAAGGAATAAACAAACGTCCAAAAGGCAATAAACAAGAACGGATCTTCAGAAGGAAAGAGTTTATCCCCTACAAGGTTCAAACACATCGAGAGGCCGACTCCGGTCGTCAAACCCACGATTGCTCCAATTGAATTGGTTCGTTTCCAGAAGACACCCAATAGAAGCAAGGCTAGTGTTGGCCCTTGGAACAGGGAGAACATGGTCTGCATGGCAGAGTAGATCGTCTCGAATTGGTTGATTGCTGGCGCGATCAATCCACCCGCCACGATGAGGCCTACCGTCAGACCTCGACCTAGAACGAGGCAAGACCGATCGGTCGGCGGCGCTCCCTTCAACCACGTACTGATCGGTCGATAGGCATCGGAGATCAAGATCGTGGTGGAGGAGTTCAGATACGAATCAACACTCGACATGAGAGCGGCAAAAAAAGCGGCGAAGACCAACCCCATTAGACCTGGAGGCAAGAGATCGGCAACCAAACGGGGTACCGCTCGGTCCGGATCTTCAAGACTCGGGTGGAGAGCCAGAGCTGTTAGACCAGGAAGAATCACCAAGACAGGCACCAACAGCTTCAGGAATGCAGCAAACAACATCGAGGCCTTTGCATGCCACTCACTTCGCGCTCCAAGGACACGCTGGATCACGGCTTGATTGCTCGAGAAATAGGCCGTGGACAGCACGATTCCTAGTCCGAATAGAATCCCTGACCAAGGATACGGGGAGCTCGTGCTGTTGGGCAGCAAGAGGCGAAAATGATCCGCAAACTCGGGACCTCGTTCAGTCACTGTTGTGACCAACGCATTCCATCCCCCGATCTTCCAATAGCTCAGCAAGAGGAGAGCTCCCGCGCCAACAAACATGATGACCGTCTGTATAACATCCGTGAGCACAACCGCCGTTAATCCCCCTAAGACGGTGTAGACACCGACAACGATAACCGTTAACCAAATGCCGCCCTGCGTCGGAAGCCCCAGAATTTCATTCAAGAAAACCGCCGAACTCCATAGCATCACAGCCAGCATGCTGACCAAAAAGCCCAGCCAAATCACGGCCTGCAATGTGCGAACGACCGGCCCGTAGCGACGACCTAGAAACTCCGGCAGCGTGCAGACTCCACTTCGCCAATAGAACGGTACAAACACAAAGGCCACGATGATCATTGCCGGGACAGAACCCAACCAATCAAAATTCGCCTGCGCGAGGCCGTACTTGTAGGCCGATCCTGCTCCGGCCACCATGTCAATGGCCCCGATGTCAGACACCACCACGGACATACCAATGGCCCAAAAGGGAAGAGATTTACCCGCCAGAAAGAAATCGCCCGATGTTTTGACGTAGCGACTGAAGAAGATCCCCATCACGAGGACTGCCACGAGATAAAAGGCTATGATCGCCTGATCAATCGCTGTCAGCACGCTCGCATCGCCGGAAAACATGCCTAGAGTAGTAACGAAGCCCATGGAAGCCAGTCAAGCATTCACCCAGCAGGAGAGCAGCGTTCAGATCCCACGCGCCCTCCCTAGAAGCCTCCTCAACGACAAGACACCAGGGTGGGATATCCAACGATCGACTTCAGAAGTTCAATTTGCTTAAGTCACACGATGTTCTCACCACTCAACCGAATCGCCCTCTGGAGTCTTTGCCTCTTCGTTTCGACTTACGTAAGCGCACAAGGATCCCCTTTCTATACGACAGAAAGATGGACGCCCATCGACCTCTCGTTCACAGCGGATAGTGGCGAACAGGAGGCAATCGCGATCGAGTTTTCAGCCACGATCACGTCTCAAACTGGCGACTCGATCGCAGTGCCCGGCTTCTGGGATGGTGGAACTCGCTATGTCATTCGTTTCGCGCCTCCAACAATCGGCGATTGGACCTTCGTTACGGCATCAAACTTAGAGGGCTTGAACAACAGAACAGGGAGCATTCGCGTGTCCAAGGCTCCCAGAAACCAGCACGGCCCCATCGGCTTGGCCCCAGACAATCCTCGGCGATTCACCTACGCAGACGGCACCCCTTATTTTCCCTTAGCTTTCGAGATCGATTGGCTGTTCGCACTCGACGCAGAGAATCCAGAAGGGATTCCCAAGACGAAATCCCTTTTGGATTACGTCGGACGAAACGGATTCAATCAAGTCGTGATGAACATATTCGCTTACGACGTCCGTTGGCCAAAAGACCCCGCCCTGCCGGAAGAATTCGACTACGGCAAACCGAAGGTCTTTCCCTTCGGTGGGGACAATCAGAACCCAGACTTTTCAACCTTAAACATTGAGTACTTCCAGCGGTTTGACCGCGTCATTCGAGAACTGGATCGCCACGGCATCGCTGCACACGTCATGATCTATGTTTGGAACAAACTCGTCTCATGGCCCGACTCGGATTCTGAAGCCGACAATCGATATTTCGACTACGTGGTAAAGCGATATCAAGCATTCCCCAATCTGATCTGGGATATCTCAAAAGAAGCCACCGGTTACGGGCACAACGACAGAAGCTACATCACGCGGCGAATTGAACGCCTCCGAGCTCTCGACGCCCACAATCGCTTAGTCACCGTCCACGACTATGGATACTGCCATCGCTTTCCCGAATCCGTCGACTTCATCTCGGTGCAAAACTGGCAGTCAGAAACCTGGCACATCATGCGCAAGATACGGGAGGACCATCCGAACATGGCGATCTTCAATATCGAACACGGAGGCTACGAAACGGGCCCTTACCACGTCTTCGGAGGGAACTATTATCGCCCCGACGTCAACCTGGAACGGGCCTACCACATCGTTTTCGCCGGCGCCTACCCGACCCACTACTGGCAGAACACTGCCTGGAGCGTTGTGATCCATGACATCGAAAACCTTCCGACCGATCAACGTCCCAAACTCAGTTACTACCGCCACCTTGCCGATTTCGCTCGCAAATATGACATTACTCGACTGACTCCCGATATCGGCAAGGCCAACAGTGGCTTCTGCCTCTCGAACAAAAAAGACCTGTTTGTTTATCTCGTCCCCAAAGAGAATGATATTATCATCCCCCGCCCTCCCCGTGACGGCTTCAATCGCTTTCAACTCACGTGGTTCGATCCATTCACCGGAGAATACCAAGAAGATGAACCGATAGAGATGTTGCAGTGGAATCGGATTCGCATTCCGAATCCCGGCACGATGCGGGTCATGATCATGCGAATGCTCCCCAGTTCAAAGTGAGGTATCATGGCCCCGGGCCGTCGAACCAAGCGTCCCGATCCGATCATTCCTCTCATCAACGGCGACGAGAAAAGAATTGCGGAGCTCGACCATTGGTTCATCGACCGGTCTGAGTAGGTTGATTCCCAGAATGCAACAAATAGAAGCTCCGGAGTAAAGCGCAAGAAGTCCGGAAAGGTGCTTTAGGATCGTCCAACAAACTGAGTTCCTCTCCCAAGCAGTTCTCCCAATTAATTCCACGGGGGCACGACAAGAGCGCCAGCCCCCATATACGAAGAGTCGCAAAGATCCGAGTCAACATTCAGGCTCGCATTCGAAATCGTTTCGTCTCTACGCTTCCTCTCCGGAAGAAACGCCAAACATGAAACACAAACGCCTCATATCCCTTGACGTGTTCCGAGGAATGACGATCGCGGGCATGATCCTGGTGAATGATCCGGGTTCATGGAGCCACGTCTACGCTCCTCTTCGACATGCGCCCTGGCACGGACTCACGCCAACGGATTGGGTCTTCCCCTTCTTCCTCTTCATCGTGGGCGTCTCGATTCCTCTCGCCTTCGAACGTCGCCTCGCCGATGGGATGCCCAAGCACGCCATTCTTCGTCAAGCCACGTTCCGCGCACTGATTCTTTTCGGGATTGGAATCGGACTGAAAGTCTACCATCTCGGACTCTTGGGTAAACTTTCATGGGATACAATGCGCTGGGTCGGCGTCCTGCCTCGTATTGCCGTTGTTTATTTCGGGTGCTCAATACTCTATCTTCACACGTCACGAAGGGCTCTTGGGTGGATCGCCACCATCACGCTTGCGGGCTATTGTCTGGCGCTCGGACTCATTCCGGTTCCCATTGATGACACCTTGAAAACCGCACTGGTAGCGGGCGAGATTAAGTCGGCAGCCGGGATGATCCCCATCCCAGAAGGCATTACCGCCCAAGGCGATACCATTCCGGCAAACTTCGCTCCGGGACTCAACCTAGCCGCCTGGGTGGATCGCCAAATCATACCCGGGCGCCTATGGGAACACTCATGGGACCCTGAAGGCATCCTCAGTACACTTCCCGCCTTGGCCACTGGTATTCTCGGCATCTTTACAGGAATCTGGATTCGTCATGCCCAATCAACGCCTCGACAAGCGGCCGGATTGATGACGGCTGGCGCCATCGCCATGATGACTGGAGGCATTTGGTCCTGGTTCATGCCGTTCAACAAAAACCTCTGGTCGAGTTCATTTGCCCTCTACACCGCAGGACTAGCCGCGCTGATTCTTGGTGCGATGATTTGGTTGATCGATGGCGAAAAGAAGCTCGCACGTTTTTCGAAGCCATTCCAAGTCTTCGGATCCAACGCAATCACCGCCTACATTCTCCACAGTGTTTTCACGCGCCCCATGGCCGCCAAGTTTGGAACCGAAGGCAACAGTTGGTCCATCAATAGCGTTTTCATGGACAAGCTCATGGCGACAGGACTACCCCCAAACTTTGTCTCGCTCCTCTGGGCTCTTGCTTACACCAGCCTCATCTTTGCTATCGTCTATCAGCTCCACCGACGAAAGATGTTCCTTCGGATCTAGCGAGGGGCGACCGCCCCGCTGAGCTATCCGAGCTGTTTGACTGAGAGATGCCCCAGGATTTCTCCAGTCTCAAAGGATTCAATCTCGAATCTTGCGAAAGTCTGGTTCAAAATTCCTCGCCATGGCCAAAGCCGAAGAAGCTCAATCGCAGAAGCAGGAAGTGTGGCACCACAAGACGCCCGTGGTCTTCTCTCCCCTGTTCGACTGGCCTCCCAATCCAAAAGGGATCCTCCTTGCGCTGACAAAGCGCTGGGTCACCATTTCACGCAACGTGCTCTTCCTTGGAATGGCTTGTCTGGTTTACCGCTACGGCCTCCCTGAATCCGCAACGATGCAGTCCTTGTCCCTCGATTGGGTAAGCGCGGTTTTCGTCCGCAATTTTCTCTTCATGCTCTTCATCGCCGGCGGTTTGCATCTCTATCTTTTCACCTTCAGAGGTCAAGGGAAGCGACTCAAGTATGACCCTCGAGAAGAACAGGAAAAAAGCGCCAAGTTTTCCTTCAAGAACCAAGTTTGGGACAATGTCTTCTGGTCACTCGCCAGTGGAGCCACCACTTGGTCAATCTACGAAGTGCTCTACCTCTGGGGAGTGGCCAACGGCGTTGTTCCGACCTGGTCATTGGCGGCTCACCCCATCGCCTTCATTGTCTGGTTACTCATCTTGCCAGTGCTCACGTCCTCGCACTTCTATTTCGTTCATCGGCTCCTCCACTGGCCGCCCCTTTACAAAACCGTCCATCGACTTCACCACCGCAATATCCATATCGGCCCCTGGTCTGGCATGTCAATGCACCCGGTAGAGCATGTGATCTATGTTTCGTCCGTCTTAGTGCATTTCGTGATCCCGACTCATCCAGCCATCGTTCTCCTACACCTCTACAGTCGCTGTCTCGGTCCCGCCTTTTCCCACTCAGGTTTTGAAAAGCTGTTGGTAAAAGACACCACTCTATTCGACTCTGCAGACTTTCATCACCAATTGCATCACCGCTTCTTTGAGTGCAACTACGGAACCTTAGATGCGCCTTGGGACCGCTGGTTTGGGTCCTTTCACGACGGATCCGAAGAGGCCAATATTCGCGTGCGCGAGTATCGAAAAAAAATGTACGCCAAACGGAAGCCTGCCTAATTCCCCACTACAAGCTGGGAGCGTCTCACGTGCCCCGCAGCTTGCCTTCATCAGACTCGCGGACCTCCTCTTGCCCCTCCCCATCGCGGTCACGCGTGCGAAACGAGTCAAATCGCTCTCCCCGAACAAAGATCACAATCGCCGCCAGCATTGCCAGAATCGCGGCGAACCAAAAAACACGATGCAGAGCCGCGTCATTGTCTCCGATCAATAGGCCCACCGCCGCATTTGTCACCAGAGGACCCAATCCCGAACCCGCAAGTACAAGTAGCGTCTGCGCACTCGCCCGCACGCGATTGGAAGCGAGCTCGTTTACCATAATCGACGCGCCAATGTGAAAGAACACCACCAGGAGCCCCGCAAACACGTAGCTTAGAGAGAGTACCCAAAGAGACGAGGAATGAGCAAAGAGAAGGTGTCTGACAACGAGGCAAAGAGAACCGAAGACCAGGCAACGACGATAGCCCCAGCGGACCAGGAGTACACGCAGGAACGGGAAAACGATAATTTCAAGAATGACGCCAATGCACTGGATCGGCCCAATCCATTCTCGCGCCAAGCCCAGCGACGCCATGTATGGAGGGGAATAGTAGGTGAGAAGTGAGAATGATCCTGAAATGAGAAAGAAGGCGATCAGAATAGCCACATAGTTTCCGTTTCGCATCAAGACACGAATATCGTCCCAGTAATGCGGTGCTTGCTTTCCGTGTTTCTCTCCGGGTTCAGGGCGGTCAGCAACAGCGGTTCTAGGTAAGACCAGCGTCACGATCGTCATCGCAGCGGCTGCGGTCATCCCAATGTAGAGGATAAAGCCGAGCTCCGCCTCCGGTTTCCAAGCGAGCCAAAGATAGATCGGAAGTGAGGGAACAATCCATCCGATGGAACCCCAGGCTCGCACTTTGCCAAACTGCTGTTCCGGCGACGACAAGTGATGAAAACACAGGGCATTGATCAGCGTAAACGTCGGGTGATAACACGAATAGAAGAGTAAAAAACCAATCAACAGTCCCGTATAGGACCACTGGCGGAAGAGGTACGCCATGGCCCCCAGAGCGAGCACGTTGAGCAAACTAAATAATCGATCGATCGGGATCAAGCGATCGGCCACCATGCCCCACAGGAAGGGAAACACGAGAAGCATGGAAGAAGACAAGGCGAAGACTTGACTCGCTTCCACATAACTCAAGCCCCGCTCGCGTAGGAACAAACCGGCGAACGGAATCACAGCCCCCCCAACGGCAAATTGGCAGAGCATCGCTAAATAGAGCGTTTTCGGTATGGCTTGTTCTTTCACAATCAATTTCGGCCCCTAGCTCCAGCACAACAACGATTCGGAGCACACGATCACACCACAATCCTCCAACCCGCCATTGACCCGCGGCCAAACACCTAGCAAACTCGGATTACGCCTTGAGGCCAGGAAACAGAACGTCTCGGAGCGGAAAGAAAGCGGATGCGAACGATCTACAGTCATATCACGAAGCAGATCCTCGCAACCCTCTTGATGACCGTCGCGGTCTTCACCTTTGTACTGATTCTCGGCAATGTCCTCAAAGAAATTGTCGCTCTTTTGGTGAATGGCCAGGCCTCTTTCGGTTTGGTGCTCAAGGCCCTGGGGCTTCTTCTCCCCTATGTCCTAGTTTTTGCCTTGCCCATCGGCTTACTCACAGCCGTTCTTCTTTTCTTTGGACGCTTTAGCGCCGATCAGGAGCTCACCGCCCTTCGATCCAGTGGTGTCAGTCTGATCAATGTGGCACTACCGGTCCTGGTTCTCAGTCTCCTTTTCAGTGGCCTTTGCGCTTCCATTAATCTCTGGGTCGGACCTGCGTGCCGGTCAGCCTACAAGGACATGATCCGAAATCTGGATGTCCGAACCACCGCCAACCTCATCACTGAAGGCACATTTATTACCGAGATTCCCGGTTACTGGCTCTATATCGGAAAACGCGACGGCGACAACCTTGAGGATGTTCGGGTTTTCATTTTGAAAGATGGCGAAGCAGACCAGGAATACAACGCCAAGCGAGGGCGCATTGATATCAATGAAGAAGGCGGTGTCATGCAGTTGGTCATGGAAGACACCGTCTCTCTCTTCCGCACGCCTCAGCCCAGAGATCCCGATGCCTCCCCAGATGCTCCCCTGACCTACACCTGGCAATGGTTGGAAGGCGGGAGATTCGTCTCGGATCCCATTTCAATCGAAGAAAAGATCAAGAAACGGCGCAAACCCAAGATCACGAATATGACTCTCACTCAGCTGCGGAGAGAGCTCTTCTTGCGGCGAAGTGCGGCCGAAGATTCCGAGCAAAGGGGTGAAGCGAGTGCCCAAGCTGATGAGAAGGCTGGACGAGCAGTCGACATGGTCACCCCGGTCGAACTTCAGATCCACCGGCAGATCTCATTCTCGTTCGCGTGTTTCAGTTTCGCCCTGATTGGGATCCCTCTCGGAATTCAAGCCCATCGCCGCGAGACCACCGCCGGAGTCGCCCTCGCCCTCATCCTTCTCGCGATTTACTATGCGTTTCTGATTCTCGCTCAGAGTCTTGATACGAAGCCTCAATTTTATCCGGAACTTATCGTCTGGCTTCCGAACTTTCTCTTTCAAGGAGTCGGGGCTTACCTCCTATGGAAGGCAAACCGCGGGCTCTGACCCGTACGGTTCGGCAGCTAGGCATTCCAGTCAGTGGCGGCCAACTCTGCCAGGTCCGCAAGACAGGAAGCGGGACGTTTCATCGCCTGAGCTTCGTCCGCTACGCCTCCAATAATGGAATAGATTTCGGTGAACTCCTTCCTCACCGTGCGTCGATTGAAAATATCGCCGGCTAAACCTAAACATGGAATCTTGAGCTCTCGACAAAGCGCAGCGATGCCTCCCGCTCCCTTCCCCATATTTGTCGAGCGATCCATGGCCCCTTCCCCGGTTATCACGAGATCCGCCCGGGCCACGCGACGTTTAAGGCGAGCATGCTCCGCGAACAGTTCGAATCCCGACTCCGTTTCGGCGTTAAGGAACGCAATGCAACCAAAGCCTAATCCACCGGCGGCACCGGCTCCGTTCACGGTGGGTAAATGCCGACCTGAGAGCCGAAAAAACCGCTGAGAAAGCTCTCGCAGACAGGCGTCTGCCTGCGGCATGTCTTCCTCTCGCAGACCCTTCTGAGGCCCAAACACCTGGGAGGCTCCATACCGGCCCAGCAAACGATTTCGAACATCGATGGCCGCAATGACCTTCGGCAGCTTCATCTTCTTGCTCGGAGGCTCAATTTCCCGCAGCGACACGAGATCTGTCCACGAACGTATTTCCTGCCCCTCTGCATCTAGAAACTTCCACCCGAGGGATCGAGCCATTCCCATCCCACCATCGTTGGTCGCGCTCCCTCCGAGACCGATCAAGCAACGCTTGGGGTTCATCGCAAAGACTTTGGAGAACACCGTTCCCAGACCAAAAGTATCCAGTTCAAAGGGATGAAACTTACCCTTAGGAAGCTGAGCTAAGCCAATCACTTGCGCAGTCTCCACAATGGCCGTCTTCGTCTTCGGCACCCACCACCACTTGGCCCAAATCGGTTCTCCGGCCGCGTTCGTCGTCTTGACTCGGCGCTCCTCACCTTGACAATGGAGCGACAGGGTCGGGCCAAAGCCATCGCCTCCATCACTCATTGGAATCAGATCCAAAGAATCTTTCGGGCGTACCCGCCGCCAACCCTTTTCGATCGCTGCGGCGGCTTCAAAGGCCGTCAATGTCCCCTTGAATTTGTCCGGTACGATAACGACACGATAAGGCAAAACGTTCCTTCTGTTCTCGGTCTCAAGTCTTCACTTAACGGGCGTCGCAATCAGATCGTAGTCAGTTGCCCCCACAATCTTCACCGAAGCAAACTTGCCCACGGGCAATCCACCCTTCACATAAACCCGACCATCGATATCCGGCGCATCCGCTTCCCCTCGCGCCACCGAATACGTTCCCTTGCCAGGCAAGGCAGGAGAGTCCTCATCGCTGCGAAGGAGGCCGTGCTCCCAGGATGAAACTTGTGCTTTCTGCAGCTCGCTGGCAGAGGCTTCGGATTCCACCAACACTTTGATCTTTTGCCCGATCAATGCTTCTCCGTGCCGCTTCATCACTTCGCGCTGAGCTGCCATGGCCAATTCACGTCGCTCCTGTTTGACAGCGTCTGATATCTGATTCGACATCTTCGCCGCCCGCGTTCCCTCTTCGTGAGAATAGGTAAACACTCCCAACCGCTCGAACTTCACCTCACGAATAAAATCAAGCAGTGTCTGAAAGCGCGCGTCCGTCTCGCCTGGAAATCCGACGATGAAGGTCGTTCGAAGCGCAATCCCCGGAATGCCGCGTCTGATTCGCTCGATCAGATCCACAATGTACTCCTGACTCGTCTCACGCCGCATCCGCTCGAGCATGTGCTGATGAATGTGTTGCAGCGGCATATCCACGTAACGCGCCACTTTACGGGATGCTGCTATTGTCTCGATGAGCTCGTCAGTCCAGTGGGCAGGATGGGTGTAAAGGAGGCGAATCCAAAACTGCCCACGCAAGTCATTCAGCTCCCGAATCAAGGTGCAAAGGGTTGCTGAGTCCTCGGGAAGGGTGTCCTTGGCAGCCTGAAACCGTTCTGGCGATGAAATGGTCTTGCGATGTCCGGGACGCAAGTCCATGCCGTAGTAGGTCGAGTCTTGAGAGATTAGGTTAAGCTCTTTTACTCCATCCTTGAGGAGCTGTTTGGACTCCCGAACGATGTCATCTTGCTGACGACTTCGATGCGAACCTCTCATCCGAGGAATGATGCAAAAACTACAAGGATGATTGCAGCCTTCCGCAATCTTCACGTAGGCGAAATGCTTGGGTGTGAGTCGAAACCGAGGCGTTTCAAAATCAGGAATGAATTTGGGGCGTTGGTGGACCTGGACACTTGGCCCCTCCACTCCCTCGCTCTTGGATTTCGCTTCGACTGCTTTTGAGGCTCGTTTCTTAGCGCCCTTCTTCGAGACGCGCCTAGCTCGCTGTTGATAGGCTTTCTGAACGATTCCCGATATTTCATCCACTTGATCAATCCCCATGAACGCGTCCACTTCCGGCAACAACTTCGGCAACTCATCCCGGTACCTTTGCGGCAGGCACCCCGACACGATCAAACCTTGTTCGGGACGATACTGCTTACGAAGTTCGGCTGATTCCAAAATCGTATCTACGCTTTCCTCCTGGGCCGCATCGATGAAGGAACAAGTGTTCACAATCACGACATCTGCCTCAGACGCCTCATTCGTGATCTCAATACCTTCCTTCATCAAGGACCCCAACATGATCTCGGCATCGACCAAGTTCTTGGCGCACCCCAAGGAAATCATGCCTACTCGTATCTGGGCCTCGACTGTTTCGTTCAAACTCACGACAAAAAAATAAGTATCGGAACCGGGTTTTGGCAACCTCGCTTCGTTAAAATATGCCCCAATCTCCCATCCTGCTCAAAGCTGACGCAAGGTTTGCAGCTGCTCACGGATACCAGGCAAGCTGAGATAGGGATCACCGATTCGCTCGCCGTATCGCTCCAATCCTTCCACCAGAGAACGAACGATGCCCTGATTCCCAGGATCGGAGAGGTGATTCTTCAATTCTAGCGGATCGCCTTTGAGGTCAAAAAGCCAGGGTTTTTCGTTCGCTGCCAGCACCAACTTCCAATCATCCGTCACAGCCGCGAGCCAGCGGTTTCCCGTCGTCCCTCGAAAAAAGGCAATATCCTCCCAATCAGTGGCTGGCTTCCCGACAAACAAGCTGGAAGCGTCCCGTCCGTCAAAGGAACCCGAGACTGTGAGGTTCATCAGGCCCAGCAAGGTTGGTAGAAGATCCGCAGTTGTCAGGGCCTGATTGATTCGCAAGTTCGCGGGGACCTTCCCGGGATAGGCCATCAGGAAGGGAATCCTTGCAGAGCCCTCGTAGGGCACTCCCTTCTCTGTGCGCCCATGTTCACCGCAGAGATCGCCATGATCGGAGGTGAAAATGATGATCGTGTTCTCCAGCGTGCCGGTCTGGCGTAGCGCCGCAAGCAAACGTCCCACGTTGTCATCGATGCATTTAACCATGCCATAGTACTGCGGCATATTCGCCCGCAACCACAGAGGATTGATCTTCGGTGAACGCGGCGCCCAGGCAGGAAAAGCGGCCTTCTCCTTGGTGAGGCTCGCGGGTATCGGGACCTCGCGTCCGACATACATCGTATCGTATGGAGGCCGGACTCGGTTCGGGCCGTGCGGGTCCGGAAGGCTCACAACATAGCAAAAGGGTTCGTATGCGTGCTCTCGGACAAACTCAATCGCCTTCGAGACAAGCCAGTCCGTGGCATACGAAGATTGATCCGCGCCCGCGAGTCCATAGTCAGGTTTCCCCTTCTTGTTCTTCGAACCCACTTCAGGACCGGATTGGCCATCCGCCAACATCTTCCAGTGCCCGCGGTTAAACATGTATCGATTGTCCTCAAATCCAAATTTGCTCGGAGGGGCCCACTGCGGTTTGCCGTCCCCAGCCAAGTGCCATTTTCCCGCCCATCCGGTGGCATACCCCTTCCGCTTCAAGATCTCCCCAAAGGTCAAAACGTCATCATCCAAGACCAGGTTGTTTTGCACGACGCCCGTGTTCTGAGGATACCGTCCTGAAACCAGGGAGGCTCGTGAAGGGGAACAAACGGGAGTAGCCGCATAGAAACTGGTGCAGAGGGCCCCACGCGAAGCGATGGAATCGATGTGAGGGGTTTCCACGATCGAACCGCCATAACATCCCAAAGTGTTGAAATGGTGCTCATCCGTGTAAATAACGAGAACGTTCGGGCGCGGACCGGCAACGAGCACGGAACCACATATCCATGCAAGCACCCCAAGCACGATGTCGGCCTTCACTCTGGCCATCATGGAAATGATATTAATCCGACTCTGAAGCATTTTGCTAAACATAGTAGACTTCGAAACGTGCCCAAATCACTACATTCAGGCAAGCCCTTGCCAAGTTCAGGCACGACATCTCATGAGTCTCATGGATTGACAGAGACGACAAAAGGAACAGTTTTTTCTCCATTCTGAAGGCATCGTCGCGTACATTCTCCACAAACATCCGAATCACAACGAATGAAATCTGGCTTCCGCATTCTAGTATTGTTGATCCTCGCTATACAATTCGTCGGCTGTGAAGATAGCCGTCGGATTCGTGTCTTTAAACTAGGACATAGTCTACCCAAGACCCATCCGGTTCATAAGGCCCTCGAACAGATGGCGCTTCAGGTTCGCCAGGTCTCTCAGGGAAGTCTCCGTATCGACATCTACCCAAATGAACAACTGGGATCAGAACGGGAGATGATCGAGCAAACCCAATTGGGCTCCTTGGATTTCGTAAAAACCTCAGCCTCCCCCCTGGAGGGCTTCATTCCTGAGATGGCCCTTTTTACGGTCCCCTACGTCTTCGAAGATCACGAACACATGTGGGAGATTCTCGAAGGACAGATCGGCGAAGACTTACTCGAAGCCGGCACCAAAAAAGGACTCGTCGGCCTGTGCTACTATGACGCCGGCAGCCGCTCGTTTTACACCAAAGACAAGCCGATCAATTCTCCCAGCGACTTGAAGGGACTCAAGATTCGCGTGCAGAATAGCCGCACGGCAATGGACATGGTCGAGGCAATGGGCGGCGCCCCAACGCCAATCGCGTTCGGGGAACTTTATACTTCTCTCGAGCAAGGAGTTGTCGACGGAGCAGAGAACAATCCTCCGAGCCTGCTTTCTTCCCGCCACTATGAGACCTGCAAATACTACTCCCTGGATGAGCATGCCTTCGTTCCCGACGTTGTTCTCGTCAGTGAATCCACGTGGAGTCGCCTGACCCAAACTCAACAAGCAGTGATCCGCAAGGCCGCTGAAGATTCAGGCGTTTACCAAAGAGAATTGTGGGCCACGGAGACCCAACGAGCCCTCGATGAACTCAAGGCCGCCGGAGTCGAAATCTCTCGACCTGAGAAGAAGCCTTTTCAAGAGAGCGTCAAAGAGCTTCACGATTCTTTCTCTGAGACGGTAATCGGCGGACTGATCACCCGAGTCACGAGGTCGCGCCAAGTAGCCGAGTAGTTTCCACAAGCCAGTGTCCGAGCGCTGAGAATGATCAATCCCATTAAAAAATTCAGCGTTCGTTCCTTGGAATGGCTAGTCATTGCTCTGATGGCTACGCTCGTGATTGATGTCACATGGCAGGTCGTCTCTCGATACGTTTTGGGGAGTCCAAGCTCGTGGACAGATGAGCTCGCCACCTTACTCATGATTTGGGTTGCCTGTCTCGGAGCAAGCTTGGGGTTCATTCAGCATGCTCATCTCGGGATCGACTACTTTGTTCTCCAACTTCCCTTGAGGGCGGCGACTTTGGTGCGTCTCTCGGGTCAGATCATGATCGGCTTTTTCGCGGCTGCCGTTCTCATCTACGGAGGGGTTGAACTGGTGAGACTCACCCTTCGAACCGGGCAAGTCTCCCCCGCTCTCGGCCTAAAAATGGGCTTTGTCTATGCTGCGATTCCTTTGAGCGGCTGTTACATATTCGCCAGTGCCTTTTCACAGGCTTTGAACATTTTCAGAGAGCTCAGACCAGCTCCTTCATCAGGAGAACACGCAGACGACTAAACATGACGACTCCTATCATCATTCTCGTCGTCGCGTTCACTGTCCTTCTGCTTTCCAATGTTCCCATAGCCGTCAGTATCGCATTGGCCTCGTTTGGAGCAACTTGGTATTCGGTGGGTTCATTTGATCTCGCAGCCAAGACCATCGCTCAGAAAATGGCGACCGGGATTGATAGTTTCACCCTTCTCGCAATCCCGTTCTTTATCTTGTCGGGCCATCTTATGGGACAGGGTGGAATCGCCAGACGTCTGATGGATCTTGCCAACGCCCTCGTGGGGCACTTCACCGGCGGTCTGGCACATGTCAACGTCGTCACGTGCATGTTGTTCGGAGCGCTGAGCGGCTCGGCAACAGCAGCGGTTTCGTCGGTTGGAGGGTTCATGATTCCAGAAATGAACCGGAAGAAGTACGCCCTGCCCTTCAACGTTGCTGTGAGCACGACCGCTGCAACAACGGGACTGATTATCCCCCCGAGCAACATCATGATCGTCTACGCTCTGGTCTCGGGCGGATCCGTATCGATCGCGACGATGTTCATGGCTGGCATTCTGCCTGGCATTGTGATGGGGCTCGCTTTGATGAGTGTGATTGCCGTCATCAGTTCGCGATCGGGATACAAAGGTACGGACCGTCCAAGCTTCAAAACCGTCCTCATCGCCTTCAAGCGAGCTTGTCTCAGCCTCGGCATGGTGATTCTCGTATTGGGAGGAATCTTAAAAGGCATCTTCACGCCTACTGAGGCTGCCGCTATTTCCGTCGCCTACGCCGGATGTCTCGCGGTGCTGGTCTACCGAGAAGTCTCTCTCACTGATCTTCCCACGATTCTCCTGAAATCTGGAGTGACGACCTCAGTCGTCTTTCTCCTCATCGCTGCGTCCACAGCGATGTCCTGGATTCTAACCATCGAGAACATTCCTCAGAATTTCAGCGCCCTGCTCTTGTCGGTATCCGAGAACCCCTTCGTGTTGCTCATCTTGATCAACGTCCTCCTACTCGTCGTTGGGACCTTCATGGATATGACGCCTGCAGTACTCATCTTCACCCCGATTCTCTGGCCCGTCTGCCAGGAGATCGGAATGCATCCGGTGCATTTTGGGATCGTCCTGATTACCAACCTCTGCATTGGACTCTGCACTCCACCTGTCGGCACCTGCTTGTTCGTCGGTTGTGGGGTTGGGCATACGACTTTGGCGAAGGTGATTCCCAGTCTCCTACCCTTTTTCGCCTCCATGTTGCTTGCACTGGGACTCATCACTTTCGTCCCAGCCATTTCACTGCTGATTCCTCAATGGCTGGGAATGCTCCGGTAAGCTTGAGTTTTGCAACGAGAGCTACTTCATGAAGCCACTTCGAACAACGTCTCCAGAGCTCAGCTCATCATTGAGTGGATCATCCAGAGCAAGCACCTGCCGCAATCGAGGAGACAGCGTCGACTGTAGCGGTTCGTCTAACATCGCTTTCTGGTACTGCTGTTGCGGACGATCCCAACGTGTGTAGAAGCCGTGAACGGCCGTGCGAGTTTGCGCCGTGTGATTTGGCATGCCTCCGTGCCAAACGTGTGCATTCATCACAATCACGGAGCCCGCAGTCCCCGTAATGATCTCCTCATCCGGATGAGGCGCTTTGAGATCGGTCAGAGCCGATGTCGGCAATTTTCCAAATCGATGTGAGCCAGGGACGGCACGCGGAGCTCCGTTGTCTGCCGTAAAATCGTCCAGCATCCATATCGTGTTGCAAACCCAGTAACCTCTCTCATCAGGTATCGCGGCCATATCAGCGTGCAAAGGTTGCGCCTCCGAACAATTCGCCAGAACGCATCGCGCATTCAAGCTACTCAGTTTGAAGCGCTTGCCAAGAACAGCCTCCAAATAGGGGCGTAAAGGCTCGAAGACGATCAAATCGCGAAAGATGGGCCCCTTGTTGACCAGATTCGCGAGCCGACGGCACCCGGGTTCCTGCTTAAATTCGTGGCCAGCCTCGGCACCTTCCCTTTCAAATTGGGAGTTCACCGCAGATCTTAGGTCATCGAGAAACGGACCGGAAAAGAAATCCGGTAGCAGCACATACCCCACCTCATCCAAAACCTTCTGATAGTCAGCCGAAACACTCATGAAACCTGGCCCAATCAAGCAAACACGGCGCAATCTGCCTACGAAAAAAGGCGCTACTTGCAGCAATCAACCTCATGGCAATCATCATAATCATGAAAATCGTGAATAGTAGTTTAATCACAACAGCTTGCGAAACCGTGCAAATTGGTCAAGAATGACCAATAGCCGCTGGCAATGGGCCCTTCACTCCGATGCCTCTACCTTCAAAAGGTAGGCCATTACGACGGCTCCCCAACACGATGGACAAAATTCTTCTGATAGATGACGAGAGCGACGTGCTCTACGCCTTCCAACGAATCTTCGACTCGCCAGAAACCCAAATCACGACGGCTTCCAGCGGCGAAGAAGGGATTGAGCTCTTCCCCAAGGTCCAGCCCAACCTGGTCATTATGGACGTCCGCATGGGCGGGATGACCGGACTGCAAACGCTTGAGAAGATTCGCGAAATCGACGCCCGAACGCCGGTGATCATGATGACGGCCTACGGCACGACCAAGACCGCGATCGAAGCGATGAAACTGGGGGCTTACGATTATCTCCTCAAACCTTTCGATGTTCCCAAGCTGCAGCAGCTGGTGTTCTCAGCTCTCAAGGCCTCACGCGACATGCGACAGTCCATCAGCCTCGAACAACTCGAGGACCCAGCCGACGATGAGCTCGGAATCGTGGGTCGCAGCGAGGCCATGCAAAAGGTCTTCAAACTAGTCGGTCAACTGGCCACCTCACAGGCCACGGCCCTGATTACCGGGGAAAGCGGCACGGGCAAAGAGATCGTTGCCCGGGCGATCTATCAAAATAGTTTGAGATCTCAGAAGCCCTACCTCGCCATCAATTGCGCAGCCATTCCCGAGAACCTCCTTGAAAGCGAGCTGTTCGGTCACGAAAAAGGCGCCTTCACGGGAGCAAACGCGATTCGTGTTGGAAAATTCGAACAGTGCAACCAGGGCACCATCTTTCTTGATGAGATCGGGGATATGGCCTTGCAGACCCAGACCCGAATTCTCCGCGTTCTCCAAAATGGCACCTTTGAGCGAGTGGGCAGCAACACCCCGATCGAAGTCGATGTCAGGGTAATCGCAGCGACCAACAAAGATCTCGAAGAAGCGGTCAGTCAAAAGGAATTCAGAGAGGACCTCTTCTACCGACTCAACGTCGTCCGTATCCATCTTCCGCCCTTACGAGAACGAAAAGATGATATCCGCCTTCTAGTCAGCTACTTTCTCAAGAAATTCAGCTCGATCCACGGCGGACCTCCCAAATCGATCAGCGCAGACGCTCTGAGGGCCCTCGAGACCTACCAATGGCCAGGCAACGTTCGCGAGCTCGAGAACGTGGTGCAACGTTCGTTGGTGGTCACCAAAGGAAATGCGATTCTCTTGGGGGATCTTCCGCCGGAAGTGCTTGGAAAGGACGCAACCGCATCCGTTTCCACTCCAGCAACGCCGGTAAGCGCTCCAACACCCGAAGGCGAACCCCTAGGCGCCTCGGAAGATATTCCAGCCCTTGCGACCACCCTTTTCGAATGGGCCCGAAACTCTCCAGATCTCAAAGTTCTGCCGGCTGTAGAGCGAGAGCTTGTTCGTTGTGCGCTTCAAGAGACTCGCGGAAACCAACTCAAGGCGGCCGCTCTGCTCGGCATAACCCGAGCCACCTTGAGAAAGCGAATTGAAAAGTTCAACATCAAGCAGACCCTTGACATCAACTAGAGGCAGCCTCTGCCGCGCTAGTTTTCTCCTATCTCGAAGGGGGATTCGACCCACTCGCTGTTAAAATCAAATTGCAAGGCGGGTGGATCGAAATCGGCAGGCATCCAGAAAACATCATTCTTGGCCTGTAAGCACTGGCAGAGCGTTTCGATCAGTTCCTCGGGAAATCCGAGAAACTTCACACGGCCAGGCCGGACCCCGGCCTTCTTGAGCCGCTGAGGCATGTGCTCCATCTCAGCTGTCGTTTCGCGAACCCACCACACCTCAGCGTCCGGGGCCTTGGCAACGATCTTCTTGATTCGGGCCGGGTCGCTGGGACCGCACTCCGCCCAGAACGTCGGATGCCCTTCGTAATCCAACTGCAAGAGATCCGGGATGAAAGGAATATTCTCGTTGTGTAAGTGCCCCCCCATCTGAAGTCGCTCGCGATAGAAGATGAAGAAACTCAGCGCCTTCAAGACCACATGGACGACGGATTCGTCATCATGCCTCCCCACAATCAAACGCTCGGGAAGGGCCAAGCGAGAATCCTGACATTCGATCCGAAAGCTGAACTTGTGATGCGAACTGTACTCTGACAAGTCGCCTAATTAGTGAGATCCCACAGGATTAATCAATCACAAACACGCCAGCATGGAACCCATAGCACGATATTTCGTTCCTCAACTCCACGCTCTGATTAAAGACAACCCAATTCTATCACCATCGCCTCTGCTCGACTAAGGCTTTAATCCCACCCACAAGCAATCAGACAGAAGCCAACAAAAAATGAAAAAACGCCAACTAGTGATTACCCTCGCTTCGTTGTGCGAGTCATGTTGATATTACACGAATTAAGCACCCGCAATCCCCTACAAGACGGACTTAGTTATTGGGAGTCTTTCGGAGCAAGCCCGAGACCACGGATCCTCCACCAACACAAAAGGATTCCGGCGCCAGTCAAGAGGCAGGCTGAGACATCACCTACGAACGGCCACGGGTCTAGCTCAAGGCGCATTCCATGAAAGAACAAAACTAGCCCTTGAACCAAAGCAAGTCCACCAAGCCAAGGAACGAATTCTCGATAACGATCCAGTTGAAGAACCGGCAGTAGATACATGACACCAATCCCCCCAAAACCAGCTGATGCCATACGCAGCCAATAATCTAACATTTTGTCGTATTCGATCACCTCAGCCCCCAAGCCCTTCAAGGCACTCGCAGCGGAGTTCCATCCAAGAAAAATTCCGGGAATAGCAGCGCCCCACGTAAGGGCGCCGAGCAATAAAAACATTCGGAGCAAACGTCTCATCAAAATCTTAGGAGCGACTTCGCATTGAAAATTAGCAACACTAACTGCCCAGAATTGCCAGCCAAACGTTGGATCTAACGAAACGGTTCTAAAGTATAGGCAAAGGCTCCAGCTAAGTCGCCGAGATCACCTTCGTGACAGTCTAAGCATTCACTTCGCAGACGCAGAGGTGCCAAGACTCGAAGCTGACCTGGTTGAGGATCAAGGCTTGGTGCGTCCATACGAATCAGAGCCCCGAGTCCCCCGCCTTTCCTCAACTCGATGATGACACCCCACTCCTCACTACTAAGTTCACGGCTTTCAGCGGATTGAAGATCCTCCTTCTTCGGAGGAGTTGCGGATAGGTAAACCTTTTCGCCATATTCCCGAATAGCCGCAACCAGCTGAATACGTCTGACTTGATACGTCTCCCCCTCGAAATCAACCGCCATGTCATTCCACAGGGACAAGTGTTTTAGCCTAGATAGTCCAAAGCCCTTCGATTGCACAAACGTATCGACCGCACGGCTATGAGCCTCCTGAAGGGGAGATTCGAAGCGTACACTTCCATAGTTCCGAGCAAGATAACCACCTACCGCTCGGAACAGGCCCCATAGCAGGAACGGAAGTGCGATCGTAGAAATTGAGATCGCAAAGATTACCGTCTTCCGTTTCATTGGTTCCGCACAAATATCAACCAGCACCCCTCGGTCATCGAATCATACTCGGATCCGAATCAAATGTTTGGACAACCCTCAACCAAAGATCGTTAGAAAAACTTCAGAAAAGGACATAGTGTTCAATCTACGCACGACACTTTAATCGCCTCACGTTGCCATCAAAAACGATGCTGCACCAAGATGCTGGAATCAACTCTGGGGCAACATTCGCTATCCGATGAAGAGACAAGAGTCGGTACGGACAACCATAGTCGCACCCTGGCATCAATCTACGCAGACTCCGCGGTAGCAAACCTCGGCCGCGTCGGGGCCCCATCGAGCACTGAGGTCAAAATCACCAAAGGTGACCGTTCCACGAAACGGATGAGTATCATCCCATGATCGGTAGGAAAGTTCCCCTCGGGCGATTTCGATGGGATCGGGAATGAATGGAAAGATGGGATCCACCTCAATTTTGCCCACCGCTGAACCTGTCAGCGAAGTGGTGTTTGCGGCGAGTTCGACGGTAAAGCCAGAGATCGCCGTGTTGACCGATGTCTTTGCAGCAAATCCGATCGAACCTTCACTAGCAGTCAACCTGAAGTAACGATCGCCATTGTCGGCATCCGTCTGATTTCCGCCCGGCAAGCTCAGTCCAGCAAAGGTAAAGGCATCAAACGGGAAGGTCTTCACGAAAGATTCCTGCTCAATCGTGAAACCCGGGAGACTGACTCCGTTGCTAGGCCAGTGATCATTGCCCACAATCTTCAGATTTCCATCTGCCAAACGCAGGGCGTAGGCACCGTTGATCACATTCCATTCCATCATTGATTCGGAAGTCGTCGAAAAACGGATCAGATTACTGAAGTCGAGATCAATCTCATCAATCTCCATCTCGATCAGACCATCACTATTCGAAACTGCTTCATTGATCGTGAGATTGTTCCCAAACAATCCGAGACGAAGGTTGGCAAAACCTGCCTGGTAGGTCCCCCCATTGCGGCGCACAAACAAGCGAGGGCTCGAGGTTCCAGCCGTCAGCGAGAGCAGCCCCTCCGACCAGATAGGGCTGTTTGCCAAAATGTCATCCACTTCGATTTCGAAGTCTTGGAAGGCCGTCCTGAACTGATAATCCCGATTGTAAACCCAGGTTCCATCCGGTTTATTGAACAGGCGAAGGCGTCCATCAAAGTTCAATTCAATCCCGTCGCGTGTATCGACCCTCACTTGACTTCCGGCGCCGAACTCACACAAGCCCGCGAGAATAGGCGTGTTGGAGTCGAGCGTCAGGGAAGCCAAATAGCCACCTGTGTTGGTGTTCAGCTCGAAGTTCACATGACTGGTTCCAGGCGACTCGGCCCCCAACACGGTCACCGAACCCGACGCTGCAAACAAGCGGAACAATCCCCCTCGCTCATAGCTCAAATCAACCGACCCCGGATTGATGGCCAACCATTCCTGCCCCTCCGTGACACCCGACGGAATCTGCAGAGGCGTGGAGCCCAAACTCATATCAAATCCCGCTGATGACATGTAAGCCGACACATTGAGCGGGAACGGGCCCAACTCAGGAAGAGAGATCGTGGCCGCTTGCCCCAGCGCAGGCCCAGATAAACGCACCCAAGGTCCCGGAGGCGCGTCTACCGTGGGGATGAATTCAGATACAAACACGGGAGCCAAGACAGCGCTCGGACGCAATGCGGCTCGCCGACTATTGGCGGAAACAGCTTTAATGATCTGCACCACCGGTTGAATCTGCGCTTCATATCGAGCGGTGTAGCTCACCGATTCACCAGGCACAACCAAACTGAAGACACGCTGTGCTCGTGGTTCCCAACCAGAGAAGTTGTAGCGTAGGTTCCCTTCTTCTGAGCTTTCCGGGGCTTCAACCGTCAGCTCATCGCCCGGCTGTAGTACCCCGTCCTCAAGACTCCCAGCGCGGATGGTCAGCGCCACCGGCGTCGTTCGAGATTCTCCATTGATCAGCAGGGACAATCCCGTCGGGAACGTGTCCAGCATCAACACCTCGTCCTCAACCGGGACAAACGCCGAGACATCCGTCGAGACCAGCGCGTTGAGTCCATCGTTGGACAGACGAAACTCGCCATCGTATCCACTCGGACGCCGACCAACGAAGCGCACGGAAACGCTGAAGGATTCTCCCGGGGCAACTTGCGAAGGCACATCACCGTTGTAACTGAATCCCCCACCTGCACCTTCAGCACGAAACTCGAGTCCCTGTACCCGAACGGTTTCATTCCCCACATTCACGTACTCGAGTGTTCGAGTTCGCTCCTCACCCATCGCGACGTCACCAAAATCGATCGATTCGCTCGCGACCAATAATCCAAATGAGACAGGTTCAGTCGGAGCAAACTTCATCAGCACGCCATCACTCCCGCCGGCGTAGGCCTCATCGGCAGACAATCCCGATACGGTTCGAACGGTGAATGAGCCATCGATCAGGGTGTTGTCCCACGTTCTGCCACCATCCAGCGAACGGAAAATCGAGGGTTCGGAGTTATTCAATCCGGAGCCTTCGCCAGCCATCCACCCCACGTTCTGATCCGTAAAATGTACTCGCCGAAGCGTACCTGATTGAAGTCTGGTAGCAGCCAGCCATGAGGAGGCACTTGCGCCACCGGTCTCGGTTCTCCGATAAAGCCCGCTCTCGCCAACCATCCAACCGTGATTGTCATCGATAAACTCGAGATCGTAGATCAACTGGGTCCCGCGGAAACTGATCACTTCGGTCCATGAGGTCCCACCGTTGGTTGAGCGGTAAAGCACATTGCCCCCGGAAACGAAAATCGAACTCTCATCCGAGCTAACGTGAATCGCCTGCCCACCCAAGAACACCTGACTCGGCACACCCAAAGTCGTCCAGCTTGTGCCCCCGTTCGTTGAGTGAAGTATCACAGCGAAGCGGTTACTGTTGCCCGACGTATACATCTGTGTCATGGCATACAGACGGTTCGTATTGTTCGGGTTGGGAGCGATGATATCGGTGATTCGATGCCTCACTCCAGTGGTGAGGGCTTGCCAGGAACTCCCCCCGTTGGTTGTCTTTAAGATCATGCTCTGCCCTTGTGGCGTCACACCAAAGCTGCGACTCCCGCTCGTTCCCCCAATAGCGAATCCGAGACTTTCATTTACGAAATACAATCTCCCAAGCGGTCCAGGAGGATTGACATTGAGGGCTTCCCAGGTTTCACCAGAGTCCGTGCTTCGATACACCTCCTCACTCGTCATCGCATAGGCTCGACGATCGGAAACAAACTGAATATCCAAGAATTGCTCCGTTGTCGGCGACACGAGCCCTTGCCAGGTCGAGCCCGCGCTTTCACCAGCGAGTGAAACGGTGAACGATTCCAACACATCACCAACTGGACGCAACTCGATCTGCCCCGTACGAGTTCCTGGTTCACCCGGAGAAAACACAACTCTCAAGCGCGCCGACTGCCCGGGCGCAAGCTCCGTGAGATCGGCTCCCTGAACACTGAACTCAGGATCTATGGCAAGCGTCGGAGTGTCGAAGGTCAACGTATCCGGCCCCACATTGCGCAGAATGACCGTCTGGGCAACGGTTCGCCCTGGCGCACGCACACCAAAGTCTAATCGGTCGGAACTCGCCACTAGCAACGGATGAATCGGTGCATTCTCGGGGCGGTGATGAATCTCACCTCGCCGCCCGCCGCTCCAGACAGCACTCCCCTTCACGGCAATCGCGAACATGCTCGATCCCGTGTTGACGGATTCAGGCGACCAGGTCGAGCCTCCGTCCTCACTACGAATCACAACCCCACTTTCGCCGCTCGCCCAAACCTGATCGCCCGCGCGATCCACAGCGTAGAGCAACTGCGAGGTTCCGGAGTCTTCGACTTGAACCCAATCTTCACCCAACTCGATTGTACGGAACACCTGATTCGCCCCCACTGCGACCGCCGCGCCCTGCTCGTCGATCGCCACTCCTTGGAACGAGATGACATTCGCCCCAGTGATGGTTTCCTCATTCCAACGAATGGTATTCAAGGTATAAACCAGCAACCCGTTCGAGCCGACGGCAGCAATCCTTCTCCCCTCCGCAGACACACTATACAGACCAGGCCCGCCATCCACATCAAGCGTCCTGTAGCTCGTGTTCGAGTTCTGCCAAGTGAAGGCCGCTCTCCCGTTGCTCGAGTTCTCACCCACCAAGACAACCCGTTCACGATCCCCGTAAACCGCAAGATCTTTCCAAGAGTAACTCGGATCCTGAACGTTCTCATGGGTGACCGGCTGCCATGATGTGCCGCCATCCTCGGTCTTGTAAACCAACCCACCGTTCGCTGCGATCCAGCCCGTTAGCCCATCGCTGGTGAAGGCAACGGCATTGAGGGTGCTAAAGGTTGGCGACCGAACGGGAGACCAAGCGCGACCGCCGTTACCTGTCCGCAACAGAAGTCCCTGATCTCCGACTGCCCAACCCAAGTTTTCATCGACCATATAGATGTCGCGGACAATTTGGCTGCCATCCCTCTGCTCATACCATCGGAACTGCGTTCCAAAACCCGTCAAATCGAGGGTGCGGGTTTCGTTGGATTCATTCGTGGTCCAGCTCAGCTCACTTTGATAAGCCACTTCACTCGTTGGCCGGAAGGTCAGGAACAATCGCTGCGAATCACCCGGCGAAAGCTCAAAGGCTTGAGGGGACACCGTGAAGGGACCATCCCACTGGGTCTCTGAAACCCGCAAGACCTCCGTACCAAGATTGCTCACCAGCAGCTGGCGGTTTAGTCCGCCGCCCACCGGCTGCTCTCCAAAATCCATCGTCCCCGCCACACTTGAATGGAAGATCGGACGGGAAATCCCGGCCCCGGTCAAGCTGACCCTGAGATCCTCAAAGCGCGTGCTTGGCAGATTGAGAACACCAGTCACCGTCTCACCATCGCGAGGGAAGAAGTAGACCTGGAGATCAATGGCGTCTCCCGGCTCGAGAACGTAAAGCGGCGGACTCACTTGAAAGACAGGGAAGCCTTCCTCGACAACACTCGAGCCCACCAACGTCGCTCCACCGGTATTGGTCAGGCGAACGGTTTTCACCGCGCTTTCGCCTACCTCGACGCCGCCAAAATCAAGCACCCGCACATCCACTTCCGGCAGCGGCAAGGTTCCTTCCGGTTCGTAACCAAACTCCAGACGGCCGGTCGCGGTCGCCCCTCCTGGCAGTGGAATCGTTCGCGTACCGGTGTCGACATACATTTGGCCATTGGACTGAATCTCGATTCGTTCAACGGGCGCGGCCATGCTCGTTTGCATCGGCGAGTTGGGCAAAAGAGTCAGACTGGGCGAAAGGAACGAGAGCGAGACATTCTCGCCTTCCTTGACGAAGGAGATGTTGCCAGCTGAGAGGCTGAAGAAGTCCGGGATCGAGAAATCACCGTTACGAGCGATGCCCGCAAAATCTCCATTAGCACTGAGTTCCAAAGTTTCCAGGGTCAGCAAGTCGCTCGAGATCCCAGCTAAACGCAAGGTCGCTCCCCCGACAACGAAGCCTTCATTGGAGACTACCAGGGGAATTCCAGCTCCGTCGTCCACGGAATCAACCTGGAACACCCCATAGCGAAGCGGCAAGGAAGCCGGTGGAATCGACGCATCCGCCTCAAAGCTAATCCCACTGGTCAGACTGATCTCCAAAGATCCTGTCACTTCGGGGATACCAACCAGATCCAGTGCCCCGCCACCAAACTCACCATTGATGGTCAACCCAGAGTTACTGATTCGGACCCGAGCGCCCGTCTTCAAGCTCGAGATTGGGAGATTCCCCAAGGGCGCCGCAAACTCAGACCCTACCGTTCCTTCCATGAAAAACGTTCCATCACTGCTCACGAAGAGCTCGAGCGACTGATCAAACCCAGGACTCAGTGCAATGGTCTGTTCCAGCAACTCATTTCCCGGGAAGGCAGTCACAAGCAACGTTTGATCAAACGAGACCCGCACGGCCGCTTGACTGAATCCCGTCCCACTCATGCGAGCAAGAAAAGCGTCATCTGGGTCGCCAAAACGGAGTGCGGGGGTCCCATCAGGCAGTTTCAACTCGATGGCTCCTCCCATCTCCAAAGTCGCTGCCCACTCACCGCTTGAACGCACGGTCACGGGAGCCGCTGGAGTATTACCATACAGTCTCATCGGGGTTCCTGAGGTAAGCACCGGTGAAGAGACAGACATCGGGCTTAGCAGAACGCTGACCTCACCGTCAGAGCCGAAATCTACGGCTCCATCAATGAAACTATCGCCCGTCAGAGACTCCATCCGAACCAGTGGGATCGGCACATTGGGAGGAAAATCGAAGGGTGCCACCCTACCGGAGGCATGCAACGAAGGGAGTTCGTTCAAAGTAGGCGGCGTCATGGCGAGCACCAACTCTGGCATGTTGATAAAGCCGCCAAAGGAACCACTGGCTTCGACCGCGATACCGCCCTTGCGCTTCACCTCCGCCAAAGGATCCTCGTCGCTGGGTTCAGGATCGAAGTAAGGAGAGAAAGCCGAGAAACTCGCGGACGCTTGGCCGGGTGCAAACCACGTTGAGAATGGAGCCGGCACTCGCAATCGATCCAAACTTGCAGTGATGGCTGTTCGAGGGAGTCCAAGGATGAAGTCAGATCGGATCTGTTCCACCAAAGCTGCCAGCTCCGCCGGATCCTGATTTCTTCCAGCATCAAGTGCGGTTTGGATTCGCTGACGCACCGTTAGGAAAAAGTCCTCAATACTTGTCGGAGGGGCTTGAGTAAACCGAACCGCTAATTCGGACGATCCGAGGAAGGGACTCAGCCAAGATCCTTCGGGCACACGCGAGATCGCCTCCAAACCGCCCGGTTCACCAGTCTGGGCGTTGGCAAATTTTCCTTCTACCGACGCTTCAACAATCGGCACACCGAGGAACTTGCCGTTCAAGGAACCTTCCAAGAAGATCAATTCAGCCGGATACAATGGGGCGAGAGCCACTTGGGTGGGATCCACCGACAAGATCGCCTCCATCAGCTCTTCCGCACTCAACGCACCACCCTCATCGTCGGTCAGGATGGGTGGATTCGGAGCCGGCAAGTAAGTCGCGATATTGCCGGCCGGCGTGACGTTCAAGATATAGTCATCAATGACAACGGCCGCCGCTTCCAAGCGCTCGAAAATATCCCCATCGCCAAACAACACACCCAACGCTTCCGGGGGCGCATCCGCCAATAAAGAAGGCAAGGCAATGCTTCCTGCCGCCACGATTCCCCCATGAGGAAAGTAGTCCGTTCCAAAACTTTTGCCGGCCAAAGCAGCGGCCTGCGGCGATCCAGGAGGATACACCTTGAACAAATCTTCCTCATCCCCCTTCCACAAGGCGTTGCCCAAGAACTCTTGTCCCAGAGCCGCAATCAGAACATCAGACCGCGAAGGCAAGCCATTCTCCTCCGGGACACCTGGCCAACCATTTCTCGGATCCGCCGGATGTCGAATCAGGTTAGGCATCACCATTCGGGCTTGATTGTCCACCAACTTAAGTCCCATGGGATTGATCTTATGCTGGACCCCGTAAACGGAGCGCGTCAGCGCCCGTTCGAAACCATCGGCAATAAAGTTTCCGAAAGCCTCGGGAGAACCCAATTGGCCTTTCAGTCCAGCCAAGAAGAGCTCCAAAGGTTGAAACTGTTCCGAAGCCAAACTCACCGTCGCCTCATCAAGCGGTGGGAACCAAGCCGCAATGAACGAGCCTCCAAGAAGGGAAATCGGAAGCAAGACCGTCTCGGCATACAGCTTACTAGGTGAAAAACTAAAGGCTCCAGCGTATCCCGACTTGGTCGCCTCAAATTGCAAGCCTCTGAACGCTCCCGCCCCAAAAACAGGACTGACGCCAACCGGCATCCCAAAAATCTTGGGCCCCGTTGCGCAGGCTCGCATCACGGGATTGACGGACTCGATCGCCGCGATCATCGAGTTCACGAAGCAATCGCTAAATTGGAGAGCATCCGGAGGCGTGGTAAAAAGTTCTCCAAAGAGCGCGACCTTCTCATCGATCGTCAACTCGCCATCCAGAGCCGCCGCTCCCAAGTCTGAATGCTCTGGTGCAATTTTCGCTAGAGCGTTGCGTACGGAGTTTTCGACGGCTTCGCCCGACTCGTTCAGAAGGCAGACGATCAAGCCTCCAAACGCCTCCAAGAATCCAGTGATACATTCTTCACAAGTGAATGCCATCCGCACCTGGGAAGCCGAGATCGGCCCGATCTGCATGTCCAGCGTACCGCACAGCGACGGGTTAGGAAGGCCCTGGCTATCGGTCCCCATCGCGAAGCCTCGGAACTTACCGATCGGCATCCCAATCACATTCAGATTCCCCACCAGCCCCACGGCGCCAGCCGTACTCAGGACACCGCCGCCCTCGACGGACAGAAAACTGGAGACAAGAGCTTGAGAGAAGACGCCCTTCAGCGAGACGGTCACGTCGGGACAACTGATCCCTGCATAAGCAGCTTGGATGATGGCCTCGTACACATCCGCTTCCCCGTTGAGCGCACTCGTGATCGAGTTACGGAACGAGTTTCGAAATCCATCCTCAATATCTGTGAGAACATTTTCTCGTTCGAGATTCAAACTATCCGCCAAGTCCTGCCCTACGATCTCTGGGATAGCGGGAGGGATGATGACTTCCAATGTCGATCGAATGAAACCTGAGATCTGACCTGCGATGGAGTCCGCATTTCCAACTCCTAACGCAGCAAGCGACTCAGGAGTGATTCCTAACTCATTCAGAATCTCTGTCGCTTCAGGCCGATTGAACGATGTGAATTTCACGATCACACGGTCCGGGAAGAATTCCTGGTCGGGATGCGGTTGACATAGAATGTTGACTGTCGTAGGCGGGCAGTCAGCGTTCGGGCAAGGAATCTCAAGATCAGCGACATCCTGCTCGGGTGTCGTACTCACTGCATGGCGCACCAAACCGCGATTGGGTTCGTTGCCTTGCGTGAAGCCTTGCTCAAGCATGACTCGCTGATACTCTCCTGCCACGGCATCACGTCGCATCTGTTCCGCAACCCGATCCCCCAACTCCTCCCAAGTCATGCCATACTTGTTGAAGTCAGGAACGGGACGAGCTGATTGGCGTTGCAAACCGGGATCCGCTGCGGGTGCCGCGACTGCGGGAAAGTCCTGCAGAAACTCGCAAGGATCCTGATTGGTATTGGCAAACAAGACACCTCCCGAGGCTCCCGTGAAAAGCAAGGTCGTCTGCCCCAATGGGATTCCCGCCGGTCCAGCATTGACATCGAGGCAGATTCCTAAGAGTCGTGTCGGAGTCATCGCGACCGCTGCGGAGACCCCCGCATTGTACAATTGACCTCCGAGTATTCCGGAAAAGTAAACATTCTCGAAATTCGGGCCAGGGTTCTGCAAGCCACGCACGTAGACCTGTCCCTGCAGACCGAGGGGCGGAATCTCGAGAGCATCAATTCCAAAACCAAACCCATCGAGTGCCATTCGAGCAAACCCGTCGACTATCTCAAAAGTGAGATCATCCACCCGCCCGGTAAGACTGACCGGTTCTGCATCAATGCCCACTTCGGCACTCGTGGTGATTATGATATTGTCCACCGCCAGCAACTCGGGCAGCGGGCGATTCGCTTTAAATGCGATGCCCGCTTTGGTCACTCTTACAGGGAAGCCCTCAAACAATTCAAACTCCTGCAAATCCACCTCAGCCTTTTCTGGCACAGAAAACTGCGGCACCCCGGTTTCATCGATACTGAATCGGGCATGTTCTAGTGTGAAGTTCGGTCCCGCAGGGATCTCCAATTGCCCTGAAAGATCGACAACGAAGGGGCCATCTCGAAAGCCGCTCAGCAAGCTGTCGACCCCTTCCAATACAAGTTCGGCTTCTTTTACCGCTAAGCCATCGGAGCCACCCAGGCGCATCGAACGAGCCGCAAACCCCACAGTCTCCAACTCTGCCCGAGGCACCGGTAAACCTTGGGCATCGGGTTCAATCTCCAGCGCCCCGCAAGCAAGGAAGGCCAGCTGTCCGTCATTATCAATCGTCTCCGAGTCCGGATCAGGCTCTTCAATGCTCAGCATGCTGCCAGGGAGATACAATTTCACCGCACCATCCAAGCGAACAGCCGGAAGCTCATTCCCCTGCGCTGGCAGAATCGTCAATCCCGTGGCCACATCGTCTTGTCCCGTCGTCACCGTACATCCTCGACCTCCTACAATGTCTAAGCCAAAACCGGATGATTCAAAGATCGAAACATCCGATCCCAATGCAAGCGTTCCACTCGGAAAACCGCCCAAGGTCCAGGCGCCATCTCTGAGCTCAACCTCGATCGCTTGCGTCGGAAGGTCGACTTTCACGAAACCATTCACATCGCTAAATGAAGGAATCGCGGCTCCAGAAAAGTTGAGCGTCGCTTCCGTCAACGCTCCCTCAACAAAATCCACATCTGGAATGGCGGCAGTGATATTCTCAAAGGTCACCGCCCCATTCACTGAAAGGCCGAGACCGTTTTCCGCCGAGGGCGTCACCAAACTCACGGTTAGCCCGTCCGTCCCCTCCAAACTAACGCGCGGACCGCCCGCCCCTAGTTCCTCATTGGAAGTGAAATACACGGGCAGGCTGATCACACCGTCCTTCAACTCAAACTCAAATTGATTCTCAAAGTTCGTCCGAAGCTCGGTCGAGAGATCCTCAACAGAGAGCAGGAACTGTCCCAATTCGGGCTCACCAGAGGCGCCTTCCTCTTTGAACATCCCCATCGAACCATTAAGCCGCAAGCTCCCTTCCGGATCATCCGTTCGAAAGCTAAATCCAAATCCCGCATCAAAGACGACCAAGTCTTCAGCTAGCTCAAGTTCCACATCAGACGCTTTGGTATCAAAACTCAGGACGTTCACAACGTTGCCCTGCGCCAAGCCTTGTTCGTAGCTCACTTCGACTTCGTATTCACCCGAATCCCCAAAATCCATTTGCCCCTCTCCCGAGAACTCGAAGTCTCCGTTTCGGTTCGCGGTAAACGACGCCTCAGTCGTGACCCGAGCTCCGGAATCACCTAGAGGTAGAGGCCCTTCCGTCTTCAACGCCATGGCTATGGAACCGGCCGTATCCACCGTGGCATTCACGATTTCAAAGTGGGCGTTCTCAAAGTCTGGAAATTCCAAACGCCCTCCGAATTGAACTCGCACATCGTTCGTATCCCGTCGATAGAGCAGATCGCCGAAAATTCGTCTCACGACCAAGTCTCCCGGCAGGGTCAAATCATAGGGCGCTAAGCTTGGTTTCAAGGTGAGTAGTGCTTCAGCCATCGAACGCTGCGCTTCCAACGAGTCCGAGATCGATTTTTTAACCGCCGCAGAAAGAACTGTGTTGGCCGATTCCAGCTCGGCTCCGGTCACCTCCAAAACATTCTCCGTATGCCGATGCAAGAGCCACCACGCCTTGTGAGCTTCCGCGATCGCTGTCAGCCGAAGCGTCAAGTCAGGGAGGATATTCGAGACCGTCAAGTCTAGTTCTGGAACATCCATTTCCTCCACGAGCGCGAGTACACTAACGGCTTGGTCCAAGAGACGAAGCAACTCGTCCAGTTTATCGAGGGCAGGGTCAGCACTGAGTAACTGATTGGCTCTTTCGCCCAAGCCTTCAACAAACTCCCCTACTCGCTCCGTAACGACTCCGCTCAGTTGCTGACCAGTCTCTTGCACGCCTCGCCCGAGCGCCTTCAGAAGGTCCCAGAGTTCTTGACTGAATTCCGGATCCTTGGCCAAGGCCAACACCTTGACGCGCTCCGCTTGCAAGCGAACGAACTCGTCTTGAAAATCCAAGGGCCCACTCACATCTCCTGGGAGGAGATTGACCTGATCTGGCAATGGAAAGGCGTCGTTGAGGATACTCGAATAGGAGTCCTGAAACTCCCTGAGCAACTCTTCATACTGATCCAGAATCTTCTTGCGCCCACGCCAGTCTGATTCATCCAGCTTGGCATAGGCGTCAATCATGATTTCCCTCCGACGCAGGGTCACATTCCAATAGGCAGTCTGAAACGTAAGCAAATCCGCAGTTGTGTCGCCCAGCACCAGGCTGTTTTCTACTGCCGTCAGCACATTCGCCAAGCGGCTATCCAGTTGCGCCTCGGTCAGTCCCCGGAATGCTTCCTCATTCGCAACCTCACCTGTTTCAACATCGAGTGCTAGCGACACGAAGATGTTCGTTCTCCAGGTTCCAACGAAGTCCACAAAGTCGATCATCAAATCCACATCATCGGCACCGATTTGGGCGTACATTGTCAGCGCATCCACGGCGGTCCGAGCCGTCGCTAAAGCAACATCAGGATCATCGACTTCTTCACTAGCCGCTTTGAACTGCTTGCGTGCTCGTTCTCCCGTCAGCTCAGCCAGCTCATCAATGAGTTCCGTTGCCAGAACCGGGTCGGACGCTTCCCCACGTTTGAGCTCCTCAGCCAGACGCCGAGCCGTGCGCACCTCTTCCAAGGTTTGACGGAAATCAACAATGTTCGTGCGCAATCCAGAGACGGAGATCGCGGCATGAGCCACCGCGTTGCTGGCAGCAAGCATCGACGTTTCCAGCCCCGTATTCACGAGTCCTTCAAGCTCTTGGCTGAAGTAGTGCGAGAACAGGTCCAAGGGTTGGAGGGGGTCATCGATGACGGGCACTTCATACGCCGGCGGCGTTCCGACCGCAGGCAATTCCGGTAAATCTGCGAGCGGAGCCATCGTCTCGAGTGTGGCATTCAGGGATCGATAGTAATTGTTCAATGCACCCGCTGTCTTCACCGGGAACTGATCAGCATCCAAGAATACCGGCACCAGGATTTCCACTTCATCAGGAAGATCAAATCGAAGTCCTTTGGCCTCGAAACCGAAGCCATAATACGGTTCATCCCAGACAACGTGTCCCCCAAGACTCAATCCATTCTCTAGCTCTAGATCCACCCCGCCGCGTAGCGCGATTTCCCCACCCGTATCCACCCTCAGTTGGATGGGCCGCCGCTTGGGAATCGAGATCGCAAAGGCGGGATTTTCTGGCGGCACCTGGGTTGCCCCATAGAGCTGAATACTGAGAGCCCCACTCGAATCAAAGCGCGCTCTTTCGATCGTGAGCGCTGACGAGAATTTGGGCAGCACCACACTCCCACTGAAGCCACCTGAGAATTCTCGCGTTGATCGATCAAAAGCCAATGCACCGCGGACACCATCCACCTGGATATCCCCAGGCAACAACATGTCCACCAGAGCCAGGGCCGGGTTGTTCGCTCGCCGCGAGAACTCACTCTGCCAAAGGTTACTCGCGAGGGCTCTTTGCGCAGTCAGCACACGGGCCGCTTCTTGCAAGTAGCGTTCCGGATTGCCAGCATCCAGCGTTTCCTGAAATCGGCACGCCTCCAACAACAAGCCCACAGCCCGATCCAAAGTCACCCAATCCAATTTCTCGCTACCCAGCTCAATGATTCGCGTGACGACGAAGGCCAAGAGTTCCCCCTCCCAATCAAATCCTGTCTCAATCCCAAAACGACGCCCCAAAACTGTGCCCAAGTTTCCAGCCCCCAGTAGGTCTAGGAGCTCCCGAGTCGAATCATTCACCACGCTCGTCGTCACCGCGGCGGCCAAAGGCTCCGCAAGAGCACCGAGAGCTCGCTCAATCGGCGGCAAGGGAAAGGTCACTGTGCTTGGGACATCCAGAAAAACGTGTAATAGACGACGGATGGCGACTCCGTGGTTGTTCACCGTTCGATCACCCCGCGGCTTGTCCAATTCTCCCTCTAACAACGGCGTAGCCACTTCCGCTAACTCGGTGATACGCACCACGTTGGGCCAATCATCCGGGAGATTCTCATTCTCGCCCACACTGCCCACGAAGGGCGCGATCCATAGTTCAATCTGTTCGACTAGATCGATGTAGTCTCCAAGCGAGTGGAAAAATCCGGGAACATCCTCACCGAGTTCAGCCGCCGCCAAGTCCCCTTCCAACACACGCCCAAGATGGGTTCCCGTCTGCACTGTCCACTCAGCGAAGCGGGCCCCTCCGTCCTCCTGGAGTACGTCGACAAGATCAAAGAGAATCGCGACCTGATAGAGCGCAGCCTGAGTAAACAGCAACTCGTAGCTCTGATATCGATCCTGGGTCTCCATGAACGCGTTGTCATCTGGATCGAACACACCGCTCTGAATTTCAAAGAACGCGACTTGCACCCGAATGAACTCGCGAACCAAACGTCGAAGTTCATTCTGGAAATCAGACGAGACCTCCAAGGAGGCCGCTTCAATCACAGCCGCAGCGTCAACCAGGACGCCAAGAATATCCGACATCGCTTCGAGAGGCGGAATGCGATCCGGATTGCCAATAAGCTGCCTCAAGTCTTCTGTCACACTGGCAAGAGCTGCTTCCGTGGATGCAGTCAATGACTGATCCGCATCTCCTCGAGCAGCAGCGGCTCGGACCCGTTGCAAACCGGCCCACTCTGCGAACAACTCGATCGCGGTCTGAGTCGCCCGTGCGTCCTCTTCAAACTGGTCTAAGCGGGCATGCAAACTGGGAAGGTCCATGGCAGTTAGGCCGCCGGCTACGGCCGTGTAGCCCAGTGCAGTCATGATGTCCCCAGGGAGATCTAAATCTGAATCTACTAATCCGAGGGGAACCCCTTCGATCTCGTCTAGACTCGTCGCCAGAGCACTTCGAATGAAACTGGCGTAGGCCTTGCGATAGGCATCTAAACATTCCTTGGAAGTGTCAATGCTTCCGTTGACGATACAGGCAGCCGGGTTATTCGGCAGCACATCGGACAAGGAGCCCAAGACCGGCATACGCAATCCATCCGCAGCCATGCGAAAGGAATAGAAGGGATCTTCCAAGACGAGATCAGCGCGGAACTGAGGGCCATTGGGGAAACGCACAGCCACAGACCCGCTGAGATTCATCCGCCCATTCGGACGAATCGTCAGGACGATCGGACGCCGCTTACCCGCTTCGATCGTTGGCAACACACCTTCGAAGTTTGACAGTTGAAACACGCCGGAGAACGGAATTCGGATTCCGGCGATGTCGTCCATCGTCACCACGAGATCGGAGACCTCCATAGAATCTCCAATCAGAGGAAAGCTCGGAACATCGACCGAAAACACCCCTCCACGAATCCCCCGCTCTTCCAAAGCACCTGCTCTCCAGGTCAAAGGAACGCTGTTGTAGGCTCGAACCGAAAAGCCAAGAGCCGGATCTCTACCAAAGACTCGAGCTAAATCAGCCACAGACAATGGACCTAACGGAAGCGACTTGCTTCCCTGGCCGTCGACGGAAAGGGTCTCGGCGAAACGCAGCGGCGCTCTCTGACCAAACTGTGCTTCGGCAACTTCGAACTCAAGCTCCGAACCGTCTACCGTTTCGGTCAACAAAGCACCGTTCGGAAATCGAATCACTAAGCCCTGTCCATACCCCAAAGGTGACCGCCCCATCGGATGATACTCAAAGGGAAGCAAACGCCCCGAGGATTCGACCCCGACTTCACTGCCAGGCACGGGAAGCCCCTCACCGTCCAAGGGCACGAATCGATCCGGGTCGAGCAATGCCAACCAGAAGCGATCAGTCTGCCGCACCGCCCCCGAGACATCCGTGTACTCCAACTGAACTTCACGCACCAAATTGGTCCCGCTCGGTCGTTCCAACTGAACCGTGTAGGAGCCGTCCTGATTCTCCGAGAGTCGGATTCCGGCCTCCACTCCCCCCGTCAACGAAATCGAATCAGTATCCGTTGCGGGCGGTAGCGGCTCGGTAACGAGCAAGCCAGGCCCCGCGGGAATCTCCGGAAGCTCCACCGTCGGCGGCTCGATTGGCTCAGTGGGCTCAACGGGGTCGGGGAGATCTGGAATGATGGCGACGACTCGATAAAACCTTGGCTCAGAAAAATCAGAAGCGCTGTCTGCAAGACGTGAAACCGTCTCAGTCGCTGAAACAACTCCGACGGCCTCCCACGTAATCGCGTCGCCAAAACCGAGTGCAGAAGTTCGCTCTAAACGATAGTCCAGCCCAGGTATACTACTCCATGAAACCTCAATCTGACCGTCGGGCAGCGACACAAGGGGCCCCCGAAGGTGAGCCTCAGCGTCCGCTTGGAATGGGTCTGTCCCCAACTCGATCTCAACCCGATCCGGCAATCCATCCCCATCCGAATCGAGTGGGGCCTCCTGCGCGAGACCTCCCCAGGATCCGATCAAGCAGCAACACAAGCCCCCCTCCAGTAACCGTCGTGAAATACCATTCATCTCTCAATCTCCTTATTGGGGATCAAACCCAGCCCTCAGAGAACAGCACATCCTGCTCACCGCAGACAGGTCACCAGGATGTATCGAAATCCGACTCCGAATGCGAGCCAAATCAACGACCAGGAAAGAGAGCCACACACGGATGCGACACACGCACCCTATTATGCGCATAATTAGAAAAAGAATCGGTCAGCATCGCTTTTTTCGAGGGCTCGCCCCCTTGCGTAGGCGACCGAATCGGTCCCTCTGCAGGCGGCTAATTCTGCGCGGATGAACCCTCGAGAAAAGCGAGATAGTCTCCGCCAGCAATGGGCGCAAATCGATCCACTGCAGCTCGGTACCAGTAAACTTGCGTGTCTACCCGTCGGCCATTCCGATCCCAAGCGATGGCCTGACAACGCTCGAATAGAGAATCCGCCACATCGTGAGGCTTGAAGTCCTCGTATTCATCTAGGCTTCTCCAAAGGCGATGTTCTGCGGACAGATCAAACAGCTCACCAAAGATTCTCTCGCCCGGGACCTCGCTCGGCACGGCTACCGGATACTCCCCCTGGTCGAATAACTTTCCGCTAACCTCAGCCCGCCCTCGGCGTTCAGCCTGCTTCTCGAGATCCAAGCCGAGCGGATGCCCGAAGCGCGGCAACAAGGTTCCATACACAAACAGCAGCATGATCTGAACGAAAAGGACGCCTAGAGCATTCTCCAATGAGCAACTATCGGCCTCACAGCGATTCAAAAACTAAGAAAAGCGAATCGCGCTGCGGCCGCAGAGACAGCCGCACCTTCGCGCCCGCCTCGCCCACAGTCAGTCATAACACTCATTGGAGCGTGGAAGGCGGGCTTCCGTTTTCATAGGAAACCGAGGCTTGAAGAAACCGGCACTTACCATTGCCTACTCACAATTCCGAGCTCGCTCCCTAATCCAACACACGTTCGCCGGAGATGGCGTCAGTCGCCTTTGCGGACAGCGTCCTTTTTTTCTTCCAACTCGGCGTTGAGATTGTTGCGATCCGCGGCGCGCTGTCGTTCGAGCGAGGCGATGGCCTCCATGTCACCCGCCTCGACTGCTTTCGCCATCTGCCCCTCGATAAAGATTTCCTTCTCCGCAATCTTAGCCTGATAGATCGAATCCAACTCTGCGAGTTGATCCCGCTGCTCATCGGAAAGGTTGGCTGTCGGCGCATCTTTTTCAAGGCGCTCCATCGCTAGTTCATAGGCAGATTTCATCCTTCGACTTGTGACAAAATCCACCGATGAACTCAAGGACATAACAACAAGCAGCCCGTTCGCACAGAACTTGGATCCTCGATCGCGAATTGGCAGATTGTGGCTAGCGGCTTGACTTCGGCCCTCGATTCAATTGGAGTCAACGTCTCATGCGTCTAAACCCACGCACTATCACGTCGACGCTAGATGATCTATGAAACTCGAAGACAGTTTCCAAAATACGATGAATCAAGCCCGTGCGTTCGGATTAACTCTCACGCTTCTCCTCCTGTGCTCTTCCGCTCCAACAGAGAAAATCCTCGCTCACCCGATCTCACTGAGCACAGTGGTGGTCAATATTGAAGCCAACCGGGTGAAGGCCGAGCTGAAGATCCTAGTGGAGGATCTCATGCTCTTCCAGGAACTTCAGCCCAATACCGAGCAAGTTTTGAGCGCAGAAGTGCTCAAGACAGCCAGCCAGAAACACCAACAATTCCTGCTCGACTATTTTCGAGTTCGCAACCTCGACGGCGAAGCACTCCCAGGACAAGTCACATCGATGGACACGGATGAAATTCCCGAGGAGGGCGTCAACTTAGACGCTGTCATGTCCACCTCCATTTACTACGAGATCGGCTACGAACTCGCCAGCCCCCCCGAGTACCTCACGTTCTCGCAAAACTTTGGCGGCGACGACAACCCTCTTCCATCAGTGATGGACTTGATCGTGTTGCAAAACAACGCACGCCTCGGGTATCCGGTGCAGATCAGCCCGAAAAACCCGCACTCGATCGAACTCGACTGGGAGAACCCGCCAACGAACGATCGTAAATCCTGGCGGCAAAGAAGAGAGCTCATGAAGCAACGCCGAGAAGAACTCCTCGGCATCACCAGCTACTCGACCACCTATTCATACATCTACATCACGGACAGCGAGATCCGGCATGAAATTCTTGTCCCCCTGCTCACCCTGGAAACGTGGTTCCCCATCGACCGAGCTGAGTCCGATTTCTTGGAAGTCGAGGAACAAGCCAAAGCCGCTCAGTCCGTCGCAGCCTATTTCTCGGACCATGCTCCGCTCCAGATCGACGGCATCCAGGTGCCGGCCAAAGTCGATCGAATCGACTTCTATGGATTGGATTTCCGGGACTTCGCTCAGCGGAGAGAACCCAAGAGAGTCGGCATCCACAATGCCCGGGCTGGCATCATCCTCAGTTACCCTAGCAAACAAGCGCCCCAGAAATTCGAGCTCACCTGGGACACATTCAACAATCACACCCCCCTCCTCAATTCCGTTGTCTACGATCGCAACGCACCCGGCTATCGACATTTCTTCACTCCGGCCGAGCCGACTTTTTCGTGGCAACGCAACGACCCTCTCGAGGAACTAGAACAAGCTGTCAGCCTCGCGGCACCCAAACTGCAACCTGTGAAGAAACTAGGCCTCGGAGGCATCGCCGGATTTGGGCTCGGCTGTCTATTCCTGATTTCGGGCTGGAAACGGCATCAGAAAGGGCTCATCGGCGGGGGCGTCCTCGCCTTGGTGGTCGGGCTCTTACTCTGGAATCAAGAGATCGGAGCCGTCGAACTACCTCAGGACTTGCCGGACGAGGAAATCATCGCCACCGAGGACGCCGAACAGATCCTGGATACCCTGCAGGGCAACATCTACCGCGCCTTTGATTACCGAGACGAGAGCCAGATCTACGACGTGTTGGCAGAAAGTGTGAGTGGCGAACTCCTCGAGAGCCTCTTTCTCAAGATCAGCAACGGTCTCAGAATGGAGGAACAAGGCGGAGCCATCGCCCGAGTCGCTGCCGTAAAAATCCAAGAAAAACAGCTCCTGGATCGTTTCTACCAAGAGAGACAACCCGGCATGGTCTTTGATTGTGTATGGAATGTCAGCGGATCGGTCGAGCACTGGGGGCACATTCATACCCGAGAAAATCAATACAAGGGCAAATTCTCGATTTCTTCTGTCGACCAGCAATGGAAAATCACAGACCTCGAAGTTCTGAACGAGACAAAAGTCGCGTTTCAAACGGGTCTGCGGGAAATGAAATAGTTCTCTCCACCCTAAAGAATCTTGCCTCCTAGGATGAAACTCCGTAAGGGTTGAAGGAACCGCCGGACTGTGATATCGACTCGTCCTCAATATCGAATCGGTCCCGAGGTGCGGTCCGTGCCAGGTGCGGTTATTACGTCACAATTAGGGCCTTTTTAGCTAATAATATGTCAGAATCTGCTGAATCATCGTCTGGAACCAGTCTTCCACGAGTTGTTGTCCTCTTTCGACCCGATGACGAACAAGAGACACAACTCGCCCGACATCTCGAGACGCAACTGATCCAAAAGGGACACTCCGTCTTTCTAGACCGCAATCCGGAAACGAGCATCGAATGGGCCCAAAAGATCGCTGAAGAGATCAAGACTGCCAGCGTTCTCATCCCCTTTCTTTCTGAAGCAGCCACCACCAACGAGATGTTGGTTTATCAGATCGAAACCGCGCACGATACCGCGCAGAGCCAAAAAGGCCGCCCCGCACTCCTGCCGATCCGGGTCAACTGGCACGGCGACCTCCCTGAACCCATGGGTGGTATCCTGGACCCGATCGAGCACATTCTCTGGGAAAGCGAAAACGACAACTCGACGGTCACTGAGAAGGTTGTGGCTCGCATTAAGGCGCTCAGCGAGAAGCAACCCTTGCGGCTGCAGGTTTCGAAGGGCCTTCGCCTCGTTCCTCGTGCCGTCAAGAAGCCCACCCCCATCCGTATTGTTCCCCAAGAGCACAAGCCTTCGGGCCCCTTGCCTCTGGAGCCTGTGGGCGGCGCCGTTCCCTTGAATTCCGACTTTTACATCCAACGCCCAACGGACAAGGACTTTCGGGATGCCATCATTCGTTACGATAGCATCATTCTCCTCAAAGGAGCCCGGCAGATTGGGAAAACCTCACTCTTGGCCCGCGGCCTTCAGCTCGCCCGCGAGCGCGGCGCGAAAGTCGCCCTGACCGACTTTCAGAAATTCAATGCAGACAATCTCTCAGATGTCGGCAATTTCTATCTCAGTCTCGCCGAATCGTTGGCCGATCAGCTGGACCTCAAGACCCTCCCCTCAGATGTCTGGGATGAGCGCCGTGGGGCGAACGTCAACTTTGAACGGTACATCCGCCGCGAGGTGCTCAAGAACCTCAATGCGCCACTCGTTTGGGGCCTTGACGAGGTTGACCGCCTCTTCACTTGTTCTTTCGGTAGTGAAGTGTTCGGACTCTTCCGATCTTGGCACAATGAGCGAGCCCTAGACCCATCGGGACCTTGGGCCGGCCTGACACTCGGAATCGCCTACGCCACGGAGGCTCACCTGTTCATTACCGACATGAACCAATCTCCGTTCAATGTCGGCACCCGTCTCGTCCTCGAGGATTTCTCGACCGAGCAGATCGAAGATCTCAATCAGCGATACGACAAGCCGCTAAAATCCGCTGAAGAAATCGAGAAATTCCAAAAACTCGTGGCTGGTCATCCTTTCCTTGTGCGCCGAAGTCTCCATGAAATTGCCACGCAGAAAAAGACACTCGAAGCCTTCATCGGCGAGGCGGACCGCGATGACGGCGTCTTCGGCGACCACCTCCGCCGCATACTCGTTCTCCTCGCCAAAGACGCCAATTTGACGGAGATTATGCGGGGAGTGCTCCGAGGCGAAGGGTGTCCAACCCCAGAGAGTTTCTATCGACTCCGGAGCTCGGGTGTCATTGTCGGCAGCTCCCAGTCCGATGTGGCACCTCGGTGCCAGCTCTACGAGACATTCCTCAAGCGACATCTTCTCTAAGGCGAGCGTTCCTTTCAATCAGACCAGTTTTTGGGCTTTTTTTACAGAAAGAGCCCAAAAACTTCTCCTTGCCATGATGCAGGCATGAATTAAGCTGCCTCAGTTCACAGAAAACGTGCCTAAGAATCTCATTGCGCCTCGAGAGGCTCAAGAGAGATTGGGATGCTTCGGCACACAGCGGTCGGGACTATGAAAGCGAACGAGAACAATTCGGCTCCTCAGGAAGGCGCAGGATTTCCGCTTGAGTCCGTTGGCGGTGCGATCCCCCTCGATTCCAATTTCTACATTCGACGCGACGTTGATTCGCGCCTCTCAGAGGCCCTGGAGAACCACGAGAGCACCATTCTGATTCGAGGAGCTCGCCAAGTTGGCAAGACATCCCTCCTCGCCCGAGGACTAGCGGAAGCACGCAAGAGCGGGTCTCGGGTTGTTCTAACGGATTTCCAAAAACTCAACGCAAGCTACTTGGAGTCGTTGGACGATTTTTACCAAACCTTGGGCCAAACCATCGCGGACCGTCTAGATCTCGACGATTGGCCAGAGGACGTCTGGGATGAACGACTGAGCCCAAACGCCAACTTCGAACGATACTTCGTCAAGCACGTCTTGGCATCAGTGAAGGGACATTTCGTGTGGGCCATGGATGAAGTCGACCGCATCTTTACCAGTCCGTTTTCAAGCGATGTCTTCGCGCTTTTTCGCAGCTGGCACAACGAGCGAGCCCTCGATCCTGATTCACCCTGGCACCGCCTCTCGTTGATTATTTCATACGCCACAGAAGCAGCTCTATTTATCTCGGATATCAACATGTCGCCGTTCAACATCGGCACGCGACTCCAACTGGAAGATTTCAATCGGGAACAAGTCGAAGAGCTCAATCGCCGTCACGGATGTCCTTTGGGCTCTCCCGAAGACGTGGGCCAGTTTTTCGAACTAACCGGCGGTCAACCCTACTTAACTCGCCGGAGCTTCCAAGAGATGCTCACCAAAGAAGAATCGTTCTCCGATTTCTCGTCCCATCTCAATGAGGAAGAGCACCTCTTCGATGATCATTTGAAGCGTATCGTTCTCCTGTTAACCAAGGACAGCAAACTCTTGTCCGCACTCAATCGTTGGCTAGATGGCAACGAGGCTCTTGATGAAACGAGTCAAAAGCGCCTGAGACAAGGAGGGCTCCTCAAACAGGTGAGCCAATCCAAGGTGGAGTTGCGGTGTGGCCTTTACGTTAGCTACCTCAGACAACACCTCGCCTCGTTTGGGGCCGCCTGAGCAAACGACACCCTTTCCCCGCCTCGCCTACCAGCGGGTCGCCTCCAAAAAGGCCAGCAAATCGGCCAATTCCGTTTCGCTTAGAATTTCCGAGAGCCCACCAGGCATGAGAGAAACTTGCGAACGATCTAGTTCGAAAATGTCTTCTCTTGGAATCGTTACAGACTGTCCCGGCCCCGTCACGAGAGTCAATCGGTCAGGCTCGTCGTCCCGGATTACTCCGCTATACTGATCTCCACCTTGGGTCACAACGCTGTAGGGCTCATAGCTTCTCACGAAACTCAAACTCGGAAAGACAATCGCTTCTAGTAAATCTTCGCGACTGCGCACTCGACCAATCCGGGTAAGATCGGGGCCAACGTCTCCCCCCAAGTATCCGATCTCGTGACACGATGAACACGCCGCCCTCTCACTGTTAAACACCTTTTGCCCCCGCCGAATATCTCCCGCTGGCAGCTTAGCCAGGAGACGAGAGATTTGCGTCTGTTGATCTTTCAGATTCACGTTCATTCGCTGGATCAGGGATTCCGCTGATTCCCGGACGGTAGCAGGAAATCCTCGAAGAGCATTCTCAACCTGACTCGGCGTGAGTGCAGGAAGTCCTGGTGAATCATTCAAGCCCTTAACCAACTCAAGCCCGACGCGAGGATGATCAGCTTTTTCGAAAGCCTGTAGACAAGCACCCATTTCAAGCGGCCCCACCTCCTCAAGCGCTCTTGCAAGCTGAACAAGCTGCTGATGACTCAAGGACGCCGTTTCCAACACATGTTTGGCTGCTGACCTCACCGCAACGGCATGCTCCATTCTCACCCCTTCGAGAAGGGCCGCAAACTGCTCATTCTCAAGCGTGTTCAAATGCTTCCCCAAAACTCCCAACGCAATCAATCGTTCTTCAAGCCCTATACCTGAATCCACGGAGACTCGCATCAACGACTTCAAAACCGAAAGCCCCGCCCCCGTGGGCTGCGCGATGTGGGCCGCTGTTCGTGTCGCCGGCAAGGTAAGTCCTTTCGGTCGTCTTTCCACCAAACGCGTAATGTCATCCCCCCAGAGTTTCGCGCCCTCGCTGCCTTCAACCCCTCGGACAACCTGGAGCATCAGTTGAAGGGCCCCTTCATCAGCATTGGTATCAGAGAGCACATCGCGTATCAGTTGAATCACGCCAGGATCACTGTGAAGAGCCACAAGGAGATTCGAAAGTTCGGTTTCGGAGACGCTGGCTTCTGTAGAATCCGCCACCCACCTCCGAAGAACAGGGACGAGTGCGCTTCCCAGTTCAGCTCTCTTTGCCAACACAGATCGAGCCACCCACTTTCCGGCCGACTGCGGCATTGCTAGAGCCCTCACAACATGCTCACTTCGAATGCCTTCACCGCCCATTTGATCTATCGCAATGAGAGCGCCAAGAAACTCCCTCTCATTGCTAGACTCGAGGGCCAAGGCGATCGGTTCGGGATCGCCGATCTCTATCAACGCATAAATCAACGAGTGTCGATAAACTCGGTCGCTCGTCGCCGACAGTTGCTTCAAGAGAGGCTCAACCGAATCCGACCGCTTCATCCTTCCGATCGCCTCGGCTGCCGCACGTCGATTCCCAACGGTGTCTGCCGCCAAGCGCTTTAGCAGCAAGGGAAGAGAAGCCTGATCTCGATGCAAGCCGGCCGAATGGATCGCGGCAGAGCGAACCACGGCGTCATCGCTTTCAAAGAATCGTCGATTTTGCATCCTCGCATCAGGTGTTTCCACCCTCGCCAAGGCCCAAACCAAACGCTGCTGCACCCGAGGCGAAAGCAAGAAGAGTCGCTGCAACTCGACTGCCTCTACCAATGCGTCCCCGTCCATCGCTAGCGTTGCGATCAGTTGATCCCCAATCCTGGGCCTTGGATCGTCCAAGCGACGAAGCTTCTCGTGCACGCTCATCGATTCAATCGAATTCGCCAGGCGCTGGTAGGATCCTGATCGAGCGGCACCTATTTTTCGAACGCGGTAGATGCCTCCCAATACGTCCGGCTTGGGCAACTGAGACGTCGGGCAACAAAGCTTGTACCAACCGCCCGTATCCGCTACCAACAGACTTCCATCGAAGTCCTCCTCAACGTCCGTGGGGTGAAAGTTACGGTTGTCGGACTCTAAGAAAACTTCGTCTGTCGACGCGAAGGAAGCACCGTTCGCTCGCAAGCGATGACGCATCACACGCTGCATGTTGAAAAGGGCCGAAAACAGATTATCGCGATACGTTGTCCCGAACACGTCTGATCGATACCGAGTCAGTCCAGCCGGAGCCGCTGCCCCCAAGTGGGTCAAGACTGGCATCAAAGCACCGGTTCGAGTGTGCCCCTCAATCACGCCGTGTTCTTTACCGTAAACACCTCCATAGATGGCATGGATCAACCCATCACGTTTTCCGCCTCCCGGGTGCTGAAAGAAGGTCGTCGTGAAGATTCGTTCCCCTCCGGGTGTAAAGGTCACACCCACGGGATTATCCATTCCCCCGGTCATGACCGCCTCAACGCCTGAACCGTCCACCCTTGATCTAAAGATATGAGCCGCTCTCGTCGTCCAGGGGCTGCCGTCTTCCTTATGATAGGTCTGCTCCGCGAAGGCTCCTTTCGTCCAATAAATCCTTCCGTCGAGACCAAGATAAGGACCATGCAGATCATTCGCACACCCCGTTAGCGTCTTGCCCTGAAACCATTCCTCGCGAACATCCGCGACACCGTCATTGTCGGTGTCCGTAAGCTTCCAAATACTCGGAGGTGCCGCTACGTAGAGAGAGCCGTCGTGCCAGAGGCATCCTTCGGGAAACATCATCCGATCCGCGAAAACCACCCGTTCGTCGTAAACACCGTCGCCATCCGTATCCTCGAGCCGAAGTACTCGATGCGGTTTCTCCTCCAACTGTTGCTCGACCTTATCGTTCACCCCCGCGGAGTCCGTACAATATAGGCGCCCCTGTTCATCCAGCGCCATCTCAATAGGCCGATCGATCAACGGAGGTCCAGCGGCCAAAAACACCTCAAATCCGTCAGGATGAGACAATCGATGTTCCCCAATACGGGTTTCGGCCCCGAACGACGACACGGCAAGACCCCATCCCAAGCTCACGCTTCCTAACTGATGCAATAATCGCTTCATGTGCATTCCTCTACCAACAAAACAAGCATCAGCTCCATCAAACCACCCAGTGGGACGAGTGGGCCCACGCCACGCTCAAGCCTCCACCCGTTTGAATGGCTCTCCCACTTTCGAACTCACTACATCCCGGCGTGCGAGCTATTAAATGATCGCCAAAATAACGACCTCTGCCTATGCTTGAGATTCATAGTTCACGAATCATCTCGTACGATCAATGAGGAAAACAATGAGTCGCTTTCTAAGCTTCCTAATCGTGTTGGCAACTGTCTTAGCCCTCCGAGTTTCGGCAGAGCCCATCACACTCTTCGACGGCAACCAACGACTCCTGCCAGATAAACAGGGATGGATTTATCTCCTCGATCCCCTCATCCGCAACCAGGCCCGCCAAGTCGCCGTCAGTGGGGCTGTCAATCTCAATACCCTTCGAAATCCAGACGATCACGCCGGCTATTTCGCTCGTGTGCCCTTACTCACACCTCACCCGAAGATTCCTGACGAGTTTAGTCGAGAACGAGGTTATCAGATTGGCTTCACAGTTCAGCTCCCGGTGGAAAACCACGTCCGCCCGGATCGTGCCGGTTTCAGCGTGATTGCCACATCCCGCGATCTCATGGGAATCGAACTCGGTTTCTGGACGAATGAGATTTTCGCCCAGTCAGTCGATTTCGTTCACTCAGAGGGTAATGCGGAACTCCCCTTCCGACTTCAGTCGCAGTACGTGGACTTCGTGCTCGAGATCAAGGGTGAGAGCTACACACTCATGGGTAACGGCGAAGAGATTCTGACAGGCCCACTCCGTGACTATTCCGGCTTCGGGACCCCTTACGACATTTCCGATTTCTTGTTCTTTGGCGACGACACAACGTCCGCCTCCGCATCGGTCAATATCCGTTCCATCTGGATAGATACCGAACTACCGGGATCCGAGCCGCCAGTGGAACCCGAGCCGGAACCAGAACCGGGGACCGATCCTGGATCTCCAGTTGTCGGCGACGAAGCTGTGTTCCAAGTAAACGCTGACGCCAGTACGATCACTGTCACCGGGCTTGTGCTTGGCAACCCCCTTCAAAGCCAAGCGGACGGCAGTCTTGTCAGCACCTTCGGCGGCGAACTGCGCGCGATCATTTCGGATACATCGATTGCCTTCCAATCCGGTTCGAGAATTGACGCCAATCCAAGTGGAGATTGGTCGCCGCTTCCTGGCGGTGCCAATGGCAAAGGCCCGGCTGACTTCGGAGCGAAGGCAACCGTGCTCATTGCGTCGGCCGATGCGGCCGCTCGGAACATCGAATTCGACTTGACCAGCGAGTCAATCGCTCTGGGCGCCGATGGCAAGTCGTTCCCCGCCAGTGGAATCGCTCTGGGGATTCCCGAGGAGTCGGCTGCTGCCGTGGATCTGGCGGTGGGAGGTTTCCTGCCCGTCAACACGTCCCAATCGCTCGCGGGATTATCCGGCGAGAACGTGAGTTCGGACAACGCCACTTTCACCGTCGCCGACAACATTCAAACGCTCACCATCCCAATCCAAACGGAAGTTGGATTTAGAGTAGCCACACCAAACGACGCCCTCTTGACCTTCACAGGGAATATTGTCGCCACGCGGGAACTACCTGAACCGACTGAGCCGCCAGTCGTCGAACCCACTCCTGAGCCTACTCCGGAACCACCTGTCGTCGTGCCTCCTTTACCGCCTGTTCCTCCGGTTCCTCCCGTGGTGGAAGTTCCAGATACACCTCCCACGCTGGCGATCGGCTTAACGGCCAGTGGCGAGATTGAATTGCGTTGGGACGCGATTGAAGGCAGGACTTATCAGATCGAAGAATCTGGAAACCTGAGCGACTGGGCCGGTGTCGGGGATCCCGTGACAGCTGATTCTGCAGACGGCACGTGGTCGCCAACAGCTGGAGACGGCGCCCGCTTCTATCGAATTATTCTGGTTCCGGCGAACTAGCCGGTGCCTCCATTCGGCTCGAGGCCCTCAATGGGCTTCGAGCCAATTTTCTCCCGTGCCGATTTCCACCTCGATCGGCACCGCAAGCGGCAGAGCATTCCGCATCAAATCGCTCACCAACTCGCGGACTTCACTTTCCTCGTCTTCCCAGAGATCAAACACAAGTTCGTCATGTACCTGGAGAAGCAATCGGGTTTTCAAATTCCGCTTCTCCAATTCATCAGCCACTCGCGTCATCGCAATCTTGATCATATCGGCCGCCGTTCCTTGAATGGGCGAATTGATCGCGTTCCGCTCAGCCCCACCGCGCACCGTTCCATTCGCTGAGTTGATGTCCCGCAGATATCGGCGTCGACCACTGACCGTCTCAACATACCCCTGCTCTCGAGCGCACTCGATCGTCCGATCAATGTAATTTTTCACCCCGGGGAAATTGGCAAAAAACTGCTCAATGATTTCAGCCGCCTCCTTTCTCGGAATTCCCAGACGTTGTGACAAGCCAAAGGCTGAGATGCCGTAAGCCACACCAAAGTTCACCATCTTTGCCTTGCGACGCATCTCCGATGTCACCATTTCGGGAAAGACTCCATAGACTTTTGCCGCAGTCGCCGTATGGATATCGACTCCACTCTTAAACGCCTCTTGCATTCCGGCGTCCTCGCTAAGAGCCGCGATGATTCGGAGTTCGATCTGGGAATAGTCCGCACTGAGCAAGCGAAACCCATCGCCGCGAGGCACGAAAGCACGTCGAATCTCTTGTCCCAAGTCTGTTCGGATCGGGATGTTCTGCAGGTTAGGTCCCTGCGAGTTCAATCGCCCGGTCGCGGTGGCGGCTTGGTGATAGGTTGTGTGAACGCGGCCTGTCGCTTCGAAAATGGCGTCGGGAAGCGTATCAGCGTATGTCGATTTGAGTTTGGTTGCTGTTCGGTAGTCGAGAATCTTCCTCACAATCTCATGCTCGACGGCCAAGGTCATCAGCACCTGCTCGTTGGTCGCGAACTGGCCTGTCTTTGTTTTCTTCGGCTTTTCAACGAGTTTCATCTCGCCGAACAGAATCTCTCCCAGCTGTTTGGGTGAGTTTAAGTTAAACTCTTTGCCAGCCAGCTCGTAGATCTCTTTCTCAAGGGTCTCGATCTGATTGCCTAATTGGAGAGAAAACTGATGCAAAGCCTCTGAATCCAAACGAACGCCATCATGCTCCATCTCAACCAACACTCGAACCAGCGGAGCCTCTATCTCTGAATAGACTGAGTCTTGTCCCGATTCTACCAGCTTGGGTCGGAGGGATTGAAACAACTGCCACGTGATATCCGCATCTTCTGCGGCATACTCTGACAACTGCTCCAAAGGCACACTCAACATGTCCTTCTGGTCCTTGCCTTTCTCACCGATGAGTTTCGTGATCGAGACGGGCGAATAGCCGAGATACATCTCTGCCAGAAAATCCATCCCATGCCGAAGGTCCGGCTCGATCAGACAGTGCATGAGCATGGTATCCTGAATGATTCCCCCGACTCGAATCCCCCTCCATCGCAAGACACTCAGATCGTACTTGAGATTATGCCCCACTTTTGAGATCGATTCATTCTCCAAGACCTCACGGAATTCTTGTAACACGTCCGGAAACGATGCGCCTCCCTCAACGGGCAATCCCTGATCGTCGTAAGAAATCACCGGAACGTAAAAGGCACGGTGAGACTCATAGGAAAACGCCAGCCCGATCACGTCAGCGGTCTTGGGATCGAGCCCCGTTGTTTCAGAATCAAAACAGAACACCTCTTGTTTCGACAGATCCTCAAGCAGCGCCTTTCGCTCAGCGGGCGTTCGAACGCACACATACTCATGCTTCACTTTGCTCAGGTCCTTTAGAACAACCTTCGCTGCCGAGGCCTCCGAGGAGGTTTCAGCATCCGTATCTGGTGATTTAGCCTCGGAATCAGAATTCTTCGGCGCTCCTCTCCCAGCTTTAAAATCCTCACCAAACAAGCGCCTCCCAATGGAGTTAAACTCGAACTCAACACAGAGATTGCGGAGCAATTCATCGTCCGGCTCTTGGCGAACGAGCTCGTCCAGTTTGAGATTCACCGGGACATTTCGATCAATCGTCGCAAGGCGTTTAGAAAGATGGGCCTCCTCCTGATTGTTCACGAGGTTTTCTTTCTGTTTGCCCTTGAGCTCGTCTACGTGGTCCAGCAGGTTTTCAATACTGCCATACTTAAGAATCAGCTTACTTGCTGTTTTCTGACCAATCCCCGGCACCCCAGGAATGTTGTCTGAGGCATCCCCCCAGAGACCCAGAATATCAATGACTTGCTCCGTGCGTTCAATGCCCCACTTTTCCAAGACATCCGGAATCTTAAGAATCTCAATATCATCCCCCTTTCGTCCCGGCTTGAGCATGAACGTCGTTTCAGAGACCAGTTGTGCAAAGTCTTTATCAGGCGTCACCATGTAGGTCTCAAAGCCTTCCAGATCAGCACTCTGGGACAGAGTTCCGACAATGTCATCCGCCTCATAGCCAGGGCACTTGATTAAGGGAATTCTAAAAGCCTCGCAAAGACGGTCCACGTGGGGCAAGGCCGCACTGAGATCCTCGGGCATCGCTTCACGTTGGGCTTTATATTCCGGATACTCCTTGTGGCGTGCCGTTGGCTCCGGCGTGTCAAATGCAACCGCCATATGAGTGGGCTCATGCTTGTGGATTAGATCCAGGAGCGTATTGGTGAAGCCAAAGAGTGCCGACGTGTTGAACCCCGCACTCGTCAGAATCGGCCGTGTGGCAAAAGCAAAATGGGCGCGGTACACCAGAGCCATCCCATCGAGTAAGAAAAGCCGCTTTGACATACCCCGGAGGCTAACCGAACCACCGCCTATGACGAGCAGTAAAACCCAGAACAACGGCCAGCCATCAAATGGACTCAGAACGGAATGAATGAAGCCGACGAAGAGCGGCGAAAAAGGGCCAGTATTCAAGCCCTTTTCCTGCTGATTCTCTCCACAATTACGAGCGCTAAGTCCCACCTTTGGGCTGTGAAAGACCGAGCACTTTTCGAATGAAGAGCACCGGGATCAAGACGATAACAAACAGGATCGTTTTCTTCGCCCAATCCGGAAAGGTCTCCACTGAGTTTTCGAGCTCTATGATGCGGCTTCCTTCCGGAAACTGGACCAAGCGCCGATCATAATCGATAAACTCAAAATTATCCAGTTGCCCATATCCAAAAACGTCCTCGTCCGAATAGGTCGCATTCAGGTTTACCTCGTCGAAGGTGTAACTCGTTCGGGTTTCATCTCCTGTCTTGAGATCTTGCTTGAGCTTGACCCATCGGCGAATCAATCCCGTGGATTCGTCCCACTCCCGTGTTGACGACAGCACGAATCTTCCAGCCACCCTCTTCTCCGCCTTCAACAATCGGGGTTCAGTGGAAGTTTCCTTCGTTCCAATCCAATAGGAATACTCCGCTGCCGCTGCATCCGCCAAATCCTCTTTGATCTCGACGTTCGCCGTCTTTTCGATCAGGGCCCCAAGAATCTGGGTAAACATCGACCTCGGTTGCCCGACCATCGAGATCCGGGTCGCTGCCTGACCATCGAGTGATTCATTCGCTGCCGAGATCTTCCAACCTAAAACCTCTCCCTGTGCCGCCTGAGCCAGCTTCTTCTCGTCAAGCTTTGCTCCCGCGATCATATCGCGAAAAGGAGGATCCTCAGGAATAGAGCCTTCCTCAGCCAATAAGACACCCAAGGGAAAGGCCAACTCACCCTCAAGGGAAAGCACCGGCCACAACTCCGGCTCATCAACCTTAAAACTCCCCGCCTTGTGGACCGAAGCAGACTGCAGTCCGTGATCGATCGATATCCCGCTCCCTTCGGGAAACCGGGAATCTGATACCACTCCCGGTTTTGACAATGAGATCTCAGAATGGTGGGTAGGAATCCTCCCACTCATAATGTTCGTTTCGATTTCAGGATGCAGCTCGAGGCTTAGGAAATCGAACCAATCATTTCGATATAGCTTTCCCGAGTGTGAATACCATTCCTTTCTTCGAAGACGACGCTTTCCCGAGTGCCGTTTTCGACGATCCAGTTCAATCACCTCGCGAAGTGACTCAAGGTCGGACTCTGGAATTGTGCCACCAGCTTTCTCCGCCAATCTTCGTTCAGCATCCATTGAGTACTTGACGTCTTCGGCAATCAGTCTCTCAAGCTCCTCAGGATCCATAGGTGGTTCCAAGATTTCAATCTCGGCAGCCAGCACCATCTTTGGAGGGAGTTCCTCGGCAACAACGGCGAAGAGAGCTTTCAACTCTCCTACTGAAGGGCTGCCGATACCGTCCGCACCAAACCCACTAGTGCACAGCCCACCAGCGTTCGACAGGAGGAGGGCCAGTAGCCAAGACCGTTTCCACTTCCCTTCACACCGCCACCAAGAGAACAACGGTTTCATATCACTCCTATCGTCCGGTATTAACACTGCTTGGACAAACCCCGGCAGCCGCTGACTTCTTCGCACCATAAATGGTTTTGACATTCCGCTTTACACAGCTCACGTAGCCACAACCAGTACAAGCAGCACAAAGAACCCCGGCATGAGTGGCACTACTGGCGCAAGCCACGGCACAAACAGCAGCTCTCGCGCTGCAATCAGCAATCTTGGACCAAGTGACAGCCGCGACACAATTCCACCTCGAACCGATCTCCTGGCGGGAGTTCAAGCACATCTCGTATCCCGAATCAAACCCTCCCTCACAATACTCATACTGACGGACATCAATCCCACTACCGCAACTTGTCACGATCGGACCAGTCGCCGAACAGCTACAATCTGATTGTTGGCTGCGAACGGAAATCAACTGATGGCAAGAACCATCGGCATGGACTATACTCACTGTGGAAGAGCTCGCGAGCCCCCAAGCGAGTGTGAGGCAAACGAACTCCTTAAATAAATCAGACCATCGGAGGTCTCGAACTCGATCAATCATCTTCATAACGTAGTCTTCCTTCCAATACCGCAGTTCCCCCTCTAGGCAGTGACTGCCTTCCCCAACATTTCCACAGTATTGCTACGCTTTTTATGAAGACAACCCGTTTTTCAGATTTTCTTTCCTAATTCTATAATTAAGAATCAAACATCGACTCCTAGCCCTAAAAACCCGGCACAAGGGAGTAAAATCACCCAAAACTTGTTTCAGAATGAGAGTCCATCATTCGAGCCCTCAAGAAATGATTTATTGAGAAAGAGGCGGAATGGGACGAGGAAAAGGAGCGCGTCAGATGCCCCCTGACGATTTGATTAGGGACAAGATTCCAAACGGAGAACAAGGGTCTAGAGATTCGACCGATTGAATTCGATCAATTCAAGAAGAGAGAGAGACTGTTCCTGAGCCCGAGAAAGCTCGTCCGGGCCTAGTGTCTTTTCAATTGAAGCCAGTAGTTCGCCAGCCGTCTCAAAGGCTTGCGTCTCAACCGCAACGTTCGCCCAGGCATAGCCCATGATGGGATCCGAGCGAGGTTGTCCGCGCAATCCCAACAGAACGGCCAATCGCCCGGCAGATGGGCCGTCTCCCCGCACCGCTGCGTCCTCGTACCATTCAACAGCCATTTCGAGGTTCGGCTCAAATGCGTCGTCTCCCTCCTCAAACAACTTGCCCAGAAGGAATTGAGCATCCCGATTCCCGTACAAAAACTGCCGCTCGCGGTGACTCAACAAATGCTTTGCGTAGTAGGCGCGTTCGCGATTCGCGGCTTTCCCGAAGGTCGCGGACCGACGATACCAGTAGACCGCCTCCGTCATGTCCTTCACGGTTCCCAAGCCCCCTTCATACAACCATCCGAGGCTCATTTGTGCCTCAGGCAAACCCCGCCGCGCGGCATCGAGAAAATAGCCAAACGCACGTTCGTGATCTTGGCCCACGTACTTTCCCTCTTGATAGAGGATCCCCAGATTGTAGAGCGCCGTTGAGTTGCCACTTTCTCCTGCTTTTTGAAACCAGTAGACCGCTCGTTCCAGATCTCGAGTAATGTCGGTTCCCTGCAAGTACGCCACACCGACAATGTTTTGAGACTCTGAATCTCCTTCTTCAGCCAAGCGCAGACGCTCGGAAAAACTAATCGGTCCCTCGGGTTTGGAGCCTTCTTGGCAACCGCTGAGCACGCCCAACAGCAGAACCAAACTCCAGACTGTAATGATTCGTTTCATGCTAGGCTGGCATCACATGAGCCTCCGCCACGGCGTCTTGCAACATGCGAGCGGCCGTTGGAGCCAGGGCTTCAATCAAGGCGAAGTTGTCGTTCACGCGATCAACCACATTACGGGCATTGCTGGTCAACAAGCGTCGATAAAGCCGAATGACCTCGAAACTCAGTTCTCGCTCTGGAACAGGGATGACTCCCTGAACAACGTCTCCATCCACCATGCTACCCAACAACCGAATCGACCAGGTCGCTGCGGACTCGCAAGAGGGCTCGATCGCTTTCGTCCAGTTCTCGGGCAACTCCGTCTGATCATTGAGCAGCAAGGCTTTGACATACTCGATCATCAACGCCGGATGAGTCCCGACGTGTTTGATTCCTTCGCCAATCCAATCAAGCGCAAACTCACAGCTCGACGTATGGTCCAGCCCGATACGAGCCCCATGCAGCCAGAAGGAAATTTCGTCTTTGTATTCACTCAGCTTTGAGTGCAGCAAGGTCAAAGACTCGAGCACTTGATCTGTCCCGCTCAGGAAGACAGAGAAATCCTTGATGATCGGCCAGGTGACATCGGATTGCTCAAGGGCATGCTCAAAGGCCTGCCGTGTCTCTTGTTCTCGCCCTAGCTTCTGTAAACAGAGTGCTTCACAATGGTAAGGAGCGGCTCCGTATGCTTCCGCACAGCCCGGAGAGTAAGTTGTTTCCTCTCGGCTACCAATACAGGACCGAAAAGCACCAACGGCCTCTTCGAATCCGCCGGTCCTCATGAAGGCAAGCCCCTTCAAAAAGTGGAGTGACGGTGTCAGAACAGACGATGTGATTTCCTCTCGTCGAAAGATGTCGAGCGCCTCCGAGAATCCTTGGTTTCGAATGAGAGCCGAGATGAACTGAGTCAGCAAGGCTTCTCGCAGCTCAGGCACCACATCCGCCTTCGGCAGGGCAATCATCGCTTCAAAGGCTTCAAGATAACGTTTCAGCGATGCGGACTCATCCCCTGAGCGCGAAAGTTCTAGCGCCAGGTTCATCAAGAGATTCGGATCATCAGGGATTTCCTCAATCGCCAGCTCCAACAATCGAAGATTTCGGGCAACCTTGTCACGGTCACGGGTCATTTCTTTCGAATAACCGAAGTGCACAATCGGGGCCTTACCGATTCGATTCTCCATCCCCCACTGTCGACGCCTCACTTCGACACTGCTGAAAACTTGTTCATGGATTCTCCCGACGTAGAAGAGCCCAGGAGCATTGCGGAAGAGACGCGGAACAAAACTCGTCCCCTGCTCTTCAGCTCCTTCATTTATCAACGGCAGACGGAAGCCGATGCTTTTGCGATCGTTTACCGCATTGAGCAGCTCATTCAGCCCATCTGACGAGATGACCTCATCGGCATCGAGAACCAGCACCCAATCGCCAGAGACATGTCGCAGGGCTTCGTTTCTTGCCTTGCTAAAATGATCTTCCCAGGAACTCTCAAAAACTCTCGCACCCTTATCTCGAGCAATCTCTCGAGTTCGATCTTCCGAGCCCGTGTCCACCACAACCATCTCGAAAGCGAAGTCTTTCACGCTATCGAGGCACTGGCCTATGAACGTTTCTTCATTCTTTGCAATGAGACAGACGGAAATTCTTTGATCAACCGAAGGCATTGGAACGTCGCCCAGCGAGATCGGCTGTCTCTGGCGCCCCTTCCGTTTCTTGAGTTTTCGAGCCATCTGCTTGCCCGGAGCCCACGATGGCACCATCGCCGACAGGATCTTCGAACATGACTGCGCTTTCCCGGAATCACCTGCTTTGTAGGCAATCTCTGCCAGCAACAAGTAAGCTTCGGGGTGAAACGGCCGTTCTTTCAGCTCCTTGCCCACGGCATCCCAAGCCGCGGCATAACGGTTCTTTCCAAAGAGGGCTCGAGCACCAGCCAAGTCCCCTTTTCGGGCACAGCTGGGCAGCGTAATTTCTTGCTGAGTGCGATGGCGGACCGACCGACGTTTCAACGGCACGGGATGTTTCTTCAACAAGTCCTCGGCAAGAGCGACTACACGGCGGACACTGTGGTCCCATGTCCATTGCTCTCGCACGAAAGCGGCTGCACGCTGTCCCTTAGCAATGGCTTCCTCGGGATACGCGACAACATGCCTCATTTGTTCAATGAGAGCCTCCTTCGAGGGTTCCAACCACCAGCCTTCACGGATCAGCTCCATCCCCCCCACTTCGCTCCCCAGATGACGACGTTGGGCCGCGACGCTGTAGGCACAGTCGTCGGGCGTAAAGTCATCCACAGCGCCGCCTCGCGAAACAATCACTGGCAAGCCGGAAGCCATCGCTTCAAGAACAGGCAATCCGAAGCCCTCGCCTCGGTAAGGATGAACCAGGCAATCACAGCTACCATACAATTCAGCAAGCTCCGTCTCGGAAAGTTCCTCGTTGAGATAGAGAACTTCAGGGTTCTCTGGCTGCTCCCGAAAGCGGCGAATTTCCTTCTCCAGAGTTTGGCCGGCATAGACACCACTGCCCCCAAAATCCTTAATCACGAGGGTCACATCGTCGCTCGACGTAAAGGCTTGTCGGTAAGCCTCCAAGAGAACGTCTGGTCCCTTGCGAGCGATTGTTCCGCCGACAAACAAAAACTTGAATCCCTTGCTTGTTGGAAGTTTGTAAGGATCTTGATCCGGTCTGAAGGTCTGAGGATCGACCCCCAAAGAGAGGACCTTCACCTTGCTCGGTTCGACACCGGAATCAACGTAGACTCGTCTGACATACTCTGAGTATACCCATATCTCATCAACTTTTTCGGTCGCCGCCACCCAAGATTTCGGCAAAGCCCCAAACTCCCACGGTTGCATCAGAACGAGAGGCCCGCCTTCGGATTTGGATTCGAAGTTCGGAGGCCACTGATGCCTCACCGTCAGGGACGCTTCCCGTCTTTCATTTCGCTCAAGTCGAGCAGCGAGCTCCTTCGAAATTGGACCTGTTTTTGTCGCCAGTGAACTTGGCTCAACCAGGCGCAATTGTTTCTTGAAGGAGGCCCCCATCGCTTTCGCAAGACTTCGATTCACATGGGCTAAACTTCCAAAATCAGAAAACGGCCCTACCCAGTCGATCTTCTTGTCCTTGAGACTGAGGTCTTTTGGTGGAAGTGTAGTCGATCGAGCGGGAATCCTGGGTTCGGGAGCATCCATCAAATGCTCGATTTCTTCCAACCGCTTGACCACCTGCCGGTTCACACCCGCTCGACTGAATCGTTCGAGCACATCCGCTCGTGCCTGCTGACCTTTTGATTGCACCCGTTCGGGGGACTCAAACGCTTCCCGCATCAAGGACTGAAGATGGCTGCCCGAGGGTTCAGCCCATCGATGCCCTTCGCAGATTGAGAACGCGGATTCCACTCCACTCACAGTTTTCAATTCATAGTCGATCAGGAAACTGTTTTCCTCGCTCATGAATTCGGTGTTGCCACTCCAACCTGTTCCAATCACAGGCACACCCATCATCATGGCTTCGTGATGAGGACGGCCCCAACCTTCTCCACGACTCGGGGCGACCAAACACTGAACGGCCCGATACAATCCTGGCAGTTGCTGATACGCAACCTGATCTGGCAGGATCTCAAATCGCGGCAACTGCTCAGGCTCCAAGCCCATTTCCCGTGCCACGTCCAACACTCGTTTGGTCAAAACCGCTCTAGCATCCCCATCGGGACAGTTACACTCATAGGTCCGCAAATAGAGGCAAACATCATCACTCGGGCCAAACTCTGAAAAGTAGCTCTTGAGCAAGACGTCCCACCCCTTGCGCCAGATCCATTCGAAGACACAGAGAAAGTTGAATCTCGCCTGATTCGGCAACTCGATCGCCTGGTGTTTCGCAGGATCAAAGTGGTTTTCATCGACAGCCCCTGGAATGGTGACGACCTTGCGGGCTTCAACGCCACTCTCGATGAAGGTCTTTCGATTGAACTCCGTAGGGACCCAGATCTCGTCCATCAAATTGCACTGACGCACCCAATCAACGGGAAGTCGGTCCGTTTCGAACATCGTTCGCCCAATGTGATACTTCGCTCCCGGCTTCAACTCAAAACACGAGGCTGGGCCATGGCAGATTGAGATATCGGCCTGTGTCGTACGCCCTCTTGGAACCAGATCATTCAACCGTCGTCGGTCGTCCGGCAGCATTCCAGCGACGAAATCCTGCGAGACGATCGAACTATTATGCGCAATCGTGAGCGCTACCTGATCCCGTAGAGGAGCAACAAAATTAAGGGCCTCACTTCCGTATCCACTGGGATTAAAGAATGGCGCACTCCAAGAGACTCGTTTTCGGAGGCTTTTCGCTTCAATGGCCTCCGCCTCTCTGGCTGACCGCTCCGCCTGACGCGATCGGGAATTGCCGGCCGTAGCTTGTTTGACCGCCAAGGGGCGCTCGACCTCAACCCACTGGAAGCCAACTTCCTCAAGGCAGCGCCACTCTTCCGAAGTCCAACCGATCGATTCACTCAGCAAAAAGTCCTTCCCGACATCGACCCGATTATGCTCTTGAAGAATGGTGAGCAGATTGCGAGCGGCATTCTCTGCGCGAGCGTTCAAGACCAGGGCTTTCTGAAAACAAGCTAAGGCAAACGCATCATCGCCTACCGCGTCATCATGCCAAGGGACCCGCACTTGCCGGGCAAAACAACCCAGCGCAGTCCAAGCCTCACTTTGAGCCGCCTGATCGTCAGCAGGACAGTCATAGAGCCACGCGATATCCAATCCCTTTCGGAAGGCTTCGCGGGCTAACCCTTCTTCACGAGCCGACTGACTCGACTGTTGCGTGAGTCCGGATCGATTCTGATAGAAAGCACTCAATACTTCGGGCACATGGAGGACGGTCAATCGCGACTGAACTAATCGCATCAAGACCTCGTAGTCACCCGCCGCCTTAAAAGCCGGGTCAAAGCAACCGAGGCCACGGAGAGATTCCGTGCGCCAGAATTGTAGACAGCCCGTATAGCAATAAAAGAGCGCAAGGGCCGGATGGTAGTCCGGGTAGCGAACCTCTCGAAGGGCAGCCTTGATGGGAAACGGATCATTGGGAGTTTCCGTCCACACACAGTCGGCATACGCAAGTGCCGCGTCTGGATGAGCTTCCATTTCGGACAGAAAACGCTCAACCGCCTGGGGATGACGGCTGTCATCCGTGTTCGCATTGAACACATAGCGCCCTTGAGCATTCTCCAAGGCTCGGTTCCAAGCTTGATAAAGCGTCTCGCGCGCCTCTGTGCGGATGTATCGGATCATCGGGTGTGACTTTTGATACTCCTTAACGATCGCTCCCTCCGATTGCTCGGAACCACTGTCCACGACAATGATCTCCATCTGATCAATGGCGGACTGACGAAGCAAGTCATCGAGGCAGGCCCCAAGGAGAGCCTCCCCGTTGTAGGTCGAAACAATCGCACTCACCACCGGCAAGGCTCCTGAAGAGGTCTTGACCGACATTTCCGTCGCTTCTCGAATCTCCTCACTCCGCTGAGCCAACTGCTGACGAATCGCTTGATTGTCGGGATCTACCCGCAACATCTCTTCATACGTCAAAAGCTCGGATTCAAACTCACCACAATTCTGAAAGCAAACGGCCAAGAGGCGGAGGGTTTCAAGATCGTCGGGATCCACCTTCAGAATCTCCCGACAGACTTTAGCTCCATCCACAAAGGCTCCCTGTCCTACATTCAAGTGAGCTAAGAATTTATGAGGTAGCGGATCGCTAGGATCTGCAGCCATGGCCTGTTCTAGGAAGCCTTCAAACTCTTCGATCCGTTCCAACTCTAAGGAGCAAGCAGCGAGCTGTGTTAAAACCCGAACACTCACTTCACCACGCGAAAGAGAGCACTTCAAAGTCTCTGCTGCTTCGGCAAAGCGTCCACGATTAAACTCAACCCGTCCCAATCGATGAAAGCCCTTGGCCGTCACCATGTCCTGTCCGTGTAAAAGTCCAAGCAACGCATCCACCCGCCCAGCGTCTCCTTGCTCGGCTGCCGACTCGAGTTCAACGAGCTGTGACACGAGCTCCGACTCGTCCTGAGCTGGGGACTGTTCGGCGCCATCCGACGAGTTCGCAACACTCATTGGCTCCTTCTGTCTCACGGAGGGAAAAGGACAATCTTCCAATGCTTCCACATCTCCCTGAATCTCTTCCCGAGCAGGCGCAAACTGCGCATTCCGTTGCCGAACATTCTCCAGCGAGCGGGAAACGAGTTCAGACTGATCGAGTCTTCGACCGACAAGCGCCAAGAACCAATGCAAGCGCCAGTGATCCAAGCCTAATGAGTGGGCTCCCGATAGGGCTTCCAAAGCTTGTGCCCACTCGCCATTCCCCATCCAAACCAAGGCAGACCAATAAAGGAGCCAGGGATCTCGGGGATACTGATTGCGATACTCCAAAATGCCCGCGATATGAACCACCGGCGACATGGACTGAATCGCTTCATCAGCGGCGAGTGAATTGTCCCCACCTCTCTCGTCCAAACTCGCGAGGAAAACGTTCTCATCTCGCCCGAGCGATTCGGCATAAAGTTGAGCCCCTGACAGCCGCTCACCTGAAACACTTAGCGATTCACCCAGCGAAGCGGGATCGAAATGAGCTCGATGCTGTTTGTCTTGTTGAAGCATCGCATGATAGTGGCCATTCAGCTTTTCGGCCGCATGCTCGGCACCAAACATTTGCCGGGCATAAATCGCAGCATTCTCACCTAGGCGACGGCGTTCATCCGGATGGTGATAGAGAAACTCAATGGCCTCGCGGTACTGTTCTTTTGAATCAACGATCAGTCCGGTGAATTGATCCACCACGAGCCGGCGAACGCCTCCATAAGGAAAGACAACCGGAGGCACCCCGGCATACATAACCTCTTGCAAATTCAGCTCACCAGATGCGTAAGTATCTGGGCACAAGGGATAACCGTAAACATCGAGTTGAGAAATGATTTGAGCGATGTTTTCCTGGTATCCCAAAAATTCAAATCGAGACGCCGCTCCACGACGCTGTGCTTCATGACGAAGCTCTTCCTGGATTCCGCCCCCACACACAAGAAAGCGCACGTCAGGAAGGGACACTGCACAGGACATTTCAATAAAGTCCGCATGCATTTTGTAATACCCCACTGTTCCGATGTATCCGACATTGAACCCGGCGTGCTTAACTGGCTGAACGCTTTGGACCCGATCGAAGTCCGTGGGGTCAACGATCATTGCCGTCTTGTCTCGCCAAGTCTCGGACGATAGGGAACGGAAGACATTGGACTCCCGATGGGTGTAAGGATTCGAAGCGATCGTGAGATCGGCAAAATCAATAAGCCCTGGCGTGATCATGTTGGGGGATGTATCTCCCACCACGTGGCACCAGATCATCAAACGGCAAGGCGGAAGGCCTCTTCTCATCAGGCCCTGCAACACGGGTGCGTTCCACCAGTGAATCTGAACCAGATCGGCGCTATTCACTTCGCCATCAATCAGGGCCTCCTCAGCCCCTTGAAGGACCTTGACCCCATCCTCTTCGGCCAATGTAACCGCTTCTGGCTGAGCGGGTAGCAGGGATATGACCCGGTGCTGATAAAGCCCATCTCGAGCGGAATACTTGGACAGCCCGATAAGCGCCCGACTCGCCCCACCGAGCGTCAAGCGTTCAATGACATGAAGAATCGTGAACATGATAATTTACTCAACGCAGAGTGTTTCATCTTGGACTCATCCGGCAGGGACTGATCAACAGTCACTTTGTCCCGCCAGCATCTACCAAGGGTGCCGTCGAGCACTTGATTCCCGACGGAATCTCTCTCCTAAGCAGTACTGAACAGCAGACCGTTCAATTCCAAGAAAGAAGATTACTGAAGAAGTCGAAGAACGTTCTGAGGCAACTGATTTGCCTGGGCTAACATCGCCGTCCCCGACTGCACGAGAATGTTGTACTTGGCGAACTCGGTTGATTCCGCCGCCACATCGACATCTTTGATTTTGGAACTCGCGGCGCTCAGATTCATCTTGCTGATGGACAAGTTCTGAGCGGTTGAATCGAGCCGCGCTTGTGTCGATCCCAACTGAGCAATGTCCTTCCCGAGTTGAGAAATGGCGGACTTGATCTTAGAGAGGGCTGAAATGGCGGCAGTGGTCGTGGACACGTTGCCTGAAGTGACATCCGTGTAGGTTGTCGACCCTAGATTAACGCCGCTCATAGAGAAGGTGTTCCCCTCGGAATCGATCGTCACAGCCAGACTGTCAGTCGAGAAAAGACTCACGCCATTGAAGTCTTTGGTGGCGGTATCGGTGATAAACGAGCTCAATTGCTGGAACTCCTTATCGTACAATGCCCGATCATCGTCAGGCTTCATGACGTCTTGCGATAAGATCGCCAACTCACTCATGCGATCGAGCACCTTGCCGATATTCCGCAGGTACCCATCTTGGGTCTGGGTGAAGGAAGCGGCACTTGAAAGATTGTTCTCTGCTGCTGTGATTCTCTGAACCTGAGCATCCAGCTTCAGTGAAACGGCGATATCCGCCGCATTTCCTGAAGAATCATTTGTTTTTGATCCTGAGCTGAGACGATTGAGCGACTTGGTTAGCGCATCCTGATTTCCCCTGAGTTGCCCCGACGCTTGCATGGCAGCGACGTTTGAGTTGATTACCATTGACATAGTTTGACCTTCCTTTGTTTACGGTTCCTTTTAGTAACGTGGTTTTAGGACACTTTTTTAGAGTCCAGATTTTTTGGGTTTCTTGGTGTTTGTCTTCCCTTACACTTCTTTGAACGTTTGAGAGGCAACTCAACGCGCTCTGAATTTTTGTGAGTCAGGGCATCTCGGTTGTTCTTCTCGATTTCTTCGTAGATTTCACTACGAAAGATGGGTACGTCTTTCGGCGCATCGATCCCAATCTTCACTGTTTCCCCATCGACTTTCACCACCCGTACGACAATCCGCCCGTCGATAACCAAGCTCTCGTTTATTTTGCGCGCCAGAACTAGCATGAGATTCCTATCCTTCCATTCGATTGTGGCTGTCCGTCCCTGTCAGCGGTTCCTGAACGCCGTACTCAGCAGAATTCTTGAGAACGAGCTGAGCACCCACTTGAGTCTCTCGGTTAATCACCAGAGGCCCCTTCAGATTGACGGTGGCGTTGCCGTCTCCCCCTACAGTCACAATCGTCAGCATCATGACTTGGTCTTCTCTTTCAATTCCTAGGCTCGCAAAGTCTTCAGGATCAAAGAGTGGATTATAATCTGGTACGGCTGGGTATGGAGGAACGACCAGAAAGGAAAGGGATGGATCATCAACCATTTGTAACCAGAGAAATGGTTCCTCCCCCTCATTCTTGAGGAGCACGTAGCGTTTGATCGTTTCGAAACCCAGGAGGCCTCGTGGAAAGGTAAGGACATCTTCTGCCTCAACCGCGAGTCTTGATGGTGCTTCTGTCTCGATTGAATTCATGTCGCAGGCCACTCAGCAACCAGTATGCCAACGCGGCCCCTGCCCTCTCACCGAACGGAATCGTCACTCCTATAAAGAAGTAATAGTCCCTTCATTCTCAGGCCGACATTCACGAACAACAAACGAGGAAAAACAGGCCAAAACCTTTGAAAAAACCCACTTTTTCGGTCACCTCAGCAATCGAAACGAAACGTTCGCCAGGCGTTTCCCTGTGAATGGACTCTAGACCTCAAAAAAAATCGAGCCCCTCCAACCCAATCTAAAGCTCACTTGGAAAGAAAGGCCTTCTCGGTAGGCCGTCTTTGCCGGCAAGGGATTCCGAAGCTGGAACATTTTGCCGCCCTAGATCCCTACACACGCATCGAATTAGAGACATTCGCTCACAATTCCCCCATGGCACGCCTGATGCTGAGGCGATTCCAATCAGATTTCAAAACCATGATCGAGGCACTCTTCAGTCAAACGAATTACATCGCAGCGAAGAAAGGAATGGACGCAAGCGGTCTTAAGCAGAAGGCCATCGCCAGCAACCTGGCAAATGTCGAGACCCCCGGCTATCGCCGCGTCGACACAGCGCCATCTTTCAACGCAGCCTTCACGCGGGCCCTCCGCGAAGGAAACAAACAACAACTAGCCAATCTGCAGCCTCATGTGACCGTCGATCAAACGGCCGTGAGCAAAAACAAAGACGGCAACACAGTCGATGTGGAGCAAGAGGTCGTCGCCCTCAACCAGAATGCCCTGGCCCACAAGCTACAGGCGCAACTGATATCCGGAACCCTTTCGAAACTTCGCCTCGCGATCACGGGACGGCCACAGTAACCCGATCAACCAGGAGCTAGAAATCGATGAACATCACGCTGCCAGGTTCTGAAAGTATCGCCGCCGCTATGAATGCGGAGCGGATTCGTATGGAAGTGGCTTCTCAGAACATTGCGAACGCTCGAGTCACGAAGACGGACAACGGAGAGGCCTATCGCCGACAACAGGTGGTTTTCGAGGCCGTGCTCCAAGATTCACAGAACGCGATTCAGTCCGTGCAAGTCGCTCGCATTGAGGAAGACAAATCGCCGTTCAAACGAGTTTTCGACCCCGAACACCCGGATGCTTCGGCAGATGGTTATGTCGAATACCCCAACGTCGATGTGAACCGAGAAATGGTGGATCTCATGATGGCGAGTCGAGCCTACGAAGCCAATGTCGCCGCCATGAAGTTCTCGCGGAGTATGGCCAATGAATCCCTTTCCATCGGAAAAAGCTAGCCCCGAGCCCATATAGCAAAGCATGGAACCCATCACAGCAGGCAACAATTTCATGGCCCAGGCGATGAGCCTGGCCAGTAAAACTGCCGAGAATCCCTACCAATTCTCTTCTGACGCTGCACCGGACGGTCTGCGTTTTCCCGATGCAGCCATGATGCAGCAGTTGGGATTGAAAGACCTTCCGCAGCTCCCCTCGTCGCCTCAAGAGTTGGGTCCGATGCGCGCGACGGGCGAGGCAGGAACTGGGTTCTCGCAAATGATCAGCAGTCTGGCCAGCGATGTAACGGCCAAAGGCGTTCAGGCGGCATCTGCCGTCAACAGCATGATGACGGATCAGAGCGTGCCGATTCATCAAGCAATGATCGCCATCCAGGAATCTAGCGTCTCCTTTCAATTGATGGTCGAAGTTAGAAACAAGCTTCTGGAGTCCTACCAGGAACTCATGCGAATGCAGGTGTAATCCACTAATGCGGCAATAAGGGAATGAAGGAAAGTATCGAACAACTCGTCAAAGACCTCCTGCGCACCTGGGGGACACTGGGCGTGAATCAGCGCATCACAATCGGATTCTCAGGGGCGGCCGTGCTCTTAGGAATTCTCAGCCTCGGCTACTGGTCCAGTAAACCCACCTACGCCATTCTCTACGGCAATCTCAGTCCCAAAGAGGCTAACAAGGTGATCACTCACCTGGAGAATCACTCGATCAAGTTCGACCTCAAGAACTCGGGCACATCGATCTACGTTCCCCAGGAGTCTGTGCACAAAGTGCGGATCGATCTAGCCGCTGAGGGAATCCCTCAAAAGGGCGATGACGTGGGGCTCGAGATCTTCGACCGTCCCGCTTTCGGTCTATCCAATATGCAACAGCGAGTCAACTACATGCGCGCTGTTCAAGGAGAGTTGACTCGGACGATCCGTCAAATGGACGGGATTGAATCCGCAGAAGTGATGATCGTGATTCCTGAGAATAGACTCTTGGTGGACAATCAGATCGAATCCTCAGCATCTGTCTTTATCAAGACCGGCTACGCCACTGATGTTCGAGGCGGTCAGGTTCGAGCGATTCAGTTCCTCGTAGCAAACGCGGTCGAAGGACTCACCCCGGCAAACGTGAGTGTCACCAACTCCCGCGGCGAGCTGCTGAGCAGAGACGAAAACCCGGACTCGGTTGCCTTTGTTACAGAGCGTCAGTTGGAGACTCGACGCCAGACAGAACTCTATCTCGCACAAAAGGCGGAGGATATGCTCACCACCGTTCTCGGCCCTGGACAAGCAGTCGTTCGCGTATCCGCCGAGCTCAACTACGATACCGTCAAACGAACGGAGGTTCAGTACGATCCTGAAGGTGTTGCCCTCTCGACCACCGAGACCAGCGAAGTGACCAGCACCCAAAGCGCCGCTGGAAGTTCGGCATCTCCCGGGGTTGCCGCCAATGCGACGAGCCAAACGAACCTTGTCGGCTCACTACCGGAGATCAATTCGTCGGATAAAACAATCAAAGAGAACAGTTTCGCCGTCGGCAGCACGACCAATGATGTTGTCCAGATGGCCGGAGGACTCAAATCACTCACAGCAGCCGTATTTGTCGCCAAAAAGCGGGAAGTTCAGGGAACCGACACCGTTTTCGTAGACCGTGATGCAAGTGAGATCGAAAGTTTAAAGCGCATTGTCGCCAAGACATTGGGAATCACGAATGTGGTCGAGAACCTCTCCGTCGAACAAATCGAATTCAATCAACCTCCCACAGTTCAAGAACCCAACCTGATTGGCCCTGGCGGCACCATTCAAGAGTGGATCAACATTGGACAACCGTTTGTATTCGCCATTCTTGGGCTCGCGATTGTCCGTGTCTTTAGCAAGAAACTCGTTGCGCCCACTGAGAAATCTGTCGCTGTAGGTCTCACGCTCGAAGACTATGCCAAATCGATCGACGCCGATGGAAACCCCCTCCCCCGGGCCGTAGCCCGCAGTGGTGAAGGTATCGGAATCGATGGCGATGATGAGCTCATCATCGCCGAGGAACCGAGCCGCCATCTGAGCACCGATGTGCTGAATCGCCTCTTTCAAGAAAATCCCGACAACATGACCCGAGCCTTGCGCTCCTGGCTCAGCGAAGACGATGACAACGGCAACAATTGATCCCCAAGCCAAGGCTCCAAACCAAGACTTGGTTCCAGCAGCTAGACCCGTGCAGGACGCGAACTACGTGGGAAATCTCGAATCCCGTGTTCCCGACATGTCCCGTTTCCAAAAGCTTGCGGCGCTCCTGGTGATGTTAGGGCCTGAAACATCCTCAAACGTTTTCAAACTTCTAAGCGAAGATGAGGTAGGGCTGATTGCGGAGGAGATGTCGCGCCTCTCCCTCCTAAACGCCCGTGAACAAAGGGAGATTCTATCCGAGTTCTCATCCCTCGCAGTCCACGCGAGCACGGCTGTGTGCGGCAGTGTTGAATTGGCGAGAAGTACTCTTGAGAAATCCGTCGGCATGTTCAAAGCAGCCGACATTCTCGGAAGAATTTCCCCCACTCCAACAGCACCGGGAGCCATTCAGCGGATCGTTGAAATGGAGCCACGCCAACTATTTAACCTCATCAAACAAGAGCAGAATCAAACGATCGCCCTGCTGATCAGCTATCTATCGCCCGACTCCGCCTCCCGCATCCTCTCGATGCTCGACCCGGACAAACGTGCGATCGTGGTCGAACGGCTCGCCACACTCTCTCCTACGTCCAGCGAAGTGATGGAAAGTGTTGTTGAGGTTGTGCTCGCCCGCGCCGGAAACACGCCGCCCGTTTCAGTCAGCCGATCCGGAGGAATCAAGCCCGCAGCCGACATTCTAAACTCCATGGATAAGGGACTCAGCAAGAGTCTGCTCTCAAAACTCGAAGAGAAGAATGCGGAGCTCAGCCAGGCGATCAAGCAGAAGATGTTCACGTTCGAAGATCTCGTTTCGCTGGAAGCATCCGACATCCAGAAGATTCTGCGGGATGTCGACATGAACAAACTGGCGATCGCACTCAAGACGGCCTCCGATCGACTCCGAGCGCTTCTCCTCTCCTGCCTCTCAAAACGTGCGGCAGAGGCGGTCGAGGAAGAACTCGAATTCGCCGGCCCGGTCAAACTTGCCGATGTCGAGGAAGCCCAAATGCAGATCATCGCGATTGTACGCCAGATGGAAGCAAACGAAGAAATCGACCTTTCATCGCTACGAGGAAATTCCAGTGGAAGCATTCGATAAGCAACTCACCATCAACCTAGAACAGGACTTAACTGAAGTGCTGCTCGAGGATTGTTGCGATCATCAAACATCCATTGACGCCCACCTGGAAAGTGCGTGTCGACAGTCATTCAAAGACGGCCAACGCGACGCAACCAAACGAGCCGAAACCCAGATTCAGGAAGTGCAGGTTCGCCAAGAACAGGAATTACAAACCGTGATGAGGGCCCTCACCAAAGCAGTTCCCGAAATGCTCAAAGAGGCAGAGCAAGCAATCAAAGAGCTTGCGGTCAGTGTGGCACAAAAATATGTCGCCACCTGTCCCCTTACAGAAGAACGGATCCATTCTCTCGTCGCAGAGACCCTCAAGGGGGTTCAGCACTCAAGTAAGATCACAGTGTTTCTCAACCCCGAGGATCTCGTTCTCGTGAATCAAGCTGAACACCCCATCGAAAACGAGCACATTGCCTCACATTGCCTCACCTTCAAGGCCGCTCCAGGCATCACTCGCGGAGGATGCCGGATCGAAACAGATTTCGGAGAGATCGATGCGACTGTCGAGGCGAAGACAGCCCAAATCAACAACCTGATCAGCGGTCCTAGCCTAGCCGCTTAGAAACTCCGGAACGGTCATGAAAGCGATCCAGTTCCATAACGAAAAGCAGGCAATTGTCTCGCATCTCAATGCGTTGACAAACCGAGTGAATCGCTGTCATCCGGTCACCACCTACGGAAGAATCGAACAAGTCACCGGGCTCGTCATTGAGGCAACCGGCCCCCTCGCCTCGTTGGGTGATGTCTGCCAAATAGAAAGCGGTCGTGAACAGGGAAGATTCCCAGCAGAAGTCGTCGGTTTCCGCGGCAACACCACCCTTCTGATGCCTTACGCAGACCCCGAGGGGCTTCGCCCGGGAAGCAGGGTCGTATCCGAAGGCCGCCCGATGCGAGTTCCTGTGGGCCACGGGTTGAGAGGGCGCGTGATCAATGCCTTGGGCGTGCCCATTGATGGCAAAGGCCCCATTCGATTCCAAGATCAAGTGAGCTATAAGGCCACTCCACCGCACCCACTGCACCGACGCCCGATTGATCAAGCATTCTCCACCGGCATAAAAGCAATCGATACGTTCATTCCCTGCGGCATCGGACAACGTATGGGCATCTTTGCCGGTAGTGGGGTCGGTAAATCGACGCTCCTGGGCATGATGGCCGGACATTCCGAAGCAGACGCTGTCGTGATTGCATTGATCGGAGAACGCGGGCGAGAAGTTCGCGAGTTCATTGAGCACGATATGAGTCCGGAAGCCCGTGCGAAATCTGTGGTCGTCGTTGCGACGTCGGATGAGCCCCCAATCATGCGACTGAAGGGGGCCTACGCGGCCATGTCAATTGCGGAGCAATTTCGCAAGGAACAGCAGAACGTACTCCTCATGATGGATTCTGTCACCCGGTTTGCAATGGCCCAACGCGAATTGGGACTTTCCGTTGGCGAACTTCCGGCGACCAAAGGCTATACACCATCGGTTTTCTCAACCCTTCCGCAACTGTTAGAGCGAGCGGGTTGTGATCGATCAGGCGCCATCACAGGACTCTTTACCGTACTCGTTGAAGGGGATGACATGTCTGATCCGATCGCCGACACGGTGCGCTCGATCCTGGATGGACACATCGTCCTCAGCCGTCAACTGGCCTTTGAAGGGCATTACCCCGCCATCGACATCTTGCAGAGTATCAGCCGCCTCGCAAAAAGCCTCACGCCAGCAGAGGCGATGCCGATCGTGAATGAAGCTCGAAACGTCCTTTCGACCTATCAAAAGAATCAGGAAGTCATTCGCTTGGGCGTCTACAAGCCCGGATCAAATCCGGAGATCGACCATGCCATCACAGTCTACCCGAAGCTCCAAGCACTTCTTAAGCAGAGAGTCGAAGAAGGGAGCTCAATCACAGACGCCCAAGACCATCTCCGGGCAATCATTCAAAGCCATCGACTACCGCAAGCCTAGTCTCTCGATCGAAATCAAGCCGTATGAAACGTTTTCACTTTCCACTCGAGAACATTCTCCATCTCAAAAAGCACGAGGAGACCACCATCCTGGCTGAATACTCCGCAGCCGTGGCAGATCTCTCACGCGCCAAGGCAAGCTCCATCGCTCTCAAGCAACGCTTGACCGACGAGTGGCAGAAGCAGCAGAAAACCCTCCACAGCACCCGAGATCCATCATCTCTCATTCAGCACCAACTCGGTTGGTCCTACATTGAAGATCAGATCAAGCAAGCCGAGGAAACCCTGACTCAAGCAGAGAACGAAGTTGCAAGACTCGAGGATAAACTCAAACACCGCAGACAAGAACGTCAGTCTCTCGAATCTTATCGCCAACAGGGCGAACTTGCCCACCAGAGCAAACTCGCAAAGGTAGAACAATCCTCACTCGATGAACTGGCCGGCAGGGGCGTTCGCAATCGATTCTAGACATGGACAAACTTCTCAAATCCAGTTGGATGATCGCCGCAGCGGGATCCTTGAGCTATCTCGTGACAACCGCTGTACTACTCCTATCCATGGGAGAACACCTCTCTTCGCCGTCTCACGCATCGGAACACGAACCCGAGGAGCCGCGCCGCCCGATCAATCTCGCCTCATGGAACTATATCAATCCGGACATCGACGAGCTCTCTAGACAGCTCAAGGAGAAAGAGGAAAAACTGAATCAACGAGAGAAGGACCTCGACAAGCTCGCTGCGCAGATCGCAAACGAAAAGAAGGAGCTCGCGGGAGTCACAAACTGGGTTCATTCCATTCAAGCAGAAATCGACACGCTCTTCACCCGCGTCGAAGAAGAAGAAGCTGCAAACATGAAAGAGATCGTCACCGTTTACCAAAAAATGGAACCCAAAGACGCAGCCCGGATGTTGTACGAGCTTGAGGATCGTCGGATCGCAAAAATATTCAAATTTCTGAAGCAAACAGAGGTGAGCGATATCATCAAGGTCTGGCTGGCAGGTGATGACCAAAAACTCAAACGAGTTCACAAGATTCTCGATCACTACCACAACATTATTCTACCCAGCAACGCCCGGGCCTCCAGCTAACGCACTCGCACCCTCAGCAAGCGAGACACTCGTCGGTAACCGTATGAACTTCGCAGCTTCCTCAACAGTCCCAAGCGCCTCACTCCGCCCCGAACTCTCCCGCTCTCAAGAGCCAGAGAGTTCCGATAAGGCCAGAGCACAGGAAGAATCCGAGGAAAATTCCGAGAACACGCCGTTTGAAGCCTTCTTCTCTCCCGCAAAGTCGGAAGCAAAACCTGCCCCCCCTGCAGGCGGAGGAACAGCGGTAGGCTCGCAAATGGCTTCGAATAGTAAAGAACCTGAAGGAGCTCAGGCGATGACGCTTCATCGACATACAGCGAGTATGAATCTAAGCGGTCTGCCAGATGCGGAAATCGGAACCGAGGCGCATCATCCCGGTAAGGCTTCAATCGTGAAACCGGCGAGACCGCAGGCTACCGATGCAACTCTACCTTCGGAACAGACTGAAGCCAAAACAGCAGTTGCCGTTTCACCGCAGGACTCCAGCTCCCGCAATCGCCCAGAGATCACCAAGAACTCAGCTCCCCCCACCCAACCAAATCCAGAGCTCGCAAGAGAGATTCAGCAGCCAGCGACGAATCGAGAGCAAAGCAAGCTAGCGGCAAATCCTGCCGAGGAAGCGCCTGCAATGAGGCAAGAACGACTTCATCCCGGGTCTCTCCCGATCGAAAAAGCAATTCTACAAAACCCACAAACGCTCAAAAACCCCAGTAAAACAAGCCATTCCGCCCTTCCACATGAAGCCCCTTCACGGTCTGGCATATCCCCTGCTCAACGTCCAACCGACACAAGATCACGTCCCGCCTCAAAGGGTATGGATCAGGCAATGGAACGACCAAAAGAACAATCGAATCGATCGGAGACGCCCTCGCTTGTTGCGGGCATGTCACCCTCCATCGATCAACGTAGCGGAGCAAGCGGAGGTCCCGGAAACCCACAGCCAGGTCCCTTGTCACACGATACCTCTCCCTTGCCGCAGGCCCCCAGCCAGATGGCCAGTTCAGGTACCGCGGCAACATTCGACCCGGCCGCGAAAGCAGGCGCTGCTCCAATGATGCAACAAAGCATCGACCAGATCCAAAGCCTCATCAAGGACCATGCGCTCATCCTGAAGCGCTTCGACCACGATACTTTGACGGCTGAAATCCGTCCCGACGGGAAGACATCAATAACACTTTCACTCACAAAGCATGCCGATGGCATCACCGTTAACGCACAACTTGATTCCCAAAACGCCGAGTGGCTAAAGACGCACTGGGGCACCCTACAATCGAAGTTAGCGGAACAGAATATCAGCCTCGAGACGCCGAAAGAGCGTTGGGACAGCGAATCAGCGCTATCTCAGGATCGACAGACAGGACAACAAGGGCGACAAGCCCGCGGCGAAAGCACCCCGGAAACAGGATCGTCGCAGCACACGCACAAAACAACAGAACGATCTCCTCAAGTTCTTGAAGGGGAACAAACAGAACACTCAACAGAAAAGGTCTATTGGGCTTGAACGGAAGCAGACCCTGATCGACACCGAACAACAATCAAATTCCAAACAGCCTAATACCTTACCATGACAAGTATTTTTCCATCCACGAGCTTCGGATCGCCCTCCAGCGAGATCCAGTCTCGTGATCGCAATCTGGGCTCAGAGCTCGGACAGGAAGACTTCATAAAGCTTCTGACGGTTGAACTCAGTTCTCAAGATCCCTTGGATCCCAAGAAAGACTCCGAGTTCATTTCACAGATCATGCAGATCAGCTCTCTTGAACAGTCCAAAGCGACTCAAGAGGACATCGCTGCAATGAGACAAGAACAACGCCTCCTGCAAGCCAACGCGATGCTTGGACAAGAGGTTAATCTTGATGATGCAAGCGGAACGAAAGGCGCCGTGACCGAAGTTCGCCTCGAAGGTGGGGTCCCGAAACTCATCGTTTCAGGACAACAGTACGACTTCAATCAACTCCTTGCAATCGCTCTCCCTCCCCAGAACACAGAAATCATCCAACCCATTACCGAAGGCGAACTCTATGCTTAAATCACTAGCCTCGGGCGTCAGCGGCGTCCGCAACTTCCAAAACCAGATCGACGTCATTGGTAACAACATCGCCAACGTCAACACCACGGGATTCAAGTCGGCTCGAGTTGATTTTGCCGACTCTTTTAGCCAGGCAATCAACGGTGGAAACACGGACGGAAACTCAGGCTCTGTTTCTCAGGTCGGTTCTGGGGTCAAGTCAGCCGCAGTCCGCAATCTTTTCTCATCCGGAACGCTTACCGAAACAGGAGTCGCCACTGACTTTGCGATCCTAGGCGACGGCTTCTTCTCGGTTAAAGAGGCCGGGAGTGACACGCTCATGGCCACACGGGCTGGCAACTTCGAAGTCGACAAACAGGGTTTTCTGATCACCAGCAGTGGCCATCGAGTGCAAGGCTTCATTGACGCCAACGGACAGATCACAGGGGACATCAAGATCGATGATGATCCCGCAAATCGTCCCCAAGGCGTCAATCAAAACGCTGAGTTCAACGGATTTCGGTTCGGACCCGATGGAAAAATCTACGCCCAGCTTGACGATGGAAGTGAGTATGTTCGCGGACAAATCCTCCTCCAGACCTTCCAGAATCCAAACGCCCTAGCCAAGGTGGGGAACAATCTCTACACCAACGTCGCTGAAGCAGGGCCCTTGGGAGGGGACAATCCGAGAGGCGCCGCACCAGGTTCGAACGGCCTCGGAGCCCTTCAAAACAAAGCTCTCGAACTCTCGAATGTGGATCTGACCAACGAATTCGCTTCCTTGATCGCCTCACAGAGATCCTTCCAAGCGAACGCTCGGATGATCACGACCAGTGATGAGGTGCTTCAGGAAGTCGTCAATCTGAAGAGATAATCTAGTCCTACCCGGGCGTCACAATTCTACGAATAGGTAAACCAACAAGGAGAGTTCCACTATGGCCAATTCAGAAGAGGATAAAGCAGCAGAGAGCAAAGCTGGCAAATCGGGAGGCATCAAGGACTGGCTGCCTCTCATTGTGACGATGACAGCAATGCCCTTGCTGGCCTACGGAATGACTGCTTTTGTTCTCGTCCCCCAACTCCAAGCCAAACTTGGGTCCGGAGCAGATGCCCACGCGGAAGGTGGAAACCATGACGAGGGACACGGTGAAGAGAAAGCAGCCGGACACGGCGCGAAAGCAAGCGGTCACGGCAAGAGCAGTGGCGGCCACGGAGGAGGCCACGGTGGCGGTCACGGCGAGGAGGGAGAAGGCGGCTCCAACATGGCCACGGTGAAGAAAGTTCTCGTGAACGTGAAGGGCACAGCAGCAACACGCTACCTGGTCAGCAGCTTCGCTCTCACCGGGTCCGGCGGCGACGTTGCGGGCCTCGTCGCGGAGCACGAACCTCAGCTAAGAGATATCGCGATGGGAATCTTGATGAATCTTTCAATCGACGATCTCAGCCAGGCTGAAATCAAAAACCGAGTCAAAGTCATGATGGTTTCCGCCTTCAACAACGCACTCGGGGACGAATACATCGAGAACATTTTCTTTACCGAATTCGCGGTCCAATAGAGGCCAAACAGTCGCCGAGTAGCAAGCAATCGTGCTCCATCCTCTAGCAAGCTCACCCCCTTTTCATCATGGCTGACGAACAAGATTCTCCCCAGAGTCCCGAAGATGAGATTCTCTCACAGGAATCAATCGAAAGCCTGGTCGCTCAGGTCGCCGAAGAGCAGTCGACGGTGGACGTCATCGGATCTTCCGAAGTTCCAAATTCAAAGAATAGTGACGACGTCAAAGCGTACGATTTCCGTCAACCCTCATTCCTAACCTCACTTGAGCTCAGAAAGATCCGCTTGAGGCACGAACAATTCGTCGAGAGTCTTGCGGGCCGGCTCTCAGTCACCGTTCGAATGGAATTTGGTCTGAAGCTTAAAGACATGACGATCCAGTCTTTTGAGCAGTCCGTTCCCAAGCTCAGTCAGCAATCCAATTTCGCCCTTTTCCGAGTCGAACCTCTCCGGGGCATATCAATCCTCGAAATCCCCCCTCGACTCGCTTCGACCATTATCGATCGCTTACTCGGGGGCCCCGCTCACACCGTCGAAGCCAAGAGTGAATTCAGTGACGTCGAAATCTCCCTCCTCGAGCAGGCGATCAACGTGATCCTCGTGGAATGGTGCAATCATTGGTCCAACGAAAACGCGCATCGACCCGTGATTCTCGAGCACGAGACCAGTTCGCAGTATCTTCAAACATCGCCTCCAGACACCCTCATGTTGATACTGAAGATTGAGGCAACACTGGCGGACTGTATCGACGAAATTAAGCTTGCGATCCCCTACTTTACGCTCGAGCCACTGGTAAGAAGAATCGCCAATCTCTATTCTGACGATGGCACAGGGCCTCGACAAAAGAGCAAAGCGCCCCCGGCTTGGAGTGAGAGGTTTGACTCCGTCCGCGTCGGTCTGAAAACACGCTGCCCCGGTCCCCAGCTCACGCTCAAGAGTCTTTCGAATCTATCCGAAGGAGATTTTCTGCCCCTTGATCCTGAGTTCATCAATCAAGCAGAGCTCTTCGTTGGGGACACATCAAAGTTTCACGGCCGGGTCGGCAAGGTTAACAATCACTGGGCCATGGAAGTTGGGTCCCGGGCCATTCAAGAGGAAGTGGATACACTAAGGCAATGAGTGCAGTTGAAGAGACACTAAGCGAGAATTTGGAATTGATCTATGACGTTCCGGTCAGCCTGTCCGTGGAGCTGGGACGTTGTCAGATGCCGATGAAGAACGTTCTTCAATTGGAAGAGGGCTCTATTGTTAAGCTCGAGAAAAAAGCGGATACTCCCGTGGATCTCTTTGTGAACAACAAGCGCATCGGGCAAGGCGAGGTTGTGGTGGTGGACAATCAGTTCGGCATCAAGATCACCAAGATTCTCTGAAGCACCGTGAACTCGCTACGTTTCCCGAACTATCCGTTTCACCTTTGCCTGCTCATCGGCATCTTGGCCGTCGGGGACGTATTTGCCGCCACGATCACGAACGCAGTTCCGAATGCCCCCAACGAGTTACTCCGAAAGGACAGCGATCTGATGGCAACGACAATCAAGATGTTCGGAGCCTTTGCGATTGTTCTCGCCGTGTTCGGAGGATTCGTTCTCGCCGTCAAAAAGTGGGGTCATCTGGCGCCGCAAGCGAATGCAAATCGAGAACTAAACGTCGTCGAGTTCCGAGTCCTTGCCCACAAGACCTATCTTTACGTCATCGAGCACCAGCAGAATCGCTGCGTGATCTCTGTCGGGCCGAACGGAACAACCCTTATTTCACCAGCAACACCACCCTCTTTCGCAGCAAATCTTCCCTTCTCAGCGGAAGAATTGGTCGTGGAACGCCAAGCGACAAACTCATGAACAAGCCGCAGCGAAAGTCATTCTTAGGGTTCAAACGCATCTTGTGGTTTGGCTTATCGCTCTGGTTCTTGACGTGCAGCTCGCAGCATGCTCAGGCTGAAGCATCACCCATATTCGGTGCAGCGCTCCCAGGTTTGAGCCTTAACCTCGGGCAGAGTACGAGCGGAAAACCAATGGATGTCGACCTCGGGATTCAGATTCTCTTCGTCATCACCCTGCTCTCTCTGGCTCCGTCGATCCTGCTCCTCATGACGAGTTTCACTCGGATTGTAATCGTTCTTTCATTTATCCGATCCGCCCTTTCATTACAGGGAGCACCATCAAATCAGATCATTATTGGGCTTTCGTTTTTCGTGACCTTGTTCGTCATGTCGCCGACCTGGGCGAAGGTTCAGAGGGAGGTCATTACTCCTTACTCAAGTGAACAAATGACCGGGGCAGACGCACTCGCGAGCACCTCGAAACTCATCAAGCAGTTCATGCTTAAACAGACGCGCCCAGAAGACCTTGAACTCTTTGCGTCAATGGCGGGCAGTGGAAGTGGCACGCCAACCGATCTGCCGCTGAACGTCGTTATTCCCGGTTTCGTCATCAGTGAATTGAGAACGGCCTTTCAGATGGGTTTTCTCCTGTTCGTTCCCTTCATCATGATCGATCTCGTCGTGGCAACGGTTCTCATGAGCATGGGGATGATGATGATGCCTCCCGTGACTGTCTCGCTTCCCCTAAAGATTCTGCTCTTTGTTCTCGTCGATGGCTGGAGCCTGATCATTCGATCGTTGGTAGAGAGCTTCACAACCTAGCCAAAGTGCCCGAATCTCACGAACCCTTCATTTAGCATTCCATGAATCCAGACTTTGCCGTCGAAATCATCCGCCTCATGATGTTCAAAGCGGTTTCGCTTGCAGCTCCCATCCTGGGCATTGGAATGAGCGTTGGACTCAGTGTGAGCGTTTTCCAAGCGGTGACGTCCATCAATGAACAAACCCTCTCCTTTGTGCCCAAGACGATGGGAATCGTGACTTTCCTTGTCCTTGCCACTCCTTGGATCCTGCGTACTTTGATCGAGTTCTCGACCGTTATCATCCAGTTGATTCCACAGATGGCGACATAGAATTGTCCCTCTGAGGATTCACTCTTGAAGGACGAAACGGGCTCTTCCTGACGACGGGTAACACCTGCCTCGAGTAGAGAAGGCATTGTTTCTTCGCCAAGCAGAAAAGCTGACTGAGGCGCCCGCAAGAGCCCACTAATTCCGTTTTCAGATCCATCTCAAACTGAAGCTTTTTCGCCCCGATCTCCGCACTGGTATAGCCCCTGCTTCGTAGGGTTTTTATCGTGATACCGGAAATTTTTACCACCTGGTTGCTCGTGATGCTACGCGTCACGGCAATCATTATGGTCGTCCCTATTTTCTCGCTCCGAGGGATTCCCATCAAAGTACGCCTCGCTCTAGCAGGGTTCACGGCTGCATTGATCACGCCCACTATTCCAGCGATCTCGGTTGCTTCGCTTTCACTCATCCAGGTTGTCTTGATCATGAGCTCTGAGATCGTTCTCGGAATTCTTATTGGATTCGTAGCCCGAATATTCTTCTACGCACTCGATCTAGCCGGCTCACTGATTGCGACGCAAATGGGCTTAATGATGTCAAATGACATCAACCCTTACCAACAGGAACAGTCTTCCCTTCCATCCATTCTACTCTATCACCTCGCCGTGTTTCTGTTCTTTTCACTCAATCTCCACCACTGGTTTTTCGTAGGCGTTTACCAATCGTACGGAACGGTTCCGATAGGAGCGGGATCCATCACGAAAGAGTTAACCGAGAACCTGATCGGATGGACCGGGAGTATCTTCATGATCGGCGTTCAGATCGCAGGCCCTATCGTCGCGATATCATTCGTTCTCCTCCTCGTCTTTAGTTTTCTCGGCAGGGCCGTTCCTCAAATGAACGTTTTTTCCGAGAGTTTCAGCGTCCGAATCATTGTCGGACTCACCATGTTCGGAATCACCTGCGACCTCATGGCGGATCAAATCTCCAACTACCTAAGAGGCATTCCCAAGGACATGGTGCACGCCATCAATCTGTTTCAGTGACGACCAGATCCACCTATCCCAAATCTTAACGAGCTATGTCCGACGAGTCCGCAGGCGAAAAAACAGAACAAGCATCAGCCAAAAAGTTGGCCGATGCTTTCGCTCAAGGGCAGTTCGCGAAAAGCGCCGAAATTCAAACGCTGGTTGTCACCACAGCCGCCGCCACAACACTTTTTGCAAGTGCCAAGGGAATGTGGAATCAAATGCAGGAAACGACGGAGGGGATCTTTCATGGCCTGCACACAATTGAGGTCATTCCCGGCATGATGTCCACCTACGCGGCCACCGCAGCCTCGTCGTTCAGTCAGCTTGTCACCCCCACCCTAGGAGCGGCAACTGGAGGCGCCCTGCTTGCCGGTGCCATGCAAACTAGATTTCGCTTCACACCCAAAGCGGCCGAACTGAAATGGAGCAAGATCAACCCTGTGAACGGTTGGAAAAGAATTGCTTCCCCGAATTCGTGGGCGACAACCGGATTCTCCGTCTTCAAGTTCGCAAGCCTCGGAGGCGTTCTCTACCAGGAAATCCATCACGCCATCCGATCCCCGGTCTTCTACTCGTCGGTGGGCATCCAAGAATACATCACCTTCCTAGGCACCACGACCGTATCCATCTTGGTGAAAGCAATCGGGGTCATGGTCCTTCTTGCCGCCGCGGACTACGCCTACCAAGTGTGGAAAACGAAGAAGGATCTGATGATGACGAAGCAGGAAGTTTCCGAGGAATCCAAGAGCGCGGAGGGTGATCCAAAGATGAAGGGACGGCGGAAGCAAATGCATATGGCCATGCGTCAACGAAAGATGCTTAGCGACGTGCCCTTGGCCGACGTCATTATCACCAATCCGACCCACCTCGCCGTCGCCCTGCGCTACGATAAGAAATCGATGGTGGCCCCCAAAATCCTCGCCATGGGTGCGGATCACATAGCGGCCAGGATTCGTCAAATCGCCACTGACAACCAAGTTCCCATTATAGAAAACAAACCCATCGCTCGAATGCTCTACAAGCACGCCGCAGTGGGATCCGAGATTCCAGCCGCTCTTTACGCCGCCGTGGCCGAAATTCTAGCAACCGTCTACCGGCTGAATCCTTACCGATACTATCGAGCTCAAGCCAACTAAGTGCGGGAATATCATAGCGATGGCCTTTATTAACAAAACCCGAGATCAGCTGCTACAACGCGCATCCGAGGCGTGGCTCCCCCTCGCCCTGTTCGGTGTCGTGATGCTATTGATCATGCCAGTGCCTCCCTTTGTACTGGACATCGCTCTCTCCACTAGCATCGCCCTCGCACTCCTTATCCTCCTGGTCGTTCTTTCCATCAAGGATCCCGCAGACTTTACGGGCTTTCCTACCTTGCTCCTCATGTCGACCCTTTTTCGCCTCGCACTCAACGTCGCTTCCACCCGACTCATCCTGCTGGATGGTTACGCGGGGAACATCATCGAGGCTTTCGGAAATTTCGTCGTACGAGGAAACTACATTGTGGGACTGGTCGTTTTCGCAATCCTGGTCCTCGTTAATTTCATCGTGATCACCAAAGGCGCGGGTCGTGTGGCCGAGGTCGCTGCACGGTTTACGCTCGACGCCATGCCAGGCAAACAAATGTCGATCGACGCAGAGCTCAATGCCGGCGTTATCGACGAAAAAGAAGCGCGCGAGAAACGACGTAAGATCGAGGAAGAGGCCGATTTCTACGGGGCTATGGACGGTGCGAGCAAGTTCGTTCGTGGCGACGCGATAGCCGGCATTCTCATCACGCTGATCAATGTCATTGGGGGTTTCGGCATCGGCATCTTCCAAGGCCACATGAGCGTGATTGAAGCTCTCCAGCTCTACAGTTTGCTTTCCATTGGCGATGGCCTGGTCTCCCAGATCCCGGCACTGATCACTTCCGTCGCGGCCGGTATTCTCGTAACCCGAGCAACCGCAAAGGACAACTTGGCAAGCGAGCTAACCGGGCAACTCCTGGCTTCAGATCGCTCCATCTGGATTCTTTGCGGCATGCTCTCCCTTCTCGCATTTGTACCTGGTTTTCCCTTCTTGCCGTTCTGCTGCCTGGCCGTCGCAACCGGACTGATCGCCAAGAACCTGAATATCATTCGCGATGTCGCCGCCAATCCTAAAGCGAACATCAAAGAACCAGGAAAGGGACCGAGCGCCACAGCCCCACCCGCAAAACAAGAAGAAGCTCCAATCGAATCTCTACTCAAGCTCGACCCGCTACAAATCGAACTCGGCTACGGCCTCGTTCACATGGCGGACAAACGTAAAGGAGGCGCACTGCTGACCAGGATAACCGGAATTCGAAAAACCTTTGCCAAAGAAATGGGATTCGTCGTTCCACCGATCAAAGTACGAGACAATCTCCAACTCCAACCGAACCAATACCGTTTCATTTTTAAAGGGGAAGAAATCGTCAAGAGCGAGATCATTCCCGGACAACTCCTCGCAATGAACGCCACGGAAAGCACAACAGTCCTTAAAGGCGTTCCTACGGTTGAGCCCGTTTACAACCTCCCGGCGACATGGATCACTGAGCCAGAGAAGAAGAAAGCCGAGCTTAATGGTTACACAGTCGTCGACGCCACGACGGTCCTCGTGACCCATCTTTCGGAAACCGTCAAGAGCAACGCCGCCGACCTTCTGGGAAGGCAAGACGTCCAATCACTGCTCGATCATATCAAGGAGAACAATCCCGCGGTGATCAACGAACTCGTCCCCGAACAGCTGACGGTGGGGCAGATCCAACGCGTCCTTCAAAACCTCCTACGAGAGGGGCTCTCACTCAGAAACCTGGTCGGCATTCTAGAGAGCATCAGTGACTTTGCTCCTCACACAAAGAATATCGACGAACTCTCGGAGCAAGCTCGATTGGCAGTCGGTCCGACCATCGTCGCGCCACTCCTGGCAGAGGATAAGAGCCTCTCGGTCATCACCCTTGAACCGGCCCTTGAGAGTCTCGTCACCAAGGGCATTCGCAAGACAAGCACAGACCTCTCGCTCATGATGGATCCCGATCACGCCCGTCATCTGCTCCAATCGGTTTCCACCCTCATACAGCAGATGATTGCCTCCGGGCTTCACCCCGTTCTCATTTGCAGCCCACAGATCCGGATCGCTCTCTATCGCTTTCTGAACGCAACCCACAAGGAGCTCAAAGTTGTCTCCTTCGCGGAAGTTCCCAACGCGACCAATCTAAAGAGCTTCGGCGTGATTCCCGCACCCGAGTCAGCCGTAGCCGAAACCGAATTGCAAACTCACTGAGATGAACACGCAGGACGCCAACGCTGAGTCCCCCCTCGACCGCCCTCTCAATGAGGAAGGCTGTCTTTCATTTGTTGCCGACACCCATTTTGAGGCTGTGCGAAAAATTCAGGCCGAAATTGGTCTCGATGCGCTGGTGGTCAACACACGACAAGTCCCAGCAAAAGGGTTCGGAAGACTCTGGAAAAAACCGCAAGTGGAATTAACCGTCAAACCGAAACAATCTCAAGCTTCGTCAAGCGATTCGACCTCGATCACCTCCCCTTTACCCACAAACCCAAAGCCGATCGAGAGAAAGCCTTCGCCCCTTCTCAACGTTTACGATCAAGACGAGACCAACTCACTCACAGAAAAGCAGGAAACAATCGCAAGAAACCACCCAACGCCTGCGGTCACAACCGAGAAGCCCGCGGAACAAAGCTGCCCTGACCCCGTTACACCGGCCAAGCCTCAGGTTGCCTCTGCCATCGCGAGTGCGGAAAAGCAGTGCGAGTCCATTCTCAATCGTATCGGACTGGACAAGCTTCTCGTCGCGAGAATCTGTGACGAAGCAGCAATTCACTTTAAGCACCGCCCCATCCCAAGAAACCGCGAGCTTCTCGACTTCTGTCGTGCCCGTTTCGGACAGATGTGGAAGTCACCCAAAACCTCGTATTTGTCCGAGCCAAAACCCATTGTTCTTCTCGGGGCTCCGGGAGTTGGCAAGTCGACCCTGATTGGAAAGTGGGTTTCGATTCTGTCACTCAAAACAAACCTTCCTCCCACCATCTGGAAGCTCGATGGGCTCAAAGCGAACACGGACGATTTCCTCGATCTGATCGCAGACCTCCATCAAGTGCCCATTCACCGAGTGCCAACCAGCTCCAATCACACGCACGAAAACGGACCGCTATTCATCGATCTCCCCGGAGTAGATTGGAACGATAAGGGACAGCTCGAGCACCTCAGTCAGAAACTTGAAACCCTCCCCGCAGCGACGCACTACTTGGTTCTCAACGCGGCTTACGATAACGATATCCTGAAGCGACAGATTCGAGCCTACTCCCAGTTTCCAATCGATGGACTGATCCTAACCCACCTCGACGAGGAAAAGCGTTGGACGAAAATTCTCAACGTCACCATAGGCACAAATTTCCCCTTACGAATCGTGAGCGGCGGGCAAAACATTCCGGGCTACTTCCAGGCTGTCGACTCCGAAGAAATACTTTCCCACATATTCCCCACAAATCAGCAAATTAGCCTCGAATAGAACACGCTCTCACAACTTGGCAAATCACCTGCTTTAGCAAGAAACGATCATGGCGCAGATAAAGACATTGATGTTGCTCGGAGCCCTCACGGGCTTCGGAATTGGCATTGGTTTCGGACTCGCGCGACAGGGAGACAGCAAGTGGGTCTTCCTCAAGGCATGCATTGCCGCCTACATCGCCGCACTCATGATGCGGTGGTGGGGACGAATTTGGATCCGAAGCATTAAGGAAATGCATCAAGAGAAACGAGCGGTGGATGAGGCAAGGCAAGAAGACACCCCGACAAGCGAAAGTAACCCATGATAGCTGAAGTCATCAAACCTCGTCACTCGACGCCAACGAAGCCTCGCTCAAAAACCTCATCCAAGGGGCTTTGGAAGCGATATACGAGCGATGACTACGGAACCGAGCTTGAGAATGACTTAGTCCACAAGCATCTCCCCCTAGTCAAATCCGTGGTCGGACGAATCGCAATCAACCTCCCTCCCCATGTTCCGCGTGAAGATCTCCACAGTGTCGGGATGATGGGACTACTCCAAGCGATCCGGAACTATGACCCAACAAACGCCGCCTCACTCGAGAGCTATGCGAGACACCGTATTCGAGGCGCCGTATTGGATGAACTACGCCGAATCGATTGGGTTCCTCGTTCCGTGCATGACAAAAGCAAAGTTGTGCAGCGAGCGATCGCTGAACTTGAACAAAGCCTCGGACGAATTCCCGAAGGTCATGAAGTCGCCAAGCACATGGGAATCCCCCTTCCTGAATACGAAACTCTAATCGAAAAGATTAAACCCGCTACCTTCGTCTCCTTGGATTCAGCAGGACGCCAGGACGGAGAGAACGATGAACCCTTTGCAATTCCCGACGACGCAGCCCGGGACCCCATGGACGAAGCGGCAAAGAAAGAGATGGTTCGGATTATCGCAACCAAGCTCGATGCCCTTCCAGACAACATGCGAAAAGTGCTGAGTTTCTACTACTACGAAAACATGCGCCTGCGAGAGATCGCTGAGATATTTGGCGTGACCGAATCACGGATCTGTCAAATCCATTCACAAGCAATCCTTAGTCTAAGAGCCCTCGTCAAGGGCCTGTAAACAGCGAACGAATATGGTTGTCATTCTTGGAGCTATTATTGTTTTTGCATCGGTGCTTGGTGGTTTCACCATGGCCGGTGGCAACGTCGCGAGCCTCCTCCACGTCTCCGAGTTCATTGTGATCGGTGGCGCAGCCTTGGGGGCAATGGTGATCATGGCACCTAAAAGTGTCTTGATTGGGATCTTTAAACAGATGCTTGGAACCTTGAAGGGAGCTCCCTACAACCGCAAAGCCTACCAGGATCTGTTGATGGTACTCTACGAGCTGTTCATGCTCGGCAAGAAAGGCGGTATGATTGCCCTCGAAGAACACATCCAAAACCCCGAAGGCAGCGAGATCATCTCCAAGTACCCCGACTTCCTGAAGAACAAGGAAGCCGTCGCTTTCCTTTGCGACGGGCTACGTCCGGTCGTGGACGGACAGGTCAAGGCAGATCAACTTAGCACCCTTCTAAACGTCGAGCTCAACAAAAAGGTCGAAGAGGACCACGAGCCGGTTGATGTGCTTACCAAAGTGAGTGATGCAATGCCTGGTTTCGGAATCGTGGCGGCCGTCTTAGGTATTGTGATCACGATGGGAGCGATCTCAGGCCCCATTGAGGAGATCGGTCACAAGGTCGGAACGGCACTGGTTGGAACCTTTCTCGGAATTTTCATCGCATACGGTTTCCTCAATCCGCTTGCTACCAACATGAATTTCATCAATCACTCTGCGATGGATTACCTCAAATGTATCTCAGCGTCGCTGGTGGGATATTCTGGAGGCATGGCACCTGCCACGGCGATCGAGATCGCCCGCCGCGGTCTCGGCCACGAGGTCCGCCCATCTTCTCAAGAGCTCGAAGAAATGATCAAGAAGGCTAAGAACGCTTCCTAGGCGTCCCAGCCCAACCAGGAAAATCGACTATGGCAGCAGGAGGTGGAGGTTCATGGAAGGTGGCGTACGCGGACTTTGTGACCGCTATGATGGCGCTGTTCATGGTGCTGTGGCTCACGTCGCAAGATCAAAAAATCAAGGAAGCCATTGAGCGAGCCTTCCGTCATCCCTACCACGCTTTCGAAAACAAAAGTGCAGGCCTGCTTCCCAACGAAACTGTCCAACACATAAAGTCTAACCACGGCAATTTCGACTCCGTCTCCGCAATCGAGCTGATGATGCTTCGACAGATGAATCAAAAGCTCCTGGAATCACTCTCGCAAGATCCATTGATTCAGGAAAACGACGAGATCTTTGAGCTCCAAATCACCGACGAAGGCGTGCTCCTACGCGTCTTCGATAGTCCCAACACACCGATCTTCGAGAAAGATTCTGTTGAATTCACGCCCTACGGCACTTGGGTGCTTGGTGGCCTTGCTTGGGTGCTCGAAAGAATGGACAAATTCGACGTCGACTTGTCTGGACACACAGAGCAATCCCCAGCAGGGCCCTCAAATCTGGAAGCCCCATGGTCGATCTCAATCGATCGTGCCAAGGCTGCTCGCTCGCTTCTGGTAGACCGCGGCTTGGCTCCCAATCGAATCGCCAGAATCTCCGGCTTTGGAGACACCAAACCGATGGCACAGCACCCTCCTACGAGCGAAGCCAATCGCCGCATCGAGGTTCTCATGCGTATCAAGAAAACCTAGGCGTTTGCTGGATTCGGCTGCCCGCCTCTCCATCAGAAAAAACATCAACCTCTTAGCCACTCGAGCCCATGCCTGAAACCTTTGAACCCTTCCCGATGACCGCGAGCCGCGAGCCCTCGTCGAGCTTCGAAGAACTCAAATCCGATTCACCGATTGAGAGCGCCGCTGAAACCGAAGAACCCAAAGAGCAAACCGCCCCCCCACTTTCGAGCGGATCAAATAGCGATCCAGCTCAAAACGCATCAGACGTCCCACAACACCAAGCATCGGATACCCCAAAACTCTTTGTCGACCGTGAAGAAGGGCGAATCGTCAGAATTCGCGTTCTTTGCAGCTGCGGTCTCAGCACAACGCTCAAGTGCAACTATGAAGCCACACCGGCTGAAGTGTCACAGCCGCAGGGCAAAGAGAACCCTGCAACCTCTTTCCCCGCTCCTGCTGCTCCGCTGCCAAGCTCCGAGGGCGCAAACGCTTAACCGCGTTCTGCTGTTCTTTTCCCAAAATCAAGAGACCTATCCTAGGCATCTGACTTAGGATTCTCAGCGTAGCACTCCACACGCTCACAGCACCGATTTCTTGATACTTCTTTTCCAAGAGCTCTCCGGAAAAATGACCCCGTATTTGCCCGTTCAATCGCGCGACAAACTCACTCCCTTCAAACTCGGCATACTCTCTGCTTTGCATACAAACAGCAATGAATGTCAGTGTTTACCAGGCAGCTTCTTCCATGTCCGCACTCGCTAGATGGCAAGAGACGATCGCCGAGAATCTGTCGGCCGCGAAGGTACCCGGCTTCAAAGCGTCACAGATGACATTCAAGGGCGAGCTCGGCGGGAAACTGCCGATTGCCGACAGCACCTCGCCAGAATCAAACTCTCACTACATTCTTCCCACTGCCGCCCCAAGGATTCGCTTTCAAGAGGGCCCTCTCGAACGCACCGAAGTACCCACCCATCTCGCGATCACGGGAGAAGCGTTTTTCGAAGTCGAACTCGACAACGGTGAATCGGCTTACACCCGAGACGGAGAGTTCTCCCTGGACCATGAGGGCAATATGGTGACAAAGCAGGGCTTCCGCGTTCTGGGAAGCTCCGGAGCAATCCTCATCCCCGAAACCGATGGCAAAATCGAGATTTCGGATTCTGGAGAAATCGCAGTCGGGGGGAAAGCCTCAGGACAGCAGATTCGAACTGTAGAGGTTGAGGATCGTTCGAAGTTGCAGGCTATCGGAGGTGGCTTCTACCAACTGAGTGACCAATCTGTTCTGGTTGAAGAAACCGAAACTCCAACCCTGAAACCTGGGCACCTCGAAGGAAGCAACGTTGCGCCAATGCAAGAAATGACACGGCTCATCGACGTCATGCGAGCTTACCAGAGCAATCAGAAAATCGTGCAAACCCATGACCAACGCATCGGCCGAACCATATCCGAACTCGGCACGCCTGCGATGTAAGTCACCTGATACTCCAGAAAACAGAACCCTTTTAGAGTTATGATCCGAGCACTCCACTCTTCAGCCGCTGGCATGCAGGCCCAACAGCTCAGCCTGGATGTTATCGCGAACAACCTCGCCAACGTTCAGACGACTGGTTTCAAGAAAAGTAAGATCGAGTTCCAAGATCTCCTCTATCAGACCACACGAACCGCCGGCGCGAATCAGGGCGGCGACAGCCAGCTCCCTACAGGACTCCAAGTCGGACACGGAGCCCAACCGGTCGCCACGGCAAAAATCTTCACCACGGGTGAACTGACAGCGACCGACGAGCAATGGGATGTGGCAATTCAAGGAGACGGATTCTTTCGCGTGGTTCTGCCCTCGGGTGAATTTGCCTACACCCGTGACGGAGCGTTCAAGAGAAACAGTTTCGGCGCCTTGACTACTAGCGATGGTCTCGCCATTGATGGCGGTCTCGTCGTTCCCGAGGGTGTTCGGTCCGTCGACATCTCTCCCGGCGGCCAGGTCTCGATGGTCACTCCAGACGGCCGAGAGCAATTCGATATCCAGATTCACCGGTTCCCCAACCCGGCAGGACTAGAAAGTATGGGACGAAATCTTTACCGCGAAACGGAAGCCTCCGGAAATGCCATTCAAGGACAGCCGAACGACCAAGGTTTTGGGGCCCTTGCTCAAGGTTACCTGGAGAAGTCCAATGTCAAAGTGATTGAAGAGATGGTCAACATGATCGTCACTCAACGGGCCTATGAAGTGAATTCCAAGTCCGTTCAAGCAGCCGATGAAATGATGGAAATCACCAACAATCTCCGACGCTAATCGAGAATGAAAGCTAGCCTTCCTTTTCTATCGTGCCTGGCCCTGCTGCTATGCCAGCAACTCAGTGCAAACCAGATTCCCCCTGTGCAGAAGCAAATCACAGGGCCCACCATCACACTCGCAGACCTCAACCTGTTGCCAAAGCCGGCACCTCACATCGCGAATTCAAAGGTCGTCTTTGCCGAGTCCCCCTCCGTTCACGAGCCTCGAGCCATCGTTTTCGACGAAGCCGCAAAGTTTCTTCTGAAGAACGGATTTGAAGCGTCGAGCCTCGGCTGGCAACCAGGCCAGGTCCTGGTCATTAACCGACAAGCCCGCACGATCGACAGAGCGGAACTTCTCGACCATTTGCTCTTCGCCATGCTTGACCACAATCCGACCCTGAGTGGAGATCTGCGCCTCGAATTCCTCCGCGACCCTGGCGATATCAGGATTCCAGATGAAGGATTCGAATTGAGCCTACCACAGCCTCCGTCCAACGGAATCAGATCACGTTTCATCATCCCAATTGCGATATCAGTCGCAGGAAAGTCTGTCTTCAGTGGCAGTGTCGCACTACACGCAAGCCTCAACCAAAAGATCTGGGTGAGCGCTCGGCGAATCAATCGTGGGGAAGCGCTGCAAGAGGAAGATTTCTATCTGGTGGAAAGAGACCTCCTCACCATCAGTGGAACTCCTTTCACACAAGATGATCTGATGGCGGGTTTGGAAAGCAAGGCGACGCTCATGAAAGACAGACCACTTTTGAAACGATACACGGGCCGAATTCCCGTGGTTGACCGAGGCGACCTCGTCGACGCGGTGCTCAAACGCGGAGCGATGAGTATTACGATGAAAGTTCAAACCCTCGATAAAGGTGCTCCCGGAGACACCATTCGAGTTCTCAATCCGAAATCCAAGAAACGACTGAAGGGAATCGTCAACGATGACAGCACGATCAAAATTCTTTAACTCGCATTGCACGAGCCTTGCACTCGGTGTGTATCTGGCGTTTGCCCTCCCCCAACTGTCTGCCCAGTGGGACTACAAGAACATGTCGACCATCTCGGATGTCCGCGCTCGTGCGGTCGGTGACATTCTGACGGTGATCGTCGAGGAAACAAAAGAGACATCCAAGAACACCCAATCAAAAAGTTCCCGATCATCTGGAGTAGACGCCGGCATCCAATCACTATTCTATCCACCCAGCGCCACCAGTCTCCTCCAGAAAAAAGGGCAACTCCCGGCCCTAAAGCTCAACTCTTCAAGCCAATTTGAGGGCGGAGGGAACATCACCAGTTCCGAAAGAATCGCCTACCGTATTTCAGTAAGGGTCGTGGATGTGCTGCCCAATCGACATTTCCTCGTCGAAGGAACCCAGGTGACTTCGTTCGGAGGAGAGACACAGGAAGCCATCCTCAAGGGCGTCGTTCGTGAACAGGACATCACCCCCGCGAACTCCGTCTTTAGCTACAACCTCTCAGACGTCACCATACGCTTCGCCTCCAAAGGCCCGATCACCGCCACTCGAAAGAAGGGCTGGTTTAACTCTGCTTGGGATAAAATCTCACCATTCTGAGATACAGCTCTTCAAAACCATGAAACGACGCTGCAAAACTCTGATAGGATGGAGCCTGCTACTGCTCCTAGGAAGCATCGACAGCTTCGGCGTGACCGTTCGCATTAAGGATACGACTCGGGTCACCGGGATCGAAAACTACGAATTGTCAGGCATTGGTTTGGTGGTCGGTCTCGCTGGAGACGGTGATCGCAACCAGGTCTACACCCTGCAAGCGATGGCCAACATGTTGAAGCGAAACAACCTCAACGTTCCCCTCGCCTCGATTCAATCCAAGAACGTGGCCATCGTTGAAGTTCAAGCAAAAGTTGCCGCTACCGCACAAAAGGGCTCACAGGTAGACATCATCATTTCATCGATCGGAGATGCTAAATCCTTGCAGGGAGGCATTCTCATGAGAACCCTTCTCTTCGGTCCAAGCTTCGAAACCGCTTACGCCGTGGCTCAAGGACCGATCTCGGTAGGAGGTTTCAATGCCGGACAAGGGGGGCCGGGAGGAGCAGAGATTCGCAAGAATCATCCCGTTGTCGGTCAGGTCATCGATGGAGCTCGCTTGATCCAGGAGGTGCCCCGCGCCAATCTAGTCAAAGAATTCAACGGCCAGCACTACGTCCAATTGGAGCTGCGTCAACCTGACTACTCGACCGCCGCTCGAATGGCAGAAGCGATCAATTCCGTCTTCGCAGAAACCGCCTTTGCAGAGAGCGACACCTTTCTTCGAGTGAATCTCCCACCGGGTCTTGAATCACGTCCTGTCGACTTCTTGGCCCGAATTGAACCCATTCGCTTTAACCCAGATCAACATGCCCGCGTTTTGATCAATGAACGTACTGGAACGATCGTCGCAACATCTCCAGTTAAGATCGCCAGTTGCGCGATTTCACATGGCAGCGTGACCATTAGCATCGCTTCACCGCAAAACGTCTCGCAACCCGCCCCCTTCAGCCAAGGAGGAGAAACGGCCATCACACCAGCGACCGATGTCCAGATCACTGAAACAGACACCGCACTAATGCCTCTCCCGGAAATGCCAACCATCCAAGAGGTTTCAGAATCACTCAATTCGCTCGGAGTTTCCACCCGAGATATTATCGCCATCTTTCAAGCCATGGAAAGAGCGGGAGCTTTGAAGGCAGAGCTCGTCTATCAGTAACCCGAAACTCACTAAACCTCTCAGCCAATGTTCACCGGTTCACCAGTTGCAGCAGCGGGAAGCCCCCTCTCCTCCCCCCACAGCCCGAGTGTGGACAACCTGGAGCGCATGGCTTCCTCTCCTACGAGAACGCCAGAAGAAAAACTGGCCATTGTCGCTCAGGAATTTGAGCAGATCATCTTTCGTCAGATGTTTCGATCCGTTCAGAAATCAAGCTTCGGACAAGGTTTTCTCGATGAATCGGGCGCCAACAGCCAGTACTCAGAGATGGTGCTGCAACAACTTTCGGACACCTTAGCGTCGACAGCATCTCTGGGAATCGGCGACTCACTCCATGCCCAACTGCTCCTGGATCACACACCGGATCCTGCGGTCGATCACGCCAAGACAACCCAGCCCCAGCCATGACTGACTACTTGGACACATTAATAGATTCTCTCCGCGAGGAGCTCACGCAATACGGTGAGCTCATGGCGCTTCTCGAAGGGCAACAACAGCAAATACTGAATCGTCGGGCCGATGAAGTCCAAGAGACAGCCGCTCAGATTCAAAACCAGACTCATCACCTGGAGGAGCTGAAAGCACACCGGGAGAAAGCCCGGCGAGCTCTCTACGAAGAACTAAGGCTTCCCGCAGACGCCTCGCTCGGACAGTCCTTCGATCGACTTCCAGTTGAGTATCGCCCTCTGCTCCAGGCACTCGTGGATGATAATCGACTATCGATCACGCGAATCCGTAAACTAGCCAGACAGAACCATCTCCTCTTAAACCGTTCCCTAAGCACCGTCCAACAACTCGTCAACTCACTCTACGACGATGGCAAACCTTCTCTTTACGGTGAGGACGGACGGTATTCATCGAAGCCCCAAGGCCAATCCGTTGCCTACGAACATGTCTGCTAGACACAAACTCTCTGACTAGCCATGAGCGGACTCTACAGCACTCTCCAACTGGGACAACGCGCGGTGCAAACCCAGCGCCAGGGAATTGAGTTGACCGGGCACAACATCGCCAATGTTGACAACCCCAACTTTGCCCGTCAGCGGATCGATGTTTCGACAGGCCCTACGATCGCAGGCCCCAACGGCATCCAAGCCACAGGGGTTACGACTGAACAAATTCGCGCAGTTCGAAGTGAGATTCTCGACACCAGCATTCAAGAAGAAAATAGCCTGACGGCTTACTTGGAAAAGAAAAGCGATGTCCTGGAACAAACGAAGGCAAAACTAGGCCCCACGTTCTTGGCTCAGCCCGGCGGGCTTGCGGGCGAAGATGTTTCCGGTCTCTTGAGCCATCTCGACGGACTCTTCAATCAATTCCAAGAACTCGCATCCGATCCGACCTCGCGCACTCAACGGGTTGCCCTCTTGGAACAAGCCAACACACTGACACAAGATTTTCATCGACTGGCACAAACACTGAACGAGGTTCAAACCCAACTTGACTCCGAGCTAGCTCAAAATGTTGGGGACGCGAACGGCCTGCTGACTGAGATCGCCCAATTGAACCAATCGATTGAGCAGGCTGAGAACCGGAGTGGCACCCTCGCCAACGATCTACGAGATCGGCGCACAGCAGCCCTAGAGTCTCTGTCCAAGTTGACAAATTTCCAAACGAGCCAATCCGAAAATGGCATCATGAGTCTCCACCTTGAGGGCCTCACAATCGTCGACGGAAATCAGATCACCGGGCAGTTTCAGCTTCAACCCGACGCCCAAGGACATCAACGGGCCGTTGTCACCGTCGACGACGTCACGCACCCGATCACCCAAGGGACGCTCGGAGCTCTGAGCGACATTCGCACCCAAACAATCACTCCATTGGCAACTCGATTGGACACACTCGCCGCAACTTTGGCAACGGAGGTCAATGCCGTGCACTCACGCGGATTCGACCTTAGCGGCGAGACGGGCGAAGCCTTCTTCACGGGCGATTCAGCAGCCACCCTGTCAATCAATCAGATTCTCCAAGACAACCCCGACCGCATTCAAGCCACCCATGAGAGAGATGCCGCAGGGGGCAACGAGATCCTCCGAGAGCTGAGCGCCCTCAGGAGCCAGTCACAGGCCGATCTCGATGGGCGAAGCATGGGCGACCATATGACGGAGAGTATCGCGTTCTTCACGAACGAATTGGTGGATACAGCCGAGCAACTTGAGAACCAAAGCGCCGTTCAAGAACTCTTGGAACGCCAACGCAACGCGGTCAGCGGCGTCTCACTCGACGAAGAGATGACCAATCTAGTCAAGTTTCAGAACGCTTTCGAAGCCTCAGCAAGACTCGTCTCCGTAATTGACGAAATGCTGCAAACCGTCGTCAACCTGGGTAGATAGAACCAACGGCAATGAGAGTTACTTCCCAAACAGTCCCAAGCTCACTGGCAAACAACCTTCAACGGCTCGCCCAGCGTCAATACCAACTGCAGAACGAAGCCGCCACCGGGAAGAAGGGCGAGGCACTGGCCAATGACCGGGAAGGAATCCAGCGACTCATGACGCTCCAGACCGACGCCCGCTCGCTCGAGCAATTCCAGAGAAACACAGCCGCAGCCACTCACAAAATCAACGACACCTCACAAATCATTCGAAGCCTGAAAACTCTTTCCGATCGAGCCAGCGAGATCGCCGTCAAAGCAGATCCGATCAAAGGGCCCGAGGTGCTGGAAAACTACGCTACAGAGATCAACCAACTCCTCGAAGAAGCGTTCGCCCACAGCAATCACCAGACGAGCACAGGCTACGCATTCGGGGGCACACGGAGCACCTCTCCACCCTATGTCGCAAACCGCAATGAGGATGGCCAGATCACCAGCGTGACCTACCAAGGCAACCAAGCAGAGAGCCGCACAGACGTTGCACCAGGGTATTCAATCAACACGAACATCATCGGATCCAACGCCAATGACGGAGGCCCCCCAGGCTTATTCGTAGACGAGAGAAACGAGGCCGATTTTTTCGGGCATTTGATTTCCCTGCGAGACCATCTTCTTGCCGGCGACATTGAGGCGGTTCAGAAACAAGATATCAAAGCCCTCGAGGCAGACGAAGATAACTTCCTTTTCCATCTCAGCTCGATCGGAACCCTGCAATCCAGAATCGAAACAACTCAGGCCCGATTGACCGATCAGACGTTTCAAGTTGCGGCCCAGACATCAGCCCTGACGGACGCTGACTTGGCAGAGACGATTGTTTCTCTAAATCAAGCGCAAACGGCTTACCAGGCGGCGCTCCAGAGTGGCGCTCAGATCCTGAGTAGCTCACTCATGGATTATATTCGATAGGCGCTAGCAGACTCGAAAAGCCTACTCAGAATCTGAATCAGAGTCGTCGTCTCCAGCGTCTGCCTCTCGGTATTCCTTCAGCTTGTTTCTGAGCGTTCGGATACTGATGTTCAGCACTCCTGCTGCCTTAGTCCGGTTCCCACCCACAGCCTCGAGCGTCTTCAGAATATGACGCTTCTCCAATTCATCAAGCGGGAGCATCGAATCATCTCCCGACGACACATCCTCAACGGGGACCTGACTGGGCACCTCACCTGCGATGACCTTTGGCGGCACGCTGCTGTCGTGAGAAGGGGCGACTAAGCCAAGTGAATCTGGCTCGATCAGTTTTCCTTCCGTCGACAAGATCACCGCCCGTTCGATCACATTCTGCAACTCGCGGACATTCCCCGGCCAAGAGTGGGACTGTAAGTCTCGCATCGCTGCTTCGGAAAAGCCGCCTACCTTACAGCCGTGCTTTCGGGAATAGCGCTTCATGAAGTGTTCAGCAAGAAGGACGATATCTCCCCCACGGTCTCGCAACGGAGGCACAAAGATAGGCACAACATTGAGACGAAAATAAAGATCCTGCCGAAACTCTCCCTTCTCGACACTTTGAGCCAAATCTCGATTCGTGGTCGCGACCACCCGCACATTGACGCGGATCGTCCGGTTGCCCCCCACTCGTTCCAACTCACGTTCCTGCAGCACCCGGAGCAATTTCGATTGCACAACGGGAGAGATCTCGCTGATCTCATCGAGCAGAATCGTTCCGTCGTGCGCGAGTTCGAAACGTCCCTCTCGGCGAGTGACCGCACCAGTAAAGGCCCCTTTCTCATGACCAAAGAATTCGCTCTCAACCAAGTTTTCCGGAACGGCGGCACAATTGACGGAGATAAAGGGTTGATTCGACCGAGGGCTCTGACGATGAATGGCCCGCGCCACCAGTTCCTTGCCCGTGCCACTCTCCCCTTGAATCATGACCGTAGCTTCCGTACGAGAAACCTTCCGAATCATGTCTCCCAGCTTCTTCATCGACTCGGACTCACCAAGGATTTCGTAGCCGACATCACTCTGCTCTCCATCGTTGAGATGCTGGTTAACTCTCACGAGACGAGTGAAGTCCCCCGCTTTTTTCAGTGTGACTTCAATCTGATCCGTCGAAAAAGGCTTGGTGATGTAATCAAACGCTCCGTTGCGCATGCACTCAACGGCCGATTCGACCGAACCATAACTGGTCATCATCACCACTAAGGGTGGATTCGGCATGGCCTGGCACCGCGTTAACAACTCACGGCCATCGCCATCAGGCAAGCGGACGTCCGCAAAGACCAGGTCAAAATCGTCTTTCTCTAGATACTGAATCGCTTTCTCAAGCTTGGGAGCCTCTGCTACGTCGAGCCGTTTGCGATGAAGCAGCTGCACAAGATTCTTGCGAACCACCATCTCATCCTCGAGAACGATAACCTTTTCAATGGGCATAATCGAATGGGGTTATCTGTTTTAGCCGAGATAGGTTTTTGCCACGAGATCGGGCCGCCGGGATTCGGCTGAGGGGAGTTTCCCGGGACTGAGGCGGCCACTCTTCAAAAGAATCTTTTCATTCTCACGATCCAAGGCCACCGCTTTCATGATCAGCTGCTTGCCTTCCTCAACCTTGGCCGCAATATCTTGATCAAGATCGTCCCCGGTCTGTCCTTCACTCTCCATCTGGCGACGATCGGCCTTGATCCGATCTTTCAACAGACCGAGTTGGCCAAGCAATGCTCGTTTAGCATCCGCTTGACTCTCATCGGCCAGAGCTTCGGTCAGGCCTTGAACGAGGTTTCGATTCTCGCTTTCAACGAATTCGAGAATCTTGCGACACACCTCATTGTGTTCGTTGATTGTCGCCAATATCGCATGCTTATCACTCATCACTCGTCCCAGATCGGGACAGATTGTCGTCCTTCATGCCTTCGAGGACAAGCTGCTTCTTTCGAAACCAGTCCAGCATCCCGATTCGCCAATCGGTCATATCCGCAATCAGGCGTTCCGGAGTTTCGGGCCCTCCCCCTTGTTGGGGCCCCATCCGGTCTTGAATCTTCTGATAAGCTGACATGGCTTGAGCGGGTTGGTGCAGGCGCTCGAAAACAAGTCCCATCTGATACCGAATCGTGATCTCATCTTCGATCTCGGTGACATGATTCAGCAAGGCTCGATAAACCCGAAGAGATTCAAGGTAATCACCCGCTTGCACCATCTGAGAGGCCACTTCCAAACCAATTCGAGTCTTCCAACGCTCTGCTCCCGGACTCGAGGCACTCTCGTTTGGACCGGAAACCTTCAGGATTTTTTCAAACTGATCCAGCACCTGCGCTGACTTCTGCCGCGCCTGCAACGATTTCACGACCAAGTGTCTCACATCGGCCTCGAGCTCATGCCCCGAGTGATCCTTGAAGAACTCCTCGGCTTCGGTCTCAAGTTCAGCATGCCGCTCAAGCAGGCCCAGGCACCGGCAGAGCTTGTACCTTACTGATGGCAAATTAATTCGCCCCATCGGATCATCGCCGCCTTCTTCCGAAATCAACATTTGATAGTGCCTGGCGGCAGTGGCGTATTCGCCGCGATCCAGGTAAGTGTTCGCAATCTCTGTCTTGGCCTTGAGGACGATCCGACGATACAAAGGAAAATACTTCCCGTTGGCTCCGGGAGACTTCACCGCCATCATGATAATCGAGTGGAAGTTCGATAATGCCAGTTCATCCGCTCCAATTTCCCGATAGATCTCTCCCAATCGCAGGGTAACGAGGGGAATGTTGGGATCGTTCGGATAGAGAGATTCATAGTGGCGATAAATCTGCTGGGCCTTGATCCAATCCTCCCGCAGTTCGGCAACGAGAGCCAGCTGCAACATCGCCTGACGGCGATAGGTTTCCGGAGGGTGTTTCTCCAAGAGCTTCACCAGGGCTCGAACGGCAAAATCATACTCGCCAGCCCGACGATGCTGCATCCCCAACTCTAGCTGAGCCCGGTAACCCAGATCTCTTCGTTTATCAAGATCGGTAGGCGAATCAAACTCAATATCCGGTCCTCTGAAGAGATCCGGAAACTCTGCAAACATTGGGTCCAAGCGCAAATGTTCGGGTGGAGACTGCGTCACGGAGAACTCATCCGTTTCAGCGAGCTCACGAATCTGCAAAGGATCCAGTTCGCCATGGGGAACATCACTCACACCGGATTCCACCTCCAACTTAGGAGATGACGCTCCGACCTCAACGAATTGGAAAGCGAAGGCAACAACAAGGCCCCCGAGGAAGGGGCGGAACAACGGAAATGGGTTCGGAGCATTCACGAGCGACTATTCTTTGATGAGCGGGATCTTCAACCAACTACGGCGCAGGTTGATCGCTCTCTTCTTTCGGTTGTTTTGGCGCTGGATTCCGCCGGTTTTGCTGCTGTCCCACGAAGTAATTCAAGAACAGGCTCAGATCTCGACGATCTCCCGCTGCAGCATCCAGGTTGATATCAAATCCATCCGGGAGCAGTGATTCAGCCGACACCTCATTGGAACGATCAGTAACGCCTCCACTCCCCTCACCCACGGCCACGGGCAGAGGGCCAAAAACCTCTTCAGGTCGACTGCTAATCGAAGTTTTTTTCGTCCTCAGTTTGGGTTCTGGAGTCTCTCCTTTGTCACCCTCTGATTCCTTTCCGTTCTCTGATTCAGGATCATCCTTATCTTCTTCAAATACTCCTAAGTCTAGAGGCGGCAAGAGAAAGGGTGGCGGAGTTTTGGGCAGGGCGTAAAAGCGAATCGGAGAAGGTCCGAGCCTCGGCAGGTACTTAGGGTTCTCAGCTCGCAAAGCGTTTCCAGCAAGCAGGAATGCCAGGAAGACGCCAGCTAGTCGATGGACTCGAATTCTAAGCGGCCACTGCCACGTCTTCTCCATCCAGCACTTTACTTCCCTGTTCAACGCTCTCCAAGAGAACCCAGTCTTTCGTTTCTTCATAGCTTGCGCACGCTTCCTTGATCGCCTTAGACCCCACCAGACAATACTTTAGAGAAAGCTCTGTACCTAGGGCGATAATGTTCAGAGCAAACTTGATCAATGTCACATCACAATACTTGATCTGACTCATATCGATCATCATTTTGCCAATCCCAGAGTCGACAGCATCCGAGAGTTGACTCCGGAGCTGATTTCCAATCTCCGTGGCAACATTGGAATTGAAAGTCTCCCGCATTCGAATGATGAGCACCTCTTCTGAAACATCGAAATACTTATAAGAAGTATCCAAAGATAGAGACCGAGTCACCCGGATCTTGAGCTCATCGTAGTCAATGGGTTTAGTGACAACACACGCAAAACCTGCCTGAAGAGCCGCGGATTGTTGCTCCAGGGCAGTCTTCACCGAAAGCCCAATCACGGGCACGGCATTCGTCGCGTCGTTAGCTCGCAGATTCTGCAACAAGCTAAAAGCCGATTTCTCAGGGAGGGCAAGATTCACAAAGATAATATCAGGCGTGTTCTCCAAACACCACGCCATCGCCCGCTCCGAATCCCCAATGCCCGTAATATCCCAAGGGGTGTCCTTCACCCCATCCTTCACTTGCTCAACAATCGCAGACTTGTTGTCGACCACAAGCAGCTTCAACGGATCATCATACCTTCGGTCACCCAAAACAGTTGAGGGCTTTTTGTTGAGCGGAACTAAGCGACCGATCCGTTCAGCAATGACCTCCTCATCCAGAGGCTTCACCAGGTAGTCTTTAACGCCAAGTTTGAGAATCTTCACCACTTTGTCTCGGCTCGCCTCAGAGGTTAGCATCATCACCGGAATCGCTCGCAAATTCGCCACTTGCCGCAAGCGAGTCAGCATCTCATAGCCGTCCATCTCCGGCATGGAATAGTCGAGAATGATCAAGTCCGGTTTGTGTCGTTCAGCTAGATCAAGCCCCTCCAATCCATCGTTAGCCTCAATGATCGTACAATCGAACGGACGCAAGGTCGCCCCAACCATCGCCCGAATCACACGACTATCTTCAACTAGCAAAATCTTCGCACCCATTTCAGAAATCCATTTCTCTGCTTATCTCAATACAACAGCCAAGGCCCATCCTGTGCCTTGGATCCCACCCCTTCAATTCGACGAGGCCGGAGCGGTCTCAGCCCCTCTTCTAACCAGTTCGGAGAGAGGCGGCGTCCGCACTTGATTACTGAATCGGAACGAATGCATCCCTCCTTTAACCAAAGATTCGTATTCAGAATCATGGCAAACACCCCAAAACACGCCACAAAGCCACCCAATGTTCGCATTTGGTGTTTTTTTGTCGCAAAACATGTATCCCTGACCCCAAATTCAAGGAAATGACGGCTTTTTGTTTGAAATAATTATAAAGTGTGCTTAGTTATTTGTCCTAATAAGCGATAAAACTACGACACATGACCGAAATCTGCGGGCAACTCAGCCACCTTATGGAACACCAGGGATCGCCCGCGAAAACAAGCCTCGGCGACCGCCAGTAGGAGCCGACCGAGAGCAAAGGAGTCAAATGGAGCGAGTCAGTACGGTAGCACCAAAAGGAACTCACGAGAGACGAGGCCCTCAAGAAGCCTCTCTCGCCCCGCCAACGAGTACATCGTCCAGCCTTTGGATCACGACCAGTACACTTCCTTTCGATGAGACCTGGAAGGTGACCTACGCTTCCCACACTGAGAACGCCTCTCCGTCCATTTCAGCCCTCGCGGCGGAGGGCCAAGATGTTCTCGCCCTTCTTTCCGATCTCTGTCCCCAACTTCAAACCCTGGACAGAGACGAGATCGTTCGGAACAAGGCCCCCTTTTCTACCCAATTCGGTCTCTGGGATCAGAACGCATTCCGCAACTATCGCCTTCACGTCTTCGCAAATGCAGCTGGGGGGCTGTGCAGAATCGAAACGCGAATCCCCCAGCCTGAACGGCTCCACCACAATGAGCCAAAGCAACAAATCCAAGGCGTTGAGCGGCTCGACAGAAAGTCCGTGATCCCGAAGACCACTCACGATTGGGTGCGGGCCGTTGATGAACAGTGGCCGGCAGTTGCATTCGTTCAAGCCCCCGACAACTCCCTGGTCATGGCAAGCGAGAGCCTCTTCCACTTCACGGGGCGCTCTCCAGAAGAGGCCTCAAACGATCCAGACCTCTTCTGGAGCATTATTCATGATTCAGACCGAGCGGACCTGCAGAAAGATCTCCAGAACCACTTACGAGAAAGCGACATCAAAACGTCACGGTTCCGAATTCGTCACCTCGATTCAGGACAAGTTCGCTACATCGTCGAATACAGAAAAGCCATTCAAGCCGGTATGGAAGAATGCGTCTGGTTCGACATATCCCGCGAAACGATCGCGGAGAAGCGACTTTCGACCGCTTCATGGAAAGAAACACTGGGGATTCTCACGGTAGGCCTTGCCCATGACTTCAGCAACATCCTTTCCGGGATCATATCGCTTTCAGAGTCCTTTCAAGTGCAACTGCAGAACGATGCCCCCTTGAAAGACGATGCCGCTGTCGGCATGAAGCTCATCCAGTCAAACGCCGAGCAGGCAACCCAACTGGTGCAACGGATCGTTCACCTTCACAAAGGAGAGGCCGCCGAACGCAGTTACCAAGACCTCAATGCTGTCGCCGAGGAAGTCAGCCAGCTGATCAACAAGGTTCTCCCCCGGCATGTTGAAGTCCAAATGGAGCAGGCCTCGGAGGAGCTCCCCATTTACGTTGATCTCGTCGAATTGAGACAGGTTCTGATTAACCTCGCTCTCAATGCCGCCGATGCTATGCCTTTGGGAGGCTGGGTCCGACTGTCGACTCGCCGACTCACGGAGCTTCCCCTCTATCAACAGTTGGTCGGCTCAATACCGAGCTCCTCCATCATCGCGCTGGAAGTCACCGACTGCGGGCACGGCATCGACCCCAAGCACCTCAAAACAATCTTCGATCCATTCTTTACAACAAAATACCACAACAAGGGCTCTGGACTCGGACTCTACAACTCGAGATGTTTCATCGAGAAGCAAGGGGGCGCCATCGGTGTGAACTCACGCATCAATGAAGGGACCACGTTTTCAATCCTGATGCCGGAAGCCACCTTCACAGAGGCAGAGCAGGAATTTGAGGCCGAGCAAATGCGGCAACAGGTCGTGCTGGCGGGAGAAAACCGAGAAGAGGTGAGAGCCCTCAATGAAACCCTGAAGGATCACGAATTTCAAATCGTCACCGCCCAGTTCGAAGACGATGTCTTGGGACAGATCGAGGCTGCCTATCGCCACCAAGTGGGTGTCGTGCTGCTCGCGAGCGGCCAGTGCGACTCAACCCTCAGCTTAGTCCCCCGAATCAAGCGCTCCTTCCCCAAAGCAAAGATCCTCCTGGTAATTTCAGGATGCAATCCGGACGAGATTCCCACGAACATCACGCGACAGGCAGACCGGTCCATTTGCGCAGACGTCCCACAAACGGAATTGGCCCACGCCTTATCTGCGGTATTTGAAGAATGAAATCGGCGTCCTGACTCAATCGTTTCGAAAGCACCCCATGAACGACCCCGCCAACAAGCATCGAATCCTCCTCGTTGACGATGAGGAGATCATTCGTCTGGCCTTAAAGACCATTCTGACGCGTCACGGGTTCGAGACAGACGCGGCCGCCGACGCATTCGAAGGCCTAGCCCTCATGGATCAGCACACCTATTCAGTGGTGATCTCCGATCACAAAATGCCCGGCATGAGCGGCTTGGAATTTCTCGCTCAAGTGAAGACTCTCTGCCCCCAAACGACTCGGATCCTGACCACGGTTTCTTTCAACATTTCGTCCCACATAGACGAAATCAATCGAGCCGAAGTGTTTCAATTCATCATTAAACCTTGGGAATCGGAAACCTTGCTCGAAACCGTCCGACGAGGAATCAAAAAATTCGAAACCGACAGCCGATCCGAGTCTCTTCGAGAATCGAGTTTGATGACCAACCAAGCCCTGGCGACAGAGGCACTCTCACTTGAAGACGAGCGCGCAATGCTCCACGAGCAAATTGAGAACATCAAAGACAATTGGCAACAGACGATTCAAATCAATCTACACACCATTCAAACGCTCTGTCCCTGGCTAGGCTCTCAAACACAACGGGTGCGGCAACTCTGCGCTTCGATCGCATCGATACGCGAACTGTCCCCTCTGGATCGCGAGCTATTGGACCTCGCCGCCCAACTCTATGATATCGGCATGCTATCCATCTCCTCAGAACTCGCGCTGAAATGGCACAAGCACCCCGAAAAACTCACCCAATCAGAATGGGACATCATCCACCAACACCCCACTGTTGGCGCACAACTCGTCCAGTTCTCGCCCCCTTACGACACCGTTTCGGAGCTCATTCAGAATCACCACGAATGCCAGGACGGCTCCGGTTACCCCAACGGAAGGACAGCGGGAGAGATTCCACCTCTCGCGAAATACCTCGGCGCCGCCGTTCGCATCCACGAATCTCCTAAGCCCAATAGGGAAGCCCTCGAAGAATTGCGGGAGATTCCCGGAATCATCGACGAGGACACACTCGACACACTCGAGGAAATCTTCAGCCAACAGAGCCTCGAACTGGCCGAAGCGCCCGCTCGACAAGGCGACTTTACCAAGGTTGCTTGAATCCTCAGTCATGATTGGCTAGCGATTCCGTCAGATTGATTCCAGCCAGCAAAATTCGAGGCAAGGACTGCACAATTCACTGCTCTGAGTCCCTTCCTTTTCTAAGCTGGGACTTTTTTCTGGCCAGATGAGTCACGAATCATATTAAATCACGACAATTACCAACACACCCACGTTCGTGTGCTCGCAGCCTTGCGGCTAACCAGTACCGACGCCCTTATAGAAAAGACTAGTCTCCCATGAAAATAAGGAATTCAGAATCTCGATCAGCCCACTCATCGGGCTTCACCCTCATCGAGCTCCTGGTCGTCATCGCGATTATCGCGATCTTGGCTGGCATGCTCCTTCCTGCCCTCGGGCGAGCAAAGCTCAAAGCCACCGGCGCTTCGTGCGTCAGCAATCAAAAGCAGTTGATCCTGGGATTCGTCATGTATGCCGACGATAACGAAGACACCATGCTCTACACCAATCCGGGCCCTGGACAAATCGGGCACCCCGGAGGCGGCTTCTGGCCAGGCCCCCACACGGATGCCGGGCAGTTTCGAGATGTCACGTCATCGATGACCAAAGTCGAAGCACAACGAAACGTTGAAAACGGACTCCGACTGGGCGCCCTGTTTAACTACGTCAGCGCACCAGGGGCTTACCACTGCCCCGGAGATCTGCGCACCAAGCGACTTCGTCCCGGATCAGGTTGGGCTTACGATAGCTACTCCAAGGCCAATGGAATGAACGGCGGCGGCTGGCAGGGCTCATCACCGACCTCGGGTCCACAGCCTCCCTACGAGAAACTCACTACGGTTCAGTCACCTTCCGAGGCAATGGTATTCGTCGAGGAAGCCGACCCTCGAGGCCGTAACCTCGGCACCTGGGTCATCAATGTGGCACCGAGCCCAGGCTGGGTTGATCCCTTCGCCATCTTCCACGGAGACGTGAGCACCTTCGCCTACGCCGACGGCCACGCCGATCTCCACAAATGGTCCACTCCATCCACAATCCAAGCCGCCCGAGATTCCTCAAACGGCAAGAACAGCTTCTTCTGGAGCGGCGGCAACGCCAGCAACCCAGATTTCCGATGGGTCTACCAAAACTACAAACACAAGAAGTGGACTCCCATCGACGACATCTAAGCATTCGAGTTTTCCACTAAAGCAACCAAGAACCGCGGCGACCATCCCTGATGGTCGCCTTTTTTCGTCTTCCTCTCACTTCTAAATTCTCACTTCAAACTTCCCCCTCTTCCCCCTTGCTCCCCACTGCAACTCCTCTTATTTTCAGGCCCATGAATGCATCAAGAGTGCTACTCAAGAGGTTTTTAAAAGGCCTCATAATCGCAACAACACTCTTCACCTTGACCGCTACTCCCATCATGGCCGAATCCGAAAACAGCCCAAATCCCGAATCCCTCTTGGCAAACTGGAGCGGTCCCTACGGCGGCGTTCCTCCCTTTGACCAAATCAAGGCCGAGCTCTTCAAGCCTGCCTTTGATGCCGCCACTCAATCACTCCTCAGTGAAGTAGAATCGATCGCAAACCAATCCGCCGCGCCAAACTTCGACAACACCATCGCCGCCATGGAGAAAACAGGGAAATCCCTCGATAACCTGAGTCCCCTTTTTTTCACCATGACGAGCAACATGAACTCGCCGGAGTATCAAGAGCTCTCCGGAGTGATTCGCCCTCAACTCTCTGGTGTCTACGATAAGATCTATTTCAACAACAAGCTCTTCCAACGCGTGGCCAAAGTTCATGAAGCGCGCCATTCGAGCCAGCTCAACGCGGAACAGATTCGCTTGGTCGAGCAAACCTATGAAGGCTTCGTCCGCCGAGGCGCTCAACTAGACTCCGACCAGAAAACGAGAATGGGCCAAATCAACCAAGAGCTGGCCAAGCTGTTCACCGAATTCAGCAACCGGGTTCAAGGGGATGAAGACACCTGGATCATACTCCAAGAGAAGGATCTCGCTGGTTTGCCCAAGCCCTTGATCTCCTCCTATCAAGCTGCCGCCAAGAAACGTGAGGCCCAAGGCTATGCCGTCGTCAACACACGCTCAGCCGTGGATCCCTTTCTTACCTTTTCCTCCAACCGTGCGCTCCGCGAAAAGGCCTGGCGCGCATTCATCATGCGGGGTGACAATCCCAACGACAACAACACCAACGAACTGATCAGCCGGATTGTCAAACTCCGTGCGGAACGAGCGAAGCTCCTCGGATTCCCCAGTCATGCTCATTGGCGCATGTCAGACACCATGGCGAAAGAACCCGCCAAAGCCGTCGCTCTGCTCGAGCGCGTCTGGCCAGCAGCCGTCGCCCGCGTCAAAGAAGAGGTCGCGGATATGCAAGCGCTCGCGGACAAGGAAGGATCGGGAATCAAGATCGAACCCTGGGACTATCGCTACTACATGGAGAAAGTCCGCCAAGCCCGCTACGACCTGGATCAAACCGAGTTCAAAAAATACTTCGAACTCAACAACATGATAAATGCCTCCTACTACATGGCTGAGAAACTCTACGGTTACACCTTCAGCGAGATCACCGGCGAAGTGCCCACTTTCCAAAAGGACGTCCGAGTCTTCAAAGTCAGCAACAAGTCAGACGGGAGCTTCGTTGGGCTCCTTTACCGCGACGACTTCGCCCGCCAATACAAGCGATCTGGCGCTTGGCAATCCACTTACCGCACGCAGCAGAAAACCAGCGGACAAGTCGACGCCATCGTATCCAACAACAACAACTTCGTAAAAGGAGCCGAGGGCTCACCCGTGCTCATCAGTCTCGACGACGCCGAGACCTTGTTCCATGAATTCGGTCACGCCATCCACGGATTGGCCAACGACACCACCTATGCAGGCTTAGCCAGCACGCCGCGTGATTTCGTCGAATTCCCAAGTCAAGTTCATGAAAACTGGGTACTCACCCGCGAAGTGCTCGATCAATTCTGCCGCCACTACCAGACCGGTGAAAAGATGCCTCAGTCCCTCATCGACAAAATGAAGAAAGCCGAAACCTTCAACCAAGGCTTTGCAACAGTGGAGTACATGGCCTCCGCCTTCATCGACATGCAACTCCACATGGATTCTAAGGGAGAGATCGATCCCAAGGCCTTTGAGAAGGAATCACTCGAAAAGATCGGCATGCCCAAAGAGATTGTGTTGCGCCATCGGCTTCCTCACTTCCTACACCTGTTCTCCTCCGATGCTTACTCAGCCGGATACTACTCCTACCTCTGGTCCGACGTCATGGCAGCCGACGCCTGGCAAGCCTTCGAAGAAGCAGGCAACGTCTGGGATCCAGACGTTGCCAAGAAATTCTTCGACATCATCCTCGCGACAGGTGACGCGATCGACCGAGCCGAAGCCTACCGCCAGTTCCGTGGCCGAGATCCCAAAGTAGAAGCACTCTTAAAAAACCGAGGCTTTCCCACGGGGAATTAAACGTCTCACCCCTCTTAACCGATTCGTCTCCGGACAGTGAATTTTCACGGCCGGGAGCGGTCAGGGGCAATGCACTACAGAAGCGGTTCGTCACCTGGATCGAGAGCTATCTAGGATAGTACGATGACGATTTCCCGTGGGTGAAACCGCCGAAATCCAAGAAATCGAGGATTCCGCTCCTAACCTTTAGAGGGTTATCACGGAACTGAGCACGACAGTCCCAGGCATGGAGTCGACCGTCATCATCGGCATGCGGGGCCAATGTCTCTCCGGTGATCGGCGCGCTCAAACCAGGACTCCTGAAGATCGCTACAGAAACGCCAATTCAACGCCTTCACATCTTGACCAAGCGAGCGCCACGGCAGGGTCATAATTCCAGAGATACTGCCCACTTGTTACCAGACAAAACGAGGCGAATCGATCTACTTATTCTGGATCGCCGCTCGGACAAGATCCACGAAATGCTGCAATGGCGGTGTTGGATGATTAGGAATCTTTGCAGCATCGTCCCAGCGCCTTAATTCTAAAGCCTCCTTCAAATAGGGTTCCGCTTCAAAACGCTGTTGCTCCGCCTCGTCCATGACACCTCCTTGATCGTGAAAACTTTGCAGGGAGGTTGGGGACAAGGTTTTGATGTATTCCGGATCGACCGTGCACAGGTAGCGTTTCGCGATCACGTGCAGCCTGATGGGGTCCGCGACTTCGGGTCCAAACTGCTCTCGAAGCCATGCGTTACCTCGATATTCGTGTTTGTCATCGAAATTCTCTACCGTTCCTTCGAGCATCGGAGCATGGTCAAGAATATGCCCGATATCATGCAGAAATGCTGCGACGACCAAAGACTGAGACGCCCCGGCCTCCTCCGCCAAAGCCCCACACTGGAGTGCGTGCTCCAACTGACTCACAGCTTCACCACCATATTGACCACTGCCACGATCCTCAAAGACTTGCTGAATAGTGTCCGCTACTGAAGTCATCACTCCAATCCTTAACCAAGTCCCCAGCTTCACGCAACGGCAGATATCGGACGTCACCGATCTGTCACTAGATTCCCATTGACTTCGAGTGGTAATTCGAATCTTTTCCGTGAATGGAAATCTAACTCCCCAAGCGAGTAGTCCCAATGAACCGTCACTCCCCGGTATCTCATGACTGAAACATACCCACACTCAAAACCAAGTTGGTCCCGACACCCTCTTTGGATGACGGTCTGGTGTGTCGTCGCGTCATTCGGCACTTACGCCTGCATGTACGGCTTTCGCAAACCGTTCACAGCAGCCGCATTCACCGACGCCCCCTTCGAGGCAGGCATGAAGGCCTGGCTGGTGACGGCTCAAGTACTTGGATACATGCTTTCGAAATTTATCGGAATCAAGGTGATTTCAGAAATTGATCCGAGAAGGAGAGGCACACTTCTTTTAGGCCTCATAGCATTCGCCGAACTCGCATTACTTCTGTTCGCCATCGTGCCTCCTCAATACGCATTCATCTGCCTATTCTTAAACGGACTTCCTTTGGGCATGGTTTTCGGTTTGGTCTTAGGGTTCTTGGAAGGCCGACAACTCACCGAAGCCTTCGTGGCGGGCCTCTGTGCGAGTTTCATCTTAGCCGATGGTGTTGTAAAATCCGTCGGGGCCTGGCTTCTTGAGTCAGGCGTAACTGATCAATGGATGCCCTTCATGGCCGGCCTGATCTTTCTGGTCCCCTTGATTGGATTCGTGGGGATGCTGCAGCAAATTCCGCCGCCGACAGGTAAAGATATCGAAGCACGATCTACTCGAGAACCAATGACCAAAGCCGATCGTTGGTTCTGGTTCCAGAGACATGGCCTCGGCCTTTCGCTCATCGTCATCGCCTACCTGATGGTGACAATACTTCGCAGTTTACGCGCCGATTTCGCGCTCGAACTCTGGACAGATCTGGGAACAACCGGACAACCTTCGGTCTTCGCCCTATCGGAGATGTGGGTCGCCCTTGGGGTTATTTTAAGCAGCGGCTTGGTGGTATTCATCTCAGACAACCGGAAAGCTCTCCTGACATCGCTCGGAATCGCTCTGAGTGGTTTTGCGCTTTTGATTGGAGCGCTCGTCGCCCAACAACAAGGCCGCCTTACGGCATTTCCGTTTATGGTGATGTTGGGACTCGGGCTCTATCTGCCCTATGTCGTCGTGCACACGACCGTCTTCGAACGCCTTATTGCCCTGACGAGAGATCGAGGAAACATCGGTTTCCTAATGTATATCGCGGACGCTTTCGGCTACCTCGGCTACGTCACACTCATGTTCGTAAGCCCTTCCTTCTCGGCGGAAACAGGCGTCCTCGCTCCGTTCAGGACAATCTGTTGGAGTGTATCCCTCATAGGCATACTCGCTTTCGCGATCGCAGCATGGGTGTTCGCGCGGCCTCGCGCTTCCATTGAGGCCTCCACCCTCGAGGATGAGTCGCCCGCCGGGACTTCCAATCCCAACTGACGCCAACGTCGGCCGATAATCCAGAGCATCAACAAAGCACAGCCAGCCAAACCATAGTCATTCGGTTCCGGAATGGGCGCAAAAGAGCTGAGTCCAGGCACCGGAGTGAAACTGAGATTCGGACTAAAGTCCACAAAATCTTGCAAGCGAGACTGCGCCGGAGAGAAACCCAACTGAAAGAAAGACTCTTGGACATTCGACTCGTTAAGATATCTCCCGTTCAGAACGACAGAGCTCGGATTAAGAATGGCTTGAGCGTCGCGATCCCAAGTGAACACCGCCGAAATGGGAGTGGCAGGAAATCGTTCTACAGGAATCCCGGTATCGCCCCCATCTAGGGCAAGCGACGTCCACTCCGAAATTGTAAATACATGGGTCCCCGTCCCTTGAGTATCCGACAAAGTGCCGTCGGTCTCAAAAGTCCCTCCAATAGTCGTCACCCCGTCGCTGGTTGAAAAACTCCAATCAAGTGTTGCCCCACTAACCTTCGAAGGCACGAGCATAGTACATAGACCACAGAACCATAGGGATTTCAAGAATGTCCGAATCTCTCTGTCTTTCATCATAGTCGTTCAAGATCAATTCAATTGTGTTGAAGTAGCCCCAGGCAGAAAGCACGAGCAAGCACCTCGAATTGCCACAGTGCAGATTGGATGCCGAAAGACAGGATCGAACCCCGTAGACATCAACGGCGAGGCCTACTAGCAACGCTAACCCATTCGTTATCAATTAGATGAGAAAGTTCTTATTTTTCGCCCATCGAGATCTCGAACGCCGCTTCAAACGCCCGTAAAGAAACGCTAGTAGCGATGACACAAAGGCTAGTAGCGTCCGATCTAGCCCGGTGATTCGGAGGATTCGGGGCGACCACGGCACGGCCGATGATCTCCGCTGACTGCCGAATAAACAGCCGCAACCGCCTCGACCGAGCGATGCTCGTGAGATCGATTTAGGTCGCGGTTCGGTGCCATGCTTGTTATCCTTTCCTTCACTATCAGACAAAGCTGGGGAACGAATCTTGCTATCAAAAGCCATCCCAGATCTGGCCATTGCTATGAAAATAGACTCTCTCACTGGAATGATTCGTGTCACCGTCCTCCTCGCTCTCATGGTCCTCTCCTTTGGAGCAACGAGGGCTCAAAGTTCGTGGGAAGAATCGTATCAATCCCCTCCTGATGCAGTCCTCCGGTTTCGAACGGACTCCGAGGGAAGGATCCTTCCCGCTCGCGTGTTTGGTCTAGCGAATCTCCGCGGAGGCGTTTTTAGCCATTCAGATAATCGCTTCCTGATGCACGGTGATTCGCGGGCGGTTTACAAGGACTTCACAAGCCAACGTCCCCTCGTCGACATCGAGACGCCTGGTTCGGTCATCACGACGGTGGCTTTATCGCCAGACGATCGACTGCTCCTCACCGGAGACCAGACTGGAAGCTTCAGCGCGTGGTTCCTAGATTCCGGCTATCGCTTCTTGAGCCATGAAGGACACGGGGCGGAATTGACATCGGCATCATTCTCCTCGGACGGGCAATCATTCGTGACTGCCGATAGGCAGGGAATCTTTAAGGTTTGGAACCTGAAGGAGGGCCCCCGACCGATCCTCAGCGGAGATCTCGGTTCCGCAATCAAGGCAGTGAAATTCAGCACATCGAATCAACTTCTACTCGTGACCGGACGATCGATCGGCATTCGAGTCCTCAACCTCCAAACGGGCGAGACGGTCCAGGAGTGGAATGAAGAGGCGAGCTCACTGATCTCAGCTGAGATTTCTGAGGATGAAACCGAGCTCTTCACCGTCCACCGGCGAAATCCATCTCGACGGATTTGGGATCTCAATACCGGAAACCTCAAGCAATCTCTACCGACTCTCAACGCCTCGCAAAACGCCTACCTAAACGCGGAAATCGATCGAATCGTGACTTTTGAAAATACGGGTAGAATGACCATCTACTCACTCTCGAGTGGTCAACAATTAGACCTCCGACATTTTAGCATTGGAAGTACCGCTGATTTCTCTCTTTCTCCGTCCGGTGACTACCTGTTCAGACTGCAAGGTTCGGGTGAGATCTATCGCCTCGACAACAATCAACGTTTAGCGCGCTTTCCGGACCACAATGGCCATATTGGGAGCATCGCGTTTGCCCCAAACGGAAGGACCATCGCTTCGACCGCAGCGGGGCGCCCGCAGGCCAGAATCCTAGATCTCCAAACAGGCCAAATCCTCAACACGTTCTCACGCGCTCCGACAAACATCGGTTTTACACCTGACGGCCGGCACCTCTTCGACACGCGCACAGGAGCCCTTGCGGATGCCGCAACAGACGCACCATTTTCGAACTTTACTCCCGACGCCGTCGCCGCGTCAGTCACGTCGGATCGGCATCTCGTGCTTAGAGCCCCCGAGCATTCTCCAGCGCTCATTATCGACCCGAGCAACAACAAATCAGTGGCAGAACTCGAAGATTCAAGGGGATTCGAGAACGCTCTCTACACCTTCTCGCCAGATCAGACTCTCGTCGCCTCACTGAGCCAGCGGGTGATCAAGATTTGGCAAACCGATTCGGGACGCCTTGAGCGCGAGATTCGGACCGCCACCAACCATCATTCAATTCAGTTCGCTCCCGACGGTCAAAGCCTCATCACAGTCGATCCCGACCATGGGATCGCCGCCTGGCACCCGCGAAACCTCTGGCCCAGCACCTGGCTTGCCCACGAGGGTCCGGCAATCTCATCTATTGGGGTCGGCCCTGACGGGAGAAACTCTGCGGTAGGGCTCGCCGATGGTAGTCTCTCGGTGTTGGACATAGCCACAGGGCAAGCCTTGCTTCAAATGTCTGGCCATGAGAGCCCGGTAACAGCCGTGCAATACTCACCCGACGGTCGTCAGATCGTTTCAGGTGATAGCGATGGCCTTTTGAAGGTTTGGCCCGTGACGGAAGACGGACTCCAAACAATTCAGATTACCCGCGCGGAAGGACAATCTCTCCGAATCGCTGCGCAAGGCATTCCGCTGGGAAATCAATCCATGGCTTGGTTTAAGAATAACCGTCCCTTGGATGGACCGGAGACGCAAACACATCAGCAGCTTGTCTTCCCTGCTCTACAGGCACAGCACGCAGGGATTTACCAAGGAAAGATCGACGCCGATGGAAGCCTAGCGGAAACAGTGACCGTTGCCCTGACCGTCCTCAGATCTAGCGAAGTAGCACTCACATTTGATGAGTGGGCGAGCCAGTTCCCTTGGCCCGCAAATGCTTCGTCCCAGAACGAAGACCCGGACGAGGACCTGCTGAGCAGCCTTGAAGAGTATCTCCTTGGCACTCATCCACTCGAATTTCAGTCAGATCGAACACTTCTCGAGATCAACCGCGATTCGCAGAACGGCTTATCGTTGAATCTGATGCTGGCGCCCCATGCTCGAAACGTCGCCGTTCGGATTGACTCGTCTCACAACCTAACGGATTGGACTGACATCACCCCTACCCTCACTGAACACAAGGATGCCAACGGATACACACAGAAGACCGCTCGGATTCCAGCAGAGGCAAGCACTCGCTTTTTCCGCTGGCAAGTCGAATAACGGAGACACCAAAGAAGCCTAGCTCCGTCGACCTATGACGAACTCTCCACGTCGTGAGAAATGCCCGTCATTGTGATCAAGGGCAAGACGTGAATCCGATCATCGTCGGTCGAGACGACGACCGATGTTCCCTTGGGTGTGAATGAGATAAAATCTCGGTGAGGCACTGGATAGTCCTTCCCATCAGCCATGCAAATAGTAAAAGGCCTACCTCGCTCAATGGCATTCCGAATATTCTCTCTCGTCATTCTAGTATCATTACCTCTTAACCCAACAGAAAGTCAATCGCACAAGAGCCCCCCCATTCAATCCCGATCATGCAGCGGGGATCAGGTAGACCTACGTCAAGGAATCTCGGTCCCACGGATCCGCTGTTCATCTGCTACCCCGCAGCGTCTGGTCGTAGATCGCGCCGTTTTTGAATCGGCATTAAGCTCGCAGACCTTGGTAACTCTGGGATCTGATCTCGGTGAAATTCCGCCCTGTGCCGTCATCTCCGCGCGCTTTCAAAGAAGAATCATTTTGCCGCAGGCCGAAACCCGCCCTTTCCCCCCACAAACAGTCAAACCCCTTGATTGCAATCAGTTACGAAAGGATTAAGGGTTCTTCCACATTTTCAGTGGAACGAAATCCTTCGTAAGACCCGCAGTATGAGGTAGGGAGAGCGTCCTCGCATCCGCCGCCCCATGAAATGGGACGGAATCCTTCGTCACCAAAATAGAGGAAATGGGCCTTTTTTTTAACCTTTCGTCTCTCGGCTAGAACGGTTCGCGAGGACGCTCACCCCACCTTAGAGCAGCCTCCCCTCAAAAAAAAACGAAATAGTGTGTAACGCGACGATGGGTTTTTGCGTGGGAAAGCATGAAGGTTAGCCATGTACGGTCCCGGTGAGAAGACAGGGGGTTCGTGGAACCAATAGAATTCGATTTTTGCAATTGGTTCCGAGGACGGAAATACAGGGCAGATCTCGTTCGATGGATTAGGGAATACTTTTTTGAAACTATTTATGAAATCTAAGTTCAATACCAAGTGTGTGAAACCGGTTCTCAAAGGTCTGTTATTAGTCGGATTGTTGGCTCAGCCGAAGCTTCAAGCGGATCTGGTATTGGCGCTCTCGGGTTCGGCAGGATCGGCGACGGTCAATTACACGGCTTCGGGAAGTGTCACGATTACCCAAGCTGTGGGCGCATTAAATCTGGAAGGTTCTGCAAGAGCACAGGGAGTCACTACTGATGGTTCATGGGCGGACGGATTTGACGACAACGTAGGTGACCTCTTTGCGATCTCCGATCAGGCGGATATCAGTCTAAGCGACGATGTCTCATACCGGAAAAATGGGGTCGAATTTGGAGTAATGGATCTGATCATCTTGAACAACTCAGGTTCAGCCGGGAACGATGAAGTGGAGTTGAAATCATCCGTCGGAGTACCCTATCCGTCGCTCGTGGCTGACGACATCGTTTCTTGGGCGGGGAGCGGGACGTTTACGTTGCAATCCGGGACCTACGACACGGTCTTCACCAACCCGGGGAGCTTCTCGAATGCGATCGATGGAGGCAACTTTACGCTGACGGTCACGGCCGTTCCCGAGCCGCATGAGTACGGAATTCTGGTCGGGTTGGGGTTGTTGGGGTTCGTGGTTGTTAGAAATCGTGTTCAACGGACTCAAACGGCTTAATCTCTAGTCGGCTGGAGAAGCTTTGGACCCAGGGAGGCTCACCAGCTCTCGGGGATAAGCCTCATTTAATCATACTCCTTGCGAGCAGAGCGGATGGATTCTCCAGGCTCTTGAGTGAAGAAAGTCGGTCTCGCTCTGCCGGTACGGCCCACAAAGCATTCCCCCAATGATACCGAATACGTGGAGAGAGCGCCTCCTATCAGCGGAGCGAATGCTGGCGCTGAAGCACCAACATCTCGCTTTCTTTTTCAACTTTATCCGGGCCGATCGTTGGCTGATTCCCGTTGTTCTGTTCGGAAGTCTCTTCGTTGGCGTCTGTGTTTCCGTCTTTTTGAAAATCTGGCCGGCCACGCCGGACTGGGTTGAACCGACTGTTCGAGTGAGCCTGTTTGACCATCTCCAGGCCCGATCTTTGGCTCATAAGGCATTGGAGAATTCCCAGAGCGGACGCCATGAGGAAGCGAAGTCAGCCTGGCTTCTGGCGATTGCCAACCATCCCGGGAAACCTGAATACCTTCGAGGATTGCTTCGCGAAGTGCCACATTTGCCCCCTTCTCTTGAGTTAGGGCAGGAGACGATAGCCTACACCGCTTGGCTACAACGGCTCACTCGGACCAACAGATCCGAATTGAAGCTCATCCTCAACGGATTGGAACATTGCCATCGTTACAACAGGATACTAGAACACGCAGACCGGGAGGGAAGCCTGCCGCATTCCAGAAGCGCAGCATTCCTTCGCGCGCTCTTTCACACGGGACAATATCAAAGCTTTGCGGCAAATTGGAAACTCGCCGAGCCGGAGATCAGGGAAGATTCCTTGATGAAGCTTTACCACCTGGCCGTCACGGCCATCCGTACACAAAAGGCAGCCGACTACACAGCCCTCAAGGAGGCGTATGACCCCATTGATGCTTACCAACCCCACTACTTGAAGTCGCGGCAGCTCGCTCTAAGAGCCCATGCCTTCGGCGCTCACACTCGAAGCTGCCGTGCCATCCTCAAGGATCTCAGAAAACGAAATCAAGCCATGTTGAGCGACTACCTCTTCTACTGGCACGTCCTCATCCGTAATGGCCTGGTTGATCGAATCGCCCAGGAGTACAAAGATGTACCGGCTCCCCAAAGTGAACTCGAAGCCATCGCCCTCATTCGTACTCTCCGTAAGGCGGGACTGTACGACGCCTCGCTAAGGGTCGCCAAGGAAACACTGGATACTCTAGGGGCCATGGCTCCGCGGCTCTGGGTCGATTATGGCAACCTCCTAGTGGAAGAAGAGCTCTGGCTGGAACTGAATCGAGTCGCCTCGCAGATTCAAACCTCGAGTGTTCTCTCACAGATCAAACCGATTGCGAATTTCTGGGAAGCGCTGACGGCGTGGTCTGCGGACCGCCACGACCGAGCTCAGGATCTATTCGAACAAATCGCTGACTCTCCGCCCGATTCCCCGATCATGCGCATCCAATTGGCAGCGAAGCTCCACGGCTTGGGACAAAATGAAGCGGCAGATAGCCTGATTGAGGATATAACTGGCGAGGACAATCGAATTCGTGGCTACTGGCTGCAACGCGCCGGAACCGCCTATCGTGCCCAGGAGTTGGACGAATTCTCCAATGCGGTCGCCGCGGCCTACGAGTTTGACCCCAGCTTCGATCCTTTCATCAACAACTATCTGGTGATGTTGATCACCAAGCGCGAGAATCCTCAGAAGGCTCTGGAGCTCAGTCGACAACTGCTCGAGGCCCAACCGGACTTCGTACCATACCGTCTCAATCGCGCGCATGCGCTGATTCTGGCGGAACAGTTCGAGGCAGCGGATACCCTGCTTGGCGGGCTGGGGCCGTTGCAGCTGACGGACGCCGACCTCCAAGAAGACTACCAATTGGGTCTCTTTCGCTTGGCCGTCGGGCGAAAGCAATTCAAGCACGTCCTCCGTCTCGCCGATACACTCAACCGGAGTAAACTCTTGCCGGATACTGAAGCCTGGATTGCGAAGCAAGTGGAGATTGCCCGCATGGCATCTCAGGAGTAACTCACCGATTCATCCCGAAGCTCCTAAAAGGCCGACCACTAGTGACTCGAAGCCACGTTTCGAAGTTCAACATTTTGGCACTCCCTCCTGAGAAAATCTTCACCGAACTCATCCACCCTGCCTTGCTTACTTCGAGCCGATACGCTTCCGCATTTTTTTAGCAGCCACCGCTTCTGGCAAAATCAGCGGACTGACAAACTTGAGGGGATAAGATTCCCCTGTCACAAGACCGATGTACTCCTTTTGGAAACCAATGGGTGGTTCCTCAAAAGCGGGATTTGTAAGCCGAATCGATTGCATCGTGCCAGAGAGAGATTCGTCGCGGGGCCGAAAACTGACATGCGTTACTTCCCCTTCGGCGTTCAGGTGCCGGTAGATCATAATATACGTCCGCCCGCCGAAATTCATCCGTAACTGCAGAGCTCCGTCGTACTTTCCCCGCCTCCCCTGGCTCGAGAAAATCATCACCCTCCGATGATACTCGGCCACCATCGGATGGACCTGCCGGAATTGTAAGGTGACTGAGTAGCCATCTCCCACGCCAATCGACGCGCAAGATCTCCAATCCTTTTCGCGAAGTGCGTCATCCGGATTAGGAATGCTGAGCTTCTTTTGCTCCATGCCATCCTTGTATTCCTGCTGGCTAATCATCCCCGGCACAGATTTCGGCACCGTCGGCCCTTCAGCTCCAGCCCAACAAGGAACGTCGGTGCTAAGAATAGCGACAAGCCCTGCAACAACGACCAATTTGATGAGGTCGGAGAATTGATTGTTCATAGAGGCATCACTGCCGAACGAATGATTCATAAGCTCCATCCACTTTGCATTACAAAGCACTTTTCAACAAGCTTGTTTCAAGTTCATAAGGGTGAGAAAAAAACCACCGCTAGCCTTGTGAGCCCAAGACCAGTATGGACACTCGACTAGAAGCTGGAAGGACAAGGCTCAGCCGGGCGCCAACGATCAGAATTCCGAGGTCGCCTGAATCGCGCCGGCCCCAGCCGGAAGCACAACGCTAAATGAAGCCTGTCCGTTGACGAGTGTGACCGGAGGTTCCCCTTCTGCCGGAAACGTCACGCTCCCTTGGTTGCTGGTAACGGAAAGTTGAACATTCACGCCATCAGGCACGTTGCGTGCAGAAACGAGGATGTTCACAGGGGCTTCAGACGACAGGCTTATGTCCGGAGTTTCAAAGTTTCCTAAGGGCGCCCCCGGGACCTCTAGGCCTGCCACACTCGTGATCATGAGCTCAGGCCGATTCTGAACATTTCGATTCGCAAACGGCGGCCCCACAATGGGGGTCGTGATCGAACCACTCGCCAAGGGTCGCTCAAAGCCTTCAAGCCGCACGCGACCTTCACCACCTCGCTCGGAACCAACATCAATCGTTCCCGCTCCCAACAAACGATCGGCAACCAAAACGACCGCACCGCCCGAACCATGGCCCCCATCGCCGTTGTTCGTCGCTGAGCCCCCCCCACGGGATGAAATCATGCCGTTGAGCGTTAGGTCTCTTGAGGAAGCCACCAACAGAGCACCACCACCGGCACCACCACCGGATCCGACTCGAGTTTCGTCACCGCCACCGCCGCCGCCGCCAGATCCTCCAATCAGTGGATCGATCAGCAGGTTTCCGTAAACTCCCGCAAATTGTCCATGCCCCGCGTTCCCATTGCGGTCAACCCCAGGAGCTCCACCACCCGGCCCAAGGCCTGGCTGTCCCGCAAAAGATCCCGTCTCTCCCTCCGGACCGCCTCCCACGCCTCCTCGAAAGCCGCCTGGCCCCGGTATCGCACCTTCACCCGGTCCCGAGTTGGGCAAGCCATCCGCTCCGTTCAGATTGACGTTTCCCTCAATGATGGCCGCCTCGCTCGCCAGCCAGACAACCGGCGTGTTGGCTTCGTTCGGGTGAAACCGCACGGTGACACTGCTCGGAATACGAATGGAGGTGAACTGCCAGATCCCAGAATCCCGTCCACGCATATCAAATACAAAATCGCTCCCGGTCACCTGGCCCCATGCTCCGTTTTGCAGCATCCAAAGATCGTTGCGATTCACATCAGCGTTCTCCCCACCGAAGATTGCCACACCGCGATTCGGCACAAACGCTGCCGAATGAAAGAATCGTGGCTGCGGTCCGAATTCGAAGGCAGGGTTCTGCCACTGAGCACCATCCCAGACCCACACTTGCCCCAGGACGCGGTCTCCTCGGTGAAGCGTCGATCCGCCAAAGAGAACGACGGTTTGAGAAACCGGATCATAGGTCAGCGTGGTCCCCACGAGCGCGGGAGGTCTCACTGATGGAAGTTCATCCCGCCAAGTCGATCCATCCCAAGTCCAGGTCTGATCCAAAGTCGTCTGCCCCGCTCGTCCGCCATACATCACCACGCGTTGACGGGCGGCGTCATAGGCCATGGCATGCTGAAAGCGAAGGCTGGGAGGGTTTTCCGGCGTACGTTCTGTCCACGTCACACCGTTCCAAACCCAAGTATCGCCCACGACCGGGGACCCAATCCCGCCCCCAAAGATGACGAACTCACCTCGAGCTGCATCGAAGGCCCCAGCGTGATTCCATCGAGGGCTCGGTTGAGTCTCGGGTAAGCGTTCCTGCCAGACCTGCCCGTTCCATACCCAAGTATCATTCAAGAGCGTCGACGCATCCCGCCCCCCGAAAAGTACCATCTCGTTCCGCACGCTGTCCCAGACCATCACGGCGCTGTGCCGAGCCGGAGGCATCACGGGCAAACTCACCTCTGAGAAGGTCGTTCCGTCCCAGATCCACATTCGCCCGAGGGCTGTCGAATCGTTTCGATCTGTCAATGCTCCACCGAAGAATACCAACTGATCCCGGATAGGATCATAAGCACTCACATGTCCCTGAAAGCCAGCGTGAAAAGGCGCCATCACAGCGAAGGCACCATCGCTTCCGTCTGAGCCGCTCTCGTATCCAAGGTCCTGGGCTCCAACCGGTAGCCCGAGGAGCAGTGCAAGGATGGCGGCACTCAAACGAGCACCCAAAAGATTTCGTAGGTATGACATGACGAGGCAGCTTAGAGGTTATTGCGAAAATGAACGGGCCGCGACAAGATCGTGCGCCGATCGAAAGGAGTTCCTGTTTCGTTGTTAAAGTGAACGGGAGGGCTAAAGGCCGTACCGACAGGTAGAGCCTGCCCTCCTTCGATGAGATTATGGAATGCAACACTCGGAGAACTAATCTGAACAGGAGGGACACTTTCGGCGGAAAGCGGGTTTGTGCCAGAAAGCACTTCCAGGTTGTCGTCAAACCCGTCGCGGTCCGAGTCTACCTCATTGAGGTTTGTCCCTGCTCGTGCTTCTGCAGCATCGGCGAGCCCGTCGAAGTCTCCATCTTCGCCGCCATCCAGTATCCCGTCGCTATCAGAGTCGTCCAGTGCTGGATTGAAGCCCAGGAAGAGTTCCAGGCTGGTCTCTATCCCGTCATTGTCTCCATCTTCAAGTCCATCCGGCACGCCATCATCGTCGGTATCGGGATCGAACGGATCCAATCCAAGATCTGCTTCCGCGGCATCGGGAATTCCATCGCGATCCGAATCGGCTTGTCCTAATACCAGGAACGCCACCGCGGTTCCTTCCTCTAGAGAATTGCCGGCTTGATCTGTCACCGTGTCAGCAACCATCAACTGGTACCGTCCTTGGGGGAGTCGATCTTCAAATCGGAGCGTCACCACATTCCCCGTAGGGTTCTGACTGAAAACTCCGCCGCTCACCTGACGATCATCTTCTGTTCCCAATAACTCGTCGCTCCCCGATTCAAATAGCTGCACTGAGCGCTCGTTCACTGTCGCCAAGGCGATCGCTTCGCTGAAGAAAATCGTCAAGCCGTTCACTGTGCCGACAATATCGCCTGCTCCTGGCCGCATTCGGACCACTCTAGGAGCTGTATTATCGGGCAACAGATTGATCGTGAGCGGCACCGAGAAAGTTGCATTGCCGCCCGTGTCACTCGCTCGCCCGACGACTCGCACCTGGGACTCAGATGAACGCCGCCCCGCAGGCAGGCGCACCTCAAAAGGGAAATTCCCGTCGGTCGTGATCAAGCGATCGTTCACGTAGAACTCCACGTTTCGGACTTGGACATCGTCCGACACGTTCGCTCGCACGAGAAACTGACTCCCCTCTTCGATCTCAGTCGCACCAGACGGCAGCTCCAAGTCGATGCTGGGCGCGTTCCCTTCCGTGTCAAAGGCCAGGTAGTTTAACACATGGAGACCAGACTGGTTATCCGCGACATATCCAATGCCATTGTAGATCACCACAGCCCGGGCAACGCCAGGCGTTTCAAATTCGGCAATGAATTCATCCGTCTGTTCTGGGTCCGTCACATCATAGAGCGAAATATGATGGGGACCGTCGAAAGCCTGATTGGGACTCACCGCCGCCAGGCCTCGCCCGCTCCCGTTGAGCACGATCTGCTTCCAACCAAATTGGGGCGTTGTCGTGCTGGAAATCAATTGAGGTGAGCTTGGATCCGAAACATCAATCGTGTTGTAGCCGCGTCGATGAACGGTGTAAGCAATGTCCCCGCCTACAAAAAGTCGCATCCGGCCCACATCGTTGTTCCGTCCCCCCGGCGAATCGACATCAGCCACTTCTTCGAACCGGCCTTCCAAGAACCTCAGAACGTACAGTTTGTTCTCCTGCAACGCGTAGAGGAACTCACCGAACATACGTAAATCCTCGACTGGACGAGACAAGAGTTTCAGCCGATCTAACTCGAGGCCACTCACCGCATCAATTGCGACAATATTGCCATCCTGCGCTCCCACAAAAGCGAACACACCGTCGAGCACAACTGATCGCGCCGCTCCCCCAATCGCAATCTGATGAAGAATAGCCGCCGCTGGCGGATCCGATATATCCACAATCGCGAGGCCCTGTTCTCCGTCGGCAACCGCCACCAAATCTCCGGCAAGTGAAAGGGATTCCGTCGTGCCCGGTGTCCCAACTTGCCCCGTAATCATAGGCTGCATGCCGTTGAAGATATTGAACAACATCACGCCCGCCTGGGAATCGGCCACCACCACCAAATCATTAAAGGCATCCACATCGCGGGATTCTCCTGGAGTATCCACCGAGCCAATGATCCCTGTACGGGCGATCCGTTCTCCCAGAGGGTTCAAGCCCTGCCGCACCTCAGTCCCATCAGGGATACCATCTCCATCGGTGTCCGCTCGGCGTAAGTCACTCCCAATAATGCGTTCACCATCATCTGAGAGCTCGTCCCCATCAGAATCTCCCAAGCCAGGACTCCCAATAACAATCTCGGGGACATTGAAGCGTTGGCCGCTCCGGGGAGTCGTGAACGTGACCGAGCCAATATCCAGAGTGGCGGCCTGCAGGATCCAAACTCGATACTCGGTATTCGGGGCTAGAATCAAACTATCAAAAGCAATGCCATTCGCTCCAGCCTCTCCGCGTTGCTCGATTCGCTGGGTCGCGACATTCTCCACGGCAAAATAATGAAGACCACGCTGAACTTCCTGCGCTCCGGCAAGCGTTCCACCGACCAATGCACCCACTCCAAGCACGAGCTTAGCCACACGACTTAGCTTGCGGAGAATCTTGCCTTCAGGGTTTCCGGTCATAATCACGTTGCTCATTGCATCACTTGCCTGAAAACAAGCCCACAATCGCATTTCCTAAACTATTCAATGCCGGCTTTGGATCATCGAAGAAATCAACAATCGGTTGCGCCACATTCTCTTCCAAGTATTCCAGACCACGATCAAGCCCTTGAGAAACCGTTTCCGTGAGGGTCGGCTCATATGCTCTAACGGACGCCTCCGTTCCACTATCTCCTTCTCGGATGATATCAACTTCCCCACCGTTGACGATAAAACTGCCCCAATCTGTCAGGCCCGCCCAATCACGATCCCGCGAGATGCCTACGTCATAACTTGTGAGGGTAGCCCACCAGCAGTTCTGGATCGGATTCCACCGTTTCTCCTTCCGACTTCTCCACTCTCGCAGCAGGGCAATATCCTCTTCCATCGTCGAAGGCACTCGAATTCGAACAACCCAATTCTGATAGAAGGCACGATTCCGTGGCAGCTTGTCCGTCCAATCATCGCCATCCACACCAAACAACCGAGACGGCGCAAAGTCTAAATCCCGTTGACCGACCTTCTTACCGTTTCGATACACATCCACCGTGATGTAGGCATGAGGCCCTAGCACAATCTCACGATCCAAACCAAACGGGTCCAAATACGTGGCCGGATTGTTTCCCACGAAAGAGTATCCATTGCCAATGTTCTCCTTGGTTCCCCAGATGCCAATCGGATCTCGCGTCGTGAACCGCCCAGCGATTGGATCCAAATACCGATTCCGGTAATAGTAGTAGCCGGATTCAACATCCCATCTGCGTCCTTGAAAGAGATAAGGATTGCCCGTAGCGGAACTCTCCACGGTGGCACCATCCCCGTTCGTCACAACGGGCTGTCCATAGTCGCCGTAACGGTACGACTCTGCCACCGCACCAGTGGAGTCGCTCAGAGCAACTGTGCTGTATCGATCGTCCGCATGATAAAAATAGGATTGCCCCTGTCTTAGCATCTGGATCACATCGTCTACATAGCCTCCGTAGACATAAGTCGCCTCGGTGGCATTCTCAGCCGACTGCTCTTCACACACCTGACGATCAAGGTAGAAGAACAGTGTGGTTTGACCACTGACGGTTCGCGCTGTTCGACGTCCCAGCACATCATATTGGTAGCGATCCTCGCCAAACCGCACCATTCTGTTGCGATAATCATACTCGACGGCAACGGATCCATCCGGCCTTGCCGCAAGTGTGAGGTTCCCATTTCGGTCATAGGTCTGCGCACCAAGAGGCGTCTCGGAATACTGGTTAACCTGCCGATCCGCTGGCTCCGGTTGGGCCGCATTCAGCTCATAGGAGCCCGCAGACCGAGTCGCGCCATTCGTTGCTTCGACAGCAAACCGGTTGCCTATTTCATCAAGCGAATACTGGATCGCCTCATTGCCGTCAGCGGAACGGCGCTCACTGCTTCGAAGACGGTAGATTGAATCGTAATCGTAGTGAACGGAGTAGGCCTCAGCCCCCGCAACGGTTGCAGATCGTTTGTTGAATGCCGCATCCCAGGAGTAGGTCCGACGATCAAACACCGTGCTACCAACGGCTCCTTCGCGAGCATGAGTCGTCGCCACGCTCCGCTTAACACCATCGTAAGCGTAGTCGGTCGACGTGCCGTTTCGGCGAACTCGCTGAGCAATTCTAGCCGGCCCTACGAAGGCATCTTCGGCAATCAGACCATCAGCGTCAGCGATGGAGAAACGTCGCTCCAACTGATCGTAAGAGGCCGTGATCTCACGCCCGCCCGGGTAACGAGAGAAAACTTGATTCCCGACCCCATCAAAGCGCATCACGGTCACCTGCCCATTCAAGGTTTCCTCGATCACATTCGACATGGAATCATGGGCGCGTTCGATGCGAGAGTCATTGTCCTCAGCCACGACCAGCCGAGACATGCCATCAAACTCAAAGGTCTCCGACGTTGTATCGGCAGAAACACCTTGCCCAGGGACGATTGCATTTTTGGTATTTCGATTGAGAAGGTCATACTCACTGATAACCACCGTCCCGTTCGCATCTTCCAAGAGCACGCGGTTATCGTGGACGTCATAGTTATACCTTGATGACGTCTCGTCGGCGGAAACAAGCTCCACAATTCGATTCAAAGAATCGTGAACAAATCGAGTGACGTTCCCAGCATCATCCACTCGCTGAACCAAACGTGAAGAATCATCCCAATGCATCGCTGTCTCGATTCGCCCGGACTCTGCACCAGCACCTTCGCCAGAGTCGGTGAGAATTCGAATGGTTCGAATCGGCCGGTCAAGCCCATCAAATTCACTCAACTGCACATTGCCGGGAGTCGTGGGCGAGGAGCGGAGCGCATCCGAGGTATAGACCTTGTTGTGCCGTGAATCATAGCCGATTTCTGTCACGTTTCCGACGTTGTCTACCGTTCGAACCAATCGATCCAACTGATCATAGCTTCTCCGCGTGACAAAGACCTCGTCCGGAGCTCCTAGATCCGATTTCTCGGTCTCAGTAATGGCAACCAGATTGGAGTTTGCGTCATAGTCATATTCCACTTGATTCCCAGCGGCGTCCGTCACTCGGTGCTTTCGATTAGCTGAATCGTAATCGTAAGTCACCGCGTGATCATTATCGTTAAAGCGCTCAAGTATTTGTGAGTTATCACTGTAAACGAAACGGTCGGTCGAACTCCCATCCCCAATCGCACCCTGCGTTCGGGCATCGAAAAAGCGCCTACTCACCACCGTCCGCCGATCAAGGGGATCGTAGTCAAAGCTCACTTCACGAAGGCGCACATTATTCTCACCAGCGATCCCATCCTTCAACTCCCCAAATAGCAACTCCCGGACGAGGTTGTGATTTGCATCGTACTCATAAAACATCTCATTCCCCATCGGGTCTTTGACGAACACCTTGCGGTCATAGCCATCAAAATGGGTCTCGAAAACACGGGGATTCGACTCCAGACCTTCGGCTCTTCGACTCAGATTCCCGTTGAGGTCGTAGGACCATTCATCCGTCGATTGTTCCTGCGAGCCCGGACCATGGACAGTGCGGAAAAGTAAGTCCCGCTCATCATACTGAAAATCGATTCCATTCGCTGGTTGATTCCCGTTCACGGCCTCTCCATAACGCGAAGCAATCCGGTTTCGATTGGCGTCATAGTGGTATTCGGTGGCAAGCTCACGATTCTCGTCGACCTCCTCCACGTGGCGGATCAATTGATTCAAGATCTCATACTCAAACGTCTCTGTAATCTGACTGTTAGGATCAGGCTCACCGTTTCGATCCAGGTTCAGAATATCGATCCGCGTCACATTGTTGTTCGCATCATATCGGAAGTCCCTCTGATAGCGCACCCCGGAGCCGGCGATCACTTCACGGGATTGTTTCCGAACGATTTGATTCAATTCGTTGACCGTCACCAACAGGTCATTGCCTCGCGGATCAATCTGACGGACCACATTTCCAACAAGGTCATATTCATAGCGGGTCGTCAGATTGAGCTTCCCCGCATCTTCAATGCGGCTCGCTCGGTAGCCACGTTGAGGGCCCGCATCGTAGTAGGTGAACCGATCCACTCGTCGGTGACCGCTTCCGTTGCCGGGCAAGGTTCGCGAGGTCAACTGCCCAAATTCATTGTAAGTATAGTCTTCCTCGATCCCTTCAATTCTATGGACGGTTCGAACTCGATTTCCACGCTCGTCATACTCGTAGCGAGTCACATTCCCTCGACCGTCAAAATGAGCGGAGACGAAATTGAAATTGCAACATCCGAAATTGAAGTCCGTTTGATATTCAAAGCGTTGAATGATGACCTCTTGGTCACCGACCGGCTCGTGGGAACCGGGCGACCAAATCACCTGCCGCAGATTACCGCGCGCTCTCGGGCTTGCCGCTGGGTTCAGGTCCGATTCGTAGATCAATCGCTTCTCATTTCCGTTCGGAAAAACGATTCGCGTCATCTGGGCATCAGCGTTCCATTCATAAGAGGTCACAAAGAAGGCAGGATCGGAAGATCGTAGTTTCCGTGAAGGACGGTTCATCGTTGGCGTCGTCACCTGATCCGCATCAGCCCGCCCAGTAAATTCGATCAAACGTGTCATCCGGTTACGTGAGTCGTAGTATGTTTCTCGCACGTTTCCGTTTCGATCGTTCAAGATCGCTCGAATCACTGAGTTTCCATTGGCTGGTGAAGGTCTCAAGGCACTGTAGTGGAAATGAATCAATTCATCTGCCTCACCCCAGGCTTGCTCTACGATTCGATCATAATTCAAATCACTGGGATCAGTGCTCGCTGAGTACCGATTCCTTAAGAAAGGGCCGCTACCAAAGGTGGGATCATTGGGGTCGTTTCGCCTCCCATCCGTGATCGTGAGCAGATTGTGATTGAGCCGATCGTCATCAAATCCCGAAGTGTAAGTGTAAGAAACCGTTTTCCCATCCGGGAAATCATTCCCAGTCGGCGTGCCTTGAACACGTGGCGACGTCACTGATTTGAGATCCCCTGGATTGCCCCCTTCCTCTCCTGGCGCGAAGTAAGTGTAACGAACAGAGCGTCCCGCAAAGTCTGTCACACTGGCAATGTAGCCGGCATCATTCCAGGCGACCTCAATGTCGCGATCCAAAGTGTCGGTGATCGTCTTGAGTCTACCAGCGTCGTCATAGGACATGCGGATCGCATTGCCGTTCCGGTCCACGATAGAAGCGATTCGCCCACCGGCAGCTCGGCCGTCCAGAGGGAGAAACTCCCATCGCCCTTGGTCGGAAAAAATCAGGTGGAAGGTATCTGGAGCCACTTCAACGAACTCACGAAAGAACTCTTGGCGAACGAAAGATCCACCGGATCGAATGGGATAGCGATCGCGGCGAGAATTCCCATCGGCCAAAATCAATCCATCCTCTACCCGCTCGACAAAAATGTTGAAGGAGTAGTCCCAATTATTTCCTTGGCCCGTCAAGGGACCAATTTTCGAACGATACTTCCGCGTCCAAACAAAGTCTTTGCCTCGTCCCGGAATCCTCAAGTCCTCTACAGTCTGGTAGAACTCCCCGGAGAAAAGATAAACCGGATCGGTATCCTTCACTCCCGGGTCTTGCTCCTCGATTTCAGGGCAAGGCTCCCCGTTGTCCGGGCAATTTCGTGGGCGGGTCGATCCGCCTGGTTCCTGGTCGGATTCCGAACCTCCACGGCGCCGCACGATCGTGCCCCCGCCACCTTGCGTTCCCCGGCGGGTGCTGTGCCATCCCGGCGCCAAGATACCCGTCCCCGGATCCGAACAAACGAGCGTCCCGTCCAGGCTCACAGTCATCGACCCAACAACCTCCCACCGACCGGTATCATGATTAAAACTCCAGAGCCCGGATTTCTCCCCAGGCAGTAGAGGCAGCCCTGTTTCGGGATCAGGAAGATTAGGAAAACACACCGGAACCGGCTCGTCAAAATTCGTGGCTCCGTCCGTTTGAACCGTAATCACCAAGGGGAACTCAAGTCCATCAGGTAAGGGGCCAGGAAGCCGATCAGGGTCGACCGGCGCGATTCCCACCATGCCACCAGCCTCACCCGAATCATCGAAGAGAGCCCCAGCCGGCACAGTCAAAGCCACTTCAGCAAACTCAGGAAACTCTTCAACCACGGTTGGAGCGAAACCAACTACCGTTTCTTCAACCTCGCTCACCGATTGGAGAGTTCCGCCTTCCACAAGTGGGAGGAAGACTTCCCCGACATTCACTTCCACGCCAGGCTCGGACTCCCATGTCTTGCCGACAAAAGGATAATACCCGCCTTCTGGAGTCGGGCCCGTTGCCGTCCGCCCATCGATGTGAACAAAGAATCGTCCCACCGGCGCGCTGTCCAAGCGGAAGTTCCCATTCTGATCGGTGATGGCAAAGAGCTCGTCCTCTAACCCATCAACGGTGATTCGAACCCCTTCCAAGGGACGATTCACACTCATGGCTCCCTCGGCGGAAGTCACCAACTCCGAAGCAAAGACCCGCCCACAAACTGCCGTCCCGGCCACACTCGTCAGTCCCAAGGTATCGTAATCGAAAGCCCATTCGCCTCCCGGCTCCCCATCGCGATCGGCATCGACCGCCACCCCGCGAATATCGAGCAGCTGATCGCCCTTCACGGTTACGCGAACCCGGGCGCTTGGCGGCAAGATCTCGTCGTAAAACAAAGTTAAGGAGCGCCCATCGGCAGACTGATGCAAGCGAGCCGGCAGCAACTGCCCTGCAAAAGAAGCCGTCACCGATTCCGCAACCATCGCATCATCGAGCGCCAAAGGATCAGAGAATCGAATAATGGTCTCCCGAGTAATGGCCACGTCTGCTTCTCCGGGAGCTGGGGAGGAAGCCTCGATGTAGGTGACTTGATCTGGCACGTTGGGATCGGTGCCTTTGAGAAACTCGGTCAAGTTGTTTGCTCCATCCCCGTCTGGATCGAGTAACGCGTCCGAAGCAGCCAAGGGATCTAATCCGAAGAGAAGTTCAAAAATGTCCGACATGCCGTCGCCATCAAGATCTTCCGGCGCGTCTAAGGGAATCCAATGAACCTGAAAGAACTCCATTCCACCCTCAGCCATTAGCAAGAACTGATCTTCCAAAGAGACGTCGACTCTAGCGAACGGCTCACTTATTGACGGGGTTGCACTCAGAACGGCGTAGAAGCCCGGAACGAGATCAATGTCCAACCGAAGTTCAGACGCATCGTTCACCGAAACATCTCGAATCGAAAACTCTTGTGCCTGGGCGAGAGAAACGGAGAAAAAGCTGGCTACCCACGTGACCAGCAGCCCCATTAGAAAGAAACAACGAAAGCCCTTTTGCCTGAAAAAGCTACCCGCTGAAAATGCCCACCTCACGTCGAAAACGACTACTCAAAACGGCAGGCCGTGTCAACTTCACAAAGAAGTCCAAAGCGCATCGAACGGCGGTCATTATGCCCCGATTATCGACGTCATCTATTGCTTCTAAAGGGTGAAGCACCATTAGAGTTTAGTCGATCAAACAGCATTCAAAAGCGGAACCTATCCAAACGCAAAAAAAGGCAGCCAAAAGACTGCCTGGAAAGGGATTAAGCTTCTTGCCCCACGTCATTTCTTTTTCTTGGCGCCCCCATTGCCCCTGTTCTTTTCCGATGAACCACTGCCTTTGCTATCGCCAGAGTCCGAACCGCTCCCGCTAGAGTTACTTGCACTAGAGCTACTGTCGCTACTACCACTGCTGCTGCCAGATTTCCCCTTCTTGCTCTTTTTCTTCTTCTCGTTCTTCTTAGCCTTTTTGCCTTTACCCAATTTCTTTTCTCCGGCCTTTACGCTCTCCTTGCCAGATCCGCTGCTCGCACTTTCGCTAGCTGAGCTTCCAGCCTTCGCTTGCTTGGAACTTCCACTTCCACTTTCGCTGCCACTACCGCTACTGCTCCCACTCGAGGCCTCTTTGGCTTTCTTTGCGTCGTTCTTCTTCGCTTGTCTCTTCTTTCCTCTGGCAGCCTCTCGCTTTTTGGCTTTCGCCATCGCTGTCTCCCATTTCTCTTTCGCTTCTTCTGAGCTGAGTTTCCCCGCCTCAACAGCTCGACCCAATCGTTGGCGAAGCTTTGCAAGCTGCCGCTGCTGCTTTTCATCAAGCTTTGATTCATCGCTGCTACCGCTCGATGATCCCTCGGAAGACGCCGTTGCACGTCCCTTGGCATTATCCCGGCGCTTCGAGGCCTCTGCTCCGCGCTTCTCGATCTGGGCCCGCATGTCTTCCCACTTCGCTTTCGCATCCTTTGCGCTCAGTTCCCCACTCTTCACGGCCTCGCCTAAATGCTTTCGGAGGTTCATCAGCCGCTGCTGCACACGGCTATCTGTATCGTGCTCAGACTTTCTATCGTGTTCTTTGCCTTGCTTGTGCTCGTCCGCAGCCAAGTAGTTTACCGTGGCGAAGGCGAAGGCGCAGGCCAATGAAGCGGCGCGCAAACCAGAAAAAAGGAATCGTTTGTTGTTCATAAATCTAGTCATTCTACATCGAGGCTACTGAATACGACGACATGGAACTGCCTCCTAACTAGGTGACCTAACACAAGAGGTCAAGCCTCCCGTCAGGGTCCCACGGACAGAAGATCGTACACAAGGCTCTTCAAACACGAGCGCTCGCAGTTCGAGAACACTGAAGCCAGAGCTCCTCAAGCCCTGAGTGAGACGCTCTCTCTTAGATTATTCACGCTCACCCGGAACATCTTTGCCGAGCTTGACATTCCCCCCAACGAATCGCAGTTTCGCTGCGAAGTCACACCCATAAGAATGATGAATATCAGGACGCTGATCCGCACCGTGCACACCCTCATATCGATCCTCAGATTCACATCACTTTGCTTCGTCGCACTCAATCCTCCAAGCGCCATGGCGGGGCAGCCGAACGCAACTGTCCCCATTCAGTTACGTCTTGAAGGGACAGAGGCGGACCACCATCGACTACACGAAGCCATTCATGCCGCCCATATCCTTGCAGATATAGGAGCCTCGTACGAAGCGGCTCGAATCCTTGAAGCGATCGCACTCCAAACCCCAAACACCGAAGCCGGGGAACACGCTCAAAATGTCCTCGCGGAATGGGGACTGGCAGCCCCCCTCCCGGCGGGGACCTTGAGCGCCGAGTTTAAGACTAAGGTCGTTGACTCCCACGCCAGGCAGCGCCAAGCAGAAACAGAAAACCTTCATCTAAGAAACCTTCTCAGCTTGGGGCTCTACGACGAAGCGGCAAGCCAGATCCTCAAACGGTTTGAGCAAACCGACTCTGTTCCAGAGCTCGTGAGGGATCGCTTCGAGATCCCGGAGAATCAGCTGGCGGACTGGCAGAATCGTCCCGACCAGCTGGCGAACAAACTTCGCGCCTCCAATGAACTTCAACGGCAATATCGAAGAGCACGTTTCTACCGGGCCATCGATGTAGAAGTGGGAGAACTGGCTGAGGCTTACCTACACCAAATCGCCCCTCGGAAACAACGAGAGGAAAGAGAAGAAGAGCACCATCCCCTCGAGAAGGAAGAACACGAAAGAGAGCGAGACAGCGACGAACTCCCTCCGCTCCCAGAGCTCAGGCGAGAACTCCTCGACCGGGCAGCGCATCGGATCGATGAAACCCCATTCCTCGCCCAGGAAATCGTGAACCTCATCCAGAGATTCTCTCCCGATGAAACGACCGACGCGGAACTGACGCATCTCCAAACGCAGATCAACCGCATCACTCGTTCCGAGATGTCAGAAACCAAAGGGCCACTCCGACACGAACTATTCGACTCCCCTTCAGTCCACCGCTACCGACTCGAGCTTTCCAAAGAAGCTCAGGACATGCTGCGAGAAGAGCCCAAGCAATACGTGCGAGGCACCTTCTACGCCGACGAAGAACGCTTCGAGAACGTCGGCGTTCGAATCAAAGGAGGCTGGGGAAGTTTCCGCCCACTTGAGCAGGGCTCCAAGACCGCGTTCACGATAAAATTCAATCAGTTCAAGAAAGGACAAAGGTTTCATGGGCTGCGACGAATCATCCTTAACAACGCGGTCCAAGATGCGAGCTTCATCCGGGAAACACTTGGGTATCAACTCTTCCGCAAAGCAGGCATCCCCGCCCCTCGAACCACCCACGCGCTCCTACAACTGAACGACCGCCCGCTCGGTCTATACGTTCAGATTGA
>CAYFGX010000004.1:0-105387 GCA_964342405.1 uncultured Verrucomicrobiota bacterium | reverse complement strand
ATGAGACGGAACTCAACAACCAAATTGCTACTCTCTACCAGCGGATTCGCCCCCATCTCGCATCCGCCCCAGAGAGCAGCTACCAACTGATGGCGTTTGAAGAAACCGTCTATCACGTTCTTCGCTTTGTTGAAACTCGACGCTATTTGGTCACGCAGGAAATTCGAAACTCAACGAGCAAAGGGTCCTGGCGAGAACGTCGCGGGCACGAGGACGAGTTCTTTGAATGGGCTTTTGAAGAGTGGCATTAAGCGATCACTCACTACTCTTCCGTCGGTTGACGCTGATGTTGTCGTATCAAATCTAACGCGGCAGCCGCAATCCGTTTCCCGAACTCTCGGTAGCCCTTAGCCGAGTAGTGGAGATCATTGTGGATCTCTTTCCCCCGCCGATTGAACCCGTCATTGAGATCATCCGTATTCACCCAGGTGAAGCGTGAGTTAGACTCCGCAACCTTGACTTGAATCTCACGAATATGGGTCCAATCCACATACTTTTCATTCTTCAGATCAAAATCACTCAGCCGACCATTAACGAAAAAGATATCGTCTCTCTCTAGATCATTTGAAAGCTGTCGATAGAGCCCATGCAGGCTAGCCTCGTAGACGCTCCCCCATTTCATTCGGGCATCTCGTTCACCCTGCATCCATATGAAAGTGACCGAACCAATCCGATAACCTTCAATTGCAGTCTGCACCTTGGTCAGTAAACGATCATACAAGTCGCCCGTGGTCTCCGGCTTCTCGCCGTCCGGGGATTTCCATTCTTTCCACCATCGGTGAATGGGCTGCCCGCCCTGAGCATCCTGCACCACGATGATGTTGGATGCCCCTAGCCGTTCCTCGAGATAGGGAGTGAAGGCTTCTTCAGGCTTGTGTCCTTGCATATTGGACTGCCCCGAGAGAATGAAGAGATGCTTCCCCCCTGTCGAAGATTGTTCGCCGAGAATTCCAAGCGGAAGAAAGCAGATCAAAAGAGCGATAACGAGCGCAGTTTTCATGTGTATGATCACCATCACAATTCACAAAGCCTCAACGAGTCAACCCCCAATGGATTCGAAGATTCGCCTTGGGGAAACAACACGACCTTGTGCTCTTGTCAGTTTGCCTCCACAAAACTTTTCAATCCCCCTTCGCCGTAGAGCTGTCGCCAACCCTCATCGAGGCCAGAGAGCAAGTCGTCCGAGAGATGCCCCACAATCGAATCACTCAAGGTTAGCAAGGTTTGTCCACTTCCGGTCGTTTTCAACTCAATCTGAACCACACTCTGTGCTGGACCACCCCAAGGAGGCACAATTTGGGCGATGTAGGACAGTTGCATGGGCGGGCGAAAGGAAATGATATGCCCCCACGCAAATCCACTCCCCTCGTCACCGGTTTCCTCAAATACCAATCCGCCCAGACGTGGTTCAAGTCGCATCCCCCGAGACCCTTCACAGGCAAGGAAGTCCTGTCGCCACCATTTTCCTATGTCTTCGACCATGTGACGCCAGGTCTTTTCAACGCTGGCATCGATCTCGATCTCAATACGGACATGGGCTGCGTGGCAGGAAAGCAACTGTGTGTGTTCTTTCATTCTAACTCTAGCTCCTTCGGTGTTTCTCAAGCGCTGCTTGCGGTCTCTTCAGCCAGCACTTTGAGGGATTTCAATTGAGACCGATGTTGCCCCATTCGTCGGTCCAACCATGACGACACGGTGACCAAGGGTTTGCGTTCGATATGATTCCAGCGGGTGCGTCCAAGCCGTTCGACGCGAATCAATCCTGCACCCTCTAATATCCCCAGGTGCTTCATGACGGCCGTTCGCACCAAACGAGGTGAGAACTCAGCCACGATCCCGCCCGTCGTCTCCGGTCCCTCCGCCAATCTCTCCAAGATTTGACGGCGTGTCGGGTCGGCAAGCGCCTTCCAAACTGAACCTGAATCAAAAACCATAATGTCACCTTTTAGTGACATTTGATAATTCTGTCAACGCTAGATCAGCCACACAAGGAAAGCTTTCCCCACCAACGCATCGGGAAACCGCAGAAAAGCATTGAGATTCCCCCCATTGCGGCCTACAACGAGCGGTGCAGCGGGCGGCATCCTAGGACGGCGGCACCATTACTCCCTCACTGAACCAAATGCCTCCAGGGCGAACGCGCAAGAAATCGAGTCCATGAACAAGCTCCCGGAAGATACCCAAGCCATTCTCGAAGCTCGCCATCATCACCCTCACCAATGGCTAGGCATGCACCCCGGCGAAAAGAACGGCACGTCTGGCATCTTCGTTCGAGCGATGCTGCAAGGAAGTATCACTTGTGGCGTGGTCGACATTAGCCACGGCCAGGAACGCCGTTATCCCCTTGAGAGACTCGACGAACAGGGCTTCTTCGAGGCGTTCATCCCCAACCGAACCGATGTGTTTCCCTACCGTCTCTGGGTCCAACAACCGAACGGTGAGTTCCGAGAGTTCTACGATCCCTACTCCTTCCTCCCCACCCTAAGTGATGACGATCTCTATCTCTTCAACGAGGGAACGGACCGAAAAGTCTTCCAAAAACTGGGCGCCCATGAACGAACCGTAAACGGTATCCAAGGTGTCTCATTCGCCGTCTGGGCTCCAAGCGCCAAGCGGGTTTCCGTGGTCGGTGATTTCAATGCATGGGACGGAAGGTTTCACCCGATGCGAACGATGGGCTCGTCAGGCGTTTGGGAGCTCTTCATTCCTGGTCTTCATCGTGGGTCACTTTACAAATACGAGATCTATGACTGCCACGAACAGCTGCAACTAAAGACCGACCCCTACGGCTGCTACTTCGAATCCCCTCCCAACAATGCTTCCATCGTCCACTCCCCCAACCTTCACGAATGGAACGACGCTGAGTGGATCGAGAAACGAACCAACACGGATTGGTCTGTCGAGTCGGTCTCGATCTACGAGATGCATTTCGGTTCTTGGAAACTCAATCTTGAAGATGGCGATCGTCCGTTTTCATATCGCGAAATTGCGCAGCCCTTGGTCGACTACTTGCGGGACATGAATTTCACTCACGTCGAGTTCATGCCCCTATCAGAATTCCCCTTTGATGGATCCTGGGGGTATCAAGTGACCGGTTTCTTTGCCCCGACCCATCGATACGGAACACCCGAGGATTTCTGCTTTCTTGTCGACACACTGCATCAGAACGGATTCGGGGTCATTCTCGATTGGGTTCCCGCTCATTTTCCCAAAGACGCCTTCGCCCTGGCGAAGTTCGACGGCACTCACCTCTACGAGCATGCCGATCCCCGCCAAGGCGAGCACCAAGATTGGGGCACACTGATTTTCAACTACGGGCGCCCCGAGGTACGCTCCTTCCTGATCGGCAGCGCTCTAGCCTGGTGCGAACGTTTTCATATCGATGGCCTCCGCGTGGATGCCGTCGCGTCCATGCTCTATCTCGACTACTCGCGATCGCATGACCAGTGGGTACCGAATCAATACGGTGGAAGAGAGAACATCGAAGCCATCGAGTTCCTTCGAGCGGCAAACAACGCTGTGCATGAGCAGTTTCCGGGCGTTCTCATGATCGCCGAGGAATCCACTGCCTGGGATGGCGTCACAAAGCCCACGCAAGAGGGAGGCCTCGGTTTCGATCTGAAATGGAACATGGGATGGATGCATGATACTCTGGAATACTTTCAGAAAGACCCCATCTACCGGAAATGGCACCAAGGCGATCTTACCTTCGGCGCGATTTACCAACACACGGAACGCTTTGCGCTGACCTTCTCGCATGACGAGGTCGTTCACGGAAAAGGTTCGATGCTCCTCAAGATGGGCGCCGAGCACATTCCGGAGAAAGCCCAACAATTACGAGCGCTCTACGCTTGGATGTGGGGTTGGCCAGGTAAGAAAACCCTCTTCATGGGGAGCGATTTTGGACAGTCGTCAGAATGGGCTTACGATCGAAGCCTCGACTGGCACTTGCTCCAATATGAAGACCACAGTGGCATCCAACGTTTGGTCTCTGAGCTCAACTCTCTCTATCGTCATCACCCCGCGCTCGGAAAACTTGATTTCCGATTCGACTCGTTCCAATGGATCAACCATTCGGATCATGATTCCTGCGTCTTGAGCTTCGTGCGACTAGACCCCGACACCAAACAATCCGTGCTCGTGATCGGAAATTTCGCCCCCATCCAGCGAGATCACTACCGCGTTGGCGTTCCCCATGCTGGAGTTTGGCGAGAGAGCATCAACACAGCCTCCCAAGAATTCGGAGGCTACGCGAACGCTTCCAGGCAAGAGGTCGCTTCGTACCCTCTCGTTTGGGACGGACAAGAGCAAGCCATAGATATCGCCCTCCCAGGAATGGCCACCCTCTTCTTTCACTTCCAAACTTCATAGAGCGCCATTCTGAGGCAAGAGCTCGTAAGCGCATGCCCAAGCCCTCGACAGAAAAGGAACCTGGCGCTGCCAGGCTTGAGAGTCGGTCCTTTGATGCGTTTGCACACGACTTCGATTCTTCGATTCAAGACAAGCTCGGAAGCCACATCGTCCACCACCAGAATCAGGCCTTTACCAGATTCAGCGTCTGGGCCCCAAATGCTCGTCAGGTCTCCGTAGTCGGGGACTTCAACCAATGGAGCCCAGATCATGATCCACTCTTCCCGATTGAAGGCACCGGAGTGTGGACGACTCTCATTCCTGGCGATCTCAATTCACAGCGCTACCAGTTCTCCATCATAGGCCCTCAAGGTCAGCGACTCCAAAAAACAGACCCCTTCAGCACCCAGTACGTTTCGCCAATCGACAGAAGTGCGGTCGTGGGTAGAACCAAAGACGTTTATTGGAACGATCAGCCATGGATGCACCAACGGATGAGAACCGACTGGAAGCGAGCTCCCATCTCCATCTACGAGCTCCATCTTGGTTCCTGGCGAAAGCCTTTTAACGTCTCAGACAAGCCTCTTTGTTATCGCAACATTGCAGAACCACTCGCCAAGTACGTAGCCGAGCTTGGTTTCACTCATGTGCTTCTCATGCCTCTGATGGAGCACCCCTACGACGGTTCCTGGGGCTATCAAGTCACCGGTTACTTCGCAGCGACAAATCGATATGGCAGCCCGGAAGACCTGGCGTTTCTCGTCGATACATTGCACCAGCATCACATTGGAGTGCTTTTCGACTGGGTGCCCGCGCATTTCCCTAAGGACGACTTTGCCCTCTATCAATTCGATGGAGGCCCCTGCTTTGAAAACCCCTGCCCGGAGCAAGGACAGCATCCGGACTGGGGGACGGCAATTTTCGACTACGGAAAGCCAGAAGTTCTCAGCTTCTTAATGAGCAGCGCACTCTACTGGATCGAGACGTTTCATTTCGATGGCATTCGCGTCGATGCAGTCGCATCCATGATCTACCGAGACTACTCTCGCCCATCCGGCGATTGGACTCCAAATGTCGACGGCGGTAACGAGAATTTGGAGGCCACCCGCTTCCTCCGACTTTTAAACGATGAGATTCGAAATCACTGTCCTGGCGTGATTCGAATCGCCGAGGAGTCCACACCATGGCCCGGCGTGACCAAAGCAACCGAATCCGGAGGGCTTGGATTCGATTTTAAATGGAATCTCGGTTGGATGCACGACACACTCACCTATTTCACACAGCCTACCTCGGATCGCACCCACGCTCGGACTCAACTGATTCTCCCCGCAACCTATCAAGAGCAAGAGAACTTCTGCCTCCCTTTCTCCCACGACGAAGTCGTTCACGGAAAAGGATCCATGATTCAAAAGATGCCCGGAGACGATCTCAAAATCCAAGCCGACGAGCTTCGATCTCTCTACGCCTGGATGTGGGCGTGGCCGGGGAAGAAACTGCTCTTTATGGGTAACGATTTCGCTCAGCTATCAGAATGGGATCACGCAGGCAGCCTCGATTGGGAATCCGCCGACCGTTCACCCCACTGCGGATTGAAAAACCTCGTCTGCTTCCTCAATGAATTCTACCGACAACACCCATCGCTGGCTCAGACGGATGTCGAGCCTGACCGGTTCACCTGCCCTATGCAGGATAACGGCAAAGACAACGTCTTCCGCTTCAGTCGAAAAGGAAAACACCCGCACAACACTCTCATTTGTATCGGAAATTTCTCCGCCTCGAGAATGGATGCATACAGGCTGGGCGTTCCGCTCGAAGGAAGATGGAAAATCAGTCTCAATTCTACGTGGCTACAATTTCAAGGCTCGAGCCCAAACAATCAATCTACACCGACCACGTCACCCATTCCTTGGCACGACCAACCCCAGTCGATCACGCTAGACCTTCCCGCTCACGCCACCTTATTTCTGGCCCCAGCTGACTCCTAGCCTTCCATGAGTCCTCCATCGTCGACCAGACCTCAGCCCAAAGTCGATCCGACTGCAAGAGAAAGAACTCGAGCCTAGCTCCCAAAACTGGATTTCCCGCTTTCCTCACGGAAAGATCACGGGCAGCATCGGCCATCCCGAATCTCAGGGAGCACAGATTTCACATGGGTAATACATACACAGAGGGCCAGCGCTGGATCAGCGAATCGGAGCCAGAGCTTGGTTTGGGAACGCTGGTCCAAATCGATGGGAACAAAGTCAGCCTCTTGTTTCCCGCCACCGGTGAATTGCGACAGTACGCCGGCGACAACGCCCCCCTGAAGCGAGTGCGTTTCCGCGAAGGCGACGAAATCACAGATCATGAAGACCGCACCATCAAGATCATACGAGTCGAAGAGAACGCCAATCTGCTGATCTATCACGGAGAGGAGCAAAGCGTTCCCGAGGCACAACTCAACGATCGCATTAGCTTTAGTCGCCCAGAAGACCGGCTTCTGAACGCACACTGCGACGATCTGCATGCCTTTTACCTCCGCACTCGTTGCTCATATCATCGCTTCAAGAGGCAACAGGCCCCCAACCGCGGTTTTGTCGGGGGACGAGTGGATCTCATCCCCCACCAGCTCTACATCGCTGACGAAGTAAGCGCCCGGCACGCTCCACGCGTCCTTCTTTCTGACGAGGTCGGACTGGGAAAAACCATCGAAGCCTGCCTGATCCTTCATCGATTGCTCGTCAGCGGACGTGCTGAGCGGGTTCTCATTGTTGTTCCCGAATCGCTGGTTCACCAGTGGTTTGTCGAACTCCTTCGCAAATTCAACCTCTGGGTGAACATCTTTGATGAAGAGCGATGCGAAGCCATTGAGGCAAATCAAGAGAGCGTCAATCCATTCCTTGATGATCAACTCGTCCTCTGTAGCACCGGCCTGATTGGCAATTCAACGAAACGTCGCCAGCAAGCCGTTGAAGCCGGATGGGATCTGCTGATCGTAGATGAAGCTCACCACCTGGAATGGTCGGAAGACGATCCTAGCGAGGAATACCAAGCCATCGAATCCGTCGCTCGAAAAACAGAAGGCCTGCTTCTCCTTACCGCGACTCCGGAACAGCTGGGACCTGAAAGCCACTTTGCTAGACTCCGCCTTTTGGACCCAGAGCGATATCAGGATTTCGGCAACTTCCAGCAACAGTCTGACCAATACGAATCCGTCGCACGCATCGCCGACGCCTTGCATCAAGGCACGTCCCTCACAACCGAGGAACAGACTGTTCTCAAAGATCTCCTCAACCGAAAAGCCCCTGTCACCAAGCCAGAGGATCGAGAGTCGGCCCTAAACGAATTGCTGGACTTTCACGGACCTGGACGAGTGATATTCCGGAACACACGGGCCGCGATCAGCGGCTTTCCAAAGCGGGTTGCCCAGTTGGCCACGTTGAAATCCAGTTCGAATGAGACGGAACGACTCGACCATGCAGCCACGGAATTCGCCGCAGACGCAGGCGATCAAACCCTCCAAAGTTTTCTTTCGCTCGATGACGATCCGAGAATCAAATGGCTCACGGGGCTCTTAAAGGAACTCTCTGACGACAAGATTTTACTCATCTGCCACTCAAAAGAGAAAGCGCTAGCTGTCGACGACGCGCTCCGAAATCAGATCACAACCAAGACAGCTGTTTTTCACGAGGACCTTCCCTTGATCCAAAGAGATCGGAACGCCGCTTGGTTTGCTGAAGATGAAGGAGCTCAACTTCTGATTTGCTCAGAGATTGGTAGCGAAGGGCGGAACTTTCAATTCGCTCATCACATCGTGCTCTTCGATCTTCCGCTCAACCCCGAGCTTGTCGAGCAACGTATCGGACGACTAGATCGTATCGGGCAGAAGCAAGACATCCAAATCCACGTCCCCTCTCTCGCTCAAAGTCCACAGGAAGCTGTGGCACAGTGGTATCACCACGCATTGGACGCGCTCGAGACGAACCTTGAAGGGGGCCACTATCTCTACCAACAGTTTGGTCAGCAGATCCACGACTTTGCGCTCGAGTATCCCGCAATTCCAAAATCGGATTCAGAATCGGAACTCAACAAACTCCTCGAAGATTCCAAAGAGGCCCGAATCGCGCTCACTGACCGACTCAAGAAAGGACGTGACAAGCTCCTCGAACTCAGTTCATTCCGCCGGCAACCGGCTCAAGCTCTCATTGATCAGATTCTAAAGGATGATGCCTCACTCGAGCTCGAGACCTTCATGTCCGAAGTCTTCGACCACTATGGCGTTCATGTGGAAGAGCTCGCTCCCCGAACCTATCGCTTAGACGCGAGCGGCGTCATCACGGACGCGTTTCCAGCGATCCCAAAAGAAGGCGTCATCGCAACCTACGATCGACAACGAGCGCTCGCGCGCGAAGACGTGACCTTCCTCACCTGGGATCACCCCATGGTCACTGGCGCGATGGATCTCATCCTGAGTTCCGAGCTAGGGAACAGCTGCTTCGCCATTTGGCCCGATCAAACAGATCCCGGACTCCTGCTGGATGCTGTCTTTGAATTGAACACAATCGCCCCCGGACAATGGCACGCAGACCGATTCCTCCCTCGAACCCCGATTCGAGTCACTCTCGACCATCAACTCGAACCGTTTCCCTCATCCGATCTGCCGCGTTTCGATTCACGAACGCTCAAGGACTCTCCCCCCTACCGACTCCTCGACAATGACCACATGAAGAACGAACTGCTGCCTGCAATGCTGGAGAGCGCCGATTCGATTGCCCAGCAGCAAGCCCAGACCATTCGAGAAACCTGTCTCAAAGAAATGAGTTCAGCCCTTGATGGCGAGATAACACGCCTTGAGAGCCTCGCGAAGATGAACGATCACGTTCGTCCGGCTGAACTCGAGCTTGCCAAAGGACAGAAAGAGGCACTTCACAAGGCGATCAAGGATGCTACTGTCCGACTTGATTCCGTCCGAGTAATTTGGAAGACACCTGAAAGCGCATGAAAACATTGAAACTGCTCGCCCTCCTTTGCTTCCCATTGCCTGCGCTGGCTGCGTCCATTGCTCCCCTCCAGCTTCTACCCAACACCAGCATTCACTGGGCAACGCAGGACGAAGGCAAGAATCTGATGGCAAGGCCGGATGCCTTCACCAAAACCCTTAGCTCCTTTGACCGGGCAGTCCGATTGCAACAGGCCGAGCCAAGCTCACCAGAGGCCTTCCTTGAGTATGTCAGCGACCAAGCACGAGCTTGGACTGAAGATGAGGCACAGCGATTTCGCGTTTCCCTAGAGAGCATCCAGGCACGCCTCGAACGATGGAAGCTGCCATTACCCGACAAGGTCTTCTTGATCAAAACAACCGGCAAAGACGAACCGGCGCCCTACACCCGTCAGAATGCAATCATCCTCCCAGAATCGGTGGTTCGTTCAGCGGGAAAGCCCAACGGCTTGCTCGCCCACGAGTTGTTTCACGTTCTCTCACGCCACGCCACAACAGAGTTTCGCTCGGCACTCTATGGGGTCCTAGGCTTCAAGCATTGTGGCCCGGTTTCTCTTCCTCCCGATATAGCAAACAGACGAATCACCAATCCGGATTCGCCCCTCTACACCCACTACATCCAGGTGCAGCATGAAGGGGTATCGAAGAACGTGATCCCTATCCTTCTTTCGGAAAGCTCCCAATTTAACCCGTCAAATCCAAAGCCCTTTTTCGCTTATCTCGAGCAAAAACTGATGGTCGTCAAACAAGACGCCAGCCTCTGGAAAGCCGCAACACTGAATGGCCAAAGCAGACTCTTGGAAATGGATGCAGTCGACCAGTTCTTCGACCAGATTGGAGGCAGGCGATATAGCGTGTTTCAGCCCGAAGAGATTCTAGCCCGGCACTTCACATCACTCGTGCTCAACGTGACGCTTCCAGCAGAGCAGACGGTTCAATCAAAACTCGATCGAGTTCTGTTGACCGCCGGGAAAAGCGAAAACTGAGCCCACCGAAGGGCGTTCAGCCGATCAGAGCCTCGATCTTCTGATCAACCGTAGCCAGGTCCCGCATCAGGGATTCCCCGACCAACAATGCCTGAGAACCGCATTGAACCAGGCGGTCCACATCTCCACGCGTCTTGATTCCGCTCTCGGCAACAAGCGCAAGACTGTCTCTATTCTCAGCCTGTTGCAAACGAGCCGCGAGCTTCTCGGTCGTTCCCAAATCTACTGTAAAATGTCGAAGATCTCGATTATTAACGCCAATCAATGATGCCCCAATCGCTTGAGCTCTTTCCAGCTCGGTCTCGTCATGCACTTCAACGAGAACACTAAGCCCTGCCTGGGATGCGAGACGGTGCAACTGCGATAGAGCCGCATCGTCGAGGATCGCGACAATCAACAAGATCGCGTCAGCCCCCCATTCCACCGCCTCCAGGATTTGGCGTTCATCAATGACAAAATCTTTTCGCAAGAGCGGCAGTGACACTGCTTCGCGGATCGATCTGAGGTAGTCCAAGGAACCTTGAAAATACTTTTCATCCGTCAGAACAGACAGACACGATGCTCCACCTGCTTCGTAGGCCTTCGCAATCTTAACGGGATCAAAATCGGCACAGATCACACCGGCCGATGGCGAAGCTTTCTTGACCTCCGCAATCAAGCCCAGGCGGCCAAACCGTGGTTGCATCAAAGCCCCTTGAAAAGGGCGCACGCCACCACGAGCCTTGATCCGTTCTTTCAACAGATCCACCGACACCGTTTGCTCAGGAAGCAGGGCCACTTCCTCACGTTTGTCAGCAACGATTCGATCTAGTATCGTCATAAATTATCAAGATTCTGAGTCCAACCGTACGGGCTCAATCCTCACCACCATCAGCTATGCGCTTGATGGGACATCCCGCGCGAAGCCAACCATTCACAAACTGATCCACTTCCCCGTCCATGACTCCTTGAATATTGCTCGTCTCCACCCCTGTTCGTAGGTCTTTCACCATACGATACGGTTGAAAGACATAGGAGCGAATCTGATTTCCCCAAGAGACAGAGCCCTTGTCACCATAGAATCGCTCCATATCCTTTTTCGCTTCATCCTCACGAATGGCATAGAGCCGGGACGTCAAGAGCTTCATCGCAGTCGCACGATTCTGGTGCTGCGAACGCTGGGTCTGACACGCGACGGCTAAGCCCGTCGGAACGTGCGTGATTCGGACTGCGGTCTCCACCTTGTTGACATTTTGCCCCCCTTTCCCTCCGGAGCGAAAGGTGTCCACGCGGAGATCTGATGGTGGGATGTCCATATCGATCTCGTCGTCGATCTCGGCAATCACATCCACACTTGCAAAGCTGGTGTGCCGTCGTTTGTTAGAATCGAAGGGAGAAATTCGCACCAACCGATGCACGCCTCGCTCGGCTTTGCAATACCCATAGGCGTTTTCGCCCTCAATCATGAGGCTCACGCTTTTGATGCCCGCTGTTTCCCCTGGCAAGATATCCGTGATCTCACACTTAAAGCCCCGGCGTTCACACCAGCGTTGATACATCCGTAGGAGCATGTCTGCCCAATCGCAAGATTCTGTACCACCGGCGCCTGCATTGATACTCAAGATACAACTCTTCGAGTCATGGGCTCCCGTGAGTAACGTACTCAGCTCAAGCTCCTCGAGAGATACCAGAAGGCGAGCCGTGTCCGCATCCAGATCCTTTTCGATACCCGCCTGCTCGGCTTCAGGCTCAAGCTCCCCTAACTCGAGCATGACTTCGAGGTCATCAAGCTCCTTCTGAGCCGTGTCTAAGGGTTCGATCTTTCGTTTGAGACTGGAGGTTTCATCCATCAGTTTCTGGGCTTGCTCACGACTATCCCAAAAACCCTCCATTCCCATGGCAGCTTCTAACTCAGCCTGCCGTTTGCGAATCGCATCGACGTCAAAGATACCTCCGCAAGTGAGATAACTTATCCTTCAGTTCAGCAATTCGCTCTTTGACCGTCTCAAACATAGGGCCGAAAACCTAGGCAAGGACCATTCAAATGACGAGAGATATTTTCGAGCAAGAGGGCCATGGAATCGATAGGTATCCTCGCTCACGTCAACGCGCTACAAGGGAACACCCACTCCACTCATCATGAAGTCCTGTCGCCGGGCGCCAAACCGCAATCAACACCCCGACCAACCACAGCGCCAAGAGGAACCATGAAAACTCTCCTAACCAATCCTTCCCAAACACAGCAATTAGTAACAATCCCCAGGCAATGAACCACCGAAGCAGCAGACGACCCCGCCCCGCTGCTCGCCCATCGGTCGCGATCACCGCAAAACCAAACAGGTATTGCCCGACTGATGCGCGGAATAGTCCGAGCGTCACGAACTGTAACAGAGCGATCATGGCCAGACTTCGCAGGGTAAACTCAGCCGCAGTCTCAAGCGCCCTCACCAAGCCCCTTTGACGCGTACGCTCGAGAAATTGGGGGATTACTTCCCGCAACCGCTTATCGGCCTCCTGAAGTTCTTCGGGTTCAACAGAGATATTCATCCCTTTGATCCGATTCAGGATCTTGTGCTCGTATTCTCCCAATGAGCGAAACCGATCCCAGTTCAATTCCCTGCTGAAGTCTTCCTGCTGATAGTGCCCGGCGATATGCACGCGAATAAAGCGCCGATCCTCAACCGGAACCGCGTAGCGATACCGTAAGACATCATTCAGAGCTGGCAGACCAGGAAACTCGCGCTGTAAGACCCTTGCCTTTGCCCGCATCGAGGCAGGCCCCGCGACTAAAATCGCAAACATCGCCATGAGCAACAGAAAAGCCGGTAGCGCCAGAAGTGACGCCGCACGCGTCGCCGGATCCACCCGGACGCGTTTTTTCATGAGAGATTGCAAATTGCCCGCAAGAAAACTGAGTTTCTCGAACGAGCCGGCCTTGAGATTCTGGACGAAGGCGTGAGCGTGAAGAGGAATGGTCGAAGTCTTGGCCATCTCAACAACACGAGCCAAGAGCGCCAACTGCCCGGATTTTCCCGAAACATCCAATAAGCTCGTCTCGTTCGAACCAGGCCAGGGCGAATCCAACAGAACCGCTCGCCCCGCAGTGGTAATCCAAATGTTGCCTAAACCCACGCGACTTGGAAGCGTGCCGTCTTGCCCTCCCTGGGCCAGTTCTAAACTGAGGTCGTGAAGCCAGTGCAACATCGCTTTCCAACTCACCGGCCCATCTCGTTCAATAAGTTGAGGTAGGGCCATGCCTCCTTGAGCTTCGAACGCATCCCACGTTTCGCCGTCGATACACACCGCCTGTTGCCATCGAGAACGACTCGGCCGAGCAAGACTCCGTCGCTTGTCGTCAACCGGTTCCCCGACAGATCGCCGCAACCAAACATTCCGCCGGAGAGCCGGATCATGGGCAACAATCCAGTCGTCCGACAGTCGCTCAATTAAGGCGTAGGGCCCCAACCACTCAGTCGACTGAGAATTCTCTCGCTCGGAATCTGCAACGTTCACGGGAACGCGAGACATTTCGTTCGGTTTTTCAAAGACACGCGAATCGGTGAGTAGATCCCAGCCAAGAGCCCAAGCATTGAAACGGCGCATGGTGAAAAACGGAATGAGGAGAAAGAAGAACTGTCCACTTCCATAGGCGAGATTGGCAATCAGCGGAGACATCGGAGGTTCTAACCCTAAGGCAAAGATGAGCAAGAGAACCAAGACAGCACCCTGACAAGAAACCCAATTCAGCGCAGCCCGTGCGAGTCCTCGAGCCAGTCCGAGCGACTGCCCGCCACTCCGAGCAACGCGCAAACCGCAAAGCCATTTGCCGAGGCCCTGGCCCCAAATTCCCTCTGGCACTCCCACGAAGAGCAAATGCCAGACACCCAGTCCGAGAATCGGCAACCATTCACCAAACCCCACCATCTCGACCGTGTTCATTCGACCATAGTAGGCCGTCACCAGGCTACCGGGGAACCACCAGCCGATCGTCGCATCCAAGATTCCGGCCAGAAAACGCCGATGCAGTGCTCCGGCTTGAGCTTGCCGGGAACTGAATGGCAACAACGCCGACCGGAGCTGTCGGTAGCTTGCGAAGCGTTGATCCGGTCGCTTGCTCAAACACCTCGCTACGAGTGCCGAGAGGGCAGCCGGTACATCTTCTCGCAGGGAGCGAACGGTGGGAGGTTTTTCATCGAGTGCCGCCGCGACAATTTGAACGGGATTATTTCCTTCGATCGGAGCCCGATTGGTCAAGAGAGTGAATAGTGTCGCCCCCACCGAATAAATGTCCGCCCGCACATCCAAGTCTCCCCCCTTCAACTGCTCGGGGGCGGCAAAGGCGGGTGTTCCCAGCGTCACCCCGGTCGCGGTTGCAAACGAGTCAACCGAAGCAACGGTCGATACCGAGAGTCCGTAGTCACCGACCTTTATGGCTCCCGTCGGGGCGACAAAAATGTTCGATGGCTTCACGTCGCGGTGAAGCACCCCCACCGACTGAGCCGCCTCCAGTCCCGCAATAATCTCCAAAACAGCGTCCACCGCATCAGGAATCGCGAGGGGCCCCTTCTTCTGCAGCTCATCCGAAAGCGTCCCCCCTTCGGCAATCTCCATGGCGATTACGGGAACACCCTCGATTTCCTCGGCTCCAAAAACATAGAGACTGTTCGGATGGGAAACGCCGGCAGCCAGACGACCTTCTCGAAGAAAACGTTGCCTCATTTCTCCCGACTCCAACTGCTGTCCAAGCAGCTTCAGGGCAACTCGTCTCCCGGTCCCTGAATGTTCCGCCTCATAAACGGCCCCCATTCCTCCTCTCCCCAACAACCGCAGCAAGCGGTATTCGCCAAACTCGCACGGAAACGCTTCCGGACCGTTCATCGCCAATGAAGGGCCCTGCTCCATCATCAAAGTCTCGTCATTCTGGCCCTCATTCATCGCCTCCAGCATCAAGCAAGCAGCACACAAGCCTTGGGATTCATCGGTGGGAAGTTCTGCCTCGCAGCGGGGACATTCTGCATTCGATCGGTTCGTCATGATTCGCCTTTACAATTGAGTGAACATTTCGGCGTTCATGTGTTTCCTGACGATAAAACTCGAAGCGGTTACCAAAAAAAAACTTAGGACCGAACGAGAGCCTCGACAAGGCAGCGCATTTCATCGTCGATCTCGCCTTGAGATTGCACGGTTTCGGCGACCTCGGCACGTAACAGGTCTCGAAAGCGTTTCCGCAAGCGATGCACCGCCACTTTGACACTCCCGATCGAGATACCCAGCTGACCAGCCACTTCCTCCCGATCCAGCACCTCGCCGGTGAGCGCCCGTTTTAATGAGTCGAACTGGGGACCTTTCCCTTCGCGACGCATCTCCTTCTGCAAACTCGCGAGCGCTCGTTCGTTCACTTCCCGAGCCCATGCCTTTTGAAAACAATCCTCGGGGTTGGTTGCCTGCGCCGCCACCAAGCCGTATCTCAATTCAGGATCGAGCGCATCGAGATCGAGGAAGGTCACGTCACCCCCTCGTTTCTGAGCACGAGCCTTCTCACGCTCATGGGACAGAAAGTGCTTCAAGGCCCCCAAGATGTAGGATCGCAGCCGCCCACGATTCGGATCGGCCCGAGCAAAGCCCTCTCGTTCGAGAAATGAGGCGAAGAATGACTGCGTCAAGTCCTGGGCATCACAGGCTCCATAGCCCTGACGTCGCACAAAGGCATAGAGAGGAAACCAATAGGCTCTACAAAGTGATTCAAGGGCTTGTCGCACCTGAGATTCGCCTGCCCTGTCTGGACTCGCGGCGACCACTAGGCTCCAGTGAGTCGTGGCAAAGACTCCGTTTCCGGCCGCTTGATTCATGAGACCAATCGTAATCCTCAAAGAACATCCGGCCAATTCTATTCGCCCCATGCTAAGAGGCGGGAATCCTGAAAATCTCACTCTCTGACGCGTGTCAAAAACGTTCAGCCCTAGCAAAATCTATCGGGCAATCGCTAGCCAAACGGACCGCCATCTTGTAGGCTTCGCCCACTCTAAGTGCCTATGAACCCGACCGACCTCAAATCCACGATCTCGTCCGGCCTCCTTTCGTTTCCGGTGACCGACTTTGACGAGGCAGGAAATTTCAATCCTACGACCTACGCCGACCGTCTTGAATGGCTCACGCCCTACGGGGCCACGGCCCTGTTTGCTGCAGGAGGCACAGGAGAGTTCTTTTCTCTGACCCGAGATGAATACTCCAACATTATCAAGACGGCAGCCGATACTTGCCGCGGAAAGGTTCCCATCATCGCCGGAGCAGGCGGCCCGACAAGAGCATCGATTGAATTCGCCCAAGAAGCCGAACGCCAAGGAGCAGACGGTGTCCTCTTGCTTCCGCACTACCTCACACAGGCTCCCCAATCCGGTCTAGCGGCGCATGTAGAGGCCGTTTGCAAGGCTACCCAACTCGGGGTGATCGTCTACAACCGGGGAGTCTGCCGTCTCAACGCCGAAACCCTCGCCCAACTCGCCGATCGCTGTCCCAATCTGATCGGATTTAAAGACGGGATCGGAGAGATCGAGCTCATGGTGTCTATTCGCCAGAAACTCGGAGACCGATTCTCCTACTTGGGTGGTCTCCCAACGGCTGAAGTGTATGCGGCTCCCTACAAGGCTCTGGGTGTTCCGGTCTATTCTTCCGCAGTCTTTAATTTTATTCCCAAAACCGCCATGGAGTTCTACCACGCCGTCGCTGCCGACGATATGGCTACGCAGCGGCGACTCTTTGAGCAATTCTTCCTACCCTTGGTTGCCTTGCGAAACCGCTGTGCCGGCTACGCGGTGAGTATGGTCAAAGCGGGTGCAAAGCTCGTTGGCAAGAGCGCCGGGCCCGTTCGACCTCCACTAGTCGACCTAACAGCAGAGGAAGAGCAAACCCTCGACGCGCTGATCAAAGGACTCGGCCCGCAATAATCGACATGGCTTCTGACTTCCCTGATGCGCCCAAAGTAACTTCCCTCCGCGTCATACCCGTCGCTGGCGAGGATAGCATGCTGTTGAACCTCAGCGGAGCGCACGGTCCGTGGTTCACACGTAACGTCGTTCTGCTCACGGATTCGGCACAACGCACGGGTGTCGGTGAAGTCCCGGGAGGCGAAAGCATCCGACAAACCATTGAGGACGCCAAAGAGCTCGTTCTCAACCAGCCGGTCACGGCCTGCACCAAAATCCTCAGCTCCATTCAAAAGCAGTTCGGCGACCGTGATGCCGGAGGCCGCGGACAGCAAACCTTCGATCAACGGACCACCATTCACGCGATGACGGCCATCGAATCTGCGCTACTTGATTTGCAGGGCCAGTTCCAAGGAGTTCCTGTAGCCGATCTTCTCGGTAACGGAAGACAGCGAGACGCTGCGGAAGTTCTGGGATATCTATTCTACGTCGGCGACCGCTCAAAGACGGATCTGCCCTATCGCATCGCTGCAAACGAAAGCGACGACTGGTTGCGGCTTCGTGATGAAGCGGCACTCACACCGGAGGCAATCGTTCGACTTGCCGAAGCCACCCATCATCGATACGGATTCAACGATTTCAAATTGAAGGGCGGCGTGTTTTCTGGAGCGGAAGAGATGGAAGCAATCGCCGCTCTAAAGTCTCGTTTTCCCAACGCACGCATCACCTTGGATCCAAACGGTGCCTGGGCCCTTGAGGAGGCCGTGACGCTTTGCCGAGGAAAGCACGAACTTCTCGCTTATGCTGAAGATCCATGTGGTGCAGAGTACGGACGAAACGGGCGCGAAGTCATGGCAGATTTCCGAAGGGAGACAGGTCTTCCCACGGCGACCAACATGATCGCTACTGACTGGGAACAGCTGGACGAAGCCCTTAAACTAAAGGCTGTTGATATTCCGTTGGCCGACCCGCATTTCTGGACCATGCAAGGTTCGGTTCAGGTCGCTCAGGTCTGCTCCGAAAACGGTCTGACCTGGGGATCTCACTCGAACAATCACTTTGACATCTCTCTAGCGATGTTCACCCACGTTGCGGCCGCAGCGCCAGGACAAACAACCGCCATCGACACCCACTGGATCTGGCAGGACGGCCAGCGGTTGACCAAGGAGCCCTTTAAAATCAAGGACGGCCTCCTCGGCATTCCTGATCGGCCTGGCCTCGGAATTGAGATCGATCTAGATCAACTGGAACAAGCTCATGCGCTGTATCAACGAATGAAACTCGGTGGCCGGGACGACGCAGCGGCCATGCAATACCTCATTCCAGGCTGGACCTTCGACGCCAAGCGTCCCTGCCTCGTCAGGTAATCGCTCGCGGCAGCCTACTGCGTGTTTGCCAAAACGACTTCCTCGTACGGCTGAATCACGACGAAGCCATCACCCTCGAATGCCATTTGAATACTCTCACCACTTCCTCGCCCGAGGAATGTTTTCAGTGAGACATCTTTCTTGAAGCTGGGTTGAAGATTGGCTGACCATGCGACGGTCGCATTCGGGTCGGTAATCACCGGGCTCCCTGGTTTCACTTCGAGGGTGACCGGATCATAGTGAGTCGTCAGTGCAATCAAGCCGCTGCCCTCTAGCTTCACATTGAACAGTCCCCCAGCCAGCATCGCCCCGACTTTCCGCATCATCTCAATCTTATTGGAAATGCTGTCCTCAAACGCCAAAATATCGTTGCCGTTGATGAAGATTGATTCGTTCTCAAGTCGCAAGACGGTGACCTTCTTCCCCTTATCGGCAAGATACATCGAGCCCTGACCATCTGCCCGAGTGAGTTTAGCCCCTTCACCGCTAACCGCCTTCTTGAGCAAGTTCCCGACTCCTTGGCTCAGGACCCCCTCTCGAGTAAAATGAATATCGCCACGGTAACCAACCATGGAGCCCATCTTGGTCCAGACGGACCCGTTTAGATTGACTTCCAACATACGGTCCGTTTCCAGCTCAAAGAGTCCTTGTCCCCGATCTCGGTTCTTCGTCCGCTCAACAAAACTGGCAATGGAATAGTCTGACATCGAAGTAGTATAATTTGACATGAGGCAAGGCTAAGGGAGGACTCGGAGCCAAGCCACTACAACTCTCGCATGCTATTGGAATGCCTGCGGCGCGCTTGCTAAACAACGACGCTTCCGCCTTAAGTCTAGGCTCGTGAGAAAATCGAACTATCGAGCACCCCCGTGCTATCAGCGAAGGTGCTTTCTTCGATCCCCATCGAGTGGAGTATGCTCAAGTAGAGGTTCGACATCCTGGCATCATCCTGACGCCAATAGACACCATGTCGCAGCCCCATATTCGCCCCCCCTGCCAAGAGCGTTGGTAGGTTCCTCGGGTTGTGGGTTGTGCTGGCACCGCTTCCAAAGAGCACAATCGTGTTATCCAACACAGATCCATTGGCGTCTTGGAACCCGTCCAAACGACGGAGATAGTAAGCCAGTTGCTGACTGAGAAACTGATCGTATTTCGCGAACTCTTTCTGTCCCTCCAAATCGCCCGCATGCGAGAGGCTGTGATGCGTGCGCTTGAGGCCGAGCTTGAGCGGAAAGGTATCACTGATCCCCATGCCATCTTCCCGGTTCAACATAAACGCTACGCTACGCGTGATGTCCGCATCAAAAGCCAAAGCAATCAAATCGAACATGTTGCGATAGTAATCGGCGGGCTCCCCTTCCGAGCTTGCGTCCAGATTCAGATACGAGTGATCTTGCTGCTTCAGCGGAATATCAATCCACTTTTCAGAGGCAACTAATCGAGCTTCGACTTCGTCCAAGGATGTGAGATACTGATCCATCTTCTCCCGATCGGATTTGCCGAGCTTTCGGTTAAGAGAGCGGCTATTCTCTATTACCGCATCCACGAGTTTGATTCGATGCTGTAGAGCAGCACGTTGATTCTCCAGCGAAGCTCGATCTCCTCGAAACAATCGATCGAATACCCGCCGAGGATTGTTCTCCGCTGGAATCGGTCGCCCTTCATAGCTGTAAGAAATGGTACCCGTTCGCGACGAGAATCCCGTCCCCGCATCTACCGACAGCACCAACGACGGCTGGCGGCAATGTTGCTTGGTATGGCGAGCGATGACTTGGTCTAACCCGACACTGTTATAGGAACCTGGCTTTGGATTGTGCAAGGGTGCCCCCGTCAACCACATATCCGAGCAGGTATGAGGATCGGCTTTGGGACCACTGGGATGATGCAGACCGCCCATGAAGCTGAGTTTGCTTCGAAAGGGCTCCAAAGGTTTGGTCGACTCCCCAAACGTGAAGCGACCGTCGCGATCTTTACGGCGTGGAAACCAACTCCACTCGTCTATTTCATGATCTGTTTTGGGGAGAGACATCCCATTCGCTGTATACAGCGCACAGAAACGGCGTGGCGCCGGATCGACGACGTCATCTCCCATGGCTTCGAGTAGCGGGAGAACGAGACTCACGCCTGCGGCCCCCTTTAATACATCGCGGCGGCTAAGTTTGATCGGTGAACTCATGACGTTCTTATTTCTTCAGGAAGATGTCGCTGTGAATGACAAAGCGGAATAATTCGCGCATCCGATAATCAGACTCCTCCAACTCTAGCGCCGATTGGCGAAGGGATTCAACCTCATTGTAGCTCAGATCCCGGCCCACAGCATAAACTGCAAGATGTCGGAGAAAACTGAAAGCAACCTGCGAGAGCCGCTTCTCAATCAAGTAGCTTTTGAACTCTTCTAAGTTCGCGATCTGTTCGCCGTCCGGCAGAACGGAACTCGTGTCGATTTCGACGTCCCCCATGTATCGTCCCCCCGCGTCAAAGCCCTCCAAAGGAAAGCCCCACGGATCGATGCCCTGGTGACACTTCGCACACCCCTCTTGATCGCGGTGTAAGGCCAAGCGTTCTCGCAAACTAAGGTGCTCGTGATCTTCGGATAAATCGGGAACATTGGGCGGCGGGTCGGCGGGCGGCTCACCGATGATCTTGCGAGCAAACCAGGCCCCACGTTTGATCGGATTGGCTTCCCTTCCATCCGAGAGCCCGGCGAGAATACCTGCTTGGGAGAGCACGCCCCCCAAGTCTGACCGTTGATGTTGAACGGGGACGAAATCGAAACCTGAACCCTTTTCTCTAGTCAGTCCGTAAAAATCCGCGACCACATCATTCGCCATAATAAAATCTGAATCAATCAACAAGCGCAGCGGAAGGTTGCGACGAATGAGATGCTCCACAAATCGGACCGGTTCGCGAGCCAGTTGAAGCTTCACATCACGAGTAAGATTGGGGAATCGCTTGTGATCCGTCTCAACCGTCTCCAGTCGATCCAAGCCAAGCCACTCCGAAACAAACACCTCACAAAAGGTATCAAACCGAGGGTCCTCTATCATGCGATCGAGCACCTCATCCAATTCTCGCTGAAGCCCCCCTCGCGCTGCCATGCTTATGAGGGTGTCATCTGGGACTGAGTTCCACAGGAAATAGGCCAGCTTCGACGCCAATTCAAACTCTCCCAAAGTTTCAGACTCCGGCCCCTGACTCTCCTCAATCAAGAATAGAAATTGGGGCGATGTGAGAACGACGGTGAGTACATCCTGAATACTCCCCTTCACATCCTGTGAGTATTCAAAGGAGCGCTCGTAAAGCCCTATGAAATACGCTTCTTCATCGCTCGTCAAAGGGCGCCGAAATGCCCTCGAAGCAAAACCACGAATTACATCGTGAGGAACTTCACCCGTGAAGATCCGGGCATGCGTTCTCGGGGGCCAGGCCTCGTAGTAAGGCCCTTCAAATTCAATTGATCGCACCAAAAGTCTTGGGCGATGTCTCCCATCCGTATACTCACTTCGCACGCCGATCTCTCTCAGTCCCGAAATGTAGTTCACGTTGTTTTCCTCGACGTCTGGGCTCGGGAAATTGTTGATTGCGCCCTCGAATACGAACCGCTCCAGCTCTGAATTTCCTACAGTCACAGGTTTACCAACTGGATTGAGTGTGTGACCGCAATCGCGCCTTAACCCCAGATGAACGCCCAAGATAGGATCTCTCGATTCGAATCGTTCGAACGCAGCCGTATCAGCGAAGGGCGCGAAGACAACTTTCTCAATAGGCCACATACCTCGATAGTCGACGCCCACCTCGAGAGGCCCCTTTGAAAGTCGGACGGCAAGAAAAGGGGCAGCATCAAGCGTCCCGTCAAAGAGGCGCTCTCCCAACTGAAGAGATACGGGCTGACGGCCGTCCGAGGGCACAAAGACCAGATCTCGGCCGGGCTCAATCAAGGCCTGCACTTCCGCGTTGCTCAATGCCCGCCGATAGAGTCGGACAGAGTCCAAGTCGCCAGAGAAGCGATCTCCCTCCGGTACCCGCCCAAGGCTCAGCGGTTTGGCTGGATCATCAATACTCGTGGGCGCGATCTCTCCTGTCGCCACTTCGAATCCGTTCACGAGGAGACGAGCTTTTCTCTCACCGCGACTCACAACTGCCGTGACATGTTGCCATACCCCCTTTCGAATCACGCCCGGCTTGCACTCCAGCATACCACTGCCCTGTTGATACGCATGATGTGTCTGTAAGCGAAGCTTCCCACTCGAGTCCGGCAGCTCCAGAACCCACCCTTTTTGCTGACGGGCGCCGGTTGCAACGAGGCCTCCCTTCTTCAGTTTGCCGGGTCGAATCCAAGCAGCTACGGTGAAGTCGCTCGCATCAACAGACATTCCCTCAGACCGTTGAATCGTTCTCTCTCCCCCCTTCGAGTTCACTCGAAGGGCTTGCCCGAACGGAGACTTCGTCGCCTCACCATCAAAATCCCAGGATCCAATCACGCTCTCATGCAGGCGAGAGCCATCCGGGGCTGCCACGTCACCAGAAGGCGTCGATCGATAGATCTCAACTTGATAGATCCCCGACTGTTCGATGAAGACCGTATCACCATCTGCGCTGGGATCCTGGATCTCGATCCCCCTACCAATCGGTTGCACCCCGTTCTCGAGTAGCAATCCGTCATCATACTTAGCTGCTTCCACTGTGATCTTGAAGCGCCCATGTTTGGGAAGCTCACGAAGCGCCACCTTGAAATTGACCTTGGGACCGTATGTGCTTTCAACTTGGAAGAGCTCCGCACTGGGGATAGCGGGCCGCAAAAGAAGTCCTTCAGGCACCAGGTCATAGGGATTCCCCAACGGATAGCCTCGCGAACCGCGCATACAGGCATACACCGCATGATAGATGCTGTGATATTCCCGCCATCCTCTCACCGTACTGTTTCCCTGATAGCCTTCAACAAAGCGAAAATCGGTCTGCATGTAGAATGGCTCATAGGGAAAGGGTTTTCGCGGCGTCAACTCTGTGACGACGAAATCAGCGTTCTCCAAGAGCAGACTATTTGCCCCCAAAATGAGTTTCTCAGGAAGCGGTTCCGGATTGATTCCTTTCCCCAAATCCATTCGAAAATTCTGAATCTCAGGGGCAACCGACTCATCCACCATACAAATCTCAAGGGCGCGGGAAGCAATATCAAAATAGGTTTCTAGCAGAAGTGGCGACAGGAGCATCGAGTCGGAGTTGTTCGCAAAACCATCCTTCGAGACCGCTTCAGGTGGGAGAAAATCAGTAAGATCCTCTTCAAGCCCCAATAAATCCCGGAGCGTGTTTCGATACTGAGCGACCGTCAGCCTTCGAATCATTCCGTTCCGAGCGACATCCCTTGATCGGATCTCATGGAGAGCAGAGCCAATCCACTCGCTCAACTGCTCACGCTCAACATCACTCGGCTGTTCCTCCTCTTCTGGAGGCATTTCATGCTCCGACACAAGTTCCTGTATCAGCTCCCACAAACGAGCATCCCGATCATCAAGCCTCGCGCTCAAGTGATCCACGCGCACACCGGACTTCATCTTATCCACGTTGTGGCAACGAATGCAGTAGGTCTCAAGAAACGGCTTAACCTGACCTTGAAACGTGCTTTCGCGAGCCTCATCAGCGAAGGAAGTGATGAGAGACAAGCTCCCTAAAAAAAGGCTCCAAGCACTTACTTTCGCTCTACGTCTTACGAGACTCACACCCGAACGATAGCTAGCGCCCCTCCACCGGTCAACGCCTCACGACTCTTCAGGAAGATCCCGCAATCCTCCTACCAGCTTCCGATCGCAAAATGAACGCGGCGGAGGCGCTCATCGGCCAACGTCCAGCCGGCGGGGCCCGCCACTATTCCAAGAACCGTTCCGGGACCTGAATCGATCGCATCACAAAGAAACCAAAAAACCCTGTTCACCTCAATCGGCGAGCAGGGTTTGTTCTTTCCGCTTCGCTCTCGCAAGCTCGATCAAAGTAGATGCCATACCCAAAGTAGTGCCCATCCAATTCATCTGCACTCGCGTCGCACTTCCAGTAATATTCGCCCGTTTTATCAACCGGCCATCGCGGATCGCTCCCTTTCCACAAGCTGTCGTTTTCAGCTTGGATCCGCCGATCGCGCTCAGCGTTCTCTCGGAGATTCGGATTCTCTCCGCTCGTCGGTTGAATCGTCCTCGCAATCAAACCAGGGGGCCCAGGATTCGCCCCCCCCTTGGGTAACTTCACTGAGAAAGGCCAATGACTCAAAGCTTCGATTCGCAAGGGTCTTATATCGCTTCTCGCCAGTCACCGCATACGCCATACTCATGGCGCCCAAATAGAGTCCGTTGAAGAACCCCTCATTGTCAGAAGCGACCGCCACCGCGGTGCTCTTGTCACCTGGTTCCGTCAATTTAGCTTTACCAACATAACCAAAGCGAGTTCGCCGATGATACCGGTCAATCTCCTGCTCATGGAATCTAGCCTTGTTGCGTAGCGTCAGGGATCGAACTTCGATACTCGATACCCCGTCCACCGCAGCAGACCAGGCCGTACCATCCTCGGCAACATCGACATCGAGAACATGATTGTGCACGAACCAACGTCGTCCCTGTCGAAACTCCCACCGGTCGTGAGCAAAACGGATGGCACCGTTCGTCGTCGCAAACCAGACCCCACTCTTCTCTGCCGCGATACAGGTGAAGTCGTTAAACGGCAGACCGTCCGATCCGGTGTAAAGCTCCCAAACTCCGTCAGCCATGCGCCGTCCAACCCCTTGTGGGCTTGCGAACCAGAGTTTCCCCTCGGAATCGTAAACCACCGCCCGAACGTCCACCGGCGCCCAGCGTACCTTCCCCTGCTGAGGCAGCGCCAACTGCCACACGCCTTCTGTCCAAAGAAAAAGCCCCTTCTCCGCCGCAACCGCAATTTCAGTCCGTTGCGCCACGTCGCGAATCTCCCCAGACGAAGGGATTCCTTCTACAAAATCCTCTCTTCTTTCGTCGGCTTCATCAAAATGCAGTCTACGAATCCCCTGCGCAGCGTTCCGTCATTGAGAGCTTCCCACCGCTTTTCCTTCAGCCGAAACACAGCGTCGGCTGACACCGCGAAAGCCTCATTCTGATCTCCGCAGGCGATCTTCCGAATCTCAGGAACAAGACCGACACGATGATCGTATGCTGTATGCACCGCCTGATCGAAAGGTTCTACCTTCAAAGGCAGCGCTTCACTATCTTCACCAACAATAGAAAACGTGGTGATCAGGGTGCCTCCCGCACGTAATAATATAGGGAGAATGTTTCGGTTCAGTCTGAGGTTCACGAGAGTAAAAACTAATGGAAGCACCCGCCAGGTTACAACCGACGATTCCGGCCGGCTTCAAGATAATCAACGCCCCGATCCCACGATTGGTCACGGAGTCCCCGCCCCCACTTCGATTAAACTCAGAAGTCGTGGCCTACGGAAGATTGGACAGATCTCTTTTCTCAAATCTTGCGTCCCGCCCAAAAACTTCTTCTAGCTACCTTGCAGCACCAGGCTGCAAAAATCGATCCACCGCCGGGCCTGATTCCGGCAGTCCGCCCTAGGCAGAATCTATCTTGCAGCCACTACGCACACGGTGCGCATAGCGTGCGCATCAAGGCAACCATCTGGGCGACGAAATATTCTCGCAGAAAAATGACTTCACCAAGCCCCGCTAAATTGATGCAATTTTACTCGTTCCGCTCTGCCCGGAACGGTCCTCGTCAGATCCCTGGCACGGGACCTGCCCTAGAGGGAGTCGATATGAGAACACTCCGCATAGAACAAAGCACAAACACAACTCGCGAGTTCGGCATCCAATCTGCCCGAACCGTCCTCAAACAGTTCAGCATCGCCATCGGCTTAGCCTTAGTCACCTCATCCGTCCAAGCAGCCGTGACTTCAGATCATCTGGATCGGGCAGTGGACCTTGTCACCCACCTTCGGGAACATCTAGTCGCTGGTGATGGAGAAGATCTAAACTTCTATGGAGGAAGCTGGAGTGGCGAAGGCGACTCCGAACTGATCGTCGACCCCGGCAATCATCAACAAGGCGAATTGCCCTTCAATCGTTCCCGTTGCGGATCATTCGTCACGAAACTATTGAACCATTGCTACGCTTGGGACTGGAATCAACACCTCTTCATGGACCCAGAAATCGGTCAATGGGTCGACACAGCCAGCCCAACCGCTCATCGGTACATGGAACTCATCAAGCAGAAGAAGGGATTCAGAGGCAACCTCACCAAACTCGTCCAGATGCTGCCAGGCGATATCATCGTCAAGCGCTACAAAAACTACGAAGGCCATGTCTTCCTCATTCAAGAAATCCTAGATCACACTGAAGTCACCTATCCGATGATCCAGGGCGTATCGGATCCGGCTTTCGTGGGAAACAGCTTCGTCACGATACGAATCATTGATTCGTCCACGAGCAAACACACCGACGATTCACGCATCTTCGGCAACAGTTCAACCCTCGGAGCTGGCACAGGTCTGATCGGACTCATGATGAACGACAGCGGCACCGTCGTCGGGCATTCCTGGAGCATCCCAGACGTCGATTAAAATTCAGACCCTGAAGATTGGGTTTCCCAGGTCAACACGAAGATCGAAACACTCGACGACGCGGAATTGGTGATTGGACGATTGGATTTACCTGTCAACCTCGACGTGCTGGCTCCGGGCCTACCCGACGGGATGAGCGATGAGCCTGCTTTTAATTTCGGCCATCTGAAACTCGGGAGACAACTGATCGAAGAGATCGCCATCGCTCAGACACTGAACATAAAAACCAGTTCAGCAGGAAGCGGAGTCAACCAATGGACAAGCGGATCCCCAACTAGCGCCACCTCTCATTTCAGTCAGTTCGGGGATGTTGAGTTCGGAAGCACCCCGACAAACATAAGGTCCAGCGAATCGCTCCTAACCTCACTCCTAAAACATGCCTACAGCTTTCGATGGAGCGACCACCCCTTCTTCGACACTCGAGCCAATTCCTGGAACCGAACGGCCTACCCGTCTCCAGACAACTACGTGGATCTCATCACACAACGGATCGGGTTTATCGAAAACATCCATCACGTGGGCGCCATTCAGCCTGGCGACATTCTGGCTATTCGCGAAACACGAGATACTGCGGGTCATGTCGCGACGATCAATCACGTCGATTGGAGCCAGGCATCCGCCTACCCCGTGCACCTTGAAGGAAGCGTATTCGAATTCACAGGATGCTGGTACGTGCCCATCGAAGTCATAGATTCCACTCCTCTCAATGACGGAATCGGGTATGGCACCATGGGATTGCTGATGAATACCCGCCACCAAATTGTCGCCTTCACGTGGAGCACACCGGGAAGCAATCGAGAACACCAACCCGAACAATGGCTTCGAGAACTGCATCACCTCTTGCAGCCACAAGCCAAGGGACACCTGGCAATTGGGCGCCTCTAAGCGCCGACACCTTCACAACAAGAATCAGCGGAGCGCGCCATCACAGGCGGGCTCCGTTCTTGGAAAACACCCAAACGATAACACAAAGAACCCATAGGAATTCAACCCTTCGGACCCCTCAATGAGGCAGTGCCTGAGTCGTGCACTTCGCCGAGGCGAGAGGAGGCCTATAGACTTCGAATCTTTCTCAAGACACGAATCACGCACTGACTCGATTAGCCGTTTCAGCGACCAGCGATAATCCAACCGGGGGGGCCCTTGCCGGACTGTCTGGGTGGGATTCATGTGCCGCGGAAGCGTCTCCACTTACACTTTCCGAAAAATATCGATTTGTCGAATACCGAGACGCGCCTCTAATCCTACGCCCATGCGCTGGTCAACCGATCTAAGCCCCCCCAAACAGCGGTTGTTCACATCGAAGATCCAAAACCGTCTGCACCCCTTTGTTTGGGATGTGCTCGACGCTACTATCGTTCTCGCGAGCGCTAGTAGAACTCTACTAGCGACGAGCGAGGACGCATTTGTGTTCTTAAACCTTCAGCATAGCAAGAATACTTCTGGTGTTCTGTTTCTCAGGGAGAGGGTGCTACCTGTTCTTACAGAGAGGATTAGGTGGCGATGGACAAGGCGCGACAACTCATGGGACTCAATGAAGCGACCGGCTGGCATCCTAGTTGCTTGTTAGTTCTAAAGATTAACAGCCTCCACCCCATCATGCCCAAATTGTATCGACTGAAAAACTAAAACCCAGAGGCACCTACATAATGCATACAGACTGCAAGCAGTACAACTCCCAACGAATTGAGACTGAGAAGACTAGGTTAAAAGACGGGACTCTATTCAGAACACCGGGCACAATTGGGAGGGCTTGCATGGCAAAGGTTATGGGGATATTGCCCACTCTTGGAATTGCCTTCCTGATGAGTCTCCTTACTCCTATAATTCAGGCTCAAACTCTCATACAAATGAGACCGAGGTGCGATTCTGTGTCGATACTTTATCCATCGGATGTATCGACATCGGTTGAGGTCATCAATCTTCCCTATAAAAGGGTGGCTGGTAAAACCTCATCATATTTTCCCCCCCTCCTCGGTCAGATTCCCGCCGTGACTCACTACACCTACCATGACGGCGGGCCGAAGGTTTCTCTCCTGAATGCTGTGACGCTCGTGAAACTCGACTATTCAACTGATCTATCTCGAGTTTTACTTTCTTACACGGTTTGCTTGGGTGACGCTGGGTCGACGTTCATAGCCCGAGTGGCTCAGTGTCTGATTGATTACCCACCTGCAGATCAAAGCGACTCGGCGAAGCTTAAACGGGCTGCTTGTAATGACGCAGCAATCCACAAGTCAGCAGCGGATGTGCAGGCTTGCAAAGACAAAAGAGATAGTTCCACCTTCAATCACATGAGCGCAACTATCGCCGATATTGATTATTTCATTGACGTGTACGGGGGCTGTACCACTCTCGCAGACGAGATTGCATCATGGGAAAGGTATTGGGCGCACCTTCAGTAAAACAAGTCGAAGCGTGAAAGGATCAATGTGAAAGAATCTTCAAAATGGTGGGGAATACTTCTCGTTTCTGTTTCCTGCGTCTGGTTGACGACACATTCCACAAGGGAGGCCTCTCTGCTTGGGCGTGAAGTATTGGAAAACCAAGAATCGATGCTAGCGCATCAAGATTCAATTAGGGCGGCCATCGAACGAATCGATATGAGGCTAGCAGAGACGCTAGAACAGCACGCCAGTCTTTTAAAAGCAGACCAAGAGAACCGGAGCGTGATCGTCGACAGCCCTGAAAAGCTTGGCCGCTCGAAGGATGAGAGAGAGGCTACAAATCTCTCTGACCTACCAAGAGGCAACGACATCGAAAAGGGTGTAGCAGATCAACTGATCAACATTGACCACGCTGCAGAACTCTATGAGTCGGTTTCCGAAGGTGTCAAAAACTTCAAAGAAAGAGTCATTGCGTTTCGCCAGACCTTGAATGAGGGCGAGAAAGAGGAATTCATGAAACGAACGAATGATGCCCTTGACCTTATCATCGCTAACGCGGAGCTTGCTGACCAGTATAGCCCCGAGGAACTGAAGGAGATTCGAGACAGTTTCACCCGCGACGAGAGTCTTAGTTTTTTCATTGCGGCTGTCGAAGAGGGCGTGCTTGGGCAAATGCTCCTTGAGTCTGATCATGCGGGGGCAGGCGCAGTCACATCCGGAATCGAGATTCAACATCGCAATGAGTAATCAAGAAGAAGAACAGGAGATGGGGCGACTATCTCTCTTCCTCTACTACTGTTGTGGGGTCCTCACGTTTCTTACGGTCGTCGGTGTCTTAGCGAAACCTGCTATTCGATGGCTCGAGATTCCTTGGTTCCGATAGCTTTGAGAATATTTTTTCTTCGCACCTGCAGGTTCAATGCAGTTGCCGAAGTCAAGTAGGCTGTTGAAAAGATCGTGGCCACCATTCGCGAGAAACTCCCGAAGCAAGAAGACTCAAAGGGGCAGTGTGTGAGTCGTGCACTTCGCCGAGGCGAGAGGAGGCCTATCGACTTCGAGTCTTTCTCAAGACACGAATCTCGCACTGACTCGTATTACTGTTTGCTAGGAAGGAGAATTACCTCCGCTCACCGCGGAGACGTCGTACCGCCAAGTAAGCACCCACGAACGGACAGCAGCATACACTCTCTATTCTCCCCCTCGATAGTGCTCCGCAAGGACTCCCCTGAGTTCGCCGATGATCTCCGTATGTTCAGCGCTGTGCGCGAGATTCACCTGCTCTGTAGGATCCTTGCTGTGATCGTATAACTGCACACCTTTCTCGCCACGATCCCATTCCGTGTAGCGCCAGCGAGTGGTCCGAACGCTCCGACCAACCACGTCCCGTCTCCCTACTTGAGAAAAGGCAAAGTCATAGCCGTCAGCGTTAGGATCTTGGAGTAAACCTACCAAGCTCTTGCCTTCCAGATCTTCGGGACCCGGGATTCCACAAAGCTCCGCGAGGGTAGGATACAAATCTACGAGTTCTGCAAGTTGTCCCGTTGCTTGGCCATTGCCTGCAACTCCTGGAGCCCGAATGATGAGAGGCACTCGAACGCTTTGCTCAAAGAGGACTCGTTTCTCCCACTGCCCGTGTTCACCTAACATCCAACCATGATCACTCCAAAGGACGACAATGGTACGGTCTGCAATGCCAAGCTCATCCAGTGCATTCACGACACGGCCGATTTGTTCATCTACGTATGTCACGGTGGCCAGATAGCCGCGTTTAAACCATCTCAAGTCATCCCGCTTAGCCTCGGTTTGAAGTCTTCGGTCAAACGCAGCCTCCGGAATCTGTGCTAGATGTGAAGGGTCCTCCTCGGGGAGATTTACCTCTCGATAAGGATAGTCGGCAAAATAGCTTTCCGGTGCCGTCGAGGGAACGTGGGGCCGATAAAATCCCACGGCAAGGAAGAAGGGTTCATCACGCATTTCTTCCATCAGCTCAATGGCTTGAGTGGCTACTTTGCCATCCGAATGCTCGAGAGGGCCTACCTTCGACGCCATCCAAGACAGAGCCCAACCACTACTCTTTTCTGGGGTATAGCTAATTAGCTGTTCCTCTTCGTCCTTCTCTTCACCTCGTGGATAGAAGGCAAACTGCCAGGACTGTCGATCATCGAGCGCACTCTCTAGCCCTATCTCTCGAGGCACTCCATAGTGATAGAGTTTCCCTACCCGCCCGACGCGATACCCCGCTCGTTGAAAATGCTGAGGCAGGGTTCGCACCTTGGGAATCTTCGACCGGAAATGAAACGAATTGTTCGTGTGATTCCGATTAGCCCCGGTCGAGTCGGGACGAAGCCCCGTGAGCACACTGGCTCGACTCGCGTTGCAGATCGGATACTGGCAATAGGCCCGATCAAACCGTACCCCTTGACTTGCCAATCGATCAATGTGGGGACTCTTCACTTGTTGATTCCCGTAGCAGCCCAGGTCATTCCGCAGGTCATCAATGGCGATAAACAGCACGTTTTTCTTCGGCGCACGTGTTTGGGCATTGTCACGGATGGTGATTCGGACATCATCGATCCGGGTTCCTCGTTCATATCGCTGCCGAAGGCCGAAGTAGCCACCTCGAGGAAGCCCCTCAACCTCGCCTTCCAGCATTCTTTCGCCATTCTGGAACCATCGAACCTGCTTACCCCGCACTTCGATTCGATGCTGAACCCATTGTCGCATGTAGGCCTTGCCGACAATCTTCCCTTCACCCAAAACGCCTTTGTAGTAAACGTCGTCAACAGTTGTATCCGTTCCCGGCAATTGTCGTTGGTAACTGAATTCTACGCCATCGTGAAACACTAGAGGCTGTGGAGCGCCAAGAACGAATCCGATCGTATCATTGTCATGACACCACTGCCGAAACTCGACGGTGTAGTCTGTCACCGCCTCAGGCACCATTGTTCGAGCATAAGCAACGGAATTGTGGGAACGTCCAGCCTGCTTCCCCACGGATTCAACCGTTCCATCTGCATCCTCCGGGATCACCCAAAAAGCTCGACGCTGCTTGTTCGGCTCCGCGTCAGCAATCAGCCAGTTTTTCAGCAAATAGCCGAAGGGCGTATCCGTTCGATATCCCATCCCAACCGGCGGTGGGTCTCCTACCAAATTCCGAACTCTCACGCCTCGTGAGGCCTCGCCGAAGTCATCTTCAAAAATGACCCGTTCAGCAGCCATCAAAGTTCCGAGGTTGGTAGCGAGCAAGCCCCAGCAAAGAACCCGAGAAACCCAACCGTCGTCGAAACGCTTCTTCACAATCACCCTCTTTTCACTCCTCCAAACAGATTAAGCACCCCAAGCCCATTCAATCAAAACCCAACGCCTTTGGTCCGGGTTTGAATGCGACAGAGATACATATCTGATGTCAGGTACAACACGCTACCATCATTGCCAAAGCCCACGTTGGCAATCCGCTCACCCGTCACGATACGACCCAAGAGTTTTCCCTCGGGAGAGATCACCAACACGCCGCCAGGGCCCGTTGCAAAGAGGTTCCCTCGGATTCCCACCTTCAAACCATCACCCCCTCCGGATCGAATTTGCGCTTGTGCGGAGGCATCGAAAAAGGGTCGAGGGACTCCCAAGTTTCCATCCTCTTTTACGGGAAATGCATGCCAAACGGGTCCTCCGCTGTTGGCAACATAGAGCGTTTTTTCATCCGGAGAAAATGCAATCCCATTAGGCCGAGAGATCTCTTTCCATTGCAGATGAACCTTGCCCTCGGAAGTCAGTCGATACACCCCGCAGAAAGCAATTTCCCGCATCGGGTCCTCGGCGCGCTGCGGCAATCCATAGATGGGGTCCGTGAAGAAGATATCGCCATTTCGCCTAATCGCCAGATCATTGGGGCTGTTGAAACGTTTCTGATTCCATTTGTTCGCGAGCGTCACCTTGCCACCACCGGGCGTGAGCATCGAGATGCGCCGATCTCCATGCTCGCACAAGACCAGACGACCCTCAGGGTCAAGGGCCAGACCATTGCTTCCGGGTTCACGGCCGTAGTCCGCCACTCCCGTATAGCCCGCCGGTTTCATGAAGGTTGAGATCCCGAGTCCCTCTTGCCACTTCATCACGGCGTTGTTCGGGATATCGGAAAAAAGGACATAGCCACCGTAATCGTTGCCTTTCTCTGGGATCCAAACGGGCCCTTCCGCCCACTCAAAACCGCCTGCCAAAACTTCGATCTCAGCATCGGGTGCGATCAATGCGTCCAAGGCAGGGTCGAATCGGTCAACGTGGCCGATGCTTGGGAAGTTCGTGGTGTTCTGAGCGCGAGCCCATGCAAGCGACACAAGGAGGGCACAGATGATACAGATTACTCTCATGGATCACCTAGGAATAATAAACCTGAGACTCGACGGCAAGCGTGTCGTGCTACTTGACGGAGCGCCCAACTCAGAATCCCAACTGTGTCAGGCGCTCGCTACCGCGACAGGCCCTCAACGAATCAATGGGTTAACGAAGAGGCGACCGCGAATACTCACGATCAAGATCCGATACATGGCACTGCCGGCATTGACTTCGGTAGGGGTGAGGCGTGACGATCCGTTGTTCACCAGCCGGTCCGTGGCAAGAATTGCAATTCTCGCGCATAAAGGTCTGATGTGGAATCGTGGGGGGCGCCACCGGCGTCGCCCGGCTCCCTTTGCCAGGAAATCCAACCCCAATAAACTCGGAAAGCACGAACAGATCGTCCTCGGAATCCACCTGCCGCACATGACACTGTTGGCACTGACTCAAGACCGCATGAGGGATGGGCGAAAGGGCTTGGTGTCGACGAGAAATATCGTTGGTGATCGCGTGGCAACGGAGGCAACTCTCGGTGTCCCACTCCCGAGTAAATCCATGGGGCATCGGCGGTGGCGCTCCCCAAAAGGCTCGATCGGTGAGCTTCTCGACTGAGCTGGGCTCGGATTCAAGCTCTTCCTCGAAGGCGAACGCTGGTCGAGGTTTAGCTTCAGAAGTCTCTGGATCCTCGCTTAGCAGACCGCCCCCCACCAATCCGAATACGGCGAAGCCAATGACCGCCAGTCGACTGAAAAAAGACCAACGCGGGCGCGAGTTCTCGAGAGCGCGAGCTTTCCTCATGACACCCTCTCGATCTTCACCGCACACTTCTTGTAGTCCGGTTCTTTGGACATTGGGCAATACGCCTCTAGAGTGAGATTATTGATCAATGATTCCTCGGCAAAAAACGGAACAAAAACAGAACCCTCGGCAGGGACGGATCTCCCATTAATCCAAGCAGGCAATACGATCTCACCGCGACGGGATACCAATCGAACCGAGTTCCCCGTGGAGATATTCAGCCGAGCGGCATCAGCCGGATTCAGTTCCACGTAAGCTTTCGGCATCGCACGATGCAACTGAGGAACACGCCGCGTCATCGAACCGGAATGCCAGTGTTCCAAAACCCTCCCCGTACTTAACCAGAATGGATAGTCTTTGTCTGGAACCTCGGGAGGCGCCTCATAAGGTCGCGCCCAGATCGTGGCTCGATGATCCTTTTGCTTGCCCCAGTAAAAATCCACCTCACGGTCTGGAGAGACAAACGGGTCCTCGCCCGCCACAAAACGCCTCTTGGTCTCAGCCCAGCGCCCTTTTTCCACTTCGACGACAGGCCACCGAAGGCCGCGGGCCGCTACCAGTTCATCGTAAGGAGCCACGTCTTTATGTTTCATCTGCGTGAATGGACGATACTCCTCATACAGAAGACGATCGATATTGTGCTCCTTGAACACATCCCATTTCCAAGCCTCGATCGATCGTCCCTCCTCGTCTTTCACATCGAAGAGAAACTTCCCTTGCCGGTTTCTCATTCCACGGTGGCCGAGCTCGTAAAGTCGGCGGGCGACCGCAAGAACCTGCCAAACATCATCTCGGGCCTCCCCGGGAGGATCGATCATCTTAAACCACTGCTGTGTTCGGCGTTCGCTGTTCCCATAGACCCCGTTCTTCTCGACCCACATGGCCGATGGCAACACCACGCTCGCCAAGTCGGTTGTAACCGTGGGGTAAACGTCTGATACAACAACGAATCGATCCCGGAGACGACTGGTCAGTTCCTTCAGGTTTGGCATGGTGTGCGCGGGATTAGTCACCTGAACCCAAACGCCAGAAAGATTTCCCTGCTGCAGGGCTTCGAACATCGCGACCGCATGAAAACCAGGCTTCGCGTTGATGCGCCCTTTCGGCAGATTCCACAGGTCCTCACATTGGCGGCGATGGATTTCATTCGCAACCACTCGCCCACCCGGCAAGGCATGCCCCAGGGTTCCCACTTCCCGGCACGTTCCACAGGCGCTCGGTTGCCCCGTTAGTGAGAAAGCTGTGCTGCCTGGTTTTCCAAACTTACCGGAAACAAAATGAACATTGTAGACGAGATTGTTGATCCAGGTGCCTCGGGTGTGTTGATTCATCCCCATACACCAAAGTGAAAGCACCTTGCGTTTCGTGTCCGCGAAACGAGATGCGAGCAAACGCAAGCGTTTCGGACTGACGCCAGCGATTTTCTCGACATACTCAGGAGTATACGTGTGCAGCCACTTCCGATACTCGTCCCAGCCCATTTCGGTTCCGACACCGTCTCGACCCTGACGCACATTGCAGTGTTTGCGAACCCACTCATCGTCAACCCCGCCTTCCTCGATCAGTAAGTGACAAAGGCCGTTCGCGATGGCTAGATCGCCCTGCGGCGTGAACTCGATATAGTGGTCCGCCTCTTGCGTTGTTCGAGTTCTCCGGGTACCCAGATCAAAAATCTCAACCTTCTCCCCCTTGAGCCGCCGGTCCACGATGCGCGACCAGAGGACGGGATGCATTTCCGCCATATTGTTCCCCCAGAGAACGACCGTATCGCAGAGATCAAAATCATCATAACAACCACTCGGCTCGTCCACGCCGTAGGTTGTCAGCATCCCGACAACCGCACTCGCCATGCAGAGACGCGCATTGGGATCGACATGATTATTCCCCAAGCCTCCCTTCATGAACTTCATCACCGAGAAGCCTTCAGGAATGGTCCACTGCCCAGATCCATAGACAGCAAAGGTTTCTGGTTGCATCATGATCTCGCGTGCGATGCGGTCAATCGCCTCCTCCCAACTGACATCAGTCAACACGCCATTCTTTCGAATCTGCGGTTTCTTGAGGCGATCTTTGCCATAGAGCGCAACGCCCGCATGATAGCCCTTCGCGCACAGGAGCCCCTTATTTACTGGGTTCTCCAAGTCTCCTTGAACCGCGACCACGCGTCCGTCTTTGACACCAACCAACACGCCGCAGCCAGTCCCGCAGAATCGACAGGGAGCCTTACTCCAGACGAGCCCGTCCAGTCCCACAGCGGCCTCACCAGCTATCGAAGGTTTCTTACCCAGCAATACTGCCCCGGCAGCCGCTAAGGCTGCCCGCGTGACAAACTCTCTTCTTGAAACCTTCATCTCGCTCCCACAGAGGCTTCTCTCGCCTCACTCTGAAAATCTTCAATACTATGATAAACCAGAATGGCAGACTTCACTCCCGGCAACTCGCTTAATGCCAGCCCGATGGACTCGGACGCTTGATTGCTAGCTGTGGCAACGGCAACGGCCATCCCATCGTCGGATCGCTCACCAATTTGAAACGGGCCAATTTCAGGTAAAGAGCTTAAAATCTGAGATTGATCCTGGCGGTTGCACCGCAAGACATAACTAGAAACAGGCATGATTGACTCCGCATTCTTGGATTTGGGTTCGCTTACGAGCCTAACGAGTACGGAGCAGCAGGCACCTGATGAATTGCTCGATTCCCTCCATAAATTGTCATCCTTCGAGATTGAACTCCAAAGGCCGGATAAGTGGAGAGACACCACGGGGATTGCACCCTCAAGAATAATCAGGTGCCACTTGGGATAAGAGAATGTGAATGGACTGCGATGACGCAGCAAATGACCGCCCTACTCGATCAACTCGAGTTCAGCGGCATTCTCGACCTCAGCATCAGGCTCTGATGACTCGGGTGAGACTTCAAGAACAATACGATCTTCAAGGATTTCGAAACTCTTGATTCGATCAAGAAACGCTTCGGCCTCATCATCGAGCTTGGCTTTCTCAAGCACATTCTGTCCCTGAAAGCCCTTCATGAAACCTTCGGGCAGAGGCTTGCTGTTAATCAGTAATTCTTCGACGATGACCGATAAGCCTCTCTCGCTGTGGGTCACATTAAAGACACCGTACCCATTGAAGAACCGGCCCGCACCAAATGGGATATCGAACTCTTCTAACGGCAGACTCACCTCTCCCACCAACTGGCGGTCTTGGATATCAAGATAGACTTTCCCCTTGAGCTTCTCCATTTCGGAATCGTGAAGAATCAGGGCGTTGAGTTCGTTCGGCGTCAATTCAAGACGGACGTCCGTCTCGTTCTCATCAAGTGCCTTACGGAAGGCCTCAACTCGCGCCACCAGGCTCTGGAGATCCTCCTCTGAAATCTCGACCTCCGGTAAAACCAGAGGAGCCTCATCCGTGTAGTTGTTCACCAAAGTATTGAGGGCATTCTTGGTCCAGTAGGAAATCCCTACAATCGTCACGATTCCAAGAATCACGATGCTCAGGCAGCCAATCGCGAAACAACCCAGGGTCTTGTTACGGGGAGATCCCATTACTCTTTAATAGTCTAGCTAGGCAGTCGTCGCCACTTTTTCTTGATTCGAATTCACCAGAGGCTGTTCCTAGGAGGGGAATACGGCCTTGAGAATGGGACGAGTGAACTCCGCCAGCCTCACTCTTTGTCGTCCTTCCGAATCGAAATTCTCTGGGCTCAGCCAAGAAGCAAAGGCAGCCTTTAGATCTGGCCATTCGGAGTCGATCGCGGCAAACCAGGCGGTATCACGGCTCCTTCCCTTAACCACCATCGCTTGTCGAAAAACCCCCTCGAACGAAAGCCCGAGACGCTGGGCAGCCTGTCTCGACGGCGCGTTCTTCGCATGGCACTTCCATTCGTACCTACGATAACCCAACTCAAACGCTCGTTTCATCATCAGGTACATCGATTCGGTCGCGGCTCGCGTCCGTTGCAGTCGAGGAGAGAAACAAAGATGCCCCACTTCGATCGATCCACACTCAGGCTTAATGCGCAGATAACTACACACTCCAACCGCCTCCTGCGTCTCAGAATCAACGATGGCAAAGAACAGCGGATCATCGCCCTGACATTCCGCTCGAATCCAAGCCGTATACTCAGCCTCTGAGCGAAAGGGCCCATAAGGAAGGTAGGTCCAGTTCATTCCATCCGCATCCAAAGAATTCGCAGCATAGAGAGAAGCGGCATGTCGATCTGGATCCAGAGGCTCGAGCCGGCACCATGTTCCCTGCATCGGGGATTTCTCTGGAAAGGGCGGAACGGTCCATTCCGAAACCGATTCACCGACTGGTTGATTGAGAGCGTTGAGTTCCTCTGCCATTTATTATCTCCACCTCGAATGATGAGCGCGGCTGACCGCTCGCCTATCGAACGGTACCGTCCCGCTCCCCGAGCTTAAAAGACTCGCATCCTTCGAGTGTTTCCTTCCTAGCAAATCGCCTCCATCGCAGCAAACCTCAATTGCAAGGCGCCAAGGGAAGCGTAGAGCCAAAACAACGACACATTCCCTCCATACGACGCCAAACACACGGTTCGCGGTTTACAAAGAGCACAACTTTTCACTTAATCCGGTTGCAGCAGGGCAACGGGCCCAGAAACGTTGCTGCTTGGTTCGGTGGATTCATTCTCATCCACCAACATCGGCGGAAGGGAGCTCGATTGTGGTGCGGGCTCCCCTTCCCATCTCAAACTAAATCCAAGGCAATCCCCCGGCCTCTCGACCAACAATTTCTCCCATTCGCCTTGCCTTGGCCCGGGCAAAAATGGCTTTATGGGGCAACGCTTTCGACGATTGCCCATGAGAAACCTGGTTAAGGATTTTACTCACCATCCACTCCTGCCTGGAAGCATCACGGCTTCCATCATGGACGCGAGTGTTCTCGACGAGGGAACAGCCCTGGATCTCGAGACCCTGGCTGAGTCGAATCAATCGTCGCTCAGCCAGCTCGTTGAAGCTCGCCAGAGCGCTGGGGCACTCTCCAGCGACCAAGCAGAGCGACTCCTCAAAGCCAACGACGAGTTCTTGGATGCCTTCGGGAAACTAGAAACAAAGATTCCGGAGATCGCCGAGGTCTCCGACTGCGAAGAGATCTCGATCAAGCAGCTCGCCCGGGCACTTTTCGGTTCGCGGCTCCTAATCGAGACTCTCGAAATTCTTGTTCCCCCAGTCCGGTCCTACGAAAAAACTCCCGAAGGAACGGTCGATCTTATCGAATCCATTAGCGACAATTTCCGCAAGATCGTCAGCGGAGCCTGGGCCGCCTTCTTTCCCCGGACAGAATTCAATCTCACCGCGGATGCGACCGCCCAGTTTTGGACCGCTTGTTTGTACAACAATCGAACCTCAGACATCGTCAAAGCCTTCCAGGGTCTATATTTCGCACCGGAGAAAGAACGCTTCCTCGCTCTCAATCGGGGGCACGTTCCGAAGCGAGGGATTCGATTGCAAGACGCCGTTTCCGAGTATCTAGAGCAGGCCAATGACCGCTTCGCCCAGCTGCATGAGGCCGTTGGGGAAAATGTGAAGGTAGGCCTCGATAAGTTTTTTCTGGATATCGCAGAGGGAATCAGCAAGCTCCAGCTCCCCCCCGCGGTGCTCCTGTTCTACGCCTATCTCGTCCAGCAGATTGCAGTTTCATTCTCCCACATCGACGGCTCCCTCTCATCCAAAGAGAATCGGTTCATACACTATCTCCTCGAACAGATCGACAAAGTGTGCGCCGACCACCAACAGGCAGAATCGCCGAACAACGGCAAGGGGCCACACGCTCAATTGGAACGGGTCTTGCACGAGCTGGATGAGCTCATTGGCATTGAGGAGGTAAAGGAGAAAGTGCACCAGACCGCCAACTTCGCCCGCCTTCAACAAACGCGAATCGCCCGCGGTCTGAAAGCCATCGCAACCAGCTATCACTCCGTCTACACCGGCAATCCCGGAACCGGAAAGACCACGGTGGCCAGGCTCATGGGGCGAATCTATCAAGCACTGGGCGTCCTCAAAAAGGGGCATCTGGTCGAGTGCGACCGCTCAGCCCTTGTAGCTGAGTATGTGGGACAAACGGCCGTGAAGACGAATGCCATTATCGATCGCGCCCTCGATGGAATTCTATTTATCGACGAAGCCTACACCCTGGCAAAACAACAACAAGACTTTGGCCAAGAGGCGATTGATACCTTGCTCAAACGAATGGAGGACAACCGTGATCGCCTCATCGTCATCGTCGCCGGATACCCAGAGGAGATGGAAACGTTCATTCACTCGAACCCAGGCCTGCACTCGCGTTTCAATCGCTTCATTGAATTCCCCGATTATCGTGCTCAAGAACTTTGTCAAATCTTCAGCCTGTTCTGCCGCAAGAATGACCTCCGTCTCGTGCCGGAGCTAAAAGAGAGGCTCATTCATCATTTCGCCCATTTGCACCGCGAGAGGGAAGACCATTTCGGGAATGCTCGACTCGTGAGGAATTGTTTTGAACAAGTTGTGAGTGCACAGGCAAATCGCCTTTCAACGACCAATGACCCCGACCCGGATCTGCTGATTAACTTGATCGAATCCGATCTCGCCACGCCCGCCCTGGGAGCCATGGACGACTATAAACAAAGGATCGGTCGCTATCAGATTCTCTGCCCCAGTTGCAAGCAAGTGTTCTCGTGGAGTCCGGAGATGAATATTTCGAAAGCAGAATGCACGGAATGCCAGACCGTCTACAATTGTGAGTTCGGCGAACTGCTTGAAGAGTGACCCCGAATTGAGGCTCCGCTTTATTCGTCCCCCTGTTTCGAGCCTGTGCCAGAATCGCTCTGAGGGACGGGTTGAGGCTCTACCGCTGCTTTATCTTCGGGCTCGGACTCGATGTCCGGCTCAGGCTCGGTGTCCGGCTCAGCTTCAGATTGAGTTCCATCGAGGGCATCCATTTCGATTTCTGCCTCTGATTCTACTTCAGCTGTTGGGCCCTCCTCCGAGGCCATTGTCGCTTCCACCTCTGCGTATAGAGCGGCTAGTTCAACCAACAATTGCTCGAGTCGTCCGTAATAAACAGCCTCGTCGTCGAACGACTCCTTCTCGTCGCGAAGTTCTAGAACTCGGATCTCTAGTTCGTCCCTCTGAGCACGCAATGCGGGCGGCATATTCTGCTCAAACTCGCTTCGGATCAGGTGGAACTGATGAGCTCGCCGACCATCGGGCTGCGCTTTGCTCTTGGACTTTTTGATTACCCGGACTCCACGATACCAGTCAGCGCCCGTCCCTCGTTGATCGCCCGTGTCATCTAACAGCGCATGTTCAGAAGCCAGGCGCCCTTCTAGAGAATAGAACTCTTCTGTGTCTCTCGCTCCTTTCAGAAACGCTTCGAGTAGCGATACCTGCCCGTCCTTATCAAGATCTGCCTCCAAGCTTCCGATGGCATCAGAAACATACCCACCAAACCGAGAGTAGTTCACTTCATAACCACTTTTAGTGGCCGATAGAATCACTCGATTCTTACCTGAAAGTCGATTGATGAACGGCGCACTCGCAGAAAACCCACTGATCAATGCCAACGGCCTTTTGCAAGCCGACAGCCACGCCGCCAGCTCTTCGCCCGAAAAATCGGGCCCCTTCAGATTGAATTTTCCCTTCTCGCCGTTAAAGGTGCCGTGCCCGTTGAGAACGACCCACAGTTGCCCCGATTCCTCGGCCACTTCCTTGGCTAGAACCTCTTGGAATTGCTCTCGTGCGGAAAGGCCCGCGTCGTTAGGACCTTCGATCAGGAGCACTTCAGCTCCAGCAATCTCGCCGGCATCACGCCATTTTTGAGACCGCTCCGCAAACACAGTTTCGTATTCTTCGGCTCCAGCAATCCCTGTCACAATGACGAGAGTCACACGATCGCCTTCTCCATTGCTAACCGTCTCGGCTTGGCCCCACTCGCCACCCAGAAAACTCGCTAATAAAAACAGGGCAAATAACCTCATGCCAAACCTCGCGTTCTCCTTACACCCCACTCCGCCACAAAACAACCAATCGCCAACGCAAAGAGCCAAGCGGTGTGCCACATCGGCGACGTCACTTCTTCGGTCACAGGCACCTCAAGACTCGGCAACGCCTTCACAAAATCTAGAAGCTCGCTCTGTTGAACGACTTGTCCACCCGTTTGCCTTGCTAAGCGTTCCATCAACTCCCGATTTGGATTCAGAGATTGAAACTCCTCTGCAGCCGGATCTGAACTCCAGCCGGTCTCCCGACTCCCCATGGTCAAACCGTTCATATCGGTAACCGAAGCTTGAACCGCGTAGCCGCCCGTTTTGCGGGGAATGTAAACGGCTTCATAGAGTCCCACCTCGGTTGGGGATGGTTCAGCGAGTAACTGAACAACATTCGTGCTCAATGAGAGCGGCTCCCGGATGGACGAATCAACACCATCTCGAGGGTTCTCAAGCGTCAACGACTTGACGCTCAACTGGACAGTCGCATTGTCAGTTGGCCAAAACTTCTTGTCCTTGACTCTGACTCCAATCGACACCGCCTGGTTCGCATCGGCAGGGACTCGATCAACGGTGATTTCAATCTGCTCAGGCGCGTCGGCAATCAGACCGCGTATCAATTGGCGCCACGCCTTGCCCTGTTCACCCGTTTGGGCCTGATCTCGCATTTGCCAGCGCCAGAGGTCGCCAATCATCATCGCGGCGGTTTTTCCTCGTCCGTAGCGCTGAACGACGAGACCAGGATACTCGTCTCCGGTAGATTCTTCTCGGGCCTTCATCAATACTGTCGCCCCCGGTTTGGGTTCTCCTACCGTGCTGATCACTTCGAAGGAAGTCATCGCATCCAACCGCTCAAACTCTTGATTTTCCGTAGGGCGCAAACGCACCCAAGGCTCCAACATCCCTTCGCGGGTAATGTCCAGCCGCACGGGGCCGACCGGTTCATCCTGCTGTCGGTTCAGGTAGACAGGCAACATGGCACCAACAGGAGTTTCCGCGTATCCCCCATCAACGAGTGAATCGAATCCTCCCAGAGCCAAAAATCCACCACCACGCTCAGACACGTACTTTTGCATCAACGACATCTGGTCCATCGTGAAGAACTCTGCCTCCAAATCATCGATGATGATCGCCGTGTATTCGTAGAGATCCTCGGCCCGCTTGGGAAAACCACCTACAAGCTCCGATTCATCACGGATGTTCAGACGAGTCATAACCGGCTGATCATACTGCTCCGTCAAATCATCCTGCTTGTCAAAGCCTCGGAAAAGAGGATTGCTCGTTTCCCCGCGTCTCCCTTTGAATTCGAATTTCGGAGCCCGCTTGGCCACGCGAATCAACCCCACGAGCTGGACTTGATCATCCTCGTAGAGCGCCCGATTCAGAAACTTGTATTCCCAATTGGGACGTCCGGCGACGTAAAGAATGCGATAAGGCCCTCCGCTGCGGTCGACAACTAAAACACGTTGATTGTTCGCCAATGTCGCTTCACTGAAATCCTCGTTCGCAGCCCCTTGCTCTTCCCCTTCCAACTCATCCGCGGAATCCGACGGCAATTCCTTGAGCATCACCTGCAGCTGGTAAAACGAAACACCAGTGCCCTCAGGCCGAAATTGAAACCGATAACTCAGCGTCGTCCGATCTCCGTCCACTTCCTGGCTCTGCTCCTCCAACTCGAAAGGCGTGCGGGGCGCCGTCTCGGAGTCGTCACCTGGATCCTCTGAGGACGCGGCGTCAATTCCCTCTGCCCAGGCGGGCACGAGTTTCGCAGCAACAACAGCCCCATCAAACCCATCCACGTCCACCTCGGCTACAACCGTGACAGGCGCATCTTCAAAAGCGGTCTCGGAAATTGCCACATTCCGAATCGACAAGTCACGAACCGGCTCATCTGAACCCGTGATCACAGGAAAAATGGGAGGCAATCCACTCAGATCCAGATCCCCATCGCTCAGGTCGGTCGCATTCCCATCACTGAACAAAAGCACTCCCGCCAAAGCCTGCCCTTCAAAACGTTGTGCGAGCGACTTCAGACTCGTCATGAGACCTGAAGAGCGTCCATCAAACCTGAGTTCAGCAAAGTCCTTGATTCCGTGGAGGCGATTATCGAAAAGGTATTTCCGCACCTGAAACTGTTGGTCAAGTTCATCCCTCCAGAGAGCCGGCTCATCGACCAACAGGTGCAACAATTCCTCCCCACGACTTTCTTCTGCCCCTTGATCCCGGATCTGCATTCCCTGGCTATTGTCGGCCAGCAGGGCCATCACGTTGGCACCGGGTTTGGCTCGACTCTCGGTCCATAAAGGCTCTAACAGACAGAGGAGCAAGAGGGAGAATCCGATCAGCTTGAGGACAACACACAGTTGTTTGACGCCTCGGGGACTGTTGAGTCGCCAGTAAGAAAATAAGAGGAGGCCAACCGCAAGCCCCAGCCAGAGAATGGCCGGCAAAACCCAATTTTGACCGGAAAATACAATGTTACCCAGGAGCATACGTCAGATGCGGTCAATCAATGCGCTGTCAGCCTGAAGGATTCCGAAGAAAAAGCGAATGAAATTTCAATCGCCCGACAGCTTGGGGACCTCTTCCCCGATCTGGCCTCACGTAACATTGGATGGGACCGCCGGTCCTTGCTGCCGAACTCACCACTTCGACCTGCCTTGACTGTTCCTTTCACCATGAGTTCCAATCCCATTCTACAACGGACTACACCAGGCTTAGACGACTTGATTCCAGAGCCTGTTACAGCATTATCTCGCTTTCTCGGGAATCAAGTTGAAACGCCCACCTCGAATGGACGGGAATTCGCCAATTTTCCGACTCCATAGGAAGCAAAGCACCCTTCGCGAGGAATTGGCGTCGATTTTGCTCATTTTTCGCGGAGTCTCCAGCTCCAAGAGCCGTAGAATAAACATGGAAACAAAAAAGATTCTCCATCACCTGCCCAAAGCCTTCGACGGGCATTTGCTGGGCCTCCTGCTCCTCACAATCTCGCATCTCTTGCCCCCGCAGGGACTCGCCCAAAGCGTCCAACACCCTCTCATCACCGAATTCCTGGCATCGAACCGCGAGAATCTACGCGATGATCAAGGCGCCACATCGGACTGGATTGAAATTTGGAACCCAGGCCCAATCCCCTTTGGAACTGAGGGACTCTTCCTCACCGACGACCCAGAGCGTCCGGCCAAATGGGCTTTCCCCAACCGAAGCATTCCCGCCGATGGATACCTTCTCGTTTTCGCCTCGGGGCGGGACTTTGAGGGCGTCGACGGAACTCTCCACGCAAATTTCCGCGTCACCGCCAGCGAAGGAGGCTTCCTGGCCCTCACTCGCGAAACCGATAATCGCTTCGAGGCCCTTTCCGTTTTCGAAGCCTATCCCGAACAGAAACCCGACATCTCTTTTGGACTCTCGGCAGGAGCATCCTCACAGGTCGTGTACTTCCCCCAACCAACGCCCGGTCGACCGAATCGCCCAAGTACACTCCAAGGCTTTGTCGCAGACACCGAATTCTCAATTGACCGCGGATTCTATGCCGAACCGATTACGGTCACAGTTTCTAGCGCAACCCCAGGTGCGACGCTCGTCTACACGGTTGATGGTTCCTTACCCAGCACTCGAAACGGCACTCAGATCCGCCCCAGTTCTGAGGAGGCGCCGACTTCGCACGACATTCAAATCGCGGACACGACAACTCTCCGAGTCATGGCCTTTCGCCCGGGATTCGAGCCCACAAATGTCGATACTCAAACCTATATCTTTCCCGACAAAGTCCTCCAACAAGATGCAGAATTCCACGCGATCGGAGATGGCGTTCGCTGGGGACACGCGGGACCAGATTGGGAAATGGACCCGGATATCACCGAGCATCCCAATCCAGAAATTCGTCCCCAGCCAACCGACCTTCTCCAGATCCCGACCGTGTCTCTGGGAATGAGCTTCGACGAAATGTTCGGTCGCAATGGAATCTATATCGCCGGTCAAAGTGTCGAACGCGAGACGTCCATTGAATATCTCCGCCCCAATCTGGATCCCAACAGCAAGGTGACCAATGTCGGTGGATTTCAAACGGACGGAACGGTCCAGATCGTCGGCGGAAGTAGCCCGAACCGGTGGAAATCCGACAAACTTTCACTCCGCCTCAAGTTCGAGAGGGATCTTGAATACCCCGTCTTCGGGCGTGACGCGGTAGATCGCTTCGACACCCTCGTGCTTGACGCCAGACTCAACAACGTCTGGCACTACGGCGGTGGAGTGGAACCAACAGGACAACGGAACCGTGCCCAGTATGTAAGAGATCAATACACGGCCAACCTGCACAACCTGATGGGAGGAACATCCCCTCACGGCCACCACGTACACCTCTATCTAAACGGAATCTACTGGGGCATTCACACCCTGCATGAACGACCCGACGACAACTTTGCGGCCAGCTACCTTGGCGGTGAAAACGAAGACTACGACTCAATCAAGCATCGCCCCAACGATGTCCTACAAGGGAGCTCCGAGAACTACCTCCACCTTCATTCCCTGGCCAACCAGGTTCGGGGTTCCTCATCGGTGATCTCCTCCATTCAAGAAATCCTCGATATCCCCGACTTTACTGACTACATGCTGGTCAACTACTACGTGGCGAATACCGATTGGGCCCACCACAATTGGTACGCAAGCTTCAATCGAGAAGCGCCAAATGGTCGTTGGAGATTCCACAGTTGGGATGCTGAAAAGGGACTCCATCGAGTCATGGACGATCGCACCAACCGCAATGACGAGGGGGGCCCCACGAATCTTCATCACGACCTAGCCCATAATCCTGAATACCGACTCCAATTCGCAGATCGAGCTTACCAAGCACTGCGCTACGGTCCCCTCTCGCCCGACGCAGCCCGTCAGACCTATTTCGAAATCTCTGAAACGATCAACCTGCCGATCCGAGTAGAATCCGCCCGCTGGGGGGACAATCAAAGAAGCACACCTTACGACCGCTTGGATTGGATCGCGACCCGCAATCAACTCTTCGGCGAATCGCGTCAAACCTCACACGAATTACACGATTACTTCACGAGGCGGAGTGACATCGTGCTCGATCAATTCCGCCGACGCGGCTGGCTTCCATCACTTGAACCTCCGGTATTCAACCAGCACGGTGGACTCGTCGAGACCGGCTTCATCACCACGATCGAGTCCTCGGAATCAGGCACCATCTACTACACCATCAATGGAGAGGATCCTCGAATCCCTGGGACGAGCGGCGAACAAACAAGCACTCCACTCATCCAAGCGGGAGCCCGAAAAAAGGCCCTCATGCCACAAGACGATCGATCCTCCGCGACATGGATGCTCCCCGAGTTCGATGACTCAGACTGGCCTGAAGGTCGAAGGGGCGCGGGTTACGAAAATGGCAATGGCTACCAAGCCTTCCTTGATTCCAACCTCAACTTCGGAGATCTCGTCAGTTCGAGCACTCACGAAACGATCTATATGCGAGTCGAGTTCAACGTAAGCGACCCCTCGATTTTTGACGGCATGACACTGAAGATGCGCTATGATGATGGCTTCGTTGCCTATCTCAACGGAAGTGAAATCGCCCGAGCCAACAGCCGCGGAAATGCCGGAACCCGCCAAGCCTGGAACGCGAGTGCCAGCACCACTCACTCCGATAACGAAGCCACAAGCTTTGTGCCTTTCGACGTCTCGGACGCGGTTCCCCTTCTGAATGCAGGTAGAAACGTTCTTGCGATTCATGGTCTCAACACCGGGCAATCGAGCAGCGATTTCCTTATCTGGCCGACACTGGACGCCTTTGAATCAAGCGGCGGCTCGCCGAGTGGGATTCATCCATCCGCAACTCGTTACCTTGGAGGCGTCCGAATCCAAGAGCCAGTGCTGGTGAAAGCTCGCATCAAGAGCGGTTCGAATTGGTCCCCGCTCCTGCAGGCTAGCTTTCACCCCAACACGGACGGACCATCCCCTCAGAATCTGACGATCTCGAAAATACACTACCATCCGGCTCCCCTGAGTTCTGCCGAGAGAGAAGCTGGGATTCAGGACCGCGAAGACTTTGAATTCTTAGAGCTCAAGAATCTCAGCGACCAGCATCTGGATCTCTCTGGAGCAAGCTTCTCCGACGGCATCCGTTTTGGTTTTGCTCAATCGCTGCCCCAACTCCCGCCCCGAGGAACCATCGTCATCGCAGCCGCCCCGAAAGCGTTCTCTCTTCGATCACAATCTGATACGCAGGTCTATGGTCCCTTCCGCTTCGGTTCCAGACTCGCGAACAACGGCGAGCGCCTCACTCTGATCGACGAGGCTGGCAGCACGATCTTCTCCGTTCGCTATGACGATTCTAGTCCTTGGCCCGAGCAGGTGGACGGTTCCGGCTTCGCCCTCTCATTGCAAAGTCCACAGACAGGGATTGACCTCAACGATCCAGAGCAGTGGGTTGCCGTTCCGCAAGATCCCTCCGCGCTCGAGAGCTCTGGTTCACAAATGTTCCAAGCCTGGTTAGACGTCCATTTCTCGCCAGCCGAGCTCGCGAACTCAACGATTTCTGGCCACCACGCAGATCCAGACGAAGACGGAATTTCAAACTTGCGCGAGTATTTCTTTGGGACATCACCCCGCGAAAGGAACCCCAGAGTGCCCGATCTCCAAATGGTTGCAAATGAACCGAGCCAAGATGGCTTCATCGATCTTCAATTCACCCGAGTTCACCCCATCGCTCCAGATCTGTGGCACCTAGAAATGTCGCCCGACCTCCTCCATTGGGAATCTATCCAAGCAAACGGGACCGAACATGCATCGACCTCCTCGACCCGCACCATTCGAATGCGCGTCAGCCCAGCGCTGGAGAAGGCGTTCTTTCGTCTGGTGATCACACCCCCAACAGACTAGCGCTCGCGATTTCAGAATCTAAAAAGGCATGGAGGACGATCACCCAAAGATCTTCGACAAGCCGCCATGGAGCGATGACATCTTGGAGAAATCGGGTGGATACCAATCCGCAGCTTGAGCAAGGGGCCGTGTAATGAAGTGTTTGAGGCGAGTGAAAGCTAAACCAAAATTCCAGGAACTTGATTTTCTATGCTTCCCTTCATTCGACAAAACCCGCATTTTGAGCGATGCCCTAATGAGGGCAAATGGCTGCAATGGGTAAAGATTACATTCGAGTAGGAGGCGCAAGGGAGCACAATCTGCGCGATATCTCAGTCTCAATTCCCCGCGAAAAATTGGTGGTCTTTACCGGACTCAGCGGGTCCGGTAAATCCTCACTCGTCTTCGATACGATCTTTGCCGAGGGACAGAGAAAGTACGTCGAATCCCTCTCAACTTACGCGCGGCAATTTCTCAATCAGCTCCAGAAGCCCGATGTCGACTTTATCGAGGGTCTTTCGCCGGCGATCGCAATCGAACAAAGGATTGCCGCTACGAATCCGAGGTCGACGATCGCAACAACGACCGAGCTATTTGATTTCCTGCGTCTCCTCTACGCACACATCGGCCAAGCACACTGCCCAGATAGCGGAGAACCTATTTTTCAGAATACAACAACCGACATCGTCGACGAAATTCTGGACCTCGCTCAAGGGAGCCGCGTCATGTTGCTGGCTCCAGTCGTCGTGAACCAAAAAGGCGAGTTTCGAGATGTCCTCAACCGACTCGGACGAGAGGGCTTTGTTCGCGCTCGAATTGACGGAGAACTGGTAGAACTCTCAGGAAACACGAGGATCAAACTCGATCCTGAGCAAAAGCACCGCATCGAAGTCATCGTAGACCGTCTCGTGATTGACGAAAAAATCCGGGTGCGCCTCTCTGACTCCACCGAGACAGCCCTCAAGTGGGGAAATGGGGTCGTCATTGTCTTGCATCAGCCGGCAGATGCCCCTGTGCGGACGGAGTGGAACGAGTCGTATCATTCGAACAAGTTATACAGCCCCACAACGGGCAAGGTTTATGACCGGCTGACACCTCGTCACTTCTCGTTTAACTCTCCGATGGGAGCTTGCGAATACTGCCTCGGACTGGGACAGATACCCGCATTCGATCCAGAGCTCATTGTTCCGGACCCGAAGAAATCTCTCAGTGCAGGAGCCATCGCACCTTGGAGCAAGGGGGGCAAAAAGCTCAAGGAGCACTACCTCAAACAGCAACAGGAACTGGCAGCAGCCTTTAAGGTCGATCTCGAAGCACCCTTCGATCGACTCCCCAAAGACTTTCGCGACGCATTGCTTCACGGGACCGCGGCCCTAGAAGATGGCGGGGCGTCTGCTGCCATGTCATTCGAAGGAGTCATCCCTCAACTTCAGAAAATCTTTGACGACTCCGAGGCCGAAACGACGGCACAGAAACTGAAAGTCTACATGCGCCCTGAAACCTGTTTGAAGTGCCAGGGACAGCGCCTTCGCCCTGAAATTCTAGCCGTGCGTCTGGGGGGAGCAGACGGAAACGAAAACGGAAACGGAAACACTGAGCCGTCGACAACACCTCACTTGCCCGGATTTTCGATCATGGACATCTGCGCGATGAGCATTTCGGAGGCCCATCATTTCTTCACGCATCTCGAGCTCTCGGAAACGCAACAGAAGATCGCCAGCGAACCCATCACGGAAATCCGAAATCGACTCAGTTTCTTACAGCAGGTCGGCCTCGGATACCTGAATCTCAACCGAGAAAGTGGCACCCTCAGCGGAGGTGAAGCACAGCGCATTCGACTCGCAACCCAGATCGGAGCAGGTCTCGTCGGCGTTCTCTACATCTTGGACGAGCCGAGCATCGGCCTCCATCAAAGAGACAACGAACAACTCCTGCAAACCCTCGTTCATCTCCGCGACATGGGGAACTCCGTGCTCGTCGTTGAACATGATGAAGACACGATCCGGCGAGCCGACATTGTTGCCGATATCGGTCCGGGAGCCGGACGAAACGGTGGTCAGATTGTCGCGATGGGCACCCCCGCAGAACTAGAGCAAGATGAGAAGTCGTTGACCGGAAAATACCTTTCCGGCGAATTCAATATCCAGCCCACGAGTCGGCGTCCACGCCCTTCCCATGAAGATCTCTGGCTCGAGGTTATTGGGGCTGAAGAAAACAATCTCAAAAAGATTGATGTTCGGTTCCCCCTAGAAACGCTTACTTGCGTGACGGGTGTCAGCGGAAGCGGCAAGAGCACCCTTGTGAATGATATTCTCAAGCGAGCTCTCTCCCACAAATGGTATCAGTCAAAGGATCGTCCAGGTAAACACAGGGATATCCAAGGGGAAGAGAATCTTGGGAAAATAGTCACCATCGACCAAACGCCACTCGGCCGAACGCCTCGCAGCAATCCGGCAACCTTCACCGGCATCTTCCAACACATTCGGGACCTCTTTGCCAAGCTTCCAGCAGCTCGGGTCCGCGGCTTTGGCCCCAGTCGTTTCAGCTTCAACGTCAAAGGAGGGCGTTGCGAAAAATGCCAGGGAGATGGAGTCATCCGAATCGACATGCAGTTTCTCCCGCCCGTCTACGTCACCTGTGAATCCTGTGGCGGGCAGCGATACAATCGGGAGACCTTAGAGATTTCTTACAAAGGACGGAACATTGCGGACGTGCTGTCCCTGACGGTCGATGAAGCGATCGCCTTCTTCAGAACCATTCCGAAGATTCGGGATATCTGTCAAACGCTGGCAGAGGTCGGCTTGGGATACATTCAACTCGGTCAACAAGCGACAACCTTGAGCGGCGGTGAGGCTCAACGAGTGAAGATTGCTGCTGAGCTGAGCAAAAAATCTGGAGGACGGACCCTCTACATCATGGACGAGCCCACCACCGGTTTGCACTTTCATGACGTTGCCACTCTCTTGAACGTCCTTTTCCAACTGCGCGACGCCGGAAACACATTGATCGTGATTGAACACAATCTAGACGTCATCAAGTGCGCTGATTGGGTCATTGATCTGGGACCTGAAGGAGGACACAAAGGTGGTGAGATTGTCGTCACGGGTACTCCTCGAGAGGTTGCCGAACATCCGGCAAGCCACACCGGACGATTTCTCAAAGAGGTCTTCGCGCGAGATCAGGCAACCTTGGAACGGGAGAAGAGCGCACGTAACGGGGAGGAATAAGCACACCATTCTTCACTGGATCATCGTTCGACAGTCAGGCATCCTTGACCCCATAGAAATGTTAAAGAGATTCACCATCGTCTGGATTTCATTCCTGAGCGCCGCCAAGCTCCTGGCTGCCACGTCAACCGAGGAGATTGCCTTCGACGCGGCCGTCCGAGCTTTCGAAGGACGATTCTTCAAGCGTGCAGAATCTCAGTTCAACGACTTCGTCAACAAGTACGCTGAGTCCGAACTCGCCTCAAAAGCTCGCGCCTTCGGCCTTCGAGCGCGGGCTCACAATCTAGCCGAACAAAAAGACCACGCAGCGGCGGCGGCGGCCTTCCGAAATCTTCGTATCGAGTTTCCCAACTCCCCAAACCATCTTGAATTCATCATTGGGGAAGCCTGGAGTGAATTTCATCTGAAGCGTTGGGAAGCCGTGATCCAATTGCTCGACGAGGATGGCCCTTTTCGCTTAGCAGCCACCATCAGGCCAAATGATCCAATCGCGCTCCCGCTCCTCGTGAGCGGAAAACTCCTCCTCGCACAAACCTATCTCGAGATGGAGGCCTACATCAAAGCCGAGACGGTTCTTGCGAGTGTGACAGACTGGTATCTCAGAACCGAGTTCGCCTGGCGCCGGCGTTTCATCATCACCCGACTTCAACTGGCTCGAGGGGATTTTGAAATGGCGCTGCAAAATGCAGACGCATTGATGGATCTCGCCAACAATACAGAGAGCCGGGAGTGGATTTCCGAATCCGTTGCGCTCTATGCAAAACTCCTTGTGGCGAACAACCAACCCGAGTCCGCAATCGCGATCTACAAGAGGAATCTGGAGCCAGGAACGCCTCCCCTTCGTCACCGAGAAGCTTGGCTCAAGATCATTGAGTTGGAAATGGAACAGCGAAACGCTCAAGACGTGATCACGCTGCTCGAACAATACATCGCAAGTACAGAAAATGAAGACTCTCTCGACATCGCCTTTCTAACGCTCGGGGAGCTTAATCTTCAACGGTATTACGAAGAGATCGTTAAACCAGAGAAGACCGAAGACGAAGACACCCCAAGCCCGTTCGACTACCTCAATGAAGCCCGGGTCCACCTTGAGAGAATCACGAACGATTATCCCAATTCGACCCTCCTACCCACCGCGCATTATCACCGAGGATGGTGCTACTGGGAATTGAGCCAGAACCCGGAGAGTGTGGCCGCCTTCAAGGAAGCAGCGGAGCAACTCCCGAAAAGTTTTGTGGCTGCCATCGCCCGCTTCAAACTCGCGGACGGTTACTATGTCATGGGACAATACAAAGAGGCGCTGCAAAACTATCGCGCGATCATCGACAACTATGAAAACACGCCTCGAATTCGCGAAACCTTCCTGGACCAAGTTCTGTATCAGACCGTTCGGGCCGCGATCGCGCACGATGACATCGATTCCGCGCGACTTGCGATTAGTAAGTTAATCGGCATCTACCCTGACAGCCTCCTGGCCAACACCAGTCGCCTGCTGGTCGGACAACACTTGATTCATATCGACAAAGTTTCAGAGGCTCGCGAGGTCTTCTTCGAAATGATCGAGCACTTCACAGAGTTCCCGCTTAAAGCCGAAGTTGAATACGCGATCGCCTACTCCTGGGAACTGGAAGGCAAGTGGTCTCGGGCAGCGGCTCTCTATCGAGCCTGGATCGAGGACTACCCAACGCACCCGAACCAGGTTCGCGCCGCTTACTCGCTTGCATGGTGCACCGGTCAAGCAGGGCAGGAACAAGACGCCGTCCTGGAATTCCGAAAATTCATCAAGGATCATCAAGGTCACGATCTCGCCCAACGGGCCAGGCTCTGGGTTGGTAACCACTACTTCAATGCCGCCAATTTCGAGGCCGCCGAGCGCCAATATAAAGTCATCCTCCGTAAAAAGGACGCGCAACAAACGACGCTTTCACGCCAAGCGCTCCTCATGGCAAGCCGAGCCAGCTTTCGTCAAAACAAGGTCGCTCAAGCTGTTCAATACCTTCGTGAGCTGAGTGAAAACATCAAGGACGCCGAGAACGTGACGCCCAATTTTAGAGCCCAGGTGGAACTCAATCTTGGCGATGCGCTCTTCGAGTTGGGCAAGAACAGTGCCGGCGACAAAGCGGATTCCATCGGCGAAGCCAGGCTGAAGTACGCCCGAGTGGGTGCCCTTCATCCCGAGAGTCGTCTGGCTGCAATCGCTTTCGGTCGCTACGGCGATGCAAGTTACTTTCTCAAACGGTACTCTGAAGCGATCGAAGCCTACGACCGAGTTCTCAACGATTTCGCTGCCGCAGACATCTCGATTCGAAGCCAAGCAGAGGTTGGGCTAGGCATGGCGTTGGAGCGCTTGGCTGAAGAAAATCCGGAGCAATCAAGGGAGAGGCTCGATCAAGCTCTACAGCACTACTTGAACATCGTCTACCTCGGCAACCTCCGTCCCAATGAGCAGCCCGATCCCTTCTGGCTCGAAGAAGCCGGACTCAAGGCGGGCACCCTCGTGGAAGCGCGCCAAGATGTGGAAACCGGCGTTCGACTTTATCGGCGCCTGGCGGATCTCCTCCCCCCGCTGCGAGCCGATTGGGACAGGCTCCGACTCGCCCTCGAAGCCCGCTCCAAACAACCGATCAACTAGTCCAGAGATTCTCGCCCCGAAGGTTACTCGTTCGTACTCTTGGAGATGGAGAACTCAATCGAGTTGTCGATCACATCAGCCAGTACAGAGTCACCCGGTTTGAATTCGCCCTCCAACATTTTGATCGCCAGCGGATCCAGAATGAGAGCCTGAATGGTTCGCTTAAGAGGTCTCGCTCCAAACTGCGGATCATACCCCTCAGAGGCCAGCATCTGCCGCGCTGTATCAGTCAAATCAAGCTGAATCTGCTGCGCTTCAAGACGATCTGCCAACTGCTTCAATTGGATCTCAACAATCGCGTTCAGATCCTCTCGACTCAATGGTTCAAAGATGATTCGGTCATCGATACGATTGAGAAACTCGGGTCTAAACAATTGCCGCAATTCTAGGTCCACCTGAGTCTCTAGGGAACTCCGATCATCAGCCCCCACTCTCCCTTGCTGACAATATTCCTGGATCACGGGGGATGCGACGTTGCTGGTCATGATGATCACCGTATTTCTGAAGTCGACTGTACGCCCTTGTCCATCCGTCAGTCGACCGTCATCGAGCACCTGCAAAAGAATATTGAAAACATCTCCGTGGGCCTTCTCGATTTCATCGAACAGAATCACTGAGTACGGACTCCGCCTCACGGCCTCACTCAGTTGGCCCCCTTCCTCATATCCCACATATCCAGGAGGGGCTCCAACCAGGCGAGCCACAGAATGTTTCTCCATGTATTCGCTCATGTCGATGCGGACCATCGATCGCTCATCGTCAAAAAGGAATTCAGCCAAAGCACGAGCCAATTCGGTCTTCCCCACACCAGTGGGCCCAAGAAAAATAAACGAACCCACAGGCCGATTCGGATCCTGCAGGCCACTCCTGGCCCGCCGCACAGCATTGGATACAGCGGAAATCGCTTCTCGTTGCCCAATCACGCGATCGCCCAAACGAGCCTCCATGTGAACCAACTTCTCCCGTTCGCCCTCCATCATCTTGCTCACGGGAATCCCAGTCCACGAAGCAACCACCTCAGCGATATCCTCTTCCGTGACTTCCTCCGACAACAAGCGACCGCCACTTGGCTGTTCATTGAGAGCTGTTTCCGATTTCTTGAGCTTCTCCTCGAGTTCCGGAATGGTTCCATACTGAATCTGAGCAGCCTGGTTTAAATCACCCCGACGTTGAGCTTCCTCCATCGCCTGGCGGGCTGCCTCGATTTCGCTCCCTATCACTGAGGCCGCGTTGATCACGGCTTTTTCGTTCTGCCACCTTGCTCGCATTTCAGAGGCGGATTCCTTCAGATCAGCCAATTCTTTCTCGATCCGGACCAGGCGCTCTTTCGAGGCGGAATCCTTCTCTTTCTTCAAAGCCGTCTGTTCGATTTCCAGTTGAAGGATCTGGCGTTCCATCTGGTCGATCTCCGTGGGAACAGAATCCAACTCCATCCGTAACCGCGAGGAGGCTTCATCCATCAAGTCCACAGCCTTGTCTGGCAAGAATCGCTCGGTGATATACCGATGCGATAGAGTCGCCGCAGACACCAGGGCTGCATCTTGAATTCGTACGCCATGGTGCACTTCATACCGCTCCTTCAAGCCCCGCAGAATCGCGATGGTCGCTTCCACACTCGGTTCATCGACTTGCACCGGCTGGAATCGCCGCTCCAAAGCAGCATCCTTCTCAATGTATTTCCGGTATTCATCCAGGGTTGTGGCCCCGATGCAGCGCAACTCGCCTCGAGCCAGTTGCGGTTTCAGCATGTTGGCGGCATCGGCTGCCCCTTCTGTCTTGCCAGCACCGACCAAGGTATGCAGTTCGTCTATAAAGAGAATTACCTCTCCGTTCTGCGCCGTGACTTCCTTCAAGAACGCCTTGAGACGATCCTCAAACTCCCCTCGATACTTCGCCCCAGCAATCATGGCCCCCAGATCCATCGCAACGAGCCGCTTGTTTCGAAGTGAATCCGGCACATCACCCCCAATGATTCGACGAGCAAGCCCCTCAACAATGGCGGTTTTACCCACTCCGGGCTCACCGATTAGAACGGGATTGTTCTTCGTGCGACGCGATAGAACCTGCATCACGCGACGGATTTCGTCGTCCCGGCCAATCACCGGATCGATTTTGCCATCCCGCGCCAGCGCCGTTAGATCCTGTCCATATTTCTCGAGGGCCTGGAATTTGTCCTCTGGATTTTGGTCGGTGACTCGCTGCGCTCCCCGGACCTCGCTCAGCGCCTTCAGAAGATCCCCATGCGTTACCCCGCGCTGTTTGAGCAGAGCCGCGGTTTCAGAGCGCCCCTGTTTGCACGTCGCAAGTAGCAGATGTTCGGTACTGACGTAATCATCCTTCAGCTGCTTGGCCTCGTTCTCCGCGAGCCGAAAAACCTCATTCATCTCCTTGCCCAAGAACAGGCGATCCAAGTCGGCAACTTTTGGCAATTTCGCCAGTGCCTGTTGAACCGAGTTCAGGGTCCCGGGAAGGTCTACGCCCAATTTCCTCAGTAGCGAAGGCGCGACGCCATCTGCCTGATTCAAGAGATTCCAGAGCAGATGCACCGGCTGAATTTCTTGGTTGGAATACTCCCTCGCAACCGACTCCATCCCCTGAATGGCCTCCTGAGCCTTAACTGTGTATCGATCTAATTGCATACTCTATTGTTTAAAATAACACCTTCTTTCGTGGAAGTGACAACGACCTTTGGTCGAAGTTTAGCCTGTTTTGGCTTCCCTACAGAACGTAAGCTCGATTCGTAGATTTTGAATTATAAAAACTTATCAATGTTATCATTAATATCACGAAACCTAATAATCGCAAGCGCTCTTCTTTGCCTTTCCGCCACCAAAATTGCGGCTGCGCCCTCCTTTGGTGAGTTACTCGGATGGAAACCTGACGAAGTTGTCGTGATTCTTCATGTCGACGATGTCGGCATGTCTCATTCGTCAAACCTCGGGGCTATTCAGGCCATTGAGGAAGGCGTCGGAAGCTCTTTCGCCATCATGATGCCCTGTCCGTGGGTTCCCGAGATCGCTGCCTACCTCCGTAAACACCCAGAAGTGGATAGTGGACTTCATCTGACCTTGACCTCCGAGTGGACCCCCTACCGCTGGCCTCCACTGGCTGGGCCGAGAGTCCCTGGGCTCATCGACCCCGAGGGTTGCCTCTGGTCTTCCGTTGCTCAAGTCATCACCCAAGCGACCCCAGATGAGATCGACCGCGAGATCCGAGCTCAACTGGCCCGGGCCCGCAAACTCAATATCCCGATCACCCACCTGGACTCCCACATGGGAACGCTTTTCGCACGCCCAGATTACTTCGAAAAGTACGTGACGCTCGGCGTCGAAAACCAAATTCCAATTCTGGTAGCTGGGGGGCATTTGACTCACACCAAGGTCGAAAATCCAGGCGCAGCCGGTCGATTGATGCAATGGATTCCAAAAATATGGGATGCAGGCCTCCCCGTCATCGATGATCTTCACACAGGCACCTACGGATGGAAACCAGAGGAGAAGGAGGCTAAATTGATCGAGCTCTTGAGCTCGTTAAAACCGGGAATCACAGAGATTCTGTTCCATGCTTCCGATCCCAGCGATGTGTTCCCTCTCATCACCGGATCCAGCGCCTCCCGCAAGGCCGATTTAGAATCGCTTTTGAGTGCGAAGGTTCGCCAAACGATTTCTAATCGAGGCATTCAGGTTACCACCTGGAAAGAACTGATGAAGCGCCGCAAAGCCCTGGGCAAGACACCCCTTACCACGCTCCAAGCAAGACAGTAAGATCATGAGTAAGCGCATCGTTATCACCGGGGCCACCAAAGGACTGGGACTCGCCCTCACCGAGGCCTTCGTAAAAAAAGGACACCAAGTCTTCGGCTGCGGTCGTTCCGAATCAGCAATAGAGAACCTCACCTTGCAATTCCCTTCGCCAAACGAATTCGAATTACTGGATGTGACAGACGACGAAGCGGTGCACGAATGGGCCGAATCCGTTCTCTCAACCGGCGTACCACCAGACATCATCCTGAACAACGCTGCCATGATCAATCAAAGCACCCCGCTTTGGCAGGTGCCGGAGGCCGAGTTCTCGAAAGTCATCGACGTGAACATAAAGGGGGTCACGAACGTCATCCGGCATTTCCTCCCGTCCATGATTGAGGTAGGACACGGAATCATCGTGAATTTCAGTTCCGGATGGGGCCGATCGACCAGCCCGAATGTCGCTCCTTACTGCGCCACAAAATGGGCCATCGAAGGCCTCACTCAATCCCTCGCGCAAGAACTCCCCGCCGGGCTCGCCGCAATCCCCTTAAACCCGGGAATCATCCACACGGAGATGCTCGATAGTTGCTTTGGGGGCGACGCCGCGAGCTTCCCCAAACCGGCTGAATGGGCTGAGAGAGCTGCCCCCTTCATTCTTGGATTAAGTCCCTCAGATAACGGACAGCCCCTCTCGGTGAGCTGACATCGGTGGCAAGTGGCCCAACCACCACTCGTTCATCTACCACCTCAGTTCGAGGCGCGCCGTGGCAGCACTTTGCGGATCAGCCCGATTCATGAGTGATCGCCGAATTTCCGTCACAGAACGTTTCGCCTTTCCTTCGAAGACGATCCGTTCGTTGACGCGCACGACAAGCGCTTGATCAAGATCTAACAGTTCATCGGAAAGCAGCAGGTTCAAAGCGTTTAATTCACTCGATTGAACGTGAATAGACTGACCGTCAATCCAGGCGCTGATACGCTGCCGGGCTACGACCTGATCTTTGGGCAGCTCTAACCAGTAGAAACGTTCGTGGGTGACATCATCTTGGAGCCATTCAATCCGACTAGGCCATGCGTCGCGGGTAAAACCGAGCATCCAAGGAAGTGCCTCTCGGTCTCGCCGATTCATCCAGTGCCCCGTGTCAGGGTAGATCTTAACGAAGTGGGGATAGCCTTCTGGGTCTGCTTGCCGCAACGCCGCAAGCTGGTCGCGCCATTCCGCTGCTTTTTTATTTCGTCCGTATGCGGCATCGGCTCCTCCCATGAAAAGAGCGAATCCGATGTTCCGCAGTCCATCGGGCTTGGTTTCATTCGGGTGCCCGGCCATCATAGCCGCGGCAGCCCAGCGATCAGCCATTCGTGGCGCGAGTTGAAACACCCCGTCCCCACCGGCGGAATACCCTATGATATAAACCCGATCAGGGTTCACGCCCCGACAAATCACGTAGTTCTCAATCAGCCGTTGAAACAAGGGATCAATGTGCGCCTGGTGCCACAGGTTCCACGTATCGGTAGGAGCTCGCGGAGCGACATAGATCCCCTCGCTCGGCTCATACAAACCAATCTGATTCTTCCATTGCCGATCGTTGACCTGCGCCGGAGCACCGCCACCACCGTGCATTGAAATCCAAAGAGAATGCCCGCCTTCGGGAACATCCCCAAATTCACGCGCCTCAAACTTGAGCGAATGCTCACCGAGCGTGATCACCTTGGCGTCCAACTCAGCCTGTCGAGCCTTTGACTCTCGCTCGACCAATTCCGTCCATAGCCGTTGAGTCGCCTTGGCTGCATCCTGCTTCGACAAGGTTCCCTTCAGGGCACTGACGGGAATATCCTGCGGACGAAGCTGAGCCGGAACGGCAAGCCACCCCTCCAAGCCAGCTAACTGAGATCGCTCGGTAGAATCCACATCCGGAAGCGCATCCCAGGCGAGATCTAATGTGGCAGATGCCTCACCCGTCCGCCGAATGGGAACTCGTTTAGTTTCATCGCCCTTACTCAGGCGGAGCCACACAGTTGAATCGGGCCGGCAAGACAGCGCTGCGATATCATTCATGTCCGCTCGACCTGCTTTAGTCATCACCCCCGATACCACCTGGTTCAATTCATCGAGCAACTCAGCTCTTACCTCAATGCGTTCGCCTCCCTTGTTCTCACGAACCCGAACAAACAGCTCGTTCTTCTTCTCGGGCCCCTTCCCATTCCGCGTATATCGATCGGTCACGTTGAAGGCGTGAACCGATTGATCTCGACGACTCCAAACCATGGGAAAATTCGCATCCGCTGGTTTCCAAGAGCTCGAGTAAATGGAGTATTTGGGATCCGACTTATCGGCCTTGGCAGCGGCCCCAACAAACCAGCCTCGATTCAGCCCCTTCGAATCGTATTCATCCGACCCGGTGAAGTACCACTCCTTGTCCCAGATCTCTGTCCAGGTATGGTTTCCTCGGTTATTTGTCCACAGAGGCGTTCCGGTAACGCGGGCCGGGATGCCCACAGCACGGCAGGCATCCACCAAGATAATCGAAAGCCCCGTGCAGGTAGCTCGTCCCTGATCAATAGACTCACCCGGGCTTTGATTTGGGCGTTTTCGCCCTGTGTTATAGTGAACGTTGATCTCGTTGAACAACTCCCGGTTGAGAGCTTGCACGGCATCGGAAATCGATTTCTCACGCGCAACAATCGAACGCCCTAACTCGTAAAGCCGCGGACGCCAACGCTCGCGTGACTCGTCCAGTGAAGCGTAGGGGAGGACGTCATTGAGAAACAACTCCTCCGGGACTGAAGCTCCCCAAGGGAACTCAGTCCGAGCCTTGAGGGCGAACTCTAGATTCTCTCTGAGAAACGATTCCGACAGCGAGAGCAGATCCTTCTCGGGCATGTAAGAAACCAGAAAGTGAGCCGCTCGTTTTCCAAAGGCGCCATGGTCTTGCTCCGCGCTTAAGACAAAGCGCTCTAACTCTGCTCGATTGTCTCCAGCCCGCTCAAGCGCGTCTTGATACGCATCTCCATGGGACGTCAAAGCAACGGCGCCCAGGGTTAAAACCATCACCGAGCATCGCGCCCAATTGCAAAATCGAAACAACATGCCGGCGATTCAAACCAACAATGTGCTCTCTGGCAACTGCAGAGCTTAGTATCCGAGACCGGGCTTACCCCAAGACTCCATCCACAATCTTCTGCGCCTCAGCCTGCACGGACTTCAAGTGCTCTTCACTCACAAAACTTTCAGCATAGATCTTATAGATGTTCTCGGTTCCTGAAGGGCGAGCCGCGAACCAGCTGTTCTCGGTCACGACCTTAAGACCACCAATCGCCGCACCATTGCCGGAAGCATGAGTCAGTTTTTCTTGAATGGGCTCTCCTGCCAATTCCTTCGCTGCAACTTGCTCGGCGGAAAGTGCCTTGAGCACATTCCTCTGTTCCAAAGTCGCTGGAGCATCCATGCGCTCGTAGTAAGACCGCCCGAACCGTTCCTCCAATTGACGGTAGTGTTCAGCCGGATCCTGGCCAGTCTTCGCGGTGATCTCGGCGGCCAAAAGGTCAAGAATGATACCGTCCTTATCCGTCGTCCACACGGTTCCATCCATGCGCAAAAATGAAGCCCCAGCGCTTTCCTCCCCGCCGAATCCATAGCTCCCATCTACAAGCCCCGGAACGAACCATTTGAATCCTACAGGGACTTCCGCGAGACGACGTCCTATTGAGGCCGCAACACGATCAATCATCGAGCTAGAGACCAAAGTTTTCCCGATGGCTGCATCAGGACTCCATCCAGCACGATTCTGAAACAGGTACTGAATTGCCACCGCCAAGTAATGATTGGGGTTCATCAGGCCAGACCGCGTGACGATACCATGTCGATCAAAATCAGGATCATTGCCGAAGGCAATGTCATAGCGATCCTTCAACCCAATCAGACTCGCCATCGCATCTCTCGAAGAACAGTCCATTCGAACCTTGCCATCTTTGTCCAAGGTCATGAATGAAAAGGTCGGATCCACCTTGGTGTTCACCACGTCCAGGTCGAGCCCGTAACGATCTTGAATCGGGCCCCAATACCCCACACCTGCGCCTCCCATCGGATCCACTCCGATTTTAAGACCCGAAGCCTTGATGGCTTCCATGTCCACCACATTCCCTAAATCCTCTACATAGGGTGTCATCAAATCCTTCTCGAACGTCGTCTCGGCGGCCAGAGCCCGGGGATAGGCGATTCGTTTGACCGCTTTGAGTTCGTCGAGAAGAATCTCATTGGCTCGATCCTGAATTGTCTTGGCTGCATCGTTGTCAGCAGGACCACCGGTCGGTGGATTGTACTTGAGCCCGCCGTCCTGAGGCGGATTATGTGACGGCGTGATGACAACGCCATCGGCCAGCCCAGAGGTTCTGGAGCGATTGTAGGTAAGGATCGCAAGTGAAACGGCGGGCGTTGGAGTGTATCCCCCTCCCGCCTGAATCCAGACCGTCACTTGATTGGCTGCGAACACCTCCAAAACACTCCGCTGAGCTGCCTCAGAAAGTGCATGCGTGTCCATTCCAAGAATGAGGGGGCCGTCGAAGCCCTGCCCAGTCCGATACTCCACGATCGCTTGAGCAACAGCCACGATATGAGATTCAGTGAACGTTCCATTGCTTGAAGTACCCCGATGCCCAGAAGTTCCGAAGGTCACCCGTTGCTCAGGAAGACTCATGTCGGGAGACCGCGTGTAGTAGTCTGCCAATAGAGAAGGCACATTAATCAGCAGTTCGTGAGGGACCGGCTTTCCTGGCGTTCCAATCATAGACACCTAGGGTCGTCCGCAACCTATCCTTCGATCAAGAACTTTATGCTCTCGGAGAGGATATCACGAAGGAGCGCTCATGTCGTTTAGGGGAAATCGGTTTGGCAGATTCGGCATCCAGCCATAGTCTCCAACCATGAAATCCGTTCTCGCATCGGCGACAATCGCGCTCTTGCTCACGGCCTGCGGCACCCCTCGCCCCCGGGTCGTGATCGAAACTCCCCTGGGGGACATCACAGCCGTGATCGAAACCGAGAAGGCAAAACTCACCAGCCGGCAATTTTTGCGCAACGTGGACAATGAAGTTTACGGCCCCGGCAAGGCAGCGTTCTATCGAGTCGTTCGCCTCGATAACCAGCCCGTCAACCCAGTCAAAATCGAGGTTATTCAAGGCGGGGTTAACCGGGAGACAGGCGACTTGAGCACAGACTACATTCCTCACGAGACCACTCGGGCAACAGGACTGCGACACCGAAACGGTACCCTGTCGATGGCCCGAGAGGCGCCCGGCACGGCCAACACCGAGATCTTCATCTGCGTCGGCGCCCAGCCAGAGCTCGACTACGGCGGAAAGCGAAATCCAGACGGAAAAGGATTCGCCGCATTCGGCCGAGTGACTTCAGGCATGCATGTCGTCAGAAAGATACAGGCCCAAAAAGACGAGCAGCAATACTTGAAAGCGCCCGTTCCGATCCTCAATATTCGAAGAAAGCTCTGATCCCTTTTCCCAAAAATCCCCCTATGACCTCGCAACACCAGTCTGCAAAGCCGCTCCAGCACTGTTCACACCGAGGGCTGTTCGCCCTTCTTTTCGCGGTCGCCCTTTCAGGCTTGGCGGCTGATATGAAAGCTCAATCCTTGCCCAATATCGTGATCGTCTATGCCGACGACTTGGGCTACGGCGACCTTTCCTGCTACAACGAAGATGCGGCCTACCAAACCCCTCGATTGGATCGCTTGGCGAAGGAAGGGATTCGCTTCACAGACGCCCACAGCCCATCCACAATCTGTTCTCCCTCGCGTTACGGACTTCTTTCCGGCCAACAGGTCTGCCGCACCGGGAGGGGTTCACGCGCTTTCGAGGGCCCCGGAGGCCCCAGCTATTTGAGCCCCGGCACGCTCACCATGGCGGAGATGCTCAAGAGCAAAGGCTACCGGACCGGAGTTTTCGGAAAATGGCACCTCGGGCTCACCTGGTATGATGCCGAAGGCAAACGCTTAGGAGGAGGGTTCAAAAACTCCCTTCTCATTGACTACGGGAAGAGCACCCCCCTCGAGGATGGACCCAACCAGAGGGGATTTGACCAATCCTTCATCACACCAAATTGTCCGACCACGGATCCGCTTTACGTCTACATCGAAAACGGGTCTGTCGTCACGCCTGCCAGCGTCAGGCATAAACGAGACAATCTACCCAACCCTGGCGGAAAATGGCGTTGGGACAACGACGAAGGGTGGATGGCCCCTGACTATGAATTCATTAACGCAGACTTACTCTTCTACGAGAAAACGATTCAGTTCATCACGAAGCACCGCGAGAAGACGCCTGACAAACCCTTCTTTGCCCTCTTCTCAACTCAAATCTCTCACGCCCCCGTTCTCCCGGCACCCGAATTCAACGGTAAAACAAAAGGAGGCCCGCGTGGCGATTTTGTCTACGAACTGGATGCGCTCACTGGCCGACTCCTCGACACCTTGAAAGAACTCGGGATCGATCAGAATACACTGGTCATTTTCAACTCCGACAACGGCCCAGAAACACTGCACACCGTCTGGATGCGACAGGATCATGATCACGATGCTGCCGGAGGGTTCCGAGGCATGAAGCGGGATGGATGGGAAGGCGGACACCGAGTCCCTTTCATCGCCCGATGGCCTGGAAAGATTCCGGCAGGACAAATCTCCCGACAACTCATCAACACCACAGACATCTTCGCAACCCTCGCGTCCCTCGTCGGCTATGCACTCCCGGACGATGCGGCGGTTGATAGCTACGACATGCTCCCCGCCATGCTCGGCCGCCAGGATGAGAATGAGTCCATCCGCCCCCATATGCTCACACAAAGTTTTCGAGGCGAGTTTCAGATTCGGCAAGGGGAATGGAAGTATCTCAACCATCAAGGTTCCGGAGGCAACAATTACCAACGCGGAAATCTCGTTCAATACGCCCTCGCAGACTCTCTTCCCGACGCTCCAGGGCAACTCTACAACCTCAAGAAAGACCCCGGTGAAACCGTCAATTTGTTTCAAAAGGAAGCAACAAAACGAAAAGAGCTTCAAACACTCCTCAAGCAACTCACGAAACCAGAAACAGGCCGAAGTGCACCCAAAAACCGTGCACCACTGGGGCCTATTTCATTCTGATCCACGTGCAGTTTGATTGGGAGAGTCCCCCTTCTCGCTCGAACACGTGAAGAGCACTCGGGGCTCTACGCTCACATAGGAACTTCGGCCTTTTCCGGGAATAAGCGACCGCCGAATGTGCTCACACACCACATAGGCTCATGAACAGCAGACTTCGAACACTCCTCTTGGTCGCCGGAACTCTGATACTTATCGCAGCCTTGTTCGGCAACGATATCACTCGATCCCTCACGACTGCCCTTCTTCTACGGCAAGACGCACCGAACCCTACCGCTGCCCATGAATTGTTCGCATCGGCCCAGCAGCCTGAGCGGATTCTCAAAAAATTTTGGCGTTCCCAAAGGATCCCACACCGATATCTGGCCATCTCCTACATCAAACAGCAAGTAGCCAAGGAGAAGACAGTCTCAGCAGAGATGAAGTCTATTGTAGAGGAAGCCGTGAGTGATGTTGATATCAGTGTTCAAGAACTTGCTTTCACCGCCTTGAGACACCTATCAGCAAATGATTTCGACACGAGACTTCGACATCTCTTCCGCAACAAGGACGATGTGCTCCGCATGATGGCACTCCACCAAGCCAAAGAACACGAGCTCAGATCACTAACGCCCCAAGTCATTCACCTTATGGACGATCCGAACCCGCTTGTCGTCACATCCGCGGCAGGTCTCCTTCGCCAGTGGACAAATCAGGATTTCGGCCTACGCAATCATGATGCAATCGCGAAAGCCCATCATAGCGGCATCCGCACGGTCGCTCCCGAGAATTTGAAAAGAATCAGAACGGGAGCAGCAGAGTGGAAAGAATGGTGGAAAGAAAATCGAGAAAGCTCAGCAGCCCTGCTCGAACCAACACGCACCTCATTCTCACCAGCCAGACTGCCCGCCCAAGATTTCGCACTCACAAGCATCAATGACAAAATCGTCAGACTTTCCGAATTTCGGGGAAAGACTGTCGTTCTCAACTTTTGGACTACCTGGTGCACGGCGTGCGCTCTCGAAATGCCGGAACTCGTCGCACTTCAAGAGCGACACCCAGACAACCTGGTCGTGCTCGGTATCAGCCTTGACGGCAGCGACGAACATGGCCATGACCATGCAGCATTCGTCGATCTAGAGGAGGCCCGGGAGCAGGGACTAAGCTCTGCTGACGATGCATCCCACAACGAACACGTGCATCAGGACGACCACGAGCACGGCACCCAAGACGTCAAACTAGCGAAAATAAAAAAGAAAATTCGCCGGACAATTGCTAGGAAGGGGCTCAACTATCAGATCCTGCTCAACCCCACCGGCACGATCGGCATTCAATACAACGGCCAAGAACTTCCCACGAATGTGCTGATCGACAAAGAAGGCTACATTCGCCGCCGCTTTATCGGATCACGCACCCTCGAGACCTGGGAAGCCATGCTCGCAGAAATCAGATAATCCCGATCGCGAGCCTCATCCAGCGGCCAAACAAAGCCCTCTTTTGAGCTTCCTCAATAGGGGAATTCTCCTACGATACCGAACATGACTCATCCAGTTGACCGCCACGGGAATTTCACCCGCTTCCTCATGGGCCTTAGCCTATCAATCATCGGACTCAGCAGCGCCTCGATAAACGCGGACACGCTGGAAGACTTGCAAGGGGCCCTTACCTTTCATGCCAGTTTCGACTCTGGCATCAACGCTGACTTCGCCAAAGGAGACAAACGACTCTTCACCTGCCTTCGTGCCAACAATCAAAGCGAAGCACGCCCAGGCTTGAACGCCGAAGACAAGACACTCCTCGTAGAGACCGGGGGACTCTCAGGAGGCGCCCTGAAGTTCACGCAGCGAAACTCAAAATGGATTTACTTCGCTGGAGCCGATAACGTTTCGTTCACGCAGAAAAACTGGAGCGGCACCCTCTCAGTCTGGCTTCGTCTCGACCCTGAAGAAGATCTCGCCCCTGGTTACACCGACCCGATTCAACTCACACCAAGAAAGTGGAATGACGCAGCCTTCTTCGTGGATTTCGACAAGGCTGGCGATCCGCGCGATTTCCGCCTTGGCGCCTTCCCCGATCTCGCCGTTTGGAATGCTGAAAACAAGAATGTGAATGACATTCCCGAAGACAAGCGACCACTCGTGAAGGTTTCCTCCCCTCCCTTCGGTAGCGACAAGTGGACGCATGTGGTTTTCACCTGGAAACGCTTCAACACAGGCAAGAAAAATGGAATCGCCCGCTTTTACCTCGACGGTAAACTTGCCGGAACACTCAAGGGCTGGGAACAGACTTACTCATGGCAGCCAGACGAAGAAGTGCGCCTTTTTCTCGGCCTAAACTACATTGGCCTTCTTGACGAAGTCTCCGCATTTGATCGAGCGCTCTCGAGATCCGAAGTGAAGCACTTGTTCAAGCTTGGTGAGCAGATCAAGAAAGTGATCCCATAGCCCGCCGAACGCAACTCCTAGACCAGGCCTAAAATCGCCCTCGGGCTGCGTCCATCAAACTGCACGCTAAGTCCAGCGCAGGCTCAGCCATCTGAGCAAGTCGAGAGTTGCCACACACACTCCAGACTTGTCCGTCTCGAAGCTGAGGCCTGAAGCCGAAGCCTTCAGGCCACTCGAAAACGCCCCCCTTGTAATAGGGCGAATTACCCGGTACGGACGGTCATTACGGAACACGGCAGCTCACGAAGGAGCCGTTCGGCCGTCGATCCGAGGTAGAGTTCCTTGAGGGATCGGCGTCCATGAGTTCCCAGCACAACCAGATCGGCATGAACAGAGCGAACCCGCTCTGCAATTCCATATCCATAGCTACTGCTACGATGGAGCTCAGTAGAATAATTCTCGTAGTCCACGCCCGTTAAACAATCGTCCATTTGCTTCTGCAGCATCTCCATGTATTCCCGTCGAAAATGAGGGGAGGCTTCAGCAGTGGGAGCGCGATAGTGCAAGCGGTCCCAAGGAGCGCGATAGACGTGCAGAAATTCCACCGATGCTCCGTAAAGACGAGCGAGGGCTGCTGCTTCCTTCACAACGATCTCAGAAGCAGCTGAGAAATCAACGCAAGCAACGATCTTCTCAAAAGCTGCTTTGTCCCCTGTGCCATTCACCAGCAACACGCGGCCCTTACACTTGCGCACGCACTGGACAGCGACCGTCCCCACACCCCTTCCAGGGTGAGACTCTCCACGTTCTCCCATGATTAGGAGATCGTGTCCCTCCGCCTGCGCAATCAGCTCCTTGGCTGGAGGCCCGAAACTGGAGGACAAGCCGGGGCCGGGAACAAAACCAATCTCGCCCGCCCACTCAAGAATGCGTTCGTCACCCCTCTTTTTGAGATCCTTGACCAGGTCTTCGCGGTCTAGACTGACGGCATCAGCCAGTTCATCAATTCCGTCTGTGTCAACGACATGGTGAGCCGTCACCGGGACATTCAACGTGTTTTGCAGGTAGCCCCCGATGCGAAGGGCCTGTTTTGAGCCATCGGAGAAATCCACCCCAACGACAGCCGACTTGAAAGTAGTGTTTTCACTCATTGTTATTCCTCTCGTTACCAGAAGCCTAATTCACAACCCAACCTTGCGCCTCACCCCATTTGGTCAAGTTCGAGCGAGAATTGCTCGCGTTCACACCTGACTCAGGCTCGAGCATCAAAACTTGAAACTTTGGCCAACTGTTCCCATAGAGAGCGTTCCTCTTCGCTGAGCTTCTCGGGAATCTTTACCAGCACAGTGACCAGCATATCGCCACGCTCACGGCTCATCTTCAACAAGCCATGTGAGCGAACGCGGAGCGTCAGCCCGGAAGCCGCACCGGCAGGAATCTTTAGTGATACGCTTCCCTCAAGCGTCGGCACCTTAACCGTCGTTCCCAAGACCGCTTCCCAAGGCGCAAGAGAAACCTCATATACAAGATCTGCCCCTTTCGGTTGAAAGTCGGGGTGCTGCGCATACTTCACCCGCAAAAAAAGATCTCCCGGGCGGCCATTGCCACGTCCCGCCCCACCCTTCCCCGACACACGGATCCTTTGCGACGGTCCCACGCCAGCTGGGATTCTGACCTTAAACGTTTGGGTTGATGGCTGGCCCGTCCCTGGGTCGGTATGCCGTAGCGAGACCGATCTCACTGTGCCTGTCAGCACTTCATTGAGAGTGACCAAGATATCGCTCTCAAGGTCCTGGCCACGCTGCGGAAAGCCTCCGCGCCCCCGACCGGACAGATTCTCAAAAGGATTCCCCGACCGTGACGCCCCCGCCGACCGACCTCGGGCCCCAAAAAACTGTTCAAAGAAATCACTGAACCCCGTACCGCCAAAATGATACTCGTAGCCAGCATCTCGCCCTCCGCCAAAACCAGGGCCGCCTTTGGGAACCTTGTCCCAGTTGGCTCCAAGTTGATCATACTTCTGCCGTTTCTCGGGATCTTTGAGCACTTCATAGGCTTCATTAATCCGTTTAAACTTCTCCTCCGCACTCTTCTTGTCTTGGGCAACATCGGGATGATACTCCCGGGCCAAGCTCCGGAATGCTTTCTTGATATCTCCGTCTGAGGCCCCCTTCTTGAGCCCCAAGGTTTCATAGTAGTCGCGAAATTCTACGGCCATATACGTTTTCTTCTTCTGCGATAACGCTAGCTCAGCCCAGAGACAACCGCCATATCATTCTCATGAATGCGTCAGGAATTGAATCAACCGGAACTCAAACAATTTTGACAAACGTTTGAACAAAATCAGTAAGGCGCCGGCCGATGGACATCGCGTACCTTCAATCTCAATGAAGCTAACGACTGTTTGCCTAGGTTTATTAACCCTCCCACTCCTATCTGAACTCTCAACTCGAGCCCTCGCTGAAGAGTCAGACTGGCTTGAACGAATTCCAACACCGGTGTCCAACCCTCTATTCTTCGAGGAAGCCCAAATCCGCAGCGATGTCCGCCCCATCTTTATTCATCACAGCCTGCGTAACACGGTCGATAGCGACTTGGGAGCCCTTCCGCTCGGAGGCGATGCCCAGGTTTTCGCCATCCAGCTCCGCTACGCCATCAACGACCGCTTCGCGCTCATCGCCACCAAAGACGGCTACATCGATTTCAATCCGGATGCTACCCTAGCGAAAGACGAGGGATTCGGAGACATCAGTTTCGGTGCAAAATATGCGCTAATCAATGACGCTGAGAATCAGTTTATCCTCACCACCGGCCTCAAACTTGAGGTTCCAACCGGAAACACGGGCGTCCTTCAAGGAAACGGCAAGGGAGAATGGAACCCCTTCCTCTCCGCCGCCAAGGGTTGGGATGCCTTTTCCCTGGCCGGTCATTTCGGCGTTCGGGTCCCAAACGATGGAGACGAAGAAACTTCACAACTGCATTACGGCCTCCAGGCAGCCTATGAGGTCCACCGCTGCTTCACGCCTTTCGTTGCAGGGAATGCCTTCACAGTACTCAGCGAAGGTGAAGGTCTTCCCCTTCACGCCGAGGGATTCGACCTGGTGAACTTTGGTTCCAGCGCGGCAAAGAACACCACCCAAGCGGCCGTGGCGTTTGGATTCCGCTCACGACTGCGGGATAATCTCGACTTTGGATTCGCCTACGAAATCGGGGTCACCAATCCAAAAGACATCTTTGATGACCGTTACACGGTCGATCTTGTCTTCCGCTTCTAGAACAAGTCTTGAATCAACCACTCACGAATCCAGCGTCCAATCCGCTGACGAAAAATCAGGCAACCGCAGCAAACGCTGCGGTTGCCTCTTCTCTGTGTCGTCACTGTGGCATCACGTTCGCGCCGCCCACTCACGACGAAAAAGCCAGCGAGTTCTGCTGTCATGGTTGCGAGACGGTTTTCCATCTACTCAAAGACAGTGGACTCTCGGATTTCTACCACATCGACGACCAAGTCAAGATTCCCATTCCGACGGCGAGTGCGGAGAATTCTTTTACCTTCCTTGATGCCCCAGAAACCCGCGCGAAACTAATCGACTTTAGCGACGGGAAGACCACCAAGATCCGGTTTCACGTTCCCGCCATTCACTGCGCCGCCTGTGTGTGGCTGCTGGAGCACTTATACCAAATAGACGCTCGAATCGGCGAAGCCCGAGTCAATCTCATGACCAAGGAGCTCAGCGTCAGCTTCGAGGAACACGATCTGAGGCTCTCTGAGCTGGTGGAACGGTTGAATTCACTAGGATACCCCCCCAAACTTCAGCTTGACCAATTTGACGAGGGCGAGAAAACGCTCGGATTACCAGGAAAACTGGCAATAAAGATCGGGGTCGCCGGTTTTTGTTTCGGGAATATCATGCTCCTCAGTTTCCCCCACTACCTCGGTGTTTCCGCTGCAGCCAAACTCGAGATCGATGCCCTCACCCGCTTCTTGCCTCCTCTCCTCACTCTGCCCGTCATGCTCTATTCGGCATCGGATTACTGGAGCGCAGCGTACCGAAACTTAAGACAGTCCCACATTAGTATTGAGGTGCCCATCGTGATGGGCCTCATCGCACTCTTCCTCGAGAGCAGCTATCAATCCTTGTGGCAGCACCACGCTGGCTACTGGGACTCTCTCGCCGGACTCGTTTTCTTCTTGCTTTGCGGAAAGGCCTTCAAGCAGCGAACCCTCGACCATCTTTCCTTCGACCGCGATTTTCGCTCCTTCTTCCCTCTCTCGGTCCTCCGTCGCAACGGCGAGACCCTCGAACCCGTTCCCATCTCTGAGATCGAGGTTGGGGATCAGCTCAGCATTCGAAACCAGGAACTCATCCCTACCGATGGAAACATGGTGAAGGGTAGCGGGTCTATCGACTACAGTTTCGTCACAGGAGAATCCGATCCGGTCTCGGTCACTGCCGGCTCTCCGATCCAAGCAGGCGGAAAGAACCTCGGCGCCTCGATCGAGATCTGCTCCACCAAACCAGTCTCCGAGAGCTACCTCACGTCACTTTGGAACCACCACGTTTTCCAAGCCAAACCCAGCGCTGAGTTCAAGAATCTCACCGACACAGTCAGTCAATACTTCACCACCACGATCCTACTCATTGCCTCAATCAGCGCTCTCTACTGGTACTCCGTCGATCCGACACAGAGTATCCGCGTTTTCGCTTCTATTTTGATCGTCGCTTGCCCCTGCGCCTTGGCTTTGGCTGCTCCGTTCGCCAGCGGAACGGCTCTGAGGTTACTCGGAAAGAAAGCCGTTCACCTCAAGAGCGCCACGGTGATTGAGCAGCTCGCCCGCATCGACACCATTGTCTTCGATAAGACCGGAACGCTGACCCACGCTCAACCGAGATCGATCCGCTTTCACGGCGCTCCACTCACGGAAACGGAGCAGCATGCTATCAGCAGCGTCGCGCATCACTCGACACACCCACTTTCAATCACACTTCATCGATTCCTCGGAGAACCCACCGTCGCCGACACGGTCTCTGCATTTGAGGAACGCGAAGGTCGCGGCGTGAAAGCGAGGTTCAAGGACATTGAGATTGTCTATGGGAATCTCCGCTGGTTGGCCCAGAATGGCATCCAGCCCCCCCAAGCAGCCCCCGCGCCGTCGACAACAAGCATCCACCTGGCTATCGACGGCTCGTACCGAGGACGTTTCGAAGTCATTCCTCACTTTCGTTCCGGTATTCAGGAGCTGATGACTCGATTGACCAAAAACTACGCCCTTCAGCTCGCCAGCGGCGACTCCGACCGGGATCAAACCACAATAAGGGCACTCTTTGGCAAGAAAGCGGAATTAAGCTTTAACCAAAACCCCTATAGTAAGCTCCAATTGATTGAGAAACTACAGAGGGATCACAAAGAGGTGCTGTTCATAGGGGACGGGCTCAACGATGCCGGCGCGCTGAAACAAGCGAACATAGGCATTGCACTCACCGAGGATACCGCCCATTTTTCACCGGCCAGCGACGCCATTCTCGATGCGGATCACCTCACTGAGCTCCCTCGATTACTCCGTTTCTCAAAAGCCACCGTCGCCATCATCAAAGCCAGCTTCGCTCTTTCGCTAGCCTACAATGTCGTTGGGCTTTCATTGGCGGCCACGGGACAGCTTTCACCTCTGATCGCAGCGATCCTCATGCCCTTGAGCTCCATTACGATCATCGCATTCAGCACGGGCGCGACAGCCTGGGTCGCTCGGCGATTGAAGATTTCAAACCGACAACCATGAGCGTTCTCAATTTACTCATCACTCTCGGCCTTTTCGTCGCTCTCGGATTCCTGAGCGCCTTCCTTTGGGCCGTCCGCTCCGGTCAATACGATGACACCTACACCCCGTCGCTACGCATACTCCACGACGAGGACCGCTTTTCAACCAAAAGAACCAAACAAGACTAGAGACAACAACTGCAATCAATGAACATAGAGACGTTTAAATACGACAACCGGGTCGTCAGGGCCTTTGCGATCGCGACCGTCCTTTGGGGCGTCGTCGGGATGGCAGCAGGCCTCCTGGCGGCTGTTCAACTGTTCTGGCCTGAGGCAAATCTCAATTTTGCCATGGTCACGTTCGGCCGCATTCGTCCGCTCCACACCAACGCGGTGATCTTCGCCTTCGTCGGGAACGGAATGTTTCTCGGCATTTACTACTCGCTGCAACGCCTCTGCAAAGCACGCATGTTCAGCGACACCCTGAGTTGGCTCAACTTCTGGGGATGGAACGGGATCATCGTTGCGGCAGCGATCACGCTGCCACTCGGCCTCACAACCAGTAAGGAATACGCTGAGTTAGAGTGGCCCATTGATATCGCAATCGCGGTTGTCTGGGTGATCTTCAGTATCAACCTCATCGGAACCATCCTGAAGCGGCGCGAACGACACATGTATGTGGCAATCTGGTTCTATATCGCAACGGCCGTCACGATCGCCATTCTGCACATCTTCAACTCACTCGCCATCCCTGCCACAGCATTCAAAAGCTACCCCATTTATGCAGGTGTTCAGGATGCACTCGTTCAGTGGTGGTATGCCCATAACGCCGTCGCCTTCTTCCTCACGACGCCTTACCTCGGCTTGATGTATTACTACCTCCCGAAGGCTGCCAACCGCCCCGTGTTCTCCTATCGCCTTTCGATCATTCACTTCTGGGGATTGATCTTCATCTACATCTGGGCAGGTCCTCACCACTTGCTCTATACGGCCTTACCTGACTGGGCTCAATCACTCGGAATGGTCTTCTCCCTGATGCTAATCGCCCCCTCCTGGGGTGGGATGCTAAACGGTCTACTGACCCTTCGAGGAGCGTGGAACAAACTACAAGAGGAGCCCATGCTGAAGTTCATGGTTGTCGCTGTGACGGCATACGGTATGGCCACCTTGGAAGGTCCGATGCTTTCAATCAAGAGCGTCAACGCCCTGTCTCACTATACGGACTGGACCATTGCTCACGTTCACACGGGAGCGCTTGGTTGGAACGGCTTCCTGACCTTCAGCATTCTCTACTGGATCTTTCCAAGGCTCTACCAGACCCGCCTCTGGTCGATCAAGCTAGCGAACTACCACTTCTGGGTCGGACTCTTGGGCATGATGTTCTACGTCGTTCCCATGTATTGGAGCGGCATCACCCAAGGTCTCATGTGGAAACAATTCTCTCCTGACGGCTACCTACTCTATCCAAACTTTTTGGAGACAGTGACCCAACTTCTGCCCATGTATCGCCTACGAGCCATTGGCGGCGGACTCTACATCATCGGCACACTCATTATGGCCTACAACCTCTATCGCACAGCGAAAGCAGGCCAATTCCAAGCTGACCAAGAAGCCCAAGCTCCTGCGTTGACCAAACCAGGCGGCGAGAAGGAGAAACACTGGCACCGAATTCTCGAATCCAAACCTCTCACGTTTACCGCCCTTTCGCTGGTCGCTATTCTGATTGGTGGTTTGGTCGAGATCGTCCCACTCTATCTGATCAAGGAGAACGTGCCGACGATTTCATCTGTCAAGCCCTACACCAGCCTTGAACTTCTCGGACGAGATATCTACATCCGAGAGGGTTGCGTGGGTTGCCACTCTCAGATGATTCGTCCCTTCCGTTCGGAAACAGAGCGATACGGAGAATACTCTAAAGCAGGCGAATTCGTCTACGATCACCCATTCCTCTGGGGATCAAAACGAACCGGCCCTGATCTCCATCGCCTCGGAGGAAAATACCCCGATGCATGGCACTACCGCCACATGGAGGTTCCGTCCTCAACATCGCCCGGCTCCATCATGCCAGCCTACCCCTGGTTGCTCACCAACGAGCTAGAAACGGACTCGCTTCCCGCTCGAATCGCAGCCTTACGCAAAGTAGGCGTTCCGTATCCGGAAGGCTACGAAGACGGAGCATTCGCCGAGCTTGAAGCCCAGTCGCTTCAAATCCAAGCAAACCTGTCAGAGGGCATGGTTGAAGCGGAAAGCGACCGAGAGATTATTGCGCTTATTGCCTATCTCCAACGCCTCGGAACCGATATCGCAGTCACCGAAGAGGAGGAAACCAACCCATGATCAAACATGCTATTGAACAAGTGCTTCACATCGAACAATACGGGATTATCTCGCTCTTGATCTTCTTCGTGTTCTTCGCCGGCATGCTCTGTTGGGCCTTTGGTCTCAAACGAGACTTCTTGGACTCAATGGGGCAACTCCCGCTCGACAATTCTTCAGACCACCTGCAGCAAAATCTACCGCAACATGACTAACGATAATCGAACAGAAAATGATGTAACGATCCTCTCGGGAGAGGAGGAGATTCTCTTGGGGCACGACGCGGATGGGATCAAGGAACTGGACAACAACTTACCTCGTTGGTGGGTCTGGCTCTTCTATCTCTCGATCGCCTTCGCCGTCGTCTATCTTTGCTATTTCCATGTCTTCGGCATCGGATCGCTCTCCGCTGACGAGTACAAAGCGGAAATGGCAAAGGGAGAACAACTCAAGGCGGCCGCAGCCGAGAAATTCCAAGCCGAACTCGACACCTTGGAGCCGTCCACGGACGAAATCATCATCGCACAAGGCAACCAAACCTACACTACCCTGTGCGCGCCTTGCCACCGAGCAGATGGTGGCGGATTGGTAGGTCCCAATCTCTGTGATGACTTCTGGATTCATGGAGAGACCTTTGCGGACAACCTTCGCATCATCATTGATGGCAATCCCGTGAAAGGGATGATCGCTTGGAAGGACATGCTACCGCCTAAGGAGATCTATGCAGTCGCCAGCTATATCTACACCTTGAGAGGATCCAACCCGGCGAATCCAAAACCACCGGAAAACCAAGTCTCAACGGGCCCCGAAGAGCCGTCTGAATTCGAATAGAGAACCGCAGTAATCAACCAATGACTCTGGTGAGCCGAGGGCCACTGTAGCCCGGAAAGCCAATGCGGGGTTTACGAACCCGAGCACGCGTATTGGCTTTCTCAGTCAGGCCCAGCTCACCGAGTCAACGCCATGACAACAAACGACCAACCCGCAACCAAAAAAGTCCGCAAACCGGAACACTCAGAGGTCGCCCAGGACATCAACTGGGGAGATTATCGGGACCACTTGGCCACCGCCGATGCCAAAGGCAGGCGCATGTGGCTCTACCCCAAAAAACCCAAGGGGAAATTCTACCAAGCCCGGACCTATGTGAGTTGGCTACTCCTGTTGATCATGTTCGTCGGTCCCTTTGTCCGGATCAACGGCAACCCGCTCCTTTTGATCAATATCATTGATCGAAAGTTCGTCATCCTCGGTCAAATTTTCTGGCCTCAAGACAGTGTCATCTTCGCTGTTGCCATGCTCGTCTTCATCACCGGGATCATCGTGTTCACGGCTGTGTTCGGTCGCTTATGGTGCGGATGGACGTGCCCCCAGACCCTGTTGATGGAAATGGTTTTCCGTAAGATCGAGTACTGGATCGAGGGAAACTCTCACCAGCAAAAAGCGCTCGCGAAGGCCCCGTGGAATGCTGAGAAAATCACTAAGAGAGTCTCCAAACACGCGATTTTCTTCGGCCTTTCGTTTATCATCGGCAACACATTACTGTCCTACATCATCGGGCCGGAAGCGCTCTTCGAGATCATCACTGACAACCCGGCAAACCACCTGAAGGGGCTCACTGCGATGATTCTCTTCACCCTGTTATTCTACTCCATCTTCGCCCGTTTCCGGGAACAAGCCTGCACCTTTATCTGCCCCTACGGTCGGTTTCAATCTACTCTCCTAGATTCAAATTCCATCATCGTAGCCTACGATGAAAAACGGGGAGAAGGCCGTCACAAACTGCAACGCAATCAGTCGCCTGCCGAAAGAAAGGAGGCGGGACATGGAAACTGTATTGACTGCGGTCAATGTGTCGCAGTTTGCCCTACCGGGATCGATATCCGAGACGGGCTTCAAATGGAGTGCGTCAACTGCACGGCCTGCATTGACGCCTGCGATACCGTAATGGTCAGAACCCAACAACCCACGGGGCTCATTCGCTACGCCTCACGCAATGGCATCGAACGAGGGGAATCTCTCAAGTTCACTCCAAGGATTGCCGGCTACTCCACTGTCTTGGTCGCACTCATCACGGCCTTCCTCGTGTTGGTGTTCACACGAACGCCTGTAGAGACCAGTCTTCTAAGGGCGCCCGGCGCCCTTTTTCAGTCCATGCCCGACGGAAGTCTCAGCAATCTGTACACCCTTAAGCTCGCCAATAAAACCAGTGTTGAGAAACAGGTCGAGTTGAAGCTTGAGAACCTTCCTGGCGAGATTAGCGTCCTCGGCACCGAGCTCGTTGTCCCCCCCGAGGCTCTCGCAAAAACATCCGTTCTCGTGAAACTCGCCCCGGAAACCATTACAGGAGGACAGACTAATCTCGAAGTGGGCGTCTACTCCGACGGGGAACATATTGAAACCCTTTCCACGGTCTTTATCGGACCGAGATCTCAAAACTAACCAACACAATGAAGCACAAGAAAGAAGGCAATCCCAGCCCCACCAGTCCCTGGCCCTACAGCATTATTGCAACCTTCGTGGTCTTCATCTCCGCTTTAGCCGCCTACGTCACATTCGCGTGCTCCAACGACGTGGAGCTAGTCGCAGCTGATTACTACCAACAGGAGATCGAATACGAACAGCAGATGAACCGGATCAAACGGACTCAAGCACTCGGAGACCAAGTCAAGGTTGTGCTCCAGCCCGATTCGAAGTCCTTGAGACTACGCCTTCCAGAGGCTCATGCCAGCCAGCCAGATTTGGACGGTAGCGTTCAACTCTACTACCCAGCCGATGGAAACAAAGATCTGCACTTCCCTCTCGAGCTTGCATCTACTGGCATTCAAGAATTCGACTTCAGCAGTTTGGATCGAGGCTTGTGGCGAATGAAAGTTCGTTGGACGAAAGGCGGCGAAGAATATCATTTCGAGCAAGACTTCCGCAGCCACGAAACAGCGCTCGTCCTCCACTAGGCAACAAAAACTAGCACTCCCGACGATATGGTAGAGCTCCTCCCCCCGCTTTGGGCCGGCCTGATTCTCGGACTGGCTGGCAGTCTTCATTGCGCGGGTATGTGCGGCCCTCTTGTTCTTGCTGCTGCTCGAATCTCCAAGACAAACGATTCCCCCTGGAGATCGACTGCCCTACACCACGCGGGCCGAATCACAACCTACGGCCTACTCGGATTAACCGTCGGCTCACTCGGACAGACCTTCTCTCTTGTTGGTTGGCAACAACCCCTCACAATCGCCCTTGGATTTCTGGTTCTAGGGGCCACACTTCTTGTCCGGGCCCAGCTATTTGCTTACCGAACGAGTCAGTGGGTTAATGGATTGAGTCGATTCCTCAGCAGTAAGCTCCGTAGTAGCAGCGGAGTGGCCCACTTTACCCTGGGTCTCTGTCACGGGATCTTGCCTTGCGGCCTCGTCTACATCGCCTTGGCAGCAGCGACGACCACGGCTCACCCCTTGCTGGGACTGATTCTCATGCTCTCGTTCGGTTTAGGAACATTGCCGACACTCCTGGGGCTAACGGCCTTGCAACAACCCCTTTCTCGCCTTCGACCGAAACACCGACAGTGGTTTCAGACCGGACTGGCCCTCATCGCAGGCTCTATGCTCATCCTTAGGGGCCTCGGCCTCGGAATTCCAATCCTGAGCCCAGAATTTTCTGCCGATGGAAAATCTGCCTGCTGCTCCCCATCAATTGTGGTCGAGAAACCAAAAAACGACCAAAATCCCAGGTAAATCGCACCCTTCTAAGGGAATCCCTTAGACCTACCTTCCCCCACCCTTAGAGCCCTTTAGCACGGGCCCCAATTGTCGGATGCCCACAGGATTCATAATCTGATTCCGATGAAAGCAACCACGATGATCAGCCCAGTAGCGAACACTACGGCCCTTCAATCCACCCGCAAGAACAGCGAGAGCCCTTCGCAAGAAAGAAATGAAGAGCGCGAGAAGCACTTGGTCGAGCTTCTCCGTGAATCGGATGTCTTTCAAGAGTTCTCAGCCTCGTTCAGCAGCGTCACGGGACTTCCCCTCACACTCCGCCCGGCAACGTTTTGGAACCTGCCCCTTCATCGCGTGAAGAACGAAGGCTCTTTCTGCAACGCAATCGCCAAAGACCGACATGGCTGCGCTGCTTGCCTCCAAATGCAAGAAGACCTCAAGAATGCACCCGAGGCCCAAGCGAGCTGCCAAGAATGCCCCTTCGGCCTCGTTGACTCAGTAGTTCCCGTGAAAGTCGAAGGACGAACGATCGCCTATCTTCAAACCGGGCAAGTTGCAATCAAGCCCGTAAAGCCAGCAAACTTAGAGCGCGCACAAGCGACTTTGGCAAAGAAGGGTATTCAACTCGACACATCCAACCTCCAGGACACTTACCTACAAACGCGATACGTCGAACCTGCTCGCTACAAGAGCATGGTGAACCTGCTCAAATTCATGGCAGAACACCTATCGAGCATCAGCAATCAACTCGCAATCCGTCAAACCAACGCCGAGCCAGTCTTCATTACTCGCGCCAGGAAATACATTGAAGAAAACATCACAGAGGAACTCCCTCTATCGAGAGTCGCTCAAGCGGTTCACACGAGCTCGTTCTACTTCTGCAAAATGTTTAAGAAAGTCACTGGCCTCAACTTCACCCACTACGTTTCGAGAGTTCGTGTCGAACGGGCCAAGTCACTCCTCCAGAATCCGAACTTGCGGATCAGCGAGATCGCTTTTGATGTCGGATTCCAATCTCTTACCCACTTCAACCGTGTGTTCCGTAACATCACGGGAGTTTCCCCCACGGAATATCGCCGAAAGGAAATCTAGCCTACCAAGGCGCCTACAGTAGCCGTTCTCAGAACAGGGCAGGATTGGTTTCAACCATCCTGCCCGTTTTTCTTTCTCTACTCACGAGTCATTGATCCCGCATGGCTCAATGACTTCTCCATAGACATCAAGCTAGTATCTAGTGAATGAATTCGTGCTCGTTCTCTCTCACAACCAGCACAGGACACGGGGCGTGGCGAACGACTCGCTCCGCAATACTTCCAAGCAGAAGGTGCCTCAGCCCCGAGTGGCCGTGCGTCGATACCACAATCAAATCCGAGCGAATGTCTTTCGCGATTTGATCGATCTCCGTGTAGGGGTGCCCCCGTCGCACGAGAATTCTAGGGCGCGATGATTTGCTGCTAGCCCGTTCTTCGTGAATCTCCTTCAAGCGAACCTTGGCCGATTTCATCGCTTCGGTTTCATCCCAGGCCACGGGACCATACACAAGGTCTGGAGCCGCTACAGGGACTACAATATGAGCAAGCGTTAGCTTCGCGCCAAACAAGTCGCTGAGTGTGTAAGCGTAATCCAACGCCTTAAAGGAAGATGCCGAAAAGTCTGTAGGTACGAGAATCGACTTCCAGAGTTTGGCTGTCCCCCTGGGGCGGGTTGCTTTCTTTTTCGCTTTCTTTGGCTGTGAGGCTTGGCTTGTTGCTTTCATGATAGAGGCCTTTCTGTATTCGTTTTGGCTCTACCATGAATCTACCTCCGTCCCGTTCGCAGCGCTTTACGAATATTGCCGAAAGCTATCGAACACTTGCCCCTTAACCACGCCCCGTTTCGGTCCACCGAATCGCGAAGGAAACGAGATCTGCGGCTGATTCTAAACGGAGTTTTCGCTTCATATTCAAACGATGCACCTCGACGGTCTTGACACTCAGATGCAGGTGTTCCGCGATCGCTTTGGTTGATTTTCCTTGGCCAATCAGCTCAAACACTTCGAACTCCCGATCCGTGAGGGTTTGCAGAGGCACCGTTTCTCGGTTGGAGTTCCCACCGGACAGCGACTCCAAGACGCGAGCAGACATGTCATCACTTAAAAAGACTTTCCCGGAACGCACTTTCTGGATCGCCTCCATGATTTTCTTACCGCCCTCCTGTTTCATGATATAGCCGCGCCCGCCGGCCCTCAGGACGCGCTCTGCGTAAAGCGATTCCTCGTGCATCGAAATGACAAGGATTTGGCAGTCAGGGTGAATCGCAAGCGTGTCCTTGATCACCTCTAGTCCGCTCCCATCCGGAAGCGTGATGTCCAGCAACACGAGGTCCGGGCTCAGTTCGTCAATCATTCGACGCGCTTGGGCAACACCGTCAGCCTCACCACAAACTTCGAGATCAGCCTCGTAGTTGATGAGTTGCGCCAAGCCCTGCCGCGTAATCGGATGATCATCCACAATCAAAATGCGATACACCGCTGGTTTTTCTTCCACTTGAGGATCCGCTGTCATAGAGGTCTCAGATATCATAGTTTCCAGATCTTCGCTTGAGGTGCACCGTGCAGAGCACCGTCGTCCCCCCAGCTTCGCTTCGCTGTACCGCCAGGGAACCTCCGATGAGTCCAGCCCGATACCCCATTACCCTTAATCCCATCCCTCGGTTCCGCGGGAGTCTACTCGGCAATCCTTTGCCGTTGTCATTGATGCAAAGCGCAATACGTTCGGTTGTCTTGGTCAACGAAATTTCAATTTGGGAGGCTTTGCCGTGCTTCATCGCATTCTGGATGGCCTCCTGCGCAATTCGATACAAATGCCCCGCTGCCTGCTCGTCCTCAATGGGAAAGGTTCTTGGGCAAATGAATTCGCACCGAACTCCATATTGTTTGGAAGTAATTTCGGCGAGCTCTCCAAGCGCGGGGATGAGGCCTCCCGGATCCAGAATGACGGGTGACAGTCCCCGGGCTAAACGTCTGGTGTGCGCGATGGCTGCTCTCACCAGTCGCCCGATGTCATCCACCGCTTGAGCCTCCTCAATGCCCTTAGCAGAGAGGGTCTGCTCCAGGGTCTGGCACATAAACTCGACGCCCGTCAATTGCTGCCCCAAATCATCATGCAGATCCTGCCCGATGCGAGTTCTCTCTCGATCACCAATGGCAAGGATTTCACGCTCCAGCTCCTTTCGCTCCGAAATATCGCGCACAAAGCCACAAAACATTCGCCGATCCGCGGTCTTCACCTCACTCACGGAAAGTTCCATCGGAAAAACATCACCGTTCTTGCGTTGCCCGACAACCTCTCGACCGATGCCTATGATTTTCGCCTTCCCAGTATCCTTATACGACTTCATGTATCCATCGTGTTGACTATGGTAGGGCTCGGGCATTAAGACGCTGACATTCTTTCCCGCAACCTCTCCTCGCGTGTAGCCAAAAGTCCTTTCCGCAGCGGCGTTGAAATCTTCAATCAAGCCATTCTCATCAATGGTGATGATCGCTTCCACAGCAGTATCCAAAATACTCTCCAACCGGGCTTTCGTCTCGTCGGAATCCTCTCCGAGCAAAGCTCTTAACTGCTCAATCTCTCGAATGAGCTCTTTCTTTTCAAACTGTGAGTAGTCTTTCATCGCCAGCCCGACACTACCGCCCCTTTCCGATGTTGGACATCCCCGAGCGTTGAAAAATAGCGGATTCCAGACGGTCACGGATGAAAACATGCCACAGGTAAGCAAAAACATTCTTTCCCTCTTTTGCTCACCTAAAGGCATCAATTGTTTCACCGCCCGTTTCAGTGCCGCTCTTCAGCCTCGCTCGCGTCGGTTGCCGCAAGATCTACGCCATGCTCAACAAGGAACGGAGAGTCAACCGGGACTACAGAAGATACATTGATAACGATGATGAAGAAAAGACTGCGAAGCACTCGATCTATGGAAATTCAGGAGCGGCTGCAACGCCGCTGTCAATCCCTGACGGGCACCCTTAAGAAGTGCCGGTCCGTTGGCCTTTGGCCTCCCCCAAGCCCCGAGGACCGGCGGGAGAAACCAATATCCTCCCTACCCACCCGCTCGCGAAACCAATAACACCCTCAGACTCCGCAACCCTTAGAAAGGAACCCGAATGAGCACCAAAACGACGAAAAGAAAATCAGCAAAGAAGGCCAGCAAAAAAACCGCAACACCGCGCCCGATCCAGAAGACTCGAATCAAACGGATTCTCGTCCCAGTAGACTTTTCCGCCTTCTCAGAGGCAGCTCTGGCTTACGCTCAGCCGATCGCAACTGCCTTTGGAGCACGGATCGACTTGGTTTACGCGGATGAAACGAACTACGGCGAGATCGCCACCTTTGGCCCCATCGATGTTGATCTCCTCCGCACTCAATACGGAGATGAATCAAAGCAGCGCATCAAGGAACTCACTCAAAGCCTCAAGGATAAAGGCTTCCGTTGCAGCGGGGTCGTACGACCCGGGCGCGCGCATCACGTGATTACAGAAATTGCGAGTGAGAAAAAATCGGATCTCATCGTGATCGCAACCCATGGACACAGCGGGCTCGAACACCTCCTAATGGGAAGCACGGCTGAGAACGTCGTTCGCCACGCCCCCTGTCCGGTTCTTTCCGTGCGGCCAAAAGGATAACGCATTAGAACTCGCCTCAACTCTCTGCCTAGTCTGGCCCTCGTTCAACTTCAGGGCCACAAGAGATTCGCAATTGACCATTCCATGGAAAAAAGGCTAGGTAGAGAGGATGTTCCCCTTGATTTCACCGGTCGGCCGATTGAGTCTCATCGCCCTCGTTTTATCGACCTGTCCTGGAGCGTTAAACCTAGCTGCCGACTGGAAAAAGCACGAAGTTCACACCGGTTTTCACACCAACACTGCGATCGCTGGCGATTTCACAAAAGACGGTCTTCCAGACATTATCGCGAACAGCGATCAAAAGACTCGACTCTTCGTCGCTCCTGATTGGAGAGAAGTCGTCCTAGACAAAACGCCCAAACACAATTTCATTCACAGCGAAGCCTTCGACATCGACGGAGACGGGGACCTCGATTACATCGGAGCCCGATACCAACCCGGGCTGCTCGTCTGGTTGGAGCAACCGGACGCTCCCCTCTCGACCACTTGGCCTCTGCGAATCATCAGCACAGAATTGAATGGAATTCATGGAGTCTTGCGCGGCGATGTCAACGCGGACGGCAAGATCGACCTGATCGCCAACAGCGCCCAACCCGTTAACACGAAGCACCCCGAATCCCTCGCCTGGCTTCCCGTTCCCGATAACCCCAAGACTGCCACACACTGGACGGCGCACATATTCGCAGAAAAGGACGCGCCGGGACTCACCCACTACATGGGCATGGGAGATGTGAACGGCGATGGACGTCCTGATATCGCGACCGGAGCAAAAGGTCGCCCCTCCACGACAGGAAACTACTTCGCCTGGTGGCAGGCTCCAGAAGACCCCACTCATAAGTGGCAAAAACACCTGCTCGCAGATGGACAAGTAGGCGCGACAAACATTCATCCACGAGATCTAAACGGCGATGGCAGAACGGACTTCATTGCCAGTCGCGGCCACGGGAGCGGGATCATCTGGTTTGAAGCACCAAACTGGACGATGCACGAAATCCATTCGACATTGAAAGAGCCTCATTCGCTCATTGCACTGGACCTGGACGGCGATGGCGACATCGACGGAGCAAGCTGCGCGTTTGGCGCCAAGGAGGCATGGTGGTTTGAAAATGACGGGAGAGGAAATTTCACCAATCACCGGGTCGCACAAAACCAAGAAGCCTACGACATCCGCGCCTTTGACATGGATCAAGACAAAGATCTCGATCTCATCATTGCCGGCCGAGCGTCAAAAAATGTCACCTGGTACGAAAACCCCCGCAAGTAACACAACCCAGCAAGGACTCCTTGAAACCATATGTGTAAGAACCCTCTGATTCTGAAACTGTTTGCCTTTCCGGTCCTCTGGGGCGCTAGCTTGCTCCTCGCAACGGGGCAAGCCGTTGATACTTACCCGATCCATCCAGACTCAAAAGTCAAGGCGGGGGTCCCCCGAGGATCTATTGAAGGGCCCTTCAAATGGCACAGCCAGGTCTTTCCCGGAACAGTGAGAGATTACTGGCTCTACGTTCCGGCCCAATACACTCCCGAAAAACCGGCCTGCACTGCGATTATCCAGGACGGCCTCAATCGAGCCCGAGGCTGGAGACTTCCCACCGTCTTCGACAACTTGATTCACTCACAAGAAATGCCTGTGACGATTGGAATCTTTATCAATCCTGGAATCGTTCCCGCCCCAAACACCGAGTCGCAACCTCGCTTCAACCGGAGCTACGAGTATGATGCTCTCGGAGATCAATACGCTCGTTTTCTTATCGAGGAGATACTTCCAGAGGTCGGTAGATCATACAATCTGAGTTCCAATCCCGATGACCGTCTCATCGGAGGCGCGAGTTCCGGGGCCATCTGCGCCTTCAACGCCGCATGGGAACGGCCGGATGCCTTTCGCAGGGTCCTGAGTACGATTGGCACCTATGTCGGGCTTCGCGGAGGGAATGATTTTCCCATGCTAGTCCGGAAGACCGAACCGAAACCGCTCAGAGTATTCCTTCAGGACGGTCGAAGCGATCTCGACATCTATCCCGGAAGTTGGTGGGTGGCGAATCAGGACATGCTCTCCGCCCTCCAGTGGGCAGGCTACGACGTGAAACATATCTGGGGCGAGGGGGGGCACAACAGCAAGCACGCCGCCGCTGTCATGCCAGAAGCCCTACGCTGGCTATGGCGTGACTATCCAGCGAAGATTTCTCCAGGCATTACGCCAGCGCGACGTATGTCCCTTCTGATTCCGGGCGAAGATTGGGAACTCGTCAGCGAGGGGCACGGCTTTACTGAGGGGCCCGCTGTGAATTCTAAGGGAGAGGTGTTCTTCACCGATATTCCGAAGAGCCAAATTTGGAAGATCGGACTGGATGGGAAGGTTACCCTCTTTGCCGAAAACACCGGTCGGGCCAATGGTCTCGTTTTTGGAGATGACGAAATTTTATTCGCGTGCTCCAGCGGGAACCGTCAGATTACCGCCTACAGCCCGGACGGAACTCGGTATACGGTGATAGAGAACGTCACCAGTAATGATCTCGTCAGCCGGGGTACAGACGGTTACTTCACAGACCCGAACAACCATCGGATCTATCACGTTGACTCGAATCTCAATACGAGGGTTGTCGATACAGGCATCGATTTTCCCAACGGCCTCGCACTCTCGCCCGATCAGACCCTTCTTTATGTTGCCGATATGAAAGGAAGATTTGGGTATTCGTTTCAGATTCAAGCCGATGGCTCACTCGCCTACGGCCAACCGTTCTTTCATCTTCACACGGCCTTCGGAAAGGAACACACACAGGCGGATGGGATGACAGTTGACACTGAGGGCCGAGTCTACTTCACCAGTGAACTCGGGATTCAGGTATGTGATCAACCAGGACGAGTTCACCTGATCATCGACAAGCCTCAAGACAAATGGCTTGCCAACATAGTCTTCGGTGGAGAGGACTTCGACACACTGTTTGCGACCTGCAGCGACAAGGTGTTTAAACGTCGGATCAACGCCAAAGGTTTCGTACCAGCGGTTGGCCCAATCAAGCCACCCCGTCCCAGATTATGAGAATCCTCCACTCCTCTTTCGGGCTAAAATGCGGACAGCAATCCTCTCGGTCAGCTAGGTTCGTAAGAGGACGAACGGGGTTCACCCTGATTGAACTGCTCGTTGTCATCGCGATCATCGCCATTCTTGCGGGCATGCTGCTTCCGGCTCTTTCCAAAGCCAAGGCCAAGGCTCACAACGTAAAATGCCTGAGCAACCAGCGACAGATCGGGATCGCCTTCACATTGTACGCTGATGACAATCTAGACTCATTCCCGGCACTCACCAATTGGGCCACTTCCGGAGGCAAACAGGGCAATCTAAAAACCAAGCCCGGGCTCTACAGCTGGGAAACGCCACCGGACGAGCGACCGCTCAACCAATATCTGGGAGCCAATGCGGTCTTCCATTGTCCTGCCGACAAAGGAGATAGCCTCCACCAAGTAAAGCAATGCTTCGAAGCCTACGGCACCAGCTACCTTCCCCAGTTCAGTCACAGCTCATTTCGGGTCCAGATGGTTTGCGGCATCAAAGGAGACCGAGGCACTCCCTCCATTAAGACAAGCGAGATTGCGAAAAGCCCCAGCAACAAAATTATCCAAGGCGACTGGAACTGGCATCCCAACAGAACTAACGAAGACATCCAGCATCTCTGGCACAATATTCGAGGCCAGTTCCGCAACAACATTCTTTTCGGAGACGGACACGTTGAGTTCTTTCGATTCCCGGAAGAGGCCCCGACCTGGATCTGGAGCCCAGCCCCCGACTCCGAGTTTCAGTGGTGGTGAGCTTCCAACATGGAAAATTCACCAACCATTGGTGAAACCAACCCAAGCTCCCGAGCGTCTGGTTTGGAAGAAAGCAGATTCCCATGACCGACACCCAAACGTTCGATTGCCCTAAATGCCACGCCCCCATCGACTATCCGAGCACATTGGAGGGGAGAACTGGGGTTTGCCCAAGCTGCAATGAACAGGTCTGGTATTCGAAACTCGCCCATCCAGATGGCGAAAATCCTACAGGCACAAAACATTCCTCGCCCTTTCAGTTTCAAGGCACAGACACCAAGAAATCCCTTTGGCAACAATGTGTAGTCGCACTCGTTGTGCTTCTGTTCGCAATCGAAGGCTTCCGGCTCAGAGGCGAACTCCAACAAATTCGCCACAAACTGGAGTCCGACGTCCCCAGCCAATCATCCGCCCAGCATCGCTCCCAACCCCATTCAGCTTCAGCTCTTGCTCACGCCCAAATGAACCAGGCGCATCTCGAAGCCGTTGTCACCGAAATCAATGCCATCGAGGCAGTAATCGAGAAAAAGCTGAACCAGTTGACTCAGCGCTCAAATTCTGATTCTGAGCGCCTGGCAAGGTTCGCCAGTACTCTCGACTCCACGGCCTCTGAGATTGAGGAACTTCAATTCAGTATCACCGAGATTCAAGCGACCCTTGAATCTCTCATCGAAAGCCACAATCAGTTGGAGATCGAACTCAACACCCGCTAGCCCGACGGCCAATTGACACACCACGGTCGCAACCGCGGCCTGAGTTTTTCTCAGGCCCATTGACTCTAAGAGATCCCTCTCACGACGAAGTATCATCCCGTTAATGACGAGAAAGGATTGTCGACAGGCAATGACTCCGAGCTTCTCAAAATCAGAAAACTCTGAAGAATACACGAGATGGGATATCCACACAGGAACCGAATCGCCTTAGTGGCACTGGCCACATCACTCGCCATCGTCACTGGCTGCGAAAGTATTCAGAAATCAGCTTCTACGAAACTCCCGATCGCCACCGCCAAGGATCTAAGAATTAAGGCGGCCGATTTCTCAACGCTTGATCTCTTACTAGATGTCGGAATTGACAACCCGAACCCATTCGGTCTGACATTAAGCGGACTCAGCTACGACTTCGTTGTCAACAATCAGCCGCTGTTGCAGGGAGAGCAAAACAACACTCTCAGAATCGAAGCAGCTCAAGAGAGTACGCTATCCGTTCCCTTGAGCCTCACCCTTCAGACACTCGCGAACGAAATCCCGGAGATCTTGCAAAGCGATTCATTCGATTACGAACTGAACACCCAGCTGCAGTTCAATCTACCGCTTCTTGGTAGCTTTAAGGTGCCACTGACAAAGACTGGTTCTCTTCCCGTGATTCGCCCGCCGCGTATAAGCGATGTGAGCCTCGCGAAGCGAAAGCTTAATCTCACGGGTGCCGATCTTGATCTTACGGTCAACATAGAGAACCCCAACGCATTCAATTTGGTCCTCAACGGTTTGGACTACACCTTCACTGGCAATCAGAATGCTTGGGCGAAAGGCAAGATTGAAAATGCCGTCGAAGTGTCGAGCAAAGGAGACAGTTCAATCAAGATCCCGCTCCACCTGGACTTCATCGCTTTGGGGACGACCGCGTTCCAATTACTGGGAGGGAGCAAGGAATTTGAAGCAGCCCTAGACGGAAGTATGACCATTAACTCGTCACTCGACTTTCTCAGGAACGCTCAACTCCCGATCCATTTCGAGAAGAACTTGAGCCTGAAATAGCCGCGCGTCGTCACAACCCAAATCTATCGTCCCCACCACGCAATCCGCACTGGTCGTTCCAAAGAAACACCACGCAATCCGGGCACGAAAAAGGGCAGCCATGAGGCTGCCCTTTGAATTCAGATTCGTTGAACTTTAAGACCTGCTGTTTTCTATTCAGCGTTGTCTTCGCCCACCTGGAAGCGAAGAAAGCGGCGAATGACAAACTCGTCACCGAGCTCTTTACCGACACTCGCGACGTGCTCTTTAACTGACACTTCGCCGTTCTTGCGAATGAATCCTTGATCCTCCAAGCACGTGTTCTGGTAATACTTCTCCAGTTTTCCAGCGATGATCTTTTCAACAGCTTGTGGAGGTTTCCCTTGTGCCTGTTCCTCAGCAATCTCCTTCTCTTTCTGAACGAGGGTTGGATCAATCTCTTCGCGACGAACCGCCACAGGATTAGCCGCTGCGATCTGCAAGGTGATATCCTTAACGAGGGACGTAAACGCTTCCTTGCTCGTGCTGTCCGCGTTGTTGGCTCCCACCTCAACAAGCACTCCAACCTTAGCCCCGGTGTGAATGTAGGCCGCAATGAGCCCCGTACCTGAGACATCCATTCGAGTGTGCCGGCCGAATTGGATATTCTCGCCGATTTTGGCGACCTGAGCTGTCCTCAGCGCCTCAAGGTCAGCATCCGGAGTTTCCACGAGAGTCTTGGCGATCTCGCTGCAAAACGCCTGAAACGTCTCATTCTTCGCAACGAAATCCGTCTCACAATTGACTTCCACCAAAATGCCCGACTTCGAGTCTGGCGAGATGTAATGGGCAATCACACCTTCATTTGCTGAGCGTCCTGCTTTCTTGGCGGCGCTTGCTACGCCCTTCTTGCGAAGCACGTCAACAGCTGCATCCAGGTCACCACCGGTTTCGGTGAGAGCTTTCTTGCAGTCCATCAAACCTGCGTTGGTCATTGCTCGTAGTTTTCCTACGGCTGCTGCAGTAATTTCTGCCATTTCTACTTTCTCAGTTGATCAGTTGTTAGTGATTGGTCGAGGGGAGATTCTCGTTCTCTCCTATAATGCCAGTGAGGGCTCTGTTACCTACCCGGCATCCAGAGCCCCCAACGAGGGAGATTGGTGTCTTACTTCGCTTCCTCTGCGCTCGAAGGCGCAGCCGGTGCCTCGGGAGCTGCTACCGGCTCGGCTGCGGCAGGTGCGGCAGGTGCGGCAGGTGCGTCGCCACTCGAAGCTTGGGCGAACGCAGCGGAAGCAGCAGCAGCGGCTTCGGCAGCAGCAGCGGCCTCGGCAGCAGCAGCAGCAGCAGCCTTCGCAGCCGCTTCCTCTTCTTGTCGCTTCGCTTCTTCAGCACGGGCTCGTGCTTGAGCCGATTCATATTCTGAGCGCGCTTGCTTGATGCGTTCAGTCACGTGACCAAGAATTAGACGCAAGGAGCGGATAGAATCATCGTTGCCAGGAATTGGGTAGGTCGCTTGGTCAGGGTCACAGTTGGTGTCCACAATCGACACAATCGGAATGTTCAAGCGGAGCGCTTCTGCCACTGCATTGTGCTCGCGTTTCAAGTCGATGATGAAAAGGGCTGCAGGAAAGTTTTCCATCGTGCGAATACCATCGAGGTTTCGATGCAGACGAGCTGCTTCGCGCCGCAACATGGATTGTTCCTTTTTTCCGTAGGTGGCCATTTTGCCGTCAGACTCCATCTTCTCGATCTCTTGCAATCGCTTCAGGGATTTCTTAACGGTCTTCAAATTGGTCAGAGTCCCACCTAACCAACGTTCCGTGACATAGCTTTGGCCTGCATCAGCAGCCATTTCTTTCACAGCTGCCTGGGCTTGCTTTTTCGTGCCAACAAATAAAATCCTTCCGCCTGCCCGGGCTGTCTTGGTGAGGAATTCAACAGCGTCTTTAAGCTGTGTTACGGTCTTCCCGAGATCAATAATGTGAATTCCATTGCGGGCATCGAAGATGAAACGCTTCATCTTCGGGTTCCAACGACGGGTTTGGTGTCCGAAATGAACACCTGCTTCAAGCAATTCTTTAACGCCTAAGTCTGTCACAGTGTATCTATTTATTCCATTTGTTGCCGAACTCACGCTCATCCTTTCGTTTTCGAGCAGAGTTCGTCCCGCGGAACACGGGATCGATTCAGTGTTGTTGTGGCCGCCCCAAGATGCCATTCTCTCGGGATTCGAGTGACCGGTTGATTCTCCATTCCGCCGAGCCTTCGAGAGGAACCGCGAAAAGAGGCCAAAACCTACCAGAGCCTCCAATCACAGCAACCTTTATTTTAGGGTTTTTCCCAATTTAGCCCGATCTTTTGCTCAAATCCGTTCTCTCAAGGTATGAACTTTGAGAACTTCAACGGCTGCGACCCTGGATTGGCATTCTTGGAAGTATCATCTACGATCCCGCGAAATCGCCCGGTTTACTCGAATCATCATGAAATCTCAAATTCTCGCCCTCGCCCTGCTGTTCTGGAATTCACACGCCTGGTCTATAGAAGCCGAGTCAAAACCGGCTCTTCTCTTGTGGCCTAACGGTGCGCCTGGAGAGCAGGGTGAAATCTCAAAAGAAAAACATCTTCCTCCGCCATCTTCGAGGACCATTGATCGCATCACGAACATCACCGCCCCGACGATTACGGTTCACCGGCCCCCGTCGCACATCGACACAGGCGCAGCCGTTGTCGTTTGCCCTGGAGGAGGTTACAACATCATTGCCTTTGACCTTGAGGGCACGGAGGTCGTCGAGTGGCTCAATTCAATCGGGGTTACAGCCGTCCTACTTAAATACAGGGTTCCCAGGCGAGCAGGTCGAGAAAAGCACGAGGCCTCACTTCAGGATGCACAAAGGGCGCTTAGCTTGGTGAGAAACCAAGCTCAAAGGTGGGCAATCGACCCAAAACGAATTGGCATATTGGGCTTCTCAGCCGGCGGCCATCTTTCGGCGACGGCTTCAACTCAATTTGCAGTCAGAGCCTATACGAGAGTGGACGCCGTCGATGACACGAGCTGCCGCCCCAATTTCACTATTCTGATCTACCCCGCTTATCTCTCATCCGAAACAAACCCTTTGGAACTCACTTCAGAGGTGGCGATTGCGCCTCAGACGCCTCCTTGCTTTCTCGTCCAAACCCAGGACGACGGTGTAAAAGTGGAGAGCAGCCTCGCCTACTACATCGCTCTCCACCAAGCCGAAATCCCTGCCGAAATGCACCTGTATCCGACCGGAGGACATGGCTATGGGCTCAGAAAGTCGGACCACGCAGTCTCTGAATGGCCCGACCTCTGCGAGACTTGGCTTAAGGGCATTGGGGTTCTCCCAAAAGAATGATATCAGTCGGACGCCTTGCTTTAGAGACTTAGATGCTCAGATTCAACCATTTACACACTTTCGGAATTGACAATCCGAACGCTTTTCTGTTTCACTCCGTCATTCCCTATCTCAACCCGGACACTGACCCTCCGGTTGACACGACAGGTGGGGTGTATCGACCGGGCTTCATCCCTTCAGTTCGGACCCTTTCATCACACTTTAACAACTCACCAGCTTAACTGTGGAAACAACGAATTTTGGCAAAACGAAAGTGGGAGCCGAGGCCTCACTCTTCACGTTAAAGAATAAGAACGGACTGATTGCCCGCATCACAAACTACGGTGCCGCGATCACCCAGATGCACGTCCCGGATCGATCGGGCACTTTCGATGACATCACTCTCGGATTCAGTGATCTAGACGGCTATTTGGACAACAACCCCTTTTTTGGAGTAGTGGCGGGCCGCTACGCAAACCGTATTGCTAAAGGCTCTTTCCAGCTGAGCGAGAAACGCTTCCAGCTCGCTCAAAACAACGGGGACCACCACCTACACGGAGGAAATGAGGGGTTCAATACTAAGATATGGGCAGCCTCAGAACTCAAGCAATCGAGTGCGGAAGGCATCCGGCTCACGTATCAGAGTCCCGATGGAGAGGAATCTTATCCTGGCGCTCTCAACGTTCGGATGGACTACATCCTAACGGATGCCAACGAACTGAGAATCGACTACCAAGCCACAACGGACAAAGCAACACCCGTCAACCTAACGAACCACGCCTACTGGAACCTCAAAGGAGAAGGGCGAGGAGATATTCAGGACCACGAACTTTCCCTCGCGGCCAATCTCTATACCGCAGTAGACTCAACTCTCATCCCTACTGGAGAAATCCTTCCGGTAAAAGGGACCCCACTGGATTTTACATCTCCCAATACGATTGGATCCCGTATCCAGGAGGTCGGAGGTGATCCGCAAGGATACGATCACAACTTCGTCTTAGAGAAACCAGAGGCAGGCGCCTTGACTCGTGCCGCAGTTCTGAAACATCCAGAGACAGGCAGAAAAATGGAAGTGTTTACAACCGAACCAGGTATCCAGCTATACACTGCGAACTTTTTGGACGGGACCATTGAAGGAAAATCAGGGACTCGCTACCAACCCCACGCGGGCATTTGCCTGGAATGCCAGCATTTCCCCGACTCTCCAAACCAAGCACATTTTCCTTCAACAATCTTGTACCCAGGGATGGTCTACCGCCAGACGACCATCCACCGATTCTCAATCGAGCCATGAAACTCGGCGGTGATGTGATCCACAATTAAAGCAAAGCGGCCCCAAGTGATTCCTCGCTTGGGGCCGCTTGCTAGATTAATCGAGAAAGACTAGCCGGACACTGCTTCGCCCGTCTGGGCCTTCTGGACAAACGAAAGATGATCGCCGTCGGCTGTCACTTCAATGGGCTCATTGCCCGTAAAGTGTCCGCGCAAGATTTCTTCTGCAAGAGGGTCCTCCAGATATCGCTCCACGGCACGTCGCATCGGGCGGGCGCCGTAGCTCGGGTCGAATCCCTTATCGACGAGAAAGTCTTTCGCTGAATCATCGAGCACTAATTCCAGATCACGTTTCCGTAGTCGAGAAAGCACCTTATCTACCTCAAGCGAAAGAATCTCTACAAGATTTGCCTTCGTCAATGAACGGAACACAATGACATCGTCCAATCGATTCAAGAATTCCGGCTTGAAGACCCGTTTCGCTTCATCGAGGATCCTACCCCGCATAACGCCGTAGTCCGCTTCCCCATCGCCTTGAACAAATCCAATCACGCCCCCGTTTTCGATCAAATTGGCCCCGACATTGGAAGTCATCAAAATGATCGTGTTCCGGAAGTCTACTGAGCGTCCAACGTTGTCGGTCAACTTACCTTCCTCCAGGATCTGAAGGAGCATGTTCATCACGTCAGGATGCGCCTTCTCAATCTCATCGAATAGAACGACAGAGTAAGGCTGTCGGCGAACTTTCTCGGTCAACTGTCCACCTTCTTCGTAACCCACATACCCTGGAGGAGAACCAACAAGCCGAGAAACCGTGAATTTCTCCATGTATTCGCTCATGTCCAGCTGGATCAAGCATTTCTCATCACCAAACATGTTTTCGGCGATCGTCTTAGCCAGCAACGTTTTACCCACACCGGTAGGCCCCAACAGAGCAAAGGTCCCGATCGGCCGCCGGGGATCTTTCAGATCTGCCCGCGAACGTCGTAGTGCCTTACACATTGCAGAAACAGCTTCCGCTTGACCGACGACTGTTCTCGACAGCTCATCTTCCATGGCCAAGAGACGCTGGGCTTCGCCCTGCTCCATTCGCTTCAACGGAATTCCTGTCCATTTGGCAACCACGCTCAAAATGTCGTCATCGTCCACCAAGACGCGCTCTTCCTCACGGGTGGCCTTCCAAGCGTTGAGAATCGTCTCGAGCTTTTCTTTGGACTGCTTCTCGCTGTCGCGCATCGAAGCAGCTCGTTCGAAATCTTGTTCCTTGATCGCCTTCTCCTTCTCGGTCTTGATCTCTTCGATCTCAGCCTCGAGACTCTTCACGTCAGGTGGACGGGTCATGGACTTGATCCGCGCCCTTGCTCCCGCTTCGTCCATCACATCAATCGCTTTGTCCGGGAGATACCGCCCTGTGATGTAGCGATCAGAGAGCTTCACAGCTGCTTCAACGGCGGCGTCCGTCAGATTGATCTTGTGATGGTCCTCATACTTCGATCGAACCCCTTTCAGAATCAAAACGGCATCCTCGATTGAAGGCGCTTCAACCTTCACAGATTGAAAACGGCGTTCGAGGGCGGCATCCTTCTCGATGTATTTTCGGTATTCGTTAAGCGTGGTTGCTCCGACACACTGCATCTCCCCACGACTCAAAGCGGGCTTGATTATGTTCGAAGCATCCATGGTGCCTTCCGCTGAGCCCGCACCAACGATCGTGTGGAGCTCATCAATGAAAAGAATCACGTTTTTGGTGCGCTTAATCTCGTCCATGACGGCTTTGATGCGCTCTTCGAACTGCCCGCGATACTTCGTTCCAGCGACCATCAATGCGAGGTCTAGCGTAATGACCCGCTTGTCTCTCAGAATCTCAGGGACATTCCCTCGAGATACCTCCTGGGCCAGGCCCTCCACGATAGCCGTCTTTCCAACCCCCGCTTCGCCCAGAAGCACAGGATTGTTCTTGGTGCGGCGGCAAAGGATTTGAATCACTCGTTCAATTTCTTCGGTCCGACCGATGACGGGATCCATTTCCCCCTTGGCAGCGATCTCAGTGAGGTCTCGTCCAAAAGCTCGCAAGGCAGGGGTTTTAACATCCCCCTTTTTGTCCCCGGTCTTCTCAGCCATTTCCGCACCAGCGAACTCTTCGCCCCCCTGGAAATTGGGATCCAGTTCCCGTAAAACCTCCTGACGAGTCTGTTCGATGTCGATGTCCAATGTCTTCAACACCTTCGCCGCAACGCCATCACCTTCCCGAAGCAATCCCAAAAGGATGTGCTCCGTGCCAACATAGGTGTGAGCGAGCTGTTTCGCTTCCTTGGCAGCGAGGTTCAGCACTTTCTTAACTCGCGGAGTGTAAGGGATTGTGCCGACGACTTTCTGATCCGGGCCAGAGGGCACGTGTTTCTCGACCTCAAGCCGAACCGTGTCCAACTCGAGTCCCATCTTCTGCAAGACATTAACCGCGACTCCCTGCCCCAACTTGATCAGTCCTAGGAGCAAGTGCTCCGTTCCGACATAAGTGTGGTTGAATCGATCTGCCTCTTTGCGCGCCAGAGCGAGCACTTGCTGCGCTCGTGGCGTAAAATTGTTGAAAGCGTCTTCGCTCATATTAGAACCTATCCGCCAATAGTCCTCGGATCCCCACTGTGGGCACTATCGGTCTGTTTTGGCTATTTCTTAAGGATTTCGCGGTCTGTCAAACTGGTTAGACCACTTTGAAACAGCATCGTGCACCTTCCGAACCCCGTTCTCTAGGGCGCCACCTGTCTTCAGGCAGCTTCGAAACCTAATCACTAACTACAACGTCCAGAAGGAAAAATCCAGCCGCAATCGCCAGGAATGCAGAGATTTCTCAGAGACACCCCGGGGCATGAATAATTTCATGTTTCCCACTGGCCCTAGACCATTCTCTCACTTTATAACGGACCCGATGTCTCCGTTACCAAAACCCGATATCATTTTCACTCACGAGAGCGACCTGGACGGCTTTGTTTCAGGCTGCCTCCTCCAACGGCTCGCAAAATCGCTATTCGATGTTGATATCGCGGTTGAGCCGCTCTCATCGAGCCCTTGGAACAATCTCAAACGCTATCCAAAACGAGCCTGGGTCTGCGACCTCTCGTTTGATCCCAAAACCGATCGGGAAGACTGGGTCATCATCGATCATCACATGACCGAACATCAGCCCACCAAAGCGACCTTGATTCACGACTTAAACCTTTCGGCATCAAAACTTTGCTACAACATCCTTAAGGAGAATAAGGCTGGGAACGCCACGCTTGAGAGACTTGTGGAGCTAACGAACATCGCGGACTTGTATCTCTGCGACCATCCTGATTTCGAATTAGCCACAGACTACGCTCGACTCGTCAAAACATACCACTTCAGACCCCTCCATCGCCTCATCGGGAATCAGCTCGAAACCCTTATTGATCATCCCCTCCTGGAGCTCATGGAACTGAAACGCCGCGTTGAGGATCCCATCGGACTGACCTGGAGCAAGGATCACATCACGGAAATCACCTCGGACATTGCCTACGTCGCCACAGCGATTGGAGATACGAACTACATCGTACATCAGATTCTGGAAGAAGCGACGCAACCGTATAAGGCGCTGATCACCTTTTTCAAGAAACCCAGTGGCCCCGTAACGGCAAGCATTCGAAGCCAAAACGGAGAAGCTCTGGAGGTTGCTCGGAGTCTACAAGGGGGTGGACACCCCAACGCGGCAGGGACAACGCTCCCGCGCTCAGTAACAACTTTCGAAGGGGCGGTAGATTACCTCCGGCAGGTGTTGTCCCCCGCAAAACCCACCCCCGAAGAAATCAAACCGGGGACAGAAGCCCTCTTCGATTCAGCAGGATTCTAAGCGCGGAAACTCTACACCTCGTCCTCGGAGGCGGCTTCAGTCTGGCTCAGTTGCTCTTCTGATGGCCGTGGAATGGCTGAGAGTCGCCCTCTCAGAAGATCGGCCCGTAAGACGTCGCGCTCTTCCGCTGTCTTCTTGCCTTCATACCGACGTTGGATATGGGCCGGCTCCGTAACGATGAATAGTTCATCAACCGACGCACGATGCTCGGACGGAAAGAGCTCAAGATCCACGCCGAGGCGTAGAAGCGATAGGAGGTTCTTTGTTTCTTTCGAAGAAATGCTGTGGGAGTGAGAGAGAATTCCGTATGCCCGTCCGATGTGGTTGAGCAGCATCTTGGGATTCGTTTCCAACACCTTCTGACGGGCGTTCTCTTCGTTCTCCACGATCTGAAGCACAACTTTATTGAGCTTCTCGACGATTTCGACTTCAGATTCGCCGAGCGTCATCTGGTTTGAAACCTGAAAGACGTTACCCAATGCCTCGGTCCCTTCACCATAAAGCCCGCGAACAGCCAATCCCAACTTGTTTACGGACGTGATGATCTGATTGATGTGCTCTGCGAGAACCAGTCCTGGCAGATGCAGCATGGCACTGACTCGAATCCCAGTCCCAAGGTTTGTAGGACAAGCTGTCAGATATCCATACTTGGACGAATAGGCATAAGGCACGACATCCTCCAACAGGGAATCGAAAGTATCCATTTTCTGCCAAGCTTCCTTCACTTGTAGCCCCGGCAGAATCACCTGCATTCTGAGGTGATCCTCTTCGTTGATCATCACACTAATCAACTCATCCTTGCTCACGACGACTGCACTACCTACCCCTCTCGCAGCATGTTCTCGACTGATTAAATGGCGCTCCACAAGGATCTGCTTATCCATCGCGCTAAGCTTGCCCATTCCTTCGTGAGCACCTCCCTGCATTGCTTCCAAGCCTGAAACTGCCGGCAGAAGGCTCTCCAGCGCCTTAACCCTTTGCGCCTTCTTGGAATGCCCAGGAAAGGAAACAGAGTCCAAGTTTCGGGCTAATCTGACGCGACTCGTGAGGACGATCTTGTCGAGAGGTCCGGACCGACGGGTATAGGCTTCCGGCGGCCGTAGGAAATCAAGCAGTTTCATCGTTCCCTTCCGCAACAAGAGTGAGCTTATCAATCTCCGATTGAACCACCTTTAACTCATCTCGCAAAACAGCAGCCTGCTCAAAGTCCTCCCTTGAGACGGCCTCGTCAAGCCGAGACTGCAAGTCCCTGGATCGATCCTGCAGCTCCTTACTGCTCCGCAATTTCTCCGGAACCTTGCCAGTGTGACGCACGCCGCGGTGCATCGTTTTGAAGACTTGTTCAAGGCCCTCTTCGAACACTTCATAGCAATGGGAACAACCGAGGCGCCCCGTTTTTTTGAATTCCGCTTGGGTGTAGCCACAAAAATCACAGTCGGCCTGGTTTGAGGACTCAACTGGTGCCGTCTGTGGTTTTTGAACAGCTTCCATTCCGGTCAAGACATCGGCAAGCGAGAATCCGGTTGGATCGTCGATCCCCTTCTCCTTCGCACATGACTCGCAGAGGTCTACCTTTCGAATCTTGCCTTCAACCATCTGCGTCAAATGCACCTTGGCTTCGTTTTTTTCACAAACGTTGCAAAGCATAGATTAAAAATCCTGAATCTAGTTCTTTATCCAACAACCGCGCCTACCTAGCCGGCCTTAACAATGGGCACGCCACTCGCACGAGTGAGATCATGGTAGGCCTGGACAAGCTTCCGTGTGACCGGACCAGGAACCCCTTCTCCGATCACTCGTTGATCAACCTTTACAACGGGGACCACCTCCGCTCCCGTGCCCGTTAGGAAACACTCGTCTGCCACAAACACATCGTAGCGCGAGATGTTCTTCTCGACAACTTCCAGTCCCGCATTTCGAGCCAGATCCATCACCACATTCCGAGTGATTCCATAGAGTGCACCCGCTGCAAGAGGTGGTGTGGCTAGAACATTCTCGCTGAGAATAAACAGATTGTCCCCCGTGCATTCGGCTACAAACCCCTCGGAATTCAGCATAATTGCTTCTTCGCAGCCCGCGTTACTCGCTTCAATTTTCGCGAGAATATTGTTCAAGTAGTTGAGAGACTTGATCGCAGGGTTGATCGCATTCTGGAGATTTCGCATCGTCGGGGCCGTCACGATCGTGAGCCCTCGCTCGTAATATTCTTTCGGATAAAGTTGGATCCCGCTCGCTATGACGATGACGGATGGTCGAGCACAACTCTCCGGATTCAAGCCCAAGCTCCCCTCTCCGCGGGTCACCAACAAGCGGATGTAGCCATCTTCAATCTCATTGACCTCACACGTCGCCCGAACGGCTTCGCACAGCTCATCCACGGTCATGGGAATCGTCAGCAAGATTGCCTTAGCTGACTTAAAGAGGCGCTCAATGTGTTTGCGCAGCTCAAAAATTCGGCCATTGTAGGCTCGAATTCCCTCAAAAACACCGTCCCCGTACAACAAACCGTGGTCGAACACCGAAACCTTGGCGTTCTCTCGGTCAAAAAACTCTCCGTCTATGTAAATCTTCATTCCAAAAACTGCGGCCCAAGCCTAAGGAAAAGCCCAACCACCTAGCAATCAATATCAGATCCCCTTTTCCGAGCTCATCCGCAAGATCGATCAACGTCTTCCCGAAGCAACGGCCTACTTCAGTTCAGGCAGATCTTGCTTCACAATGGCCAACGCGGCCTCCGAGTCATCCGGAAGCGGCTTCACAACCACGTTTCGGTAGTTCACGACACTTCCTGGATCATGCTGTTGCAAAGCCAGGTGCCCCTCCGTGTAAGTGTTCTTCTTGTCGACAAAATCGACGACGATCTTGTCGTTCACCTTAACAATGATTCGATTTCCGATCGCGACGACATGCTGAGTCCACCATGTATCATCCTCGACGAGTTGTTCCCCAATCTTGACGAAATTATACAAACTGCCAGTCCGTTGGGGGTCTGAGCTCGTATTCTCAACCTGTGTTTCATAGCCTTTGGGCCACCCCTCGCCCAAAGCAGCTCGAAAATACATCCCGCTGTTCCCTTTGTGGTTCAGTTTGATTTCAGCTTTGAACTCCATGTTCCGGTAAGTGGCAGGACTAAACAAGTGACTGCGGCTTCCTCTCCCTTCCAGCAGTCCACCATCAATAATTTTCCAGGCATGGGGATCGAAGGTCTGCCAGCCGCTAAGGGTTTTTCCATCAAACAAAGCGTACCAACCGTCCTGATCAGGAACGAGAGGCGTCGCCTTACCACTCACGGTCTGGCTCTGGACGCCGAAGGTCGATAGAAAGAGCCCCACGGCTGCAACCAACACAGAATGATGTAATGATAAGTTCATAAACCTCCGGATCTTAGTTCGAACCCATTAAAAATGACAACAGATTTGAAATTCCCGACATTTGCGATGGGACAACGCGATTTGCAACCACCCTCCGCTTGCATACGGAATGGCCACTATGTTAGGTACCGCCCCGCACCTGGTGTGCCCTTTTCCCGCTGACGCTCCACCTTAAGCAAGCTCGAATGAAAACGATCAAAAGCTCTGTCTCAATGCAAAGACTGAGCCTCTCATGGCGGCAAGCCAATCAATCCGTCGTGCTGGTCCCAACCATGGGCTTCCTCCACGCCGGTCACGCCGCCTTGATCGCCAAAGGCAGAAGATTGGCGGGCAACCAAGGCCACCTGGTGGTCAGCATCTTCGTGAACCCAACCCAATTCTCTCCTTCCGAAGACTTCAATCAATACCCACGGTCTGAAAAAGCGGACCTAGAGCTTTGCCGCAGTCTGGGAGCCGATGCGGTCTTCATGCCGCGAGCTGAAGACATCTACCCGACTGGCGCCGACAAGGGGTTCAGCACCTACGTGACCGAAGGAGACCTCAGTCAAGCCATGGAAGGTCGATCACGCCCCTCCCATTTCCGAGGGGTGACCACGATCGTCAATATTCTCTTCAACCTCACCCAGCCAAGCCATGCCATCTTTGGAGAGAAGGATTTCCAACAGCTCGCGGTGGTCAGAAAAATGGTTCAAGATCTCCGCATTCCGACCAAAATCGTGATGGGCAAAACCGTTCGTGAACACGACGGGCTCGCTCTCAGTTCCCGAAACGCTTACCTAAACGGCAATCAACGTCGTCATGCTACCATACTTTGGAGCTGCATCCAGACGGCAAAAAACCGCATCAGACAAGCGAGCAAACCCATTCTAGCAAGCACGCTCAGACGCGAGCTAACCAAAATGGTCGCCGCCACCCCAGAAGCTCAGCTTGACTACATCGAGTTCTTCAACCCGGCCAACTTGAAGCCCTCCCCACGCGTTAAGCCAGGAGATCGAATTGCCCTCGCAGTCCGCTTCGGCCGGACGCGACTCATTGACAATAGTCGAATCTAGGGACACGGTTTCAGGGTTTTAAGGTCTCAGACCTTGCCATCAATCGACCTCGTTCCCATAACACATGGCAACTCTCACACGAAACTACGATTTTATCGTTCTGGGTAGCGGCATCGCAGGTCTCTACTTCTCTCTCAAGGCCGCCGAACAAGGGACTGTTGCGATCATCACCAAAAAACATCGCGCGGAATCAAATACCAACTACGCCCAAGGAGGAATCGCCGCCGTCACAAGTAAGGAGGACTCGATTGAGAAACACGTCGAAGACACCTGCACGGCCGGAGCCGGTCTTTGTCATCCCGGGGTCGTCACCGAAATTCTTAGAGAAGGCCCGGACCGGATCGCGGATCTCATCAAGCTCGGCATGGAGTTCAGCGAGCGCGAGGGTTTAAAAGCCGGGGAAAAAGAGTGGGACCTTGGCAAAGAGGGAGGACACTCAAAACGACGCATTCTCCACGCTAAAGATGTCACGGGACGCGAGATTGAGCGAGCCCTTCTCCAAGCCATCGCCGACAATCCAAGGATCGAAATCTTTGAAGACCATTTTGCGATCGATCTCATCACATCCCACAGACTCGGACTCGAGGAGCCAAATCGTTGCCATGGCATCTACGTCCTTGATATTTCCAAGCAAAAGGTCGAGACCTTTCGCTCCAAAGCCGTGGTGATTGGAACGGGCGGGTGTGGTAAAGTGTACCTCTACACGACTAATCCCGATATTGCGACCGGAGATGGAGTCGCGATGGCTTACCGTGCAGGGGTGCCCATACTCAACATGGAATTTGTCCAGTTCCACCCGACCTGCCTCTATCATCCAACGGCAAAGACCTTCCTAATCTCTGAAGCAGTACGAGGAGAAGGCGGCATCATCAAAAGTACTAGCGGCCGAGCATTCATGGACGATTACCATCCGCTCAAATCGCTCGCTCCTCGAGATATCGTTGCTCGAGCAATCGACCGCGAAATGAAGCGCGAAGGATCCGACTACGTTCACCTAGACATCACCCACAAACCGGCTCCCTTTATCATGAACCGGTTTCCTAACATCTACCAGACCTGCCTCAAATACGGCATCGACATCACCAAGCAGCCCATCCCAGTCGTGCCTGCAGCCCATTACCAGTGCGGCGGAATCAAAACCTCAACGAGTGGCGAGACAAACCTAAGAGGGCTCTTCGCCATTGGAGAAGTTGCTTGCACGGGACTCCATGGGGCCAACCGTTTGGCGAGCAATTCACTCCTCGAGGCACTCGTCGTCGCCTACGGTGCGGCGGAAAAACTCAAGCAAGTGCCGCTTGAAGAGCCTAGTTCAGAGCTCCCGCAATGGGAGGACGGTGACCTACACGATCCCGACGAACTCGTCGTCGTCTCTCACAACTGGGATGAAATCCGTCGGCTCATGTGGGACTATGTGGGCATTGTTCGAACAAAGAAACGACTTGAGCGCGCCCAAACCCGCATCGACAACCTCCAGACGGAAATTCAAGAATACTATCTCAATTTCCAAGTGACACCTGACCTGCTCGAATTAAGGAACCTCGTCACCGTTGCCGATTTGATTATCAAGTCAGCCATGATTCGTCCCGAAAGCCGGGGCCTTCACTACAACGCGGACTTCCCTGAGCCCGATGACACCTGGGCAGAGCGAGACACCCTCATTCAACGAGATCGCGCCCCAGGATTCCAGCAATCAGGGGAATAGCATCAAGCCGAGCTCAAGAATCCCTTGACCCAGCCCAAAAGAACGGCAATCTTTCCGGCCAAGCGATTGCACGCTTAGCTCAGCGGTAGAGCATTACCTTCACACGGTAGGGGTCCCAGGTTCGAACCCTGGAGCGTGCACCATCT